>NZ_JAGDEL010000013.1 GCF_017497975.1 Metabacillus bambusae | reverse complement strand
AGTTGAAAATGTTATTTTACTCATGTTGTCCCCTAATCCCCATTATCTTGAAATTAAAGTATATAAAAAAATACCTATAGATGAAACACTCTTTTATAAGTGTCCTATCTATAGGTACCATATTATTATGGGGCCCTTTCTTTTTCTTGAGGTTAGCGTAGAAACTCCTCAAGATAGGTAAAATTCAATAATAAATCCCTCTATATTTCAAGAGGGATTTTTGTGTATCTTGAATGAACCGTCTTTTTTAATAGTAGACAAAAATCAGTTTGCTAACTCCAAAATCAATTTCATTGCATTCGTTTTATTTTTGGCATCTTTTCGAATGGCCGCTATTTTTTTTGCATCATTTACTGGCATCCCATTAAAGATAGATGTATCCTTTAATACAATCCCATATATATGCTCAGTCTTATCTTCAGTTGTAGCAGAGTAAATAATATGTTCACTTTCTTTACTATCCTTAAGGGTCGGCTCAATTTCCTCTAAAGGTTGAAACATTCCATTATTCTTAAGTTGTTCAAAGTTTTTAGCATCCATAAGATAAAGATCTGATTTATCACTAACAAGTGTTACAACACTTTTTTGTTGAAGATTAGCATCAATGGAATCATTAATTTCAGTAGGTGCGTAATTCATGTTAACAGTTACTCGCTCCCAGGTAGTAAACTTTGCTAATACATTATCTGATAGAGGAGTTGACTGACTGTTAGGATCAAAATAATCTCCAAAGACCATAATACTTAGGGCCTCTGGAGGAAGACTTGCCAATTCTTTTTTCTCCTGATAATTATTAATGCCATTTTGGATTAAAGAACCCAAAATAGCAACAAGGATCAAAAAACCTACCATATGAAGTTTGTAATAATGGAAGAAATGTTGAATTTTATCTCGAAAAGAATTCATTTCTTGGGACGGATTGGAACCGTATTCATTATGGTGTTTAATTATATTATAGGCTGTCGTAATAGCTTCAATATCAAACGGTTTCTCTGTATCTGGTTGATTCTGATAGGCATGATTTCGTCTAACCCAAATCATGTATTGTTTTTCAATTTCATTATCTGTAGCATTTTCTGAAACGTCTAATACTTTGTATGCTTCTTTTATGTCCAATGAAACGCACCTCTCTTTTTACAGTTATTAATAGATTTTCTTTGGATGAAGTTGTAGAAGTAATTAATGTAAGCAATATATTAAAGATAACGCAAGTAGAAAACTTTTGCACTATCTATGAAAATATTAACAAAGTTTCCTTTCGATATGAATCACTTCAAGTCATGATATAGCTTTAATGATAATGAGCGATCCGCTTATATTCCCCTGGCGACATCCCCATATTCTTTTTAAACAATCTCGTAAAATATCTAGTGTCGATGCCGAGCTCTTCAGCAATCTCACAGAGTGTAATATGCTTATTACGTTCAATTAGGTCAACTGCATGTAAAATCCTAAGATTTTGTAAGTATTGGTTTAGGGTGACACCATAGCATTGACGAAATAATCGATTCAAATGTTGATGAGAGTAACCTGAAGACTTTGATACCTCAGATAATAGAATAGGTTGTGTATAATGCTCCTTTAGAATGGTAGTAACATGTTCTAAAATGGCTTCACAAGAATTAGAGTTATTTACTTTTTGAGGTTGATAGGAAAAATTTGTTGTCTGCTTTCTTAATTCTAATAGAAAGGTATAGAGTAACACAGAAATTTGCCATAATTCCTCGGTTCCATTGTTTTCAGCTATTTGCCAGATTTGTTCAGCCAAATTCCACAGTTTCTCAAAATTATGAATATGTAATAGCTCACCATTATGAAATTCCATATTAGCAAGCATAGTTGCTACAGAAGCACCTCGAAGCGATATAAAACCGACCAGCCATGGATCATCTGTTATTGGAAAATACTCGTGTGGGACCCCTTCATAGATGATGAATGCCTGTTGCTCCTTTACCACAAGGTCACGTTCTCCGTTAACACGAATTCTTCCACTACCACTAAGAGTTATGAATACTTGAGTGGCAGAAAAGCCCTTAGGTCTGTGGATCGCTGTCTGATGATTGGAGCCTACAGTGTACATTTGTAAGGGGATTAGCTCCTGATTAAACGGTGAGGTAATAAAACGGATTGGTAATTCTTTCATGAGACATCTTCCTTTCATGTTCAAATTGTCCAATCTTATGTTCAATTATGCCCTTGATGTGTAGACAACATAAATACTATTATAAAACTAATAATCTTACAAATTATGTATTGATGTAGGTTACTCTTGACGTAAGATTAGTGATAGTTTTTATGAAAGCGGATACATATAACTCTATTACTTTTTCTATCAAGGGGGTGAGTAGGAAAGCTAGATGTCCAATTAGCAGGTGTTGATTACATTTAAAAGGGGTGTTTTTTAACTGATGAGAAAAAAATTAAGCTTTCTTTTAGTGTTATTACTTGTTTTTGCAATGGTTGGGTGTAGTTCCTCACAATCTAACACAGCTGAAGAGGATAGTGATGGAAAGGTAACGCTTACCCTCTGGTATTGGAATCGTTCACTTGATGATGATTTATTGGCAAAAGTAAAGGAGCAATTTCCAAACGTAAACCTTAAACCTCAAAAAATTGATGGGGCAGAATATAAAACAAAGCTACAGACAACATTAGCAGCAGGATCAGGAGCACCAGATATTGTTGCCATGAACGATTGGGCTAATGAATTCCTTCCATATACTGACCAATTTGTCAATTTGCTAGACTATGGTGCAGATGAATTAAAGGACCAATATTTAGAGTGGAAATGGAATTATACATTGACCCCAGACAATAAAACATTAATCGCCTTGCCAATAGATACTGGTCCAACGGCATTATTTTATAGAGAAGATATTTTCAAGAAAGCAGGATTGCCTACAGATCCAGCTGAAGTTTCTGCCGAGCTTTCTACTTGGGAAGATTATATAGAGGCTGGTGAAAAAGTAGAAGCTGCAACAGGAGTAAAGATGTTTGATAGCATTAATCGGGTCTTTACTCAATATATAAGTCAAAGTGACAGTGTTTACTTTGATGAAGAAGATAATTTTATAGGTGATGGCGGTAATGTCAAAAAAGCCTGGGATTTGGCAGTAGCTGTCCATGAAAAGGGCCTAAGTGCAAATTTAGTAGACGGTACAGAATGGAATGCAGGAATGAATAATGGAGAAATTGCTTCATTTATCGGTGCTGTATGGACGAAGAAGATTTTAGAGGATGCTGCACCTGATACGGCAGGTAAATGGCGTGTTGCACGAGCGCCAGGTGGAGATGGAAATAATGGAGGATCATTTATCGGGATTACCAAATCGTCTAAGCATCCTGAAGAAGCATATGAAGTAATTAAGTGGTTGATGAGCCCTGAAAATCAATTACAGGCGTATACGACAATGGATTTATTCCCATCGACTCCTGGTGTTTACAATGATCCAAAAATGAGTAGTGAAGAAGCTTTCTTTGGAAATCAAAATACAACAGAAATCTTTAGTCAATCTGCCGAAAATGTAAAGCCACGTTATTTTGGTGCTAGTTACAGTACAGTTAATACAATGTTTCTTGATCAATTAACTAATGTAGCTAACCAAGACCTTGATCCAGATAAGGCTTGGGATGAGGTTCTAGAACAAGTTGAAAAAGAACTTTCACGCTAACTAAAACAAAAAATAGGAAAGTACTAGGTGCTCCGAACTACTTGGCTAATAACCTAGTACTTTTCCTTTCCAGTTTGTAGATTGAGGAGGGATTGCATGAATAATGTAGCAAATACAAAAAAGGTAACAAGTGTTCAACAAATAACACCAGCTAGTAGAGGAAGCTTATTACACGAAATCTATAAAAATCGAACTCTTTATCTTTTTATTTCGCCATTCTATCTATTATTTTTAATCTTTGGTTTGTTTCCGATTGTCTTTTCATTGTATTTGTCCTTTCACAAATGGGGTGGGCTCGGTGCAATGGAGTTTGTTGGACTTAAGCAGTTTACATATTTACTAACGGATACTGTTTTTTGGCAATCAGTAGGAAATACCTTTGCCATTTGGTTTCTTTCGGCGATTCCAATGTTATTCGGTGCATTAGTTATTGCCTTCCTACTTAATACTCCATTTTTAAAATTCAAAGGGTTTTATCGTACAGCATTTTTTGTCACGAATGTCACATCAATTGTAGCCGTTACGATTATTTTTAAGTCAATCTTTGGAGATAGCTATGGACTTCTAAACTATGTATTAACGACAATTGGTCTTGACCCTGTGGAATGGCTAAAATCAGAGTTTTTGATTAAGGTTGTGATTGCATCGATGGTCGTCTGGCGATGGACTGGGTATAATGCAATCATTTATTTAGCTGGATTACAAGGTATTCCAAATACGTTATATGAGGCAGCGAAAATGGATGGGGCAAACCTCGTTCAGATGTTTTTCCACATTACAATTCCACTCTTAAGACCTATTATTCTCTTTACAGTATTAATGACAACGATTGGATCCATGCAGTTATTTACTGAGCCTCAAGTTTTACTTGGTAACTCTGGAGGTGTAGGTGGGTCCGGTTTGACGATTACATTATATATGTATAAGCAGGCATTTGGTGAAAGTCAATATGGCTATGCATCTGTCGTATCATGGGCACTATTTGTCATTATTGCTCTGTTCTCATTACTGAATTGGAAAATCGTGCAAAAAACTGGAGCGAAGTAAAGATTAGGAGGGATTAAGAATGGATGGAAATTATGCAGGATTTAAAAAGTTCGTTTTACATTTTCTATTATTAATAGGAGTTTTTATTTCGATCTTTCCGTTTTACTGGTTGGCCGTAATGTCGACTAATAAAACAAGTGATATTTTAAGATTTCCACCTAAATTAATTTTTGGCTCAGAACTTTTTACAAATATAAATAATGTAGTACAAAATGTAGACTTTTTCCAAGCTTTTTTAAACACAGTCTTTGTTTCAACAACTTCAGCCGTTGCTATTTTATTCTTTTGTTCACTTGCAGGATTTACATTTGCAAAATTTCAGTTTCCAGGAAAAAAGCTTCTGTTTACTTCACTTTTAATAACAATGATGATTCCGTCTCAGCTTTCGTTTGTTCCTTCATACATTATGATTTCAAAGATTGGCTGGGTTGATACCTTTCAAGCACTTATTATCCCTGGTCTGGCAAATGCCTTTGGGATCTTTTGGATTAAGCAATATTCTGAAGAGGCGATACATGATAGTCTACTGGATGCAGGCAGATTAGATGGGTGCAATCATTTTAGACTTTATTGGAACATTGGCCTACCGATTTTAAGACCTGCACTTGCTTTCTTAGGAATCTTCTCGTTTATAAGTATTTGGAACGATTATTTATGGCCGTTAGTTATTTTAAATGATCCTGCAAAATATACATTGCAAGTGACATTATCACAATTAAATGGAATTTACGACACTGACTACGGGATGGTCATGGCTGGAACACTGTTAGCCACTCTTCCATTAATTATTTTATTTATGTTTGTCAGTCGTCAGTTTATTTCAGGGATTGCAGCCGGTGCAATAAAGGATTAGGAGCTTCCTATTTTCTTTTAGCTAAAGGGGGTGATCTAAACAATTTTTTTAGAAACTAAATTGATCAATTGTATTATATAATAGGAGGAGATTCGTTTGGCTCTAAATATTGGTTTTATTGGAACTGGTGGTATAGCAAAGGCACATTTAAATAATTTAGCGAAAATTCAAGATGCAGAGGTAACTGCTTTTTTTGATATTCAGTTAGAAAGAGCCCAAAAGGAAGCTCGAGAATGGAAGAATGCAAAGGCTTACAATAATTTGAATGAAATGTTGGATGATCGTAAACTCGATGCAGTATACATATGTGTTCCACCAATGGCACATGGTGAGGTGGAGAACGCAGTAATAGATAGAGGGATTCCATTTCTCGTTGAAAAACCACTTGGAATTGATAATTCACCAACTGATATTCTAAAAAAAATAGAACAAAAAAAGATCATTACCTCTGTTGGGTATCATTGGCGATATCAGGAAGCAACAAGAAGAGCTCTTGATTTACTAAATGAACGAAAGCTGGGGATGTCGTTAGGATATTGGATGGGTGGTATGCCTATGGTTCCATGGTGGAGGGTTCAAACTGGATCAGGTGGTCAGTTCGTGGAACAAACAACTCATATTGTCGATTTACTACGGTATCTTAGCGGGGAGATTATTGAAGTTTTTGCTGCATACAGTCAGCGGGTTATGCATGAAAAGGTAGAAGGGACAACAGTTGCCGATGTTGGAACTGTCACAATGAAATTAGAAAATGGCAGTATCGCGACGATCTCTAACACTTGTATGTCACCGGTTGGGCATAAAGTGGGTCTGGATTTATATACAGATCAAGGAGTACTCGAAGTTAGTAGTGCTGGTTTAAAGGATATTAAACCTGAATCGATAACAGAGTATAAGGAAAGAAAAAGTCCATATTTAATAGAGGATGAAGTTTTCGTTAACGCAATTTTAACTGGAGATTCTTCAAAAATTTTATCTGACTATCGAGATGCCCTAAAGACTCATAATGTAACATTAGCAGCAAATAGATCTGCAGAAATTGGAAAACCAATACATTTAAAGGAGCTGTCCCGCACATGAAATACTCACTTTGCATTGGAGCTTATAAAGGAAAAGATGTCGTCTACCACCTTGAGAAAATAAAAGAGCATGGCTTTCAAGGTCTAGAGTATTATAGCTGGTGGGACTTAGATATCAAACAGGTAGCTAAGGAACAGGATCGAATCGGTGTTGGGATTATTGCAACGTGTACGAAATTTTTTAATCTAGTTGATGGGACGAAACGCTTAGAATATATTGATGGTTTGAAGCAAACAATTGAGGCATGTAAAATTCTAGGCACAAAATCAATTATTACCCAAACCGGAAATGTAATCGATGGTATGTCTCGTGATTTTCAGCAACAAGCAATGGTTGAAACGTTAAAGCAATGTGCTTCACTTTGTGAGGAAGCTGGAATCATCTTGGAGGTTGAACCATTAAACGGATTGGTTGATCATCATGGACATTTTCTCCAATATTCAGATGAAGCAGTATCTATCATTGATCAAGTAAATAGTCCTTATGTAAAATTAGTATTTGACGTTTATCATCAACAAATTACCGAAGGAAATGTTATTCGTAATGCAACAAACTATATTGATCGAATTAGTCATTACCATATCGCTGATAATCCAGGTAGAAAGCAGCCAGGCACAGGTGAGTTAAACTATATCAACATTTTAAATGCCATTAAAGAAACAGGATATGAAGGGTATGTTGGTCTGGAATGTGGGTATACAATTGATACAGATGAAGCATTAGATGTGTTTAAACAGACGATATTAAAAAATGTGGAGACACTTTCAGTATAGGGTGGGAAATAAACGTAAGTGAAAAAGCCAAAAAACGATTTTTTAATCGCTTTTTGGCTTTTCTTATTGTCTAGAAATTATAAAATTCTTGTACTGTGGATAAGCGCTTGGCATCCAGCTCCAGCGCCTAGCACCTCGAGGTCATAAGCCACTTAAGAATTGAAGGTAAAGAACACCTTCTATTCTTAAGCGTCTTATGCTTGCTGTTCAAGGCGCTTGCGCTTTTGTTCATTAGCTTGTCCTCTAAGTATTGGAAGTGTACAGCAGCGGAAAGCACCACCAGATTTAATGATTTCGGTTATATCTACTTCAATGACATGGTAACCACGGTCTCTAAGTTTTTTATTTACCTGTTTATTAATAGGTAAACTGATCACCCGTTTTTCACCAATTGAAAGGACGTTTGTACCTAGGGTTGCTTGTTCTTCTTTAGAAACTTCAATTAAATTGTATCTGGAAGCGATTAGTCTTTCTTTTTCCTCATGAAGTTCTCCTGGAAAAATTAATGCATCATTTGGAGATAAAATATTAAAAACACAATCTAAATGTAAATAGGTATCAGTAAAAGGAACAGCAATTACGTCAAAAGACGGTAATAAGCTTTGTAAATGCTGGATGGCATTTTCATTTGTACGATTACTAACACCAACATATATCGTGTTGCGATCTACTAAAACATCTCCACCTTCAATTTTATCTCCAATCAGATTTGTATAGGTTATTTTCTCTTTTTCTAGCCAATCGATAAATGGTCTTTCTTCACCTTTTCGAACATCATGTGCCATTTCTGCAACAAACACTTGATTGCCGAGTGTAAAACCGATATCACGAGTAAATACCTGTTCAGGAAATTTTTCTACAGGAGGAAGCAACATGACTTCAATTCCATTATTTTGTAACGTTTCAACAAATATCTTATGTTGTTTCTTTGCAAGATCTGTATCAATGTTTTCTTTCAGGTATTGTTTTTGCGTTTCATTAATAGGTTCTCTAATCGTCATAAAATCAGGTTGGCATAATACGACTTTTTTTAATATATCGTATTCACTAAAACAAGAGCTTTTTATGTAATCTGGTAGTATATTCATTTGTGTCCTCCAAACTTAATGCAGTTTGGTTGTAATATGCCCTATCTGGATAGGAATAAAACGTATTTACTTAACTATCTACTAGCCAAATCTCAAAATATTCTTCAAGTACACTCCTTACATCCAATTATAAACAATATGAAAATCCTCCAATTACTAAAAGAAAAAGACTATAATAAAACTAAAGAAAAACAAAAGGTATTGGAAGAAGGTTAAAAGATGAGTAAAGGTAAAGTATATTTAGTGGGAGCGGGTCCTGGTGATCCCAAACTTATTACAGTTTATGGTTTAGAGTGCATTCAAAAGGCCGATGTTATCGTATATGACCGCCTGATTAGTAAAGAGTTATTAGAACATGCCAAAAAGGATGCTGAGCTTATTTATTGTGGCAAGCTACCAGGAAAACATGAGCTTATTCAAGAGCAAATACATGAGACAATAGTAGAAAAGGCTTTGGAGGATAAAGTAGTTGTTCGTTTAAAAGGTGGGGATCCTTTTGTATTTGGGCGTGGAGCTGAGGAAGCTGAGGTTTTAAAAAATCAAGGGATTCCTTATGAAGTTATTCCAGGGATTACATCTGGGATTGCAGCTCCTGCTTACGCTGGCATACCAGTAACACATCGTGATTATGCTTCTTCTTTTGCGATTGTGACAGGGCATGGCAGAGCAGACAAGCAAACAGATAGTATTAATTGGGGGGCTTTAGCACAGGGGATTGACACAATTGCATTTTATATGGGAATTAAAAACCTTCCATATATTTGTCAAAAGTTAATCGAACATGGTAAAAACCGTAAAACACCTGTTTCAGTTATTCAATGGGGGACAACTGCTTCACAAGTAACCATTACTGGTAACCTGGAAACGATTGTAGAGGATGTAGAGAAAAATAATATTACTCATCCTGCTATTGTTTTAGTAGGACAAGTAGTTGAAATGCGCGATAAAATAAAATGGTTTGAGGATGTCGTGGAACAAAATAAGAAACAAGTAAACGAATGACCAATGCCTGTTTGTTTATATTTTAAATATATCTGAAAAATGACCCTAGGACATAATCCAAGGGTCATTTTTTAAGGCTCTTTTCTAAGAGATTGTTGCTTTTAAAAATAAGAACTATTTTAGGTTGATTGGAACGGATTGCGAGACTCCTGCGGGAGCAGCGGGACAGGTGAGACCCCCCAGGTGTTTACCCCGCGGAGGCTCACCGCCCGCCCCGCGGAAAGCGAGCAACTGGAGCTGAAATCAACTTACACGGCACTTCTTGGTAAATAGCAACAAAGTTTGGCGCCGTCAGCCTTTTTAAAAATTATATTAATGAAACAATAATCATAAGTGAGAAAAGAATTGTAAGATGAATTAAAGAAAAAGCAAACATTAAATTCGCCCATTTGATATCGTCAACCTTCTTGAAGCCCCAGATGCCAATTATCATCCAAGCTAAGGTTAGTCCAAACATGCTAAATGCAATTATTTTACTAAAGGGTAAAAATAAAATTGATGCAAACAGCAAGATAACTAGATAGAGAAGGGATTGTACTTTTGTACGATGTATACCTTTTACTACAGGAAGCATTGGTACTCCAGCTGCCTTGTATTCCTCCAATCGTCTAATCGCAATTGCATAGAAATGCGGAGGCTGCCATAAAAACATAAACACAAAAAGCGCGATCGCAACAGGGTGAAAAATATCTGAAGAAATAACTGCCCAGCCAATAATTGGTGGCATGGCTCCAGATAAGCTTCCTACCTCAGTATTATATATAGTAGAGCGTTTCGTGAACATTGTATAGGCAAACACATAAAAGGCAAAACCTAAAAAGCCCATGAATGCTGCCAATATTGATACGGATAGTAGAAGTGCTAATCCAACAGCAACAAGAATGATGCCTAACCATAACGCAAATCTAGGATTAATCGATCCATCTACAGTAGGTCGAACTTTGGTTCTTTGCATTTTAGAATCAATATCTCGATCATAATAGTTGTTAATCGCACCTGAGCCACCAACGACAAAGGATGTTCCAATTAGGGATATGACAATGATTGGTAGCTGTTCAACAAAACTTAAGTCACTAATAAATAAAGCTAGACAGAGGCCTGCAAACATCCCCATGAGATTTGATTTGATAATTCCTGTTTTTATAATTAACTTGATCACTTTCCATGAAAAATACTGTTTCAATGAAAATGATTCCTCTAAAGTTATTTCAGTGTTTTTCACAACCATTCTCCTCTTTCTTTTACTATTACACATTAATTATGAGGAAAAAGTACCGAAATAGTATCACAATCTACAAAAGTACACATTATTGTCATAAAGCTATTGCGATTTATTAACATTTTTTTAGTTTATGATCTAAATAGATGGGAAAACAGTTTAAATAGACATAGAAACTTGGGAAAAGTCACTTATCAATAACTGATAACGGGTTTTTCTTTACTATTCATTGCTTTTTGCTAGAAAGGATAACGCTTTTTTAACTACCAATACATAAATACTTTACCAATATTGTTAACAATCTGTGAAAAAACTTAGTCTAAATTTTGAATGTTAGTCAATAAAGCGGATTCAGCTATTTCGTTTTTTTTATATTTTGATAGTATGTGTAGATGTAAACATTTTGTTTTTTAAATTGAATCTACTTCATTCTTAATCTTTTACTTTTTAGAAAGGAAGGTGAACATAGATGTTCAAAAAGTTTAAACCATTGATAAGTGTAGTGATGGGTTTGCTTTTTTTAATGGTATTAAGTGGCTGTAGTGAACTTGCTGTATTTGATCCGAAAGGCCCTAATGCTGAAACTCTACGTGATCTTATTATGTATTCTATCTACTTTATGCTATTTATCATGATTGTTGTTTACGTCTTATTTACCTTTGTTATTGTAAAATTTCGTGACCGAAAAAATTTCAATGAAAAGGATCATGAACCAAACATTCATGGTAGCACGAAGTTGGAAATAATCTGGACGCTTATTCCAATTGTAATCATCATTGCTTTATCAATTCCAACTGTTAACGCACTTTATGAATTGGAACAACCACCAAAGGAAACTGCTCATAAAGAGCCAATCGTGATCCATGCAACTTCTGCAGATTGGAAATGGATTTTTAGTTATCCTGAGGAGGATATTGAAACAATTAATTATGTAAATGTTCCTGAAGATCATCCTGTTCTTTTCAAAATTACCTCTGCAGATTCGATGAGTTCTTTTTGGGTTCCACAAATAGGTGGACAAGAATATGGAATGCCTGGAATGGTCAATGATTTATACCTTCAGGCCGATGAACCTGGAATATATGATGGCATGAACTCTAACTTTACAGGAGAAGGTATGACTCACCAGAAGTTTAATTTTGTTGCTTTAGAAGAAGACGAGTATCAAAATTGGGTGAAAGAAACACAAGAAAACGCACCAGAACTTACTGAAGAAACATATGAAAAATTAATGTTGCCTGAAACAGTTGAGGAAATGACGTTTTCAAATACACATTTAGATATTGTAGACCACGGGGTCGATTCCGGTGAATATGCGATGAAAATTCGCGAAAAATACGGGATTGAAGTAGGTGTACAAGGTGAAGAAGAAAACGATCAGGAAGAGTCAGATTCAACGGATGAATCAAACTCACATCAACATCACTAAGGAAGGAGGAACACCAAATGTTTGATTTTATTAAAGATAATTTAATTTTAAATGATCCAATGCTTATTGGGGCTAACATATCCATCTTATTATCTGTGATTGGGATCGTATTTATTTTAACGTACTTTAAAAAATGGAAATGGCTATGGACAGAGTGGTTAACAACTGTCGACCACAAAAAAATAGGGATAATGTATATTATTGCTGCCATTGTCATGCTTTTCCGCGGTGGTGTTGATGCATTATTAATGAGAGCACAACTGACTGTTCCTAATAATGAATTTTTAACATCACACCATTATAATGAAATCTTCACAACACACGGTACTATCATGATTATTTTCATGGCAATGCCTTTTGTTATGGGGCTTATGAACGTCGTTGTTCCTTTGCAAATTGGAGCGAGAGACGTAGCATTCCCATATTTAAATGCGTTAAGCTTTTGGTCATTTTTCTTTGGAGCAATTTTATTTAATATTTCCTTTGTATTTGGTGGATCACCAGATGCAGGTTGGACGAACTACGCTCCTTTAGCAATTGAAGGTAGTACTGGACCAGGAATAAACTATTATTTACTCGGTTTACAAATTTCAGGGATCGGAACACTTTTAACTGGTATTAACTTTATTGTAACAATCATTAAAATGCGCGCTCCAGGTATGACGCTACTTAAAATGCCTATGTTTACATGGACGTCGCTTGTAACTGCATTTATTATTGTCTTTGCCTTTCCAGTATTAACTGTCACTCTAGCGTTAATGACATTTGATCGTATATTTGGAACTCATTTCTTTACGTTAGCTGACGGAGGAATGCCGATGCTTTGGGCAAACCTGTTCTGGATTTGGGGGCATCCTGAAGTATATATTGTTATCTTGCCAGCGTTCGGGATTTTCTCTGAAATTATCTCGACATTTGCAAGAAAGACATTATTTGGTTATAAATCAATGGTTATATCAATCGTGACGATTTCTTTCCTAAGCTTCCTTGTTTGGGTTCACCATTTCTTTACAATGGGTGGAAGCGCAGCGGTTAACTCTGTGTTCTCAATCACGACAATGGCCATTGCGATACCAACAGGAATTAAAATCTTTAACTGGTTACTAACACTTTATAAAGGTCGGATTGAGTTTTCCGTACCAATGCTTTGGTCGGTCGGTTTCATTCCAACATTCCTAATTGGAGGAGTTACAGGTGTTATGCTTGGGATGGCAGCAGCCGATTTTCAGTACCATAACAGTTACTTCCTTGTTGCTCACTTCCACTATACATTAATTGCCGGAACAGTATTTGC
The DNA here is from genome assembly GCF_017497975.1 of Metabacillus bambusae. Taxonomy (GTDB): domain Bacteria; phylum Bacillota; class Bacilli; order Bacillales; family Bacillaceae; genus Metabacillus; species Metabacillus bambusae. The sequence goes on along the minus strand of NZ_JAGDEL010000013.1, from coordinate 146,911 downwards.
TTGCTTTGCAGGGTTTGTTTTCTGGTATCCAAAAATGTTCGGTCATAAATTAAATGAAAGACTTGGAAAATGGACGTTTTGGTTCTTTACGATTGGTTTTAATGTTTGTTTCTTGCCGCAGTTCTTATTAGGATTTGATGGTATGCCAAGACGTGTATACACATACGGTCCAGAAGATGGATGGACTGGATTAAACGTTATTTCAACGATTGGTGGTATAGGAATGGGTATCGCCTTCATGATCCTTGTTTATAACGTATATTACAGCTTCCGTTATTCTAAAAGAGAAACAACAGGTGATGTGTGGGGGAATGGACGTACACTTGAATGGGCAACAACTACTGCGGTTGCTCCACATTATAACTTTGCAGTTGTTCCTGAAGTTAAAGGTTATGATGCATTCTGGCTTATGAAACAAGAGAAGCAAAAAGAAAAAATCGAATATAAACCAATTCATATGCCAAGTAACGCAGGAACGCCTATTGTTATGTCAGCTTTCTTCTTTGTAGCAGGTTTCGGATTAGTCTTTAAACTTTGGTGGATTGCTATTTTAGGTGGTATCGGCGTCCTAGCATGTTTAGCAGTTCGATCTCTTCGCTCACATAAAGAGGATGAAGGTTATTATGTCAGCGTGGAAGAAATCTTAAAAACGGAAGAGAAAAAGGAGGCGTGAGTGATGGCACATGTAAATGAAAATATAAGTCCTGACACGCCCTTGGAATATCAGTCTGGAATAGGCAGACTGAACATCTTTGGATTCTGGATCTTCCTGGGCGCTGAAATGGCTTTATTTGCTACAATCTTTGCAACATTTTTTGTACTTGATGGCCACACAGGCGGAGGTCCTCTGCCTAGTGAGCTTTTTGATCTTAAGAATACATTAATTATGACATTGCTATTGCTAACAAGTAGCTTCACTAGTGGGCTTGCGATTCATGAAATGAGAAGAAACAATGTGAAATCGATGATTGTTTGGATTATTATTACATTGTTGTTCGGCTTAGGATTTCTTTATATGGAAATCACTGAGTTCATCCATTTAGTTCATGAAGGTGCTACTCTTGGTACAAATGCATTCTGGTCTGGTTTTTATTTCTTGACTGGAACACACGGACTTCACGTATCACTTGGTATTGGATGGATTATCTTAATTGTTCTTCAAGTTATAAAAAGAGGTTTAACACCAGATACAGCTAAAAAGGTATTTATCTCAAGTTTATACTGGCACTTTTTAGACTTTGTATGGATCTTTGTCTTTACAGGTGTTTATCTATTAGGGTTGGTGGGATCATGACAAATAATACTAGTAATCATAACCATTTTCCGTGGTCACAAATTATTGGTTTCATCTTTTCAATTGTTTTAACATTTCTAGCGGTTTGGTTGGGACTATACACTGACTTACCATTAAATACAATTATTATTATTGTATTCAGCCTTGCATTTCTCCAAGCAGCTATTCAGTTATTTATGTTCATGCACGTGTCTGAAGGCGAAAGTGGTGTTTGGCAGGTAGGTAAGATGATATCTGCAGCATTAATTGCAATAATCATTGTTGTGGGTACAGTTTGGGTTATGACATCTATGCACTAATAATACAAAAAACCGAGTAAGAACTAATTGTTCTTCACTCGGTTTTTTGTATACTATTTAATTAAACTGACAGTACATATTGTGCGTTTAATTTATATATGATATATTAAGTTCGAGATTGCGCAAGCGATTTCATTAAATTATATTAAAAAGCACTGTCTTCTCAAGGGGAGTAGGCTATTCATTACTATATAGATTTGCGCAAACGTTTTCCTGAAGAGGTATTCATTCTAAACAGGCTTACTATAAAATGTTATTTTCAGGGTAGAATTGAGGCGAAATCTGTAGTTTCAAGATATTCAAAAAAATAAGGGATTTTGGTTAGAATTCATTATATTATATCACAAATTAAATGGATAATTCTTTCCTTTGTTAAGGAGGTTGCTATGATCGTTACAATCAAAGATGTAGCAAAAGAAGCAAATGTAGCACCATCAACTGTCTCGAGAGTTATTTCAAATAGCCCGCGAATTAGTGAAAAAACGAAAAAACGTGTTAGAGAAGTAATGGAACAACTAGGTTATCACCCTAATTTTCAAGCTCGTAGTCTAGCTGCTAAAAGCACTCAGGCAATTGGTGTGATTATGCCTAATTCTGCTTATCATGCATTTCAAAACCCCTTTTTCCCAGAAGTATTAAGGGGAATAAGTACAAATGCACACACTAATAAATATGGTATTTATTTATCAACAGGATCAACAGAGGACGAAATCTTTGAAGAGGTCACTTCTATGGTTCAAGGAAGACGAGTTGACGGAATTGTTCTCCTGTATTCTCGGGTGAACGATAAAACGATGAAATTTTTACAAGAAGCAGATTTTCCTTTTACAGTAGTTGGAAGGCCAGATGAAAATGAAGAACGAGTTACGTATGTAGATAACGATAATATTTTTATTACAAAACAAATTACGAATTATTTAATCAAGTTAGGCCATACGAATATTGCCTTTGTTGGTGGCAGTCTAGACTTTGTTGTCACAATTGATCGTTTAAATGGTTACAAATTAGCTCTAAGTGAAGCAGGAATTCCATTCAATGATGAATACTTAGTCAATGAAGAGTTAATAAAAGAAAATGGTAAGAAAGCTATTACCTCACTTATGAATTTGCAGTCACCACCAACAGGGCTCGTTACTCAGGATGATTTAATCGCTTATGAAATAATTAGTCACCTTGAGAATATGAAGATTCGTGTTCCTGATGATGTATCAATTGTTAGCTTTAATAATTTACTGCTTTCTGAGCATTCAAAGCCATCAATAACGTCAGTTGATATAGCAATTTATCAGCTTGGATATGAGGCAGCAAAGTGTTTAATTGAAATAATAAAAAATCCGGATTTATTACCTAGACGAATTACAATTCCTACAAAAATCATTGAGCGTAAATCTTGTGCCAATAATAAGAATATCTCAATGTGACGCAAGTATATATTGAAAGTTTTAATAATCCCATTCGTAAGAAAGTGAGGAAAGAATAAATGAAAAAAGTATGGTGGAAAGAAGCTGTCGCATACCAGGTCTATCCTAGAAGTTTTATGGATTCTAATGGCGATGGTATCGGTGATTTGCAAGGCATGATTTCCAAATTAGACTATATAAAAGATTTAGGAATTGATGTCATTTGGATATGTCCAATGTACAAATCACCAAATGATGATAATGGTTATGATATTAGCGATTATCAAGATATTATGGATGATTTTGGGACTATGGTAGATTTTGATCAATTATTAGAGGAAGTTCATAATCGTGGGATGAAACTCATTATTGACTTGGTTATTAACCATACGAGTGATGAACACCCTTGGTTTATTGAATCTCGTTCTTCAAAAGATCATCCTAAACGTGATTGGTATATTTGGCGTGATGGTAAGGACGGTAAGGAACCTAATAACTGGGAAAGTATCTTTAGTGGATCTTCTTGGAAATATGATGAAAATACACAACAATATTATCTTCACCTCTTTTCAACAAAGCAACCAGATCTTAATTGGCGAAACAAAGAGGTAAGAAATTCTTTATACGAAATGATTAATTGGTGGCTTGATAAAGGGATTGATGGGTTTCGTGTTGATGCAATTAGTCACATTAATAAAGAAGAGGGCTTAGAGGATATGCCAAATGATACGGGACTAAAATATGTTCCATCCTTTGATAAGCATATGAATGTAAGTGGAATTCATAAATACCTTCAAGAATTAAAGGAAGAAACCTTTTCTAAATACGATATTATGACTGTTGGAGAAGCAAACGGTGTGAAAGCAGAGGATAAAGAAGACCTTGACGAGTGGGTAGGTGAAGAAACAGGAAAATTCAATATGGTATTCCAGTTTGAGCATTTATCGTTATGGGATGCAGGTAAAAAGAAAAAGCTAGACATTGTTGAATTGAAAAATGTCTTATCAAAGTGGCAAAAAGGTCTTGAAAACAAAGGATGGAATGCACTTTTTATCGAAAATCATGATCAACCACGTAGAGTCTCTACCTGGGGAAATGATGCACAGTATTGGTATGAAAGTGCAACTGCACTTGGGGCGATGTACTTCCTAATGCAAGGAACACCGTTTATCTATCAAGGTCAAGAAATTGGAATGACGAATGTGAAATTTAATTCTATTGAAGATTACAATGATGTTGCAGATAAAAATATGTACCGAATTAAACGTGAGGAAGGCGTGGCACATAAGGATATTATGGATGTAATTTGGTCTTCAAGCCGCGATAATTCAAGAACACCGATGCAATGGTCAGCAGAGAAAAATGCTGGTTTTACAACTGGAAAACCATGGCTAGGTGTGAATGAGAACTTTAAAGAAATAAATGTAGAAAATCAACTTCAAGATGAGTCATCAGTGCTTCATTTTTATAAAAAAATGATTCAACTTAAGAAGAAAAATGAAGTATTCACCTATGGAGACTATAATTTGATACTTGATGATCATCCGCAAATTTATGCGTATACACGTACAATGGATAATGACAAGGTTGTTGTGTTTTCAAATCTATCAGAGGAATTAGCGACATGGGAAGATGTATTGGATTTCTCTGTAGGTTCAGAAGGCTTATTGCTAGCAAATCATGATGTACTTGACCACGACTTAGTTTGTAAGTTTACTCTAAAACCATATGAAACAAGAGTATATCGAATTAAAAACTGATTTAATGTAGGTGTATCACATTTTAGTGGTATGCCTTTTTAGTATGGTATTGGGCAGTTGGAAGTGAAAATACTTAACGGTATTATTTGTAGAAAATTATGTAAAAAGTCCCCTTGTTAAAAATAATGAAACTAGTTACAATAAAACTAATGATGTTAGTTTTAAAACTAATCGGATTAAAGGGGAGATTTTTTATGAAATTATCAAAGGAAGAGACTGTTTATCAACTGACATTTTTACCAGGTTTTTTTCCAGTGAATTGTTTCTTAATTGAAGAACAAACAGAACTTACGCTAATTGATACAGGGATACCGAGCAGTTATAAAGGAATTTTGAATGTAATTGAAAAACTTGATAAGCCACTTACAAATATTTTATTAACACATTCACATGTAGATCATGTTGGTTCCTTAGATGAACTGAAAAGAAAATTCCCTCATGTCCCTGTATCCATCTCTACTCGTGAAAGTCGTTTACTAAAAGGGGATAGAACATTAGACAGTAATGAGTCACAAATACCAATCAAAGGTGGAGTTCCTAAAAGTCTTAAAACAACACATGCAGATCACCTGCTGGATGAAGGAGATCGCATTGGTTCATTACAGGTTATTGCAACTCCAGGACATACGCCAGGCTCAATCTCTTTCTTTGATACTCGTAACCAAGCAATAATTGTCGGCGATGCGATGCAGACTAGAGGAGGAACCGCGGTAAGTGGCCAAATTGTTCCGCTTTTTCCATTTCCCGCATTTGGTACATGGGACAAAGAAATAGCAATTGAAAGTGTGAAAAGGATTGATAAATTAAAGCCTAGCTTATTGGCAGTAGGTCATGGAGAAATGATAAAAAACCCAGAACTCCTTATTCAAAAGGCTATTCATCAAGCAGAAAAAAATGTAGCAACAGCCACGAAATAGAGAAAGGTTGATTAGGATGTCACCAAGAATCGGACTTAATTTACAAACAATCTTACAAACAGCTACTCAAATTGCTAATGAAGAGGGTGTAGAAGCAATTACCTTAGCAACCTTGGCAAAAAAACTATCGGTACGTCCGCCATCTTTGTACAACCATATTGATGGATTATCTGGTCTACGAAGAAAATTAGCTATACACGGCTTGGAAGAACTTTATAGCAAGCTAACACAAGCTGCAATTGGGAGATCAAAGGATGTAGCAGTCCATGCAATTGCGGATGCCTATGTTGCATTTGTAAGGGCTCAGCCTGGATTATATGAGATAACAATTAGTATATCTGATCCGGAAGATATAGAGATTCAATTAGCAGGTCAAAAGATCGTTGATTTAACAATTCAAGTGTTAAATGGATACGGTTTAGAAAAAGATGCAGCGCTCCATGCTGTTCGTGGATTAAGAAGCATTTTACACGGATTTTCTTCTCTTGAACAAAAGGGTGGGTTTGGTTTGCCTCTTGACCTTGATATTAGCCTCCATTTATTAATTGATAGTTTTTTAGCTGGAATTGACAAGATGAAAAAAGATTCATAACGTTACACTGTACTGGGGGAGAGGGGAATGCTTTTATTAAAAGCTAGTAATTTAGGCTTGCGGTTTGTTTTAGAACTTTGTGCATTAGCAGCACTTGGTTATTGGGGTTTTAAAACAGGTCATGGAATCTTTCTGAAGGTTATATTAGGGATTGGGACACCATTAGTAGCTGCAACTCTTTGGGGATTGTTCGGCTCCCCGGCTGCACCCTTTAAAGTTGGTGTCCCAATTAGACTACTATTAGAGATTGTTATCAATGGTGCAGCAGCTTTCGCATTATATGCTTCAGGCAAACCTTCATTAGCTGGTACTTTTATTGTTGTCGTTATTATTAATAAAGTCCTAATGATTGTTTGGGAACAGTGAAGAGGAGTGGAGCAATTTGATGAATTTTGTCGAATGGTCGATAAAATGAAAAAATCGAAGATAAATAATCATTTTTCGAAGATAAATTAATATTTTCGAAGATAAAAGCCTCATAATCGTAGATAAAAATTTATCGTAAACCTCCCATTATATAAAATGCAAACCTTGTGCGTGTCTATCCAGGGCTATGATAAGATAAATGGATCGACATGAGAGGAATGTATGGCATGAATCAACAGGATTTTACGAATGGAAAGATTGTGAAGCAAATCTGGTTTTTTTCACTGCCGATTATGCTTACAAACCTATTACAAGTATCCTATCAATTTATCGATAGCTTGTGGGTTGGGAATCTGCTCGGTGCAAATGCTCTAGGGGCAATTGCCGTATCTAGTACGGTGATTTTTACAATTTTATCGTTCATTATTGGAATAAATAACGCAACTTTAACGATTCTTTCACAGCAAAAGGGTCAAGGGCATGAAAGTGGGCTAAAGAGTTATATTAATGCGTTTGTTGTGATATTAACGAGTTTATCTGTTTTGTTAGGGATCATCGGCTATATCTTTTCCAAGACGATCGTAGAATTTCTCGGTACTCCTCAGTCAATGATCCAAGAGGCAACGGCTTATCTTCAAATCAATTTCATCGGAATCTTATTTTTATTTGGCTACAATTTCATCGGAACAGTCCTAAGGGCACTAGGTGATAGTAAAACACCGATTCGATATGTTGTCATTGCCGTTATTTTAAATGCGCTTCTTGATCCGATATTTCTGTTAGTATTCAAACTTGGAATTGAAGGTGCAGCCTATGCAACGATTCTTTCACAAGGTATTGCTTTTTTATATGGTATTTGCGATACGATGAAACGAAAGCTTATCCCGTTTATTCTACCTAAGCTACCTAAAAAGGATGAAATCGTGACGATTTTAAAGCTTGGAACTCCATCAGGCCTACAAATGACCGTCATTTCAGCTGGTGTCATGGCAATTATGAGTGTTGTCAACTCCTTGGGGAATGATGTTGTCGCTGGATTTGGTGCTGCACAGCGTCTTGATAGTGTCATCATGTTACCAGCTATGGCTCTTGGTACAGCTGTTAATAGTATGGCTGGACAAAATATCGGGGCAAATAAGATGGACCGTGTTCACCAGATTGCTAAATATGGAGTTTTGATCAATCTATTTATTATGGTCTTTATAAGTATTCTGGTCGTTTTATTTGCAGAAATGGCGATTAGGCTATTTATTAATGAAGAAGCCGCTGTTCAATTTGGAATGAGATACTTACAGATTATTGCCCTATTTTATCCGTTTTTAGGGATTAATTTTATCTTAAATGGTATTGTCCGTGCTGCAGGTGCGATGTTTCAAGTATTAGTTTTAAATGTGATTTCCTTTTGGATTCTTCGCTACCCATTATCCTATTTATGTTCAGTTTGGTTAGGCGAAAATGGGATTGCAGTTGGAATGGGACTAAGTTTTGTGATTAGCAGTGTGATTGCATATGGTTATTATAAGTTTGGTAAATGGGATGAAATAAAGATAAGTAAGAAACTGTGAAAATAACAATAACTCCATTTGTAAATTTTCTAAAAATTAGCGTTTACAGGCTTGACAGTAGGCAAAATACTCGGCATAATAGTAAAAAATCGGAGAACGTTTACGGAGGAATAGTAAGCGGGACTTTTAGTACCAGAGAGTGAAGTTTATTAGCTGGAAGACTTCATAACATAAAAGCTGCCGAACCTACCTCCCGAGTCCTATGAAAACATAGGCGTGTCCCTACGTTAAAAGGGTAAAGTGGGATGTGATTGAAAAATAGATAAGAAGGTTTAAGTTTTTGTACTTAGATTTCGAGTCTAGCTCCAGCGCCACAGCTTCGAAGCACAGGACGTGCGAGGCAGTCAATGCGACAGGACGTCGCGTTTTTGACTGCCTCTAGGGTCTAGCCGCTAATGAATTGAAGGTAAAGAACACCTTCATTTCATTAGCGTCTTATGCTTGTCGGAGCTGAACAAGGCGCTTCCGCATTTCTAATTCACATTCAATAAAGGTGGTACCACGGAAGCATAGCTCTTTTCGTCCTTATTTTTAGGGATGAATAGGGCTTTTTTGTTTTAAATATGCAGGGTATGTATTTTAAGAAAGATAGTGGAGGAAAGAGATCATGGAAAAAAAGCGGATTGTCGTCAAGATCGGTAGTAGCTCGTTAACAAATGCTAAGGGTCAAATCGATCAAGAGAAATTTTCAGACCATGTTCATGCAGTGGTAGCATTACGTGAAGAGGGTCATGAAGTGCTGCTTGTGTCATCAGGTGCAGTAGCTGCAGGATTTGCTCGGCTAGGTTATCCAACACGACCGGTTACATTAAAGGGTAAGCAAGCAGCAGCTGCGGTTGGACAAAGTCTTCTTGTCCAATCCTATATTGAACAGTTTGGTCAATTTGATATCATACCTGCACAAATTCTTTTAACACGAAATGACTTTTCAAAGCAGGATCGCTATAAAAATGCTTATGCGACAATTACAGAGCTTTTAGAACGAGGGATTTTGCCAATTATTAATGAAAATGACACCGTCTCTGTTGAAGAGCTTACATTTGGTGATAATGATATGCTTTCTGCACTCGTAAGCGGACTTATTCATGCCGACCAGCTTATTATTTTAACAGATATTAATGGATTATATGATTCAAATCCTCGGACAAATCCTTTAGCAAAAAAAATAGACTATCTACCAGAGGTATCAGACGACATGCTTTCTGCAGCTGAAGGTGCTGGAACAAAGGTAGGAACAGGCGGAATGAAGTCGAAATTAATGGCTGCTAAGACGGCAATTTCATTAGGTGTTCAAGTATTCATTGGCTTAGGGAAAGGAAATAACAAGCTAATAGATATAATCGAGGGCGCAGGAAATGGAACCTATATTGGAAAAGACGGATTAACTTCTATTAATAATAGTAGACAATGGATTGCGTTTCATTCGGAAGTATCAGGCAAAATTTACGTTGATAAAGGTGCAGAGGATGCACTTTTATACAATGGAAAAAGTCTACTTCCTGCTGGAGTCTATGATATTAAAGGCTCATTTCAGAAATGTGATGTTGTTGAAGTGGTTGGACCAAATGGATTACTAGGCAAGGGTGAGGTTCTTTTTTCTTCTGATGAGTTAAAAAAATTCATGGGGAAACGAAGTGAAGAGCTAAGTAAAGACGAGGTTTTGTCATCAATTGTTGTGATACATCGAAATAAATGGGTAAAAGCATAGGAGGGAATAGGATGAGTGAGGTCTTACAAAAAGGAAAAGCAGCAAAAAATGCAAGTTTTATGATGGTTGGCATTTCAACAGAGGAAAAAAATGATGCGTTGGCGAAAATTGCTGATCAGTTACTTGTAGATCAAGAGTTTATCCTTGAAGAAAATCAAAAGGATCTTGAAGCTGGAAGAAAAAATGGATTATCAGAAAGCGTGTTAGACCGTATCATGCTAAACGAAAAACGCATTCTTGATATGGCAGAAGCGATACGACTTTTAATTGATCTAAAAGATCCTGTAGGAGAAATGCTAGAAACGATTCGTAAAGACAATGGTCTGCTTATTAATCAGAATCGCGTTCCACTTGGTGTAATCGGGATGATTTATGAAGCAAGGCCTAATGTAACAATTGATGCAGCAACACTTACATTAAAAACAGGAAATGCTGTTATTTTAAGAGGAAGCTCATCTGCACGTTTTTCAAATAAGGCCCTTGTTCAGTCAATTCATAAAGCTCTAGAAATAAGCAAAGTACCTGTAGATGCTGTCCAATTAATTGAAGATACAAGCAGAGAAACAGCAAAAGAACTATTCCACTTAAAGGAATATTTAGATGTTCTAATTCCACGTGGTGGTAAGAACCTGATCGATACAGTGGTTAGAGAGGCAACAGTACCTGTTCTTGAAACAGGAGCTGGAAACTGTCATGTGTTTATCGATGAATCAGCAGATTATAAGATGGCTGAAAGTATTGTGATTAATGGAAAAACTCAACGCCCTTCCGTATGCAATGCGATTGAAACGATTTTAGTAGAAGAAAAATGGTTTGCACAATATGGTAAGGATTTACTTGATGCGCTAAATGACAATGGTGTTGAAATTTATGGGGATGAAGTAGTAAGTAGTGTGTTTGGTGCTGCGAAATTAGCAACAGAAGAAGATTGGTATACTGAGTACTTGGCTCTTTCCGTAAGTGTAAAGGTAGTAAACAGTGTGGAAGAAGCTATTAACCATATTAATAAGTATGGAACAAAACACTCAGAAGCAATTATCACAGCAAGTGAGGACCATGCAAATAACTTCCTAAATAAAGTTGATGCTGCAGCTGTGTATCATAATGCATCAACACGTTTTACGGATGGCTCTGAATTCGGATATGGAGCGGAAATTGGCATTAGTACACAAAAGCTACATGCTAGAGGTCCGATGGGATTAAACGCATTAACTTCAAGTAAGTTTTTTGTTTATGGAACAGGACAGATTCGTTAATAAATGAATGAAAGTGAAGATTGATTTGGAGCTTAACCTATTATTATTAGGTCTAGCTCCTTTTGTATTTAGGGAAAGTACTGTGGCTAACATTTTATGCTTATAAAAGTCAGACAATAGTAGTAAACCTCAGGTTAATGGTAAAATAAAGTTAATAATCAGACTAAATCTAAAATGTTTCATAAAAATTGATTTAAGGGATCTCAATTACAATCAATCAGAACGAGAAGGAGGATAAAATGGACCAAATCACCTTTTACCCACAAGGCGACAAGGCAATCACGATTCATTTTGGTCAAGAACTACATAAAGACCTTCATCTAAAGATCATTGCCTTCACTGAATTCATAGAAGCACACCCTTTTCTAGGATTGCTCGAGGTCATCCCAAGCTTTACTACTGCCACAATTAGTTATGAACCAACAAAGGTTGAGATGCTTACTCCCAAAAAAACACCATATGACGTTGTCCTTAATATCCTAAAATCCAGTTTAGCTAACCTACCTGTATCCAATTCTTATCCATCAAAAACAATCACAATCCCAGTTTGCTATGGTGGAGATTTTGGCCCTGACTTACAAGATGTTGCAAGCTACCATCATCTAACACAACAGCAAGTCATTGATATCCACGCTAACCAAGAGTACTTAGTTTATATGATTGGTTTTGCGCCAGGCTTTCCTTATCTTGGTGGGATGTCAAAAGAAATTGCAACACCAAGGAAAGCGACGCCAAGATTGACGATACCGGTAGGGAGTGTAGGGATTGGCGGGGAACAAACAGGTGTATACCCGATCGAAAGTCCAGGAGGCTGGCAGTTAATTGGCCGAACTCCATTACAATTATTTCGACAGAATGCTAAACAACCTAGTCTATTGAGTGCAGGAGATTTCGTCCGTTTTCAACCAATTACTCCACAGCAATTTGAAGCTCTAAGGATTGAGAAGCAATGACGATAAAGGTGCTGGAACAAGGTTTATCGACAACAGTTCAGGATTTAGGGAGAATTGGCTTTCAGAAATATGGAGTTGTTGTTGGAGGTGTGATGGATGAGGTTGCAGCAAAAATTGCCAATATTCTCATTGGCAATAACGAAGATGATGCAGTAGTAGAAATGACGTTAATAGGACCAACATTATTATTTCAACAGGATACGTTAATATCGCTTTGTGGAGCTGATTTGTCTGCGAGCATTGGCGGTAAACCTGTACCATTATGGAAACCAATTTTTGTAAAAGCAGGAAGTGTCCTTCGCTTCGGCCGTCCACAACAAGGCTGTAGAACCTACTTAGCGATTGCAGGGGGAATTGATGTTCCATTGGTAATGGAAAGCAGAAGTACATATGTAAGAGGTGGTATAGGTGGTTATCAAGGCCGTGCTTTGCAAAAGGGGGATGTACTTAACTTCAATCCAAGTGATTTATCAAAATTCCTTCGTATGCAAATTTGGTCAGGGCCATTTAAACCAGTCAATTGGACTGTAAGTTCTCTAATAAAACCAGTTTATAAAAAAGACCCACAAATACGGTTTATAAAAGGACCTCAATTTGATCTATTTACAGAAAAGTCTAAAGGAGAATTTCTTTCAGAAAAATATAAAGTTACTCCTAATTCAGATCGCATGGGATATCGCCTATCTGCAAAAGCACTTAAGTTAACCACCAATGTTGAACTTTTATCAGAAGCTGTAACGATGGGAACGATTCAAGTGCCAAAAGATGGTCAACCGATTATTCTAATGGCTGATCGGCAAACAATAGGTGGTTACCCGAAAATAGGTTATGTAGCAAGTATTGATTTTCCAGTATTATCACAAGTATTGCCAGGCGAAAACCTGACTTTTAAAGAAATAAGCATACCAGATGCCCAAAGATTGCTTTTAGATAGAGATCAGATGATTTCAAAAGTGAAAATGGGTATTTCATTAGCTTTTAGGAGGATGAAGAATGGTTCGTATTGATTTGAATTGTGATATGGGGGAGAGTTTTGGAAGATATACAATCGGTGCCGATGAGCAGATCATTACTTCTATTACATCTGCAAATATTGCATGTGGGTTTCATGCTGGCGATCCGGAAACGATGAGGAAAACCGTACGTCTGGCATTGGATCATTCTGTAAGTATTGGCGCACACCCAGGCTTAGATGATTTAAAAGGCTTTGGTAGAAGAACAATGTCTATTACATCAGCGGAGGTGTATGATATCGTTGTTTACCAAATCGGTGCACTTCACGGCTTCGTATTAGCTGAGGGAGCCGTATTAAAACACGTAAAGCCACATGGTGCGTTATATAATATGGCTGCTGTAAAGAAGGAACTTGCAGAGGCGATTGCCGAAGCCATTTATAAAATAAACCCCGAGCTTATTTTATATGGGCTTGCTGGAAGTGAATTAATTAAAGCAGGAGACAAATTCGGCTTGAAAACAGCGAATGAAGTATTTGCAGACCGAACGTATCAAAGGGATGGTACGTTAACTCCTCGTCATCAAGAGGACGCACTTATTAAAGATGAAAACACAGCAATCGCTCAAGTGATAAAAATGGTGTTAGATCAAAAGGTTATCACACAATCGGGACATGAAGTACCAATAACTGCTGACACAATTTGTATCCATGGTGACGGGGAACACTCGGTTGAATTTGCGAAAAAAATAAATAGAGCCTTGCAGGATAATGGTATAGAGGTTAAAGGGTTGTGAATAAGAATTTAAGTGCCCGGGAAATATTTTCCTCACTCATGGGTCAAAAATAGTCTACCAACTAAATAAACCAATCCAATAATATTCATATGGTATACTAGATAAATCAATTCATAGATTCGTAGTTAGGTAAGGTGATCTTATGGAATTTTTCACGGTATTAATTCCGATTTTTTTTATTTTTGGTATTGGATTTGTTGGGCAAAAAATGATTGGGTTTGATACGAAGCCATTATCTGTTATGGCGATATATTTAATGCTTCCTTTTTTAGCTTTTCAAACATTTTATAAAACAGATTTGACAATTGATTACGCAATGATGACTTTTTACACGGTCGGGCTAGCGCTTTGCCTAATTATCATTATTTATATCATTGCATTTATTAGAAGATATACTGTAAAGAAAACATGTGGGATGATCCTTGCATCTGCATTTATGAATAATGGGAATTATGGAACACCCCTTATTTTCTTTGCTTTCGGTGAGGCAGGGCTTCATTACGCCGTTATTTTAATGGTTATTCAGCAGCTTCTCATGTGTACAGTTGGTATTTATTATGCTGCAAAGGGCTCTCCAGAGGGTGGCGGCATAAAAATGGCTTTGAAAGAGGTTGTGAAAGTGCCTATTGTATACGGTGCACTGCTTGGGATCGTTTTTCATCTCTTTCACATACCGGTCGGAGGTTCATTTATGGATGCCATCGAGATGGTGGGAGATGCAGCAGTTCCAACAATTATGATTATTTTAGGGATGCAGCTTGCTAAAATTTCTGTGAAAAAATTAGATTTTGCTCCACTTTCATTATCTTTAGGTTTAAGACTATTGTTATCACCTGTTATTGCATTCGTATTTACGTTATTCCTGCCAATTGATGATTTATTAAAACAAATAATGATCGTACTTTCGGCGATGCCAACAGCTGCGAATACAACTATGTATGCACTCCAATATGATACAGAACCACAATTCGTATCAACAGCCACATTGTTTAGTACGGTATTAAGCTTGGTGACATTACCAATTGTTTTATATGTATCTAGTTTAATTTATGGATGATTCTTTAGACCTCTGAGCATATTAGGGGTTTTTATTTTCCGCTGTTCACAAACTTTGTTGCTATTTACCAAGTAATGCGGTGTGGTTGATTGCAGCGAGAGATCTCGCTTTCCGCGGGGCGGGCGGTGAGCCTCCTCAGCGTAAACTCCTCCATGAGTCTCACCTGTCCCGCTGCTCCCGCAGGAGTCTCGCAATCCGTTCCAATCACCCTGAAATAGTTTTTGTTTTAAAAGCAACAATCTCACAGATAATAGCCTTATCTTAAGAGAAAAACCAAGAAAATATGTCAGAATATTGAGGGATAAACGGTAGTTGAAAGATTGAAATTACCTGCTAAAAATCCCTCCCAATAAAATAGGTTAGGTTAACAGCAGATTCAACCCATTATCTTTATAATTTCCGTAAAGATACCTCCAAAAATGCATTATAAAGATACTAAGCCTTCGACATGTATAGAACATATGTAGAACGGTCCTCATCAATTTCTGCGGATATTTTTTCATATTCTTGATCCTGTATCCATAAATAATCATTTCCAATCAGGGATAATGCTTCTTCATGTGAATATAAATCATATGTAAAGATAAGTGGTGAATCGTTGTATTCTCTAAAGTCACGTACTTCAAGTGTTACATGTGTATAGTGCATAGCATGGTCAAAAATATGTTCTTCATTATCTGTTTCTACATAAATAACATAATATTCGTCTTCAAGACTGGAAGCCGTTTGATGATACACCTTTTTGTTTTTTATAAAATAATCACATAGTCTTCGACAAAAGATTTCTGAGGGCTCTGCAAATTCGTAATGAAACAATGCAGGGTAGTTATTCAGCTCATCGTTTAAACGATATTCCAATTTATAACTTTTTTTCATATTTACCTCCAAAGATGTCATTATTTCTACTATACTATATTAGGGTGTAGTTTATCATGAATTAATTTGTAATTATTAACAGCGAAAAGCGATTTGCTGGAGTTTTGTGGCAAGCTCAAGCAATGTGGTTTTATACCACAAAGAACATATAAATGCAGATATAAAATATCAGTTTTTTATCTACCGCGGGCTGAGCAAGGCGACTCGCTTTTCAATTTAAGGGGGGGAAGGCGTTTGAGAAAGACAAATAAATTATTAACTGGAATCATCTCTGCAACAATGATTACAGCTACTGGATGTAGTGATGAGTCGTTACCACCTGTTCCTGAGGGAACTGATTGTGATGATTGGGAATGGGAGGCTGATGAAGGAGTTTGGGAATGTGATGATAATGATTCACCACATTATGGTTATTTTTATTACGGTGGAAAAATGTTCTCGTCTAAAAGTAGCTTAAAAACGAGCTCCGCTTATAAAAGTTATAAATCGAGTAGCTCATTTAAAGGTGGAAAATCTGGATTTGGATCTGGGTCTAGTGGAGGTTTTGGTGGGTAATGTCACACTCATTTAATCTAGAGGATCATAGGCAAAAGCGGCATCAAGCTTACAACAAAATGAACTCCTTTTGGCATGATCTTTACGATAGTGAATATGCGTTATATGATATCGCTCTTATGACAAAAGAAGAGGTTAATGAAATTCGTACCGTGACAAATAGAGTCGGTCAAATTTTCTTTAAGCTCGGTAACTTACTGAGAAACTCATCTAACGAAACCTTATTGCAACTAGATATCCCAAGAAGCATGCTCCCTTTTATCAGACATCGGGCTTTACCGGTTGAAACGGTTATAGCACGTGTGGACTTAGTCCAAACGACTAATGGTTTGAAGCTGCTTGAGCTTAATAGTGATACTCCAACTTTTGAGAAGGAAGTTTTTTATGTAAATGGTGCCATGTGTGAAGAGTTTAATGTTGATGATCCGAATAAGGGATTAGTTGATCTACTAGGTAAAGAAATACGAAAAGCGTTAGCAGAAGTACTACATCATACAGGAATTATAGATGAACCACATATCGTTTTCACATCACATGAAGAACATGAAGAAGACAAATTAACAACATTGTTTTTAATGGAATCAGCAAATGTTTCGGCAAAATATGTTCCATTACATAAGCTCACAATTAAAGAGCATGTGGGATTGTATGATGATGAAGGCAGAAAGATTGATCTTCTCTATCGGCAAACATATCCGTTAGAGCATTTAATTGAAGACGTCGAGGAAGAAACAAATGAAAAAATAGGTTTACAGCTACTCGAGCTAGTTACTTCAAGCAAGCTGCAAATGATCAATCCTATTTCAGCTTTTCTTTTGCAATCGAAGGCTGTTCAAGCAGTTATTTGGGGGATGATGGAGTGTGACCATCCGTTCTTCTCAGATGAAGAAAAGCAGTGGATTTCAACCTACTTTTTGCCTACATATCTTGAAGAAGACGTATTCCTAACTAACGGTATAAAATATGTGAAAAAACCAAGCTTTGGTCGAGAAGGAGATACGGTAGCGATTTTTCATGGAACAAAGAAGATCCTTGAAGACAAGAATAAAAGCTATGAAAAATCATTGCCTGTTTATCAAAAGTTTATTGAGCTCCCGACAAAAGAAATTAAAACGATCGATGGGCTAAAAGACGGGAAGCTACTAATCGGAAGCTTTTTAATAAATGGAAAAGCTTGTGGAATTGGTTTAAGAGCGGGACAGCAAATTACGGATAACAATGCCTATTTCTTACCAGTAGGATTAAAACGTTAAAGAAGGGACCTGAGAGTATGTCATTTACAGATTTGTTTTTGTCGACAGTTTCCTATATTGGATTAGCTGTAGTATTATTATTTATTGGAATTGTCCTATTTGAAGTAACGACAAAAAATAAAGAATTTGAATTAATTAAAAATGGAAACAAAGCGGCTGTCTATGCCTTTGGTGGTCGTATTTTAGGTTTAGCAATTGTCCTCTATTCATCTATATCAAACTCTGTCAACATACTGGATATGGTGGTGTGGGGAAGTATAGCGATTGTCATTCAGATCATCGTTTTTTATTTAGCAGAGCTTTTAACACCTAAATTTAATATTACCAAAGCAATTGATGACGACAATCAAGCTGTGGGATTATTTCTATTATTTTTGTCTGTATCAATAGGGCTAATTATTGCAGCATCACTTACGTATTAAATAATAACAATGAAGCACAAACAAGAAAGTGAGTTGTTTGTGCTTTTTTAATTTAGATCTTCTTCTTCCTTAACAAAAGTGGGATCAAAGCATTTTATGGCACTAAAATTAGTCGGGTCAATGGTAACACCTTCATCAGATTCAGTTACATAGTCTACTTCACAAATTCTTCTAAATCTCACTCCATTTAGTTCGTTATCCCATATACATTTATTTGGACGTAACAAACGTAATGTTACACAGCCTGTTTCACGATCCAATTTGATAACTTTAAAGAAAATAGTTGCAAAGCAGTCTGGTTTTCCAGCTTTTGCCCATGTGAAAAATGGCTCTCCCTTTTGAGTTTGCAGGATAAATGGAATTGTATTAAATGCCGGAGCCTCAATTAGTTTACAGGTGGACCGAAGATACGCGGCTTTGTCCTGGGAATTTTTGATTTTTTCGAGTGCGCTCCAAATGCAGGAATCATTATGAGCATTCATATCTTTTGTGTCTTCAATCATTAGCATTTACACTACCTTTCACTAAAAAACAGTAAATCTCCAACTAAACGAAGGTACTACTTTATGTTAGAATATAGTTTTTCTTTTGATTTTGTGCTGGGTAGATCGTCTAATCTACTTAAAGGCTTTGAAGCCGTCTGAAAATAGCCATCGTAAGATAGTGCAATATTTTACTATTTGATCTATCAAATTAAGAATATAATTGGAAGTGATTGTAAATAGTAATAGTACAAAGTGTTCCATACGTTAACAATTAAACGGTTGAAGTACTTGTTTTAGGCGTTAAGAAGCGTAATAGTTATGGATGAAACAGGAGAAATAAGTGAGGTAATTTGTTATTAAAAATGATGAATAGGAAGCAGTAATATGACTTCAAAAACAGAAGCAATTTTATGGAGTATAGCACTACCTGGATTTGCCCAAATTCTGAATAAAAAATTAGCCAAAGGTTTTGTCTTTATCTTTCTTGAGTTTCTTATTAATGTGAATAGTAATTTTAATTCAGCGATTATGGCAAGCTTTTTAGGGGAAATTGACAAAGCTTTTCAAATCGTAAACTATCAATGGCTTATGTTTTATCCATGTGTATATATGTTTGCGATGTGGGATGCATTTAAGGATGCGGAGGGTGAGAGTTCTCCATATTCGTTTTTTCCCTTTGTATTTGGGGCGTATTTTGTAACCGTTGGCCTTATGTATTCACCGATTTTTAAAATAAATGGTGTCCGCTTAGGACCTATTTGGACACCGATGCTTTCACTCATTCCTGGATTACTAATCGGTTATATCATATGGTTTATCATACATAGGGTAAAAAAGTATAAGAAAAGAAAAATGAAATAATTCACAAGTGTATTGTATTAACCAAACCATAATTTTGTACAAAGTAATTATTTATAGTTGAAGAAAAAATTGAGTAATTATCTACTGACCTCAATCAGAATGAATTAAACAAGCTCTCCAATAGGTTTATTGAAGCTAAGGCATCCTATCACTTGGAATTATGAAACAATAATGGGTTCATTGCCAATTCCTTTGTATAAATGCTTCCTTCAAATGAATCTTCTTTTAAAATTTCAATGTCACTTACACAATATGTTTAATTCATACACCCTAATAAAACCAATGCCTTTAACGAATTGTTTAAGAAGGTATTGGTTTTTTGTTCTTATTATAAGGGTAATAAAGTATAAATAAATTTGAAATAAAATTAACATTTTTCGTGAACGTATTTCTGTTAAAATAAACCAAAAGGCGCTTTGACATCCAGCTCCAGCGCCTAGCGCCTCGAGGTCATAAGCTAATTTAGAATTGAAGGCAAAGAACGCCTTCTATTCTATAATCATCTTATGCTTGTCGGCGCTATCAAGGCGCTTGCGCTTTTGTTCCTATATTATGTTTTATACATGTTCATGATAAACTTATATTTTTAGCAGGAGGATTCTATGCAAACGGAAAAACAATTAATTCATAAAACCTTTTATGAGACGTTTTTAGCTGGAAGTGACCAAAGACAACCAGCTGAAGTACTTGGTCAAGCGTATTTTGAGGAACAAAACAGTGATGAGAGCTTTGATTTATCCTACATTCGTTTTGCTCAAGGTGAGATTTATTATCTGTATCAGGATTATGAAACAGCCATTTTTAAATGGGAGAATATAAAAAACGAGCTCGAACCATGGGCTAATAAAAATATTGGCGATGCCTATTATCAATTGGGCTTGCTTTCAGCAGCTGAAGATAAGTACATTTCAATTGAAACAGAAGACAAAACCTTAAGCATTGAGGTAGCTCTCAAGCTTTTTTCACTTTATCAAGAAAGAAATAAGATAGAGAATGCTTATGAGATCATCCAAAAGGCATTACATATTAACCCAGATTATCCACAAGTAACAAAGATAGCTCGAGACTTTTATGAAGAGAAGAATGACTTTGCACATGCAGTAAAGCTCGCGGTTACTGAAACAATTCGAACTGAACGTGAAGAATGGTTCCAGGTTCTGATCTCATATGTAAAAGCAGGGTATACAAAACAGTTTCAGCCTGATTTTTTCGCTGAGGCTTTGCTAACGATTTTTGAAGTAAGTAAACATTCCTTTTCACAATTTATCGGGGCTCTATGGAATAGCTATAAAAATGAAGAATCATATCTAACCTGGTTAAGAACAATCAATGATCTCTTTTTTACTGTTGACCTTGAAGCAAATGATCATCAATGGGATCACACAATACACCTTTTTGAAGAGACATTTATTGGGTTAACAGAGGGATCTTACTATTTAAGGGAGCTTCACGATATTATTCCTAATTTATTGGCAAATTGGTTACTTCTTTCAACACGAGAGAATGGATTGTTTCCATCGGCGACCGTATTAGCCTGGAATGAAATTTTTCCAGGAACGGTTCTGCCTGATGCTGTCTATAAAGCGGAATCGATTATTTTTGAAGCTGAAAATGAGCAAAGTGGCTTAGAAAACGCCTTACAACTATTTAAAACGATTAGTGAATGGGCAGAAAATCATTCGGTTGAAGTAAATAATAAAGTAAATTGGTGGTTAGAGGAGCTGATCAACCCACAAATTAAGAATCATTTTCTGTTAGCTGGAAAATCGGGAAGCGGAAAAACGACATTTGTTAACTCTTTACTAGGAGACCAACTATTCAAAGGATCAACAACATCCTTCGTTATCCTACATGATGATGACGAGCTAACAATGAATCACATTTCTGATTCTGAACAACGAACTGTTTACAATCAACGTGAATTAGATGAATACATGCAAGGTGATGAGACATCACTTATCCATGTTAAACGACCGTGTATTTTATTGCATGAACATCAGTGTGCAATCATAGATACACCACCAATCAATGGTAGTAATGAGATGAGAAACCAGATCTTTGATTCATTGCCATTAGCTGACGGGTTGTTGTATGTCTTAGATGGTTCGTCGTTATCCGAACGAGAATATGATGTTTTATGTCAGATGAAAAACTATGCTCCAGATTTAAAAGTACACTTTTTATTAAATAAAGTTGATTTAATTGCAAGTGACGCACATACAGCGACTCTTACGGACGAAATAAAATTACAAATCGGAGCTATTTACCCTGAGGCGGAAATTTTGCCTTATTCATCATTACATCCATTTAGTCAGCAATTAAGTAAGCTAAATATATTTTTATCCACGCATTTTCCGTATAGCATAAAGGAAAAACAAGAAAAACGAACAGCAAAGGTACTAACCTTAATCCGAAAAATGCTTACGGATCTATTGCAAAAACGCGTTGATATGGAGAAGGGTTTAATCGATTCCATTCAATGGAATGAAGATATATTAGGTCGTTTAAAAGGCTTTACGAATAAGCTAACTGATCTTCAACAAGAAAAAGTAGCCACCATAGTAGCTGCATACAAAGATTTAATGAAGGAAAGTAAAACAGAGCTGCAAGTAACAATACCTAAGCTTTTAAAAGAAAGCACAGAGCAAATTAAAGAAGACAGTGATTTTAAACAAATTCACATTATGCTTAATAACAGCATGAATGCCAAAGTTAAGGAATATTATGAACAGACCTTGCTTCCAACGCTTTGCGATAAGCTTGATAGTTGGATTTCCGCATCAAAGGATGAATTACATGATAGTCAATCCTACTTAAAGGAAATGAGCGAAACCTTTAATGAAATCTATCAGCAAGAAAAGCTCCAATTAAATTGTGAGTTTACGATATTAGAGGATTGGCGTCGTGATATTAATCGGATGACAGGGAGAATTCAGTATGAAAACGAAAATATTATGCTGAAAAATAAACCAACACAACTCCTTTTAAAAAGCGCAGGAAAGTTATTCGGTGCAATGAATCAAAATAAGATGATGCTCGTGAATCAATATAAAAAATATGTTGAGAATGAAACTTATGAAGAAGTAACAGATTCAATTTCCAAGAAATTATTTTTACCATTTGAGTTGTTTGAAAAAGGCTTAAATCAAGATATATCCTCTTTCTTTACTTCGCCAATTAGCGAGGTTGAGGAAACTATTGTTGAAACAGAAACGACTATCCAAGAGGGGAAAGAAGGGCTAAGTGAAATGAAAGCAAATCCTGAGCTCTTTTACGATCCATTGAAATTGTTTGAAGTTAATCTTCTTCAGCAGGAATTTATGCTACAAGCGAAAAAGGATTATAGTCGAATGGTATAGTAATGCTAATTACGAAGAGACTGAATTTGTATGGAGGGATATGCTTCCGTATGAATGAAGTCTCTTTTTTATAGAGATATCGAAATTCTAATTTTTATTCTTTTAGAATATAATGATAGGTAAGCGGCTATGACATAAACAAGGAGATTATGATTTTGAGAAAAAAAATATACTGACATTTAAACGAATTTTGATCATTTTGCTACTCTTAGTGATCATTGCTTTTATACCGACTCCATATTATCTTTACCAACCAGGACCAATTGAAGATTTAGAGCCTAAAGTGTCGGTAGAGGGCGGACATAAAAATGAACAAGGAAGCTTTAACTTGACTACAGTATTATCTGTGAAAGCTTTTAATCCTTATATTTTAGTGTACGGACTAGTTGCTCCCCACACTGATATCGTGAGGGAAGAAGATGTAAAAGGCGATTTAACAGATGCAGAATATACGAAAATATTAAACTTTATGATGAAGGATTCAAAGCAAAATGCATTAGTAGCAGGCTTTACAGAAGCCGGTGAAGAAGTGGATATCGAGTACCACGGAATTTTTGTTCGTACGATTTTACCAGATTCACCAGCGAAAAAAGTCCTGAAAGTTGGTGACTTGATTACAAGCATTGATGGTAAAAAAATGAATGAAGCTCCAGAGTTTATTTCATACATAGAAGAAAATAAAAAGGTAGGAGACCACGCAACCCTAACAATAAAACGTGGCGATAAAGAGCTGGAGGAAACAGTCGAAATGATTGCCCTAGATGCCTCGACAGATCGGGTAGGAATAGGGATTGCACCAGAGGAAGAATTCACAGCAACAGTCTCAAGGAAAGTAAAAATAAATAGTGAGGACATTGGAGGTCCTTCTGCAGGTTTGATGTTTTCCTTAGAAATCTACAATCAACTTACTTCAGAAGATTTAACAAAAGGCTATAAAATAGCCGGAACTGGTACAATTGACCATAACGGCAATGTTGGTCAAATAGGCGGGATAAAACATAAGGTTACAGCTGCTAATGAAGAAGGGGCAGACATCTTCTTTACACCAAAAGACATCACTTCAATCGACACGAATGAAAAAGACGTTCTAGCTGAAGTTAAGGAAAATGAGTATGGTATTGAAATCGTACCCGTTGCTACATTGGCAGAAGCGGTAGATTATTTGCTGGGGTTAGAGGTAAAGAAATAGATTACTAAACTCAAAATCTTTGAAAAATGTAAGGAACCTCCTGGGAATGGAGGTTTTTTCGTTGTTGTTGGAAGGATAGGTGTGTGATTCGTTTTAATGCATAAGTAGAGGGTTGGTAAGGAGTTCTGATTGTATTAATGGAAGAGAGGTTCAATAGAAGGGGAAAAGCGGTTTAATTCACCTTGAAAAGTGAGGTTGGTTCATAAAACAAGGAGAATGATTCAATTAAAGGTGAAAGTGGTTCAAACGCAAGAAAAAGTGGTTCAATTATATGGAAAATCCGTTCAATCGTACGCTAAAGTGAGGTTGGCAAAGGAGTTTGGTTCATAAAACAAGAAGAGTGGATCAATTACAGGAAAACGGTTCAATCCACACTAAACAAATCACAAATAAATCAAAAGCGTCCAGAAAAATGTTGCCATTCTCCGAACGCTTTTTAATATTCTAGTAAGTAAGACTAAAATATAAATAAAACCTACTTAGAAACCTGTTGTTCAACAGTCAAAGACTCGGGTCTTTCACATGAACTCTCCATCTTGTAATGTGTTCCATTATCGGAGGAATCATGGAAGCCGTGCATAGCTTCTAATACATGATAGGCTAATTCTCCGTTTGCACGGTATTTTCCCCCATTAAGAATTGCCTTAGCCATATCTGCTACTCCAAGTCCGCGGCTGTTTTGTGAATAGCCGTATGATAATGGAACTTCGACAAATTCCTTTTCATCACGTTTTCTGATACTCACAGGACCTCCAAATGTGTTTGGATCTGGAACTAGCAAAGTACCTTCACTACCGTAAATTTCAATAGGTGGCAGTGTTGTTCCGCCAAATGCGTCAAAACTTGTTGTGATTGAGCCAATTGCACCCGAAGCAAAGTCGATAACACCTGAAATATGTGTTGGTGTTGCAACTTGAATTTTAGTGCCTGCTTTTGGTTCACTTGTTACTGTTCGTTCTGGATAGCTAATACGAGTAGAACCTGATATTCGTTCAATCGGTCCTAAAAGTGACACTAATGCTGTTAAATAATATGGTCCCATATCAAACATTGGACCGCCACCAATGTCATAGAAGAAGGCTGGATCTGGATGCCAATGCTCATGACCACGGTGGATCATAAATGCAGATGCCCCAATCGGTACGCCGATTTCACCTTGTTCAATTAGATGGATGGCTGTTTGAATTCCTGCTCCTAAGAAGGTGTCAGGTGCACTGCCAACTAAGAGATTATGTTTTTTAGCTGTTTCTAAAATTTGTTTACCCTCTTCGCGTGTGACGGCAAGTGGTTTTTCTGTATAAACATGCTTACCTGCTTCAAGGGCTTGGATACAAACCGTTGCATGTGCTTTTGGAATTGTTAAGTTAATAACCAATTGAATGTCAGGATCAGAAAGCAACTCATTAACTGAGCA
This sequence comes from Metabacillus bambusae, assembly GCF_017497975.1. Taxonomy (GTDB): domain Bacteria; phylum Bacillota; class Bacilli; order Bacillales; family Bacillaceae; genus Metabacillus; species Metabacillus bambusae. Next base: position 121,581 of record NZ_JAGDEL010000013.1, on the reverse strand, counting down.
AGCTTTGGGTACACCGTATTTTTCAGCTTGAGATTGTGCACGCTGTTCATCTAAATCTGCACAAGCAACAAGTTCAAGGTGATCAAACTTTTGACAATTTTCCATGTATATTGAACTAATATTCCCACAACCGACAATACCAATTTTAAGTTTTTTCATTAGTAGAACCTCCATTTTTTTAGATAAGAAAAGTTTTTATCCTGAGTTTTCTTGTCTAGCTACAGTGCAGTGCTCTCGCTGGAAATGATAAAATTATTGGCTATCTCCCATACCGGTATATACACTTCCATTGCCGTTAGCTGATGTTACTAATGCTTCAGAGCTGTTCTTTCCGTTAGCAGCCCATAAAAATCCGCGGCGCATAATGAGGGAAACCTCTGGCATAGCAACAATATTAGCTTGGTGGCCTAGTGCATTATAGAATACATGTCCTTGACCCCAACGTTTCGTCCATACAACAGGCATATCGACTGCTTTATTCGTTGCATGTGGTCCATCAACTACTGGGAATCGTGTTGTAGCTAGCACTTCCACAGCTGGATCGACATGAAGGTAATATTGCTCACTCACGACTTTGAAATCTGAGAAACCTTCTAGTAGAGGGCTTGTGGAGTGTTTGATGTTGACCATATATTCAACACCATCATTTCCAGGATGTGCTACCCAATTTCCACCGGTCATAAATTGCCAATCAACATTGTTTCGGAAAGAGTCACACATTCCACCATGACATCCAGCTAACCCGACACCACTCATAACAGCATCAGAAATATTTAATACATACTTTTTATCAATTTCACCCATTGTCCAGTGAGGAACAATTAAATCTAATGATTTCAGCTTTTCAGGATCTGCATATGAATCTAGTGAATTTGATACCTCTACATTAAAGTTTTCTTCTTCAAGAATACCTTTAAAAATATGTGAGACTTGCTCTGGTTCATGGCCATCCCAACCGCCCCAAACGATCAATGCATTTTTTTTCATTTTTCAACACTCCTTTTTTTGATTAGGCTGTTTTCGCAAACTTTGTTGCTATATAACAAGTATTTGGAATGGTTGATTACAGAAAAAGGATGCTCGCTTTCCGTGGGGCGAGCGGTGAGCCACCTCGGCGCATAGCGCCTGCATGAGTCTCACCTGTCCCGCTGTGCCCACAGGAGTCTCGCATATCCGTTCCAATCAACCTAAATAATTTTTGTACAAGGAAACTAATTATAAACAACAATGTTATAAAAAGAGCTTTTGATTAAGTTAAGATAAAATTCAGTGGATAAGCGGCTGTTCAAGGCGCTTCCGCTTTTGTTATACGTCAGAAATTTTAATCCATTGGCGTTTTTCAATTGATTGATCAACTGCTTCTAAAACTTCTTGGCATTTTACACCATCCTTGAAGTTAGGAACTGGCTGACGGTCTTCGCGGAAGGCTTCCATTAACTCAACAATTTCGTGAATAAATGTATGTTCATAACCGATTGTATGTCCTGGTGGCCACCAGTTTTCAGAAAAAGCGTGGGCAGGGTCTGTTGCTAATACGCGACGGAAGCCTTGCACATCATCTCGGTCGTCGGTGAAATAGACTTGCAATTCATTCATGCGTTCAAAGTCGAAAATGACGCTTCCTTTACTACCATTGATTTCAAAGGAGTTTGTACAGCGATGACCTGAAGCAAAGCGAGTAGCTTCAAAGCTTCCTAAGGCACCGTTAGCAAAACGAGCCATAAATAGGGTAGCGTCATCAACTGTGACTTCGCCTTTTTCTGCATTATCACTACCAGTTGCAGATAAGCCAGTCATATTAGTAGGAATTGGTCTTTCTTTAATGAATGTATCGTTCATGCCAATCACTTCGGTCATATCTCCAATTAGATAGTGGGCCATATCGATGAGATGTGCGCCTAAATCTCCATGAGATCCTGAACCAGCAATATCCTTCTGTAGTCTCCATGCAAGAGGGAAGTTTGGATCGACAAGCCAATCCTGTAAAAACCAAGCGCGGAAATGATAAATATCTCCTAATTTCCCTTCGTCGATTAGTTTTTTCGCAAGCATCACAGCAGGAGCAAATCGATAATTAAATCCAACCATATGTTTAACTCCGGCAGCTTCAACAACTTCGAGCATTTCTCTTGAATCCTCTAATGTAAGCGCTAACGGTTTTTCACAAAAAACATGTTTGCCCGCTTGTGCAGCGGCAATTGTTATTTCTTTATGTACATTACTAGGTGCATTAATATCGATTAAATCAATATCATCTCTTTGTAAAAGGCTTTGCCAGTCTGTTGTATATTCCTCCCAGCCAAATTGTTTAGCGGCTTCAGCTACTCCGCTAGCATTACGTCCACAAATAACCTTCATCTCAGGACGAATGGTTTTTGGGAAAAAGAGTGGAATGTCACGATATGCGTGACTGTGAGCTTTACCCATAAACTTATAACCAATCATTCCAATTTTAAGCGTTTCCATAAATAATCCCCTTTTCCTCGTTATTTTATAGAATAGGATGTTGATAGTTCAATATTGTAAAGCACAAGCGCCGCATTTCTTAAAGAGAAACTGCGCTATTTTAAGGGTTTCTTCTAATCGTTTGTGCGGTGCTTGTGCATGTCTAAGTAATCAGCATCTTTAGAGACTAATCACTCATGAATGATCTGAAGCAATAATTCATGAGCGGCTAATTAATGAGGATGCTCGTTCTATCAAAGTAACCGGCAAACGTATAGTGCTTGCTTCCTCACTATCCATTGAGATTAAATGAAGAACTTTTTTTGCTGCCAATTGTCCCATTTCAAAAAGAGGCACCTTTACTGTACTAAGTGGCGGAGAGGTCATTCTTGAAATTTCAGAGTCATCATAACCAATTAGTGCGTAATCACGGCCAGCCTGATAGCCTTTTTCGCTTAACCCTTGCATAAGACCAATAGCCATTCGGTCATTTGCTGCATAAATGGCTTGGAAATCTGGTAGTAATGGAGCTATCTGGTCAGCAGCTTGAACACCGCTTTTTCTGCTGTAATTCCCTTGGAAAATTAGCTCTTGATTTAGCTGAATTCCCGCTTTCCCGATTGCATCCTCATATCCATGTAAACGCTCAATACTATTCGAATATTCAGAGGGACCATTTAAAAAAATTACGTGTTCAAACCCTTTCTTTAACAGTGAGGACACTGCTTGAAAACTACCACTACTATGATCTGCATCAATAGAATGAAAAGAATAACCCGAGAAGGTTTGATTCACAAGACAATATGGCAGGTTCAATTGATGGAGTTTTTCAAGTGCTTCGACTTCACCGGGAACATTCTTTGAACCAAGGATGATGCATCCATCTACCTTTTGGGAACGAAAAAGCTGAACATAGTCTTTTGGTTCATCTGGTGATTGAAACAATAGGAGCAATCCATATCCCAGATCTCCAAGCGTTGCACCAATCCCGCTTAATAGCTCCGAAAAATAATGTGTCGACATTAGGTTAACCTTTGGCAAATAAGGAACAATGACACCTATATTATTACTCTTACCTCTTGCAAAGCTTTGTGCAATTGCATTTGGGTGATAGTTAAGCTCTTCAGCCGCAAGTAAGACCTTACGTTTTGTTTCTTCTCGTAACGGTCCAATATTATTTAATACGCGTGATACTGTGGCTTCAGACACCCCAGCTAATTTTGCTACATCTTTTCTATTAGCTAAGATATTCACCTCCAAACGAAAATATGTACACGCGTTCATTTTCTCTGTTTTTCTATGATTTGTCAATTATAAAATTATTAAATTCGTAAACTTTTTTCAATTGAGTAAGATTGTTCCTTATGAAATGCTAAAATAAAGAGTAGCAATACTAATACATTTTAAAGAATTTTTTAGGTAATGCTATAAATGGAATTTTCAAAAGAAGGGTAGGAAGCGTATGTTTAATAGGGGGAAGAAAAAAGGTAATGTTGTTATTATTCTTAGTTTATTGCTTTTATTGATTTCGGTGCCTGTTTTATCCTTGAAGCTTCCCGAACGAAAATCTGGAGAATATCCGACAGTTTTTATAGCAGGGGATTCAACTGTGCAGACATATGATGAGACTTCGAAGCCTAGAGCTGGTTGGGGACAAATGATACCAAAATTTTTCAGCCCTAAAATTACGTTTGAAAATCATGCTTTTAGGGGGAGAAGTTCGAAATCATTTATTAAAGAAGGAAGACTTGATACCATCATAAGAAAAATAAAACCTAATGATTACTTATTGATTCAATTTGGACACAATGATTCGAGAAAAAATCGCCCAGACCTTTACACAACTGTGCCAGACTATAAAAATTATTTAAAATTATATATTAATGGAGCACGCGGTCGTGGAGCAACGCCAATTTTAGTAACACCTGTTGGGAGTAGGGATTTTAATCGTGATACTGGGAAGTTTAATGTTAGCTTTCCTGAATATGTAAAAGCAATGAAAGAAATTGCAACAGAACTTGATGTGCCACTAGTTGATTTAAGTTTATCAAGTGTTGCATACTATGACACAATTGGTCCAAAAGGGACACTCTCTATATTTCTCCACACAAAACCAGGTATGTATAAAGCGTACCCTAAAGGTGTACATGATAATATCCATTTCCAGGAAAATGGAGCCCTTCAAATTGCTCGCTTGGTATCCCGTGGAATTAAAGAGCTTAGTATTCCTCTTGCTTCTTACGTTACCAATATCGATCCACCTGCTGATAAAAAATAAGGAAATCGCTATGATTATTTGTCAGTTACTTAATTACAATTTTGATCAAACAAACTCAGATACATGTTTTATAATTCCAAAAAAAGTAACGCGCCTTCATCCATGGAGGCGCGTTACTATTTATATATAAGGAATCCTCACATTCCACTTTTGTAAAAACCTACATCAAAAGATAGGAGATAAGAAACGCCAAAAAGATAAAATAGTTCCATCGATTTATTTATTTTACTAGTTAAATAGATTCATTTTCAGTCCATGACTGTTTTTTAAACAATAACATCTGTTTTTTAACTACTAAATAATTGAACAAAAAGATAGCATACATCTGTAAACGCTTTCTAAAAAGTGGTAGGAGGTGAGTTTTTCTCAAGAGATTTCCAAAATAAATAACTAATTTTGAAAGGGATGAAAATTTATTGAACACTAAGAAACAGAACAAAGGAAAAAAGTTTTTTGCTATACTTCTTAGTTTATTACTTCTATTGTCATCAGCTCCTATTTTACCTCACGATGTAAATGCCGAAGAATTAATAGAGAAAAAATTTGATTTTGGTACTGGAAATAGTGCAGTTATGGAAGGCTATACGAAAGTGACCAATGAAACAGGCTATACGGCTGAACGTACATTTGGTTTTGCAGATCCTTCAAAGGTGACTGCAACAGATCGTGCAACATCGGATCCTTTAAAATCAGATTTTACGATGACTGTTGAAACTTCTTTCAATGTTGATCTTCCAAATGGAGATTATGCCATTACGGTGGTAACAGGTGATGAGAAGGAAGCAACTGAGATTGGTGTGAAGGCGGAAAATATCCAAAAGATCCAAAATACATCGATTCAGGCTGGTGAATTTGTAGAAAGATCATTTGATATCGCACTTGTTGATGGGCAACTTACGCTCGAATTTACAGGTGAAACACCTAAGTTAAATGGATTAGTCGTTGAGAAGCTTCCAGAGCGAACAGCTGGAGAGCATCCAACCGTGTTTATTGCAGGAGACTCTACAGTGCAGACATATGATGAGTATTGGAAGCCGGAAGCAGGCTGGGGGCAAATGATACCTCGTTTCTTTAGCTCTGATATTACATTTGAAAACCATGCAATTGGTGGGAGAAGCTCGAAATCATTTATTAATGAAGGCAGACTTGATGAAGTTTTAAGAGAACTTAAACCAAATGACTATTTCTTTATTCAATTTGGACACAATGATGCAACAATCAGTCGCCCTGAACGGTATGCTTCTGTACCAGATTATAAGAATTATTTAAAAACATATATTTTCGGGGCTCGTCAACGTGGGGCAGAGCCAGTATTGGTTACTCCTGTGGGACGCAGAGATTTTAACGCAGATACAGGTAAATTCAATATTAGTTTTCCTGAATATGTACAAGGGATGAAGGAAGTAGCAGAAGAACTTGTAGTGCCTTTAGTAGACCTTAGTACGTTAAGTGTTGCTTACTATGATTCAATTGGACCTGAAGGGACACTTTCTTTATTTCTTCATACTGAGCCAGGGATGTATACAGCGTTCCCGAATGGTTCACAAGATAATACACATTTCCAAGAATATGGAGCGATTCAACTTGCGAGGTTGCTTTCTGGTCGTGTAAAAGAGCTTGATATTCCGCTATCTTCTTATGTTACCGATATTGAACCACCAGCAAATGTACCTGCTAAGCCAATTGGTGTAGTTGCAAGTAGCATCAGTAATGCAGGAGCTGTATTAACCTGGAATGAAGTAGAATCAGCTGATATTTATAAGGTTTATCGTAAGCTTTCAACTGATAGTGAGTACGATTTAATCGGGACAGCTACAGTTCCAAGATTGAATATTACTGGTATGGAAGAGGATAAGGAATATAATGTGGTTGTCACTGCGATTAACGGTAAAGGTGAATCAGAGCAATCAGATGTCGTAAACATTCAAACGAAAAAGGCAACGACGAAATTTGATTTTGGACTTGCTGGAAATCCAGTTGCTGAAGGATATACAGAAGTGAATCTTTCCACACTATATACGAAGGAAAGAGGTTATGGGATAGTTGATGCAACAGGTATGATCGGCAGGGACCGCGGAACAGGTGGAGATCTTCTGCGTGACTGGCTCGGTTATTTTAATGTGGGTTGGAAATTTAATGTAGATGTTCCGAACGGACTTTATGCAGTAAAGGTGTATGTAGGAGATTTCTTAGGTAGTGCTAGAACTACAGTTCATATTGAAGGACAAGATTATGGACAAATTTCAGCCCCTAGCAAAAATTACACAGAGAAGGTGATTCCTCAAGTTTCTATTAAAGACGGTCAAATGAATTTTGATTTTGGTGGTTCCACTGGGATTGTAAATGGTGTTGAACTCACACCAATTTTGTTGGCTCCTTCTGAATTAAAGGTTGAAGACAAAAACATTGACGATGCAAAACCGTCAGTTACTTTATCGTGGAAGTCTGTAGAAGAAGCTGTTAAATATAACGTCTATCGTAAAGTGGTTGGCTCAGAATCTGTTGAGTTAATTGATAGTGCAACGACAAACTCTTTTACTGACACATCTGTTCATGTTGGTATGAATTATGAGTATTCTGTTACAACAATTGATCGGGTTGACGTCGAAACGGTTCCATCAATGCCACTTGAGGTTTCAATGATTGATGATTCCAAGCCGGTCCCTCAGGCTCCAGAAAATCTTGAAGTGGGTAAAGTGAACAAAAACGATCTTACCATTAGTTGGAGCGAGGTTGAAGGTGCGATCACTTATAATATTTATCGCTCTGAGAAAAAGGATGGAACATACGAATTAGTCGGTAAAACAGATAAAACAAGTTATAAAGATGAGACGGATTTAACGACAATTCCTTACTTTTACAAAGTTGCTGCCGTAAATGCTGGTGGTATTTCTGAACACTCTGATAGCGTTGAAACACCAGCAGTTACAGTGTTGAAGAGACAAATGGAGGATTTAGGTCGTTCACCAGTTTCCATTAAAACAGAAGAGGGTGTACATGTAAGCTGGCGGATGTTAGGAACAGATCCTGAAAATATCAGCTTTAATGTGTATCGTGATGGTGAAAAGCTTAATTCTTCACCAATTACATCAAGTACGAACTTTGTTGATGAGGACGGCAGGACTGATTCAGTTTATGAGATTCGTACAGTCCTAGATGGAAAAGAACAGAAGTCACAAGATAATACCAAGGTATTAAGTAATAACTACTTAGATATCCCACTTCAAAAGCCTGAGAATGGAGTAACACCACTTGGAGATCCGTATTCATACCGCGCCAATGATGCGAGTGTGGGTGATCTTGATGGTGATGGAGAGTATGAAGTTGTCCTAAAATGGGATCCAACAAATTCAAAGGATAATTCTCAAGCTGGATATACCGGGAATGTTTATATCGATGCTTATGAGCTTGATGGAACATTAAAATGGCGCATTGATATGGGGAAAAATATCCGTGCTGGTGCACACTATACTCAGTTTTTAGTTTATGATTTTGACGGTGATGGGAAAGCGGAAATAGCGATGAAAACAGCTGATGGCACGGTTGATGGACAAGGAAATGTCATCGGAAGAGCTGATGCTGATCATCGAAATAGTTCAGGTTACATTTTACAAGGTTCTGAATTTTTGACTGTTTTCGAAGGGAAAACAGGTAAAGAGTTGCAGACTACTGATTACGAACCACCACGTGGTGATGTTTCTTCATGGGGTGATGGATACGGTAACCGTGTTGATCGCTTCCTTGCAGGTGTTGCTTATCTTGATGGTGAACAGCCAAGTATTGTAATGGCACGTGGTTATTATACAAGAACTGTGCTTACTGCATATAATTGGAGAGACGGTAAGCTGACAAAACAATGGACATTTGATTCAAATGATGAGGGAAATCAAGATTATGCAGGACAAGGATATCATTCGCTTAGCGTTGCTGATATTGATAAAGATGGTAAGGATGAAATTGTATACGGTCAAATGGTCGTAGATGATGACGGTACAGGTCTTTATACTACAGGCTTAGGTCATGGTGACGCACTTCATGTAAGTGATTTCCTACCAGAACGATCTGGACTTGAAGTTTATGCTGTACAGGAACATAAGAATGGTGAATATGGCTACGATATGCGTGATGCTGCCACAGGTGACATTATTTGGGGACAAAAAACAGGACAGGATACAGGTCGAGGATTGACAGCAGATATCGATCCAAGACATGCTGGGGCTGAAGCATGGGCAATTTCAGGTGCATGGAACAGCAAAATAGGTGGTTTACACACAGCAAATGGTGAAAAGATTTCAGAAAGCATTCCTACTTCCAATTTTGCAACTTGGTGGGATGGTGACTTGCTTCGTGAAGTAACTGATCATAACTTTGATGAAGCAAAAGGCGCTGGAGAAGGAACGATTGACAAGTGGGATTATGAAAATGGAAAGTTAGTAAACTTACTAACGGCAGAAGGAACATTATCTAATAATGGAACAAAAGGTAGTCCTGCCCTGCAAGCTGATCTTTTTGGTGATTGGCGTGAAGAGATCATTTGGAGAACTGAGGATAGTAGTGCATTACGAATTTTTATGACAACAGAGAAAACAGATCATCGTATCTTTACGTTGATGCATGACCCGCAATACAGATTAGCGATAGCATGGCAAAATGTTGGCTATAATCAGCCACCACATCCAAGCTTCTTTATTGGTGAAGGAATGAAAAAACCATCAGCACCAAATATCGATGTAGTAGAAATTAAACGCCCTGATAAAACAACTCCGGTAACGAAGCATGAAATTGAGGGTGAAGAAAACAATCATTGGTACCTGGAGCCAGTTACGGTGAATTTTATAGCTGAAGATAATGATTCAGGTATTGACATGACTCACTACGTGTTAAATGAAGAAGTAGAACAAACGGGAAATTCAGTTAAGATTTCTAATGATGGCAAACATCTTTTACAATACTGGAGTATAGATAAGGCAGGTAATCGTGAAGAGAAGAATTCAGTCGAAATCAATCTGGATCAAACAGTACCAACGATTACTTTTTCTATAAAAGATGCTGCTGAGTTTAGTGTGGACCAGGAAGTGAGAATTTCATGCTTAGCCGAAGATGAGCTATCAGGGATTTCATCCTCAACCTGTGAGGATGTGACAACACCTGCTTATCAGTTAGGGTTAGGGACTCATTCTATGAAAGCAGAGGCTACAGATAACGCAGGAAATATGGCAAATGCATTGGTAAACTTTATGGTTACGGTTAACTATGATAGTTTAGGGAAATTAACAGAACAATTCCTAGTTCAAAGTGATAACGATGGAAATAACTCTAAACTATTTATTAGCAAACTTGAGGAAGCTAAAGCATCTGAAGAAAAAGGAAATAAGCAGGCAAGAGATGGACAGATAGGAGCTTATATCAATCAAGTGAAGGCGAAAAGTGGTAAAGGATTGCCTGAAGAACAGGCTGAAGTGTTAATAAATCTTGCTCAATCAATCCTTAAATAAAAAAAGTTATTTTTTAGGTTTATCATTTAGGAACAGAGGGTAATAAAAATGTGACAGTATCCCCCCTGATACTTTCACTATATGAAAAACTTGAGAAGCCCCTATCTTTTGGATGGGGGTTTTTTCGTAGTTTAGTACAGAAAATTTATTTATCCACTCCTACCCATACGTCGAAAACCAACAAGAAAAGCAAAAAAACATCCCCAACTTAGAAAATCTCCACTCCTTCACTTATCTTAAGAAATTCTTCATTTTTCCCCTACCTTTATTTTAAGAACTCTTGCTTATACTAAGATCATTCCTAGCAAATATACTCATGTTATACTTTGGAAAGGAGGAGTGAGTCGATGAATAATTACGTTGTTTTAGTAGTGGATGATGATAAAGAAATCCGTGATGGAATTGAAATATATTTAAAAAATGAAGGGATGACCGTGTTAAAGGCACAGGATGGCGTCGAAGCAATTGAGCGTTTAAATGAACATGAAGTTCATCTCATTCTATTGGATATTATGATGCCAAGAATGGATGGAATTGCTACGACATTTAAAATACGTGAACAAAAGAATATCCCGATTATTATTTTAAGTGCTAAAAGTGAAGATACCGATAAGATTTTAGGTTTGCAAGTAGGTGCAGATGATTATGTAACAAAGCCTTTTAATCCTCTAGAACTCATTGCTAGGGTTAAATCCCAGCTTAGAAGATATGTTAAATTAGGACCGTTTGAAGGAATAAATAAAACGATTGATCTAAACGGACTTACGATTGATCAAGCAGCGAAAGAAGTTGCTGTTAATGGAGAAGCGGTAAAAATAACGCCGATCGAATATAAAATTGTTGAGCTGTTGATGATGAACGCTGGTCGAGTGTTTTCTATCTCTGAAATTTACGAAAAGGTTTGGAAGGAACCTTGTTACAATGCGGAAAATACCGTTGCTGTGCACATTCGTAAAATTCGTGAAAAAATTGAAATCGACCCTAAAAATCCAAGATATTTAAAGGTGGTATGGGGCATTGGATACAAAATGGAAAAGTAGAATTGCAATTATTGCATGGTTCTTTCTAGTAACGTATGGTATTAGTGGTGTTTTGTCAGCGTTATCTAATAATAGTGAGTTTACGAAACAAAGTTATTTTAAGACAATGCAATTTGAAGATACGGTAGGACAATTTTTGAACTATTTAAATGCATTTGAAATTTCTTATCAAACGAAAGAAGATATAAAAAAATCTATTACTGTATCAAAAGATGAAATAGAAGAGCATCGATATCAATATGGTGACTTAACCGAACAAATAACCAGTATTGAGCAGCAATATGAATCTCGAATTCATGAAGCAGTAGCGAATGATGACCAAAAAGTTGCGGATGTCTATATTAAAGAAAGAGATAAAAAGATTGAAGACATCACGAAAAATTTTGAGAGTGATGAGTATATCAAAGAAAAAATTGTAAAAGAAAAAGAACAAAAAATTGATGAGTATTATAAAGAACTAGAAAGTTATCGAGTGGTTTTTGCAAATTATAAAAAAGCATTTGTTTATTATCTGAAAAATACTACAACAGGTGAAGTTTACACAAATCTCCCTGAAAAAGATAGTAAATCAGTAGATAGCATAAATGATGAAAGTATGCACTTTATACGTAGTTTTTCTACACAAAATCAAAGCTATCTTGACATGAGGGGTGTACCTTTACATATAGCGAATGAGGAAATCATCAATGAAATAACCAATGATTCGAACGCTTTATATGAAGGGAAGATTGCAATTTCGAAAAAAACACCAAACTCAAATTTTATAATGGTTAACTATCATGATTATAATATACAAAGAATTGTGTTTTGGATTTACACAGTTGGGGCTGTCATCGCATTACTTATAGGTATAATCATTGAAAAGAAATCAAAGCTGTTAAGGAGAATTAAACCAACTAAATGGGTAGGTTTATATAATAAAATTCCATTTGATGTTGCACTGCTTCTTTGCGGTATAACAGCAATCATAACAATTGCCTTTATTCTTGATCAACCATATTTAGGTTACAGTAATTATATAGTAGGGTTACTAGAGATGATCATCTATCACCTTATCATCTTGACGATATTTTTTGGATTAACAGTTGTACAAGTAGTTTATTTGTACCCAAGACTAAAAGCTTTACCTTCTGATCAAGAAATCTGGAAAAATACATTATTAGTACAATTTTTACAAATGCTAAGAACCTCGTTCCTAAATAGACGTGTAGGAACACAAGTGTTTCTTCTATTAGCCATTGTATTTTCATTTGGGGTAGGGACAGTCCTTATTTTTGTCGAAAGAGCTTTTCTTCTTTTATATGTACCGGCGTTTGTAATTGTAGGAATACCACTTTTTCTTCTAATTGTAAAAAGAATAGGTTATTTTAACGTGATTATTCGCAACACAAGGGCTTTAGCGAATGGCCATTTTGAACCCGATGTAAAAATAGTCGGAAAATCTGTACTCGCTAACCTAGCAAAAGATATCAATATTATGAAGCGCGGTGTGAAAACTTCACAAAAAGCCCAAGCAAAAAGTGAGCGACTAAAAACCGAGTTAATTACAAATGTTAGTCATGATTTACGTACACCTTTAACCTCAATTATCACGTATTCAGAGCTTTTGAAAAACCCAGAGTTAGCGGATGATGAACGTAGTACGTATATTGAAATTATTGATCGAAAGTCAAAGCGGTTAAAAGTGTTGATCGATGATCTCTTTGAAGCATCAAAAATGGCTAGTGGGAACATTGAACTATTAAAAAGCAAAGTTGATATTGTTCAATTACTCCAACAGGCTTTAGCTGAATACAATGAAACCATTCAAGCTTCACAGGTGCAATTTCGCGTTGCTAATCCAGATAAGCCAGTATATGCATATGTGGATGGTCAAAAGCTCTGGCGTGTGTTTGAAAACTTAATTGGCAACATTCTTAAATATTCATTAGAAAACACTAGAGCATATATTAATATAAAGGTGGAAACTGGTGAAGCTATTATCACGTTCAAGAATGTATCAAAATATGAGCTTAGCGATGATAGTGATGAGCTATTTGAACGATTTAAACGCGGTGACAAATCACGCCATACTGATGGATCAGGTCTAGGTCTTGCGATTGCTAAATCAATAATTGATTTACATGATGGTGCATTAGATATTGAGGTAGATGGTGATTTGTTTAAAGTGACGATTGTGTTAAAGTTGATGAATGAATAAGTAAATCGCCCTGCTTTTTATAAGCGGGGTGATTTTTTATTCACCAGGAAATGATAAAATTCTTATACTGTAGAAATTGCGACATTCGATTCCAGCGCAATTGTTCCAATTACGTATTTTTAACTAATGTGTTATCGTTTTTTTACATTAATGGTTTATGATTTGGGATATAAGCAATTTGGAAAAAGTGTTTCTTATTAGCCTTAGGTGAGTTGTAAGGAAGGCTTGCATATATTGAAATGGAGGAAAAATGAAAGAAAATATAATTTTTATACATGGACTAACTGGAACAAAGGGTGCGTTTAAAAAGCCTATGGAATACTTTAACCACCAGTTTAACACGTATTCTTACAATTTACTTGGACATGGTGAGGATCGAGGGAAAGCAGTTGATTTTACATTAACTAATTTGGTCTCACAATTAGAGGGTTTTTATGAGCAGGAAGGTCTTAAAGAGGCTCATTTATGCACACTTAGCTATGGGTGTTATCCTAGTACAATATTTGCAAAAAAGTGGAATAATAAAGTGAAAAGTCTATGCTTTATAGGTGGTCATTATAATACACCATCACAACTATTTGATGTGTTCAAGCATTATTGGGAGATTCGTAATGAAGACTACCCAACTTGGTTAAGGAAATATTCCCATGATATCTATCCAAAAGAGAGTTTGCTAGATCCTTATTCCATTATTTCAAACAAAATTTACTATAAATATGGTCTTGAATTAAATGAAAATATTTTAAAAAATGCGATTCAACATCGTCTTAAATATGATTTGCGAAGCGACTTATCGACATTAACAGTGCCAATTCTGTGGGTGATGGGGGATCATGACAGTATGTACAAATCGACATTAACAGATTTAAACACAGTAATCCCTCACGTTATTTATAAGGAGATCAAACATGCAGGACATGCGGCAAATATGTTCCGTCCAAGTTGTTTTAGGGATATGTATGAAGAGTTTTTAACTAGTATAATAAACAAAGCAAAGGTTTAATTCATATAACAAGAAGTCTGAAAAAAGTAAAGTGTCAGACTTTTTGTTATTTCAAAATACAATATTTATATGTAAAAAATCACATAATTGGATGGTTTAGTAAATTATTCGTGTTAATTATATATGAATTAGATTAAATTTCAGCTTTTAATCTTAAAATGATATCGATTTTAGCAATTAAAGATGAAATTCTCCTTGGAAAATGATATGATAGAATTATCTTACTATTTAATAGAATAACAATTTTTAAGGAGAAGGTGACACGATGACAACTAGAATTGAGACAAATGATAGCAGTCTTCCATTACGCCGCGATGTAAAATCCCTAGGGCATATTCTAGGGGAAATCCTTGTTCATCATGGGGGAACGGAGCTTCTTGATAAAGTTGAAAAGTTAAGGGGAATGGCGAAAACTCTTCGAAATTGTTTTGACGAGCAAATATATAATGAACTTAAAGAAGAAATTGTGAATTTGGATACTCCAATGCGAAAGCAAGTTATTCGAGCTTTTTCTATTTACTTTCATCTTATCAATGCGGCAGAGTCAAATCACCGTATTCGTCGACGTCGCGAATATCAGCTTCAAGACAACCATGTTGTACAACCATCATCGATTGAAAGTGCTATATTATCACTGAAAGAAAATGAAATAGATGTGACTACCATTCAAAACGTACTGAACACGTTATCATTGGAATTAATTATTACTGCGCATCCAACAGAAGCAACAAAGCGTTCAGTAATCGAGATTCAAAAGCGAATCTCAACAATATTGAAAAGCTTAGATAATAACATGCTGACAAAAAAAGAGCGTAAAAAGCTTGAGGATAGTTTATTAAATGATGTAACAATTCTATGGCAAACAGATGAATTACGTCATCGTAAACCAACTGTCATGGATGAAGTACGTAATGGGCTTTATTATTTTGATCAAACCTTTTTTGATGTGCTTCCTGAAATACATCAGGATCTAGAGGAAGGTCTTGTTGAACAATTCCCAGGTCATAATTGGGAAGTTCCTAATTTCCTTCGTTTTGGCTCATGGATTGGTGGGGATCGTGATGGAAACCCAAATGTTACACCTGAAGTCACATGGGAAACATTAGAAAGACATCGTGATCTAGCGGTAAAAAAATATAAAGAAGCACTAGTCGAAGTGATGAAACGTTTTAGTCACTCAACAACTCGTGTAGATGTAAGTAAAGAGCTACTTGAAAATGTTGAAAAAGAAGAGGCTGCTTACTTAGAAAATGAAAAGAAATGGCCTGTTGAAAATGAGGTCTATCGTCGAAAAATTGCTGTGATATTAGCACGTCTAAAAGCAGTTGGTAAATCTGAAATCGGTTATCAAACATCTGAAGAGCTGTTGAAAGATCTTTATTTAATTCAAAATAGTATAAACAATCATCAACCAGCCCTTCGTGAATTGAAAATGCTTAAAAAATTAATTCGCCAAGTTCAGTTATTTGGCTTCCATTTAGCTACTCTTGATATTCGTAACCATAGTGGTGAGCATGAAGCAGCTATTACAGAAATTTTACGCAAAGTGAAAGTAACCGATGATTATACGGCACTTTCTGAAGAAGAAAAAATTAAAACATTAGAAGCTGTGCTAAAAGATCCACGCCCAGTTCTATTATTAAATGAAGATTATTCAAAAGAGACACAGGAAATGATCAAGGTCTTTACGATGATCAAAAAAGCACATGATACATTTGGGAGAAAATCAATTCTTGTTTACCTTGTCAGTATGACACAGGCTGCAAGTGACTTACTTGAAGTATTGGTGCTAGCGAAGGAAGCAGGCATTTACAGACTTCATGCAGACGGTACGGTTGAAAGTCATTTAAATGTTGCACCACTTCTTGAAACGATCGACGACTTAACTGCAGGTCCAGAAATTTTAGAAACACTTTTTAAAATGGATGTATACAGAAATCACTTGAGCATTCATGGTGATTCTCAAGAAATCATGCTTGGCTACTCAGACGGTAGTAAAGATGGTGGAACGTTAACTGCCAACTGGAAGCTTTATAAAGCACAGCTTGAAATCCATGACATGGCGAAGCGTCATGAAATCGGATTGAAGTTTTTCCATGGCCGCGGTGGATCATTAGGTCGTGGCGGTGGTCCATTAAATCGAAGCATTCTTTCACAACCAGCTGAAACAATTGGCGATGGAGTGAAGATTACAGAGCAAGGTGAGGTTTTGTCTTCTCGCTACTTGATAGAAGATATTGCTTACCGCAGTCTAGAACAAGCCACTTCCACTTTACTTGAGGCTTCTGTTAACCTATCAGAAGAATCAGAACAGCAACATATTCGTGAAACAGCATGGGAAAATGCAATGGAAGAGATCTCAAAGGTATCTCTAAAAAAATATCAATCACTCGTGTTTGAGGATCCAGACTTTTTAACTTATTTTACAGAGGCAACGCCATTAAATGAGCTAGCTGAATTAAATATTGGCTCACGTCCTATGAAGCGTAAAAACCGTAATCGTTTTGAGGATTTACGTGCGATTCCTTGGGTTTTTGCATGGACACAAAGTCGTCAATTATTACCAGCATGGTATGCAGCGGGAACAGGGTTAGAAAGCTTTATTTCAAAAGATGTTGAAAACCTAAAACTATTGCAACGTATGTACCAGGAATGGCCATTCTTCCGTTCGACAGTTGATAACCTGCAAATGGCACTAATGAAGGCAGATATCACTACAGCTAAAGAATACATTTCTCTTGTCAAAGACAAAGAGATTGCAGATCGTATTTTCAGCAATATTGTCGAGGAATATGAAGCAACGAAAGCCATTTTACTTAAAGTAACTGGTGATGAAGAACTATTAGATCATACACCTAATATTAAAGAATCTGTTCATCGCAGAAACCCTTATGTAGACCCATTGAACTTCTTACAAGTAGAACTCATAAAAGAGCTTCGCGAACAAGAAGAACCTAATGAAGAATTGTTAAATGAAGTGTTATTAACAATTAGTGGTATTGCCGCAGGCTTACGTAATACAGGCTGATCAGTTAAAACACAAGGCTCCAGACCGCATTACTTGGTTAATAGCAACAAAGTTTGCGAAAACAGCTAAACCCAAAAAGAAACTGTCATTTATTGGCAGTTTCTTTTTTGTGTTGATAAAAGGTAAGCAACAATTGAATAAGTGGATATACCAAAAAGTGGAAATAACCATATTAGGTAGCGTACTTATTAAGAATCATAGGTGTTATTATCAAATAAGGTCTCCTTTCTGTTAAGATCAGAGAATGAAAAAATTGTAAATATTAAATATCTGAAAAATCCGCTTCCAAATATTTCACAATATCTAATGAACAAACATAGGAATATTATGCAAGATATTATTAGTAGACAGAGTATCAAGGGAATTGCCAAACGTTGAAATTTTTGATTAATAGAGATACCAATAAAAAGGAAACAAAACAACTTAGCACATATGATTGAACCAATAAAGTGAAATATAGGGCTATTATTGGAGTATAAAATATAGTACCAACAAATAGGGATCAATAAGGTTTTTGCTCAATTAAGTGATGAGTGTTACTACGTTTAATTATTGAATGTAGGAAGAGATCTAAAGGTTGTAATAGGATCAACTATTATTACAATGATAATAGTTTTTTCTATTCGTTACTATTTTTATGGAGGAAATGATAATGACCATTTATTATAAAGGTGAAAATATTTATCTTAGGGAGCTAGTAGAAAAGGATATAAATGACAATTATTTATCATGGTTTAAAAATGAAAATGTGACAGAGTTTTTGGAAGTAAATAATTTAAGTTTTACAGAAGTAAGAGATTACATTGAAAAGGGAAAAACAACAAATACCTATTTTATGTATGCAATATGCTTGATCGAATCAGATAAGCATATTGGGAATTTAAAGATTGGGCCAATTAATTGGAAGCATAAGACATCTGGAATGCCCATTGTAATAGGTGATATGCAAGCTTGGGGAAAAGGATATGCATCAGAAGCAATAAATCTTGGTAAAGAGATTGCCTTTAAAAAATATAATATTAGAAAACTAACAGATGGAATGTATTCAAATAATATCGGTTCATTAAAGGCCTTTTTGAAAGCAGGTTGGCATGAAGAGGCAAGGTTAAAGGATCATTTTCTAATTAATGGTGAAAAAATGGATAAAATTTGTATTTGCTGTTTTAATCCTTCATTTTTATCAGAAAAACATGTGAATGAAGATGACATCAATTAAATTAGGTATTGGTACAGTACAATTTGGAATGAATTATGGTTTATTTAATCTTTACGGAAAACCAACGATTCATGAAGTTGAAAGTATTTTAAGTGAAGCGTATAAAGGAGGAGTAAGAATTATTGATACTGCTTCTTCTTATGGTGATAGTGAAGAGGTATTAGGTAAATGTATGAAGGCTGATCAACCATTTAAAATAATTTCTAAGACTCCATATGTTAATTCTCAAAAAATAACACACAAAGACATATTAAACGTAAAAGCCGCTTTTTATTCTTCTTTAGAAAAACTTAATCAGTCCTCTATATATGGGATATTAATTCATAACCCGAATGATCTATTAAAAGAAAATGGGAAATTTCTCTTTAAAGCTCTTCAAGAACTTAAAGAAGAAAAGCTTGTCGAAAAGATAGGCGTTTCAGTATATACAGGGGGACAGATAGAGCATCTATTGACTCAATTTGATCTAGATATTATTCAGATACCAATAAATGTTTTTGATCAGAGATTAATTCTGGGTGGTTATTTAAAAAGAATGAAAGAGAAAAATATTGAAATACATGCTAGATCTGTATTTTTACAGGGATTATTGGTAAAGAATAAACAAAATATTAAGCCTTATTTTTATAAAATAAAAGACAAGATTGAAGAATACCATGAGTTTATACATTCATATGGTTTATCACCTATTCAAGCAGCATTAGGATTTTTGAATCAGCTTGAGGAAATAGATCACATCATAGTTGGGGTTGAAACAGTCAAGCAGCTTAAAGAAAATATTTTAATGTTAAACAGTGCTTGGCCAGGTTGTGATATGAGTAGATTTGCTATAAGTGATGAATCGATTATTAACCCGGTTAATTGGGAGATATAGCTAAAGGAGATTGTGAAAATGATATTAGCTATTATACAGGCAAGAATGAGTTCGAAGAGATTTCCAGGAAAAGTGTTAAAGCCAATCTTAGGAGTCCCAATGCTGCTGCGGCAAATAGAGAGAGTAAAGTGTGCTAGTCTAATTGATCAGCTTGTTATCGCTACGAGTGAAGAACCTTCAGATGATCCAATCGCACAATTATGTCTTGAAAACAATATTTTGAGTTTTCGAGGGAGTCTTGATAATGTCTTGGATCGCTTTTATAAGGCAGCAAAACCTTTTTCCCCTGAACACGTCGTTCGTCTTACTGGTGACTGTCCTCTTATTGACCCCGAATTAATAAATAAAATCATAAAGTACCATTTAGATCATCAATTTCATTATACGAGTAATACATTAGAGCCAACATTTCCTGATGGATTAGATATTGAAGTTTTCCAGTTTTTAAGCTTAAAGAAGGCTTGGGAAAATGCTGATCTGCAACATCAAATGGAGCATGTGACACCTTATATTTATGAAAATAGGGAGTTTTTTAGTTTAGGTAGTTATAAAAATGATCTAGATCTTTCTAATTTGCGTTGGACTGTAGACGAAAAAGTAGATTACGAGCTAGTTGTTAAGATATATGAAGCGCTTTATTGTAGTGAGACAATATTTACGATACATGATATTTTGAATTATTTAGATGAAAACCAAGAGTTAAAAAATCTAAATAAACATATTGGAAGAAACGAAGGATATAATCATTCATTATTAGAAATAAAAAAAGAGGGATAAAAATGAATAGTAGGTACTTTCATTCAGAGCTTATGTTAGAAAGAGCTTTAAGAACCATTCCCTTAGGTAGCCAAACATTTAGTAAAAGTAAGGTTCATTATCCTTTTGGGGTTTCACCATACTTTATAAAAAATGGCAATGGGAGTCGTGTTTGGGATATAGATGGCAATGAATATATTGACTTCATTAATAGTCTTGCTGCTGTTACTTTGGGCTACAATGATCAAGATGTAGGAAACGCTGTTCGTGTACAATTATCGGAAGGAGTCATTTTCTCTTTACCACATCCATTAGAAGTAGAAGTTTCAGAAAAAATTGTCGATATGGTTCCTTGTGCAGAAATGGTTCGTTTTGGAAAGAATGGGTCAGACGCAACTAGCGGCGCAATACGACTAGCTAGAGCATACAAGAACCGAGATCGTGTTGCTGTTTGTGGTTATCATGGTTGGCAAGATTGGTTTATTGGATCGACTACACGGAATAGAGGTGTTCCTAAGGCGACTCAAGAGTTGACACACACATTTATCTACAATGATTTAAATTCACTAAACAACCTATTTCAAAAATATCCAGGCGAAATAGCAGCAGTCATTTTAGAGCCAATGAATATTATAAAACCAGAAAATGATTTTCTACAAAAGGTAAAAGAACTAACACATAAAAATGGAGCACTATTAATTTTTGATGAAACAGTAACGGGTTTCCGATTTGCAAATGGCGGGGCTCAAGAATATTTTGGAGTAACTCCTGATCTTGCAACCTTTGGAAAAGGGATGGCAAATGGTTATCCTATTTCTGCAGTTGTTGGAAAAAAAGAGATTATGACTCTGATGAATGAAATTTTTTATTCCTTTACATTTGGTGGAGAAACATTATCTTTGGCTGCTTCTTTAGCAACGTTGTCAAAATTACAAAATGAACCTGTAATTGAAACGATAATCAACCAAGGTGAAGTTGTGTTAAATGGCATACGTGAATTAATAAAAAAACATAATATTGATCATATCTTATCTATATCTGGACATCCTGCATGGTCATTTTTATCGTTTAAAGATGTGAATAATACGAGCCAATGGGAAATTAAAACGTTATTTTTACAAGAGGTATTTGCAAGAGGCATTTTAACACTCGGGACACATAATATAAGCTATTCACATTCAAAAAGTGATATTAATCAATTACTTTCAACCTATGATGAAGTATTTGCTATATTAAAGAAGGCTGTACATGAATCAAAAGTGGATAAATACCTCAAATGTCAACCATTAACTCCACTATTTAAAATTCGTTAATAGACAAAAAGTGTCAGATTCTCTGACACTTTTTTATGCTGCCGAAATTATTTTAAGAAGTAACAAATAAGGTCTGAACTTACCAAGCTATAAAGACACATATAAAACACTCATTAGGCTGCTAAAAGTCCGAATTCTTTTGAAGTGAAGTAGCCTAATTTTTCTTCAATTCTTTCTTCGTTATAGTGATAAATATATTCATCAATTTTAGATACGATTTCTAGATTTTCTTAAGATTTAAATTTACAATACTGAAATTCCTTTATTTCAAATTAGAATCGATTCAATAACTGCGTTGTCCAAAGAATTTTTTCTTCTGGATATACTTTTTACGCAGTTGCCTCACTAGATTTAAAATTAATCTATTATCCACTCCTTTTTCATCGCTAAATACTTTTTTTAGCTTTTATTCGTTTAAAAGTGGGTAACCTAGTTGTTGATAGGTTCATTTTCGCAAGCGTACTCTGGTTCATGCTCTTGATCGGTTGATCCAATCGATAGATCTCGCCCTTCCTGTTCCATTCCATCTAAGCCTTTACTTGCAATTCATTCTTGATATTATACCTTTTTCACGATTTCTTTGGTTTACCTTCTAGTTTGTCTCTTACAACTGCCCATTAATATAACTTCTATACACATTTTTGCCTACGCAAAAACACCTCCGATAAATGTACTTGATTACGGTGTAACATTTACGTAGGTGTTTTATTTTGTCTCACTAAATTATGTTGTCAGTCTTCCAATTAGAATTAGCAAGTTTTTTCTGTATCTATCAACCTTTAACTACTTCAAGTAATTGTTCAATCCTTTTTTCAAAGGTATGTTCAGACTGTGTGGATAAATATGCTAGATTAGCAATATCATGTCTTAGTGTATGATCACCCATGTAGTCATGTATCTTTTTGACACAGTCTTTTTCATTTTCATAATAAAATATAGATCCATCACTGCAATTTTTAGGAGGAGTTACAGTGTGATTAATTAATTGAAAACCTCCACTAGCGTAAATATCAAAAAATCGATTATTAATACTACTATTTTTTATATGATGTGTATTTTTATTTAGTCTAAAAGAAAATTCTCTATGAGGATTTAAGATGATTTTCGCCTGATTGTAAAATTGATTTACTTCTTCAGGATTCATCCAACGATTAATAAGCTGAAGTCTTTGATTTTTATGACGATTAACCTTTAAAAATTTCCTCCATTTCTCCCCAATGAGTGTCAGTGAATATTCTGTATGATTCAATAAATATTCAACTAAATGAATTCGATTTGGATATGGGTATCCTATCATTAATAAATCGATTTCTTTTTTTAGATTGAGGGGTTTAAAAATTTCTTTATTTGTTGCTAATGGGAAATGGTGGATATTTCTATAGCCTAATGATTGATAATATTTACATGCTGACTCATCTATTGATAGAATATGATCTGCAAATGGAAGAACCTTCAAGCTTATATCGATATAAAAGGGATCCTCTGTAAACCAAATAACAATCGGGATGTCATTTTCCTTGATCACATTTAGTAATGAAAAAGGTATTCTATCTCCTATCATAATCAGAACGAAGCTAGGTTTTGAAGAAAGTAAAATTGTATGCAAATCTAATGGGTTAATCTTTGGAGAAAGGGAATCTACTAAGACCTCTTTCTTTTTGGCGGCATCTTCAATCCACTGATCAAAAAAGGGGTAGATTCCATTATACCCCGATTTAATATAAAGAAATTTCATCCCTGATAGTTATTCGAATCTAATTGATTCGATTTTACTTGCAACAACTATTACAGTAACTTCATCACCTGGTGTAACAGTACCTAATTCAATTAATGTAAGAAGGCCTGTTGCACTATTAAAGGTTACAAATCGTGCTGGTCCAATTGTATCGCCGGAATCCATTGTAACAGTAATGATCTGACCTGGTAAAAGATCGTCTAGAACTGACCCAATTCCAGTTGGTTGTGTTCCATTATTATGACTCAATTTGTTTCCACTCCTTCGAAATTTTTATAAACACAGGATAAAATATGTGAAGGAAAATGTTTTGTACAGTGAAATAGTTTAGAAGTTGTAAAAAATAGTAAAAAAGTACTGGGTTTAACATGTTTTTTTATATAAGCAACTGGTGTCGTTCAATTTCTGATAGTACTAATAATCAAAACAAAAAGAATAACAATTTTTTTTATGGTACATATGCTGATATTGATAAAAAAAATAATGGGGTATGAGGATGAAATGATCTATTTTAATAAATGTGCCGACCCGATAATTTTCTCTAATAGAAAGGTGATAAAAACTCATAACCTGGGCTATTGTCACCATAATAAATTTGTCACTTATATTGAGAAGCTAGAGGAAGTTAATAAAGAAGCATTAGAACAGCTTTGCAAGTTAAATCAACATACGTTTCAGGTCAATCAAAACAATCATTTGATAATACAATCGATTAATGAGTTCAAAATGTCACAAATGACGGAAAATAAGCGAAATGCAAAATCGATTCAGGATTTAAATCAGTATCAGCTGCAAATGAATTTAAAACAAGGGAATGCTCAAGATCGGATTTACTCCTTATTACAAGAGCTGAATACTTCTAGAAAAGCATTCGACCAACAAATTCAACAAGAAAATAAACAGATTTCTCATAACATAAGAAATATGAAGGAAATGTTAAAAGCGAATGAGCAAGCGATTATTCAGGAAGTAAACAAATCTATGAATGCATTAGATCAACAATTGCAAAATGAAAATCAACAAAATGTGAATCATATTAGTGAAATGAAGGAAATGTTAAAAGCGAATGAACAATCAATAAAGCAAGAAGTACAAAACCTTAACTCATTACTTACTAATACAGAGAAAAACCAGGAAGAAAAAGTTGAAGAAGTTGTTTCTAGAATCAGTAGTTTATTGAATCAACATAAAACCGATGTTCTCAATACACAAGATGAAATGAAACAATTGGCGGAAAACGTAGAAAATATAAAGGAGAAGCAAGCAGATCACTATGATATCAATCTAGAGCAGCTGAAAAACTTGTTATCCTCCTTGTATACAATAAAGGATATGCAAATTGCATCCGAAGAAAATCAAAAAGCGGAATTAGCAACGATAATCGATACATTGCAAAGTATGAAGGAAGAACATAAGGAAAGAGAAGGGAAATATGTAAATGATGTTCTTACTGAAGTAAGCAAATTAACCACGAATCAGGATGAGTTTGAACAACGGAGGGGTAGTGATCAAGATCAATTAAATTCTCAACTTGAAGATCTGTCTAAGCGTCAAATTGAGGCATTAGATTTGCTGCAATCATCACAAAGTGCAGTTGTGCAATTATTGCAGAATTTACCACCAGGCAAAGCAGTAAGCTCAGTAACTGTTAGAGGTCAGCAGATCCTAGTCCAAACATTTGTCAATTATGATCAACAAACAGATCTCTCATCATTTAGACATTCTGACGGGAATGTTGTCGTCATTGACAGCAAGCAAATATTAGCGATTTCTTTTCCTCCTTCTGATACAGATTCATGAATTATCTTTTTTAAAAGCTGGATCAAAATTCACTTATAGTGAACTTTGATCCAGCTTTTAGTGATTTTATAGTAAAAAAGCATCAGGTAAATAAGCCTATTATTTACAAACTGCTTGTATTACAAATAGTAATCTTTGATATGAACTTTATCAAATATAGTTTTATATCCTATTACATTTTACTATTCAAAACATAGAATAAATAGACATTAGGTAAATCGGGAGGTGTTATGTTGACAAAAGTATCAATCATTATGACAAGTTACAATAAGCCAGCATATATCACGAAGTCTATTCAAGCGATTTTAAATCAGTCGTTTACTGATTTTGAGTTGCTAATAATGGATGATAATTCGGACTCAGAAACAATAAAAGCAATAGAGCCTTTTTTAAGTGATAAGAGAATTAAATTTTATCAAAGTAATATTCAAACAATGAACGAAAGAGTTGAGAAAGTTAGATATGCTGCTTTAATCAATGAAGCCTTACTAAAATCGTCCGGTGAGTATATTTCATATGCAACTGATGATAACTGTTATAGAAAAACTAGACTAGAAAAGATGGTGAATTATTTAGATAAATATCAGAATGTTATGATTGTTTATTCCGCTTCATTAGTTATCTATTTAAACGAAAAGAATGAGATTACGAAAAAACAATTAAGACCTACAAAGGGGATTGTCTCGGTAGCACCTTGTCAAATAGATCATTGTTCAATCATGCATAGAAGCTCCATTCTTCCTGTCGTAAAAGAAAAGTTTGACTCATTTTGGGATGAGAATCCAGAGTTTTACCGAATAGGTGATGCGAGGTTTTTCTGGCGATTAAATCAGTATTGGGATTTCTACCCAATAAAGGAAATTTTAGATGATAACTTTATAACAGAATTATCAATCCATCATCAATTGGCCCAACAAGAAAAAAGTGAATTTGTCCAAATGTTACCTCCCCAAAGAACATGTAGGGAGTTGCGAGAAGAATTAAGATCAATGAAAAACAAATAAATGATCTACTTAGTTTCATACAATAAAAGACCAACACGTCACAATTAATACTGAAGGAAAAACTGTGTATAACTACAAGTCCCACTTCAATATAGGAGTGGAAAGGAGCTATCACTTACTAATAAATAAAATTAGGAACGTTATTCTGTTAATTTAGTGTAGTTTCGTTCCCATTTCCTTCATGCAAAAGGAGGGATAAAATTGAGCATTTATTTAAATAATTATTGGTCTCTTTATAGTGAATTTATTAATGTACTAAAGAATTTAAAATATCGAGAAATTCCAATTGCTCTTATGACGAATTTCTATCAACAAATTGATACTGACCTTAAAATTCATATGGAGCAGGAAGAGTTTGCTGCAAAATTAACATATGCAAGTATTAAGAAATCAATTGAGATTCAACCCTTTTTTGAAAAGATGTTAGTACCTTTAAAGAAACCGTTGAAGACTATGTTAGATGGTAAGATCCTTATCAATTTAGACTATACAAGGATTCCAGTGGAAATCTTACATGATCATTTTAGCGGTGAACACACGATGGTGTTATCACGTTCTAAAACCACAGATTATTATGGGATTCCGAATGAATACATCGGTAATTTTAAGAGAGACACGAGTGAAACGTCTAAACAGTTAATGAAGACAGCATATTCTATTCTTGCTAAATATAAGGATCATCCTGCTTTTAGTAATTCTTTTTTTATAAAAACATTCATTCAAAGAATTCCTATTATTGTAGATGCATTAGAAACGATCTTAAATCTATTTGATGAAAAGGACATCGCAACTGTACTAATAGGTTCAACTGAGGATGTTGTTAGTCGGTCTCTAGCTATAGTTGCCTCTATGAAGGGAATTCCTAATGTTTGTTTACAGCATGGCATATTAATGGGGGAAGAAGCTTTCATCCCGGTCTTTTCAAGTCATATTGCTGTATATGGTGAATATGAGAAAAGATGGTATGTGGCAAGAGGCCTTGAAGAAGAGAGGATTGTAGCTATCGGTCATCCTAGATATGATAAAATCTTTTCTTGTTCTTCTAGAGTTTCAAGAAAAACATTACTAAATGAATATGATCTAGACCCTAATAAAATAACTTTATTAATTATTACAGGACCTAATTTAGAAGAATCTAAGTTTAAAAAGATGATTTCTGAGTTAGCTGGCAATCAAAACTTTCAATTTTTAATAAAGCCCCATCCTTGGGAACTTGGTAAGCGGAGAATTAAATTATATACGGAGTTGGAAAGTGAATTTAATTCAGTACACGTTATTAGAGATAGAAAAATTAATACACATGATTTAATCTTTCATACGGATGCGGTGGTGTCTGCACTATCAACAGTTGCATTAGAGAGTTGTTTATTTAATAAGCCAGTTTTTGTTTATTATTTTATACAAAGTAATCGTTTGTACGATTATTACAATAGACTTGGTCATTATATTCAGAGTGATCCAATCGAATTAGTTAAGATTATTACTATTTATTTTAATAGCCCTAATGGGAAAACAGATTATATAGATGTGAAAGAAAAATTTTTACTAGACTCCTATAGAACAGAAAACTCTGGTGAAGAACTCTCAAATTTGATTTTTCAATTGACAAAAGTAAGACCTAAATAATTGTAATTAGAGGGATAGGAGGATAGATATGTTTTTTAAAAACAAAAAAATCTTAGTTATCGGTGGAACAGGGACAATCGGTAAAAATATCGTGAAGCATATTTTACAAGAGAATCCAGAAGTCATTCGAATATTTAGCAGGGATGAATATAAACAATTCAAGCTTCAAAATGAAGTAAATGACAATTCAAGGCTAAGATTTTTGATTGGGGATATTCGCGATTATGATCGTGTATTAAGTGCAATGGAAGATATCGATTATGTTTTCCATACAGCAGCAATGAAGCATGTTTCCTTTTGTGAATATAATCCTTTTGAAGCTGTGCTTACAAATATTATTGGTACGTATAACGTGATCAAAGCAGCGAAACATCAAAACGTAAAAAAGGTCGTGTTTACAAGCACTGATAAAGCAATTTCTCCGACAAACAATTATGGAGCTACGAAATTATCCGCTGAGAAACTTATTTCCTCTGCAGAATACTCAAAGGGCTCAGGAAAAACCATTTTCTCTAGTGTCCGGTTTGGAAATGTTATGGGCTCTAGAGGCTCCGTCATCCCGTTATTTGTTAAGCAAGTAAGGGAAGGTAAAGCTGTAACCGTAACAGATTTATCGATGACAAGATTTATGATGACGTTAGAGCAGGCGACTAAACTGACAATCGAATCATTAAAAATATCTCAAGGTGGAGAAACCTTTATATTAAAAATGCCTGTGATTAAACTTAAGGATTTAGCTGAAATCATTATAGAAGAAACCTCAACGAAATACGGGATTGACCCATCCACAATTGATATCGTTGAAATTGGCTTAAAGCCTGGTGAGAAAAGATATGAAGAACTGATGACGTATGACGAATCATTAAGTGCTTTTGAATTACCGGAATTATATATTATTCCTTCTCCTTTTGCGGCTAGAAAAACGTACGAGGAAGCAAGCAGACCGAAACCTGGAACCTATAGCTCGGAAGGAGATATTCCGCTGACTAAGGAACAAGTACGGAATACAATTATTGAACAAAATTTAATCTAATGGAGGTTATTATGAACGTATTAGTAACCGGTGGCTCTGGTTTCATTGGCAGATGGGTTGTTGGACGATTAATAAGGGATGGACACAAGGTTTGGGTAATAGATAACTTAGCAAATTCATCACTTGAGAATTTGAACGAGTTTTTTGACAATGAAAACCTGCAAATGGTCAAAATTATGGATCTTAAAGATCGAGAATCTTTAGAAGATCTTTTTCGGGATACTCACTTTGATCTTTGTTACCATCTTGCAGCAAGCATTAATGTTCAGGATAGTATTGATGACCCTGAAACAACGTTTACAAATGATACAGTTGCTACCTTTTATTTATTAGAAGAGTGTAGAAAACAGCAAGTTAAAATTGTTTTTATGAGTACATGTATGGTTTATGCTAGAGCACATGATGATCAGGGTATTGATGAACTATCACCCATCAAACCTGCATCCCCATATGCTGGAGCTAAAATAGCTGCTGAAAATATGGTGTTATCATATTTCTTCGCATACGGTTTACCAGCTGTTGTCGTAAGACCGTTTAATACGTATGGTCCTTTTCAGAAAACGGGTGGTGAAGGTGGTGTTGTGGCGATCTTTATTCATAATAAGTTAAAAGGCCAACCGTTAAATATTTATGGCGATGGTACACAAACAAGAGATTTACTTTATGTAGAAGACTGTGCTGATTTTGTTGTTGAAGCTGGTTACAATGATCAAATAAATGGAGAAATTGTCAATGCTGGTACAGGAAAAGATATTTCAATTAATGCTTTAGCAGAGCTTATTGCAGACAAACAGGTACCCATTCTCCATATCCCTCATATTCATCCTCAAAGTGAAATTCAAAAGTTGTTATGTAATTTTCAAAAAGCTGAAAAGACCCTATTTTGGACACCAAACGTATCAATTGAAGAGGGGATAAAACGAACAGAAAAATGGATTCAATCAACCTTTCATAAAAAGGATCATTTCAAATCATGAGTGAAAGCAAATTAGCAATCCATGGTGGAACTCCCGTACGTAATGACTATTTGCCTTATGGAAAACAAGTAATCGATGAGGATGATATTCAATCAGTTGTAAAGGTTTTAAGTAGTGATTTTCTAACAACTGGTCCTGCAATTAAGCAATTTGAATCAGAGATTGCAAAGTTCACAGGTGCAAAGTATGCTGTTGCATTTTCAAGCGGAACTGCGGCATTACATGGAGCTTGCTTTGCCGCTGGTATTAGTGAGGGTGATGAGGTGATTACATCACCAATGACCTTCGCTGCCTCTGCTAACTGTGTTTTATACCAAGGAGGAAAACCAGTATTTGTTGATATTGATCCACTAACGTATAACATAGATCCAAAATTGATAAAGGAAAACATAACTGAAAAAACAAAAGCAATTATTCCAGTCCACTTTACTGGCCAGCCAGCTGAGCTCGATGAAATCTTAAAAATCGCTCGTGAAGAAAACCTAATTGTGATTGAAGATGCTGCACATGCGATAGGGGCAACATACAAGAATAAGAGAATTGGTTCAATCGGTGATATGACGATGTTTAGCTTTCATCCAGTGAAACATATCACAACTGGAGAAGGCGGAATTATTACAACAAATCAAGAAAAATATTATGAGAAACTACTACAATTTCGGACACATGGAATTACAAGGGATCCGTGGTTATTAAAGAAAAACCATGGCCCCTGGTATTATGAGATGCAATTTCTTGGCTTTAACTATCGAATCACAGATATTCAAGCATCACTTGGGATTTCACAGTTAAAAAAACTAGAGAGTTTTATAGAGAAGCGTAAGCAACTTGCTGAGATTTATTCGAAGGAATTGAGCACATTACAAGAAGTTATTCTTCCTCATCAACTTTCATATGTAGATTCTAGTTGGCATTTATATGTTTTGAAATTTCAACTCACAAAGTTAACCACTAATAGAAAAGATATCTTTCAAGCGCTACTAAAAGAAAATATCGGTGTCAATGTCCATTATCTCCCTGTATATCTTCACCCATATTATGAAAGCATGGGCTATGAAAAGGGTATTTGTCCGATTGCTGAAAGCTGTTATGAAGAGTTTATTACCCTCCCTTTATTTGCAGGAATGGAAAATCGTGATGTGATGGATGTTGTTAATGCTGTGAAAAAGGTGGTAAATTACTATTCTATAAAATAGTTTGATAACCTTTAGTGATGTAAAGGACGGATAATGTGCATGAATATAATCTTTCGAGTCGATTCTTCATATGAAATTGGTACTGGTCATGTCATGCGTTGTCTAACACTTGCAAATGAACTTAAAAAAGGTGGAGCTCAGGTCTCGTTCATTTGTCGTGATTTACCTGGGAATATGGCGAACTATATTTCTAACAAAGGCTATCATGTTTTTTTGCTGCCTTTCCAAATAAATAAGCATCCACTAAATGAAGGTGATAGACCTTATGATGCATGGTTACAGGTGGATTGGAAAACGGATGCGATGGAAACAGCACAAATCCTTGTTGAATCCTTATCTGTTGATTGCTTGATCATTGATCATTATGCAATCGATCAAAGATGGGAGAATGTGATTAAAGATAGTGTGAACAAGATAGTTGTGATTGATGATTTAGCAGATCGACCACACCAATGCAGCATTTTATTAGATCAAAATAGTTCGTATGATCAGTGTCGCTATCATGAGTTAGTCCCAAAAAGTTGCGTGAAGTTAGTAGGTACTAGTTATGCTATTCTCCGCTCTGAATTTCGATTATCTAAGAAGCAGTTAACGAATCGAGATGGGAGGATAAATAGAATTCTCGTGTTTTTTGGTGGCACAGACCCTACAAATGAAACCTTCAAAACATTACAAGCATTAAGTCATGTCCAGTTTTCTAATTTATACATTGATGTCGTAGTAGGTGAGACAAATAAAAAAAAGGATGTCATTCAACAAATATGTGAGAAGCTACCTAATACATTTTTTCATTGTCAGATAGATTATATGGCTGAATTAATGAGGAAAGCCGACATTTCAATCGGGGCAGGTGGAAGCTCCACATGGGAGCGATGTTATTTAGGATTACCAACACTCTCAATTGTGACTGCAGATAACCAAATGGAAATAACAAAACTGGTACATGACATAGGAGCAACTTGTTGCTTAGGAGTAAGTGCTGAAGTAACAGCAAAAATGATTGAGACCGAATTAAAAACAATGCTTGCCAACCCATCAATGGTGAAAGAGATGTCTGAAAAAGCCCTTAATCTTATGGGAGAAGATAAATTTAATGACGTAATAGAACTTATTATGGGAGGAGAAAATGGCACACATTAACGACTATAAACTGGAGGATTTAAGTCAGAAAGAATTAAAAATTGTATTGAAATGGCGTAACGCAGATCACATACGTCCATTTATGACTAATGATGATATCATCCAGTTAGAAGATCATTATCGATGGTTTGAGTCGGTCGAAAAAGATCCAAGTAAACTAGTAAAACTGTGTTTTTATCAAGAGAAACCAATTGGTTTAGTTAACTTTTCACAAATCGACTCCAAGAACAAAACATGTGAATGGGGATTTTATATTGGCGACAAAAGCTCCCCTATTGGATCTGGAAAGATCATGGGGATATTAGCGTTGGATTTTCTTTTTAAGGAAAGACAAATGAGGAAATTATGTGCGCAAATACTAGATTTTAATAGTAAGAGCTTATCCTATCATAAAAAATTAGGCTTTACTGAAGAAGGCAGGTTAGTAAAGCAAGTGTTAAAAAATAAACAATATGTCGATGTGGTGTTGATGGGTCTATTTAAGGAACAATGGGAACAGCAAAGTGAATTTCTAAAAGAGGAGGTTTAAAAAAGCAAATGAAGGAAATACAGATCGGTAACAAATTGATAGGAAATGA
Organism: Metabacillus bambusae; assembly: GCF_017497975.1. GTDB lineage: Bacteria > Bacillota > Bacilli > Bacillales > Bacillaceae > Metabacillus > Metabacillus bambusae. The sequence goes on along the minus strand of NZ_JAGDEL010000013.1, from coordinate 88,844 downwards.
CCATCCACCCTTTATCATAGCGGAAATGTCAGGTAATCATAATCAATCACTTGACCGGGCGTTGGATATTGTTGAGGCTGCAGCAAAGGCAGGAGCGCATGCGTTTAAAATTCAAACGTATACTCCTGACACGATGACACTTAATATCCAACACGGAGATTTTATGATTGAGAAATCGAATGAACTTTGGGAAGGGAAGTCTCTTTTTGACCTCTACAAAGAGGCATATACACCTTGGGAATGGCACCAGCCGATTTTTGATCGTTGTAAAGAATTAGGGATGATCCCTTTTAGTACACCGTTTGATGAAACATCGCTTGAGTTTTTAGAAACCCTCGATGTTGCCTGCTATAAGATTGCCTCCTTCGAAAATAATGATATCCCCTTATTAAGAAAAGTTGCAGCAAAAGGGAAACCGATGATTATTTCAACAGGTATGGCTTCACTTGGTGAAATTGAAGATTTAGTAAAAACAATTAGAGATGCAGGCTGTGATGATTTTATATTATTAAAGTGCACGAGCAGTTATCCAGCTTCACCGGAAAACTCGAATCTTAAGACGATCCCATATTTAAGAGATATATTTCACTGTCAGGTTGGTTTATCAGATCATACATTGGGAGTCGGAGTTGCTGTTGCAAGTGTAGCGCTTGGTAGTACAGTGATTGAAAAGCATTTTACGCTTGATCGAGGTGAGGGAGGAGTTGATTCTGCTTTTTCCTTGGAACCTGAAGAATTTGCTTCTCTCGTGAAAGAGACAGATTCGGCTTGGAAATCATTAGGGGGCATTTCAATCGGTCCCACAAAGGAAGAAGAAAAGTCACTTCAATTTAGACGATCGATATATGTGTCTAAGGACATTAAAGCTGGAGAAGTATTGACAAAGGAAAATATAAGAGTGATTCGTCCAGGGTATGGATTAGAGCCCAAATACTATGATCTATTTTTAGGAAAGCAAATTAATCGAGATTTAAAAGTAGGAACACCACTCAGCTGGGATCAGTTGTTGTGAGGTTTTATGAAATATATATGACTAGTTAAATCTATTAATGAAAATAGATGATAAAAAGTAAAGGAGTGTAAAATTTGAAAGGTGTAATCTTAGCGGGTGGTTCTGGCACAAGATTAAAGCCATTCACAAATGTAATCAATAAGCATCTACTCCCTGTAGGACCCTTTCCTATGATTCAATGGCCGATTATGAAATTGAAAGAAGCGGGAATTACTGACATTCTGTTGATTACCAATGAAGGATGTATCGAAGATTACCGTACAGTTTTTGGAACTGGTGAACAATTGGATGTCATGTTATCGTATGCAACCCAGCCTTATGCAGGTGGAATTTCTCATGGATTATCCTTTGCAAAAGAATTTGTAAATGGTGACCGATTTATCCTTTTACTAGGTGATAATATATTTGAAGACTCACTTACACCATATGTTCAGTCCTATATGCAGATGGGTCATGGTGCGAAAATTTTATTGAAGGAAGTCCAAGATCCACAAAGGTATGGAGTTGCAAAAATTGATGAAACGAAAAAGATCATTACCTGCATAGTAGAGAAGCCAAAGACATTTATCTCAAATTATTGTGTAACAGGGATTTATATGTATGATAGTCTTGTTTTTGATTTTGTTAACCAGCTTTCACCATCAGATCGAGGTGAATTTGAAATAACCGATGTGAACAATATGTATATGAAAGAGAATCGCTTGTCCTATGACAAACTATCAGGCTGGTGGATTGATGCAGGTACACATGAATCCTTATTTCGGGCAAATAACCTTGCCTATCAGTATCTAGAAAAGCAAAGGGGAATGACCGATGAGTAAAGAATTATTGATTACCGGTGGGGCGGGGTTTATTGGATTAAACTTCATTCACTATATGTTAAAGCAATCAAACTGTTATATGACGGTAGTTGATGCACTTACGTATGCTAGCAACCCTAATGAAATAAAACAATTAGCACAAAACGAGAGAATTCGTTTTTTCTCATATGATCTCACTCATTATGAACAGTTAGAGTCAATCATGGACCGAGAATATGATACAATCGTTCATTTTGCTGCAGAATCCCACGTTGATAAAAGTATTGATAACGCAGAGCCATTTATCTATACAAATATCGTTGGTACCTACCACCTTCTAAAACTACTACAAAAAGGCTACGCAAAAAAAATGATCCATATATCCACGGATGAAGTATACGGAACTCTTGAGAAATCAGACCCTGCTTTTACTGAACAAAGTCCTGTTACTCCTAATAATCCTTATTCTGCCACAAAAGCAGGATCAGATTTTCTTGTACTTTCCTACTTTAACACCCACAAGCTACCAGTCATGATTACGAGGTGCAGCAACAATTATGGTCCCTTTCAGCATGGGGAAAAATTTATCCCGAAAATCATTCATCAAGCCCTACAATCACAAAAGATCCCAGTCTATGGAGATGGCTTACAAATAAGAGATTGGTTATTTGTAGAAGATCATTGTCGAGCGATTCAACTGGTTATGGAAAAAGGCCAATTCGGTGAGGTTTATAACATTGGTGGTGGCAATGAGAAAACGAATATAGAAGTTGTAAAACAAATCCTTAATAAGTTAACCATAAGCGAAGCCCTCATTGAATTTGTAGAAGATCGCAAAGGTCATGACAGAAGATATGCAATCAATTCACAGAAGATTAAGGATGAGCTTGGTTGGGAGCAATTATATTCTTTTGAACAAGGTTTAGACATGACGGTTGATTGGTATGTGAAGCGGTCTATGGGGGGCATTTAGATGAAAATTATCATTACAGGAGCAGGAGGGCAGCTAGGAAAGGAACTAGTTGAAGCTCTTATTACTCGAGAAGGAAAAGAGCGAGTGTTCCCCTTTACAAAGGAACAACTAGATATTACAAATCGTGAACAAATCCAACGTTTATTTGCTGAAATTGAACCAAATGTTGTTATCAATTGTGCTGCTTTTACGAGTGTAGATGTATGTGAAGAAGAGGTTGAAAAGGCATATGTCGTAAATGGTATAGGTCCCTATTACTTAGGGATGGAAGCAAATAAATATAAAGCGAAGTTTATCCATATTAGTACAGATTATGTCTTTTCAGGTGATCAAAGTCTTCCGTATAAAGAGGATGACCTAACGAATCCACATACCATTTATGGGAAAAGTAAACTTCTTGGAGAAGAGCTATTGCTACGGAATTGTTCTGACCTATTAATTATTCGAACGTCATGGTTATATGGACATGAAGGGAAAAACTTTGTAAATACGATGATCGAGCTTTCGAAAAAGATGAGTTCACTCAAAGTTGTTTGTGATCAAGTTGGTAGTCCTACCTATACGAAAGACGTTGCAATTGCGATTCTTTCATTAATGAGTGACAAAACTGGAATTTATCATGTCACAAACTCAGGGGCATGTAGCTGGTATGAATTTGCTAAGGAGATTATGAAGCAGATAAATTCTTCAGTAGAAGTTATTTCAATAGGTTCAGAGGAGTATGTGTATAAAACACCAAGACCAAGCTACTCTGTTTTAAGTACAGATAGACTAAATCAATCAGGTATAAACCTAAGAAACTGGGAATCTGCTTTATTAGACTATTTAAAAAAGGAGTATGATAGTCATCATGCGAATTGAAGGAGTACATGTAAAGGAGCTTAAGAAACATTGTGATGATCGAGGTTTTTTTGCTGAGGTTTTACGTGATGATGATGATTTATTAGAGAATTTTGGGCAACTTTCATGGTCGATGTCTTATCCAGGAGTTATTAAAGCCTTTCATTATCATGAAGAACAAGATGACATATGGTTCTTTCCCTTTGGTGATGCACAGGTAGTTTTATTCGATTACCGAAAAGATTCTCCAACCTATCAACAAACAAATGTTTTTTATATGGGAGAAAACCATCCAATGATATTAGTCATACCAAAAGGTGTAGCACATGGTTATCGCGTACTAGGAAACAAGCCAGCTACCATTATTTATTGTACGACGAAATCGTATGATCCTAGCAATCCAGATGAAAAGAGAATACCGTGGAATGACGAATTTATTGGATTTGATTGGGAAACGAAAAATAGATAATTGTCTAGGTCTAATAAAATATTTTTTAAGTTAAAGCCCTTTTTTAATAGTCATGATAGATATCTAAGCATTTTTAAGAGATTAGAATATACTATATTAACCCCAAAGGTTAAAAGGGTTAAAGGGAAGAGAGGGGGGATAATATGAGTCATTCACATTCTGGAAACAATAATACGAATAGTATTTGTGAACTATTAGCTACACTTCCGCCTGGATATGCGGTGAGTGAAATCGTAGTAGATGGTTTCAGTGAAAGTGTTAACGCCTTTGTTACGTTAGATCAAAATACGAATCTTGCATACTTCACAGAAACGGGCGGTGGTTTAGTAGTAGCGGATTGCAGAAGAATTTCGCTTATTGATTTTGCTGACTAGAGGATCCAATTAAAAGGGTTTGAAAATAACAGAAGCGATAGGTACCCATAATAATGTAAATAGCTACAAGAGCCCTTGTGTGGTACATTGCCATGCAAGGGTATTTGTATTTTTATGGGGATTTTTTTCGGATATTAATTTAAATTCTTATCGAAAGAAGCAGGACTTTATGTTTTTAACTTGAAGTAGTCTTAACGACCTCAACTGAAGAGGATTACTTAAAAGTTAAACATAGGAGTGAAGCATTTGAAGCAAAAGGTCATTGTTTACAGAAAAGTACCTAAGGATGTACTAACATTATTAAATGAAAAATTTGAAGTTAAGTATTACAAGAATTTAGAAACGGAAAGCTATTCTGATTTTCTTCAAGAATTACATACTGCTCATGGGTTACTTGGATCGAGCTTAAAAATAAGTAAAGAACTTTTAGACCATGCACCAAACTTAAAAATTGTGTCAAATATTTCAGTTGGATACGATAATTTTGACCTCGAGCAGTTGAACTCAAGAGGCATATTAGCAACGAATACTCCAGGGGTATTAGTTGATACAACAGCTGATACTATTTTTGGTTTACTTCTTGCGACAGCAAGAAGGATGCCTGAACTCGATTTATACGTGAAATCTGGTAAGTGGAATGGTACAAAAGATGAGGACTTGTTTGGCGTTGATGTACACCATAAAGTACTTGGAATTATCGGTATGGGTAGCATTGGAAAAGCAATTGCGAAACGAGCACACTTTGGATTTGATATGCAGATTTTATATCATAATCGATCACAAAATAATCAAGTAGAAAATGAGTATAATGCCGAGTACTGTGAACTAGACGAGCTGCTTAAAAGGTCTGATTACGTATGTTTAATGACACCTCATACTCCAGAGACAGACAAGTTGATTGGAGAAAGGGAATTTCGTTTAATGAAAGACTCAAGTATTTTTATTAATGGTTCAAGGGGTAAAAATGTCGATGAGGAAGCATTAATTAAAGCGCTGCAAAATCAGAGGATATTAGCTGCTGGTCTAGATGTATATGAAACTGAACCAATAAACAAAGACAATCCATTATTAAAGCTTCCAAATGTGGTTACCTTGCCACATATTGGGTCTGCAACAAAGGAAACAAGAGATAAGATGGCTAGGTTGGCAGCAGAAAATTTAGCGGCAGGGTTGGAGGGCAAGGTTCCGCTGAACTTGATTAAATAACGAAAAGGGACAGATAGGATCTGTCTTTTTTTTTCGTCTAGGAAATTATAAAATTCTTGTACTGTGGATAAGCGCTTGGCATCCAGCTCCAGCGACTAGCCCCTCTTGGGTCTACAGCCACTTAAGAATTGAAGGTAAAGAACACCTTCTATTCTTAAGCGTCTTATTTTCCCGAGGCTGTTCAAGGCGCTTGCGCTTTTGTTCTTCGGTATGTTTATGTTTACTGATTTTTTCCTAAACTAGTTATATGTTTAACTAGAAAGAGGTAAAGCCAGGGGTGGAAAATCATATATTTGTTTATTTAATCATCGCTTATGTTATTTCACATGTTCCCTTTCTTGGTCGCTATTTAGCAATATTTAATACATTAATCCATGAAAGTGGTCATGCAATTGCAGCTTTACTTCTAAATGGAAAGGTTTATTCGATTAAATTATTTAGGAATACAGCTGGTGAAGCATTAACAGGCCAAAGAGGATGGATTTCTAGTGTCATTATTTCCTATTCAGGGTATACATTTTCTTCAATCACAGCATATGCATGTTTTATGTTGCTTCATAAAGGTTATATGAGGTTTATTTTATATGCATTACTTTTAATTGCTCTGTTGAATTTAGTTCTGTGGATTAGAAATATTTATGGAGCAATTTGGCTTGTTTCTTTTATTGCTTTATGCGGATGGACTTTACATAGTGGAAGTAGCAGCTTGCAAACGAACCTTGCCTATTTTTTATCATCTGTTCTTTTAACACAGTCTGTTTCATCTGCTCTACAGATTTTTATGTTAAGCATAGTTAGGAGAAGGTCAGCAGGTGATGCAACAAGCTTGGCCGATTATACAAAGATCCCAGCAATCATTTGGGGATTTCTCTTTTTTGCTCAGGCTGTGTATATAGCATATTTAGCTATATCTCAACACCTAACTTAAGTTTGATTACGATTTTTAAAGAAAGCGGCTAACTCACTTCTAGTAAGACATGAGTTAGCTTTAAAATTATAAAATTCTTGTACTGTGGATAAGCGCACGACATCCAGCTCCAGCGCCTAGCCCCTCTAGGGTCTAGATAATTTAGAATTGAAGGCAAAGAACGCCTTCTATTCTAAATCATCTTATTTGCCTGAGGCTGATCAAGGCGCTTGCGCTTTTGTTCTAATTAGAGCTTAGAACGATATTCTCTTATCTTGTTTTCAAGCTCACTTAACTTAGCTTCTAGTATTTCTGTTGAATGTCCGGTGGCTTCAAGCTTTTCGATATCCCCTTGTACCTTTACATACTCCATTTTTAGTTCGTCAATTTTTTGATATATCTCTTGCGTGTCCAATGTAATCCCCCTTCAAATAGCTTCTATTCTTAGTTTATCGAAAAGTGAAATCTTTTACAAAGATCAAAATCTCCTATTTTCCTCCATTTTAATATCAACAAAACAAACGAAAAGGGAAATAAGTGAACAAATTTTTCCGGTTATTTTTAAAAAATGGTAGAGAAAATGCTCGTACATATATATACTAATCGTTATAGAAGGGTTTCTAAGAAGTTGGACATAAGGTTCATAAAGATAGGGGGAACTTAATATGGATGTTGTAACAATAGGAGAATCCATGGTTGTATTTACACCGACAAGTGACGGTTTCATGCGAAATGCAACTCAATTCACGAAAAAGATTGGTGGAGCAGAATCAAATGTTGCGATTGGTCTTGCAAGATTAGGTCATCAAGCTGGTTGGATTAGTAAACTTGGAGATGACGAGTTTGGAAAGGCAATTCTAGCATTTTTAAAAGGCGAGAATGTTGATGTGAGTAATGTGATATTTGATGAGGAAGCACCTACTGGTATTTATTTCAAAGAACCAAGAAGACAAAATAATATGAGGGTATATTATTATCGTAAGGGTTCTGCTGCTAGTAAGCTATCACCTATTGATCTTGACAACGACTACTTGTCAAAAGCAAAATACCTCCATATTACAGGAATCACGCCAGCGTTAAGTGAAAGTTGTAAGGAAACAATCTTTGAGGCTATTAAACTTGCAAAAGGCAATGGAAGTACAATTGTGTTTGATCCAAACCTTCGTACAAAGCTTTGGGACGAGGAAACAGCCAGAGCTACCTTACTTGAAATTGCTGCTGAAGCTGATATCATTTTACCTGGAGTTTCTGAGGGTGAATTTTTATTCGGGGAAAGTGATCCTCTCAAACTAGGACAATTATTTTTAAATCATGGTGCTTCAGTTGTGGTGATGAAAATGGGGGCAGAGGGGGCTTATTATTTCACTAAAAAAGAGAGCGCTTTAATCCTTGGATTCCCTGTAAAACAGGTAGTCGACCCAGTTGGTGCAGGCGATGGATTTGCTGCAGGCTTTCTATCAGGAATCATTGATGGGCTGGAACTTAGCAAGGCAGTTGAACGTGCGAATGCAGTTGGTGCACTTGTTACAATGGTAAATGGAGATGTTGATGGATTACCTGAACGAGATGAAATAGCGCAAGTAATTTTAAAAAATGGAGAAGATGTAGTTCGATAAGGAGGATAATGAAATGAGTCATATTGACATTATAAAAGAAACCGGTGTTGCTGCAGTAATTCGTGGGGCAACAAAAGACAATATTATGGCGATTGCAGGGGCGCTAAAAGAGGGTGGGGTAAAGGTATTAGAAATTACAGTTGAAACGCCTGGTGCATGTGCGGCAATTGAAAAAGCTTCACTTGAATTTGACGATGTGTTAGTTGGTGCAGGTACAGTACTAGATCCGGAAACTGCAAGAACGGCGATTATGTCTGGGGCAAAATTTGTATTTTCACCAACGACAAATATCAAAACAATTGAAATGGCTAAGCGATATGGTGTTGTTAGTATCCCTGGTGCATTAACACCAACTGAAATTTTAACCGCCTTTGAAAGCGGTGCAGATTTAATCAAAGTATTCCCTGCAAATGTATTTGGACCAAGCTATATAAAGGATATACACGGACCAATTCCGCAAATACCTCTCATTACAACTGGCGGAATCTCAGTTGATAATGTTGGAGATTATATTAAAGCAGGAGCAGTTGGAGTTGGTGTTGGTAGTTCATTAGTCAATACTAAAAAGGAATTAACAGATGCGTATTTGAGTGAAATCACAGCTACAGCATCAAGATTTATCCAGGCTGTTAAAGAGGCACGTGGGTGAGTTTACTGAAGGATAGACCAAAGCAGATCACGCTTTGGTCTATCCTTTTTTCTTTATCAATATTTTATATGTATTTAAATATGGTCAAATAAAATACTGCAAAAAATACGGAAAGGATTAGTGCCAACAATTTTTTAACATGATGGAGTCTAACCATTGGAAACATGATGATGACAAATAAAGATGACCATCCAAAATGCCATCCATTATGATAAGTTAGAATCCTAAAACGTTCGCCTACCCACTCGGCTATTAAAAAAGGAATAATCCATTTTAACATGTAAATCAATTGTTTCTTATGTCTGCTGGGGTAATTAGACAAAAAAACAAAGGCTAATAAAGGGTTTATAATAAGATTGTGTGCAAAATGAACATTCATAAGGGAAAGGATAGAGGTTTCTTGAAGTTCCCACAAATGGAAATGACTATGTGATATAAACTCATAAAGGAAAGTTGATAAAGAAATATAAAGCATTGTAGGGTAGTAATCTTCCCAGTTTTTCCAATTCCCCTTAAGTAACGCAAAAAATATCACCAATATAATAATGATTATGTGCATCTACAATTCTCCTGTTTACATTCTGTTATATAGTATCAACAAGCTCCTTACAAATAATACCATTTTATTCCACTAGATTAATTTTTTGCAAAAATTCTTGTTTGTTTTTGTTCGAAATTGTTCTATAATAAAAACTAAATCGATTTTAACGGGGGAACAATTAATGCTTTCAGTTGAAAGGCATGAACGAATATTAGATCAATTAGATAAAAGTAAAATTGTTAAAGTATCGGAACTTAGTAAGTTGCTAGCGGTTACCGAAAAAACGATTAGAGGTGACCTCGAGTTGTTGGAGCAAAGAGGTCTTCTTAAAAGAATTCACGGTGGTGCAGTCATAGTAGAAGAAGAAGGAAGAATGCTACCGATCGCTGAGCGACAATCTAGGCATAGTGAAGTTAAGCTTGCGATTGCGAAAGAGGCTGTTAAGCTAATCAAACCCAATGAAACAATTCTTATGGATGGTGGCAGTACGACGATTGCAATTGCCGAATTACTTGGGGAATTCCCAATAACGGTTATCACGAATGATTTAAAAATAGCCAATATCTTATTAGGAAAAAATAATGTCCAATTGATGGTCTTAGGTGGGACAAGGATTGATAATTCATCCTCTTTAATGGGAGCCCAAGCAACGGAAATGCTCCAAAGAATTAGGGTAAATAGGTTGTTTTTTGGGACAACTGGTGTTTCAATCGAACATGGTTTAACTGTCATTAATAGTATTCATGCTGATTGGAAAAAACAAATTATTAATTGTGCGGATCATGTAACATTATTAGCAGATTCAACGAAATTTGATAAAGTTGCTCTCATTCGATTTGCCTCACTTGAAGAAGTGAATGAGATTATTACTGACTCAAGGTTGGACGAAAACATAAAGGTGAATTTAGAAAATAAAGAAATAGCTTTACATCTTGCGGAAATTTCATAAAAAGCTTTGGATGACAACAGAAATATAAGAATGAGGGAAAGTCAAATAGGTAGTGTGGACTGAACTAGAAGAATGTTTCTATTTAATCAAAATTCGCCTCTTTTGGATCTAGGATTTTGTTGTATAGTGCATGTTGCATTGTGCTATCCCTTTTTCCTTTATTTAAACAAATTTAGATGACAAACGAACATTTAACCGTTGTCATCTTTTTTATTTGTGTTATAATCAAACCATAACGAACACAAATAAACATTTACATACAGGTGTAGAGGAGGCTAGGAAATGGAATCTCTTTTTTCATTAAAAGGTAAAGTAGCATTAATAACTGGTGCTAGTCGAGGTTTAGGACAAGGGATGGCAGTTGGTCTTGCTGAAGCAGGGGCAACAGTTGTTGGTGCTGGAATGAGTGACATGACAGCAACGCGAAATAAAATTGAAACAATTGGTGGAACGTTCCATGAGGTGAAAATTGATCTATCACAAGATCAGGCCCCTCAGAAACTAGTTTCTGAGGCTTTATCATTGACGAACAAGATTGATATTTTAGTAAACAATGCGGGAATTATTCGTCGAGAAAATGCAGAGAACTTTTCAGACGATGATTGGTATGAAGTAATCAAAGTGAACCAGCATGCGGTGTTCCAATTATGTAGAGAAGCTGGAAGACATATGCTTGAAAATGGGTCAGGAAAGATCATCAATGTGGCTTCAATGTTATCATTCCAAGGTGGCTTAAGAGTCCCTGCCTACACAGCAAGTAAGCATGCTGTTGCAGGATTAACAAAATCACTAGCGAATGAATGGTCAAGTAGAGGTGTCAATGTAAATGCTATTGCACCAGGATATATGGAAACTGATAACACAGCACAGCTTCGCGCTAATTCTGAGCGAAATGAATACATTACATCAAGAATCCCACAAGGGCGTTGGGGTACACCAGAAGACTTAAAAGGAGCTGTCGTATTCTTAGCATCAGATGCTTCAAATTATGTGAATGGTCATATCTTATGTGTCGATGGTGGATGGATGAGCTCTTAACAAATACGAAAGGGCCTTAACCAGCTCCGACTGTGCTAAACATTGAATTTTGAATACTCTCAAATTTGAAAGGGGAATAATAATGGAAATCAGACATGCGACAAATCCAGCAGATTTTAAATCATATACGACTGAAAGATTAAGAAGCGACTTTTTAATGGATTCTTTATTTGTACAAGGACAAATTAATATGACTTACTCTCACTATGATCGTGTTGTAACAGGTGGGGCAATTCCGACAGCACAGGCGCTTAAGCTTGAAGATCAAGAAACATTAAAAACAGAATATTTCTTAGAAAGACGTGAAGTCGGCATCATTAATATCGGTGCTGAAGGAACGGTTTTAGTTGATGGTCAAGCTTATACACTAAATAAAAGAGATTGTTTGTATGTAGGATTAGGAAATAAAGAAGTTTTATTTGAAAGCAGCAATGCTTCAGATCCAGCTAAATTTTATATTGTTTCAACACCTGCACATAAGCAATACCCAACGAAAAAAGCTCCAATCGAAGATGCTGAACCAAATCACTTAGGTTCTGATAGTGAATCAAATAAACGTACGATCTATAAATACATCCATGCTGATGGAATTCAAAGCTGTCAATTAATGATGGGTATGACATTATTAGAACCAAACAATATGTGGAATACAATGCCTGCACATCTTCATGATCGCCGTATGGAAGTTTACCTCTATTTCGATATGGACCAGAATTCTAGAGTATTCCATTTCATGGGTGAACCAAAAGAAACTCGCCACCTTGTTGTCCAAAACGAACAAGCTGTTCTTTCACCACCATGGTCAATCCATTCTGGAGTAGGAACTAGCAACTATACATTTATCTGGGCAATGGCAGGAGAGAACTATACGTTTACTGATATGGATGCAGTTAAAATGGAAGAATTAAAATAATAAATGTAATAATCATTTTTATAAATAGTGCCCGTTATCTCTTAACTATGGAAACAAAAGTTAAGGATTAGGGCACTATTTTTCATTGTCTATGAATTATAAAATTCTCGTACTGAGGCTAGGCGCTAGGCATCCAGCTCCAGCTCCTAGCCCCTCTTGGTTCTACAGCCACTCATGAATTGAAGGTAAAAAACACCTTCTATTTATGAGCGTCTTATTTGCCCGAGGCTGTTCAAGGCGCTTGCGCTTTTGTTCTCGTTTAGAAAATTATAAAATTCATGAACTGTGGATAAGCGCACGACATCCAGCTCCAGCGCCCAGCGACTAGTGGACTTCCCTCACCTCTGTACGATAAGTCAACATCGACGCTTGCGCTCTTCGTGTTTCCTTTATCTCCTACGGCTCAGTCCAGTCCATTCTTCGCTAAACGAGCGCCTTGCGCTTTTGTTCTTTGGTAGAAACATATAATAGGATGAAAATAAATGATATAATAAACGTAACAGAATACAAAGATAGAAAGCGGGATGTAAATGACAGATTTAATGAGTGGACTAAATCGAATATTAGAATGGGTCATGCGGTTGTCCGTGATAAATTTACTTTGGATTGGATTTAATCTACCAATCTGTTATTTGGTTCTTTCCTTATTATATGCAAATGACCCATCTGCATTATTTATGTTATTAGCAACCATCATTATTCTAGCACCGTTTTTCTTTTTCCCTGCAACAACTGCCATGTTCGGGGTTGCTAGAAAGTGGGTAATGGGTGAGCATGATGTTCCTTTAGTAAAGTCCTATTGGAAATATTACAGGGAAAACTATGTTCGTAGTTTATGTGGAGGAATCATCTTTACGCTTATTTGGATCATCTGGGGAGTGGATTTCTACTTTTTTTCAAAAGTAAACATCATCATTAGTTCTCTCTTTTTAGTAGGGTTTTTCTTTCTTTTTTTAATTACACTATTCTTTTTTGCAAATACAGTTCATGCTGACTTAAAGTTATTCACAAGCATTAAAAATTCATTTTTCCTATCATTAGTATATCCATTAACGAATCTTATGATTATCGTCATTACTGGAATCATCATGTATGTCAGCCTAGCAATGTTTACATTTCTTATCCCGTTTTTCATGGGCACGTTAATTGCTTTTGTAGCTTTTGCGGGATATTACCAAAAGGTAGTGAAGATTCACGGTGACAATAAGGAAGTAACGGAATAAAAATAAAATCGAAAAAACTTGGTTTGTCTATGAGGCAGCCAAGTTTTTTATAATATAAAGAAACAAAGAATAGTTTTGATAGTCCATCCTGTGTTAATAGTCACGAAAAGGTAGCATATCCTTATAAAGGAAATAAAGTTTTTTGTGAAGGCTATTTTCTAAGAGATTGTTGCTTTTAAAACAAAAACTTTTTAAGGTTGATTGGAGCGGATATCAACCACACCGCACTACTGGGTAAATAGCAACAAAGTGTACGTAAACAGCCTATGTAAATAACATCTTTTCATACAATCTATAGAACTTAGAATTATCACAAATTATCTACCATACAGAAAAGGCTCAGTATTTCGTTTTGCTAAGTTTTTTTCTTTTAAGTACTTCGTATTTTAGAGACAAACTAAAAAAGACGCTCAGATAATATTAGAAGAAAACTAGATAATTTGAGACCATGAAGATACCGATTATTTACACTATAATGATAATAGTTTCATTGGAGGTTTGAGTGATTTGAATGAAACCTTGACAGCAAGTTATCGAAATAAGTGGAAAGGGGAGCATCCCTTTCACTATCATTCTCATCAAGATTATGAAATTTATTTTTTCCATGCAGGAGAATGTAGATATCTGATTCATAATCAAATTTATGACCTTGAGCCTGGGGATATTTTAGTTATGGATGGTCTGACTTTGCATAAGCCAAATGTTAAACCAACGAGCGATTATGTTCGTAGTGTGATTCAATTCTCACCTCTTTGGATTAAGAATCTTCTAATGGAAATGGGAAGTATGTATTTGCTTGAAACCTTCCAAACGTTACACAATTGCTTGATACGAACAAATGAAAATGAGCAATCAAAGGAATTGGAAGACGTTTTTTGTCGTCTTGCTAAGTTAAAAAGAACGGCTAAATTACCTGACATTCAAGCTGAGACAGAAATGAAGGTTTTGTTGCTACAAGCATTAATTATCATACATAGGCTTGGACAAATGAATTCGATTGAAATTCCAAATCAAAAAGAGGATAAAGCGGTACATGCTGAAAATATTGCAGATTATATTCAGCAGCATTATATGAACAAATTAACACTGCAGAGGATATCAGATAAACTGAATTTGAGCAGATCTTATGTTGCACAAGTGTTTAAAACAATGACTGGCTATACTGTCATGGAGTATGTCATGGAATGCAGGTTAACACAGGCAAAGTATTTAATTGAAATGGAGCCACTAAAACCATTAAAAGATGTTGCTTTTGAATCTGGATTTGAAAGCGCTACACATTTTAGCCGTTATTTCCGAGAAAAGGTAGGTGTGTCGGCAAAAGAATATCGCCATATCCGCCTTAATAATAGATAAAGGGAGTGTTTTGTAGTGGAACATAAATTTGTAGCACAATTATATACATTACGAGAAGAGTTAAGAGAAGGGATCCGTCCGTTATTCAATACGCTCAAAAAGATGGGCTGGGCAGGGGTACAAATATCCGCATTGCCAAAAGACTATGATCAAAACGAAGTTGCTATAGCACTGAAGGAAAATAACTTACAAGCAGCAGGAATGCATATTTCGTTAAATCGTTTGAAAGACGACTTGAATGGTGTATTGAAGGAAGCAGATTTATATGGAACAAAAGACATTATACTTCCATCAGTAGCTCCGGAATTACAAAACCAAGCTGGTTTTATAGAAATAAAACAAACGTTAAATCGCATTGCAAAAGAAGCCCCAGAGTATCGAATTTCCTATCATAATCATGCATTCGAATTTGATATTCAAATAGATGGGCAAGATGCACTTCGTTATCTACTTGATCCTGAAAATGGAAATCAAATATTAGCTGAAATTGATGTGTATTGGCTTAAAAAGGCTGGCATAAATCCACTTGACTATATAACTCCTTATACGAATCGGATGCCGATCATTCACTTAAAGGATATGACGAATGATCAACGCCAAACCTTTGCTGAAGTGGGAACAGGTGTCATTGATTTCATTCCGATTTTACAATGGGGTGAAAAGAATGGAATTGAATGGTATGCCGTTGAGCAGGACATATGCGAACGTCCTCCTTTGGATTGCTTAGAAACTAGTTTACTAAACTTAAAAAATTTCGCAAAAAAAGTGAAATAAATATAAATGAGGTGAGGTAGATGAGTTTGATTAAAGTAGGTGTAATAGGTATTGGGAATATGGGAAGCTCTCATGCAAAGCTTTTGGGTAAAGGTGAAATTAGCGGAGCAATTCTTACAGCAATATGTGATCCAAATTCTGATCAACTCGATTCGATAAAAAATAGTGCAATAGGTAACGTGCAGGTCTATCAAGATGAAGATGCATTTTTGAATGACTCTGGTATTGATGCTGTCCTTATTTCGACACCACATTATGACCATCCAAAGCTTGCAATGAAAGCATTCGCGAAAGGAATGCATGTTCTTATTGAAAAGCCAGCAGGAGTCTATACAAAAAATGTGGCCGAGATGAATAAAGCAGCAAAAGAAAGTGGAAAAGTCTTTAGCATTATGTATAACCAACGGTCTAACCCAATTTATCAAAAATTGCGCGAGCTTATTCAATCTGGTGAATTAGGTGAGATTAAACGTACAAATTGGATCATTACGGATTGGTATCGCTCACAAAGCTATTATGACTCAAGCGAATGGCGGGCAACTTGGCAGGGAGAAGGTGGCGGTGTTTTATTAAACCAGGCGCCACACCAACTAGATTTATGGCAGTGGACCACAGGACTTATGCCGAAGAGAGTTCAAGCCTTCTGCAGCTATGGAAAATATCATGATATTGAAGTAGAGGATGATTTAACAGCATTCGTAGAATATGAAAATGGAGCAACTGGTGTATTTATAACGTCTACGGGGGAAACACCTGGAACAAACCGCTTTGAGATCGCTGGTGATCGCGGGAAAATGGTTGTTGAAAATAATAAACTTACTTTTTACCGTTTAACCCAATCAGAACGTGAATTCAATGCAACCTATACAGGTGGTTTTGGAAATCCTGAATGCTGGACAATCGACATCCCCATTCAAGGTATAAGCGCTGAACACCAGGGTATTATTCAAAATTGGATCGATTCCATCACAAAGGGTACACCATTGTTGGCACCAGGTGAAGAAGGAATAAAAGGCTTGGAAATCTCAAATGCAATCTATTTATCCTCCTGGTTAAACCAGCCTGTTGAATTTCCAATTGATGCAGACCTTTATTATGAAAAATTACAAGAAAAAATAAACCATTCAACTTTTCAAAAAAAGAACGTAAAGAAAGTAAATTTAGACGTTGCAGGTACTCATTAAGAGAGGGGAATCATTGATGACGAAAGATGGAATGACCTATGCTCCAAAAGGGAAACCAAATCCTGTGGTGGAAAAGGGGGGTTTTCAATTCGCTGCAGCTGCCCTTGACCATGGTCATATTTATGGGATGTGCAATGGGTTAGTTGAAGCGGGCGCAACTTTGAAATGGGTATATGACCCTGATCCCAAAAAAGTAGCTCAATTTGTCAAGGCTTTTCCTAATGTGATGCCAGCAAAATCCTTAGAGCAAATTTTATCAGATCAATCGATCATGCTTATAGCCGGCGCTGCAATCCCTTCAAAACGGAGTGAACTCGGGATTAGAGTGATGAAAGCGGGTAAAGATTATTTTACCGATAAAACTCCCTTTACCACGATTGAACAGTTAGCAGAAACAAAACAAGTGGTGGAGCAAACGGGACAAAAGTATATGGTTTATTATAGTGAGCGCCTCCATGTAGAGGGAGCTGTTTTTGCTGGTGAATTAATTGAGAACGGGGCAATCGGACGTGTTATTCAAGTTACTGGTTTTGGCCCACATCGGCTTAATGCTCCTAGCCGTCCTGAGTGGTTTTTTAAGAAAGAACAATACGGTGGTATTTTATGTGATATAGGCAGTCATCAAATTGAACAATTTTTGTATTATGCTAGCTGTAATGATGCGAAAGTGTTGCATAGTAAAATAGGAAACTATCATCACAAAGAATACCCTGAATTAGACGATTATGGGGATGCAACACTGCTAGGAGATAATGGTGCAACTCATTATTTTCGTGTCGATTGGTTTACACCTGATGGGTTAAGTACGTGGGGAGACGGAAGAACCTTTATTATTGGGACAGAAGGTACAATTGAAATCCGCAAATACGTTGATATTGCAAGAGACAAAAACGGAGATCATGTCTATTTAGTAAATCAAGACGGAGAACAACATTTCAACGTTTCTGGAAAGGTTGGCTTCCCGTTCTTCGGGAATTTAATACTAGATTGTATGAACCGTACAGAAACAGCTATGTCTCAAGCCCATGCCTTTAAAGCGGCTGAATTATGCTTGCAGGCTCAAGAACAGGCAGTTGTCATCTCAGAACAAAGAAGTGCAAGTGAAGTTAAATAAAAACAGCCCCAGCTCCTCGTACACAGGTGTTGGGGCTGTTTTTTCTATTATAGAGAAACTCCCTAAAACTTTATAAAAAGTTTGATATTCTAAGTTCAATCAATATTTCATAAGATTTGCTATAACATTCGTTGAAAAGTAAGATTGATTGGACAGAAGTAGTTAAAAAAACAAAATGAAACCTTTGTTCATGTAAATACGTATAAGATACAAAATGAAGAAAAGAGGGACTATGTAAATCTGACATAATGAGATCTTTCTAGTATTTATTAATTCATCAATTTTTTCACACAAAAATCATTTAAAGATAGAGGGTATTAAAAATGGAATTTTTATGGTGGGGATTAACGATCCTCTTATTTGTATTAAGCTTTGTAGGGATAGTCTATCCTATTATTCCTTCGGTTGTGGCCATTTGGGGAGGATGTGTTGTTTATCAATTTCTGATTAATCCGAATGAGTTATCTATATGGTTCTGGATTAGTATGACAGTATTAAGTGCAGTTTTAATCGCGGCAGACCTTATTGCCAACAGTTATTTTGTTAAAAAATACGGTGGTTCAAAAACGTCTGAGAAAATAGCTGCTATAGCTACTATTGTTGGTTCATTTATTTTCCCACCTTTCGGGATTATTCTCGTACCTTTTTTAGCGGTTCTTGTTACAGAGTATATCCTTCATAAAGATACAACTAAGGCCATGAAAATTGGGTTTGCTACCATCGTTGGTTTTTTAGGCGGAAGCTTAGCGAAAATATTAATTCAATTGTTAATGATCGTTTGGTTCATTTTGGCTGTTGTTTTTTAACTAATTAGTGGGAAATGAACGGTTTTGTATTCAATTTAATTGATTGGTGCATTAATAATACACATGAATAAAGGGATCTTCTAATCGAAGAAGATTCCTTTTTAATGCCAAAAATGATAACTAGTTTTGTATGTAGTAGCATTAAAAAGCTTTTTTTACTTATTTTTTTTGGTTGCTTGGCAACGCTTCGAATTAAATAGTAAGTCCATTTATTGTTGAAATAGTTTATCAAATATTAGAAGCAACTATTATTAATGCAAGATATAAAATGTTCAAAAGCAAATCAATGAAAGACAAATAACATCACCAATTACAATTAATAATATAAAGAGAGAAAATAAGGATTGAAATTCTTTCATCTGATAAGGATATTATGTAGTTACATTTCTTTACATTATGTCTCAAGCACCTATTTCTTTTATTAGTGACTAATATGGGACTAGTTTGCTTCATATTTAAATAAGAGGGCGCAGTTATAAAAGACAAGGTATAATAGTTTTATTGAAGCAAACAGTTAAGAGGGTGTTAATACAATGATAAAAGTTATCGGAATCACTAATGAGTTTCATTTAATAACAGATATTTCTATAAACAATATTAATTTCTCTGAATATAAATGGTGTTGGGTTGATTTTAACGAACCTACTGATGAAGAGATAAATCATTTAGCTAATACCTTTCAATTTCATCCGCTCGCTATTGAAGACTGTGTATTGAGACTTCAGCGTCCAAAATTGGACTATTATGATGACCATACTTTTTATGTTACACATATTGTTCGGGAAGAAGAAAAAGAAATTTTAAAAGAAGAGTTAGATTTTTTTGTCGGAGAAAATTTTATTGTTACTTTCCATCGTATGCCATCAAAGGAAGTCAATCAAGTTTGGGATAGGTTATTGTCTCAAAAAAGTATTGAGATATGGGATACCTTTTATGTGTTTTATCAAATTTTGGACAAGATTGTAGATAATTACTTCCCACTAATTTATAAAATTGAAGATGAGTTGGACAAAATTGAAGATAACACACAGAATAAATCAATGAGCCATTTAATGAATGAATTATTTGACACAAGGTATATGTTATTAAATCTAAGGCATACAGTTAATCCAATGCGTGATTTGCTTTATCGGATGTTAAATTCTCATCATTTGAGTGGGATAAGGGAAAGAAGAGAGTATTTTTCTGATATTTATGACCATCTATTAAAGCTCTCTGAGATGGTGATGTCAAATAGAGAAGTTACTGCTGACATACGAGATAGCTATCTCTCGCTGAATTCACATCAAACAAATAATGTAATGAAGGTTCTTACAATTATTACTTCTATTTTTGCTCCTTTAACGTTTATTGCAGGGATATACGGAATGAACTTTGAAAACATGCCTGAATTAACGTGGAAATACGGTTATTTTCTTTCTCTTGGAATAATGGGGATTATTGCTGTATTTATGTACCTCTGGTTTAAAAGAAAGGGATGGTTTTAATTTCTTGCTTACTAAATTAAGCAAAGTCACTTGAAATTATTTCTTCTTTTAACAAACGTACAATTACTTCGTGCTGCGCATATCGAATGTTTTGTGTATTATAAAGATAGAAACCAGCATAGTAAGTAGCCGAAAGAGTACTTGCGAATAACAGTCTATAGAAGAAAAACATTAGGAACGAATCACTGTCATTACATCCGTATGCAATCAAACCATTGAACAAAAAGTCGATTTCGTATTAATATATGAAAATCGACTTTTTGTTCATTTGTTAGGTTTATTTAAACTTTACCTCTCAAAACAGAACCAGCCAAAGTCAAAATTACTTCCTGGCAGGAAGATGAAGGTGACTTTTTGTTTATTGGTGACTTTTTTTAATTCAAATCGTTGTTCTTCATATTCATCAGACTGTGTAAATTCGATGAGTTGATTACTTTCTTCTTCATTATTCGCAAAACGGATCTGAATGGTATTTTTATCATTATGTGACTTACCATAAATGATAAGTGTCGTTGCACCCTTATTTGTAAAATCCATATGTTCAAACTCTAGTGAAACATTATTTCCAATTCCTTCAATACTATTTTCTGTTAAGGTAAATGTATCCCCATAGATGTGGTCACATTCTGTCGTGATATTTTTTTCAAAGGCTCTATTCTTTTTCTCAAATGAAAATCCTTTAATATGCACCTTCTGTTGGAGAACAAAGCAAATGGATGTAATACCTTTAAGTCTTTTTGACAAATGATAGGTTTCTTCTTGATACACATTCCACTTGGATTCCTTTTGATAGGTCACATCTGCTAGTAATTCACTTCCGTCTTCGTTAGGCATTCCTTCCCAAATTTGTAGAGAATACTCTTCACTTGTTAAAGCGAAAATTGGAAGAGTTATTTTATCAGAGCCGTAAGGACCAAAGTCAATTTCACGATAACCTACTTGTGTCTCACCATCTCTACTTGTCGCTACTCCTCGTTCGTTCCCGTTTCCAACTTCCCCTTTACTATAATCATATAGTCCAGCGGATATAAATCCATAAGGATCTTTGTAGGCTGTACCAAGACCAACTGCCTGAAATTCTAGCTGGGAGATGATTTTTGTCTTGTTACTTCCATTCTTACTCGTACAGCGAAGATGAAATTCTCCATCACCTAATGCAGTTACTTTGGCCTTATCACCAAATGCTTCTACTTTTGCAATATTTGACACAATCCCTGTAGCATTCACTACACTCCATTCAACTTCTTGATAAGAAGTATCTTCTGGGTGTAATTTTGCACTGACAAGAATCTCTTTTCTTAATTCATCAAATACTTGTCCAGAATCACTGATTATTTCAATCTTACGAACAGGGGTTTCTTCACTGCCACCCATTACAATAGGTAACTCTTGATTTTTCATACTAGCAGAAATCCCATGTAAAGCTAGGTTATTCATTGGTTGAGACTCAAATTCAAGGATTTGAGTTTCTAAACCCTTAGAGGAAACTTCCATTTGGATTTTCCCAGGTTCTAATGTTGCCCCAATGATCGCCATTAATTTTCCACTGAATAATCTTCTGCTTATGCCTTTATATTGATCATAATCTGTGCTATCGCCATTATCCAGACCAACCAGACGTCCAGCTCCTGAGACATGTACATTTACTCTATTCGTTGCATTCTCTACTGGATTCCCATCTTCATCTTTCATTGTTATCTCTACAAAAAGTAGATCCGTACCATTAGCAAGAAGTTTTTCTTTATCCGCATTCAAGCAGATTTTTTTCGCATCTCCGAAGGATCTTTTACGATCTGTCGCAATGATGTTACCTGTTTCATCATAAGCAATTGCCGTTAACTCACCATCTTCGTAAGGAATCTTCCACCACCCAACAAGCTGTGTTCCATGTTCATGGTCAATATCATAGGTTCCGATGGTATTGCCATTGAATTGAAGCTCAATTTTTGGCGCATTCGAGCATACTCTAACATCAATCATTTGTCCTTTGTTAAAATTCCAAAAGGGGAGGATATGAACCATTGGTTTTGTTTTATAATCTGTCCATGCTGCTTGATAGATGTAATACGAATCTTTCTTAAATGTAGCAGTATCAATCTGTCCAAAATAAGAGTTTTTTGTGTGATAAGGTGTAGGTTCGCCAATATAGTCAAATCCAGTCCAAATAAACTGACCAAGTGAGAAAGGAGTATCTCTTTCTGCTAGAATACAAGCTTCTGCTGATTTTGCTCCCCAGCTTGTAGTACTATTTCCAAGTGCAGAGCATTGTTCGTCATCATCTGCAAGAATAGATTTCTCAAATGGGAAATGATAAATGCCTCTACTTTGCACAACAGATGCTGTTTCACTGCCATAAATAATCCACTCTGGATGTTCTTCATGATGCTTTTGATAGTATTTTTCTGCATAGTTATAACCTGCAACCTTAACAAGATCAGCGCATTTTTGTGCATTCTCCCACGGCATATAATTCGATCCAATGGTAACGCTTGCATTTTCTTTTGGATCATATTTTCGTACATATTCGATTAGCATGTTTGTTATTTCTTGTCCTCTATCATCTGCATGGGTATCATAAATTTCATTACCAATACTCCACATTAGCAAACTCGGATGATTCCGATCCCGCTTTACCCAGCTTTTTACATCGATATGAGCCCAATCCTTAAAGAATCTAGCGTAATCATAACGAGTTTTTGCTCTTTCCCACATATCAAAAGCTTCAGTGACTACAAGCAAGCCCATTTCATCTGCTAATTCCATAAGTTCTTTTGCTGGCATGTTGTGAGCAGTTCGAATAGCGTTAACACCCATTTCTTTTAATATCACAAATCTTCTTTTTAGTGCAGCTTTATTAAAGGCAGCTCCTAGGGCTCCTAAATCATGGTGTTCACAAACCCCATTTAATTTCATCTTTCTCCCATTTAGTTGAAATCCATTATGAGAGTCAAGTTCTATTACTCGAAATCCGATATTCTGTGAGATTGTTTCGACTTCTTCTAATCTCTGATTTTTATCGTTATCTATTACATACAGATGGGTTATAAGCTGATAAAGGTTAGGGTCATCTGTGCTCCATAGCAATGGGTTTTCTAGAAATAACACTTGTGAACTAGAATCACTTCCTGCAATAATTCTCTCTGATGAAGATGTAATGATTTCATCTTTATACACGAGACTATGCGAAACTTGTACTTCATCATAGATGTTTATTTCTGTGTCGACTTCTAATTGCCATCCATTCTCTTTTTGTATTGTTGTGCTGTATATTCCATCTGTAACTATATGATTCTTATCTCTTGTTTTTAGCCAGACATTACGATAGATGCCAGCACCAGAGTACCATCTACTATTTGGGCTTTGATGCACGACTTTTACAACAATTTCATTTTCCCCTTCGACCAATGCATCTGTCATATCGTGTTCAAACGAGGAATACCCGTATTTCCATTCTCCGATAAATTGTTGATTCACAAATAGGGAAGAATTCATGTAAACCCCATCAAAACATAAGAGAATCTGTTTTTGTTTTTCATCTTTCTTATATGTAAATTTCTTACGATACCACCCTATACTGTTTTCATATAAGTCTAAGGTATTGTATATTAGCCAATCATGAGGTATATCAACCGGTTCAAATGTCAAAGTAGCACTTTCGCAAACTTCTAAACTACTTTTGGCAAACTCCCATCCATCATTAAAAAGTACTTTTTTATTCATGTTTGTTATACTCACTTTCTTCAATTATTTTTGGAATGTCGAAAAAGATTGAATATACAGATAAATTAGCATGAACTTAGTTTATTGACTATACTTACTATATATCAATCAAAGTAGATTTGCAATTTTAGATGGCTTAATGAATGGTAGAAATAAAAAAAGGAATTTCTAATTAGAAAGAGAGTGCATAAAAAACAGTATGATCTAACGAGAAAAAAATAAAGAAGATTCGCCCATATACAGTAAAGAGGCTGCCTATTAAAAGTCCATTTGAATTCAAAAGGAAACACACATCCTAAGCTCATTGGAAGCTGAAGGAGCATATATTCTTATACTAAGGTTAATAACATAAAAAGGTATAAAAACATCATAATTAGTCATTTTTTTATCTTGATACACTTGATAAAATTTTGTTGATGCTGTCAAAGGCGGGGAATCATGATGAAATATAGAAAACTAGAAAAATGAATCTAGAAGTATCTACTCTCAGTTATGGTAGTGCCTCATCAGTAGGGACAGTATTCCGAAATATAGATGAAACCGAAGGAATGATAAAAGTTCATACAGCGGTGGAGATGGGATAAATTTATTCGATGTTTCAATTTATTATGGTTAAAGAAAGCTGAAAGTATTTTGAGTCATCATAGAAGCCTTGCAATAAGGTTGTCTCGTTTATTTATAAAGGAAATTTTACATTTTTGTTGAAAATACTACTATTAATGAACTTACTCAGAAAGTAAAAGCTTATTGGATGATAATTTTTTTTATTAAAAGTAATGAAAGCGCCATCTAAGTTGGTGCTATCTTTAATGATTGGAGGGGAAATTACTTAAATGCTAAAAAATAAGCTAACAAAAACATTCAGGAAATTTTTGCTTTCTTATATTATTATTCTATTATTTCCAATAATAACTGGGATTGTATCTTACCAAGTTTCAATTGATGTCGCGAAATCAAGCTCAATTGAATCAAGTATGTTGATCTTGAATAAGAGTAAAGATATTTTGGAAAGCCGGATGATGGAAGTTGAAAGATTTACTAGACAACTTACATTAGTTGACGATTTTAATAATCATTTAAATGCACCAATGGCAAATAGCTCCATTAACTTGTATAGCCTGAGAGAAACTTCACGTTTTATTTCAACTTATGCTCACACGAACGATTTTTTAGAGGACTTTTATATTTATTTGAAAAATTATAATGTCATTTTATCAGATGGTTCGGTTTATTTCAGAGTAGACCATTTTTACGACCTTTATCATTATAATGATCTTTCCTTCGAGCAATGGAAAAAGACAATTTTAGAAGAAAATCACCAAGGTGAGATCATACCAGTTCGTTCTTATACGAGTAATAAAAAAGAGCTTTCCGTAATCAGTTATGTACAATCGTTACCTTTAAATAGTTTTAATAAACAGCTAGGTACATCAGTCGTTACCATTGATCAGCGTAAAATAGGGGATCTTTTAGAAAGTTTATCAAATCAGTATGGTGGTTGGGGCTTTATTACAGACAATGAAGGAAATCCTCTTACAATGGTCGGAATCGATAAGTCTAAAATTAAAGAAATATTTCTAAAACTAGAAACGGACGGTTCTTCTACAAATCGTCTTCTAGAAAATGATACGCTGTTATTATCAACACAGTCAGATTTTAATGGATGGCATTATGTTGCTGGAATACCTAAACAGGGGTTAATGGAAAAGGCTGAAATCATCAAAAACATGACCTGGATTGTGACAGCTAGTACATTGCTGATAGGAATGATCCTTTGTTTGTTTCTTGCATACCGAGACAGTACTCCAATCCATAATTTGCTGGAATTTGTGACGGATCAAATTGGTTCTGATACTTCGAAGCATAAAAATGAATATGATTTTTTACATGGTAATATAGCTAATCTGATATCTAATAATAAATCGTTAGAAATTGAATTAAATAGTCAGAAGCATATTTTAAAGGATTCCTTTATAAAGAGTTTATTGAATGGAGAATTTCATACACAAAAAGGAATAGTAGATAACGCTGAACAAACAGATGTATTATTTCAAGGTGATCATGGTTATGTTGGGATTTTGAAGATAAACGGTTATGGTGATATGGAAAATAAGGAGATTACTAATGAACTAAGTGCAGCCCGTATCATTATAAAACGTACTCTTATAGAACAAGTACCTACTATCATCATGACCGATTTAAATTCGGATAAAATCGTGGTTATTTTTACTTTCATAAGAGAACAAGAATCAGAAGCGATCAAAGAAATAAAACATATCATCCAAAATCTTACTACATCAATATCGAACTCGTATCGTATTTCAATATCGTCATTTATGGGAAGACTCTTTAGAAATTATCAAGAAATAAGCCGTTCATATAACGAAGCAAAGCAGACATTGGGGTATACTTTCACCTTAATGAACGAAAGTAAGATGTTGTGGTATCAAGATATTGTGAAAGAAACATCAGTTTTTTACTATCCGATTGATATGGAACTTCGACTAGTTAATGCAATAAGAATGGGAGAATCTTTTGATGTAAAACAAATATTGGATCAAATTTTTCAAGAGAATTTTTGCGAAAAGGATCTATCGCCTAAGATTGCTGAACAGTTAATCGAAGAGGTAAAGTCCACATTAATAAAAACATTTGATTCAAATGTGTTCCAGAGTTCAGACGAATCCGGAACATTGATAAATAAAGTTTTACAAGTTCAATTGCAGCATGGCCTTGGACAAGTATGGG
Source organism: Metabacillus bambusae (assembly GCF_017497975.1). GTDB lineage: Bacteria > Bacillota > Bacilli > Bacillales > Bacillaceae > Metabacillus > Metabacillus bambusae. The sequence continues at coordinate 62,145 of NZ_JAGDEL010000013.1, read as the reverse complement.
AAGAAATCGTAAATACGGCCGAAGAATATTGTACATTAATTAAAAAGAGCAAAAGAAAAACGAATGATCAAGCAGTAAAATTAATTATAGAGTTCCTGGAAGAGAATTTTAGTGATCCGGATTTATCATTGTATCGGATTTCTGAAAAAGTAGGTCTACCTGAAAAGTTTGTTTCACAGCTTTTTAAAGAACAAATAGGTGAATACGTTTCAGATTATATTGAGAAAATCCGCATTCATAAAGCTTCAGATCTATTGGTAACTACTAACCAAACAATTGAAGAAATTTCTATTTATGTTGGTTACAATTCTGCTCACTCATTTCGCAGGGCTTTTAAGAGAGTTTTCAATGTAACTCCCAAAACATATAGGCAAACGATAAATAATAACGGTGGACAAAATAAAGTTTTATAAGGAAGAACAATCTAAGGCAACCATAATGAACAAATAGAGGTAAAGGATACCTTACTATTTGTTTTTTTATGTCTTTTTTAGGGGGAAATCTTCTGAATCCGCCTATTGTACTTAAAAATTCAAGTGTACCTTTTAAATTATTTGCATTGAATTGGTATTTACCTAAAGTATACGATAGACGTTGTCTTCTCAGTGATCATAAAGAATTGGGTATTCATTTTAGTATTAATTATCCCTTAATTGTCCCCTGTATTTTCAAGTGTACCTATTAAAAACTGTCTGCCCATGTTAAATTCAAATCAGTTTACAGCCATCAATTATGACAGCGTTTACAATAAACGATAGGAGTGGTTAAGTTGAAAGTTGAGGTAACCAATAAGGCTCTCCCTGATTCGAATACCTTACAAGTAAAGTCAACTATTTGGCGCAATGCAAAAAAGTCTTTAAGAAGACATTGGCAATTTTATCTTCTAATTATACCACCAGTTTTATATTTCATTATTTTTAAGTATATCCCCATGGTAAATTCAGTTATTGCATTTAAAGATTATAACGTCGTTCAAGGTATATGGGGAAGTGAGTGGGTTGGTTTCAAACATTTTGAGTTATTTTTTAACAACCCACAATTTTGGATCCTAATCAAGAATACTTTTTTCCTTAGTTTGTATGCTTTAGCCGTTGGATTTCCCATCCCAATCCTTTTGGCACTTTCGCTAAATGAAATTCGCAATGGCATATTTAAGAAAACTGTACAGATGGTAACCTATGCACCTTATTTCATTTCAACAGTAATCATTGTTTCAATGTTAACGTTAATGTTTTCTCCAAGACTCGGAATCGTCAATCAACTATTAGGACACTTAGGCCTTGAATCTATAAATTTCCTGGGATTGCCGGATATGTTCAGAGACATCTATGTATGGTCTGATGTATGGCAACACGCTGGATATTCTGCAATCATTTATTTGGCAGCGCTTTCAGGGATTGATCCATCACATTACGAAGCAGCGAAAGTAGACGGAGCAACAAGGCTTCAGAAAATCCTTTATATTGACTTACCAAGCATCATGCCTGTTGCAACAATTATCCTAATTCTCAGTGTAGGAAACATAATGGCTCTTGGTTTTGAAAAAGTCTTTTTATTACAGAACCCTCTCAACTTATCTACATCAGAAGTGATAGCGACATATGTTTATAAAATTGGTTTGCTGAATGCAAACTTTAGTTTTGCAACTGCAGTTGGATTGTTCAATTCAATGATCAATTTAATCCTACTATTGGTTGTAAATGCACTCGCAAGGAAAATTTCCAAAAACGGACTGTGGTAAAAAAGGGGGAGTAAAAATTGTTTAAAAATAATAACAAGATAAAAGAATCATTTACTGATCGCTTTTTCCTTACAAGTGTCTATATTTTTTTAACTCTCATACTGATTGTTGTTCTTTATCCATTAATTTATATTGTCAGTGCATCAATAAGTAGTCCTGCAGCGGTTACATCAGGAAAAGTATGGTTATGGCCAGTCGACTTGTCTTTTAAAGGTTATGAAATCATTTTTGGGAATTCTCAGATCGTGACAGGTTATTTGAATTCATTAATTTACACTATTTTTGGAACATTGATAAGTGTTACGTTAACGGTGTTGATTGCATATCCCCTATCTAGAAAAACATTCTTTGGGCGGAATTTATTAATGGTTTTTATTGTGTTTACGATGCTGTTCTATGGTGGGCTAATTCCAACCTATCTTGTGGTGAAATCATTAGGAATGGTTGATACGAGATGGGCATTATTGATTCCTAATGCAATCGCAGTTTGGCAAGTCATTATTGCACGTACATTCTTTCAAACGTCAATTCCAGATGAATTAGTAGAAGCAAGTGAAATGGATGGATGTAGTGATTTACGCTTTTTATGGTCGGTTGTACTTCCACTAGCTAAGCCTATCATTGCAGTCCTATTTTTAATGTATGCAGTCGGTCAATGGAATGCCTACTTTGATGCTTTAATTTACTTGAAGAATCCTGACTTACATCCACTTCAGTTAGTGCTTCGGAATATTATTATCCTCAACACAAGCACTGGAGGGATGGAGGCTTCTGAAATGTTAGAGCGACAGCAACTAGCTGATTTAATGAAATATGCATTAATCGTAGTTGCGAGTTTACCAGTTATGTTGATTTACCCATTTGTACAGCGTCACTTTGTAAAAGGGATGATGATTGGTTCTGTTAAAGGGTAATGATGCTCTTTAACTTTTCTGAAAGGGGTGGTCTTGATGTAGAAATCATAGCTGTATATTATTCATTTTCTTAGATTGCTAATGTTCTCATTTCAATGAAAAGGGGAAGGTTACGATGAAAAAAACGATCCTGCTGTTATTATCAACATTACTCATATTAAGTATTGCTTTAGTCGGTTGCCAATCGAATGAACAAACTGAAGTGTCAACAGAGGATGGTGGGGATGGACCAGTTAAAATTAAGGTTTTTGCTCCCCAAAATGCAGAAACTGACTTAGAAACGAACTCATTCACCAAGCTTGCCGAAGAAAAATTTGCTATTGATCTTGAATGGCAAACAACAACCTTTGATGCTACCTCAGCTAGTGAAGTAAGAAATATTGGTCTTGCCAGTGGTGATTACCCTGACCTCTATTTACTTATTCCATGGGTTGATCAATTTACTCAAACTGATTTGCTTCGTTATGGAAAACAAGGTGTAGTTATCCCATTAAATGATTTAATTGATAAGCATGCACCAAACATAAAGAAGGTCTTAGACAATCATCCATACTATAAATCTATGGCAACTGCACCAGATGGTAATATTTATGGACTACCACAGTTAAATGAATGCTTCCATTGTTCCTATGGAAACAAAATGTGGATGAACACAGATTGGCTTGAAAAATTAAATTTAGAAATGCCTACAACTCCTGAGGAATTTAAGAATGTTTTGACAGCCTTTAAAACGAATGATCCAAACGGAAATGGTAAGCAGGATGAAGTTCCATTAAGTGGTTCACCAGGTTTAATTGAATCTTCCGTTATTCCATATTTAATGAATGGTTTCATTTATGATGATTCCCGAACTAGATTATTATTGGAAAATGGAAAAGTCGATTTAGCAGCTGATAAAGATGAATGGAAGGAAGGTCTATCTTATATTAAATCCCTATATGAAGAAGGACTAATAGACAAAGGGGCATTCTCGCAAAATACCGAGGCGCTACAAAAATCTGGAAATAACTCAGAGGCTCAAATTCTTGGTGCTGCGGCTTCGATGCATCCCGGGGTCTTTGTAAGTGAACCTGATTATCAAAAACAATACGATCCAGTTGCCCCACTCAATGGACCAAATGCTGAGTATGCAACCTATAATTATCCAAGTAGTCCTGGGGGAGCTTTTGTTTTAACCAACAATGCAAGTGAATCAGTTCAAATTGCTGCAATCAAGTTGGTTGACTACATGTTCACTCAAGAAGGACAGATTCGAAGTCATTTTGGAGAAGAAGGAGTAAGTTGGAGAAAACCTCAAGATGGAGATGTAGCAGTTGAGGAAGGAGCAAATCCAATCTTAGCAACCATTCCTTCTAAAGAAGGTGATGAACCTCGAAACGATAATTGGGGAGCAATGGCTCAATACTACCAGCCTAAAGAATTCAGGGATGGATGGATCCAAGCTACAGATATTTACTCACCAGAAGGTTATGAACGGAGATTACAGGAAGCTACTCATTTGTATGAAGGGAAAGAACCTTCTGAAATTTTCCCGCATTGGGCAATTTGGATTGATCCTGCGGTTGCAGATGAAGCAGCTATGATCCGGACAAATATAGAGGACTATATAGACCAGAATTCACTCCAATTTATTACTGGATCTAAAGATTTAGACAAGGAATGGGATGCATATATTGAAGGGTTTGAACAGTTGAACCTCAAGCGCTATCTCGAAATTATGCAGGAAGCTTATGAAAATTCAGGATTATAAAAAGTTTTGAAGATTTGAAACAATTGAATGCAGAGCCGATGAAGCTATACTTCGTCGGTTCCTTCATTTTAAAAGGCTAAATTATTCAAGGAGAGGAAAAATGCTCACAAAATTGCTGGAATTCTATAATGTGAAATGGTGTAAAGAAAGCCTTAACTCATCCGAATCTATGCCTCTTGGTGGAGGAGATGTTGGGTTAAATGTGTGGGTAGAGGATTATGATATTCTCTTTTATATATCTCGGAGTGGGACTATTGATGAAAACGGACAAATGTTAAAGTTAGGACGCTGTAGACTTAGATTAAACCCAAATCCATTTAAGCAAGCTTCTGAATTTGTTCAAGAATTGGTGCTTTCTCAAGGGATCATCAATATTACTGTAAGAGATTATAACAATAGCTTAGTGAAAATTAAGTTATGGGTAGAAATTAATCAACCGATTATCCATGTAGACATTGATTCTGAGTCTGATCTAACAGTTGAAGCAATTTTTGAAGCGTGGAGAAATAGTCCTCGTCTAGTCGTTGATAGAGATCCTTGCTCAACATTGATTGATTATCCTGGAGAAGTATACACATATGAGGACATTATAGATTTTGATCAAGATGGAGTTCTATTTTATCATCAAAATGATAATAGCAAGCTCATGTTTGATAAAGAAGTTCGTTTACAGCAATTAGACAATTATAGAAACGAAATATATAATCCAACTCAAAATTTAGTGTTTGGTGGATATTTATTTGGTAGTGGGATGTCTGAAAGTGAAATAGTTAAGGATACGTATCAAGGTGTTCCTTTTATAGGATGGTCATTAAAGAGTAAGGCACCTACAAAAAAATGTAATATTGATGTACATTTACATACCTCATGTGTTCCTAACATTGAAGGTTGGAAAGCTGAATTACAGAAGGTAATTGAACAGAACAAAGATAAGAAAGGGTCATGGGCTTTTCATCAGAACTGGTGGAGTGAATTTTGGGGATTGAGTCATATTATCATCAACCCTAATGAAGTAAATTCCGAAGATCCAGCTTGGCAGGTAGGAAGAAATTATCAATTGTTCAGGTTCATGCTTGCATGTAATGCATACGGTAAAGAGCCTACTAAATTTAACGGAGGGCTTTTCACTTTTGATCCCGTTTATGTTAATGAAAAATACCTTTCTGAGACTCCAGACTTTAGACGTTGGGGAGGTGGAACATATACAGCACAAAATCAACGATTAGTATACTGGCCGATGTTGAAATCTGGTGACTTTGAAATGATGAAGCCACAATTTGATTTTTACCTTAGGGCACTTGAGACGGCAGAATTGAGAACACGAGTTTATTGGGGACATGAGGGTTGTTCGTTTACTGAACAGCTAAATCATACAGGATTACCAACGAGTCGAGAGTATGGCTGGAATCGACCACAAGACCTTGATCCTGGTGTTGAAGATAATGATTTCGTAAATTATGAATATGTTCACCAATTAGATTTTGCTTTTATGATCCTTCAAAACTATCAATATAGTGGTCAAGATATTTCTACTTACATGGCGTTTATTGAAAGTGCCGTACGTTTCTTCGACGAGCATTATCAATATCAACATCTGCAACAGACTGGCAAAAAGCTTGATGAAAATGGGCATCTTGTTATTTACCCATCAACAGCTGTTGAAACGTTTAAAAATGCAAAAAATCCCTCAGATGTCATTTCAGGATTAATCGCTGTTATTAAGCTGATGCTTGAGCTACCAGAGGAATTGGCAAGTGCAGGAAAAAAGAAGGAATGGCTTGAAATCATAAATCGTATTCCACCTATATCATACGAAGAAAAGGAAGGAAAGAGAACGATTGCTCCTGCAGAGTCTTGGTCATATGTCCGAAATGTTGAAATACCGCAGCTTTATCCGTTATTTCCATTCAGAATATATGGAATGGGGCGGCCTGATTTACAAACGGCACTAAACACTTGGCGGGTTAGTGTATATCATAATCAGCACAAGGGATATGTTAGTTGGCACCAAGGAAATATTTTTACCGCTCTTCTTGGTTTAACAGAGGAAGCAGCAGAATTTGCGATTAAAAAATTAGCTGATGGCCCACACCGTTTTCCAGCTTTTTGGGGTCCAGGACATGATTGGACACCTGATCATAATTGGGGCGGAACAGGGATGATTGGACTTCAGGAGATGCTTATGCAAACGAATGGAAAATCCATTTATTTACTACCAGCATGGCCGGACAATTGGGATGTGGATTTTAAATTACACGCTCCATTTAAAACAATGATTAAAGGGCGTTACCAAAATGGAAAGTTAGAAATGATTGAAGTCTCTCCAAAAGAACGATTGAAGGACATTGTTAATATGAAAGAGTAAGAGCTATGGTTATAGTTGATTCTGCTGACTATAAATGTTCAATTAGTATCTACAAATTTTAATATAGGGGGACATTCATAATGAAGTTAAACTATCAAACTAGTGCGAAAACATGGACAGAGGCACTTCCTATCGGAAATGGTCGACTCGGAGCAATGATTTTTGGTGGCGTGGAATTGGAAAGATTACAATTAAATGAAGATACCTTATGGTCAGGAAGCCCGAAAGATTTTAATAACCCTGAAGCAAAAAAATATTTACCTGAAATTAGAAAGCTTATTTTTGCTGGGAAATATGAAGAAGCTGATCACATTGCAAAAAACATGATGGGTCCCTATACCCAATCCTATCTACCCTTTGGTGATTTATTAATAAAGTTTGATCACGATGGTATTGAAAAAAAATATAGACGAAGTCTTGATTTACAGGATGGTATTGCTCGTGTGCAATACAATGTTGATGATGTAACCTTTACACGCGAAATATTTTCATCTTTTGAGGATCAAGTGATTGTTATTCATCTTAGGACAAATAAGTCGGGTAAGATTAACTTTACTGCTAAATTAGAAAGCTTACTTCAAACCGTAATAGAAAGGTCTAATGAAGAACTTATTCTTAAAGGAAATTGCCCAGAGAATGTAGATCCAAGCTATTTCCGAGATAATGAGAATCCCATTATTTATAACCAAGAGGGAAATGGTAATTCACTAACATTTGAAGGGCGGTTAGCTGTTCAGAAAGAGGGTGGTGCATCCTATATTGATGATGGAGGTCTTCATGTTTTGGGTGCGACAACAGTAACACTGTTCTTTTCAGCTGCTACAAGCTTCAATGGATTTGATAAATCTCCTCGTAAAGAAGGGAAAGATCCTTCAATTACAGTCATGAAATACTTAAATGAAGCGAAAAAGAATAACTTTGAAACACTTCGAGAAACTCATATTAAAGACTACAGATCACTGTTTGATCGTGTTGAGCTTGATTTAGGTCCATCATTAGTTACTAATGAAATTACGACAGACCAATGGATTGAACAATATGGAGCAAGAGATCCTAAATTAGTGGAGCTTCTGTTTCATTTTGGCCGATATTTAATGATCACAAGTTCTCGTCCTGGAACACAGCCAGCCAATTTACAAGGTATTTGGAATAATATGCTTCAGCCACCTTGGAGCAGTAATTATACACTCAATATTAATGCACAAATGAACTATTGGCCTGTAGAAACATGTAATTTGGCGGAATGTCATCTGCCATTCCTAAATTACATAGATGAACTAGCCCATAATGGAGAAAAAACAGTCCAAACAAATTATGGTTTGCGAGGCTGGACTGCCCACCATAATGCAGATATTTGGCGTCAATCTGCGCCAGTAGGGGCATATGGTCATGGTGATCCAGTTTGGGCGTTTTGGCCAATGGCTGGAGCTTGGCTTTCGCAGCATTTATGGGAGCATTTTGCATTTAGCCGAGACAAACAATTTTTACGTAATAAGGCTTACCCAATTATGAAAAAAGCAGCATTATTTTGTATGGACTGGCTAATTGAAGATGAAAAAGGATATTTAGTGACAGCGCCTTCAACTTCACCAGAGCATAAATTTGTAACGGAAGATGGCAAAATGGCAGCAGTTAGTATGGCGACAACGATGGATCTATCTTTAATATGGGATTTATTCACAAGCTGTATTGAAGCAACAAAAGAGTTAGATAATGACATAGAGTTTAGACAAGAATTAGTTGAAAAAAGATCGAAATTATACCCACTTCAGGTTGGTCAATATGGGCAACTACAGGAATGGTATAAAGATTGGGATGATCAGGAACTAAATCATCGCCATGTCTCACATCTTTTTGGGGTATATCCGGGGAGGCAGTTTACTGAAAAAGAAACACCTGAATTATTTAAGGCTGCTAAACATTCTCTTATGCGTAGAGGTGATGAAGGAACTGGCTGGAGCCTTGCTTGGAAAATATCATTATGGGCACGTTTTAAAGATGGAAATCGGGCTCTAGGTCTAATAACTAACTTTCTTCAGCTTGTTACTGATGAGAATAGTACAAATTATCAGCGTGGTGGAGTATATCCCAACTTGTTTGATGCACATCCACCTTTTCAAATTGATGGGAATTTTGGTTTTGTCGCTGGGGTTGCTGAGTTATTACTTCAATCTCATACAAAGGAAATTCATTTATTACCTGCATTACCCGATGCATGGCCAAATGGGCATGTTCGGGGACTTAGAGCACGTGGTGGTTTTGAAATAGCTCTGGAGTGGGGGAATAAGGAAATGAAGCAAGTCGAGATATATTCATTAAAAGGAGAAAAATGCATTCTTAAAACAGATGTTAATGTTGAAGTAAAAGTAGGAGATAAAGTTGTCGAAATTGAAAAGATCGGACATGGAAGTATTTCTTTTGCGACGGTGGCAAGGGAATATTATACGATTCTCCCCATAAAATCAGTTATTGTTTAGTTGAACAATAGATTTGATAATAAGCTAAAGGGCGACTTAAAAGGACTGACACCTCTCAACATCACTAATATAGTTCCTTTCAACTTTTAAGAAGCTACATTCTGTGGTGGAGGGGTTTGAACCTTTGTTTTTGAGGTCACCCTTTTATTATTTTTACTAGAGTGATCGGTATCTTTTGATAGATAACATGAAAAGGTATAAAAACATCAGAATAAGTCATTTTTATACCTTGAAACTCGTGTTAAAATTTTGAAAACGCTTTAAAAAGGAGGAATCACGATGAAATATAGAAAACTTGGGAAAACCAATCTAGAAGTCTCAACTCTAAGTTATGGGGCATCATCATTAGGATCTGTATTCCGAAACATAGATGAAACCGAAGGGATTAGAACGGTTCATACAGCAGTAGATCTGGGAATAAATTTAATCGATGTTTCACCCTATTATGGATTAATGAAAGCTGAAACTGTACTTGGAAAAGCGATTAAAGAAATCTCTCGTGAGAAATTTATTCTATCTACTAAAGCAGGACGATACGGAGAAAATGAATTTGACTTTTCGAAGAATCGGATAATAAATAGTTTAGAAGAAAGCTTGAAAAGGCTCTCCACAGATTATATTGATATTTTACTTTTGCATGACATCGAATTTGCTTCTTTTGATCAGATCATGGAGGAGGGCATTCCCGCACTTCAACAATTGAAGGAGCAAGGTAAAATTCGATTTTTCGGGGTATCAGGTTTACCGTTATCGATTTTTGAAAAGGTTCTTAAACAAAAAAGTCTTGATGTCATTCTGTCATATTGTCATTATTCCTTGAATGATTCCTCTTTGTTAAATATCCTTCCTCTTTTGGAACAAAAGCAAGTCGGATTGATCAATGCCTCCCCTTTATCAATGGGATTACTTAGTCAGCGAAGTGTACCTGAGTGGCATCCTGCATCACGTGACATCATTGAAACCTGCAAACGAGCAGCTGATTATTGTAAACAGCAAGGAGAAGAGCTCTCAAAGTTAGCGATTCAGTACTCAGTAGCAAACGGAAAGATACCAACAACTTTGGTCAGTACCGCAAATGTGGAAAATATCAAAAAGAATATTACCTGGGCAAATGAACCAATCGATTTAGAACTTCTTCAAGAAGTGCTAACTATTCTAGAGCCAATTCATAATAAAACATGGCCAAGCGGTAGTAGTGAGTATCAACGATAAAAGGGAGGTAATAACATGAAAGCAATCGTTTGTGAAAAACCTAACCATTTCAAAATCATTGAAACAGAAAAGCCTGTTTTAAGAGGCGGAGAAGCTTTGATCACCATAAAGAGAATCGGGATCTGTGGAACAGATATCCATGCCTATAAAGGAAATCAACCTTTTTTTACATACCCTAGGATTCTAGGTCATGAATTATCAGGAATCATTGAAGATGTTGAAGAGAATGATAGCGGGCTAAGAAAAGGTGATCAAGTTGCTTTTATTCCATATTTGCATTGTGGAAAATGTATTGCTTGTAGAACAGGGAAAACGAATTGCTGTACAGAAATGAATGTCATCGGGGTTCATCGGGATGGAGGTATGTGCGAAACACTAGCTGTACCAGTAACTCATTTGATTAAGACAAATGGAATTTCTCTTGATGAAGCTGCAATGCTAGAACCCATGTCGATTGGTGCACATGCGGTAAGGCGTTCATCCTTAAAGAAAGGTGACCAAGTAGTTGTGGTAGGAGCAGGCCCAATAGGGTTAGGAGTCATGGCCTTTGCAAAATATCGTGGGGCATATGTCATCGCAATGGATATTAATGATGAAAGGCTAGCGTTTTGTCGAAGCTTTGCAAATGTAGATGAAACAGTAAATGCAAAAAATGATCCAATCCAGCAATTATTAGAAATCACAAATGGGGATTTACCAAGTATTGTCTTTGATGCAACAGGAAACAGACCATCTATGAATCAAGCTTTTCAATACGTAGCACATGGAGGAACATTAGTTTATGTTGGCTTGGTAAAGGGTGACATAATATTCCATGATCCAGATTTTCATAAAAAAGAGCTCACGCTGATGGGGAGTCGGAATGCTACGAAAGAAGACTTTAGCAATGTAATGGAAGCGGTAAAATCCTCAAGGATTGTTTTAGAATCCTTAATTACACATCGATGTTCATTTAATGAGATGGCTGAAGAGTTTGATAGCTGGCTTTTACCAGAGTCAAATGTGATTAAGGCGATGGTCGAAAGATAACACGATTAGGGAAGAGAGGTGTCAAGTTTTTATGAAAATTGATGCACATCAACATTTTTGGATCTACAACGAAAAAGAATATGGCTGGATTAGTAAAGACATGTCTGAATTGCGACGTGACTTTTTACCTGGAGATCTTGAAAAGCAATTACAACATCTAAATTTTGACGGCTCCATTGCTGTACAAGCTAGACAAAGCTTAGAGGAAACAAGCTGGCTATTAGAATTAGCGCAAAAATATGAGTATATCAAGGGAGTTGTGGGCTGGGTTGACCTATGTTCACCAGATGTGACAAAACAACTGAAACATTTCTCTGATAATCTCTATCTTAAAGGAATTCGCCATGTGATCCATGATGAAGCAGATGATCAATTTATGCTAAGAGACGATTTTCAGAGAGGGATCCGTGCACTAAATGATTTTGGCCTTACATTTGATCTCTTGCTGTTTCCAAAGCATATTCCTTATGCAATTGAGCTTGTTGAAAAATTCCCGAAACAGCCCTTTGTATTAGATCATATCGGTAAGCCTGATATAAAGAATAAAGTCATTTCGCCATGGAATAATGATCTTACAAAATTAGCAAAATACAAAAACGTTTATGTGAAACTGTCGGGCATGGTGACAGAGGCTGATTGGAAGAATTGGGGAAAAAGGGACTTTAATGCATATCTAGATGTTGTGTTTAATTCGTTTGGGCCAGATAGAATGATGATTGGCTCTGATTGGCCGGTTTGCACAGTTAGTAATCGCTATGAAACAGTCATGGAAATTGTCTTGGATTATGTAAAACGATTTGCTCCTGAATCTGAGAATCTGATACTTGGGGAGAACTGTTCTAGATTTTATTCAATAAAATAAGAAAGGTAAGAAGCAACCATGAATAAAAATGTCATTTGGTTTAATAAACCCGCAGATAATTGGAATGAAGCACTGCCAATAGGTAATGGACGATTAGGGGCAATGATCTATGGGAAAACAACTGTAGAGCAAATTCAGTTAAATGAAGAATCTGTCTGGTATGGGGGATTCAGAGATCGCAACAATCCAGATGCCTTAGAAAATCTCCCTAGAATTAGAGCGCTATTAATGGAAGGTAAGCTAAATGAAGCCGAGCAATTAGCAACCTATGCCTTATCAGGAACACCAGATACTCAGAGACACTATATGACACTTGGTGATCTTTATTTGGATTTTGGTCATGATGGGATCGGAGAATACAAGAGGGAGCTTGATTTGAAAAATGCACGAGTATCAGTTGAATATTCTTATAAAGATACAAAATTTAAGAGAGTAATGTTCTCCAGCTACCCAGACCAAGTAACGGTGATTCGCCTTACAGCAGACAAAAAAGCTTCCATCTCTTTTACAGCCAGACTTTCAAGAGATCGAAATAGATACATAGAGGACTTATTTTCAAAAAGAAACAATAATCTCGTTATGAAGGGGAACTGTGGTGGTAAAGACGGTTCTGATTTTTCCGTTATTTTATCTGCTCTTGCAGAAGGTGGAACAGTTGATACAATCGGAGAACATCTTATCGTTCGTGAGGCTGACTCGGTTACGTTATTGTTAGCCGCAGAAACAACCTTTCGTCATCCTGACCCAGAAATAGAATGCTTTAAAAAGATTGATCTTGCAGCGATGAAGGATTTTCAACTACTAGAAAAACGACATGTCGTGGATTATTCATGCTTTTACAATAGAATGGAACTAAATCTAACCGACGATGAATTATATAAGGAGCTTCTTCGATTACCAACAGATGAAAGACTGAACAGGGTGAAAAATGGCTACGAAGATCAAAAGTTGATTGAATTGTATTTTCAGTTTGGACGCTATTTACTGATTTCGAGCAGTAGACCTGGTACACTTCCAGTGAATCTGCAAGGAATATGGAATGACCAAATGAGGCCACCTTGGGATAGTAAATATACGATAAATATTAATGCACAAATGAACTATTGGCACGCTGAGGTGTGCAACTTGTCAGAATGCCATGAGCCATTATTTGATTTAATCGAACGAATGCGAGCACATGGCAGACATACTGCGAAGGTCATGTATGGATGCAATGGATTCGTTGCCCATCATAACACCGATATTTGGGGAGATACGGCACCACAGGATATCTACCCTCCGGCAACCTATTGGCAAATGGGGGCAGCCTGGCTTTGTCTTCATTTATGGGAACATTACCAGTTTACTTGTGACAAAGTCTTTCTTGAAAAGAGCTATGAAACGATGAAAGAGTCGGCAGAATTCTTTTTGGACTTTTTAGTTGAAATAAAAGGTGGATACCTTGTTACAAGTCCATCAGTTTCACCTGAAAATACTTATATACTGCCTAATGGAGAAAAGGGAACATTGTGTATTGGGCCATCTATGGACAATCAGATTCTATACGATTTATTTCATGCTTGTATTGAAGCAAGTGAGATAATTGGGATAGATAAAGAATTTAGGGGACAATTGGGCGAGGTTTTAGAGCGTATTCCTAAACCTAAAATCGGTAAATACGGTCAAATTCAAGAATGGCTTGAAGATTATGAAGAGGCTGAACCAGGTCATCGTCATATTTCACACTTATTTGCCCTACATCCAGGAAAGCAAATTACTGTTTCTGAAACTCCTGAACTTGCGAAGGCTGCGAGAAAGACATTGGAAAGGCGTCTTGAAAATGGCGGTGGTCATACCGGTTGGAGTCGTGCATGGATTATCAATATGTGGGCAAGGTTGGAGGATGGTGAGCTTGCTTATACAAATATTTTAGAAATGCTAAAACATTCTACACTTCCGAATCTATTTGATAATCATCCGCCATTTCAAATCGATGGAAATTTTGGCGGAACGGCAGGAATAGCTGAAATGCTTTTACAAAGCCATGTGGGTGTTCTTCATTTCCTCCCTGCGCTACCTGAAAAATGGGTAAAGGGATATGTGAAAGGGATAAAGGCTAGGGGTGGCTTTGAGATTGATTTATATTGGAATAATGGATCAGTTAAGAAGGTAGTGGTTCATTCTTTATGTGGAAATGAGTGCAAAATAAACTGGATGGGTCCGTTTAATCTAATAGATAGAAATAACGAAAAAGTGAATGTTCTAAATGAAAAAAATAATAGAATAATCAGTTTTCCTACAGAACGAGCAGGTATTTATACAATAAGTGTAAAATAATAAACTGTGACATTATAAATATCTTAAATTACTAATAGTAAATAAGGAGATTAGAGGATGGCAACGAAAAAAATTTTATTAATAGGGGATAGTATTACAGATTGTGGAAGACGAGAAGATCAAGAGGGTCTAGGATATGGGTATGTAAGAATTTTACATGATTACTTGGTGACAACGTATCCATCTACTAACTATCAAATTGTTAATACAGGAATCGGCGGAGACAGAGTCACTGACCTAGCTGCAAGATGGCAAACGGATGTCATTGCCCATCAACCAGATTATGTTTCGATTTCAATTGGAATAAATGATGTATGGAGACAGCTTGACCGTCCTGAAATTGAGCAAGTAACTCCTGAGATATTTCACCAAGTTTACGTAAAGTTATTAACACAAGTAAAAGAAGAAACCAACGCACAAATTGTATTAATGGAACCAACGATTATTGAGGAAGATATAGAGTCCACCGGAAATAAGATGTTAAAAGATTATGTAGAGATCGTAACTAATCTTGCTCAACAATTCGATGCAACAATCGTTCCAACGCATCAGGCATTTATCAAGTATTTACAAGCTGAAAACAATTATAAGCTAACTACAGACGGCGTTCACATGAATTCCACGGGAAATATGTTGATGGCAACTACTTGGCTTCGAGCGTTTGAAGAACGACTAAAATAAGATTATAGGGAAAAGAGGCTGGCTCATAAAAGAGTCAGCCTCTTTTTTATGCTTTCCTTGTACCTAAAAAGGAATGAGTAACATTTCAGCCAGATAATGATTTATCAACGATGGGAGTGGATAAAAAACGCTATGGTTGTATGTAGCTACTTTATCGGAATTGATTATATTTTCAAAATATTGTAAATTAACCAAACAATTTCAGAATATATATCGTCTTATAAAGTGTATTAACAACTAAGGGGGGAACAGAGTTGATTAAAAAATGGTTTTTTCTATTTGTGTTGGCAATTCTGATGTTTTGTAGTGTAGGGGTATCTTCTGGTTCTGCAGCAGGTAGCAAATTTATTATCATTAATAAGTCAAACAATCAACTAGCTTATTATGAAAATAATCAACTAAAAAAAGTGTTTAAGGTAGGGACAGGAAGGAGTCAATCCTTAACACCAGAGGGAAAATTTAAAATTGTAAACAAGATTAAGAGTAGACCTTATTACACAGGGGGAATTCCAGGTGGTGACCCACGTAATCCGCTTGGTAATAGGTGGCTTGGATTAAATGCTAAGGGAACATGGGGCACGACCTATGCGATACATGGCAACAACAACCCTAATTCAATTGGTGGTTATGTGAGTAGCGGTTGTGTACGGATGTATGATAACGAGGTGGAATGGCTGTTCAATCAAGTGCCTGTTAATACACCTGTTATAATCACAACTTCAGGGAAATCATTTGATTCAATAGCGGTTTCTTACGGATATAAAGTAACTGAAAGCTCAGTTCCAGCTACGGCAAATGGATACACTCTCAAAAAAGGGAACAGGGGACCTGCTGTTGAAGAGCTTCAGAGGAAGCTTACTTCTCTAGGGTTTAGCACAAAAGGGATAGATGGTGTATTTGGTCAAAATACAGAATCTGCAGTCCGCCAATTTCAAAAGGCCCGACGTCTTACTGTAGATGGCATAGTCGGCCCTGCAACAAGAAAAGCACTTGGAGGAACCACAGTGACAAAGCCAACATCTCCCTCATCACCTTCAAAAGGGTCAGACCTAGCCAAAAGCGGCATCCTTAAAAAAGGAAGCAAAGGTGGTTCTGTAAAAGAACTTCAACGTATTCTTACTGCTAAGGGGTACAATACAAAAGGCCTGGACGGAATTTTTGGTCAAAACACGGATAAAGCAGTCCGTCAATTCCAAAAGGCACGTGGTCTAGCAGTAGATGGAATTGTTGGACCGAATACAAAAAAAGAACTTAGATAATCTTACACATATGCCCGTTTTACCTTTATAATCCTCATGGAAAGGAAACTACCATCCATGAGGATTTTTTCACCTTTAAATGAACTAAGACAAAATATTAATCATCATTTTTTTTCTGTACTCAGAAGGGGTCATCGACGTAAGTTTCTTAAATGTCCGAAAAAAATGGGGCATACTCGTAAATCCACATTGCTCAGCCACAGTTGAAATTTTCTCATTATAACTACTTAGTAGATCTTTTGCTAATAATATCCGCTTCATTGCAATATAATCCGTTACATTAATGCCAATTAGCTGTTTAAAGACACGGCTAAAATGAGAGGCTGAAACGGAAAAGCGTCTTGATAAAGAATTCAAATCTAAACTAGTATCTAAATGTTGATCAATATAAATTAATGCCTCTTTAAACCATTTTGGCCCGAAGGAAGACTGCTTTGTTATTCCTGTTTTCCAAGTAAGGCAATTTCGATTAAGGTGAAGCATAGTCACGTGCAACCATAATAGGATCGCATTCACTTGGTCTGGGCTTTCTGTCTCCACTTCATGCTTAAGGGTATCTATGTAGTCATTTAATTGAGTTTGGTGGTTATGCTCTAACGTATACTTATAATTCTTTCCTTTTTTTGATTCCTCAAAAATCTTCAAATATAAAAAACTATTACCAAAAGTAGAATGATTAAGTAGGGCAGGACTAAAGAAGATAGCAGTAGAGGTAAGAGAATGATCCTTATCAGGTATGGTACGGTGAATCGTATTACTTGGAATGATAATAAGATCATCTTTTTGTAAATCATAAAAAGTTTGATCAATGAAAAAGGTTCCTTTTCCTTCATGAATCATCACAATTTCTAACCATTCATGTGTATGTTCTGGAAGCTCATCTTGAAGATCTTTCGTTTGTTTATAGACGATATGAAATGGGAAAGATTTTTCAGATTCAAATTGTTTACGAATTGGTAACATTTATTCAACCACCTCACTTAATCTCTCCTTTCTATAATATCAAAATATGATACAAAGAAGTCAATTCAGGCAATTTTTATAACAATTAGTAGGTGATAGAATGAAAAAAAGTAAGTTTGAAAGGGAGGTAAAAGAATGGAAACAAAAGAGAAAACGTTTGGTGCAGGTGTTTCATGTATTGTCATGAATCAGAATGATAACGTTGTCACATTGCTGCGCTCGATTAATAAGGGTGAGGTATTAACATTTCAAATTGAAGATCAAACATGTACATTAATAGCTAAAGAGGATGTTGCTTTCGGGCATAAACTGGCACTCAATCGAATTAAAATCGGTGATACAATCCTGAAATATGGGGAGTCTATTGGCGTCGCTACAACTACTATTGAAGAAGGGGAACATGTTCATGTTCACAATCTAATCGGTGTTCGCGGCCGCGGTGATCGATAATTTTTTAGAAAGAGGAGTGATGGAAAATGACAATGATAAAAGGATATCGAAGACAAGATGGAAAAGTAGGTATACGAAACCATCTGCTGCTTTTACCAACTGTTGTCTGTGCTAATCAAGTTGTTAATCGAATTCAACAGCAGGTACCAGGATCGGTAGCCATTCCACATCAGCATGGCTGCAGCCAAGTAGGTGAAGATAAAGAGAGGACACACAAGGTTCTTGTTGGAATGGGGAAAAATCCAAATGTTGGTGCTGTCCTAGTTGTAAGCTTAGGCTGTGAGGTCATGAATGCTGAACAAATACGTGACGAAATTGCTGAGACGGGAAAACCAGTGATTTGGATCGATATTCAAGATGAAGGCGGCTCGGTCAATACAATTAAAAAAGGAACAGAAATAGCAAAAGAGCTTGCACAAAAAATTGCAAGTATTCCTTATGAAAATATTTCACTTTCAGAGCTAATTGTCGGTGTGAAATGCGGCGGTTCTGATGCAACATCAGGTTTATGCAGTAATCCTGCCTTAGGAAGAACGTCAGACATGATTATTGATCAAGGAGGAAGCATAGTGATGGGTGAAACGACTGAAATCATTGGAGCAGAACACATCCTAGCTGAAAAGGCAGTAAATGAAGAAGTAACGAAAAAATTATATGATTCGATTGCAAAATTTGAAGCAGAAATCGAAAGAATGGGTGTTGATATGCGAGGCGGCAACCCTAGTCCCGGAAATATTGAGGGAGGATTATCTAGCATTGAGGAGAAATCGTTGGGGTGTATAAGTAAAGCTGGTACAGCACCATTACAAGGTGTCGTTGACTTTGCGAGTGAAATACCTGGAAAAGGCTTTTATTTTATGGACTCGCCCGGAAATGATATTGAATGTGTCACAGGAATGGCAGCAGCTGGCATACAGCTCGTTTGTTTTACTACAGGCCGAGGAACGCCAACTGGAAATCCAATTGTACCTGTTATTAAAATTTCTGGCAACGAGGTTATGGCAAAGCGCATGGCAGACAATATTGATGTTGATACAAGTCCTGTTTTGCAAGGAAAAGAGTCTCTTCAACAAGCTGGGGAACGGATTTTTAATGTAATTGTCAGCGTAGCATCTGGAGAACTAACAAAAGCAGAGATTCTAGGTCATCAAGAATTTAGTATTAGTCGAATAGGAATTAGTCTGTAGGGAAAGGGAGGACATTTAGTGAAGCGCTTACTTAATAAAATTGCGTTAGTTACTGGTGGAAACCGTGGAATCGGTGAAGCTATTGTTTTGCGTCTTGCTGAAGAGGGGGCAGATGTTGCAATCAATTATTACACTGATAGTCTAAGAGAACAAGCAAAGGTGGTTCAGAGAAAGGTAGAAGAGCTTGGTAGAAGAGCAATTGTTGTGGAAGCTGATGTTGGTAATAAACAAGATGTAGAAGCAATGATCATGGTAGTTGAGGAGCAGCTTGGTGAAATTGAAATTCTGATTAATAATGCTGGAATTGCACCTTTTGAGCCGTTTATGCAAGTAACAGAAGAAACATGGGATCGCACATTTAATACAAATGTGAAAGCTATTTTTCTAACATCTCAATTAGCAGCAAAGCGTATGATTCCTAAGCGTAATGGAAAAATTATCAACATTTTGTCCACTGCCAGCCTCATGGTTACGAGCCCAGTTATCCCACATTATCAAGCCTCAAAAGCTGCTGGACATATGTTAACAAAAGGAATGGCGATTGAGCTTGGAAGATATAACATCAATGTTAATGCAGTGGGACCAAGTACGATTGAAACAGATATGTGTACTGATTTTCTGGCAGATCCAGAAATACGTCGCAAGGAAGTTGAAGCAAATCCGATGAAACGGTTAGGAACAGCTAAGCAAATTGGAGATGCAGTGGTCTTTTTAGCATCAAATGAAGCGGAACAAATTAATGGGCATTTAATGATGGTTGATGGCGGATTAACAGTTAAAGCAGCACAACCAGATGATCACATGGAACATTAACATTTAAAGAAAGGGGTTGAAAGAATATGAGATTGAAAGATAAAGTTATTCTTATTACTGGTGCGGGGTCTGGTATAGGGAAATGTACAGCTTTACTGTTTGCAAAAGAAGGAGCATCTGTTATTGTCAATGACTTAAATCCTGAAAGCGGAAATGACACGGTTTCGGAAATTCACGAAGCAAATGGTGAAGCCTATTTCATTCAAGCTGATGTTACAGATGCAAGCTCTGTTAAAGCAATGGTTGATGAAGCGGTTTCTAAATATGGACGAATCGATGTTTTGTTTAATAATGCTGGTATTAGCGGTGTAGGCAAGCTTCATGAAGTTGATCTAGATGCGTGGAATAAAACATTGAATGTTAATATTAATGGTGTGATGCTGCCAAGTAAATATGTTATTCCTCATATGATGGAACAAAACAAGGGTTCGATCATTAATATGTCTTCATGTATTGCTGAAATGGGACTAGCTGACCGTGCATCCTATTCAACGACAAAAGGAGCGATTTTAGCCTTAACAAAATCGATGCAGGTGGATTATGCTGCCTATAATATTCGAGTAAATGCAATTTTGCCAGGAACCATTTTAACTCCTTTTGTAAGAAATTATTTAAAGCAATCGTATGAAAACCCTGAGGAAGCCATTGAAAAGATTAAAACTCGTCAATTAAGTGGAGATTTAGGTAGGCCTGAAGATGTGGCCTATGCCGCCCTTTTTCTAGCATCAGATGAATCTAAGTTTATGATGGGCTCACCGCTTTATATTGATGGCGGAGTTGTATTTGGTAAGGATGCTTAATAATAGAGGAGGATTTTTCTATGAAACTAGTAACGTTTATAAAAGAAGGTAAGCAAGTATTAGGTGTAAAAATTGAGAATGGAATTATCGATCTTGAAGTAGCCTTAAGTGAAAAACCGAATGAACAAGTCCAAACAAATATCATGGAAGTCATCGCTGGCGGCCAGGAAACCATTTCTGTACTCGAAGATTATCTTTCAACACTTCCAACATCAAATAAAGCATCATATCTAAAAAATGAAGATGAAATCCAATGGGGACCTTGTGTCACACAACCGAATAAAATCATTTGTGTCGGGTTAAATTACCGCAAGCATGCGGATGAAACAAATGCTCCATATCCAGAAGTACCGATCTTATTTAATAAATTTAATAATACGTTGACAGGTCATAAAAGTGAAATTGCTGTACCAAAAGTAACGAAACAATTAGATTACGAAGTAGAACTAGGTGTCGTTATTGGGAAAAAAGCAAAATATGTAAGCAAAAAAGATGCATTGGATCATGTTTTTGGCTATTGTACGGTAAATGATTTATCAGCACGTGACTTACAATTAAGGACTCCTCAATGGTTACTTGGGAAGACATGTGATGACTTCAGTCCAATGGGCCCTTATCTCGTAACGGCTGATGAGGTTGGGAATCCTAATAATTTGCAAGTGAAAACGTATGTAAATGGTGAAGTTCGTCAAGATTCAAATACATCAGATATGATCTTTTACGTAGATGAAATCGTCAGCTATATCTCTCAGCATATGACGCTTACACCAGGAGATGTTATCTTAACGGGGACTCCAGAAGGTGTTGTATTAGGTTACCCAGTTGAAAAGCAAGTGTACATACAACCTGGTGATGAAGTTACCGTTGAAATTGAAAAATTAGGTTTGTTAACCAATATCTTTATTGAAGAAAAATAATCGATTGTAGGTTGATAATATGTTAAAAGGGATCCCACCAATCTTGTCTCCCGATTTATTAAAAATTCTTACTGAAATGGGACATGGTGATGAAATTGTTCTAGCAGATAGTAACTTTCCAGCAGTAAGCCATGCGCAAAGGTTAATTCGAGCAGATGGACATTCTATTCCCGATTTACTTGAGGCGATCCTAACGTTATTTCCACTTGATACGTATGTCGAACAGCCGATCACACTAATGGCAGTTGAGCTAGGTGATGATGTAGAACCAGTCATCTGGCAACAGTATCAGCAGATTGCTAATGAAAAAGAAGGAAAGCCTATCTCAATTGACATGATCGATCGCTTTTCTTTTTATGAGAGAGCGAAAGAGACGTATGCGGTTGTTGCTACTGGAGAAAGGGCACTTTACGCAAATGTGATCATTAAGAAGGGTGTTATTCGATAAGATTAAAAAAAAGTAAAATTTAATAAAAGGGAGTACGAAAGCTGTAACAGAACTTCATACGCTTTGTTTTAACTTGACAATATTGTGTTGTTTACAAATAATCTTAAAACTTCTCAATTCCATAATCAACCTTCCTTTTGGCTTTTGGTGGATTGCTTTAAAGTGATGAGATAATAATAATTGACTAAACTTAAACATGGATGATATTGTAAAAAATGGGAGGTGATAAAAGATGGGACTTCAAGCAAGTCAAATTTATGTTAATTTACCAGTTAAAGATCTAAATAAATCAGTTGAGTTTTTCACAAAAGTAGGTTTTGAGTTTAATCCTCAATTTACTGATGAAAATGCTACGTGCATGGTTGTAGGCGAAAATATTTTTGTTATGTTGCTGGTTGAAGAGTTTTTTAACACCTTTACGAAAAAAGACATTGCTGATGCAACGAAGAGTACCGAGGTTATTGTAGCAATTTCTGCTGACAGCAAAGAAATGGTTGATGAGATTGTACATAAGGCTTTAGCGGCTGGAGGGCAGCCTTCAAACGACCCAGTTGACCATGGCTTTATGTATGGATGGAGTTTTCAGGATATTGATGGTCATCTTTGGGAACTTATGTACATGGATGAAAATGCAGCCAATCAAGGTTAAGTATGAAAGAAATCACAATCTGAAAAAGCTTTGCGTTAAATAATGGACAGTAACCTCCTTAGACAATGGGAGGTTTTTTTGTGCAAACATAAGCTTGTGACCTACTATTCTCTATTCAATATTATCGTGAATTACAATATTGTTAGATGCAATAATCTCCTCAAAAACTCTTTTGTATGATCTATAATATAAGTATATATATGTAAGGTTGAATTAATCAATTTAGATCAAAGAATGCGTAGCTTTACTATTCCTAAGAAAATATATATAAATGATTAAATTTTAATCTAGTCAAATGTTAGCAATATAAATGGAGGGATCCATATGGGGCAATACTTTGTAAAACGCGAGATCGTTCCTAGCTTCGAGAATGGCACAACACCTAAGCTGCTTTATATTTGCGATGCAGCCCCTGAGCATACAAAACTCCCTAGGACCATGCATAAGCATGATAATATGATAGAAATTGTTTTTATCAAAGAAGGGTGTGGACAACAACTGATTGGTGATAGGCAATATACAGTACGTAAGGGAGATATTCTAATTTATAACAGTAGTGTTTTGCATGATGAATATGCAAATTCGGAGACACCCATGAGTGTATATTGTTGTGGAATCGCAAATGTAAAGCTAAAGGGGTTGCCATTAAATCATCTTGTTTCAAAAGATGCCCCTTATGTGTTGCACACTGAAGATGAACAGTTTGCCAATTTAGAAGCTTTGCTAGGAATGATGGTCTCGCAAATAAAAGAGGATAAGCCTGGTGGAGAAGAAATATGTAATTATCTCCTGTCTGCACTGATTACACTTATTTTGCAAATTCCTCAAGAGGAATCATGTATAGAGAAATCGAAAGACTATTTGCTATCAAATCAAATTAAAGATTACATGGATAAACACTATTTGGAAACGGTTACCTTGGAATCTATTGCTAAAGCACTTTCTATAAGCTCTTATTATATGGTACACATTTTTAAAGAAGCTACCGGCTTTTCACCTATTCAATACATTATTCGCCGCAGAATTGGAGAAGCACAATCTTTGCTTATCAATACTGATTACAGCGTTACACACATTGCTGGAATGGTTGGTTATGAAAATACCAATTATTTTACGACGCTTTTTTCAAAAACAGTAGGTATTCCTCCTAAAAAGTATCGTCAATTATGGATAAAAGGTGAAGGATAAACTAGTCATTTGAAATACGTTTTTTTTTGAGAATAACAAGATAGTGGAAAATTAACTCAAACTAACAGGAAAATATAACGTTTTTAGGAGTTCCTAAGTATTAATTTAAGCAATAATATGAAGGCGCTTTCTATTTACGGAGTTTATACTAAAACTATATTTTAAGTTCTTATTAGTAACTGAAGTATCATCTAATTTAGGATTTAGAGGTGTTTAAATGAGTATAAAAATTTCAGGTGCACCGTGCTGCTGGGGTGTCGATGATCCGAAAAATCCATATCTGCCACCATGGGAGCAGGTGCTCCAGGAAGCATCACTTGCGGGTTACAAAGGAATAGAATTAGGGCCTTATGGTTATATTCCAATGGACATTGAAAGAGTACAAGCAGAGCTATCAAAAAACAATTTAACGATTATAGCAGGAACGATTTTTGATGATTTGGTAAGTGAGTACAATCTAGAAAACTTACAAAATCAGGTCGACGATATTTGTTCTCTGATAACCAAACTACCACTCTCCCCACAAGGAGTAGGACAAAATTTCCAAACACCTTATCTGGTACTTATTGATTGGGGGCATGAAGAAAGAGATTACACAGCTGGTCATCCTGATCGTGCGAAGCGTTTATCAACAAAGGACTGGAACAATATGATTTCACATATTCGAATCCTTGCAGAGCAGGCTTGGAGTAAATATGGCGTACGACCTGTCATACATCCTCACGCAGGTGGTTATATCGAATTTGAAGATGAGATTAAAAAACTATTGCAGGACATTCCTTATGAAACGGCAGGGCTCTGCCTTGATACAGGCCACCTCTATTACTCGAAAATGGATCCGGTACAGTGGCTTCGAGATTGTGCAGAGCGACTAGATTATATTCATTTTAAGGACATTGATCTAGAAATATATGATCAAGTGATGGGGGAGCATATCCGCTTTTTTGATGCCTGTGGCAAGGGTGTAATGTGTCCGATCGGGCAAGGCATTATTGACTATGATTCTATTCATACATTGTTGAAAGAAATTAATTATCAAGGTTATATCACGATTGAGCAAGAGCGAGACCCTAGAAATTCTGATACTAGTTTACGAGATGTTAGTCAGAGTATCGCGTATTTAAAGAGTGTTGGGTATTAAAAATAATGATAGAAAGGGAGAAGAGATTATGATAAATGGTGAAAAAAAGCTTCAGAATCCGATCCGTTGGGCAATGGTAGGTGGTGGAAGAGGAAGTCAAATCGGTTACGTTCATCGTTCAGCAGCGTTACGTGATCAAAATTTTCAATTGGTTGCTGGTGCATTTGATATTGATCCAGAACGAGGTAAGGACTTTGGAATGAATGTACATGTTTCGCCAGAACGTTGTTACCCTGATTATAAAACAATGTTTGAAGAAGAGGCAAAACGTGAAGATGGTATTCAAGCTGTTTCAATTGCAACACCAAATGGTACTCACTATGAAATTTGTAGGGCAGCATTAAACGCAGGTTTGCATGTAATATGTGAAAAGCCTTTGTGCTTTACTACAGAACAGGCAAAAGAACTAGAGACTCTTGCGAAAACGAAGGATCGTGTTGTCGGAATTACTTATGGTTATGCAGGTCATCAGATGATTGAACAAGCACGTCAGATGATCGAAAAGGGAGATTTAGGTGAAATTCGAATCGTAAATATGCAGTTTGCCCATGGTTTTCACTCTGAGGCAGTAGAAGCGGATAATCCTAGTACGAAATGGCGTGTTGATCCCAAAATTGCTGGACCAAGTTATGTGCTTGGGGATTTAGGGACACATCCATTGTACATATCTGAGGTGATGCTACCGAATATAAAAATAAAAAGGCTTATGTGTTCTCGTCAGAGCTTTGTAAAGAGTCGCTCTCCATTGGAGGATAATGCCTATACACTAATGGAATACGATAACGGTGCGGTCGGGACTTTGTGGTCCTCTTGCGTAAATGCTGGTTCGATGCACGGGCAAAAGATTCGTGTCATAGGTTCTAAAGCTAGTATAGAATGGTGGGATGAACACCCCAATCAGCTCAAATATGAAGTCCAGGGTAAACCAGCACAAATCTTAGACCGAGGTATGGACTATCTCTATCCAGAATCATTAGCAGAAGATCGAATTAGTGGAGGGCATTCAGAAGGTTTATTTGAAGCATGGTCAAATCTATATACTCGTTTTGCAATGGCGATGGAAGCTTCTGATCGTGGGGAAAAGTTAAATGATTGTTGGTATCCTGGCATTGAAGCTGGTTTAGAAGGTGTCCGTTGGGTAGAGAATTGTGTGCGCTCGGCTGATAACGGGGCTATATGGGTGGAATATCAGTAAGAAAAAAATAAAAAACATCATGGCTAATCTATTGGCTATGATGTTTTTTATATTCGTTGTAGAATTGTATCAAATTTGAGGTAAGGTAGGCCTTCACCATATATCAGCATCTGTTAGGACGTATTTCAATATCTTGCTTTTCTATTCTAAGAAACGTACATTCCACCTAAATAGAGGATATAATCTTAGGAGAGGTGAAAAAATGACGAGCAAAAATTACGAAGACCTTCATGATGATCGAAAATCTGTTGGAAGAATATCAGGTGAAAAATGGCAGGCAATCATAACCAATGATGTTGCATATAATAATCAATTTTTCTACGCTGTTAAGACAACGGGGATATTCTGTAAGCCGTCATGCAAATCACGTATTCCTAAAAAAGAAAATGTGTGTATTTTTCAAACCGCAGAACAAGCTATTGCAGCAAGCTATCGTCCTTGTAAAAGATGCAAACCAACGAATGAAAGATTACCTGATAATGACTGGGTAGCGCTAATCACAGATTATATTGACAAGAATTATCATGAAAAGCTAACTTTGGAGACACTGGCTGATACTAGTCATGGTAGCCCATATCATTTGCATCGGACATTTAAAAAAATAAAAGGAATTACACCTGTTGAATATACCCAGCAAGTTAGAATAAATACGGCCAAAAGATATTTGCATCATTCAGAACGCACGGTTTCGGATATTGCCATGATAGTAGGGATTCCGAATACCCCATACTTTATTACCTTATATAAAAAATTAACCGGATATACACCATTACAATATCGCCAGTTAATGAAAAAGGAGGGATTGTAAAGTGAATACAGAAAATAAGCCAACAATTTATTGGGCATTGCTTCATCATAAAGAATGGAAGGTTTATCTAGCTGCCACATCGAAAGGACTTTGCTACGTAGGTTCGCAGAATATGCCAGTCGATGAATTAATAGTATGGGCTAAGAAACGCTTTCCTGGAAGTCTGCTTACTCAAGATCATGAAAAGCTTAAGCCGTATGTAAACGAATTAATTGAGTATTTTGAAGGGGAACGGAAGAGCTTTACGGTGCCATTTGATTACCATGGGACAGAATTTCAAATAGCCGTATGGAAGGCACTTTGTGAAATTCCATATGGGGAAACTATTGCCTATTCAGATATAGCAAATTCAATCAATAAACCAGCTGCTGTACGTGCAGTCGGAGCGGCAATAGGAGCGAATCCAGTGTTAATTTCAATCCCTTGTCATCGTGTTGTTGGAAAGAATGGAAAGCTTACTGGCTATCGTGGTGGATTGGAAATGAAGACAAAGCTCCTTGAGTTGGAGAGGTAAAGTATGTGATTCATTCGGTAAATCAACATTATGTGAGCCACAAGGACTTGAGCCAAAATCTTTTAACGTTAAGATGAAGAGGATGATGATTTATGAGCAATAAAACAAATGCAATAAGAATGCTAGATAAGCAAAAAATAGTATACGATATTTTGACGTATGATGCAGGCGATGGAATGATAAATGGAACAGCAGTAGCTGAGAAAATAAACAGATCACAGGAAGTGGTCTTTAAAACCTTAGTTGCTTACCGAGAAAAAAGTCTGTATGTCTTTGTAATTCCTGTAGCTGAGGAGCTTGATCTAAAAAAAGCCGCAAAAGCAGCAGGTGAAAAGAAGTTAGAAATGCTGCCAGTAAAAGAGCTTCAAAAATGGACGGGATATATTCGTGGAGGTTGTTCTCCTGTAGGTATGAAAAAGAACTATCCAACGTTCATTGATCGTCGTGCCAACGGATTAAATAAGATCATTGTTAGTGCTGGTAAGATAGGTGCGCAGATCGAAATTGAGCCTCAGTTGCTTGCAGAATGTGTTGCAGCGAAGTTTATTGAATTAACGAAATAAGACCTATGTCAGAGTACAAAGGTCTATTAACGGATAATATTTTCACTTTTTAAGTATAGTTGTAGTGGCAGGTCAATAAAGAAATTTGCCGAGTCTAGATAAAGATTATTGTAATTGAAAAAACCATTAGTCATTGAAAGCCTCAGATTAACTGGACAATTCAACAATCGGTTGCTACCGCGAGCCAAATTTCTATAGTCTAGTAATTGTAATGTCTATACTTTATTCCTCTCAAAAGTTCCAAAACTATGTAATACATCCAGAATTATGATAATCTTAAAATATTATTGAAAGGAGTGGTTGGTTGTGGACAAGTTAGTTCCTGAAATAACACTTAATGATGGTGTTACTTTGCCGGTTATAGGTTTGGGTACTTATTCACTTAAGGGTAATCAAGGTGCAAATTCTATACAAAGTGCTATTGATGATAAAGGCTATCGACTAATTGATTCAGCTTATAATTATGAAAATGAAGGCACTGTAGGTGAAGCCATTAGACGTAGTTCTGTGCCAAGAGAAGAATTAAGAATTACATCCAAATTACCGGGACGCTACCAGGAGTATGAAAAAGCTGTTACTACCATTCAAGAATCCTTATATCGTGCAAATCTAGATTATTATGATTTATATCTCATTCACTGGCCTAACCCTAAACAAGATCATTATGTGGAAGCTTGGCAAGCGTTAATTGACGCTAAAAAGCAGGGGCTTATTCGTTCAATTGGTGTTTGTAATTTTTTACCTGAACATATTGAGCGTTTAGAAAATGAAACAGGCGTTAAGCCGAGTATAAACCAAATCGAATTACATCCATTTTTTAATCAAGCTGAGCAAAGAAAATGGCATGAAAAGAATAATATTATGACACAATCCTGGAGTCCTTTAGCTCGAGCTAAGGAAGTCTTAGAAAATAACACTCTTCAACAGATTGCCAACGATCATAAAAAGTCTATTTCACAGGTTATTTTACGTTGGCATTATCAACTCGGGGCCATTGTCATACCTAAATCTTCATCTCCTACTAGACAACTTGAAAATATATCAATTTTTGACTTTTCCCTAGATGAAGTAGAAATGAGCCTTATTTCTAAATTATCTCGATCTGATGGCAGAATTAACAATCAAGATCCTGCTATATATGAAGAATTTTAGGCTATTAGATTGTTATTAACCTTTCTTTAAGAAAGCCTCTTTAACAAGTTGTGGCGTATTTTTAGAGTTAATAAATCCCAATTTCTAACTTGTGATAATGAGAGATTGGGATTTTTATAATATTCAACACCAAGCGCCTTACTCGATAGTTTTATGATGAAACAGCTGACGATACTCTGTAGGGGTCTTACCTTCCTGTTCTAAAAATCGTTTATTAAAATAACTAATACTTGGATAGCCTGCCTTTAAAGCAATTTCCTTTATCGTCATCTCTTTATTGTCTAACAACCATTGCTTACTCAACTGAAGTCGACATAACGTAATAAACGCCATTGGTGTCATTTGTGTAGCGCGTTTGAATAATCGGCAAAAATAATAGGTGCTCACACCAGCTTGTTCTGCCCAGTAATCCAATTCAAATGGTTCACATGCTTTTCTCTGCATTAATGGCAGCAAAGGGTGAATGCGATCATCTAACTCTTGTCTTCTATCAGACGTTCTTGGCACTGTACTTGTAATGAACTCCATCAAAAACGTGTAAGTTAGCGTTGATAATCGAGACAAATGTAAAAAACTATTCTTCTCTGCTTCGATGAGAAGTTGTTCGTGGGCTTCCTCTAATGGTCGAATATGTTGTACATTCCAAAGTGAATAACGATGAAAACCTCTCTCAGATAAAAATTGATTAAGAATACTCCCATAAAAATGAATCCAGCGAATATCCCAAGGATCATTTTTGCTGCTATAATACCGCTGTTCCTGCATCGGAAAATATAAAAAAGCGTCTCCACGTTTTAATGAAAATTGCTTACCTTCGATCTCAACAAATCCAGATCCTGATAAAACAAAATGAATACTAAAATTATTAAGTGTGCCTACTTTTCGATCTACCTCATGTTCGGGTGCATCCCTATACCATCCGATTGATTCGGGAAGGACCATATATTCGTGGTCATTTAATGTTGGTAATAAGTATTGTCTAAGCATTAGTAATCACTCTTTCATAGCAATATTCTTTTATATGTAGAGCAATAAGATTCTATTTTTATTTTAATACTAGTCTTATATAATGACAATATAGTATTAAGTTAACAAAAAGGAGAGGAACGGAATGGAGAAGATTCGTTGGGGGATCATTGGATGTGCAGGTATTGCAAAGCGAGCTGTTATACCTGGTATTCAACAATCTGAAACAGGGGAAGTCTCTGCGATTGCAAGTCGTGGACTAGAAAAAGCAAAGCAAACTGCAGAAGAATTGAATATTCCAACTGCTTATGGGAGTTATGAGGAGTTACTTGCTGATCCAAATATTGATGGCGTTTACATTCCGCTACCAAACCACTTACATAAAGAATGGGCGATTCGTGCAGCAGAAGCAGGAAAACATGTATTATGTGAAAAGCCTTTAGCAATCAATGCAAGTGAAGCAGGGGAAATGGTTGAAGCTTGTGAGAAAGCGGGCGTTGTTTTTGCTGAAGCATTTATGTATCGTTATCACCCTCGATATACAATGATTCAGGACATTATCAAATCCGGTGAAATTGGTGAGCTGCGTGGCATCCATGGAAACTTTACCTTTAATAATTCCAAAGACATGGGGAATGTTCGTTATAAGCAAGAATGGGGAGGCGGATCCTTATATGATGTTGGTGTCTACCCAATAAGTGTAGCGCGTATGCTGTTGGATCAAGAACCACAAGCAGCCACTGTACATGCTTTATTTTCTGAAGAGCATGACAATGTAGACATGATGGCATCGGGAATACTTGAGTTTGATAAGGGTGTGGCACTAACCTTTGACTGTGGAATGTGGGCAGCATTTAGAAATAATCTTGAGATTCTTGGTACAGAAGGCAGAATTGAGGTTCCTTCAGCATTTGTTGTTAATCAGGACGAAACAGACAATTTTTATGTGTTTACAAATGGTGGAAGAAGAGAAGTGGAAGTCCCACGTTTGAATCAATATGCTTTACAAGCAGATGCACTAGGAAGAAGTATTCGAACTGGAGAGCCGCTTCCTTTTCCTGCAACAGATGCAATCCATAATATGAAGGTTCTTGATGCTTGTTTAACATCGGCGAAAGAACGTCGTCGTGTAGAAATTTAAATAACAGGAGGAATGCATGATGAAGACGATTACGATTCCAGGCTTAGCAAAACCAGTAACAACGCTTATTCAAGGTTCTGACTATTTTAGACCAAGTGTTTATGATAAGGTTTGTAGTGTATTAGATCGGTATTTTGCGATAGGTGGAAACACTATTGACACCGCACATATTTACTGTGGTGGTGAAAGTGAAGTTGCAATCGGACAATGGATGAAAGATCGCAATAATCGCGAGGATGTGGTGATTCTAACGAAAGGTGCTCATCACGATCAAAACGGTCCTCGAGTAAATGCTGAGGCAATTTCAGAAGATTTATTCGAAAGCTTAGAACGCTTAGGAACCGATTATATCGATTTATATGCCTTACATCGTGATGATCCTTCAGTTCCAGTTAGCGTGATTATCGATGCATTAAATGAACATATCAAAGCGGGACGCATCAACGCAATTGGTGGATCAAACTGGACTGTACAAAGATTACAAGAAGCAAATGAATATGCTGCTGCAAACGGCTTAATTGGCTTTACCTTCAGCAGTCCAAATCTTAGCTTAGCAAAGGCAAAAGAACCATTCTGGGCTGGCTGTGTTTCTGCTGATGCATCTGATTGTGCATGGCATGAAGAACATCAGCTTCCAATTCTCTCCTGGTCTTCTCAAGCAAGAGGCTTCTTCACAGGACGTTTTACGCCTGAGGATCGCAGCAATGAAGATTTGGTACGTGTATTCTACAGTGATGAAAACTGGGAACGTTTACGTCGTGCAGAACAATTAGCAAAAGAAAAGGGTGTCAGCACGATCCAAATCGCTCTTGCTTATGTGCTTAATCAACCGTTTCCAACTTGTGCCCTTATTGGTGCTCAAAACGAAGAGGAATTACTATCTTGTGATGAAGGATCCAATATAGTCTTGACACAAGAAGAATTAAACTGGTTAGAACATGTTGAAAAAAGTGTTCGTTAGGTAGTTTACTATTAAAAAGAATCAGGTGTTTTCCTCTATTAGGGGTAGCACCTGATTCTTTTATATTTTAGGAAAACTTTGTAATTGTTAGACCTATACAGGTTGTTTTCTTCAAAAAAAAATACTTAGGCGAAAACACCTTAGTTTTGTGCAAATTTAAATGAGTTTCGTCTATGTTTTTACAGAACTACCTCTTTTATAATAATCATGAAGTTTCAACTAACGATAAGAGGAGGGAATATGGGATGGAAAGACAAAGTAAACCACTTTTATTAACAGATGAACAGATGAGAAAGTTTATTACTGAAGGATTTCTCATATTAAAAACCGATTTTTCTAAGGGGTTTCATGAAAAGTTAAATGATCAGTTATTGAATGTTTACGAAGAGGAAGGTAATCCTGGAAATAATTTATTACCTAGGGTAACTGAACTCCAAAGAGTATTTGAACACCCAGTAATTACTGGTGCACTTACAAGTGTACTTGGACCTGATTACATGCTGCATGCACATCGACATGGACATTATAATGCTTCAGCAGTAGCTGGTGAATGGCATAAAGATAGCTATTGGGGATATAATCGTATAAGAAATCACCATCCATGGTGGGCGATGATCATGTATTTTCCACAGGATACACCAGTAGAATTAGGTCCAACGGGAATTCTGCCTGGTACGCAGAATTATGATTCGCGTGTATTTGAGGCTGACGAAATAGACCAAGAGGTAAAAGCATGTGGTGAAGCAGGAACGTTTGCCTTAATTCATTATGATATTTGGCATCGGGCAACACCAAATACACTAGGAAACCCTCGCTTTATGCTGAAGTTCGAATTTATGCGTACGCAAGCTCCGACAAAGCCAAGCTGGAACAATGTAGAAAGCGCGTGGAAGCTTCCCGAATCAACAAGCCCATTATTTGCTCAGCATGAGGTGATGTGGGAAGAAACATGGAATTGGTTAACTGGTAAAATTGGTAGCATGTCAGAGAAAGCAACGTACGATTCGAATTTTATTGAAAACAAGCTTAATGCTTTAGAGGATGACTATGAACCGGTAGCGCTGAATGCAGCATATGAACTTGCATGCTGTGGGAAGTATGGCGTGCAAAACCTATTATCGGCATTGCATCACGAAAATGCTAATGTGTCCCGACTTGCAGCATATGGATTATCAATAGCAGGTAAAGATGCGATACCAGGTTTAATTTTTGCATTGAGTAGTAGCCGTACGTCTACAGTGATACGTGCAATTTTTGCTCTAAGTGAACATAGACATTTGGCTGCAGAAGCTGTTCCTGCTTTAACTCAATTAGTTGAGCACCCTTCAGTCATTATACGTAGGTCCGTAACTGAAGCACTTGGTATGATTGGTACCCCAGCTAAAGAAATTGTCGCTGGGTTAACAAGATGCTTACAAGACCCAGACGCTCAAATTCGCTTTATGGCAGGACTCTCATTAACTCGAATCGGTGCTCCAGCAGATTCTGCAGTACCTCAATTGGAAGTTGCATTACAGGATGAAAATAGATATGTCCGTGCACATGCGGCAGAAGCCCTTCGTTATATAGGAACAGAGCAAGCAAACAAAGCTCTAATCACATTTTTATTTAACTCAAGATGGTGTCCTACTACCACACCTGCGAATACGTTTTATCCTTGATAGGTTTATGTGTTTGCTATAAGTTTATCTGAGATTTTTTCGCTAAATTTCGATAAGAAGTTGGGGAGAATCCAGTTAGTTCCTTAAACAATCGAGAAAAATAGTAAATTTCCATTCCAAGCGATTCTGAAATGTTAGAAACAGTAAGCTCACTTATGACTAATAACTCTTTGGCTTTCTCAATACGTCTTCGATTCATGTACTGTATGGGAGAATAGCCAGTGAATTGTTTGAAAACTGAAATAAAATAATTTGGATGGAAATTAGCTATTAGTGCTAAATCTTCTACAGATAAATTTCCATCCAAATGTTCTTCTATATATGTAAGAATGATATCCATTTTATTAAAGGAAGGAGATGTATCCACTTTGAATTGAATGTGATCACTTCTTTCAATAAACACCGCAATTATTTCCAATAATATTGAATGAACACGGAAATGGCTTGATAACTTGTCACATTGCCAATTGGAAATGAGTTGCTCGAATTTTTCCTTCAGTTCAAAATCATCTAGTTTACTAAATACCGGTGTCTTCATCAGCTGAAATAAATCAAAGTCCCCGATCTTAGCAGTGAAATGACACCAATATTTACCGAATGTATTGTCGCTGATTGTTCCATACGATTGCACAGAACTTGAAGGGAGCAAATAAAGTTCACCAGGTTTAGGATAGTACGTTTCATCATTTACTTTGACGAACCCCTCACCTTCCATTATGTAATAGAACTTATTAAAATCAGTAGTGTATTGATCCTCATTCCAAGTGGTAGGTACTTTCGTGTAAGCGGCAATTGAAATGTCCAACTGCACATTCGCAAGATATTTCCCCAAAAGCCTTCCTTTTTGAGTTTTCATATTTTCTATCCCTCGCTTTTTATTATCCTTTGTTGAATAGAAAAAGAGGACGACTCATTTCATTTGAGCCATCCTCGTTATCGTTTAGAACATCATTGGTTGGATACATACTAAGTTGATAGATTAGGAAGAAGGATATCCTAACTGAAAATTATATTAGAAAGCGTTTTCATAAATAACACCTTTAAATTTAATTTTTAAGGTTGAATTACTGTCTTGCTTTAAATGATTCTTAATATCCTTAATACGATTCACCGCATCCGTCATACCTGAAGCAACAATTTTATGTTCTCTTGTTTCATTACCTGTATCTATTAAAAAGACAAACTGTTTCATGCTGATTTCTCCTTAGATGTTTAATTACGTTTTGTTAATCCTATTATAAAATAAATCTATCAATTTGTGAAAGCGTTTTTTTAATTAATTGTGTACATATTGTGAATGCGTTTTCATCAACACTTTTAACAAGATAAATGAGTGAAAAAAACTACATTTGCTTCTACTAAAAAAGTTCTCCTTATAATAAAAGCAATAAGAAGAACCTTTGTCATCATTTAAAAAAGATAAACTGCGAATGCAATAACTACAGCAATTCCAAGAATAATATAAATCCATGAAAGACGAGAAATATTACCTTTTGTCGCGTGGTCGTAGTTATGATCACCTTTACCACCTAAAAAGACAGTTCCGACAAGAGCTAATAAACCGATAATAATGACCAACGTAATGGCTATGTTCATGGTATTCCCTCCCAAAAAAACGTTTGATATAAAATATATGATTATTCCTACTAAAAATAACTTATTAATAATTACGACTTAAATTTTGGCTTATCATTCTAACTTCATATTATATTAGTCCATTGTAAATTTCTATACTTCAATGAGGTAACGCCAATAAACTTTTTAAACATTTGAATAAAGTATGACGAATTATTTAAACCCACTTTTGAACCTAAAAATCAATTGGTAATATGGTTGTTTCGAGCATGTGAGATGCTCTTATAATTTACTGGATATTATAAAAACAGTTATACGGTCGCCTAGCTAAATCATGATATTATGATAGGGAATACATAATAATAAAAATGAACAAAATGGAGGAAAATCCCATGCCACATATCGTATTTCGCGGAATAAACATTCAACAATTAAAAAAAATCAGTAAACCACTAGTAGAAGAGCTAGCAGTCATTTGTGAATGTGGGTCAGATAATTTCACATTCGAGCTACCAAGCTCTGTGTTTGTTTTTAATGGTGAAGAAATCGAAGCATTCCCACTAATTGAAGTGAAGTGGTTTGAGCGTGGACAACATATACGTGATCGATTTGCCCATGCAGTAACAAACTACCTTCTCGAATTAGGTTTACCTGAAGTAGAAGTTGTCTTTACGGCTTATTCTGAAGAAGCGTACTATATTAATGGAAAGCACTGTGCTGAATAAATGTAATGACAGGACGGGCATCACTCATGAAAAAGGCCCAATAAGCTGTTATGCTTTTCATGAGTGATCATTAAGTAGATTAATTCAAGGAGGACACAATGACGAAGAGAATTCTCGCTGTAATATTAGGGGAAGAAGAGTTGCAAACAAAGCACTAGAAAGGCATTATAAAAAGTAAATAGTAATTACTGTCGCAAACTCTTAAATGGTCATGTTGAATTAATTAATAAAAATCACTATACAATAAATAAAAGCAACTCAATTGTCATTGCCTCCCTTAATAATCTTCAACTTCATTTTCAACGTATGCTTTCAGGTTTTGGTATAGTTCATCGAAAATGAGTTTACTTGTCCAACCTAATAATTTAGTTGTTATTTTATAAAAGATGTTACTCGGTATTAAGCTTGCTTCTACTATGAGTCTAGTTCCATGATACTCCCTAGATAGAAAATATTTCGAAATGCTCACACCTTCACCCAGTATATTATCCATAATCGAATCATTATTATGACAGTGAGATTACATTTGATGAATGTTCCAATAGACTGAAAAAATCACATGGAATAATATTGACATCTTTGTAAATAGATCATATCATTATGGTGAAAAGATACATATTGATATGATGAATAGAGGGGATGATCGTTGGAAAAGAGAAAGGTTTTTGATGAGACATTAGAACTTGTAATGGAGAGAATCAAGAATGGCATATGGAGACCAGGACAACGGTTACCAACACTTGTAAAGCTTACAGAGGAACTTAACGTTAGTACATCTACTTTACGTGAGGTCTTACGAATATTAGAAGATAAAAAAATCATTTCCATTGAACATGGTCGTGGAATATTTGTTCGGAAAGATATGATCTATTCTGAAAAAGCTCAAGAAAAAATAAGTACAGAATCCCTCTTTAAACTATTTGAAGCAAGGCTACTTTTAGAAACAGAATTTGCATATTTTGCAGCACAAAGAGCATTTATCCAAGAAATTGAAGAGATTTGTCATTCTGCTGAAAAAATTGCAAAACATATCGAAAGATTTGAAAGTTTTGCAGACGAAGATGTTTATTTCCACTTTTTAATCGCAAAAGCAGCACACAGTGACTACCTTTTTGACATGTTTAGATCACTTGAAACTCAACTACTAGAATCTCGTAAATATACAAATCTCATTCCAGGTGCAATTGAAAAAGCAGCACAATACCACTTAATGATTGCGCAAGCTATACGTGATCGTGACCCTGATCGTGCAAAATTACTCATGAAATCACATCTAAATGATACTATTTCCGATATTAACTTTGGCGGAAAACCATCTGTTTAAAGGTAATTAACTTGAATCAGGACAGGTCAATCGTAGTAATGACCTGATCTTGTTTTCTCATCACAAAAATACAGAAAATTTCTCATTACCAGAATTGTATTCATACCGTAAAAAAGAAATTTCTTTTACCAATCAAATGTAAGCGATTCCATAATTAGTGGAATCTATTAAACTATTTAAAAAAAAGAGAAATCATAAAAGGAGTGTAAAAAAAATGAACGCGTCAAAAGACTTTCTTGCATCATTAGGTTTTGCATCTGGTGATTTATACGATCTGCCAACTTCAACAAAGCGTTTTCCAGATGGTGCACAATATCGAATCGAAATTCCTAGTGTTGAGGGACCAAGAGCACTTGAGGCAACACTTGAGGAAATAGAACGCCTAAATTTAACGGTACATCGTGTGTCACAAGGAAGTGGCATCATGCTCTTAACAGATGATGAAATTAAAGAGATGTGTGAGATGAGTGCTCAAAAACAAATGGAATTAAGCTTGTTTGTTGGACCTCGTGGCACTTGGGATATTAGTGCACAGCCATTAACAAGTGCAGGAAAAGTAGTAGCATTACGCCATGAAGGTGCTGATCAACTGGTCTATGCAATGGAAGATTTAAAGCGTGGAGCAGAGTTAGGTTTACGAGGAGCTTTGGTTGCTGATGAAGGGTTATTGTTATTAACAAAGGAAATGAAAAAGCAAGGGATCCTGCCGCAAGACTTTGTTGTGAAAGTTTCCGTACAAATGATGGCCTCAAATCCAGTGTCAATTAAAATAATGCAGGATTTAGGAGCTGACACGTATAACGTGCCAACTGCTCTAACTCTTCCAAAATTAGCGGCAATCAGACAAGCGATTGATATACCTATTGATCTTTATGTTGAAGTTCCAGATAATTTTGGCGGATTTATTCGCCATTATGAAATCCCAGAATTTATCCGAGTCTTAGCACCTGTTTATATAAAATTTGGATTGCGTAATCATCCTGACGTATATCCATCAGGAACTCATCTTGATTCAACAAATATTGCATTATGTAAGGAGAGAGTACGCAGAGCACAACTAGGTATGCAAGTCATTGAGCGCTATTGTCCAGATGCAATCATGTCCAAACCAGGTGCAGAAGGACTAGGAATCCCTGCAGTTAGTGAAAATGCTACATTTAGAGGTTAATAAATTATTAAATAAATAAATTTATAAACATACGGAAGGTGATTAAAATGACAACATTAGCAGACGTGAAAACATATTTAAATTACATTAATGGAAGTTGGGTGCCGTCTACAACAGAGCAAGTAAGTGCGAGCATTAATCCTGCAAATAAGAACGAAATTGTCGGATATGTGCAAACATCTGATATAGAAGATTTAGATAAAGCTGTAGCAGTAGCTAAACAGGCACAAGGTAGTTGGAGAAAGCTATCTGCACCTGCAAGAGGTGAGTTTCTCTTTAAAATTGCTAATGCGATTGAAGCTCGTATTGACGAAATCGCAGAAACGATGACAAAGGAAATGGGCAAGACATTACCAGAAGCGAAAGGGGAAACAGTTCGTGGTGTTGCCATTCTCCGTTATTACGCTGGTGAGGGAATGCGTAAAGTCGGCGATGTGATTCCATCAACAGATAGTGAAGCATTAATGTTCACAAGCCGTGTACCACTTGGTGTTGTCGGTGTAATTACACCATGGAATTTCCCGGTAGCCATTCCAATTTGGAAAATGGCACCTGCTCTTGTTTATGGAAACACAGTCGTATTTAAACCAGCGCAAGAGACAGCCGTTACAGCAGCTAAAATCATTGAATGCTTTGATGAAGCAGGCTTGCCAAACGGTGTTGTGAATATGGTAACTGGAAAAGGTACTGTGATTGGGCAAGGAATCAGTGATCATCCAGATATTAATGGAATTACCTTTACTGGCTCTGACAGTGTCGGAAAACGTGTTGGTCAAGCAGCATTAGCACGCGGTGCAAAATATCAACTTGAAATGGGTGGGAAAAATCCAGTAATTGTAGCAGCAGATGCTGATATAGATCTAGCAGTAGAGGCTACAATTAGCGGTGGTCTACGCTCAACAGGACAAAAATGTACGGCAACCAGCCGCGTCATTGTACAGAAGGAAATCTATGATGAATTTAAAGAGAAATTAGTGGCGAAAGTTAAAGAGATAACAGTTGGAGACGGATTACATGAGGGAATCTGGATGGGACCTTGTGCAAGTGAAAGCCAACAAAACATTGTTCTTTCTTACATTGAAAAAGGGATAAATGAAGGTGCTACGGTCCTTTGTGGTGCAAAGAAACCAGAAGGTCCTGAATTTGAAGATGGTTTTTACGTTGAGCCAACAATCTTTGAAGATGTCACATCAAACATGATTATTGCACAAGAAGAGATATTTGGCCCTGTATTAGCATTAATCAAAGTTGATTCGATAGAAGAAGCTCTACAAGTTGCAAACGATGTTCAATTTGGCCTAAGTGCGTCAATCTTTACAACTAATATCGGAAACATGCTTTCATTTATCAATGATATTGAGGCTGGTCTCGTTAGAATTAATGCAGAGTCTGCAGGTGTAGAATTACAAGCACCATTCGGTGGAATGAAGCAATCCAGCTCCCACTCACGTGAACAAGGCCAAGCAGCAATCGAGTTTTTTACTTCTATTAAAACAGTGTTTGTGAAAGGGTGAAGATGTTTGATTGGATTGTTTGGGGACAGTCCCTACGCCTTGTAGGGGGACAGTCCCCAAACCGCAACTCCTAAACCATAAATAGAGGGATATCCCCTACATGTAAGGAAAATGGCCCTATATAAAGTTATTACCATAAAAAGAGGGACAGTCCCCACACTCAAATGAGGGACTGTCCCCCACAAAGGGAGGATTTCAAAAAAATGTCAGTAAAGTATCCATATATCAACAATAGCATTAACCCTTACCGCGACAATGTGCAGGGGAAGGCAAATGAGCCGATTTGTGTTGCTGGTTTGCTAGATCGTTCCAAGCAAATTTTAGGCGCAACGTACGAAGGTAATAAGCCTGATTGGACATTAGAAGAGGTGTATAATCGTTTACACGAGAATGCACCTAGGATAGCCATTATCGGGGGATCGTCTGACCATCCTGCACATATTATGGATTTTCAAACCTCTGCTCGAGCGGCTATTCGTATTTGGCAAAATGGCGGCGTACCGTTTTATTTTTCAACTCCTGTTATGTGTGATGGAACGGCACAAAGCAATCAAGGGATGAGCTATTCACTTCAAAGTCGAAATGCTGTTGCACAAATGGTTGTCAACCAGCTTGAGGCACATAGTTATCATGGAGCTTTTGTGATTCAAGGCTGTGATAAACAACCTTTAGGAGTTGTCAGTGCGCTTGCTCATTTAGACCGGGTGAGAAAGGACCGCGGAGAAGCACCGTTTTTTGCAACCTTTGCTCCAGCACATGTCCTTCAGGGTGGAACAATACCAGAAATATTGTTTGCAGAGTTAGAAGAAGTTGCTAAACGAGCCGAATCACAAGGTGCAGAGGATATTGCATTCGACCTTCGCGATACAATGGCTTATATTTTACAGTGCTCTTCAAACACTGCGTTTCAAGGTGTCCTTCAACGAGCTAAGGAGCAGGGTTTTATTACACAGGCAGAGCATGATGAATATGAAAGACAGCTAGCGGTCCATACATGTGATGGTCAAGGTGGTGTGTGCGCATTTAATGGTACTGGTAATAGTTCACGACATCTTGTAGCAGGTATGGGGCTTGTTCATCCAGAGCTTGAACTGCTGGCAGCACCACCAACACAGGAACAAGTTAATAAATCAGTTGATAGTTTAGCAACGATGATTAATGATCCTGCATATGGTGTATCAAATATACTTGCGACTAATATTAAAAATGCCATTCGTATTCACAGTGCATCAGGTGGATCGACAAACCTCATGATGCATATCGTTGCAGCAATGCTTTATGGCGGATATAAGTTTAGTTTATGGGATTTGGATGAGATTCACCATGAAGTACCAATTCCAGATTTATTTAATTATAGCTTAACAGAAGGCAGAGATATTTTTGCATTAGCTACTCAATGCTGTTCCGGATCTAGCCGTGGGATGGAGACGCTTTTCCACGAATTGTTAGAAAATGGTGTACCAATGGATGTTAACGCACCTACGGTTACTGGCACAACATGGCTTGAGCGCTTATCAGATGAAACAGCAGCATTATCAGCTAAAAATGTAAGAGAAAATCCTATCATTTTATCAACTCCGAAACGTTCCTTTAGCGGTGTTGATGTCCTTAAAGGGAACTTTTTTGAAAGCGCTGTCGTAAAGATTAGCGGAATGACAACAAATCAGCTAAATGTGTTTGATAAAAAAGCAGCATTTGTGCTCTATTATGAAAATGAAGATGACGCAAATCAAAGTTTATTGAATAGTAAGCTCCTGGAGGAATTAAAGGATCAAAGAAGCTTTTCATATGAAAATATGATCGCGATGGTACGTCATAACACACCTGAGCTATATGAATCTTGTAAGCTTCTAGAATATAATGAATTATTTGAAGTGATGGTTAAGGAAGGTAGTTTAAAAATATCAATTATTATTTCTGGGCAGGGTCCAATTGCCTTTGGTATGCCAGAAATGTTTACACCGATGCAGCATATTAACGCAAACCGAAAATTAAAACGTCTCGCTACCTTAATTAGTGACGGTCGTTACTCTGGAGTCACATACGGTGCTGCGATTGGACATATGACACCAGAAGCAAAAGATGGAGGAGGCATTCTTTATTTACAAACAGGAGATCTCCTTTATCTAAATTTCCGTGGACACAGCATTGAGTTTCTAGATCAAGCAGCATTTCGTAACGGAGAGGTATGTTTCTCTTTTGACTCAATAAAATCAACTCGTCATGATCTTGGTGAAGAACGTCTATCAAGGATCAAGCAGCGCCAGAAGCTAATTGCAGCCAGCAATCGAATGCTTGGGCATACTGATGCAGCATACGGAGTTGTACCACTAGCAGTATCGATTGATGCTGATCTGGATTATCGCGTAGACGTTAGTATTCCTAATGAAAAACAAAAGAATAGTTAACTAGCACATAAACTAATAAAGAAGGTGGATTCTATTCATTTAGAGAATCCATCTTTTTTGTTTGTCAATCTATTGTTTAACGTAGCCTCAAGTGTGGAACAGTTATTATATAGAGCATTTATGAGTTTGAAAGTCTCTAAATCTAACACTTTAAAGCGTTTTCAATTCTATTGTGTTTTTTACACAATGAATGATCCAAATCTTTGTATTTCCGATACATTGTTACAAATTGTTCACAATTGTAAAATTATCAGTAAGAAAACATTATGAAACTCTTATTCATCTATATCCTTTGGGGGTGTATGCAGTGCAGGTTCTTACAAAAGATTTTTTCTTATATCTATCAAAAAACAAAGCGTTGAATCGAGCAGCCCAAAATTGGGGAGGGAATATTGCTGCTGGCAAAATTGTTGGTGGTCTAGATTTTCCTAGCTCAATTAAGTTTATTAAAGAGCTAAATGAGGAAGGCTTATCCGTTACAGTGGATCATTTAGGTGAGTTTGTAACAAGCTATGAGATTGCAAGAGAAAGAACAGATGAGTGCATTCAGACGATTGAGAATATCGCAGTTCAAGGTTTAGATTCACAAGTTTCATTAAAAATGACGTCATTAGGTTTAGATATCGATGAGAAACTTGTTTATGAAAATATGACAAGAATCCTTGATACCGCGGAAAAGCATAAAATAATGGTCACAATTGATATGGAAGATGAACAACGTTGTCAAAAAACACTTGATATTTTCAAAGACTTTAAACAACGCTACACCCATATAAGCACTGTTCTACAAGCTTATTTATATCGTACGGAAGATGATATGAAGGATTTAAATCAATACAAACCATTTCTCCGTCTTGTAAAAGGTGCATATAAAGAATCAGCTAAAGTTGCATTTCCTGATAAAGCGGATGTTGATGAAAATTACAAAAAAATTATTAAAATGCATTTATTAAATGGAAATTACACAGCCATTGCCACACATGATGATGCAATGATTGACTATACAAAAAAACTAGTAAAAGAACATCAAATCCCAACAACACAATTTGAGTTTCAAATGCTATATGGAATGCGCACGGTAACACAAAAGGAATTGGTCAAAGAGGGCTATAAAATGCGTGTTTATGTTCCATACGGGAATGATTGGTATGGGTATTTTATGAGACGACTTGCTGAGCGTCCATCAAATATTGCTTTTGCATTAAAAGGCATGACACAAAAATAAAGTGAGACTTCATTCAGTGGGGGGGGTATTTCATCCCCCACTGAATGGTAGCGAAACTTATCACGCTTAAAACGCCACGTCCTGTGGCTTCGCCTGACTTGGACATCCTGTCCTTCGTCGGATCTTTACGGGCAGTTTATCCTAATCTATCTCCATACTTCTTTAGATAGCTTGATACTTGAGGTGAAGGTCTACTGCCCGTTAAGAATGGGATAAAGTGAGACTTGTTTTTTTGAAGTGAAGTAATTACTGCCCATTAAGAATGGGCAAATCAAAATAGAAGGAGTCGATTGATATGACAACAGCTTACAAGCACGAACCATTTACTGATTTTAGTATTGAGGAAAACCGTATTGCGTTTGAAAAGGCACTTGCCAATGTAAATGAAATAATGGGAAAAGCTTATCCACTTGTGATAAATGGAGAAAAAATTTCAACAG
This sequence comes from Metabacillus bambusae, assembly GCF_017497975.1. Classification (GTDB taxonomy): domain Bacteria; phylum Bacillota; class Bacilli; order Bacillales; family Bacillaceae; genus Metabacillus; species Metabacillus bambusae. The sequence goes on along the minus strand of NZ_JAGDEL010000013.1, from coordinate 17,643 downwards.
AGGATAAAATTGTTTCGTATAATCCGGCTAATAAAGAAGAGGTTGTCGGTATTGTTTCGAAAGCAAAAAAAGAACATGCGTCCATGGCTATTCAAGCTGCAGCGGAGGCATTCGAAGAGTGGAGATATTGGAATCCAGAAGAAAGAGCGAACATTCTATTTAGAGCTGCGGCGATCATACGTCGTAAAAAGCATGATTTTTCTGCTCTGCTCGTTAAAGAAGCTGGTAAGCCATGGAATGAGGCTGATGCTGATACGGCTGAAGCAATTGACTTTTTGGAATACTATGGCCGCCAAATGATTGAATTAGCAAAAGGAAAGCCAGTGAATAGCCGAGAAGGTGAGATCAATAAATATATTTACACACCAACAGGAGTAACAGTTGTTATCCCACCATGGAATTTCTTATTTGCGATAATGGCAGGTACAACTGTTGCGCCAATTGTGACAGGAAACACAGTTGTTCTAAAACCTGCTAGTACTACCCCGGTAATTGCTGCTTTATTCGTTGAAGTGTTAGAAGAAGCAGGTTTACCGAAGGGTGTTGTAAACTTTGTTCCTGGTAGTGGGGCTGAAGTCGGCGACTATTTAGTAGATCACCCAAAAACAAGTATTATTACGTTTACAGGTTCTCGTGAAGTAGGTACTCGTATTTTTGAACGTGCTGCAAAGGTTCAACCAGGGCAAATGCATTTAAAACGCGTCATTGCTGAAATGGGTGGGAAAGATACAGTCGTTGTTGATAAGGACTGTGATTTAGAACTAGCAGCTCAATCCATTTTCGCTTCTGCGTTTGGATTTGCCGGTCAGAAATGCTCTGCAGGCTCTCGTGCGGTTGTTCATGCGGAAGTTTATGATCAAGTGCTTCAACGTGTTGTGGAAATTACAGAACAAAAAATTACTGGCAACCCAGAACATGCAGACACGTATATGGGTCCCGTTATTGACCAAGGCTCTTATGATAAAATTATGGATTACATTCGAGTTGGCGGGGAAGAAGGCCGCTTAATGAGCGGTGGTAAAGGTGATAATTCGAAAGGCTACTTTATCGAGCCAACGATCTTTGCTGATTTAGATCCGAACTCCCGCCTCATGCAGGAAGAAATCTTTGGCCCTGTTGTTGCATTTGCAAAGGCTAAAGACTTTGATGAGGCTCTAAAAATTGCAAACAACACTGAATATGGATTAACAGGTGCTGTCATTACAAAAAACAGACAACATATTGAGCGTGCAAAACATGAATTCCATGTAGGAAACTTATATTTTAATCGAAACTGTACAGGTGCAATCGTTGGTTATCACCCATTTGGCGGGTTCAAAATGTCTGGAACAGATTCAAAGGCAGGCGGTCCAGATTACTTAGCTCTTCATATGCAAGCAAAAACAATTAGTGAAATGCTGTAACCATTTTTTGATAGAAAGTAGATAAAAAAAACTGCTTTCTATTATTCTACTTTTGTAGTATATTTATACAATATTTTATATAAAAATTGGGGCAAAGTGGATGATGGGGGAATTAGATGGTTAATTTACAGTTAATTTTATCGATTTGTGTTTATATGGTTGGGATGCTTTTTATTGGTTATTATGCGTATAAACGTACTTCAAATCTTTCAGATTATATGCTTGGGGGACGTAATCTTGGTCCGGCAGTAACCGCATTAAGTGCAGGTGCTTCGGATATGAGTGGCTGGCTTATGATGGGCTTGCCTGGTGCGATGTATGCCACTGGTTTATCTGCTTCCTGGATTGTCATCGGTCTAACGTTGGGGGCATGGGCTAACTGGCTTTATGTTGCACCTAGGTTACGTACATATACTGAAATGGCAAATGATTCAATTACGATACCAGCATATTTAGAAAATCGTTTTAATGACACAACAATGATTCTGCGTTTATTTTCAGCAATCATTATCATCATCTTTTTCACCTTTTACGTTTCTTCTGGAATGGTATCAGGTGGGGTATTGTTTAATAGTATTTTAAATCTTGATTACCATACAGGTTTATGGATAATTACTGGGGTAGTTGTAGCCTATACATTATTTGGTGGGTTCTTGGCAGTTAGTTGGACTGATTTTGTGCAAGGAATTATTATGATTGTTGCATTAATATTAGTGCCGGTTGTGACTTTGCTTCACGTTGGCGGTCCAACAGTAGCTGTTACTGAAATTCGTTCGATTGATCTTGATTTGCTAGATATATTTCAAGGAACAAGTTTACTCGGTATTATTTCATTATTTGCCTGGGGTCTTGGATATTTTGGACAACCGCATATCATTGTCCGTTTTATGGCTATTACATCAGTAAAAGAAATAAAGAAGGCGCGTCGCATCGGAATGAATTGGATGATTTTTTCAAGTATCGGTGCAATGCTAACAGGTTTTCTCGGTATTGCGTTCTATTCAAAAGAAGGTATGAAAATCAGTGATCCTGAAACAATCTTTATTGAATTAGGAAATATTCTCTTCCATCCAATCATAACCGGCTTTTTAATTTCTGCCATTTTAGCTGCAGTTATGAGTACAATATCGTCACAATTACTAGTGACATCGAGCTCATTAACAGAAGACTTATACAAAACCTTTTTCCGCAGATCAGCGACTGATAAAGAATTAGTCTTCATGGGACGTTTATCCGTATTAGTTGTATCCATCCTAGCTTTATGCTTAGCATGGACTCAAAATAACACGATACTGGGTCTTGTAAGCTATGCTTGGGCTGGCTTTGGTGCTGCATTTGGACCTGTCATTATTTTAAGTTTATATTGGGGAAGAATGACAAAATGGGGCGCTCTTGCTGGGATGATTATAGGGGCGGTAACAGTTATTATTTGGTCAAAATTGGGGTTATCTGATGTGCTATACGAAATTATTCCAGGGTTTGCTGCTAGCCTTTTAGCTGTTTATATTGTGAGTTTACTAACTTCTAAGCCCTCTGTGCAGGTGAGTGAGAAGTTTAGTGAGTTTACAAAATCGATGTGAATGAAAAATGAATAATGTTAAATCAAGGCTCTGTTTGCGTAATAGCGAATAGAGCTTTTTTTCATGGAATAAGCACTTTGAAAATATAGGAATGATCAGAGTTTAAATAGAACTGTTTAAGTGAAAAATGTAAAAATTTTAGCAACTAAAAGGAGGGATAATTTGACTATAGCTTTGACACGTTTTCTTATAATGCAAATGATAAATTCATTCTGATGATGACTATAGATCTTTGTTGATGATCCCTATAACCCCGATTAACAAGAACTCCCACGATTATACGCGAATTGGAAGTGATGGATCGCGCTTTTTACGTTTTTAGGGACAATTACTTGATACTTTTATTGATGTTACAATTATTAAAAGCCATTTATCCAGGTGAAAGAACATTAGATAGGAGAAATGAAAGCAATGGTCAATTTAAGTACACCAACTTTGCAACGTTATAATCAAATGAAAGAGAGAAAAATACGGTACGACTCCACAGTTGTAGAACATAGTTGTCTAGTGATAGATGCAAAGAATCAAAATATCGTGCTTTTTCATAAAATAGTAGATTCCTTTACAATGAAAGCAAATAAAACAAAATTAACTATACCTAAAGGTAGTTATACAATTGCATATTACTGGAGAGATCGTCCATATAATTTGTACATCTGGAGAGATAATAGAGGAAATTATTTAGGTGCTTATTTTAATATTGTGAAAAATACTTATATGACTGATCATTTTGTATCTTTTGAGGATTTAATTATTGATATAATGGTTCTCCCTAGTGGAGACTACTTTATTTTAGACGAGGATGAGTTACCTGAGCCATTAGATCGTTTTGAAAATGGGTCTGTTCAACATACTCTAAACTTATTAACAGATACGATTGATATTTTTCTATCCAAAGTTATTTCGGAAACTGAGAAAACCTATAGTCATGAAGAACTCCTTCCTTGGCTAAATAAATAACAGATAACTTAGCCAATAATAAAAATTAGACGTCTATGTCAGGTATATATAGATTTTAGTGTTCAAAATTCGATGATACGTTGGAATATATTGGAATTATTTAAGGAGCGATTGTAAAACATCAAAAATGTGAATAATTTCAAACACTATTAATCAATCACACAATATTTCTACTAATCCTCTATAATATAAATTAACAAAACATGGAAAGTGGGGATTGTATGATTGTAGGGAATTAAAGCACCTTTCGATGTTCTAAACGAAGTGTTTATGATATTAAAGTTAGAGCTAAACTTGAGAATATATCGGGAGTAGTTGAATATCCGAGAGTTTTTTTGAATGAGTTTTATAAAAATTGCATCAAACAACCTAATATGAACAAAAAGGGCCGTGAAATTATGAACTCAGTAAATGAACAAGCAATGGGAAATTGGAAAAAGAATATTATTCTCTTTTTAAGTAGTCAGACGATCTCACTTTTTGGTTCGGCCTTAGTTCAATATGCGATTATGTGGTATGTAACGCTAACTACAGAGTCAGGTGTGATGATGACGTTGTTTATCATTTGTGGCTTCATCCCAACCTTTATATTATCCCCAATAGCAGGGGTATGGGCGGATCGCTACAATCGAAAAATGTTGATTATATTATCAGATGCACTAATAGCGATTGCAACATTGATACTCGCAATTGTATTTTTAATGGGGTATGATGCGACTTGGTTACTTTTTGTCATGGCTGCTGTTCGAGCAATTGGGACAGGAATTCAAACCCCAGCTGTCGGTGCTATTTTGCCACAAATCGTACCGAAGGATAAGCTGACAAAAGTAAATGGAACTAACGGAAGTCTGCAAGCGATCATTATGTTTGTGGCCCCGATGGTAAGCGCGGCACTATTGACAATGGCTTCTATCGAAATGATTCTCTTTATCGATGTCATTACTGCAGCGATTGCGATTTTCACGTTACTCGCATTTTTTCATATTCCGCTGCATGAGAAGGCAGCAGAAAAACTAACAACTAGCTATTTCAATGACTTTAAACAAGGAGTAATATATATAAATAATCACGATTTTCTGAAGAAATTCTTTCTATTTTTCGCCATTTTCTTTGTTTTAATGGCACCTGCTGCATTTTTAACACCACTGCAGGTTACTCGTAGTTTTGGTGAAGATGTTTGGCGGTTAACAGCAATCGAAATCGCTTTTTCGATTGGCATGATGGCTGGTGGAGGTATAATCGCTTCTTGGGGAGGCTTTCAAAATAGAGTCCATACGATGACGTTTGCAAGTCTCTTAATGGGAGCTTGTACATTTGCACTAGGTATTGTTCCTATCTTTTGGATGTATTTAATATTTATGGGCGTATTTGGAGTTGCGATGCCGATCTTTAATACGCCAACTACTGTATTATTACAGGAGAAAGTAGAAGAGAATTATTTAGGACGGATTTTTGGTGTTTTTGGAATGATTTCAACTTCAATGATGCCGATTGGGATGCTGATTTTCGGTCCAATCGCGGATATAATGAAAATTGAATGGTTACTGATAGGAACAGGGTTACTCATCTTAATACTTTCTTTTTTCTTAGGCCGAAACAAAGTATTAATTGAAACAGGAAAGCCAGTTTTGAAGGTTCCCTCTCTTGATAGTAAAGGGTGAATAGTAGTTCAAAAAGGCTCAGTATGATAACTGAGCCTTTTTGAAAATTATTTAATCTTTCTAGAAAATTTGAAGGGGAAATAATAACAGTATCTTTAGAAAACAAATCTCTTTAATCTATTTCTTCTAAAATTAAAAAATAATTAGCAACTAGTTGAGTAAGCTTTTCTACTAGTTCCCTCACTATACTATCCTGAACATTATTTAGTGGTAACAGGCTATTTTCAATCAGAAATTTTCGAGGTTTCTTTGATTGTAATAGTTCATCTTGGATAAAGTCTATTAACTGGTTGTAATTTTCATGTTCTTCATGTAAGCAGAGACTTTTTTTCAAAGCTAATATCGTTTCAGTAAGTTTCAGTTGAAGTACCTGGTCAGTTCTGTTATTTTCTGGCAGCCAGTTCTCTAAAATCTCAGGTTTGATTAGTTGCTCACCAGATGCTGCTACTTCATTGACGATGTTCACAACTCTTTCAACACTATACGAAACTACTTGATGCATACTGGTGTTTGAACCATTTGCCATGACATAATACTTAACGTTATGATGCAAAATTCCTATGAACATTATTGCACAGTCTAATAAATAAATTCGTTTATTTTCACCAAAGATTTCTAAGAAACGCTTGTATATCCACTGAAGATTTCTTAATTGCCCCATTTTAATAAATTGTTTGAGATCGGGGTCATTAGAGACAAGGACTTCTTCAAAAAGCGCAATTAATTTATTTTTTTTATTTGTGTTTATTTGCAATTCAATTTGCTTTATGAAGATTTCAATTGAAGAAGGATCTTGACCAATAAGTAACTCATTCCGATCTTGTTCCATTTTCGTATAAATGGCTTTAAATAAAGCGATTAATAATTCACTTTTAGATGAAAAATAATTATAAAATGTACCTTTTGAAATGCCACTGTAGTCCAATATATCTTGAATAGAAGTGGCTTGAAACCCCTTGTCAATAAATAATTGATGTGACATTTTTATTACATGCTGTTTCCGATCGTTCATGATATATCACCTACCTTCATTTTGTTATAAGTGTATAACGTATTGATTAAAGACCGAATATAGAGGCTCAATTAACCTCTGTATAAAGACATCAAATGACGCTTCTATGGCCTAAAAAACCCCTATACCCAGCCCTTTATAATATGTCCTTATTTTTATCTTCTTTCTAGTTTGCTTTATTAAGGTACATTTCTATACTGCTAGTATAAAAATCATCGTACACCACTTTTAGAATTTAAACAAACCCTTTAAATAAAGGAATAAATTATCATTGCATTAATTGAACTATTGGTATATGATATTGTCTGTGTGAAACAACAGTACAAAATAATGAACTTTAAGTATAGAGGGGGCACAACGATGGAAGATTCCATAAATAAGCCTGATCGTCCAAAATACGGCATCCTTGCTGTCTTGATGATAGGTGCGTTTATTGCATTTTTAAACAATACATTACTAAATATTGCTTTACCATCAATTATGATCGATTTAGATATTGACACAGCGACTGTCCAATGGTTAACGACAGGCTTTATGTTAGTAAATGGGATTATGATTCCAACAACTGCGTACTTAATCCAAAAATATTCTGTTCGACATCTTTTCATAACTGCAATGGGATTGTTTACAATCGGGACACTTATTGCAGGGATTGCGGAAATATTTCCTTTATTATTAGCAGGTAGAATGCTACAAGCTTCTGGTTCGGCGATTATGATGCCGCTCTTAATGAATGTTATGCTAGTTAGCTTTCCAGTAGAAAAAAGGGGAGCAGCGATGGGGGTTTTTGGCTTGATTTTAATGGCGGCACCAGCAATTGGTCCGACTTTATCAGGCTGGATTATCGAGCACTATGACTGGAGAATGCTCTTTCATTTTGTCACGCCAATAGCGATTATCGTACTTTTAATTGGCTTTTTCTTACTTAAAGATAAAAAGGAAAAAGTAGATATCCGTTTAGATATATTTTCGCTTTTATTATCAAGCATAGGTTTTGGTGGTATCCTATATGGGTTTAGTTCCGCTGGAAGTAAAGGATGGGATAGTCCTCAAGTTTACTTAACAATTATCGTTGGGATTATTTCATTAATATCTTTTATCGTACGTCAAACAAAATTAGAACGACCAATGCTTAACTTCAGTATCTTTAAGTATCCGATGTTTGCATTGTCTTCATCAATAACGATTGTCTTAAATATGGCATTGTTTTCTGGGATGCTGCTTTTACCGATTTATGTTCAAACAATTCGTGGTATATCTCCAGTTGATGCAGGGCTAATGATGCTGCCAGGAGCGCTAGTGATGGCCCTCATGTCACCAATTACAGGGAGATTATTTGATAAGTTTGGTGGACGTATATTATCGATTACAGGTTTAACTATTACAACAGTAACGACTTATCTTTTCAGTACATTATCACTAGATACGACATACACGTACTTAATGATCTTGCATGCTGTTAGAATGTTCGGTATGTCAATGGTTATGATGCCTGTCTCAACAAATGGTTTAAATCAATTACCAGCACGTTTTTATCCGCATGGAACAGCCATGAACAATACATTAAACCAAGTTTCTGGAGCGATTGGAACAGCGTTATTGGTTACAATCATGTCTAACCGTACAGAATCAACAGCTACAGATTTAGCTGCAGAAGCAGCAAAAAATACCGTTGGTGAACCAACAAAAGCTGCACTTGCTGACATACAACAACAAATTGCTATACAAGCCATGTTAGAAGGGATTAATTTTGCCTTCTTTATCGCAGCATTTATTGCAGCATTAGCACTGATTCTCTCCTTCTTTATTAAGAGAGCAAAACAAGCAGAAGACCTAGATGAAAAAAAGTCTTCTTATGAAAAAGTCAGTTCAGCAGTGTAATCTCAAACATATTCATAGTTCAAAGTTTTTTTAGTTAACTAAACATATATAGACTGGCCAAAAAACATTAGAGCTTATATCTAGTGGTTTTTGGCTTTTTTTATTTTTCTAGAAATAATGTGTAACAAGTTCTAGTATAAGTGCATTTAAAAATAAAGGCTGTTTTCGTTATGAGTATATTGTGCTTATAAAGTAAAGTCCGATAAAATGTAAAAGTAATACAGTTTTAACCTATCCTTTAAATGTTGCTTCCTTTTAACAGTCTTTTGAAAACAAAAAAATATCTCCTAGAACAAGCCATTCATATATGGTGTTCCAAATTTATTCAACTTAAACTATTAATCTATGCAAAGAGAAGGGGATGGTTTTCGTGAAAGTAGGTTTAGCTCGAGCTGCAGCTGTTGAGTGGGTCATGGAGCAAGCTAGTCAGATGAATGGATTTCGTGGAGCTTACTTCAGCGGATCGACGGTTGGATTGCCTGATGACGCTGAGTTGTCGGTGGCTTCTGATGTTGACGTCGTCATTGTCACTGAACATTCGGAGCCCCCGCCTAAGCTTGGGAAGTTTATCTATCGCGATACACTGGTTGAGGCAACTTATTTGCCTTGGAAACTGCTAGCTTCTGTAGAAGAGGTACTAACATCCTATCACCTTGCAGGCAGCTTCCGAGTCGACACAATTATTTCCGATCCTACCGGACATCTGAGCAGACTACAAAAACAGGTGTCTCGTCATTTTGCTGAAGAGTTGTGGGTACGACGAAGGTGCGAGAATGCCCGACAGAAGGTCGAAATCGGACTAAGGGCAATTGATATCTCAGCACCATTGCATGATCAGGTAATGTCTTGGATGTTTCCGGGTGGTGTGACTACTCACGTCCTCCTCTTAGCCGCACTCCGAAACCCAACCGTTCGACTCCGCTATCTTGCAGCTCGCGAGGTGCTTATGGAATACGGATATGATAGTCTTTATGAAGATCTGCTAAAATTACTTGGCTGTGCAAATCTAACTCCCGAGCGCGTCGAACAGCATCTTGATGAGCTTGCTCGAACCTTTGACGATACTGCAGGTGTTGCGAAGACACCGTTCTTCTTCAGCACAGACATAACAGCGAAAGCAAGACCGATTGCAATTGATGGTAGCCGTGAACTCATCCGTGCTGGTAACCACCGTGAAGCTGTCTTTTGGATCGTTGCAACCTTTGCCCGCTGCCACAAGATCTTAGAGGTAGATGCAACACCGGAGCTACAACGCGCACACTATCCAGCATTTGCAGCAATCGTCGCAGACCTTGGTATCACTTCGTCTGCAGACATCATTCGTCGTGCTGAAGATGTTATCAAGTTTTTACCTAGGTTATGGGAGACAACTGAGGAAATTCTATTGGCCAATCCCAATATTGAGGCGGCCAAATAGGATAGAGCTGTGTTCATCAGATGAAATTGTGACAGCTTAAGGGGGAAATTCATTGAATATAAAAGAAGGCATAGTCACAATAGCAGGACATGATTTAAAGCCTTATGATACGCTTGAAAGGGTTAAAACCATCCTAGGTGACATGATAGTGGAATACCATGGTTGGCATGGTTGTTAAGGATATGACTTTTCACAGAATTACTATATCTTTCAAGTAAATGATCGGATTATTTTAGAAAAAGAAGAATTTCAAATTAAACTTCTTTTTGATAAAAAAAATGAGTTTTTAAGAATCTATTCTTTGAGCACAAATGATTATCCTAATCCACCTATGTACAGTAGAGTATTATCAAACGTTTTAGAGACGGAGATAAACGAAGTGCATAGTGAGATGTTTTTTGGATTAAAACCATACAGCAATGGAAAAATCACCGTTGAAAGTAAATACTTTGCCAAAGACTTAAATGGTTTTTTACACATCGAGATTAATTACTAGGAAAATAATGCGATATGGAAGCAGAAATAATTCTCTTAAAAATTAGTGCTGATAAGAGTCTATAGAGCATACCTGATGCAGCATCAACCTACAATTTGACTCTTATCGCACATATATTGTAAATGTTCTTTTTTTAGGTTGTTTTCGCAAACTTTGTTGCTATTTACCAAGTAGTGCGGTGTGGTTGATGATTGCAGCGAGAGATGCTCGCTTTCCGCGGGGGGGGCGATGAGCCTCCTCGGCGTAAACGCCTGCATGAGTCTCACCTGTCCCGCTACTCCCGCAGGAGTCTCGCAATCCGTTCCAATCAACCTTAAAAAGTTTTCGTTTTAAAAGCAACAATCTCTTAGAAAAGAGCCTTTTTTTAAGATTAGTCTTTACTATTACTCAAGTTTTCCTTTTCTAAAATATCTGCAACAACATCCTCAATTGTGACATTTCCTAAAGACTTTTCTAATGCAAGTTGAGCAACTGAAAATAGTGGTTCTATTGCATGTTGAATATTCCTTCCAACAGGACAAGCTATATTTGGTTTTTCGTGTATGCCGAATAGCTCTTTTTCCTGTACAACATTTACAGCTTTATAGACGTCTAAAAGCGTAATATCAGATAAAGGTTTGGCAATGGTTGCACCTGCAATTCCTGGGCGAACCTTTATTAGTTCTGCGTTTTTAAGCATCCCCATGATTTTTCTAATCACAACTGGATTTGTATTTACACTACTCGCAATGAATTCAGAAGAATTGATCGCATTTTTGTTTATTTCTAAAAGAGATAATATGTGAATTCCTACAGCGAACCGGCTACTGATGGACATTTCTTTCGCCTTCCTTTTCTTTTCGGATTATTAATCATTATAAAGGAAATAACATGTAATACAAGTTGTTACAAGTTAGTATATTTCTCTAATTATATTAGAAAAATACTTTTTTGTATAAAAACACAATAAAAAGAATTGACAAACATCATACATGTAACTTATATTGTTACATGTAATCAAAATAGTTACAACCAAAATAAACATAAATTTTAGGAGGAATAAATCAATGAAAATCGGTGTTATTGGAGCGACTGGAAAAGCAGGAAGTCTTATCTTAAAGGAAGCAATTGATAGAGGACATACAGCTACTGCAATTGTTAGAAATGCGGGTAAAGTAGAGGATAAAAAAGTGGCAGTTTTAGAAAAAGATGTAGTTGAACTGAGTGCTAGTGACTTAAACCAATTTGATGTCGTTGTTAATGCATTTGGGGCGCCGGCGGGTCAAGAGGAACTTCACGTAGAAATAGGTAGATCGTTAATTGAAGTCATTAAAGGAACGTCAAATACTAGACTAATCGTTGTAGGTGGCGCTGGAAGTCTATTTGTTGACGAGGCAAAAACAACACGTGTAATGAATACACCTGATTTCCCTCAAGAGTATTTTGCAACAGCATTAAACCAAGGGAAAAACCTCGAAGATTTACAAAATACAACTGATATTGAATGGACATTTATTAGCCCAGCGGCATTCTTTGATCCAACAGGTAAAAGAACTGGATCGTATCAAAAAGGCAAAGACAACCTTATTGTGAATGCAAAAGGTCAAAGCTATGTAAGCTATGCCGATTTTGCGATTGCCGTTTTAGATGAAGTTGAAAACCCTCAGCATTTAAATGAGCGCTTTACATTAGTTTCAGAGTCTGAGTAATACGGTAGTTAAAATTGGGTAGGTTATCCTGCCCAATTTTATTATGTCTATAAATTTTTAAAGAATAGTTATATGTGGCGTCAATCTATTTAAGTCCAATCTGAGTGATTCTAAGTAGCATCAAGCATAAGAAGTAACAAAACAATTATCTAGAGGCCACACCTTACCTCCTGATAGCATATTAATTCTTGTGGTTCATTTCAGCGTAAAGTAGTAGTATGATAATAAATATTGAGGTGAACATATGGTACGCGAACGAAAATTTTCGACAGAGGATTTATTACAAGCTACAAAACAACTACTTCTAAATATTGGCTATGAAGGTTTTACATTTAGTCTCCTAGCTGAACGTTTACATGTAGCTCGAGGGACATTGTATAAATATTACGAGAATAAAGATGAATTAATAACAGATTTTATGGTTTATGAAATACAACAATTTCTATTAGAATTAGAACAAATTAAGGATGTTAAAGGTTTTGAAGCACAATTTGACTTCCTGTTAAATCTCATTTTTAGTCATAGTGAAGTTCAGCAACTAATAGGGATTGCTCAACAAATTCCAAAAGAATCAAATGAAAAGGTAAGAGTAAATATCAAACATTTAGAAAAACATCATCTGGATATGTATCACTATTTACATGCATTTGTTGAATTAGGAAGAAAGGAAAAAGTCCTAAAACAAAATATACCAGACGGGTTAGTATTAGGCTTTATATTTCAAACGATTGCCATCCCAAACCATTTCGGGGTACCGCAAAAGGAATGGGTGGAATCGATTAAGCATATTATTAGTCATGGAATGTTCACACCAAATTAATTGACACTTGCGTCACTATTAATAATAATTAAAGGTGACATAAGTGTCATTTTATTTTTAATCAAAGTGACATGACTGTCACTTTGGAGTTGTATACCTAAATCGTGAACTGTTGAGTACTAAAAAAAAGGAGGAAAGAAAGATGAAAAAAATAATTAATCATATAACCGATTTTGTTTCAACAAAAAAGGGGATGTGGCTAACACTTGGTGCTTGGTTAGTAATAACTTTGTTATTGGCAGGACTTGCACCGAGTGCTAAGGATTATGAAGTATCAGGCATCGATTCACTACCTGATAATGCAAAATCTGTCATTGCACAAAATAAAGTCGATCAATATTTTAATGATAAAGATGGGCTTCCAGCGTTGTTAGTGTTCCAAAACAATGAGAGCAAGTTGGAAATAACCGAGCTGACCGAATTACTAGCAAAAGTGGAAGCTGAAGATATTGAAGGTGTAAAAGAAATTATTCCTTTAGGTGATTTACCGCCACAGGCTGCTGCAGGGTTCTTTTCAAAGGATGAAACGACAGCAGTAATTCCAGTGACATTTGAAACATCGCTAGACACAACGGAAATGAAAGAAGCTCAAAAAAAAATTCAAGAAATTTCTGAAGTATCGACAGATTTAACATTGTATATTACTGGACCAGCAGGGATCGCTGTTAATACCATAGATCTCTTTTCTAGAGCAGACGTGGTTCTGATTTTATCAACAGTAGGAATTATTTTAGTTTTATTAATTGTTATTTATCGCTCACCATTATTAGCATTAATACCATTAATAGCCGCAGCTTTTGTATATGAGGTAGTTAACCAAACTCTTGGCTTAATGGCTAAGGCTGGATTGGTTATGGATAAACAAACCCTGTCAATTATGAGTATCCTGTTATTTGCTGCCGTCATTGATTATTCATTGTTTGTCTTCTCACGTTTTCGTGAAGAGTTAAAAGAACATGAAAATAAATATTTGGCAATGAAATCAGCAATGAGAGAAACAGGAATACCAGTTTTCTATTCGGGTGGGACAGTTTTAGCTGCAATGCTCGTATTATTCTTTGCTGAATTTGGTGATTATCGAAATTTTGCTCCTACGTTTGGAACGACAATGATCGTTATCATGTTAGCATCGGTGACACTGGTGCCTGCCTTATTTACTCTTTTCGGTAGAAAATCATTTTGGCCTAAAGTACCAAAAGTAGGTGCTGCAAAGGTTGCAAAAAGTTCATTTTGGGCTAAAGTTGGTCACATTGTCGTGAAAAAACCAGTTGTATCAGCAATAGTTGTTGGTATCATTCTTTTAGTATCTGCAAGTAATATGTTTCAATTGAACTATCAGTTTGATACATTGAAGTCATTTCCAGAAGATATGCCTTCTCGCCAAGGCTTTGAAATTTTAGAAGACAAGTTTGAAAAAGGCGATTTAGCACCGACGACTGTTTTGCTTGAATCACTAAAAGCGGTCACAGCTGAAGAACAAGAGGAATTATTAAATCTGCTATCTGATCAATCACTTGTTAGTAATGTTCGAATAGATGATATCACTGACGATAAAAAAGTCATTAAATATAGTCTTACTTTTGAGGAAAATCCTTATTCAACTGAAACGATGGATGCATTAGTGACCATGATTGATGAATCTGATCACCTATTAGCAGAGAGTCATCTTGAAGGGGAGCTCTATTTCGCTGGAGAAACAGCTACACAAGTAGATGATCGATCAGTAAATAATCGAGACCTTGTAGTTATCGTCTTACTAGAAACCATTTTAATCTTTATCATGTTAATTTTTCTAACGAAATCAATTAAAATGCCACTATATATGATGGGAACCATTTTACTATCCTTTTTGGCTGCACTTGGCTTAGGGATGTTCTTAACTAGTTTGTTCTTTGATATTGATTCGATCAGTAACAGAGTACCGCTATATTCATTCGTTTTCTTAGTCGCATTAGGAATTGATTACAATATTATTTTAATTTCAAGATTTATGGAAGAAAGAAGAAAACATTCTGTTCAGAAAGCAGTAGAAATTGCTGTTTCATCAACAGGTGGTGTCATTTCATCTGCTGGAATCCTGCTTGCAGCAACATTTGCTGTCTTGATGACACAACCGATTGAAATTTTATTCGTATTTGGCTTTATTGTTGCAGTAGGGATTTTATTAGATACGTTTTTAATAAGAGGGGTTTTATTACCAAGCTTACTTGTTCTATTTGAGAAAGATAAAGAAGTGAGTAAAAACGTGTAAGATTTAAGATTATTAAATTAATAAGTTTAAAGGGTAGTATTATATTAAATAATACTGCCCTTTTTTATTGTCTACCAGGAAATTATAAAATTCTTGTACTGTGGATAAGCGCTTGGCATCCAGCTCCAGCGTCTAGCCCCTCTTGGGTCTACAGCCACTTAAGAATTGAAGGTAAAGAACACCTTCTATTCTTAAGCGTCTTATTTGCCCGAGGCTGTTCAAGGCGCTTGCGCTTTTGTTACAAGTTTGTAGCAGTGAACCAAAAAGTCCTATATAGTCACGAAAAATACCGAAAAATCTCAGTAGATTTCCTAACAAACCAACTATACATTCATCCAATTGCAAAGTATGATTAGGATAAAACCGTGTAGGAGATAGTGTGTATATGAACGAGTTATTAGAAAGAATATTCTCTTTATCTGATATAAATGAAATCATTGATCATATAAGTAATGGATTGAAAAAGCCTGTCATACTAGAAAGCGATCATTTTTTCCTATTAGCATACAATTCCTATTATGTGGACCACTTTGATTTAGCGAATCAGCAAACGATTTTTTCAAAAAAATGCCCGCTAAATATTTTTGAAAAATTTGTTGAGACAGGAGTTATTGATCAGCTTAAAACAATTCCAACACCTTTTCGGATAAAGGAAATGAAAGAAATCGGTTTAAATCAACGTGTTGTTGTAAGTGCTAAATTTAAAGAAACGATCATGGGCTATATTTGGGTCCAAGAAATTGATGAGAATCTAACCGATGAAGAAATGGATTTTTTATTTGAAGTTTCTTTTCATGTTGGGAAAATCATTCATAAAAGGAATAAAATCAAGCAGCAAAAAGAAGAAGCGATTGAACATTTATTTAGAAAAGCGATTAATAACGGGTTTAAAAGCGAGAAGGAGCTTAAATGGGAAGCAACACAGCTAGACATCATCTTACCTGCTATTTTCAGTATCATGGTTGTTAATGCGATAAATGCGGAAGAAGAGCTTGTTGAAGAATTAAAAGAAACGATTAGATCCTACCTGAATTTAAAGGACAATACGAGTCATGTAGTAATTAATCAGTCCAATATCGTGATTATCGTCGGCTGCTACTCGCTTAAATATTCTCCAATCGAAGCTGGACTCCAAATCGTTGACAATTTATTAACGAATTTTGATGAGAAACGCTATTCAAATATTTATATTGGTATAGGTAATGAATATCAGCAATTATGCTCGCTTTATTCAAGCTATGAGGAAGCACTTGAAGTTGTAGATATTGCGGAAAAGCTAGGAACACAGGAAAATGTGCCATACGAATATGACAAATTAGGGATATTCCGTTATCTTGATGTGATCAACAATAAAAACAAGAAATGTAATTATTTAAATAAGAATTTACAATTATTAAAAGCAAAAGATAGGGAAAGCCAAACAGAATTACTAAAAACACTTGAATATTTTTTGGTTAATAACTGTAAACTTAAACCTACTGCAGAACAAATGTTTATCCATCCAAATACGTTAAACTATCGAATAAGACAGATAACGGAACTAACTACTATTGATTTTTCAGATTTTAATCAAAAATGCCAGCTTTATCTTGATCTAATGCTAATGAAAGGGGTTTAAGCCTCTTGAGAATTAATAAATACATCAGTGAGACAGGTTTCTGTTCAAGGAGAGAAACAGACCGCTTGATTGAGTCACATCGAATTACGATAAATGGTGTGATTTGTGAAGCGGGTGCTACAGTTGAGGAAGGGGATCTTGTGTTAATCGATGGGAAACCATTGGGTAGCAAGGGGGAACTAGTTTATCTTTTATTAAATAAACCGGCCGGAATCACTTGTACTGCCGCAAAGCATATTGAAGGAAATATTATCGATTTTATCAATTATCCGGAACGGATCTTTCCTGTTGGTCGTTTAGACAAAGCCTCAGAAGGTCTGATTCTTTTAACAAACGACGGAGATATTGTAAATAAAATGATGAGATCAGAAAATAATCATGAGAAAGAATATATCGTCACAGTGGACAAGCCTTTTAGTCACTCGTTTATTGATGGAATGGCAAACGGGGTTGAAATTCTTGGTGTAAAAACAAAGCCTTGTAAAGTAACTAGAATAAGTGACAACGTCTTTCGGATCATATTGACGCAAGGTCTTAATCGACAAATTCGGAGAATGTCTAAGGTTTTCGGATATAAAGTTATCAAACTTGAGCGGATTCGAATTATGAAAATAGCGCTTGCTAATTTGCCAAGAGGGAAATGGAGAGAGCTTACTCAAGAAGAACTTGTACAGTTAAAAGGAATGTTACAGTAACGTGTTTTCAAAAATTAGGTAAAAGAGTCTGTGTATGATCTGAACCCAAAAAGTTAGACATGAATATTAAGCAGCTTCCTGGGCATGAGTTCGGTATTGAACCGGACTCATGCCTTTTAATTTTTCCTTAATTCGTTTGTGATTGTAATAGTAAATATAAT
>NZ_JAGDEL010000012.1 GCF_017497975.1 Metabacillus bambusae | reverse complement strand
TTAACGTTGCATAAGTCCCCTTTGGGGAACCATCTACAATATTAGCAAATTGGGTATCTACATATGTTTTATCAGCCTTATTTGTTGTTAATGTATCTACATCTGTTTTTAGCGCTTTTTTGGCCAATTCCGAAGTAAGCTTTTGGTTTTCTGCAATCAATCTTTCCTGTGGACCATCATGAATTGTACCATCAGATCCAACAGAAAGTTGACCACCTAAAGGACTTGAGTCTCCAGCAAGAATGGCTTGTGTTAACTCTTTCTGTGTTTGTTCAGAATTTGCTAATGCTTGAACTGCTTTTATTTTTGCTTCACTAGAATCCGCGCCTGAAGAAATGTATTTATTGTATAATTCTTCAAACATACTATTTAATTTATTTCTTCCGTCATCACTCAATGGATTATCGATGTTATAACGAGTCATTTCCTCACTTCCTTAATCATACTTAAAGCGAAAATCAAAGCTAATGGTGTAATTTGATAATCCGTCCACTGTAAATGCGTTGTTCCCTGGTAATAAGTTTAAAAAATAACGATTAGTCCGTTCCATAATTGGGGTGTTATTCATAGTCATGTAGTGTCCATTTAATATAATCTTATTTCCAGACACCAAAGACCAACTTGCTTCATGAGTAGGGTTGTATTCAAAATAACGACCCGTAGCATCATATAATTTAAAATGAGTAACAGATTGATTAACTTCAATAGTTATAATACAGTTGTCTTTTTCTTGAATCGTTTTAATAGGAACCGTGCCAGCATTAAAGATATTAAAGGATGATTGGTTTCCGTAAACATAAGTCAATTTATCAAGATCCGCTTCTAGACCCATACCAAAAGACCAATGATCATTAAACGGAACACCTTCGTTATTATCTAGATCCATACTTGTAAAACGACTAATCCAATATGGTTGTCCAACAATCTTCAAGGGGATCTCCACAGTTGCAAATGTTTGAAGATTAACAGGACGTTCGAATTTATAACTGTCCACAACTCTAACCTTTATTAATTTGTTTCCTTGTTGTTTTTCAGTTATATAAAATGTCCCTAAACGTTTAAAAAACGCAAAGACTCGATCCCGTTTCAAACGGTAGTCAATTGCGTCTTTTGCTTTTAATCTTGCATTTAAGGTAGCGTCTCGGCTACTATCACGAAAACCTGTTACAATGGTGCCAGGTACACCTTGTATAGTATGCTCTGTTACATCTTGAGCAGTGGAAGACACTTCTACATCTAAACCCTTCAAGCCATACCCTAGATCATCTAATGGAAGGGCTATAGGGTTAAAAGACTCATTGTATATTTGAAACATTAGAAAGCCACCCTCCCATTAAATATTGCATGTTTACTAGATTGTCCAGAATCATAACGTTCAGCTGCTCGTCCGATATCACCTTCAGATATTATTGGTTTTCTTTCGATATTTTGACTACTTTGTAATAATGCCATTAGGATTCTGTTTTGCTCTAATACTGCTTGCAACAGGCTGTCATTTGATTCACTATTACCACCTACATTATGCAATTGATTAGGACGCTTATTTCCCGTAATTCGCTTTCCAGCTAAAGCTAATAACTTCATTGCATCTGTTCTACGTGCTGGATCTTCCGGAATAACCCACTCAGGCCAACCGCCTTCAGCCAAACGGTATAAACCATCATCTTCTACATAAGCACCGGTTTCATAGCCCACACCTCGATATGCTCTAGCTAGACTTCCATAACGAGCCATAGCATAACGAATAGATGCAAGAATGTTACTCATCGGGTCGTAAGGACCTTTATCAAATTGTGGATGTTTATAAGCTTGATAGGTTGGCATAATTGTTTGCAATAAACCCATAGATGGTGTTCCACGTTTAGCGTTTATATCCCACAAGTTGATAGCTCTCGGATTACCTCCAGACTCAGTTTGCATTTGGTATAGTAATCTATCTAAGTTAGCTTTAGAATATTGCCCCTCAATCATTAAAGCTTGTCTAGCAAGTCCCGCCCATCTCTGAACACCTGACCCAGTTGATCCAGATATATTACTGGCATCACCAAACCAGTTATCCCACAGTCCTTTTATCCACCCTTTCGCCATATTACCGATATTACTCAATGGGCTACCTGTATGTTTGTTTAACCAAGATGGTAACACACTATCACTCAGACTAAATTTATCTTTCATTAAGTCCCAAACATTACTTGATCCTTTTAGAAAAACATCAAAAAAGCTACCAATTCCATCTTCATAACCCGGGAATCCGTAACTTTTTAAAAGATTTTCAGTATGTTTATTAGGTAAAACAGATGTGCCCCGTGGAAGGTTACTATGATATTCAGCGCCACTTGTTCCAAGTAGAGTTACACCTTTACCGGGAATATAAGCAAGTTCTTCTCCTTCTTCACCGACTATTGCTGGACCACCGGGATGACCACTTGAAGTTGTACCTTTAGCATAAGAGAACTTAGCATTTTGTCTCTTCATTCTTTGTCTACTATTTTCTTGTACAGATCCTTTTTTCTTTAAAGGCTCTTTATTAAATAAACCACGAATCCAGTTGATCGCACCTAAAACACCGTTATACATGGTATCCCAACCGGAAAGAACTTGACCTGTTTCCCAATTAACTTGACTAGCGTGTTCTCCTGCCTGTTTTTGCGCTTCTTTAACAACTTGTATATGTGTATCCTCGGCTTTAGCAACAGTTTCATTTTTTTGATTTTCTGCCTCTTTAATGATTTTCCTTGCTTCTTCAGCTTTGATATTACCTGTTACATCACGCTGATATTTTGCCCAATTAACAATACCTTGGTATTGCTTATTAGCTTCCTTGACAGTTTCATTCGTTTCCTTTTTTGAATTTGCAACAACCTTCGCTGCCTTTTCAGTTGTAAGTATTTCGGATTGATTTTTTAAATTTCTTAAAATTGTTTCTTGTTCACTCTTATTTTTAACAGATGCACTAATCATGGTTTCGTATTTTTGTTGTTCAATTGCATTCAGTTTGTTAGAGGCTTCTTGTGTAATGACACCGTGCTTATCATAACTATCTTGCAGTATTTTAGACTGTTCCTCATTTTGATTTAATACTTTTTCTTTCTTTTTGTTGTAATTCGCATCCATACCAGCAAGAATCTTCGCTTCTTCTTCCGTACTTAAAGCGTCACTTTCCGCGAAGTGTTTCATCATTTTTTCTTTTTCTTTTGTATTACGGTCATCCATTTGTAGAAGAATTCGATCTGTCATCTCTCGATATTTTGCTACCATATTATCTACATGCTTTTGAGTAATTTCTTCTTGAGACCATGTCATTTGGCTTAAAGCAAGACTGGCTTCATCTTTTAATTTTGTATAAGATCCAATAATTTTTTGGGTATTTTCTGAGATTTTCCCTTCAAATATGTCACTTTTAATAATTGGTTTGTCCATTTCTTTATCAAGTGTAATAAAACCTAATCCAAGTCCTGCTAAGGCTCCTACTGTTAAGCCGACAGGTCCGGTAAGTAAGGTTAAGGCTCCGGAAAGTCCATCGATACTACCAATTAATGGACCAAGTGTTGCTACTGTAGCACCTAGACCCATTAATAATGGCCCGATTGCAGCCGCTACACCACCAATAATAAGTGTCGTTCTTTGACCTTCTGGAGATAAATTAGCAAAAGTTTCTGTAACATCACCTACTGTATCAGCGACTTTAGGTAGAACATCCTCTGCAAAATCAAGTAAAACATCTCCTACCGGTTCGAGATCCATCAGAAAATCACGCCACAACTTGGTAGCCCTTGTTCCAAAATTATCTTGAAGCGCATCGCCAGCTTTGGAGGTTGCATCTTCCACACCAACTAGTTCGCCAGTCATATTACCAAGTGCGTAAATAGCGTCTGCTTCAAGATCTTCGAATGTCGTTCCGAAAACGCCTACTCCAATCTGATTGGCTTTCACTTGGTCATCCATGCCAGCTAATTCATCGACAATAGCATCCATGACTTCTGCACCAGTTTTTTTGCCTTCTAAGAAACTTTTCCATATTTTTTGGGTTTCTTTACTTAATTGCCCCATCGCATCAGATGTGGTTTTAGAGCCGTCTTTAATACGGATATTAAATTCTTTGACACTATCCCCAACTTTATCCATTGAGAAAGCACCATTAACCGCACCTTGCTCAAAGATAGAAAACATCTCTTCTGCACTCATACCCATGGCAGCAAACTGTGGACTATACTCATTTACCGTATCTAGAAACTCACCACTGTAGTCAAGTCCATTTTGAAATCCCCATGTGAGCATATCAAAAGCTTCTTTACTACTTAGTCCAAACTGCATCATTAACATATTAGCTGACTTGGTTGAATCATTTACATCAGCTTCAAAGGTCTCAAATAAAATGGATGCGCTCTTTCCGATCTCTTTTAATTCTTCTTGTGTAGCCCAGCTTAAAGCACCCATGTTTTGTTCGACTTTAGTCATTGTCTGAGAGATTTCATCAACGTTTTCGCCGAATCCTTCTTCCCACAGAATTTTTGCTGTTTCACTTAACTTTCCAGCTTCCTTTGCAGTTAATCCTAAAGAAGCTTGCATTTTGCTTTGTGAAGCGTCGAAATCAAGCGCCATTTTCCCTGCCATTACACTGAACCCAGCAAGTGGAGCTGTAAGTGATGCAGTCAGTGTTTGACCAACACCTTGCATCCTTTCACCTATTCCAGTTAACGTGGATCCAGCATCTTCAGCTGCATTTTTGAACGTTGTCCAACCTGATTCACTACGTTTCTGTTCTTTTCGTAAATCTTCAAGCTCATCTGTAGTTCGATTAATATATCTCTGCAAACTTTGCAATGATGCAGATTGGTTGTTATAAGCGTTAGCAGCTTTCTCTGCTTCTTTTGAGCCTTCGCCATATTCTTTAACAGCTTTCTGAAAGGTTTTTTGTGCTTTTTCTGTAATTGCCCTTTGTACTTCTATTTTCTTGTTTAATCCATCTAGGGTAGTTTGATATTTACTAATCGACTTGTCTCCACGATCAAAAGCAGATAAGTTAGCCTTCATTTCACTATTCGCTAATCGCATTTTTGAACGTAGATCTGTTAGCCCACTATTTAGCTTGAGTGTGTCCAGATCTAACCCTATGGAGAGACCTTCAATTTTTTCAGTCATATTTATCCTCCCTTCTTTAAGGGACTAAAAATCCCTTACCCACCAAATGCAGCAATAAGAGATTTTTCTTTTCTTGGTTTATTTTTTTCATGGAGAATTTCTACAACAAAGTGGTAAGGCATTGCTAATACTTCATTAATGTTTTTTCCATTTTCAACAAAGGACAAAATAAGTTTATCTAGATATTCTTTTTGTTTTTCAGGTGTAAAGTCAGCATCACTCAATTCTTCTTCTCCAGGTACTTTTTTGCTTCGTCTGTTTGATAACCTCGAGCAATAAAGAATAATTGTTCACTTAATGTGTCAATTGCATCTGGAGCGTGTAATCCGTTGATTAGATCATCTTTAGTAAATTGACCTTTATAAATATCGTTAGCCAAAAAGTCGATTAATTTATCAATCAAATCCCTTTCATTTTTGTTACTCACATTTTTCAATTCGTTTGTTAAATCGATTGCTTGATATACGACAGATAGGGGAATAAAAACAGGAGTTAAATATTTTTCTGTAACGATTTCACCTTCTTTGACCTCTTTTACTAATTCGATCATATTACGTTTTAAAGTTGCCATTTTACAATCCTCTTTTCTAAAGTTTTATAAAAAACAAAAAGAGAGCAGCTCATACTACTCTCTTACTCTTCTACTTCTTTAATAAATGGTCTTCCAGCATCATTTTTAGTTGTACTTAATTCTTCTAATCGTTCTGCAGACACCTTTTTATTTGCTGGTTTCGGATAATTATCACCAACATAATATGGCTTATTTTTATCTTGTAAATCTGCAAATCCTTCTATTACAGTATATTTCATTGCCTGTCCACCCGCTTCTTTTATTTTTTTAACAGCAACCTCTTTTATTGCTTTTACATATTCAATTGAGGCTTTACTTCTGTCTATTATGCTAAAATCATCATTGAATGGTGTTTCGTTTACATATTTACCTTTGAAAAATAAGTTTTGATGATCATCAACTACTCCTGCATTATGATATATCTTTGTTTCGTAATATCTATTCAAATCATTTGTTGGCCAGCAAAAATCTAATTCATCAACGCATTTAACTGTTTTTCCAAAATGATAAACATTCCATAATTGCGCCCACATTTCAGCTGTCCATTTTTGAATAGGTGTATAACCTAAACCATTTTTACGAACATATTTATATTCTATAGATGAAAGAAATTTATAAAGTTTTACCGAATCCTCATAAACCTTCTTCCAGTATTCATGTGTTGGGTTATTAATAACCCATTGCGCTCCACCAATCGGAGTATTTTCTCTAATGATTGAAGAATCAATTCCAATTACTTCACACATTTGATCTAATAAGTCTGACCCTTTACTGTCGATATAATCAATGCCAATATATTCTTTACAGTCCGATGCATACCACATTTGTTTTGTAGGTGTTACCTTTGGTATTTCCCTTAACAGCACATCACTATCAAGGTAAAAATAAGTATCAGTTTCTCTCGATCTATCTTCCTCTAAATATTTCATCCATAAATAAGGTTTTACAGACGGGATGTAATTTTTATCTCTCGGACGGTCATCATACACATGTACTTCAACTTGATATTTTTCCCGAAAATAATCAGGTATAGAATTGTCCCACTGAGAAAACAGCAGGACAATATCTTTAATACCTAGTTTTTTTAATCGAGTGATACATACTTCTAATTCCCATTCAAAACGCTTGATGGCTGGCTGACAAAGTATATATTTCATTCGTTATTAAACCGTTGTTGTTGTGGTTGTTGTAGCAGTACTTGGATATGCTTTTCCGAAGATAGCTTGAAATAACGCATCACGTTGAGCTGTAGAACCTTTTTCATCTCGTCCAAAAACAACGGATTTTTCCTCAGTAAACCCTGAGACTTCACGATCCATAAATTCAGCTGATGTTTCTTCCGTTGAGAACTCCACCCCATCCGCTTTTGTTTGAGAATTAATTGTAGGTCGCATAAAGAGTCCTTTAGGTAACCCAACCCACTCTTTTGAACCATCTTGGTATGTTTTAGCAAAAATGCAAGCGACATATGGCGGGGTGTCTGTAGACCCGTAAGAATATAGTCCAGTTTCAGTCTTTTCTAATCCAAACAATACCGCCTTATCTTCCTCAGGCAATCTATGAAAAGCAGCTGTAACTGTAACATTACCGTTTGAAACTGCAATTTCAGCTGTTTTGTTATCTCCATACGCTCTAACTGGTTCCTGTGGCATTTCAATATTAAGAGTTTGTAAGAATTCAATTCTCTCAGGTGAACCAGTAATAATAGCAACTTCCGTTTCGTCTAATGCACCATAGTAAAACTCATCTACACCTGTGGAAGCTTTATATTTTTTAACCATTTATTTCATCCTCCTTGTGATTAAGTAAATAAAAAAGGACACCTATTCGGCATCCACATAAGCTTTACCGCGATACCTTCTAGCATCGCGAAAAATATTTAAATCTTTATCCCATTCATCAACACCGCCGCCATAATTAGCAAAACCTAGTGTATCCCACATGATCTTTCTAATCTGTTTTGCGATAGCTTGAGTATCAGATAATGTTTTTGACCATACTTCAATTTGATAAAGGTAGTCTTCCGTAAGCCATTTGTTATCTGCATAGTCTGATGGTATAGGAGTATCTAACGGATCAATGATGATATAAGGACCTGATAAATCCCCTGTGGATGGATATTCGTAAAATTTAATACGATTACCAACCTTTTCAATAATGATTGGGTCTACTTTAAGAGCATCATTTATTTTCCAAATCATCAGATTCCCCTCCTTACCGCTTCTTCTACTGCTCTAATATAGGCTTTTTCACTATTTCTCATAGCGCGAGCAATAGCACCTTTACCTTTTGGATTTGGATTCTGAATCGTGCCGAACTCATTTAAATGAATAACACGATAGCGTTCTTCAGGTCCTCTCCAATGGATTCTTACTGTTCTTTTGCCGCCAATCCATTCCAAACCAGATATAGTGATTTCTTCAATGGAAGCACCCGTATCTCTAAAAGTTTCAAATTGACTTTCCAACTCTTTCACAAATACCTTAGCGCCCGCCATTAAAGCTGCATCACTAACCTGTTGCATTTTCACTTTTCCAAAACGTTTTTCTAAGTCACCGAGTAACTGATTTAAACCTGTTATTTTCACACTCATGAAACAACACCTGAAACTACTTTAATGAAATCTCTATTTTGTATATCAGGAAGAGCATGTTTAACGTTATATCTAAGGTGTTCATATTCTTGTGTATGAATCTGAATATAATGTGCATTCGTCGGAAAAAAGGAACCTTTAGGATCTCGAATAGTAATCGTTAAATCTGATAAAGTACCGTTCGATTTAGCAATTTCTATATCTTTCATCCACACTTCATCAATTTTTGCCCAAGTTTCAAACAGAATTTTTATTTCTTTTTCACCTGGAAATGGTCCTTCATTCGGTCCATATTCAAAGAAGGTTACACGTGTCCTTAATTCCCCAGCATTAATTCTAGGCGGTTTATATTTATATGGTTGCATTATATTACCACCCCTATATTACTGTTGTTGTAGTGGTCGTTGTAGTGGTTTCATCATCGATTACAATTTCCTCTAGAGCTTTATCAATTGCTAATCCATTAATCTGACTTATAAAGTTAGTTTCGAAGTATTCAAGAGCATCGTTATAAGCATAACGAGAACGCTCAAAAACAAGCTCTTTAAATTCTTCATGAGTGTATATGTCATAATCTCCACAAGACCTTCTTAAAGCCATAACAGACGCAGAAAGGATGCGCCTTAGGTTTTGGTTTTCAAAATCACCCAAGTGCATCCTTTCTTTAAATTCTGTCAAAATCCCCTCAGTGATGCTCATTTACATCACTCCCATTAAACTGTTGTGGTAGTTGTAGTTGTTCCTAATTGCAATGTATAAATTGCTGCTACTTTGTTATCGCGTGGCTTACCAAAGGCAAATGTTTTTGCAACGTGTAAATTACAATCTTCAATAGCTAATGTTTGGTCATACTCTTTCACCTCAACACCACCACCACGGTATGCGTCGTAACGGTCTGTAACGAAAGCAATAACTTCACCTGCTGTAGCAAATAAAGAAGTGATGATTTTGAAATCAAACGGAACATTCGTAATGTAAGCACCTTGTGCATTGCGTGTCGTGAATTTTTTACGTAATTTCCATGAGTCCGTTGGATTGATGATTAATGCTACTTTGCCATCTACATTTAATGGTTTACCGTTCTGTTTCACCGATAATAATTCACCGATGCCAGCGAATTCTTCGATGATTGTGTCATCGTCAGCTAACGTTAATGTATTTGTTACAGCTTTTTTAGCATGACCATTTGTTGGGTCAACAGCAGCTGCCAAATCGCGAATTAAACCGATTGGTTCATATTTTGTAGGACCCGCACCGTTAATTACAGCAGATTCTAAAGCTACTGCATATGTCTCTTTGATTTGCTCTTGAACGTACGCTTTTATCCATGTTGGGCCAAATTTCGAAAGGTCTTTTGGTAATACAACGAACGCTGTTAATTTAGATTGCGCAAGATTTTCTTGTTTGAACACTGCATCTAATTGACCTTTGATGTCACCAAAGATTGGTCCCCATACAGCAGCGCCTTCATATTCAGATGTGATTGTAGTAAGTGTGATTGTACCAAGATTTTGGAAGTTGATAACAGATAATAAGGGATGTTCAGATTTTAAATCCTCATAAATTTTTTCTGTTACCGTTTCAGGTAAAATTAAATCATTAGTAAAGCCGTCTGATTGCACAACAGCATTGAAGAATTTGTTTTCCTCTGTTGTCATTACGTCTACACCACGATTAGATAAAACAACTTGATCAACTGTGTTTGCAGCTACGTGATTTGAAATTTGGGTTGTTAACGAATTAACTAATGCATCTTGCATCTCTGTCCAGGCTGTTTCAATTTGTTCTGGTGTTGATTCTTCATTTTTAACTACTGCCGCATAATTTAATTTTGCATTTTCATAATTCTCTGTGTGATTGTTTAATTTCATAACCATAAGTGTTACCTCCGATTTTTTTAAATTAAAAAATGAACCGTGATTTTGCTACAACTGGTGTAGATTCCGGTTCATCTTTTTGATTTTTCTTCAATTTTTCTAATTCATTTTTCATTTCATCAAATTGTTGTTTCATTTCGTTGAAATCTTTTTCGCCAATAGTTGTGGATGATTTCTGTTTAAAAGCAACAATTTTATTATTGAACTTATCTGCCTCGTCTTTAAATACTTCTGACTCAACTGTTTCTGGATCTGCATCCACAATTTCATCAACTAAACCTAATTCAACTGCTTTTGATGCAGAGAGATATGTTTCTTTATCAAGTAAATTCTTTGCAGTATCTTCATCGATTCGATGTGTGTATGAAGCTAAAACTGATTCCCCAATACTTTCTAAATCTTCAGCTGCTTTACGTAACTTCTTAGCATTTCCTGCCACAACTGTCCATGCATTGTGGACCATTAGCTGAGTATTAGAGTACATTCTGATTTTGTCAGCACCCATACAGATAACCGATGCAGCACTTGCAGCAATACCAGTTATGGTGATCGTGACATTTCCCTTGTGCCCTCGTAATGAATTCATAATGTCAATGCCGGCAAATACGTCACCACCATAAGAGTTAATTTCCAACTCAATATCTTCATCTTCTTTGATGCTTCTCATTTTATAGTTAAAATCCCAAATACTAGAATTCCAACTTGTAATATCACCTTTGATTTTATGCTTCACTTATTCTCACCTCCTTCAACTGCACCTGCAGACTGATAGTTTTTCGTAATAACAAACTTGTCCAATTCTGGATCGTCTGCCTCTTCATGTCCCGCCTCTTTTCTTAATTCATTTCTAGAGAAGCCTCCAGAAGCAACTAATTTATCAAATGATTCTGCTATGTCGAAAATGCTACTATAAGCAACAAACTTCGCTTCTATTTTCGAACCACTTAAATACTCTTTCTTCGTCAAAAGTTTTGCATTAAGTTCATCTTGAATTTTCTTTAACAAAGGACTAATACAAAACTTTACATATGCCTTAATGCTGGTTTCATATTCTGCTAGTTCTCCATGAATTAAAGCATTTGGTATTCCTAAAATATTAGCTACATCATCAATCAAAGACCGCTTGAGTTTGGTCAATTCTTCAATGGATTGACCGTTATTTTCACCACTAGCCACTTCGTTATATTCAAAACCTTTAAGCTTTGGAACCAACGCAACGGATTTACTTCTAAAAGATTCAAATAACTTATCAATAAAAGCTTGAAGTTTTGTTTTGTTTTCATTAGTTAAGTCTTGAGTAGAATCCATACCAACAGTTCCGCGTATTTGATAATTTCGTAAACTAACTTCCATCATCCTGCTAAATAAATCCGCATAATCATTGAACAAACCATCCATGAATTTCGTTAGTTTTTCATTGTTGTGAGTTATATAGATGACTTCGTCCATTCGATATGATCGCTGGAATGTATAATCCTTTA
Organism: Metabacillus bambusae; assembly: GCF_017497975.1. Classification (GTDB taxonomy): domain Bacteria; phylum Bacillota; class Bacilli; order Bacillales; family Bacillaceae; genus Metabacillus; species Metabacillus bambusae. Next base: position 156,205 of record NZ_JAGDEL010000012.1, on the reverse strand, counting down.
CTGTGACATTACGAAAAACATCGGGATAGACCGCAAATTCATCTCGTGTAAAACTATCTGCAATTAACAGATCATTCGAATCTGTGAGAATGGCTAGAACCTCATTTTCATGAATCAATTTATTTATAAAGTCCTGCCAAAAATCAGCCGCGCTCTGATCTGTATTTGGTCTAACATTAAATAAATAATGCCAATCGTTTAACTGGCGTTTTCCATTTTCTATGAAGCGAAAGTCTGATTGGCTAATCGTACGACCAATAAAGTTAATACACGTTTCCAAAGCCATTTTTTTTAAATAAGCACGATGAGTTGTTTCATAGGTGAGATCTAAATCAAACATCCATTCAAGTTCACTGTTACGTTTTAATACATCACTTAACCATCCCATTTTTATCTTCACCCCCTTTAGAAGACAAGTTCATCTAATGCATCTAAAGAATCTTCTATAGCATAATCACTTACTTCATCTATCCTATACAATCCGCAAACAAATGCCTGAAAGCCATCAGTTTTACGACGGATAGGTTCTTTCTTTTCGTATTCTTTGTTACCATCTTTTTTTATTTTCACAAGTACATTATTTGTGTACCAGCGCATTAACGGGTTATTCCCAAAAATAAACAATTGATTAGCAAATCCTATTTCAACACGAGGTGCGAGCAAACTGTGTATAGCTTTCGGATTTCGAATTACTTCCACTTCAAATCCTGCCTTTTCGAATAGTGGCTTTAATACTTCCATTCGGAAATTATCACCGATAACTTTTTTTATTTCGTAGTATTTTCTCATTTCAATGAACCAATCTACAATAGTTTGAGGATTGATTGTCTCTTCATCTACAACGGTGAGAAGACTTCCTTCTTTCCAATCTTCCCATTCTCGAATTGGTGCGAATTTTCGTTTTCCAGCCATTTCAGCATCTTGTTTTTTCGAATAGCTGTAATACTTATCTACAAATTCCTTTCGAGCGTATGAATGTGTGATAAAAGGATATTTACCTTCATGTTTAAAAACAAGGCCACACGCTGCAAAGTCACGAATACTAGCAAAGTCTAAACAACCAATACATTCTTTGTGCAATAACTCCGGCATTGGTTGGTTTGTAGCTTCGATTTCTTCCCATTTAGCAACAGATCGTTCTAAGTCAGTAACTGGTAAATTCATACGTTTCGTCATGAATTCTTCACGGTTACTTGGATCGTCTTCAAGGTCCTCAAACTCTTCTAAAATTGTATCAAACAAACCTTGAGCATATTCACTCAAAGGTTTCGATAACATAGGATTTGCAAGCTCCCAATTATCTGGATTTTCAACTTCACTTTCATTATTAAGCTTACATATAAAAGGGAAAACAGCATTTACCCGAGCTTCACCTTTTAAAACTTTCATTGCCTTGTCTTTGAGCTTGTCTAGAAAACCATCACGTACATAACCATCTGTACCAATATAAAACTCACGAGGATTTGGTTTTTTACCAAGACCACTTATATGAACACGAACATCTTTATTAGACTCATATTGATGAATTTCATCAAACACTACCGCTCCATCACGAAGACCATCTTTTGTTTCTCCATTGGAGGTTCTAAATTTAAGGATACTACCCGTCACTTTTGACAGCGTTTGTGTTAATGTCGTTTTAAATGCTTTTAGCAAAACCTCATGTCGTTTAACCGTTTTATGAACTTCATCTGGTGAGGTCTTAGCCTGATCTTCACTATTTGCAACAACAGATATATTGTAATCTTCAATCCCATGTAGCTCACTAATTAAAAAGTGAATAATTACAGATATTAAACCGTTTTTGCCTCCACCTCGTCCTAGCATCCAAAGGAATTTACGATAAAAGACACGTTTATTTTTTTTGTAAAATAAAAAGATGAAAGCAATCAAGAACTTTTGGAAAGGCTGTAAAGGGAAATACCACTTCTCTCCAAACTTAATACAGTTCTCAATCATTCCATCATCAAAATATAAATCATCTCTATTTAATACATATTTTTTTAAGTAATCAATTAACAATTCTCTTTCTTCATTGAACTTTATCTTTCCTGATCGATAGAGTTCAATATATTCATCTACATATTTTTGTTTAATCATATAAGATCACTGGACGTATATTTTTCAACTTCTTTTTTGTCGTACTCATCTGGCAATAAGTCAGTGAGCTGTTTTATAATTCTCTGATATGATTGATCACGGGTGTTGTATAATCTGGCTACTGGACGTTCCCTCTCATAAGGTTCAGCTTTATCAGATTGAGAAAACATCTCATAATCACCGTTCTCAGATATATCAATCCACATCTCATTTAATAAGATTCGTAATCTCGCCGCTTGAACTATTAAACCTTCAACAACTTTAAGTTTGTTAGGTGGTATATTTTTAAACAACCTTTTTAATCGATTTTTCTCTTTTGAAACAAGAACCTCACGATCATTAACATCCGCCAAATTATCACCTCTTTTCAATCAGTCGTTTCAATTGGGGAGGGGGGTCATACGTAAAATGCACAAAAAACCGGACAGTACACTCCCCCTTACCGGTGCCCCAAAACGAAAAAAAGGCCAAAACTTTTGACCGGGGGGTACTAATTATTAAGAATTAAGAATGGACTTCTTACACCAGCACTAAATTGTTCAGAAGCTTTTAATGCTTCTCGAACTCTTTTAACTGGATCATCGATACTTTCTGTTGAGAACAAACTACCTTTCGCGATGTCTTCCCCACATCCTGCAGCATCGTAACCCATCATCGGTCTACCTACCTGATAATCAGAATCTATGGTAAACAATTGGTCTTTATATCCCACTAAGAACTTACCACCTGATTCTTCTCCGTTATCGTTACGTGAAAAACCTCCATTCCTTAAGCAATGTCGAACAGCTTCGATGAATTCTGTTACCATGTATTCATAAGTATCGACATCTGGCTTATGATATGGAATGTCTAACTTGAACCTAAGTAATTGGCCCATTCTAAAAGATGAGGTGAAACCCATGATAAATTCACCTTTTACAAATACCTTTTCATCAGCTCTTAAAGTTAGACTATATCCTCCTACCCCTGCGCTATCAGCACCTATATAGACCTTCCCGTTATTTATTAACCCTACAATGCAAGTCATTCACTATCATCCTTCCTTTACCATCTCTCATCATGTTCCCATTTGTTTTGTTTTCTCTCGAATGATCGACCATGTTCTTTGTTATGGCAATCAACACAAACTGTTTCAAGATTGTCTATATCTAAAGCAAGATCAGGATGATGTTCAAGCTCTTTGATATGATGGACAACTAACTGGATCTTCTTACGCTTTGCACTCTCACTGTATTCGTTTGTATCAATTGTTACTCGACCTTGCCGTTTACATTCCTGGCATTCGTGGTTGTCACGCCGTTTTACTTCTTCACGAATCCTTTTCCAATCGCCACTGTCATAGAACTTTCTCTTCTGTTCTATTGTTTTGTACTCAGACATTCTACTTACTCCTATTGTTAACATACATAAAGATCTTTCGAGTCATGTACATAGAGATAAGGATGATTAGGCAATCAATTGCTGTCTCATAATACTCCTCATTAACAAATACAGATAACACTGCAATAAATGTAGTGATGACTGTTGCGATGAAAATAGTAGTAACTATTTCAAGAATAAATTTGATCATATCTAATTCCTCCAAGCTCCACCTTTACCTCTTCTAAGTCCGCGATTATTGGTGCCCATAATATCATGCCAATTAACCTTTTCTTCCTTTGGTTTCTTTGGATCACGTTTACGCTTCTTAACCTTTTTGTTGGGCTTAACGATATGGTTAAGTTTATCTTTGGTATCTTTGTTTAAATGATCAGCTATCTTCATCCCATCACCTTCTTAATAAAATTACTCCTTATATATAGGTGGCAATTGGATGACAAAAAACTACATATCTATAAATCCGCTTCTCTATAAGATAAAAAGCCTCAACTACACATACAGAAGAGGCTTTCGTTAATCCTTTGACCTATTTTCTTTTCAGCTCTTTTTATGTTGGTCTTAACCGTGCTTACAGTAATATCTAAGTATCTAGCAATATCTTTATATCGAATACAGTAACCACGAGACATTAAGTAAATTTCTTTTTCTTTTTTAGTTAGAACGGATAAAGCATCCTCTATCCGCTCCTGGTCCCATTCACTAATTAGATCTTCTTTATTAGAGTTATCCCATTCATAATTTATATCATCAGCACTTCTAAAATATTTCTGCATGAGTAGCGGATCAAACGCTCTTTCTCTTTGGTATGCAGCTCTCCGCTCAATTCCTCTTTTGTTACCAGGTCTTCTCCCTGTTTCCATCCATTCAATTGAATATTCTAAATCAGTAATCATATCTTTAATAATTTCTTTATCAGAACGTGTATCATTATCTTGCTTATGATCTGAGGCTACTTCATAGCGTTGTTTAGCATCTTCAAGGGCAATCTTATAATCAAGCAACATATCTGATATTTCTTTAAAGTTAAAATTAGTATCCAATCAGATCACCGCCCATGTTATAATAAAGTCACATTTTGTTTTTTAGCTGGGAGTGATCCTGGCTATTTTTATTTGTTTTTCTTTTTACGAGGCATATTTGTCATTTCAAATGCAGCATTAACATATGTTGATCCTTTAGGTCTAGCTGTTTCTTTAATTGGATGTTTTTCGATATAAGCAAGTCTTTCTTCTTCGGTCATATACCAAACCTTCACTTTACCAATCATAAATAGCTACTCCCTTTCTTTTAATATGCCAACTTGTACAAATATGTTTCTCCAATTCTTTTCTACTCTATATTTATCTATTTCCTTTGAATTTTTACGAATCACTTTACCAAGTCTCTTCTTGGCTTTCTTTTTATTAGCCATCCCTACAACTCCCTACCCCTGACTTAACAATGCCTTCTTCTCCTGATCAGTTAATTTGTTATAATCTGCACAATTAGAACAGCAAAACCCTTGAACTCCATACTTAATGAAATATTTCTTTATAATATGGTTTGTTATTTCTTGAGGGACTCCACATGATTGACAAAAGAATAAGTAATTATTGGTCAATTGCCTCCGCTCCCTTATATGAATATATGCTTATATAAACAGTTATTAAGGTTATTAACATATGGCTGTGGATAACAAGGTGTATGTATCCTTTATGCTAAATCAGATATTCTTAGTTGATTGGACAACATATGGTAGTTTAAATCCTGTGCTTCTTAATGAATCGTAAGCTTTCTTATATTCCATTAAATCTTCATTTTGTTGTTCTAATGATCTCGCTTTATTCTGATACCAAGTTATTTCGCGCTTACCATCCGTTTCCCAATACTTCAAGCGGTCAATATCCTGCTGCTGTTCTTTTAATTTCTCTGTTAACTCATTTACTTCGCATGAAGGACACTCGTAACCGCCTAATTCATCATCACAGACATGATCAGCATTAAATTCGAATCCACAGTCTGGACAAACAAAGGTATCAATTTTGTTATTTCTAATAATATTGTAATCAGCATCTTCGAACACAAATCGTCTAGGCACTATATAGCCTCCTTTGCTTCGATACACTCCTTGATGAGTACTTTTGTATCGTGAATGGTTTTCACTAGTTCAGAAAGGTTCTCCGCATCACTGATTCGTATCTCTCTATCCAGTAGAGAATTACAAGCATGAACTAATGAACTGAAGTAACCAATAGGCTTGTAATCAAATTCACCGGTTCCCGCTCCATCCTTTTTCTTTTCATACCTTTGATTAAGAGTTACATTCATGCTGTCAGAAGTAATTAAATATGAATCTCCTATTTTTATATTCAATGCGGCCGCTACCTCCTAATGTAAAAAGTTTGTTAATTATTCCCTATCAATCTTTTGCTTTCTTACAAAATCCTCCATAATTAGACCTATAAAATATAATACTTTAGGAGGGTGTTTATTTGAGTGAATCTTTATCCGACAAGAAACTTGATCCTGAATGGGTAGATTTATTTTTGTACGCTTTAGAGATAGGAATATCCCCTGACGAAATTAGAATTTTTTTTGGTGAATCCTCTAGACCTGAATAAGGTCTTTTTTATATCGAAATATCGTTGGACGTTTTCATTAAGTTATTTTGATTATACTGTTTCGTAGTTACATTCAAGGCATCTAACAGGAGTTACTGTTTCACCTGTTTTTGTATTGAAGATAGTATTCTCATAATCATATTTAATGTTATTTCCTTCACATTTACTGCAAGTTACAAAATAACCTTCTTTATTCATCTACATTTCCTCCTTCGATATTTACGTGTAAACTACGGATTAAGTAAACGACTTAACTTCATAAAAATTTCAAAGTTTTCATCCATTGTCATTCTTCTTGGTTCATCACATGTTCCAGAATGGTCATCAATATATTTTCTTACTTCATTGATGCCTTTTTCATAACGCTCAATCTTATCCTTCATAAGTTGTCGATTAAAGATAGCGCCAGTATTCTCGTACATACGTTTAAACCGTTCATTTTCTTCTCTTAGTTCTTCAATAATCTTTTTGTGAATCTTTAATTGTTCACAAACATGATCGAAATCGCCTTTCAATAATTGATACTTAGTTGATTTCATTTCCTAAGACCCCCTAATAAAGCGAAGAAGAATAGCAAGTTAATTACTTGAAAGAACAGAATTATTAATATTCCGTGCTGAATTGTTTCTAACGTAGCTGTCATTTTATTAATCACCCTTTCCTAATTACGCAATTTACGTGGATAGCGTATTAAAATTCTTCGTCCCAAGATTCAACTTCACCACGACTATATGACCAAGCACCATTTTTATTTAATGTTTCTAGTTCAATTTCTACTGGTACATAATCATCATTTAATTGGTCTTCAATAAACCCCTCTGCAATTGATTGAGTAGGTAAAAAACAGGTTTCTTGTAAGTCGTGAGTATCCCCACTTGATGAAAAGTCCCAAAATATATCCTCTTGATATTTATAAGCTATTACCCAGAATTTCATTAAATTTTCCTCCTTTGTTTATGTCGCAATTTTCTTCAAAACCTTATTTGCTTGTTTGAAGTTCTATGTCGGGAACGATAGCCTCTGGACGAATAATAACCTTGTAATGAAAAGGGTCTTCTTTTTTAGCATCAAGTTGTTCAGCGAAGAAACTCACATTGTCGCTAAGTCCTAAATAATGCTTTTTATATTCATCCTTTCCGACTTTACAAGTGACTGTCATTCTCAAATCTGTATCTCCGTTCCCTATAGAACAAAGACCTTCAACAACAAGTAGATCTCTATCTGTTATTCCATTGAAGAAAACAATCTTTCTTTGTACTTCAAAAGAATCAGCAGACTTTGATAAGTTTTGAGATACTGTATCTGCCTCTGTGCATGCTGTAAGAGTAGTTAATATTGTTATAGTTGCTAAACTTGCTAAAATTAATTTTTTCACTTTATATATCTCCTCTTAATTTCGCTATTTTTTCATCGAAGAACGTACTTACTACCTCTTCTTGAATCGATTTCGCCAAACATCCTCGAAAGTTAGAATGATCAATGTGACTGCAGCAATAACTTGAATTATATGGGTCATTAATATGCAATCTCCTATTCCGTTAAATTTCAGTAATTATCCTTTAGCTTTCTTTCGGCACTTCATACAAACCCGCTTCTGTTCAACAACAACAGTTTCCTTAATTTGAACTGGAGCAAAACAAACACTACAACTTACAAACTTCATGCAATTACCGCCTCTCTTTAGAATTCAACGCTTACTGTAACCTTCATTGGTATCTCTTGAGATAGATGAACTTCTCTATGACCAGCTGCATAAAGTCCCTTAATATATTCTTGAGCTTCATCCAAAGTCTCGAATCTTTTTAAATCAAAAGCACCAAACATTACTTTTCTAACGTTAACGATATACATCAATATCCACTCTCCTGACGTTTATGATTTATTTTGTTTTTCTCCATATATGCTTGTTCAATTTGTTCCATAGTGAATCCAAGCATTTCACCAAGACCAATAAAAGTAGCTACCAAAACCTCATACATTCCTTTAGGTACTTCACCAGATACTCTCTTTTGAAAATAAAGATTATACGCTCTGCCGGATACTTCGATAAATTGATTGGTTACATTCTTTTCTTTGATTGAAAAAAGATCAATTTCTATATAATCCAATTCAAGACCGATTTCTAAAATAAAGTGTAATTTGTCCACATATTCTTCAAGTAGAGGATTATAATACTCTTTATCTTCTTCCATCATTGCTGGATATTTTAGAGCTTTGGTTCTAGGTTCCTGATTTTTACTCCAAAACTTCCAAGTACGTTGTTCATTTGCACATTCTCCTGCTTCCGCAATTAAAGCAAGGATTAATTTATTAAATCGATCTTCACCGTTATATCCAATACGATCTCTAAGCACCTTCTGCATTTCGAACAATTTGGCTATATTCATCATCTGAAACCTCCTTTAAGTAATCTGAGAAATGTATTGCAAATAACTCAAATGTTTTAGGACCAATACCTTTTATATTTTTCAATTCATTGATTTTCTTTGAAAAGATTATTTCAGCTGCAACTCTGCTAACTTCTACACCTTGCTCGAATCCATTTTCAAAACCTTTGTTATAAAATTCTTTTTCTGCTTTCACGATTGCTGGATTACGCTTTTTCATATGCTATCGTCAGTTGTCCAGATTGGAGGGGTTTTCATCCGTTCAATTTCCTCTTGAAGTTCGTTAATAATTTGAAAAAGCGTTGAAACATCTTTAATATAAATGGATCTATCAATCCTGAAGATTTTTTCTAGTTCTGGTGAACCACCTTTTAGATTTACCAAAAAATCAAGTGACTTTTTAACACCTTCAATTCTCGCATCCATTACTTAACTCTCCCCTTCCTAACATTATTAATCTTTGGAATCTCTGAACCTCCAAGCCTTTTACATTCCATTCCGATCCTAGAAGAACATTTCTTAAAAGAGGAACAGCGTGACATACACGCCATTACCTCATCTTCTTTCTTCATCCAAGCGGGACGATCATCGGCAATGATGATTTCCATTATGCTATGATTGTAATTTTTCCGACTTCTAATTCTTGTACTAGCTCATCTTGTAAGTATGATTTAATGTTTTTCATTGCTTCCAACTTCCATGCTCCACCATCCGCTTCGAATAAAGCACTAGCTGGACCATTTTTCATTCTAAATACAAAATTACTAGTTGGTTGCTCGACCTCTACAAATGTTCTATATGGAGCTAACGATACAGGGTTAGGTACTTCAACTTGTCCAACAGTAGCTACTCCTACTTTTGCAGTAACTGATTGACTTACTCCATTATCTCCATATGTCTTAACATCTTCTTCTTTGATATTCCCCACCACTTTAAGGACAACATCTCGGTCATCATTTTTAACAAATCCCGATTGCAATTTAATGTTAAATGTTTCAGGATCGTACCAATTCTCATAACGGAAACTTGGTAACATTGCTGTAGCTTTAATCAAGTACTCTCTTTTTCTATCATTGTTCAAATTCGAAAAGACTGTTACTTCTGTTGGTGACTCGACATGGACCATTAAATTACATTCACCATCAAAATTAGATTTTAAGTATTCTACAAGACCAGATAAGCTATGGATGTTTATGTGAGCTGCTCTAGGCTCTTCCAACAAGTAAAGCGGGCTAGTTGAATATTGCTGACCATTTTCTTCGTAAATATCAATAGTTCCAAGACCTACAATGTATTCAAGGGTTTCTTTATTAAGCATTAGTTTGCCTCCTCTTGTTTTCTAAAACTGTATACTTTTGAACCGTTATCCTCTTGTATTTCACCAGTTTCCACATCGATGAATGTTTGACCCTTGATTCCCGACTTTAATTCAGAACCGGTAACCTTACCCTTTTCGTCATAATCCATAATGATCTTAGCTTCTAACTTCTTAGCTGGAGCAAGCTTGGTTTTAGCTTGAACATCAGCCAAAATGAGATCCCGTGCTTCATCGCCAACAAGAGTGACTACTAAATTAATTTGTCTTTTTGCTTTTGGATCTGTATTTAAATCAGCAAAGTTTTCAAGTACTTTTTGCAATTCCAAGTTGAATCTTTCTGATACCGCACCATCTGCAAAGCTATTAAGATCAATAATTTTATCTTCCAAAGTAATTCCTCCTTAATGTTTAATTGCAATGTGTTAGGTAATCGAGAGCAACACCCCTTTCAGTTTTAATCCTGTTACAGTTAAACTGAATATCTTTATAGGGAATTGATTTACGACCACCTTCCTTAGCCGCTTCCCAGTAATGCTGAAAGAACGTTATTGGTACAAAATAGAATTCTTTTAATTTCTCAAACTCGATTAAAAAGAAAGCAATACCACCCTGATCTTTAAATTTCTTCAAGTATTCCACCTGGTGTTCATGAACATTAGCAAGTGGGAAACTAGTATTTATCTGCGTGCTCTTTGCATCAAATGCAATTCCTCGGCCGTGTGCAATACCTACATAATCGACAGTACTTTTGTTTTTCTTGTAGCCCTTTATGTATCTGCCGTTGTCTTCTGTAATCGTAATTGGAATAGGTATCTCATCTACAACCGCCCAACCCTTATGCTTGTACACATTGTTGGTATGTTCGACTAGAATTTGAAGAGCCTTACCTCTGTTTGCATAACTCATATTAATTTCTCCAGTTGTTTGTTGATGTCATATTGCTTTTTGGTAAGCTCCCAACGAAACATCAATTCATTGAATTCAACATTTGATATACCGATAAATTTTTTAATTTCTTTTCTTGTATACTCATTTTCCAAAAGGAAAACTATATCGCTTTTCGTCATATCTTGACCTTTAGCGATTATCGCTGATATCTTTTTATCTCTTCTTGGTGTAGATAAGTTAGAACCTATGCTTCTGATGTTTTTACCAATTGGACAGTCTTTGCATTCTTTAATACTCGTTCTGGTATTCATAGAACAACCATCACAATTGTTTTTATATAAATCATGTATTCTATTGAGTTTCATTACTCGTTCTTTACTAATCGTCATTTTTACTCCCCTTTCTCAGTGGATGCCGAACCCCTTAATGCCAGCTCACTTTTATTCCTGTTTTTAATCCGCTCTTGCATCTTACGTTTTTCTTCTTCAAAGGCTGCAATCTCTTCTGGTGTGTATTCACGTTGCGGTTTAGGATCTTCTTCTTTATCAAGCCAATCAGGTTTCTCTTCCGTTCTTATCGCTTTACCACCAAATCGTTTTAAGTTATTTCCTCTAGATTCAAACTCTTTATCTAATGCAATGACATCCTTCATAGTACGAACATTTTTATTAACCCAGTCCTTAAGGATACCTTCTGCATAACTCCATTTTTTCTGTTGTTTCAATGCTCTTTTCATAGCTTCAATTATCATTTCGGAGTCTAGGTCTTTTTCCCAATACTCAATACTTTCGCCAATGAATGGATTTAAGACTCCAAAATTTTCTTGGTAAAAATCAGCAGCATTAGGAGCGGATTGTTTTACCTCTTCTCCTTCTACTTCTTTTTCTTCTTCTTCTTCTACTTCTTTTTCTCTTTCTTCCCCTAAGTCTATGGATAGGGTATCTATACGGTATCCAAGTTCATTTATAAGGTATATAAATTCCTTAACAAATCCTTGGTACTTAACGTTATCAAGCTCTTTTTCAATACACTTTATTACCTTTGTAGAATTTATCCAATTGTACTTAGCCCAGTTCGTCATAAATATCTCTTTGGTGCCTTCGTTGTATTTGATTTTGCCGTATTCTTCAAATCTAGCTAACAATTTTTCAACTGTTTCACGGTTATATCCCGTTTCAGTTTCAATAATCCTTTTAGGTAGTTCGTAAATGCCACACTGAGAGGTCTTGCTATTTGTCATTAGATAGATGTAGAAGTATTTTTCCTCAGGTGTTAGATCAAGAACGAACCCATCTTGCCAAAATTCGACGTGTACTTGTCTGTACTTAGCCATTATTTTGTCTCCTCTCGCATATTGCTTTCATGCCGCTGATCTTTTTATATTCAAGGTGGGGGTAATAACATTGAATGTATCCCTGAACATATTCCTTAAATAACTTATCTCGATCATGGTAACCATCAGTCATCCAAAGATAACAATGAGGAATATCAACTTTGATTTCATTCAACTTTCCCACCTCTTTATTTTAGAAAATTGGAATACTTGTCCACTTTTTTCATATACTTTATTGAGTAAATGGAAAATCCGTGGTATTGTAAAAAAATAATGTGCGTTTGATCGTAGCAGTGTTGCATCACTTGCTACGATTTTTTCGTTATTCCATATAACCTGTTACATATGCCATTAACAAACCGATGTATACGATACTGCAAAAGATAAAACCAAAGATTAAATAACCCATTAGTTTTCTCCCTTCATTTAGCAGAAACCATCTTATTAGTGTAATCCTGTTCGATTACGGGTATGATCCCCTTCGCTTTTAGCAATTCGTAAATAAACAGCCTTCCTTTTTGAGTCCATTTGGTTGTCATAGTTATATCTGCACGACCATCACTTCTGGTTATTGGTATAGTTTCAGAATGAACATAACCCTCATCGTCGTATTTCCTGTATAAAAGCCACTGATTCCCCTGCTTATACTGCACTTTCAAGTTATGTAAAACCTTGTTCATTTCTCGTGCAGTCATTCCGTAATCTTTAGCGATTTGATTTACTGTTACTAATCCTTTGTTTTTGAGAATCATTTCGGTGTAATCAGCTTTAGGTTTTAGATCTTTAATAACGTCGTCTTTTGCCTTGCTCTCAATCATTAAAGCTGCTTTTTCATCCCGCTCTTGTTTCAAAGTAGTTAGTAATTTAATTCCAAAATCAGGATCATTTAATATTTGATCAATGGTTTGTGTCGTAGCATAAGCTCCATGTTTGCGAATAGATGGAAGAACTTCTTGCTTAACCCACTTTTTAAACATTTTTGCTTCCGGCTTTCGACTAGCGAAAATTAGTTCATATAATCCAGATTCACTAACTATATTTGCGTTACCTTGACGACCTATGTTGAACATAGACCGTTCATTTTCTTCTAATCTTTGTAAAGCTTGAGTAACATTTTTGATATCTAATATCTTGCAAACATCACTTGCAATAAACCAAGGTTCTTCATCGTGAATTACCATCCTTACCTGTTGACCTTGAAAATCAAAAATCCTTTGTAATTCATCCATTCAGACACTTCCTTTAATTGATTAATTTTTTAGGAAGGTAATTTATAATATTTAAAGCGTCTGTCCACTTTTTTACCATTCGTCCATGATTTCTTTCATGACACGTTTTGATTCCTCATAAAACCAATAACGTTTCCCCTTTTCCTTCCTTCTTTCAAGCAGTTTCATTCTTGGATCACGGAGAAATTCGTTTTCCAAGAATGATTTGCTCATGCAAGTGCGTTTTGCCATCACTTCAATATCCCAAGTAAAAAAAGATTCTTGAATTGTTCCATCCAATTTTTCATCGAGATATTTTTTAATTTCAGCTTGATTAACATTTATATTAATTTCAGCTGTTGCCAACAGGTATCACCTCCCGTTCTTATTTAGGATCATTTGCAAATGAGTTCACTCTCGTTACAAAGTGTCTTTTTTTGTATCAAATAGATACTCAATATCACACTCAGGAAAAAAGTTTTCTTTTATTCTGAAAACCTCATCTAGCAAGAAAGGTGATTTACCATTGAGCTTATCTGAAACAGTAGCTGCACGATCTCTGAACATACATGCAAGGTCTTTCCTTTTTAAACCTCGCCTTGCCATTTCAGCATCTAGGTTAGGATACATTGAATCACCTCCTATTACGACAAATCGTAACGCTTATTACGAATATATACGACGTAAAGTAAAAGGTCAACACTTTAAAATAAAAATATTACTACATGTCGTAACTTTTTTTATTTACAAACTCCCTATATTCATGGTATTTTATAATTAAAGTTACGAAAAAACGTAAGTGTTAAAAGGAAAGAAAGGTGTGTAGGAATGAATAGAGGGGAATACCTAACGAAATTAATTGAAGATAAGGGATTTACTATTATGAGTTTATCTAAATCTTCTGGAGTACCATACACAACTATTAGATCTATGATAGAAAGAAACCTTACTAATGCCTCAATAGATAATGTTATAAAGATATGTAAAGTACTTGGAGTTAAGGTAGAATCACTTGAAAAACAAGAAGAAATAAAATTAGAAGATAAAGAGGATGATTGGAACCATAAATTACCGGACCTAACTTCTAAGGATGAACGAAATATTCAAAAAGAGCTCCAAAAAATGATTGATGGTTTAAATAGTAATTCTAGTTTTGCTGCGTTTGATGGACAAGGCTTAGAGGATTTAGACGAGGAAGATCGTGAGCTTTTACTGTCTAGCCTAGAAAACTCTTTGCGAATAGCAAAAAAATTAGCTAAACAAAAATATACTCCAAAAAAATATCGTAAGTAGGTGCGGAATATGGAGTTGATTCGTAAAAAAGCAGATCAGCTAATTAATAAATACGATACTAATTGTCCATTTAAAATTGCTAAGAATCTTGGGATAGAATTGGATTTTGAAAATTTAGGAAGCATTTATGGCTATTACAGCAAGTCTTTTCAAATAAAGATGATACATATTAACGAAAACCTAAGTGAAGGAAAAAAGATTTTCACATGCTACCATGAGCTTGGACATGCAATATTTCATCCAGATGCTAAAACTCCTTTTTTAAAGAAAAACACCCTTTTTTCTACTGAAAAAATTGAAGTTGAAGCGAATTTTTTTGCTGTAAGAATGTTATTTGCTAAGGACTTTTTTAACGGACAGTTATCCTTAAATGATGCCGTTGAAGAGTTTGGAATACCAGAAAAATTCATCCTTCAACATTTAATTAAAAAATTTTAAAATCAAATAGAACGTACATTCGAAAAGAGGTTTTATTATGATAGTTAATTTAGACTTGTACCGTAATAAGAAGAATAACTCCCAAGAATATGTGAAGATTCCAGTTTACGAAAGAATTTATATAGAGGGTAGCAAGATAATCGGTGAATGTTCTAACGGTTATAAATCAATCATTAAAGATTTACGTGATGAAAAATAAATTTTAAGGAGGTGATGATTTAATAGCAGCTCCCCTATTGAGCGTCTGTCCACGCAAAAGAAAGGGTAGTAATATGAAACTAAACAAATCTAAAAAAGATCCCGAATTATTTTGGTATAAGAATGCAAAAGGCGAAAAACTTTGGTGCTTTCGACATAGATACTACGATTCTTTAGGTAATAGAAAAGAAAAATCCAAACAAGGTTTTAAAACAGAAAATGAGGCTTATAGAGCCTTGCTGGAAGTTAAAACTAACATCTTAAATGGTGATGTAAAAAGAGTTGAAAGTTCTAATCTTACTGTCGGTGAATGGTTAGACATTTGGTTTGAAACTCACAGAAATGAATGGAAGGTAACTTCTCAACAACAACGTGAGAATGCAATTAAACATCAAATGAAGCCTTTACTAGGTAAATATAAACTAGCTGATCTTGATAAGACCACTTACAAAAGAGTATTCATCAATGTTCTTTTAGAAAAATACAAACCCAGTACCGTTGAATTATTTCATCGGCTTTTTAAGGTTGCAGTGAATTCAGCTGTTGATGATGAAATTATTCCAAGGAATCGATTTAGTAAAATTACTATTAAGAGTAGTGAGGAAGCGGATAATTTTTTAACAGCCCAGGAGTTAAAACTTTTCCTAAAAGCCGCTGAGGAGTTAGATAATATAACAAACTACACATTGATATTACTCCTTGCTTATACAGGCCTAAGAAAAGGAGAAGCTCTAGGTTTACAGTGGAATAACATTAATTTTGAAGAAAAGACTCTTACTGTTGAGAGAACAAGAGATAATAAAGGTACTAGAGAACCTAAGACAGATAATAGCTATAGAACAATCTTAATAGATGATGCACTAATTAAGCAGCTAAAGAAATACAAGAAATGGTGCAGGGAATTACTTATCTCTTTTGGAAGATATCTTTCTGAAGATGATTATGTATTTCTCTCTTATCAAACTGGTAAACCTGTAACGGATAATACAACTAAGTACAGTTTCGACCGGATCGTTAAGAAAACCGGAATAAAACGAATTACGCCTCACGGATTACGTCATAGCCATGCAACTATATTAATTGGTCAACGAATCCCTGTCAAAGTAATCGCTGACCGCTTAGGTAACACCCCACAAATGATTTTAGACATTTATGGTCATAGTTTCAAGGACCTTGAAGAAGAATCGGTTAATGCTTTTGAAAAAGCCTTAAACATCTAAATGGGGGAGGTTTTGGGGGAGGTTTTCAAAAACACCCATTAAACTATTGAAAATACTAGGGTTATTAACGTTGTTGAGTTCTACTCTCGTTAATAAAAAAAATCCTGGTCAATGGACCGGGATTTTTTTTATTCCTATATTCAAAAAAGTTGTTCACTCTTTTGAGTGAACAACTTTAAAAAAAACAAATATTATGCGTAACGAATTAAGAAATATTTCTTTTTCCCTCTACGAATTACAGTAAACTGTCCATCAATTTTATCTTCATCTGAAATAACTTTTGATAACTCTTGAATACGATCTCCGTTTATATAGATTGCACCATTAGTAATATCTTCTCGTGCTTGTCGTTTCGAAGGTGCAATTTTAGCTTGAATAAGCAAGTCAACTAAGCCAATTTCAGCCTCTTCAATTTTAGTAGATGGTACATCTTTGAATCCTTCTAAAATTTCATTACCTGTTAACTGTTTAATATCCCCACTAAATAATGCAGCAGAAATCTTAATTGCTTGTTGTAAAGCTTCTTCACCATGAACAAGTTTTGTTACTTCTTCAGCTAACGCTTTTTGAGCTAATCGTTTTTCAGGAGCATTTTTAATCTCTTCTTCAAATTGCTCGATTTCTGTCTGAGATAAGAATGTAAAGTATTTCAGATATTTTACTACATCACGATCATCTGTGTTGATCCAAAATTGGTAAAACTCATATGGAGATGTTTTTTCACGATCTAACCAAATCGCTCCACCTTCTGTTTTTCCAAACTTCGTACCATCTGCTTTTGTAACAAGAGGAATCGTCAATCCATACGCCTTAGAATTTTCTTCAGATTTACGGATTAGTTCTAGCCCTGCTGTAATATTTCCCCACTGATCACTACCACCAATTTGTAGCTTACATTCATTTTGTTCGTATAATTTTAAGAAATCAAAGGATTGTAAGATCATGTAACTAAATTCAGTAAATGAAATACCAGATTCGATTCGTGTCTTGACTGAATCCTTAGCAAGCATGTAATTAATACCAAAGTTTTTCCCAACATCACGCAGGAAAGAAATAACATCTAGACTACCAATCCAATCATAGTTATTCACAATAACTGCAGGATTCACATCCGCTTCAAAGTCAAGGAACCTAGATAATTGTCCTTTAATTCTATCAGACCAATCCTGTACAATATCCGCAGTATTCAAGGTACGCTCTGCCTTCTTACCACTTGGATCACCAATCAATCCAGTAGCACCTCCAACAAGAGCTATTGGATGATGTCCGTTTAGTTGGAATCGTTTGAGCGTTAATACTGGAAGCAAATGACCAATATGAAGACTATCTGCAGTAGGATCAAATCCAGAATAAAGTTTAATTTTATCTTCCTCAAGTACTTTCGCTAGTCCATCCTCATCTGTAACTTGGTTTACTAAGCCTCTAAATTGTAAATCATTTAATAATTCACTCATAATCGTTCTCCTTTGTCGTTTTTTAGTCAGGTAAATGAACACCAAAAAGCCCCTTCATCACTGAAGGGGCGAAATATTCGCGGTACCACCCTACTTAGGATTAAAACACAAATAATCCTCACTTGGTAATTTAACGGTTAAACCGTCTTTTTCTACTCAGTTAACCTTTTCAAAAAAGAAGCTCATGGACGTAATTCACGGAGTATCTATATGCTGATTTCCACCATCCATCAGCTCTCTATAAAAGGGAGATCTCCACTACTGAACCCAATCTCAGCGATTTCATATATTGTTATGATACATGAATTTTAACCATAAACTCAGAAGAATGTCAATTATTTAATGAATAATCACACTTTTAATATAAGATTTGACTGTATAGACTACCTCTGATCCCATTCCCTTTATGACAAAACCCTACAAAATATGCGTTTCCCTATGGTATAATAAGTAGATTCGGGGGGATTGCATAATGAAAAAAAAGGATGAAAAACTTAGGCGCTTCACGCCTTTTAACAAAAATGTAGTTAAAGGCTTTCGGATATCATATAACGTTATTGGAAATCTTCTTTTATTATTTCTAGTCATTGGCCTCATTGGCATGTGCTTTGCTGGTGGTGTCGGTGCTGGATATTTCGCTTCCTTAGTAAAGGACGAACCCATTCGTTCATATGAAGTTATGAAAAATGATATTTACAATTATGAAGAATCATCAGAGGTATACTTCGCAAATAATGTATATTTAGGAAAATTAAGCGCTGATATTGATCGTGAAGAAGTACAATTAGAGGATATCTCAGAGCATGTAATTAATGCTGTCATCGCAACTGAGGATGAGCTATTTTATGAGCATGAAGGTGTTGTACCAAAGGCAATCATGCGTGCTTTGTTTCAGGAGTTCACAAATGCTGCAGTTCAAACTGGTGGTAGTACTCTTACACAACAATTAATTAAAAATCAAATATTAACAAATGAAGTTTCATTTGATAGGAAGGCAAAAGAAATTCTTTTAGCACTACGATTAGAGAAATTCTTTGAAAAAGAAGAAATTATCGAAGCCTATCTAAATGTAACGGATTTTGGACGTAATTCAAATGGAAAAAATATCGCCGGTATCCAAGCGGCAGCAAAGGGTATTTTTGGTGTTGAAGCTAAAAACTTAAACATCGCCCAAGCTGCCTTTATTGCTGGTTTGCCGCAAAGTCCTTTTGGCTATACACCATTTTCTAATGATGGCGGTGCTATCAAAGATAATCTTGATCCTGGGATTAACCGCATGAAAACTGTATTAAGTCGAATGTATTCTGGAGGATATATTACAAAAGCAGAATACCAAGATGCACTAGCCTATGATATCCGAGCAAACTTAACTGCGAAAAAGCCAACTCCTATTGACGAGTATCCTTATTTAACTTATGAAGTTGAGGATCGTGTAAATAGAATAATTATGGTTCAGCTTGCGAAAAAAGATGGGTATACGGAAGAAGAATTGAACAAAGATAATGATCTTTATAACCAGTACTATTCTTTAGCAGATTATGAGATTAGGCATAATGGCTATCGTATTCATACCACTATTAATAAAGAAATCTACGACAAAATGCAAGATGTCGTTGCCCAGTATGAATATTATGGTAGTGATAAACCTGAAGAGATAAAAGACCCCGATACAGGAGAAATAAAAACTGTTCAAGAGCCAGTTGAAGTCGGTGGGGTCTTAATCGAAAATAGTACAGGAAAAATGATTAGTTTTGTTGGTGGACGAGACTTTGATCGTGAAAACCTAAACCATGCAACACAAGCTGAGCGTCCAAATGGTTCTACAATGAAACCATTGCTTGTCTACGCTCCAGCAATGGAATTAGGAAAATCACAACCGGGTTCTGTCATCGCAGACGTCCCTTTTTCATTAGGAGAATGGAAGCCTAAAAACTATGGTGGGGGCTATCATGGATTAACGAGTGCTAGAACAGCTTTAAAGCATTCCTATAATATTCCTGCCATAAAGACATACATGAGTATATTAAACCAAAATCCGGTATCTTATTTAGAAAAAATGGGGTTTACAAGTCTCCAGAAAGCAGATTATCATAATGAGGCATTAAGCTTAGGTGCCATGGAAAAAGGCGTAACAGTTGAGGAAAACGTAAATGCATATGCAACTTTTGCGAATAATGGTAAATTTATTGATGCTTACATGATAGAAAAAATTGAAACTAGCAACGGTGAAATCGTCTTCCAGCATGAAAAAGCAGAAACGGATGTATTCTCTGCTCAAACTGCTTATTTAACAATTGATATGATGCGTGACGTTATTAGTAGTGGAACAGCTGCATCATTAAATGGTTATCTGTCATTTAGTGCAGATTGGGCTGGTAAAACCGGAACTGGGCAAGACTATAAAGACGCATGGTTTGTCGCTTCTAACCCAAATGTGACATTTGGAACATGGATTGGTTATGATACCCCAAAACCAATTGAGCAAAACTATAAAGGCATGTCTTATAGTAAGCGTAATATTCTTTTATGGGCTAAATTAATGAATGTAGCTCATGATGTAAATCCTGAGTTATTAGCACCAAAAACTCGTTTTCAAATGCCGGATGGTATTGTAAGCCGTTCATATTGTGCATTAACCGGTGAACTCGCTTCAGATTTATGTAGTAGTGCAGGTTTAGTTGCAACAGATCTATTTAATGTAAAATATGTTCCGACAAAAGTAGATGATAGCTTAACTAAAGGAAAATACGTGGTTGTAAAAGATCAAGCCTATCAAGTCCCATCATCAGCACCTGCTGAATTTGTTCAACAAGGTGTTATGTTAAAAAAGGACATTCTTACGAAACATGGAATAAATAGTGTTCAAGATTTAAAACGTTTATTACCAAATACCGCTAGATGGGGAAATCTTGTTGTGACAGAAGGCAAATCAATTGGAGATAATGGATCAAACCCAAGTCAAGTTAGCGGTGTTTCAATTGGTGGTTCAAAATTAAGTTGGGGTGCCAATCCAGATAATGATGTCGTTGGATATCGAGTATATGCAGCACCTAACTATTCTACTAGTTATAAAAAAGTCGCAAGTATTCATGCATCAAGCTCATTATCTGTCACTGTTGGTTCATCACCTGCTGCGTATTATATTGTCGCAGTTGATGTTGCGAATCGAGAATCATCTCCATCTAATATAATTAAAGTCGGAGAATATGCAGATAAAAAGCCAATGCCTGTAGCAACTGAGAACGATAAAAGTAGTAAAGATAATTCACAAGCTAAACCACCAAAAAACGATAAACCAAACAAACCACCAGCAGCCGATACAGCCGCTAAACCAATAGAAAGTGTCAATTGATTATATGAAAATACTTTGGGAATCAGATCATTACTGATTCCCTATTTTAAAAACCAATGTAGTTAATAAAACAAAAAGTCAGAGATTGTTTATTGGAAAAATCCAATGCTAGTCTCTGACTTTTTATATGTTAACTATTTACTCTTGCTATATTTACAACAATTAATCTTCCATCGTTGAAAGATCACCTGTTGGTAAATCAAGTTCCCAAGCCTTTAATACACGGCGCATGATTTTACCACTTCGTGTTTTCGGGAGCTTATCACGGAATTCAATTTCACGTGGTGCAGCATGTGCAGCTAAACCTTTCTTAACAAAAATACGAATTTCCTCTTTTAACTCATCAGAAGCTTCATATCCCTCACGAAGCGCTACAAACGCTTTAATAATTTCCCCTCTTACTGGGTCAGGCTTCCCGATAACACCTGCTTCTGCAATCGCTGGATGCTCGATAAGCTTACTTTCGACTTCAAAAGGACCAACACGTTCACCAGAAGTCATGATGACATCATCAATCCTGCCTTGGAACCAAAAATACCCTTCTTCATCCATATAGGCTGAATCACCTGATACATACCAATCACCTGGCATAAAATAAGATTCATATTTTTCTTGATTGTTCCAAATGGTATGCATCATAGATGGCCAACCTTTTTTAATCGCCAAATTCCCCATTCGATAAGGCGGTAGTTCATTTCCTTGATCGTCGACGATCGCAGCTTCAACACCAGGAATTGGTTTTCCCATTGATCCAGGCTTGATTTCCATACATGGATAGTTACAAATAAGCTGTGCACCCGTCTCTGTCATCCACCATGTATCATGTATCCGTTTATTAAATACTTTTACACCCCAACGGACGACTTCAGGGTTTAACGGTTCTCCAACACTTAGAACATGTCTTAGTGAGCTTGTATCAAATTCCTTTACTAGCTCATCACCAGCACCCATCAGCATTCTAAATGCTGTTGGTGCACTATACCAAACCGTCACACCGTAGTCCTCAATTGTTTGATACCAAGTATCTGGACTAAAGCGACCACCAACAATTACATTTGTTGCACCTGACAACCACGGTCCAAAAATACCATATACTGTTCCAGTTACCCAACCTGGGTCAGCTGTACACCAATATACATCATCTTCTTTTAAATCTAAAACCCATTGTGCAGTTTGATAGTGCTGCACCATCGCCTGATGAACATGAAGGACACCTTTTGGTTTTCCAGTTGATCCAGATGTATAGTGCAGAAGTAATCCATCTGTCTTTTCAACCCATTCAATGTCAATATCCTTGCTTGCTGTTTGCATTTCTGATAAAAAGTCGATGTGCTGCTTGGAATCAACAGAATTTCCTACTACGACAACATGTTTTAATGATGGTAAATCACTTACTGGAATTCTTTCAAGCAACTCGGGAGTTGTAACGATGACCTTTGCATCGCTATCCTCTAAGCGATCCTTTACAGCACCTTCCATAAAGGCTTCAAACAATGGACCCACAATAGCTCCTAGTTTCACTGCTCCTAAAATCACAAAATATAATTCAGGGGTTCTCGGCATAAAAACGAAAAGACGGTCTCCTTTTTCAACATCAGCTGTACGTTTTAACACATTTGCAGCTTTATTTGAGAGCTCCTTCATTTCTTTAAACGTATATTTTTCTTCACGTTCAGGGTCGCGATAATGTAAGGCAATTTTATTTTTACGAAATGTTTCTGCATGCTTATCAATTGCCTCATAGGCTGCATTAACACGACCAGTTTCTGACCATGTAAAATTCTTCTCAACCTCTGACCAATCAAATGAATGATAAGCAGTATCATAATCCTGTAAATTAAAATTCCCCTTCGTCGATGGCAACGCTTCCAATTTCATCCTAAACTCCCCCTTATGTAAGATTTTACAAATCTATTATATTACAATACTACATTTTTCACAATTTTTGAAATTAATATAATTTAATCATAATGTAAACGCTTCAATTTGTAAATAATCTTGTATAATAGATAAAAAGACAACCTTAGTTGAGAAGGTAAAGTTTAATTTCAACGTAGGTTTATATAAGATTAACTTAAGCATATCGAGGCGAGCATTTTTTTCCACCTAAACCAAGTAGACTGTGAAGGTTAAACAGTTACTTTTTAAAAGTGCCCTACTCCCTTTACACACTTTATTAAGGCGGTGACCTAATGAAACACCCTAAGACATATAATGCAAAAGAAATTAAAACACCAAATGAATGCATTTTAATTGAGGGTCCTATTCCTCAAGATAAACTAGCAAGCTATGATTTCCATGATGGTTTAGTCGCATTTAGACAGCCTAAACAACAACAAAAGGCTTTAGTTGAAATAGCAGGGTTACCAGAAGGAAGAATCATTATTGCAAGAGTGCATGATATGATCGTTGGATATGTTACTTATCTTTATCCAGATCCATTAGAGAGATGGTCTGAAGGTAATATGAAAGAGTTAATAGAATTAGGTGCCATTGAAGTAGCACCTGAATTCCGTGGTTATTCAGTAGGGAAAAATTTATTACGAGTTTCGATGATGGATGATGCAATGGAAGACTATATTATTATTACTACTGAATATTATTGGCATTGGGATCTAAAAGGATCTGGGTTAAACGTGTGGGAGTATCGAAAAGTAATGGAAAAAATGATGAACGCTGGTGGCTTAGAGTGGTACGCTACTGACGAGCCTGAGATTAGTTCACATCCGGCTAACTGTCTGATGGCAAGGATCGGAAAAAGAATTGAGCCAGAATCCATTCAACAATTTGATCGTCTACGCTTTCAAAATCGATTTATGTATTAAAGATCTGTTGGATAATAAATTAAGTTCAATTATTTTATGATAAGGAGGATCAAATTGATGATCGTTAAGCAAATAATGCACAAAAACGTGATAACTCTAGGTTCTGATGATACGATAAGTCTAGCGTTAAAGACAATGAAACAGCATAAAATCCGCCATATACCAATCGTAAATGAGGATCACAATTTGGTAGGAATCGTGACAGAACGAGATGTGAAAGATGCAAGTCCATCCATTTTTCAGCTCGAACTAAAAGAGGACTTTTTAAATAAGCCAATTAATAGCATTATGTCTACTAACCTAATTACAGGTCATCCGCTTGATTTTGTAGAAGAATTAGCAGCTGTTTTAATTGAAAACAATATCGGATGTTTACCGATATTACAAGATAGTAAATTAGTAGGCATCCTTACTAAAACAGATATGCTAAATACATTTGTAAAGCTTACAGGTGCTGATCAGCCCGGCTCACATATCGAAATTAAAGTCCCTAATATAGCGGGTAAGCTTGCGGAGGTTTCGTCTATCTTACATAAAAGAAGGGTGAATATATCAAGTGTACTTGTCTATCCTGATTGTGACGATCAGTACAAAATTCTCGTATTTCGCATACAAACAATGAACATAACTATGATCGTGAATGACTTACAAGCAGAGGGATATGATGTTTTATGGCCAAATGTATCGGGGAATGACAGATGACGATAAAGGACACTGTTTTTATTTATTCACCATTATTTCAGTCTTATAAATTTCATAATGATCATCCCTTTAATCAGTTACGAGTTGAACTTACTTACGATTTATTGAAAGAAATGAAAGCGATTAATGACGGGAATATAGTTACACCTAGATTAGCTACAGAGGATGAATTAGCCCTAGTCCATGATAAAAAATATATTAATGCCGTTAAATTAGCCGGACATGGACAATTTGATAGTGAAGAAGTACTCAACTATGGTATTGGGACAGAGGATACACCAATCTTTTCAGACATGCATGAGGCAAGTGCTCTCTTAGTTGGAGGTACATTAACAGCTGTCGATTATGTGATGGAAGGAAAAGCAATGCATGCAGCTAACTTTGGAGGTGGCTTACATCACGGCTTTCGCGGAAAAGCATCAGGTTTTTGCATTTACAATGATAGCTCTGTTGCAATTAAATACTTGCAAGAAAAATATGGAGCAAGAGTACTATATATTGATACAGATGCCCATCATGGTGATGGAGTTCAATGGACATTTTATGATGATCCAAATGTATGCACACTTTCCATCCATGAAACAGGACGATATTTATTTCCTGGCACTGGAAATGTAACGGAACGCGGATCTGGTAAGGGATATGGCTTTTCCTTTAATATCCCATTAGATGCTTTTACAGAAGACGATTCATGGCTACATGCTTACCGAACATCCATTGAGGAGGTTGCAGCATTTTTCAAGCCTGATGTGATCTTAACACAAAATGGTACAGATGCTCATTATTATGATCCATTAACACATTTATCCGCTTCAATGGCTATTTATCATGAAATTCCAAGACTAGCTCATGAAATTGCTCATAAATATTGTAATGGACGTTGGATTGCTGTTGGTGGCGGTGGCTACGATATTTGGAGAGTTGTTCCAAGAGCATGGAGCTTAATTTGGCTTGAAATGAATAACATAAAAGTGCCGAGCACGCTTCCAAAGTCGTGGATTGAAAAGTGGGAAAAGCAAGCACCTGTTAAGCTTCCTGAACTTTGGTATGACTCTAATGACTTATATAAACCAATCCCTAGAAAGCCAGAAATAGAAGAAAAAAATGCTTTAACTGTCTCAAAAGCACTTCATCTAATTCGACAAAATCATTAGAAAAACAAATGTGCTAATAATCTTAAAATAGCAACCTATTTATAAAATAGATTGCTATTTTAAGAGATCTGTTAACAATTTCTTCTCATTAAAAATGGAAACGAAAGGAGTAACCCCATTACATATAATACACATGTTATATATGCAGGCAATAAATGAATAAAGGTTGTATATCCAATAACAAAATGTGTGATAATTCCAGCTAAAAATGCTGGTAAACCTCCAACAAGCATACTCCACCACACCCATTTTTCGCCTTCACGAAATCCCCACAATGATATCATTAAAACGAGAAGCCCTACACTTAAAAGGGCACTTCCAAATCCAGCACGATCATGGGCAATAACAGATATTAATTTATTATTGAATTGTTCGATCATTTCAGGCGGCATACACAAATACCCTATATCTGTTTTTACAAATACAGTCGTAGTTCCTATATAGGATATAATAATACCTCCAATTACAAATGAAAACCCTAAAATAATAAATGCTAATTGCCCATATAAACTAAGCTTCCATGCTATGTGATTTGAATCATTGTAAGACATTGGCGTATCAACTACATTCTTCGTCTTTAAATAGCCAGCTATGAAAAGCTGTAGTAGTACAAGCCAAAAAAGTCCGTGAAGCCAATCAAAATAACCATAACCAATAAACATTAATATGCCTAAAAAACCCAAAATCCCAGCAATATTTACAGCCTTTCTGCACCAATGAACCCCGTATTTTATACCGTGTTTAGCTAATTGCATATATAAAATTCCACCGGATATCATTGTACCTGAAAGAGTCATTCGGTCATGGGCCATAAAGAATAAAACATTCTTATTAAAATCTAGCAATTCTGCTCTTGTGAGACTTAGAAACGCTTCATCATATGGCAAAATAACTCTTGTCATACTAAAAAGCAAAGCTAATATCCCTCCTATTAATATACATAACCCAAATAACCAATAAAAAATCCATCCTGATGAAATGGTTACCTCACTATCTCTTTCTTGAAAATACAATAATTCATTAATTCGTTTTGGTAAGCCTGGTCCTGAAGTAACATAACCTGAGGATAATAAAAGTAGAGTTGCACCATTTTCTAAAAGTGATAGTGCATCCTTCGGTTCTCTAATACCGCCAGATGTAATAATCGGTATCCTTTCACTGATTTCCGTCCTTACCTTTTTTAGCGCGGATGAAAGATCTTCAAAAGATTCTTTAGCTCTATCTCCATCTAATAGTAGCCCATCGAATTCATTTTTATTAAACATTTCAACAAATGCAGAAAATGAATTAGATATTTGGTTAGTTGTTATAGCAAAGAAAACAGGTTTATCATATAATTGTTTTTTTATTAATGATACAAGCTCAGAGCTTATGCTTGTCTGATATTCTAGAACAAAAATATCTCCAAAAGGTTTTAAAGATGTTGCCAATTCAACAAGTTCATTCTCGGTTCCCTTTATTCGAATTATTTTATGTAATGGTAAATGTGAGTATTTTTTTACCTTTCTGAGTGTTTGCGCCAATCCTACTGTTACTTCTTCTGATGGAAAAATAACCTGGTCCTTTTCACTATCATACAATGGATTCCTCATTGACTGATTATGCTCCATGGTTACTGGTCCAATCTCTATGAAACTAAATCCTAAATTCGCAAACGCTTTCGTCCCTGTTAAATACGGATCAACTTTCCCACTTAACCCTATTGGAGAAGAAAATGTCAATTCACTTGTATTGACTCTAATTTCAGGAGAGGTTTCCATATGTCCTAAAAAGTGTATGAACTTTCTTCCTCCAGGAATCGAAGCAATACTACTCATACTTTTATGGATCAGTTCCCGACTGAAATGTCCTGGCAGTTTTAGCAAAGTCCCCTTAAATATTGGATGGTAAGACCAATCAGGCATTACGTATCACCTTTTCTATCTCATATTCAACTCTTAACTAAATAATAACATTTATCGTTAGAAGAATAGTTAATAAAAGAACAAAAGCGCAAGCGCCTTGATCAGCCTCGGGCAAATAAGCTAATTTAGAATAGAAGGCGTTCTTTGCCTTCAATTCTAAATTAGCTAGACCCTAGAGGGTCTAGGCGCTGGAGCTGGGTGTAAAAATGCTTTTCCACATTACAGTATTTTTATATTTAGACGAGAAAAAACAAGCTAAACCTAACTGGTTAGCTTGTTTTTACAATTGTAAATTATTGCTTTGTGGATTGTCTGAACTCTATTCGATGTGGGAGTTCAACAATTTGATTATCAACTTCTTCTTTATTCATCAATTTTGTTAATAAGCGCATTGCAACAGCACCAATATCATATGTTGGTTGTACAACTGTTGTTAGCTGCGGACGTACCATTGTCGCAAGTCTTGTATTATCAAATCCAACGATTTCAAAGTCAGTTGGTATTGAATAATTACGGTCTTGTGCACCATGGATAACACCTAATGCCATTTCGTCCGTTCCTACAAAAATCGCTGTTGGTTTTTCAGAGAGTTCATCGATTTTCTCAAAAGCTTCTACTCCTGAATCGTACGTATAATCGCCCTCTATAACTAGCTCTTCTTCAAAAGGAATACCAGCATCCTCTATTGCACGTCTATAACCTACAGATTTTTTCAAGCGATTTATTGGCTCTTCAGTTGGCCCCTCAATATATGCGATTCTTTTGTGACCTTTTTCAATCAGCATTGAGATAACATCGTAAGTAGCTTGTTCATAATTGATATTTACAGAAGGTGTTGATTCTGATAAATCAACAGATGCTGCTAATACAATTGGAACTGGGGAACGCTTAAATTGCTCTACAAGCTCTTCTGTTACATTTCCACTCATGAAAACAATTCCGTCCACTTGCTTTCCTAACATTGTATTTAGGAGATGCAATTCTTTGTCCTTATTTTGATCAGAGTTACTTAAAATGATGTTGTATTTATACATTGTAGCGATATCTTCGATTCCACGTGCAAGCTCAGAATAAAAGATACTTGAAATATCAGGGATAATTACACCAACTGTTGTTGTTTTTTTACTAGCAAGTCCTCTTGCTACTGCATTAGGGCGATAACCTAATCGTTCAATTGCATCTAAAACTTTTTTTCTTGTTGTAGGTTTTACATTCGGATTACCATTTACTACTCGAGATACGGTTGCCATTGATACATTTGCCTCACGAGCAACATCATATATTGTTACACTTGTCATCTTGAACACTCCTTCAAATACTATCAAAAACGTATATTTAAAATTCCTACTTTAAATTTCGCTATGTCCGTATGTAGAAAATTGTTTTTTCTTGTCAAATAGCCATATTTAAGCACGTTCTATGTTAACAATCATACGATACTCTGAAATCGACTGCAATCTATTTCAAAGGTTTTTTAGACGTTTGTCACATATTGTTCGTTTTTTCACATGTTCTTTTTATAACTAACTTTTCTAATAATTTGAATCATTATACCTATAAAAGTCAACTTTTGTATTTCTACCGTACTGCATTCGGCAATTATTCAAGAAATTTCGACTAAGGAAATAAGCGAAAATAACCTTTTTATAAGGAACATTTATGAATAAAACCATAACTTAAAAAAGCTATACTATCATTTTTACCTTAAAATATAACATTTATTAATAAAAAAAGAAACAAATAAAAAGGCTGACTCATTTACCAAGATTCTCCGACATCTTATTTAGACGTTTTAAGAAAAAACTTCTAAACATTCATTAGGAGATAATGGTGAGCCAACCTCTACTTATTTAATAATAATTGCTATTAAGCGTTCACTTTAACTAAAGGTTTTAATTCTTTGATAAACTGATCAAATTGATCGAAGTCCATTTGTTGAGCTGAATCAGATAAAGCAACAGCTGGATCTGGATGTACCTCAGCCATTACACCATCAGCACCAATTGCTAAAGCTGCTTTAGCTGTTGGAACTAATAAGTCTCTTCTACCTGTTGAATGTGTTACATCAACAAATACAGGTAAGTGTGTTTCTTGTTTTAAAATTGGAACAGCAGAAATATCTAATGTATTTCTAGTCGCACGCTCATACGTACGAATACCGCGCTCACAAAGAATAATTTGGTCATTACCTTGTGAAATAATGTATTCTGCAGCATTTATAAACTCATCAATTGTTGCTGCTAAGCCACGTTTTAAAAGAACTGGCTTACGAACTGCTCCTGCAGCCTTTAATAATTCAAAGTTTTGCATGTTACGTGCACCAATTTGAATGATGTCAACATAGTCTAATGCTGTTTCGATATCAGCTGGATTTACGATTTCACTAATGATAGCTAAACCATATTCATCTCCAACTTTTCTCAAAATTTTCAGACCTTCAAGACCAAGACCTTGGAAATCATATGGACTTGTACGAGGTTTAAAAGCTCCACCACGAAGAATTTTAACTCCCTGTTTCACAGCCTGCTCAGCAACAGCAGCAGTTTGCTCATAGCTTTCAACCGCACATGGTCCAATGATAAACGATTGGCTTCCATCACCGATTCTTACGCCATTAACTTCAACAATTGTATCTTCTGGCTTTTTCTTACGAGATACAAGTAATGCCTTGCTGTGGTCGTCTTCTTGCAATTCAAGACCTGCTTTAAAGATTTCTTTGAAAATATGCTGCAAAGTTGAATCTAAAAAAGGACCATCATTATATTCTTTAATGCTGTTTAACATTTTGCGCTCACGTACAGGATCATAACGATTTACACCTTGTGCTTCCTTCGCTTTTCCAATTTCCTGTACAACTCTTCCTCGCTCATTAATCAGCTTCAAAATTTGTAAGTTAATCTCATCTGCTCTCTCTCTTAATGCTTCTAATTCGGCATTACTCATCTCTCTCATCCCTTCTTAAAAAAAATAGTCAAAAATCACTGAAACCACAATAGATTGAATGAAGCTGAAGTTAGTATTAATAAATATAATGACTAACTTAGAAAATCTGAAGTCTACATTAATAAAACTTAATGTTTTCTTATCAATCAAAAAATGTGTGGAACATTTTCTCTAATTAGTTGTAATTATAAACGATAAAATAGGGATTGTCATCAAAAACTTTAACATTTAAACGCTTTTAAGCGATAAAGCATAATATAATCGATTTTTTAATATTTTGTCCCTATTAAGCTCACTGTTGATTTTGGCACTTTGTTGATTGGAGCGGAAATCGAACGCATGCAGCAAAAATCACCAACCAAGTTTAAAAAAGCCTAAGTATTAAAACATACATAACGATGTAAAGACGGCTACACTAAAAAAATATTCGGTTAGATCATAAGTTGTCCTCCCAATTTTAAAAAGGTGATTAACCTCACGATTATCAGAGGTCAATCACCTTTTCTTTAACCTAATACTTCTTTTTTTAATGCATCATATGTGATTTTCCAATGTGATGCATTCCATACGACATCTTTTCCTTTAAACAAAAGCGCTTGTGGTGATTCATGTTTAATTGCAAATGTTTCAGCAATATAATTTGATAATGATCTTGAATCCTGAACATGTAAATGGTAACTTGGATAGTCTTGATGCTTTTCTACAAACTCCTGATATTCTTCAAATGCTGCTTGACTAATGGGACATGTCAGGCTATTTTTTACAAATAGAAATTCTTCATGCTTATTAAATAATTCCTCAAATTGTTCTACAGTATCAATTAATTGTTTGCTCACTTTTTTCACCTTTCCCACAGCCACTAAACTGTCCTGCTATTAATTAATTTGATTTTACTTCATCTTTTAAATCAGCTTTTGGTTGTTCCTTTTTGTTATCTTCCTCTAATGCTTCAACTGCTTCTGTAATTGATTCTGAAATAGCCTGATCTTCAGTTTTTTCATCATTATTAGAAGTCGATGCTTCATCAGAAATTTGTTCCAATGCATCTGCTACTTCCTTTTCAACGAAATCACCTTGTCCATTAGTAGTACTTTTTATATCACGAACCTTATTCATGATTTGTGACGATTGCTCAGTAAGAACCTGCGAAAGTGATACTGTTTTCTCTTTCGCTACACTTGCTATGCCTGAACCCTTTTCTAGAGCACCATTCGTAAACTTTCCTGTTCGATCCTTCATTACATTCGCTTGTTGTCCAAGATTTTCACGAATTTCTTTTCCTGATTTAGGTGCTAAAAATAAAGCTGCAGCCGCACCTACTAGCCCTCCAATAATTGAACCAACAATAAAATCCTTATTATTATTTTTACCCATGATGATTTCTACCTCCTCAAAAGTGTAAATCTAAATACTTTATTAAATGGTTGTCTTTTTTTCACTCTTCTGCTTCCATTTTGCCCATATTTCCATGGCAGCATTACTCCATTGAACAACTTGGTTCACTTTATCTTGATTTTGTTCAAGGTTCGTTGAAACAGAAGTTGTAATTTTTTTTACAGATTGATTTAACTGTTGAATTGTTGTGCCAACATCCTTTACTGACTCCACAACAGTATTTAGCTTTTCTGACTTATGTTGAATATCTTCTGCAAGTGCATTCGTTTTATGTAGTAAAAATGTTGTTTCTGTCGTAATTCCTTCCATTTGCTTCTCTAGACCAGACAAGGTGCTTGCAACATTTGTTAATGTTCCTTGCAAAGCCTTTAGAGTTTTCGACACGTACACAACTAAAATGGTAAATGCTATCGCTATAAGCGCGACACTTAAATATAAAATAATAATCATGTCTTACACCTCCTATGTCTTTACTGTTCAATTACCCATCATAATCTATTATAAACATAAAATTTACATAATTACTAAATTCTCTATTCAATTAGACAATCCCTTTGTCAGTTTTTGCTGATATCAAATTTTGTTTATTTTTGATGAATACATATTATGACGATTCTTTTTTATGTTCGGGTACAATAAGGTATGATATGACAACATCATTTAATAGGGAGGATTTATTTTGAAGGATCCAAGAATTCAAACTTTAGCGAAAAACCTTATAAACTACTCGATACGGTTACAAAAAGGTGAAAAGGTATTAATAGAAAATTTCGGCCTACAAAAAGAGCTTGTCATTGCTCTTGTAAAAGAAGCTTATGAAGCAGGAGGTTATCCCTTTGTTTCACTAAAGGATCATCAAGTCGATCGTGCTTTAATGATGGGTGGCAGTGAAGAACAATATCATATGATCGCTGATTTTGAAGCAGAAGTGATGAAAAAAATGGATGCCTACATAGGATTACGATCTGGTAATAATATTAATGAGCTTGCAGATGTACCTGATGAAAAAATGAAGCTTCAAGGTCAAACTGTTGGTCAAAAAGTTCATCGTGAAATTCGTGTACCTAAAACAAGATGGGTTGTGTTACGATATCCGACTTCATCAATGGCTCAGCTCGCGAAAATGAGTACGGAACAGTTTGAGGATTTCTATTTTGATGTATGTAATCTGGATTATAGCAAGATGGACAAAGCAATGGATCCATTAGTTGAGTTAATGAATAAAACTGATAAGGTTCGTTTAACAGGCGAGGGAACAGATTTAACCTTCTCGATCAAAGACATTCCAGCCATCAAATGCTCTGGTCAAATGAATATTCCTGATGGTGAGGTTTATACAGCACCTGTTCGTGATTCTGTAAATGGTCAAATTACATATAATACATCTTCGCCATATAACGGTTTTACATTTGAAAATGTCCAATTAACATTTAAATCTGGAAAAATTATCGAGGCCACTGCAAATGATACTGAAAGAATTAACAAAATATTTGATACTGATGAAGGTGCACGGTTTGTTGGTGAATTTGCAATTGGGGTGAATCCTTATATCTTACACCCAATGCAAGACATCCTCTTCGATGAAAAAATCGATGGTAGCTTTCACTTTACACCAGGTCAGGCCTATGATGACGCCTACAATGGAAACAAATCCAACATCCATTGGGATATGGTTATGATTCAACGCCCTGAATATGGTGGTGGTGAGATTTATTTCGATGATGTGCTCATTCGTAAAGATGGTCGCTTTGTTTTACCTGAGTTAGAAGCATTAAATAGTGAAAATTTAAAATAAGAATTGGGCTGACAATACGTCAGCCCATTTTTTATAAGAGATTCATTACGTTGATAACTTTATCATGTGAGATCATTCTTAATTAAACATGGACATCTCTCTTCGTAAACGAAAGGATAGAAAAAAAGAAAAATACGACCAAATGTAAAATGATATTAATAAGCGAAAAAGTCAATGTCATTCCTTCAAATAATGGTTGACCGAAAAAGTATGGCATTATATTTGTGTTAGCAAATAGCAAGTACTTACCTGCTTGATAATGATAATGGTCTAATAGCGTGATAATTGCACTTGATGTAAACAATAAAAAAACAGGGACTGCAATTGAAAATACACTACTTCTCGTAATTGTTGAAAAGCTAAAAGCTATTGTACTCATTACCACTATTTCAATTAAGTTGAAAAGATAACTTGCTAATCCAATTAGCACCTTTTGATCAAGAGTTAATAACGTTCCAGAATAAAAAACAATACCGAGAATACTTGACATAAATAATTGAAGTGATACTAATAAAATTATTATGTACAAAACCGTTATATACTTAGAAAGTAATATTTTCACCCTTTTTACAGGTCGAGTAAACAAAAACTTTATTGTACCTTTTTCAAATTCACTTGAAACTATGTCACCAGCAATAATAATACACATTAATTGAATTACAATTAATAAGTATGAGCTCACTTGAATATAGTCCCAAAAGGTAAATTCAGTCCCTTTAAATAAAAACTTAAAAAATATACTTACGATAATATTCATAAATACCATTAAGCCAATTAAAATCCATATTCTTGGCCGTTTAAATAGTTTCATGTGTTCATTCTTGATTAAGTGAAGATAAGACATTATATTTCTTCACCTCGCAATTTTTGTAAAAACAGCTCTTCTAATGGACTACCAATTCTTTCAATGCCTATTACATTGATTCCAGCAGCAACTAGTAGTTTGTTTAACTCTGCTACTTCTTCTACCTCTAATTCTATTGAAAAACCATTAGTTTGGTAATGAATTCTGTCATTTTCATACTTAGTTTGTAAAATCGGTTCTATGTTTTCTGCATTCAATACCTTAAAGGAATACGAATGTTTCATGCTTGTTCCATTTTGTAATTCACTTAATAAGCCTCGTTCAATACATATACCATCATCCATGACCAACACACTATCACAAATCAATTCAATTTCACCTAAAATATGACTAGAGATAATAATCGAAACACCATTTTCGTTTGCAAGTTTTCTCAATGTTTCTCTAAGGCTTTTAATACCTTCTGGATCTAACCCGTTCGTAGGTTCATCTAAAAGAAGGATAGATGGTTGATGCAGAATCGCCTGTGCTAATCCGAGTCTTTGCCTCATTCCTAATGAATAGGTATATACTTTATCATCAATGTAATCATCCATCCTTAATAATTCAATAACCTCGTCAATTCTTTCATTAGAAAACTTATTTGTCATACGGAAAAAATGAACGAGATTATCATATCCTGATAAAAAATCATACATTACAGGATTTTCAATGATCGCACCTACATGGGTGATTGCCCTTTCAAAATCTTTTCTTATATTAACTTTTTCGATAACAATGCTCCCAATTGTCGGTTTTATGAGTCCAACTAACATTTTTAAAATCGTTGTTTTGCCTGAACCATTTGGACCAAGGAGACCAAGAATTTCACCCTTGTTAAGTTCAAAACTTACGTCTTTTATTATTGATGATTTTCCTATCCTTTTACTTAGATTACTTACTTTTAAAACTACCTCTTTCTCTATCATACAAACACCCTTCATCTAAGACTATTTTATTATTGGTAAATGCCATATGCTTCTAATCCTATCTTGGTCACTAACCTTTATTTATAAGGTCTCTTTTCTAAGAGATCGTTGCTTTTAAAACGAAAACTGCTTAAGGTTGATTGGAACGGATTACGAGACTTCTGCGAGAGTAGCGGGACAGGGGAGACTCATGCAGGCGTTTACGCCGAGGAGGCTCACCGCCCGCCCCGCGGAAAGCGAGCATCTCTCTCGCTGCAATCAACCACACCGCACTACCTGGTATATAGCAACAAAGTTTGCGAAAACAGCCTTACTAAAAGACACTAATTGCGAAATTAACCTTATTTATTAAACACAGGAGCAATAATATCGATTCGATTTGTCCAAACCCCTCCTGAGTAATGATTTGGTAAACGTTTTAAATCTTCTTCTGAATCAAACCCTTCTGAGAAACCTCCATCACCAACTACTACAATGACTCTTGTATTTAAATCTTCCATTCGACTAGTGAATTTTCCAGACCATCCCCATAAGTATGGTGCAATTTTTTCAGGAAGATGTAACTCAGTATTTTCACATGTTTCAGGTACATAACCCGTCCAACCAACTAAAATATATGGAATAAGGCAGCTTTTCATTGTATTTTTTGACATAACTTTAATCTTAGGTAGCTTTTCTTTTAATGCTTCAATTGGTTCATCACCACCATATACAGTTAAAAGGCTTAGACGATCCTTTGGAAGCTTAGTAAGTACTTTCGCCAGTTGTACCCCTTCTGCAGCATCGTTACTCTTAATATGGATTAATAAGGACTTATCTGGAAAATTGCTTAATACCTCATCAAGTGATGGCATAAGACCAATACCTTTACCACGGAAAGGAAATGTTTTTCCATTATCGTATGTATAACCAAATCCGGTGTCAACTTTTTTAAGCTCATCCATTGTATAATCCTCTGTTGTTCCTTTTACATTTGTTCGGCAATCTAACGTCTCATCATGAAACACTGCAAACTGCCCGTCCTTTGTTGGCATGATATCAAACTCAACCATATCTGCACCTTCATTAAACGCAGCTTCCATTGAAGGAATTGTATTCTCTAAATAAGAATGTTCAGGCTTATAGATCATCTCAGCAGTACAGGTGTCATACTTTACATCTTTTATATTAAAGGTTTGAGCCATTCCTCTATGAGCAAGTAACAGGGGATCTTTAGTTGTTTGCTTTAAAAATAGATTGGAATTGTTTATCACCATAAATAATAGGAGGGTAATAAACAATATAAGTATTTTTAAAAACTTCCTCTTCCTTTTCATCTTTATAACCTCCACTCTAGCTCACAGTAACTAATACTAATTATTTGTTTGCTCACACTCAATGGTTATGGGATAATATTTTGATGATAAGATTCTGACAATGATAGATAGTTAGGAGTTAATAGAATGGATACTTCTTCGTTTCTTGTAATTGAAAAGGCACCACATTATGAATCGGGGGATATTATCTCATTAGATAAAGCAAATATGGTTTTTGGTAGAGAATCTAAGCATTGGAAGCCAGACATAACGTTTAATAACGTATTCGTTTCAAGAAAACATTTTAGCATTTCTTTTGAAGCAAATAGTTTTTACATTAAAGATTTACAAAGTAAACATGGTACATCGGTTAATGGAAAAATACTTGAACCGAATATACCTGAAAAACTAGCTACAAATGACAAAATATCATTTGCAAAAGATCTAGTTATCATGTCTTTTTCACTTAGGGACTTTGATGAGACTTGTGAGTTAACACCCATTAATCTAGAAGAACAAGAGAAAAAGCCCAATCCCCCTCGACTTGACCCATTAAAACAAAATTTAATCTTGAAAAACAACTGTTATGCTTTGACAGAAAAAGAATATAAATTCATAGAAATACTTCTTCAAAAAAAACAATTTGTTTCTAAGGATGAACTAACACATTATGTATGGTCTGAAAGATTTACATCAAATAGCATTGATTCTATGGTTAGTTCAGAAGAAGTGAATGCACTCATTTATAGATTGCGAAAGAAAATACCCCCTACTATAACAATTGAAACAATAAGAGGCAAAGGCTATGAATTAAGAACGTGAAAAAAGCTGACTTAGATAAGAATCATTACTTAACGTAATTTTCTTATTTATCGTCAGCTTTTTTTAATCTTTAGAAAGTGTTAAGCTAAAACCTTTTCATATGCTTCTTGATATTTTTGAATATCTCCTGCACCCATGAAAACTAAAACAGCACGTTTGTGGGTTTTTAGGACAGAGGTATCCTCTTCATTTATTAAATGGGAATTTTCAATTTTTTCAAGTAAATTGTCAATTGACAACTTACCAACATTCTCCCTTGCAGATCCAAAAATATCACATAAGTAAATATAATCTGCCTTTTGTAAACTCTCTGCAAACTCTTCTAAAAAGGATTGAGTTCTTGTAAATGTATGTGGTTGGAACACTGCGACAATGTCTCTATCAGGATATTTTTGTCTAGCTGCATCAATGGTTGCATTGATTTCAGTAGGATGATGTGCGTAATCATCAATTAAAATTTGATCTCCGACTCTTTTTTCATTAAAGCGTCGTTTCACTCCTTCAAATGTTAACAGCCTTTGTTGAATAATCTCAACGTCAATTTCTTCATAATGACATAATGCGATAACCGAAAGTGCATTTAAAACACTGTGATCGCCATAAGTTGTGATTTTAAAAGACGCATAAAAGGTGTTTCGAACAAAAACATCAAATGCAGTGCCGTCTGTTGATTTTACAACATTTCTTGCTTGGAAATCATTCTCTTCACCAAAGCCATAGTAAACTACAGGAACCTTTGCTTGAATTTGTTGTAGCTGCTCATCATCACCACAAGCAATAATTCCCTTTTTTACCAGAACTGACATTTCCTGAAATGCACTAAACACATCCTCTATGTTAGTAAAATAATCAGGGTGATCAAAATCTATGTTTGTCATGATCGCATAATCTGGTTTGTATGATAAGAAATGTCTACGGTATTCACAGGCTTCAAAAACGAAATACTTGCTATTTGGAATACCATTACCTGTTCCATCACCAATTAGATAAGATGTTGGTTCAGCCCCTTGGATTACATGTGATAATAATCCGGTTGTGGATGTTTTACCATGAACACCGGTTATTGCTACACTTGTATACATTTGCATGAATTCACCAAGAAAACGATGATAGCGAATAACTGGTAAGCCAAGATTAAAGGCTTCTTCAATCTCTGGATGTGTATCCGGAAACGCATTTCCTGCGATAATTGTTAAACCTTCTTTAATATTTTCTTTTGCAAAGGGTAATACTTTAATGTTACGTGCTTCAAGGGCTTTTTGCGTAAAAACTTTCTTTTCAATATCAGAGCCCTGAACTTCGTAATTCATATCATGTAAAATCTGTGCAAGGGCACTCATTCCAGTCCCTTTAATTCCAACAAAATGATAAACAGTCATAATTAGAACCTCCAACAAACGTCTATCTGATTGACAGTATATGACGCTCATCTAGATTTGCAACCCATCTATATGAATCCAATTCGAAAAACTTGGCTTAAAGTGGCAAAGCTTTCGTTTTTCTTATACTATCATCCATAAGATTTAATTTTAATTAAGTGAAAGAAAAGCACAGTTGCCTAGTTAAACCAGGCAAACATGATATCCGCTATAAGGTAGCTCCAACAACCTATGGTTGTGTTTACAAAAAAATGTATCAACGAGAATTTTGGAGTTTACTACTCTAAAGGGTAAATGCGAAAATCAGTTCTAAACTTATACTTCCTAATTTTTCTTTAACATATGTAATAAGCTTACGGTTGTATATTATATCACTTGCATGAAATAATGACCATGAAAATAGTGGAAACCTTACATTGGACTTAGAATGTCACTTTTCAACTGATGCATCTCTGTTCCAACTATATTTTATGGAAAATTTCTTTAAAAATGTACGCCAACTATCTTTACTTTTTTCAAAATGACTTACTAAGTTACTAATTGTTTTTTGATCACATTGAACAAAAATTTCGCTAATACACAAAAGCTTATCAAATACCGGAACTGAACGTAAAAAGATAATGTCTTCTCCATTAACCATTTTGTTTTTTGAAAATGTCTTAATTGTACATCGTTCACCTGTAAGTAATTTCTCTGCATGTATATGACCATCATTTGATTTTATTACTTTAAATGGCTCAAGTACACTAGCCATAAAAAGTGCATGTACCACAGCATCTAATGAATGTCTCTTATTACTCGAGTGATCCACAAATGATTGGTAAATGGTTGTTCCTTTTATCGTCAAATAATCAAAAGTAAACCAATCAAGAAAAAGCTGCTCTTCTATTTTAGTAAAAACGGATGATCTCTCACAACCTACTTTTTCACTAAAAATATACTTAGCCTTCACTTTTTCTCTAATGTTTACTTGACGGTCTACATAGCTCTTGATCATTGCAGTATGTTGAACAACGTAGGTAGAAAGTTGGTCTTCTTTTTCCTTGCGGAGGGTTTGAAAATGAACAATATTATCCATAATTACTCAACTTTTTCTAAACGTGGAATTGAATGAGACACTTTAATAATTCCACGTTTTTTTAACCTAATAACAGTAGAAAAGCTGAATTCCCCTTGTTGCTTTAATACAAATTCCTTCATCGACCTAAACTCCCTTATCCCTTTCTATTTAACGTATCATACCATTTTCCTTTACTATGCACTACTCACTTTGAATCGAATCTAATTCCTCTTCAGAAATGAGAATATCTCGTGGCTTACTTCCACGATTTTCTGAAATTATTCCTTGCTCCTCCATCATATCGATCAGTCTTGCTGCTCGATTATAGCCGATTCTAAAACGTCTTTGAAGAAGTGATGTTGATGCTCCCCCTTGATTCACAACAAATTCACATGCTTCAGGAAATAACTCATCTTCTTCAGATTGTATGATTGCTTTTTTCACCAACTCATCTTGATGAAATAAATAGTCTGGCTTTGATTGATGCCTTACATGTTTAACTACTCGTTCAATTTCTTCATCTGATACAAATGTACCTTGCAGCCTTACAGCTTTCGATGAGCCGTTTTCTAAAAACAACATATCACCTTTACCAAGAAGTTTTTCTGCACCATTTACATCAATAATTGTTCTTGAATCCACTTGGGAAGAAACAGAAAAAGCAATTCTCGTTGGGATATTCGCTTTAATTAAGCCTGTAATAACATCTACAGAAGGACGCTGAGTAGCTACGATCAAATGAATTCCACATGCACGAGCCTTTTGCGCGATCCGACAAATGGCTTCTTCGACATCATTTGGTGCAACCATCATTAAGTCTGCTAACTCATCGATGACGATAACTAGGTATGGTAGATGTTCACCTTGTTTATGCTCTTTTACAAGTTGATTATATCTCGTAATCTCTCTTGTACCAGAATGAGCAAATAGCTCATATCGACGTTCCATTTCCTCCACAGCCCATTTTAAAGCTGCAGTTGCTGCCTTTACATCGGTAATAACAGGACTTACTAAGTGTGGAATTTCATTATAAGGTGCCAATTCAACCATTTTCGGATCAATGAGCATTAATTTCACTTCATGTGGTGACGCTTTGTATAACAGGCTGACAAGAATTGTATTAATACAGACACTTTTACCAGAACCAGTTGCGCCTGCAATAAGTCCGTGAGGCATTTTCTTTAAATCTGTAACAGCAGGCTGACCAGAGATATCCAAACCTAACACTGCAGTCATCGGCGATGGATTCGTTCTAAATTCTGGACTTCGGATTATTTCACGTAAATAAACCATCTTACTTACCTTATTAGGAACTTCAATTCCAATCGTATTTTTCCCAGGTATCGGTGCCTCAATCCTAATGTCCTTGGCAGATAAGCTCAATTTAATATCATCACTTAAGTTTGTAATTTTATTTACCTTCACACCTGGTTCAGGATGAACCTCAAATCTTGTGACAGAAGGGCCTTGAGTAACATTTACAACACTAGCCCGAACATTAAAGTTTTTTAAGGTGACATCTAAAAGCTCTTTCTGATCATTCAACCATGAATGATCTTCTAAAACTTCCTTATCTGGAACATTTAAAAATGCAAGTGATGGAAACTGATAACTGTCCTCTTTCGCTCTCATCCGTTGTTTATCTCGACCTAGCATCATAACATTGAAAGGAAGGGTATTGTTTCTAGTTTTAGTTTCGATTTTCTGCTTCTCGTCTTTTGTAAGATTTTCTTGATGAGGCACAATAGGCTGATACTCATCTTCTTCTTTTAAATAATTTTCTTGATGATGATTGACTATCTGCTGTTCATTTTCTTCCAGACGTTCCTCTTCATGTGACAGATTAACATTGTTCCTAGTATCCTCTGGAAGAACCTCTTGCTGTATTGGATCCTTCATATGAACGAATGTATTTTCAAGCTCACTTTCAATGACTGTGTTGTGTAATTCCTGTTGAAATTCTTCTTCGTCTAATTCAGCTCGGTGGAGAAGTTGATTTATTTCAGGACTATTAACCTGTACTGAATCTAATTGAGTTTCTTCCTCTTCGATAGCTGTTAAAGGTTCTCGAGTTACCCAAATAGTTGATTCATCTTCCAAGTTGATTAGAGACATTTCATCCTCTTCTAGCGATACTTCTAGTTCAAGTTCACTTATTTGAATTTCTTGCTTTTGCTCCTCAATTCCTAGTGTTTCTTCTTCGTAGAATGTGTTAAATTGACTCAAATCATCGTCAATCCTCAGATCATTCACTTCAAGGTTCTCCTCAACGTTTGCATTGCTATTTAATTGAGTTTCTTCAATCTCTTCATGAGAAAAACTCATTTCAGTGTGCTTATCTTCTTTTTCAACCATTGAGTTTTGCTTACGAACAAAATTTATTTCTGTATCATTTTGTTCGATTTTTTCTTGCTTTTCTTGTTGAAAGTTTTTAATGACTGTTCTTGAAGACTGTTTCTCTTCAGTTTTTGAAAGTAACGAACCATTTATCCCACGGTTCTCCACTTGTAACTGCGGACGAGTCATTATCCTCTCTTCTTTTGTTTGAAACCCATAAATAGGTGATGGTATAGCGGTCGGACTAAAAGGTCGTTTAGGTTTCTCATCAGCCTTCTTCGGATTTATTTTTGGTTTAGTAGCTGGACTTTTAGGAGTAAATGGAACTTCTCCGCTATGTTTTTGATAATCGTATGTACGTGTTGGACGCTTGGAACGTTCATCGCGACTTGCTAACTTTTCATCTGGAATCATCGGAAACCTAAAGTTACCTTTTGGATATTGATAGGCGACCTTAGCTTCAGCAGTAATGTTTGTTCGATTTTTACCTTCAACGCTCGAAGGAGTGTTGAAAACGGAATGAGCATTGAGATCATCTTGTAATTCTGCTTTTTTTTCATATTCTTTTTCATCTTCTCCAGAGAAATAGGAGACTAACTTTGTTAACCAATTCATCTTTATCACTCTTTCAACATTTCAAAATATCTTATACTCTATTGTATCAATAAATGTCTAGATTTGTAGATAAACTTCAATCATTGTGATAAACAAATGCTTTTTAAGGTCCAACTGTAGGAAGAAGGTTTTAGGTAAAAATTCCGTTATATCGGTAAGGGTAAAATCTACTAGACTTATTGATACTGAAAAATTCCCCTTACTTCAAAAGATAAATTAAGGCTCTTTTCTAAGAGATTGTTGCTTTTAAAACAAAAAACTAATTCAAGTTGATTGGAACGGATTGCGAGACACCTGCGGGAGTAGCGGGACAGGTGAGACTCATGCAGGCGTTTACGCCGAGGAGGCTCACCGCCCGCCCCGCGGAAAGCGAGCATCTTTCGCTGCAATCAACCAGACCGCATTACTTAGTAAATATCAACAAAGTTTGCGAAAACAGCCTAAATTAAAGAAAAAAAGAGGATAACCAATAATTAAAATAACCTCCATCACGATGGAAGCTATATCGGCCGCCTCTTTCATTTCTTTTATTTTTCTTCTAGATTGTTCGGTTTGAAGATTCCATTTATGGGTGTGCAAACCTTTTTAGGAAATTTAATCTAGTATTTATTTTTGTGGTTTATTTTTCCCTAAAATAAAAACGGGCTCAAGCTTTTTATTTTCATATAAAAACGATAATGCTGTAATAGGGACTGTACCACTTGCAAAAAAGCTCATTGTTAATTGAGCCAGAATATCATAACCTGTATTATTGCGAACATCGACAATTATTAACACGTCTTGATGTGGAACAGCAACAGCCATTTTACCTTCAACCTTTTCCTCAAATGATTGCAGTAGACTTTCATTCAATATTCTGCTTGCGTCATAGCCATCGTTTGCGTTTAAGAAATAAAAAATGTTACCTGCAACATTGTCTTCTTTTACACTTGTCTTCAAGGATCTTATATTAAATGATGATACTTCTTTTAATTGGTCGCTTGTCCAATTTTCTTTTTCCATCATTTTTTCATCAATCAAACGATACGTATTTCCAAGATCTAGTGCATAATAGATTCTTGTTTCTGCTGTATGCTCACTGAAGCAAAGCGGAATTCCATCATTGCTCTCGGTAGGGAAAGAAGTAGAGCGAATCACTGGAAATATAGATTTTTCCTTTCCTGTAAGCTCTTGTTTTTCGTTCATAACGATTAAAGCTTCTTTAACATAATAGACAACTTCATCAATTGCTTTTTCTTTTGATGTTTCCCATTTTGCAA
This sequence comes from Metabacillus bambusae, assembly GCF_017497975.1. Lineage (GTDB taxonomy): Bacteria > Bacillota > Bacilli > Bacillales > Bacillaceae > Metabacillus > Metabacillus bambusae. Next base: position 111,778 of record NZ_JAGDEL010000012.1, on the reverse strand, counting down.
TTATTCCCGGAAGAGATAGTGTTACACCTTTGTTTGTTGTGGAATCTTCAATTCTTAGAGAATCCTTCTTTCGATCAAATTCAAATTGCCATTGTGGTTTTGTAAGCTTTTCTTTTAGGATTTCTACTAATTTTCTCGAAGTCATTTTCATTCATAGTTCCTCCTCTCGACTAAATTCTATGAAGGAAAGAGGATGGAACCCTCTTTAACTCGTTTTCATGTCCAAAATCGATTTCCAACCAAATTTAGTCCATAATTTTGCACAATAACAAGCTATCACTCACAATCGTTTTTGTGTTCCTTAAAGTGATGCGAATTCGTTATATGTACTATGTAAGGCTGTTAATAAAATCTTGAATTTGTTCTTGTGTTTTACGATCCTTACTTACAAATCGTCCAACTTCTTTCCCTTGGTGGAATGCAACAAAGCTTGGGATTCCGAATACATTTAATTCTACACATAAATCTATGTATTCATCACGATCGACATAATAAAATGTATATGAGCTATTTTCTTTTTCGATATCAGGTAAGATAGGTTCGATTACGCGACAATCTGGACACCAATCTGCTGAGAACATAAAAATAACATTGTCACTTTGAATTAGTTGTTTATATTCTTCCACTGAAGTTAGTTTTTTCATTTCAATTTCCTCCATCTTAATTAAACTCTGTTTAGTCCATCTATAGTTTATATGATTCCCTCTTACGTTTCCACTTAGCCACCTTACAATGACTATAATAATACTACTTTTAGAAAGACTTTGTTAAACAAATTGTTGATAAATGAGGGAAATCTGCGACACTCCTGAGGGAGTACTTGCTACTAAACCCCGCAGTGAGGAACAACCGAGGAGTCTAGGCATTTAGTCCACGGAAAGGGAGCAAGCTTTCCTTTCCCTAATATAAAAACAACAATAAGATTTAACAGAGCCTATAGAAAAAAAGAGGCCTAAAAAGGGTCTGACCCTATTTTTGCCTCTTGAACAGTCATTTTTTATGAACTGATTTTACAATATCCATCATATTTTTCGCAGCATCTGAAACATCATTTATTTTTGCTTCAGTCGTTAACTTTGTTCCACCGATTCCAACTGTAACTTCATAGGTGTTTTTTTCAAGAGTATTGACAAATAGATAGCCGAATCTCTCTTTATCTTCAAACGTTTCAGAAATAAAAGGTTTCTCATATTTTTCTACTAATGTGTCATATGAAACTTTACTATTAGCTTCCTCGTTTTCATTTACAAATAATAAATAGCTCTTACTTCCTTTTTCGAGCAATACATTATACATCTTCGTTTCTTTTATAGTAAATTCTTCAGGTAAATAATATGAAAAGAGCTTTGTTTGTTCATTTGAATCCTTTGGAGTGTCTTCGAATGCCTGCTTGGTATTATCTATTGTGGTTTTCGTTAATTCTTCATCTGAAATTGTACAGCCCATTAATAAAATAGTTAGTAAAAGACTTAACACTAGAGTTAATTGCTTCATATCAATCCCCCAAATATACTAGGTAAATAGAACTCATTTAATAATACCCCTAATTTTTTTCAATTGACAAGTAAAAGTAGTTTTTTTACACATTTTACCGAGTGAAAAATATGTTGAAATTGAAGAATACTGATATTAAGGGATATTATGGAATTCATTATTTACTTAGCTGGAGAAATACATACTAATTGGCGGGATAGAACTGTCAAATAAAGCTAATGTTACGGTTTTAAAATATCCAACAAGCTATTGATGTCCTTTCAAATTTAGTGGAAAAAGAACAAAAGCGCAAGCGCCTTGATCAGCCTCGGGCAAATAAGACGCTTAAGAATAGAAGGTGTTCTTTACCTTCAATTCTTAAGTGGCTTATGACCTCGAGGGGCTAGGCGCTGGAGCTGGATGCCAAGCGCTTATCCACAGTACAAGAATTTTATAATTTCCTAGACGATAAAAAGCGACTAAAGGGTCGCTTTTTATTTTTGTTGGCTTTAGTAAGCCTTAGAGGTTTTATATAAGTATTGACCAACTAAAAGTTTTGCTAGCTGTGTAAACATTTCCGTTCTATTGACACAACCATTTGTAAAAATTCCAATTGCCCCTTCATTTTGGCGAACATTATGTTTTTCGACATAGTGATCCATAACATCTCCTAATTCCAATCCACTAAAAACCTGTGCTCCTACTTCTTCAGGAATAACAATCCTCGATCCACCAGCTACGATTGGTTGCATATGCTCGTCAACAATCGCTCCCCAGTTACATAAAAAATAGCCAAGCTCTGATTTTACAACGCCGCCCTCTAATCCAACACCAATTTGACCATCCGCTTCTTTAAGTGCATTCTTTGCACGATTTATTGCCCCAGTCATTGTCTCATTGTCTGTCAAAGGCTGTGCTGAAACATTAGAAGGTACATTTATTGAGATAAATTCTCCTGGTAAAAGTGAGGAAAAAGCAGCTTTAACTGCATTAACTTTTGTTGGATTCTTCGTTCCAATTGCGATAATCACGTTCATTCTCCTTACTCTATTTACGAATTACTTTTAATGGTTTGAACTGTTGTAGCATCACAGGACTTAACGAGACGCACAAGAAGTTCCTTTGCAGCTGCATAATCATCTACATGCATGATCGATCCAGATGTATGAATATAGCGTGAGCATACTCCAATTACAGCTGATGGTACACCTTGATTTGAAACATGGACACGCCCTGCATCTGTGCCACCTTGAGATACGAAATATTGATATGGGATATCATGTGTTTCTGCCATATCAAGAATAAACTCTCTCATACCACGATGTGTAACCATGGAACGGTCATAAATTCTTAAAACAGCTCCCTTACCAAGTTGTCCGAACACTTTCTTATCTCCACTCATATCATTTGCAGGACCAGCATCTAATGCAAAGAAAAGATCAGGATTAATCATTGTAGCTGCTGTCTGGGCTCCACGTAGGCCTACTTCCTCTTGAACAGTCGCTCCAGAATAAAGTGTGTGTGGAAGTGTTTCATCTTTTAGTTCCTTTAGTAATTCAATTGCAAGTCCACATCCGTAGCGGTTATCCCATGCCTTTGCAAGAATTTTCTTCGGATTCGCCATTGGTGTGAACGGACAGATCGGAACAATTTGTTGACCAGGCTTGATCCCAATTTGTTTTGCATCATCCTTGCTGTCTGCACCGATATCAATTAACATATTACTTATTTCCATTGGCTTTGATCGTTGTGATTCATTTAATAAATGTGGTGGAATTGAACCAATTACACCAATGATTGGCCCATTGTCTGTAATAATTTCTACTCTTTGTGCAAGCAGCACTTGACTCCACCAGCCACCAAGCGGCTGAAAACGGAGCATCCCATTATCCGTAATCGCAGTAACCATAAAACCAACTTCATCCATATGCCCTGCAACCATAATTGTTGGTTCATCTGGCTTTCCATGTCTAACACCGAAAATACTACCTAATTTATCTTGAACTATTTCATCAGACAATGGCTCAAGCTCATTTTTCATAAATGCTCTTACTTGATGCTCATTTCCAGATGCACCTGGAAGTTCTGTTAATGTCTTAAATAATTGTAAGGTTTCTTTTTTCATTCTATACCCTCATTTCAGCGCAGATTGCGTCTTTTTCTTATTGTTACGTAATATGTATTGAAATAACTTCACTTAATAATGCTAATTAACATGCTATAATGATTTTTATAAACTAGGCTCTGTTAAAGCTAACTGTAGATTTTAGCACATTGTTGATTGGAACGTATACGTGAGACTCCTGCGGGAGTGCGAGTCCAAGAGAGACCTCGCAGGTGCAAAGCACCGAGGAGGCTCCCGGACCGCCCGCGGAAAACGAACGCCTGCAGCGCAAATTAACAACCAAGTTTAACAGTGCCATAATCTAAAATCGTAATTATATATACTAAAAAGGTTCAAGCGTAATGAAATACACGAATTAGGGGTGACGAATATGAAAGGTAAATATTTTTTACTTGGCTTAGGAATTGGAATTGCAACGACATACCTTCTAAAAGACCAAATAATATTAAAGTCAATATCGTCCGATAAAGCATTAGAACTTGTAAAAAAAGCTTTTAAGGAAAAAGGTCCTATCGATGGTTCGTGGATTTATTCCGTCCCTGAAACCTTTTCAAATGGCCATGTAACTTATGAAGTTTTCAAAACTGGTGTTTCTCGTACTGTCAATGATCATCTCGAGCAATATGAAGCGTTTGTAGATGCTAAAACAGGTACGATTGTCCATGTAGAACAAATTGCATAAAGTATTAGGGGCCCCCATCTACCTTGTGCCCCTCCCTACTATATATACCAATAATTAATTTCTTTTTCGTTCAATCTTTTCTACAATATCACCTTGATCATTCCATTTTATTCCTCGGTAGTATGCATCATGATAGAAAGTAAACCATGCGTTATGTGACTCGCCAAACTTTAGCCATTTCTGCTTATTCTCAATCGAGGTCATTGGATAATCATCATAAGCTAATACCCATAATGGATTCTTATGTGCATGTGTAGGCATTAAATCTGCCATATGAACAACCGTTTCTCCACCATCTTGTAAAATCACTACACTGTGCCCTTTACTATGGCCTCCTGTATGGTACATTTCTAGACCATCAGTAATTGTAATTGATGTTTCGAATGTTGAGACTTGTTCCTTAATTGCTTCCCAATTTTCTTTCCAATATGTATTTCGCGAGCGAATATTAGGTTGTTGCATTTCTTCCCACTCAATTAGAGTAGTAATAATTTTCGCGTTAGGAAAAACAGTGGTTAACTGGTTATTTTTCCATTTTGTTAACCCACAAGCATGATCAAAATGCATATGTGTCATTAAAACAATATGAATATCTTCAGGTGTAAGCCCGAGCTCTCGCAATGATTGCTCAACTGCTGATTCTTCTTTGACACCATAATTTCTTAGTTGTTTTTCATTTAGCTTACCAGATCCTATACCTGTTTCTAAGAGAATGTTCTCGCCATTTTTTTTGAATAAGCAATGGATCTGTTCGTAACTCAATTTGATTTAATTCGTTAACAGGATATTTTTTCGACCAAAGCGGTCTTGGAACAACGCCAAACATTGCTCCTCCGTCAAGATATGTGACCCCACCATTTAACCAAGTTATCTTAGTTTGACCTATTTGAAGTGTTTCCATTTCTTTCCCTCCCCTAATATTATCTTAACATACGAGTAATCTGTTATGACAATAGAGAAGGATTCAAAAAAAAAAGGAAATGACATTTGCATCATTTCCTTTTTACATTTATTTTATTTCATTCATATATTTAGCTTCAACGCGATATATACGCTGACCTTTTTCAGAAAATTTTTCTTCGTATTCTGTCATAATATTTCCTTCGAAATCACTATTATGAAGGTCAAGACTTAAAAATTTGAGCTGTAAGCCATATTCTGAAAAGCTTATTAATGAAAATTCAAATAGACCTTGATTATCTGTTTTAAAATGGATTTCTCCACCCTTTACAAGGATTTTCTCATATAGGGCTAAAAAGCTTTTAAACGTAAGGCGTCTTTTACTATGACGCGGTTTCGGCCAAGGATCTGAAAAGTTTAAATACACTCGATCGATTTCATTTTCATCAAAGTACTCTGCCAAATCTTTTGCATTAACGTTTAGTAACTTCATATTAGGTAGTTCTAAATCCACAACCTTTTGAAGAGCTGTAACAATAACACTATCAAAAAGCTCGATACCAATATAATTAATATCAGGATTTTGCACAGACATTCCTGTTAGAAATTGCCCCTTACCTGTACCCACTTCTATATGAATTGGATTATTATTTCCAAATACTTCGTTCCATTTTCCTTTATATTGTTCAGGATTTGCGATTGCATATTGTGAATGCTCGGCAATAAAATCACTTGCCCAAGGTTTATGACGTACACGCATGAAGACACCTCAATTGAATTAATTTCGCTCTAAAAGATAACATGAAATAAGCATGCATGCAATACTTATTAGAAAAAGCTAGATGGTTAGATAGTCAAAAATTTCTAACTTTCATCCTCACAAAAAGACTGACTTTTACTCTTGTCAGTCTTTTTATGTTTATTGACTACTCTATGTATTTACTTTCGTATAATTCCGCTTTATTAATGACAAGTTATATTTATATGATTTATCCCAATCTTTACGGGAAGTAAAACCTCATAGCGCGAGATTCAAGAGAAGCAAAGAAATAGGTGAGGGATAACTACCTATCTTGTTAACCAACAGTGGGGGATGTAAAAAACCACTAAAGGAAGTTTCACTCAATGAAAGGATGTGTTTAATTTGCCAATCCAATATCACGATCAGGTAAGTTTACTAAAAGATATCTTATCAGAACATCAAAGTGAATGCTGTGGAACAGTAGCAGAGTGTGAACAGCTTGAAAGAGTAATTAAATCATTAATGGCTAACTCAAGCACAGGCCAAAATGCAAAAGGTGTACTCGAGGACATTTATTTCTACAGCCAATCTGGAAAGAATTCAACTTCTCTCGATCAACATATTGAGTCGCATCAGGATCAATTATCACAATGGATTCAAGATATTGACACCTTTTCTTAATTTCCGTTCATTTTGATTCGTATCATTCTAATGTGATCTATCCAGTTCTGCTTTTCTTTTTCATTATCTTTTGCATGGTACCATAAAAACGAAGTTAACGCCTGTAGTAGCACATACCAGTAGATTCTTGTTTTCAAACGCTCATTAAGCTCCAAGCCATATGATGCAAGCCACTCTTTCCAGTCTGCTTCATCTATGTACCAATATAAAAGAATTCCAATATCAATAGCAGGATCTGCAATCATTGCCCCATCCCAGTCAATTAAATATAACTGATCGGTTTCTGATAAAAGCCAATTATTATGATTGACATCACAATGACAAACAACTTGTTCGTCACATTGAACATCTGGAAGTTGACGAACTAGCAATTCAATTGCCTGAATTATTTCTGGTTGCTCTAATTTTTCAAAAGCAACTGCTTGCTGTATATCTTCAATTATGGAGTTAGGAGTGAGCGGTTGCTTTCCTAATCGTTTTAACATATCTAATAGTTCTTTAGAGTGATGAATTTTTTGCAAGAGCTCAGCAACATTTGAACCATTCATGTCGATTGGTTTTAACTCACGACCTATCAACCGATGTTGAGCAGTGATTACATCACCATTCTCCATTCTCTTTGTCCAAACTAGCTTTGGAACGATTCCTTCTGCAGAAAGCACAGCTAAAAATGGTGAACTATTGCGCTTTAAAAAAAGCTCCTGTCCATCACGTTTTGCAAAATAAGCATCACCTGTTGCTCCTCCAGCGGGAGTAATTTTCCACTCACTACCTAATACTTGTTCCAACCAGTTCACCTTCAATTTCAACCCAACATTTCATAAAAGTATTTAGAAAAGCGCAAGCTCGATGTTATTTCGTACTCTTCCTACTAGAAATCATATTCTAAGAATAGTTCGCTTGAGCTAAAGACCAAATCTAGATGTATTATTTACTTCGTCTTCAATAATCTTCATTTTGAAATAAAAAGGATAGCTATTGGTGATTATAGAATAATTGCACAATAGCCATCCTATTAAATTTTATCTCCTTATGATAAGACTAGTCAAGGAAAACTGAAAAACCTAGTTTTTACAGAAAACATACGTTCCTATTTCACTGATTTTCGCCTCATTTTTTATTCTTATTGGCTCATCCAAAGAGATTTTTTCAGGATCCACGACAATTTGCCAATCTCCCTTTGTTAAAGAAAGCGTAAATGTTTGATAGAGATGGTTATTATGAACAACAATAATTGTTCCCCAAGGGCCTAAATGCCCCACTTCTTGTAATTGATAGGTAAGCAGCTGTGGGAGTTCCTCTTTAAAAACAAGATGTTTGTTTATCTGAAGTGAAGATGGGAAACGAAATGCTGCATGAAGCTTTCTTAATTTTATTAACCCTTTTACATATTCAACATTTTCTTTGTAGTTCGATCGATTACTCCAGTTTATCCAGTTTATTTCATCGGGAGAGTTATAGCTATTTTCAACACTATTTTTGGTACGGAAAAACTCTTGACCAGCATGAAGGAACGGAACACCTTGCGATAGAATCACAATGCTTGTTGCTAAACGATGTCTAGCCAGTCTGCTCTCCTCCATCTCAGTTGGAGAAAAGGAAAGAAAACGATCCAACATTGTATGATTATCGTGTGATTCAACATAATTAATGGATTGATGTGGTTCTCTAAACATATTTGGTGAACCACTAATAAGCTGTTTCATCTGTTCATTTTTTTCTAAATTAGCATACACAAATCCACGATCATGTACGCTAAAAGTACTTCCTTTAATAACATCGCGAAAATGATCATTAAAGAAGCTAATTGTTGGAATTTTATTAGCATTTGGAATGATCGCTTTCTTTTCAAATGGTAAAGGTGTATCTAAATTCCACCCCTCACCTAACAAAATCGCATCTGGCTTCAAACCATAAATTTTGCTTTGTAATTCGTGCATGGTATCTACATCTAGAATCCCCATTAAGTCAAAGCGGAAGCCATCAATATCAAATTCATTCATCCAGTAGCACGCACAATCAATAATAAATTTACTCACCATGTAACGTTCTGAGGCAAGATCATTTCCAACACCAGTTCCATTTGATGGAATCCCATTTCCATCATATCTAAAATAATAACCTGGTACTAGCTTTTCAAAGGATGAATCCTCTTTTGAATATACATGATTATAAACAACATCTAGTATAACCCTTAAGCCTTGTTGGTGAAGTGATTGTACAACATGCTTTAATTCAAATATTCGTTTATAAGGATTTGTGGGTTCCATTGAATAGCTTCCTTCAGGAGCAAAAAAGTGAAGAGGATTATAGCCCCAATTATAGGAAGCAAGTGGATTGTATTCATCCACCTCTTCAAAATCATTTACAGGTAAAAGTTCAACATGTGTTACACCAAGCTCTGACATATAGGAGATACCTGTTGAATCACCTTGCTTATTTTTCGTATCCTTCTCTAACCAAGCATTGTATTGACCTTTATGAATCATACCGCTATCCTCATGTATAGAAAAATCACGGATGTGCGCTTCATAAATAATTGCATCTGTTTTATGTTTAAATAAAGGGAGCTCAACAGTAGGTACAGACATTTTTTCTTTATCAACAATTACACCATATTCACCATTTATTGAAACTGCTGTTGCATATGGGTCTACTGCTTCACGCCACACTAAATTTACACATGCAAGATAGGTGTAGAAGTATCCCTCAAAGTCACCTTCCAAAACAATTGACCAAGTTCCTTTCTCACATCTAACCATATTATACGTGCCGAGTTCAGTTTTATTTTGATGGTATAGTCTTACTTTCACCATAGTAGCTGTGGGTGCCCACACTTTACAAACCGTTTTATCCTTATGATAAATGGCACCAAGATCATTTCCCTCATAAGCAAATCGACGATCAAATTCATCTGAGCGAATGACTGAGCCTATTTGCAAATCTGTTTCAATTCCACGTTCATCAATAATCATATAGGTTTGATCGAATTGTAGGGCACTTGTGAACTGACAAACATATTTCACATGTGACTCAATGTTCACTTTTTGTTTTATAGTAAGCAGTTCGTTTCCGTGATCACTTTTTATATAAAACGCTTTATCCTCTTTATCCAAATCTTTTGGAACTAGAATAGCGATTTCATTAATCTGATCTAAAAAAGCTTCATATTTTCGATTTATTTTTAGCAATCTAGCCACCCCCATTTGGAAGTCTTTTTATTTCATTTGAAATGATTTTATTTAATAAGGGCAACACGAGATTTTCTTATACTAATTGAAACTGGAGTCTCTCCGACAATTTCTCCATCTGCATGGATTAGTGAAGGTTTATTAGAAGTAATTGATATGGATTCACAAGCAATTGTATTTATTACTTCTTTCAAATATTTTCCATCCATATTTAAAAAAATCACCATAAAAAGCTGAAATCGATTGATACTGTGAACAATTGTAACATTTAGATCCCCATTCGAAGCGTTCGCATTAGAAGTAACTTTAAATTTCCCTTGATAGTTAGGTCCATTCGATATCGTAATGAACCATACATTATTATACGTAGTGGACTCTCCATTAACGCAAACTTCTAATGAAGAAGGTTGATATTCTAATAATACCTTAAAAAAGGCAATGATAAACGTCACATACTCCATTTTAAGCATGGCCAATAGCTTTTTAATCGGAATATTTTCTACTTCCTTTTGAACATCAGCTTGTAATCCGATTCCTAAATGATTAATAAAATATTGCCCACTCTTCTTTCCACCTAGTCGATACTCCCCAAGGTCATATTGAGTTATCGGTTTATTAATCCTTTGTATGATTAGTCTTATTGCCTTAACTGGATGTGTTGGTAATTTAAACCCTCTTGCAAAGTCATTCCCACTTCCAGCACTTAAAAAACCTATTTGTATTTGCTGAAAAGAACTTAGTCCATTCACAATTTCATGTATTGTTCCATCTCCACCTACACCAACTATGGTTTTTAAATGATAATTCTGTATCGTTGCCACTTGTCTCGCAAGAATTTCTGCATGACCAGGATATTCCGTATAGAACGAACGATATAAAACTTTCTTTCTCTCAAGCTCTCTTTTTACTTTTTTCCATACTTTCATTGCTTTACCATGACCTGCTGAAGGGTTTATGATAAAAAATAATCCATTCATACATTTAATGCTCCATTATCTATACTAGTTTATGTACGTGTATTTATTGTGTTCACTAAAAACTGCAAGAGCTAAATTCACTATATTCCCATCCTAAAAAGGGACTGACTCCAAAGGTCTTGTCCCTATATTGCAATTAATCATTTGAGGATTCTTCATCCCATTCTTTTCGGTAATAGGAATTTGTCAGGCAATGAGATAGCAATACTTGCGCTGCTTTTAACTGGGTATGCTTTAAAGGCGCAGATGATTTCCTTAATCGCTGAAACCACTCGTCATATGTTCGTTTATCTAAAATTGTTATATCATAAGGAGCAAAAGGGTAATCTATATAACCGTTACGGCTTATCATTAGTTTCTTAACTGGAATGTCAACTTGCTGTGCTGATATTAGTTTTTCGACAACCGTACCTGTACGATTGAGACTTAATAATGGACTCAGCATTTTTTTTTCGTGATTACCTTTTCTTGCAACCCAGAATTTTTCCTTCGAACCTGTAAAAACTGTTTCATCTAACTGTTCAACAAGTGTTATACAATAGACTTCTGTTGTCCCTATCATGATTAAATCAAGTTCAACTGGAGCATTTTTCAACTGAAAAACTGGTCTATAAAGTAATAAGTATTGATCAGGAATTCGTTGAACAAAATACTTTAATACCCGGTCTCTATATACTGATTTTTCAACCGATGATATTTCACGAAGAGTTGAGCTTGCCCAGCGAACTTGAAAACGAAAAATATAATCTAAAAATAAGTGCTTAAGATCGTCAATTGTTTTAGGTATCGTTGTAAATTGAAATTGCAAATCTTCATCAGCAAGTATTGCGTCATTTATTAGAGGTTTTATAACCGGTGATTCAAGTTCTTCCTTGGAAAATCTATTTTTAATTTTTTTAAAAATGGACCGCTTTTCTGTTTCATCTTCATGCTGCAGGGCAGGAGATTCACTCACTTTCATTACCGAATAGAACGTATCACTTTCCCATGCCCGTGATACCTTATCCCATTGTTGTTTTTTTAATCGGATAAATTGACTTGAATAACGGTAAGCATTGAGCTCATAGCGTGAAATATAATCATAAAGTTTAATTAATTGTGCCAACCGTTTATCGACTCCTCATTGTTTGTTATGGTTGCAGGATGAAATTTGCACCCACATTTTTATTTTACGAATTCATAAAAAACCGATTATGTTTGTTTGTATAATAGACAATTCAGTTTACTAGCTCCACTCAATGCTAGGCTAATAAATAAACTCTAACCATGTGATGGTCGCGCTTTGCAACATTCGTTTCATAGGAAAATTGACAAAATAATTGGACATAGGAAGCTAGTAAATACAGCGCTTAATGTCATAGAAATTGAACTAAGTGCACCTTCAACATCTCCAATTTCTAGCGCCCTCGCAGTTCCAATTCCGTGCGATGCTGTACCAAAGCCAATTCCTCTTGAGATGGAGTGCTTAATGTTACATACCCTCATCAAATACGGTCCGAACATTGCACCAGAAATCCCAGCAACCATTACGTAAACTGCTGCAAGTGCAGGTGCTCCACCAACAATCTCACTTATTTCCATTGCAATTGGTGTGGTAACTGATTTTGGAGCTATTGAAAAAATAAGCTCTTTATTAATCTGACTCATCATTCCTAAGATGATTCCACTTACCATCCCAACAATCGCCCCTACAATAACACTAAAGAAAATAGTTGGTGCATTCCTTTTTACTATATCTCGATGATCATATAGTGGAATAGCTAATGCAACTACAGCTGGCCCTAATAACTCATCTATCCATTTTGCGCCACTCATATAGGTGATATATGAAGTATTTGTCACTAGTAATAATCCAACAACTAGTAGGCTAGATGTGAAGATCGGTACGAGTAAGGGATGGGTGAAACGATTATAAAATTGCGCCATAAGTAAATAAATAACAATTGTTATGCCGATAAATAAGGTTGAAAAAAACAGACTCATAAGTGAATCCCCTTATCCTTACTAGCATCCTCACCTCTTGTTAACAAAACATCACTTATTCGAGCAGAGGTTACCATCACAATGATTGTGCTAACTAATACGATCCCAATCGTAATTAGTCCACTTCCCATAAATAAATCAAGATAGTCAATGACTCCTACTGTAGCAGGTATAAATAACATTGGTAAATATTTTAAAAGGAAGGAGCTTCCCAGTGATAGCCACTCTCTCTTTATAAATCGAAAATGAAGTGCTCCAAACAATAAGATCATACCAATAATACTTCCAGGAACTGATAAGTTACTAACCTTTTGAATAAGCACTCCTATAAGATATATCGTCAATAAACAAACTATTTGCAGTATGGTTAATACATATTTCATCATTCATCACCGTGTAAATGAAAAACATCAATTGCTTCATACTTTGGAACTCGATCAAGATGGGTCTGATACAAATGAATCTTCTTTGCTAAAAAGGTTTGGTGCTCATTATGAATTGCTTCACGAAACACTTCAGGTTTAACAAAAGGTTTGTCTGATTTCCAGCGTCTTGCAAGTGTGATATGAGGACGGAACGGCTTTGAATCAAGATTAAAACCAATTTCTTTACAGGCATGAAAAACTTGTTTCTGCAAATAATGAAGAGATGTAGAGTCTTCTATTCCAGCCCAAAATATTCTTGGTGCATCTTTTTTACCGAAAACATCAAGCCCTTTTACAGAAAGGGTAAATGGTGATAGATTAGCTACTTTGTCTCTCACAAGTTCGGATAACCGTTTTAACTGATCATCTGTATCAACGTGACCTAAAAAAGCTAAAGTAATATGATAATCTTCTTGATGAACCCAAGATTGAAAAGGAAGGTTTTCCTTATTACTAGCTAGCCAGTTTTGTATAGCTTTTCTAAGACCGATCTCTATTGGAACTGCAATAAAAAAATGTGTATGATGTTTCATAAAATTGCCCCCAGATTTCTTAATGTACAGACCATTCTATTCATTATTTATTTATTCTATCCCACATTAACTCACAGTAAAACCCCTACTACGGTCTTACAAGTAATTATAGTAGGTAACAGATAAAAGAATTGTTTATTATGGCTGTTTTCGCAAACTTTGTTGCTATTTACCAACCAAGTAAAGCGGTGTGGTTAATTGCAGCGAGAGATGCTCCCGCAGGAGTCTCGCTGCAATCAACCTGAAATAATTTTTGTTTTAAAAGCAACAATCTCTTAGAAAAGAGCCTTTTAATAAAAACAACATAGGTGATGGAGAAACTCCGTTAAGGAATAACATTATTCAATGGTAGGTATTGTGTTAAATTCAATCTTTGTTATATCCTAGCATTGTAATAGGAATATTAATTTTTATATGGTAAAATTTTTTAAGGACATCAAAAGGAAGTGACATAATGAAAGTCGTTAACAACATTGCAGACCTTATCGGAAATACTCCTTTAGTAAAATTAAATCGAATAAACCCTGAGGGTGGCGCAGCTGTTTACTTAAAGCTTGAATTCTTTAATCCAAGTGGAAGTGTAAAGGATCGAGCTGCTTACAATATGATTATCGAAGCTGAAAAGCAAGGTTTATTAAAGCCTAATTCAACCATTATCGAACCTACTAGTGGAAATACTGGAATTGGGATTGCAATGAATGCAGCTGCACGTGGCTATAAAGCAATTCTTGTTATGCCTGATACAATGACACAAGAACGTATTAACTTACTTAAAGCATATGGAGCAGAGGTTGTACTAACACCTGGTGATGAAAAGATGCCAGGCTCAATTAGAAAAGCAGAGCAGCTAACAAAAGAAATAGCAAACGCCTTTATGCCAATGCAGTTTGATAACGAAGCAAATCCTAATGCTCATCGTCATACTACTGCAAAAGAAATAATTGAGGCGATGGATGAACTCGGAAAGCCGCTATCTGCTTTTGTTGCTACTGCAGGCACTGGTGGGACGATTACAGGAACAGGAGAAGCATTAAAAGCACATTACAAGGATTTAAGTGTTCACGTTGTTGAACCGCTAGGATCTCCGGTTCTTTCAGGTGGAAAACCAGGCATGCACAAACTAGTTGGTACAAGTCCTGGCTTTATTCCTTCGATTTTAAATCAAAAGGTATATGATGAAATTCTAAAAATTGATGATGATCAAGCATATGATATTACAAGAAGACTTGCTCGTGAGGAAGGAATACTAGTTGGCCCATCATCTGGTGCAGCATGTTATGCAGCAATTGAAGTAGCAAAACGTTTAACACCTGAAGATGTAGTTGTTTGTATAATCAGTGATACTGGTGAACGTTATCTATCAAGTGATGTCTTTGCTTTTTAATTTTTGGCTCTGTTAAAGCTCACTGTTGATTTTGGAATTTTGTTAGAACGAAAGCGAACGCCTACAGTAAAGATCAACAACTAAGTTTATCAGTGCCTAACTTTTAAGTGGAGAGGAAGTGGTTCCTCTCCCTTTTTACATGGCTGCTTCTTTATTAGTAAACTTAAACCAAATTAATACGAACAAGCCTAATAAAGTCATTGCTCCGAAAAATAAATATACGTACAAAACTGAAAATCCTTCTAAAATTAACCCTCCGACAAACGTACAGAACCAGTTACCTAACCCATTACCGATAGCTGAATACAACGAAATAGCAGTTGCCCCAACTTTTATAGGTGCTAAATCTCTGACATATTGTATAGCCGCTGGCATGAACAAACCAAATGAAAGCCCTTGAGCAATCGTAGAAAGATAAATTATTGATATAGGTGGTTCAATAAAGTATAAAAACCAGCGAATAGCTGCTACTACCGTTGCCAAGATTAAGATATTAATCATTCCAAGTTTGTTTATCCAAATGCTTGCGACTTTCATAAAAGGGGCTTCACTACCAGCAGCTAGCAAAAACGCAAGGCCAATTCCCGTAAGCCCACCGCCTACCTCAGCTATTAATATCCCAAAATAAATATTATTTGCTAACAGTGGTCCTAAAACTAAAAAAGAAATAAATAAAAAGACGAAGTATCTTGGTACATTAATAAGTTCTTTAAGCCCTTTTCTTAAACTTATTTTCATAGATTGATTTTCTTTTGGTAGCTGCCAAGCAAATAAACATGAAACAAGTAAGGCAATGGAAAAAACATAGAAAATAACCGATAAACTTATCTGGTCTGAAAGCCAACCAACAATTTGGACAGCAACTGCAAAGCCAACAGCCCCCCACAGGCGAAGCGAACCGTATTGACCTTTTGTTTTTTGAACATAATTTACCGCGATACTATCTGATAACGGAATAACCGCACTTTGCACGATAGCAAGCAGAATTGCCATAACTACAATCCAGTAATAGCTATTTATAAAAGAATAAATGATTCCAAAGATCGCGGTTAAAAGGATCGCTGCGGATAATAAGAAGCTTGGCTTTTGAGTTATATCACTAAGGACTCCCCATATCGGTTGTACGACAATCATCACAACTGGGCTAATCGACATAATGATTCCTATTTGGCTACCCGATAGGCCAACAACGTCTTTTAGATAGAGAGATAAAAGCGGAAAAAGTGAGCCAATTCCAAAAAAGACAAAGAAATAAAACTTTGAAAAATTAAGATTGGTTGCTCGTTGTTCCTCCTGATGTATGGCTGTGTATTCCATATTGTTCCTTCTTTCCTTAGCAAAGTACAGACTCTTTTTTCACTTTAGAGTTAATATCATCTGTTTTTTCCTTTAAAAAAGAGATGACCCCATTTTCAAGAAATAAAGTCATCCTGTTTCAATCTACTTTCATCCTGCCATCTTTCATCAGTCATTATTTCGCTAATTCATATATGGCTTGTGCATAAATGGCCGTTGCTTTCAAAAGGTCTTCTATAATAATATATTCATCCTTTTGATGAGCAATATCAGGTCTCCCAGGAAACAGCGGACCAAATGCAACACCTGCACTTAACGATCTCGCATAAGTGCCTCCACCAATTGCAATTAACTCTGCCTTCTCACCTGTTTGTTCTTCATACACCTTCTGTAAGGTATGAATAAGTGGATGCTTCTCATCAACATGGTGTGGTTTAGAGTCATCAAATGCATGTAAATCAAAACCAGCTAGAGCTGAGAAACCTTTCTTTATATGATCTGCATCACCCATAACTGGATAACGAACATTCACTCCTAGCTTCCCATTACCCTCATTTGTATAAGACATAACGCCAAGATTTACAGTCAATTCACCACTGATCTCATCAGAATATGAAATCTGAAGTTTTTCCCCACGAGTATCCCCTTCAAAAACATCTACGATTGTTTTGATATACTGGCTACCCTTTTTATCTAATTCAAGCTTATTCAAAAATGCAGCCATTAATATCCCAGCATTTACCCCATTATTTGGTTCCATTGCATGTGCTGAAATACCCTCTATCGTTAATGTGATGAGATCCGCTTCGACTTTACTAGTCCCTTTTACATTTGCTTGAGTTATGTAATCTGTGAATAATTGGCTTACTGTTGCTTTATGATCACTTTTAATCGTGAAAGATGCTTCAGCAAAATCAGGAACCATATTAAACCTTCTACCAGAATGGAAGGATTGAAGCATTGCATTACCTTGCTCATTTTCAAAAGTAGATGTTTGCATTAACGTAGCATCAATTATTCCCTTTTCAGCATAGATGATCGGAAAATCGGCATCAGGAGCAAAACCCATTAGTGGCATTTTTTCATGCTTAAAATAATGATCAACACAGCGCCATTCACTTTCTTCATCTGTTCCGATAATCATTCGTACATTCTTTGTTAAAGATAGCCCTAGTTCTTTGACAATTTTCATCGCATAAAATGCCGCGATCGTCGGGCCTTTATCATCCAATGCCCCTCGTGCAAAAATCTTACCATCTCTAATCTCTGCACCATAGGGATCACTCGTCCAACCGTCACCTTCTGGAACAACATCAACATGACAAAGCACACCAATAACATCTTCACTACTACCCTTTAACTCGATATGCCCTGCATAGCCGTCAAGGTTCTTACTTACAAAACCCGAAGCATCACCTAACTGCAATAAATGGAGAAATGCATCATTAATCCCTTCACCAAATGGAGCAATCTCAGATTTGGTATCCTCATCTAGTACACTTTTTATTTGCAGAAAAGCCTGTGTATCTTTTATGATCTCTTCTTTTCTTTTTTCAACTTCTTCTTTCCAATTCATTATGTAAACCTCCTACTATCATTTATCATTAATTCCTTCTATAACATACCAAATACTATCTCAGGATAAAAGTAAGCAGAAAGAAGAAAACTTGACTCATTTTATAATTTACTTATTAATGAACATAATATGTTTAAATTACTAAAGAAAATCCCCTATACAGGAAAAGGTAATAAAATAAGAGAAAACTATTGCAAAATAAATAAAAAACGAATATTATTATAAATGTTTTGAAAAATGTTCGTAAAAATAACGGGGGTAACTATGTTTAAATTAGCAGAACACAATACAAATGTAAGAACTGAAATAATTGCAGGGCTTACGACCTTCTTAACAATGGTTTATATTGTTGTCGTAAATCCGATTATATTAGCAGATGCAGGAGTACCATTTGATCAGGTGTTCACAGCAACAATCATTGCAACAATCATCGGTACACTTTGGATGGCACTGTCTGCAAACTATCCAATCGCTATTGCCCCAGGTATGGGCTTAAATGCCTATTTTGCTTATTCAGTTGTTGGAGCAAATGAAAATATTACATACATTACAGCTTTTTCTGCTGTATTTGTTGCGGGTATTATTTTTGTCCTTTTATCTCTAACACCATTCCGCAAAAAAATTAATTGAAGCTATTCCAAGTAATTTAAAGAGCGGAATTACAGCTGGTATCGGGCTTTTCATTGCCTTTATTGGACTTCGCTTAACTGGAATTATAACTGCCGATCCAAACAACTTAGTTGCATTAGGTGATCTACATTCCCCATCTGTTGTTTTAGCATTAGTAGGTCTAGCGGTTACATTAGTCTTAATGAGCTTGAATGTTCATGGTGCATTATTTATCGGTATGGTTATTACTGCATTAATAGCCTTTTTCACAGGACAGCTTGAGTTTAAAGAAGGATTCGTTTCTTTACCTAGTCTACCTGAAGGAATCCTTATTACAAATCCATTCTCAGCAATTGGTGATGTGATCACACACGGTTTATATACAGTTGTCTTTTCCTTCTTATTGGTAACAATTTTTGATACAACTGGAACAATGATTGGTGTTGCCCAACAAGCTGGTTTAATGAGAGGGAATGAGCTACCAAAAGCTCGTACTGCTTTATTGGCTGATTCAGCTGCAACAACAGTTGGGGCAATGTTTGGAACAAGTCCAACAAGTGCTTATATAGAGTCTTCAGCAGGAGTAGCAGCAGGAGGAAGAACTGGATTAACAACATTAACAGTATCGATTTTATTCGGATTCACGCTTCTCTTCAGCCCATTGATTGGTGCAGTTTCTGGTATTTCAGCAATTACAGCACCAGCACTAATTATTGTTGGAAGCTTGATGATGGGTGCAATTTCGGATATTAACTGGAAAGAACTTGATGAAGCATTTCCTGCTTTTCTAGTCGTGATTAGTATGCCCTTAACATCTAGCATCGCTACTGGTATCGCACTTGGATTTATTTCTTATCCTTTAATGAAGATCGCGAAAGGTAAGTGGAAAGAGGTTCATCCTTTTGTTTACATTTTTGCCGTACTATTTTTCATTCAACTAGCATTTATTGGTGGACATTAAGTAAAGCACAAGTGCCCATTTAGCTCGTTGGAACTGGTGCTGGACAACAAAAGTAAGTTAAAAAATCCCAACTATAGGAAGCTGACTTAAGATAGTCAGCTTCCTTATTTGATTAAGTAACATTCTCTACTAACTTTTCTTTTTTTTGATTTTCCTTTTCATAATAAAGGTGAAAAAGAATATCTTGATTGTAATTGCCAAACCCTCTTCCGAATAATGTAACACCACCTACATGCTCACTATCTTCTTGGACGGCAATACGGAATGTCCATTGTTTCTCCCTAATTCCAACATCTTCTAATTTAATATCAGATAATCTATTCCCATCCATATATGTACCATCATTAGCAATTCTAAGTTTCTTTAATAGCCCATATTGATTCACAACACTTGGCCACCAGGAAGGAGTATACTTACCACGATTGTCACCAAAATCCCCTGGACTTGTCCATGTACCTAAATGAATATTATTTAGATAAAAATCAATATCAGAGGGCCAATTACTATTCGTAAATGGTGCTTCAGATGAAAGTTCAAGGGAAATTTCGAGCTCATTTGGGTGTTGACTTGCTAGCAAATAATTGGGAATTTTATATTCAATATACCCTTTATAAAACCATAGTATTTTAGCATTTACACGATCAGCATCAAAGAAATAACGAAGGTCATCGAACTCTCCAATGATCTTTTCCGTTGTTGCTAATCCGCAAGTTGGTTCAACATGTAAATCAGTATAATGTCCTACTGAAATTTCAGTTTGATGAAACTCCTTATGTTCTTCTTGCTTTTTAGGGAAGGTAATTTCCATATTTTCTACATACAGGACACATAACTTTTGCACTCCGCCTTTACCAGGCACTCGATCAGTACGAATGATTCCTGCTTTTTCTAATTTTTTAATATGCATGCTCATTATTGCACTACTTAGACCTAATGCCTCCGCCAATTCTTTCATATTCCTTGGACGCTCTGCTAAAAGTTGAATGATGTTAATTCTTACATTGCTTGCAAGAGCTTCGAAAACTGGCAAGGAATGCTTTGATATATCTAGATCCATAAGCGCCTCCGATGGTAATGAATTTATTTCTTATGATACACCTGTGATAATATTTGGACAAGCCAGAACTTAACACAATTTCCCACTTTTTTTATTATTTTTGAATTTTAATAGCACAAAATTGAACCAAATTACGATAATTATTTCATTCAAGAAATTCGTACAAATAGCACATGGCCTCTAATTATAGTAATTAGATGGCTTGTGCTTCACTTCATTTATTCTTATTAAGTATCATTGTTTTGTTAAGATGATTGGTCCTTCTTTTGTAATCGCAATCGTATGCTCATATTGTGCTGAAAGCTTTCCATCTATTGTTCTAGCAGTCCAACCATTATCATCCATTTTAGATTCCCATGCGCCTAAATTAACCATCGGTTCAATCGTAAAGACCATACCTTCCTTTAAACGTTGACCTTTATTTGGTTCACCGTAGTGTAAAACAGTTGGTGCTTCATGTATTGTTTTGCCAATACCATGACCCGTAAACTCTCGTACAACTGAAAATCCTTCACCTTCAACATAGCTCTGAATTGCATTACCAATATCCCCAAGTCGATTACCAACGACTGATTGTTCAATAGCTTTGTTTAAGGATTCTTCAGTAACCTGCAATAAACGGGCTGCTTCAGGTGACACATCCCCAACAGCGTATGACCATGCTGAATCAGCAAGTGCACCGTTTAAATTCACAACCATATCAATCGTCACGATATCTCCATTTTTCAACGGATTATTTCTTGGAAATCCATGGCAGATTTCATCGTTTATAGACGCACAAGTGGCATATTTATAGCCCTTATACCCCTTTTGCTCTGGTGTTGCACTATGCCTTTTTAAATATGCATCAACAAACGTATCTATTTCTAATGTCGTAACACCTGGTTTGATTCTTTTTGCGATCTCTTTATGACAATTAGCCAATAATTGACCAGCTTTATGCATTAACTCTATTTCACGTTTACTTTTTAAAATAATCAAACTCAATTACCTCCGATTACACGTATGTGGCTGAAAACTATATTTATTAGCTTAGCATAACATGAGAAGCTTAACTAAATAAACTATTCAACATCAGATGAAAATCGCTATTACAGTTGATAAACTCGCAAAAAGAAAAACAAGAGAAACACCAGGATATACAAATCGTTTTTCACACATCTTTTGTGCTTGAAAGATATATTCTTTCTGAGAGTAATCAATGGCTAAATAAGGGTTTTGTTTTATTATCTCTTTAAATAGTAAAATGACCCACTCTTTAAAAAAGAACCAAAATGCTATAAAAACACACCATTTTAACCATATTGGTGTGACAAAAATAAGCGTAATTGTTACAGAAAGTATCTGTATATAGTTGAAAACATTTGCCTTTTCACGTAGGAAAGCTTTAATAAATAGTTCTGTTACACCGTTTTCAGGTGCACGATTTATAAATATTCTCGTTGAATTTCTCCATAACACCAAAGAATGCTTCTTTGGTTTCTTAACCTTTGATAGATTGATTTCGGGGTTAATCGCAAACATAAAAGAAATAAGCTTTACTTTATTCCTTTGTCCCTTCTCAACATCTGTATAAAAGCTTTTAAATTGAGACTGATAGAGTTTTATTTGCCAAATTGCTAAGCCAATAAATATAATTGAAACCATAATTAAAACGATGAAAATCAGTTGATTTATCAATAAATATGACAAAAAAGCAAATGAAATGAAAACAAAAACATGCAAAAAAAACTTCTTAAGGAAACGGTAATGATAGACTTTCTGCTCATATGTAGAAAGCAAAAGATTTAAACTGAAGAAATATATGATTGCTGCTGTAAATTGTCCTATTTCTAACTCGCTGAAATGATTAGTAATTGGAAATAACAATAAAAACATTGCCACCCATTTTATTAATATGACAACAGAAGAATATAGTGCACCCATATATCTCATTGACACTGTTTTTTTAGGATATTGGAGGAGATATAGTTGGTCTGCTTCCTCCATAAATGTCCTAAGTCTCCCTTGCCAGCAAATAAAATAACACCCTAGGAAGTAAAGAGAAGGTGGCAATCCTATCAACCAATTTGGTACTGTAAACCACCATGAATGATAGGCTATCCCCACAAAAGCAAGGAACGGAATGAGGAGATAAAGGATGATGGTCCAATCTAAAATTGATAGAATGTTTTTAGATTGGTATTGCCAATCTTGTTTTACTCTTTTATACCACAGCTGAAGACCACTCATTCTTACTATCTCCCTTCTGCCATTGCATGAAAGCATTCGAGAAGAGAGGCATTTCCTATCCTAATTGTAGATTGTAATTGTTGCAAAGTCCCCTCAGCTACTTTTGTACCCTCTGAAATAAGTAAAAAGCGATCACAAATTTTTTCTGCTGTATCTAGAACATGTGTGGACATTAAGATGCCTGCATCTCGTTTCCTTTCTTGCTCCATTACTGTTAAAAACATTTTAATCGCACTTGGGTCTAAGCCAATAAATGGCTCGTCAACAATATAAAAATCCGGTTGCAACAATAACGCTTGAATGATCATTACCTTCTGCTGCATCCCTTTCGAGAATGTAACTGGCATCTCATGTTTTACCTTGTTCATCTTAAAAGCCTCAAGATAAGTGTTAGCTCTGTTGATAAGAATTTCATCATCCATATTATTTATTGACGCTAATAAGTCTAAATGCTCCCATAATGTTAAATGTTCATAGAATATAGGTTTTTCAGGAATGTATGCATAACGGCACTGCTCTTGCTTGTTAATCACACCTTTTACATATTCCAAAACGCCCAATAAAGCCTTTATTGTAGTGCTTTTCCCTGCCCCATTTGGACCAATTATTCCAATCCATTCACCTTTATGTAATGTAAACTCAATTCTATGAATAACAGGTTGCTTTTCTTCATAGCCTGCTTCATCAATTGATACGGTTAATATAGCCATTTTGAAATCCTCTCTTTCCTTTAATACGAGAAATACAGGAAAAAGATTCGTTTTGCTTGAAAAAGATTCAAATTATTGTCATACTATTCAGAACAAACATCATATAGTTTTATTGTGTAAAGCACTCACAGAAAAGTAAAATTGCCTTGGTCTGCTGGAACTAGAAACAGAAATTAAGTCAAAAGCTTATTATTTTTTACTGTAAGCTAGGTTAAAATGTTAATATTGTGTAAATTTAATCTTTTCTCTGGATGTTATGTGTCGAAATCGTGTAAAATATTGTTGTAACGTTTTACCACATCATTAAATATATGTATGAAGTGACATCTGAAGTTGCAGTCATCGAAAGGTTGTAGTAGGCATTGCCAGTGCGATCAAACGATAAGGAGTGGTTTTTTGAAACCTTCAACAAACCGTATGCTAACCAGAATCAAATCAGTCTACATGTTTATTAATGAGAGGGGAACTGTGACCACACAGCAACTTGTTGACGAATTTGGTATTACACCAAGAACCATACAACGTGATTTAAATGTGTTAGCATATAACGATTTGGTTCACAGCCCAACAAGAGGTAAATGGGCAACTACAAAGAAAAAAGTTAAGATGTCTTCTTAAGAAAAAATAATCAAAAATTAATATGAATATACATAAAAGGAACCTTCATCATGAAAGGTTCCTCTTTTTTTTATTTGGCTCTTTTCTAAGAGATTGTTGCTTTTAAAACAAAAATTATTTCAGGTTGATTGGAACGGATTGCGAAACTCCTGCGGGAGCAGCGGACAGGTGAGACCCCACATGCGTTTACGCCGAGGAGGATCACCGCCTGCCCCGAGGAAAGCGAGCATCTCTCGCTGCAATCAACCACACCACATTACTTGGTAAATAGCAACAAAGTTTGCGAAAACTGCCTTTTATTTCTATTTAAATGCCTTATTTCTCAAGACTATCAAGTAGCTAAAGCCTTTTTATTTTATAATTCAATAGGTTGTGCTTGTCTTAACAATTCAATCTCATCTTCAGTTAGTTCACGATATTCTCCAACCTTTAATTCATCTTCATCTAATTTTATTGGTCCCATTGATATCCTTTTCAGGTAGGTAACCTTTTTCCCAACCGACTCAAACATACGTTTTACTTGATGATATTTACCTTCAGTAATGGTGATATGAATTGTTGATTGATTTCCTGATGTAAGAATTTCAAGATTTGCAGGCTTAGTCACATATCCGTCGTCTAACTCAACACCTTTTTTAAACGCTTCTGCATCCTTTTCTGTAACACTACCTAATATCGTGGCAAAATACGTTTTTGGTACGTGTTTTTTCGGAGATAACAACTGATGTGAAAGCTGACCATCATTCGTTAACAGCAACAATCCCTCTGTATCCTTATCAAGTCGACCAACAGGAAAAGGCTGACAAACAGCATCCTCCATTTCTAATAAATCAATAACTGTTTCTTGTAATTCATCCTCAGTTGCTGATAAATACCCTGCAGGTTTGTTCATAATTAAATAAACAAATTCCTTATATTCGATTTTTTCTCCGTTAACAGTTACATGCTGTTCATCTGGGTTCACATGGACTTTTGGATCTTTGATTACTTCCCCATCTGCTTTTACAACACCTGTTTTCAGCATCTTCTTTACATCTTTACGACTTCCATAACCTACATTCGCTAATAATTTATCAATTCTCATTTATAAGAGCACCACACGATCATGTTTAATTTTTATAAAAAAGTGCAAGCGCCTTAATCAGACCCGACTGGTATAAGACGCTCAGAAGACGTTCTTTGTCTTCAATTCCTGAGTGGCTTATGACACCGAGGGTCTAGACGCTGGAGCTGGATGTCAAAGCGCTTATCCACAGTACTATAATTTTATAATTCCCTAAACAAGTACAGAAACAAATACTTTCTTACTTTTATTAAAAAAACTCGGCAATTTCACCGAGCTTTTCTTATTTTCACCTGTTTTTAGCCATTCGCACGGCTTCGCGGTAAAAATCGCTTTAATCGATCTCCTAAAACTTTTTCCAAGAGGCGAGATCGATAGGCTAAATATAAATAAACGACTCCTCCGACCGCAACTGCAATGGCAGCTACAATAACTGACTGCATTCTTCCATCCTCATAATTAATAAAAATACCTAAGATTGATTGAATAACAGAAACAGCTAATCCCATAAATGTACAAAGCATAGTCATTAGAACTGTTCGTTTAATTAATAATTTAAACGAATAACCAGAATGACGTTTAATCATTGCAAAGCCATAAATTAATGAAATTGTATAACCTGCTGCAGTAGCAAGTATTGATCCAACACCTTGATATAATTGAATCAATGGAGTATTTAATACTAGCTTTACAATAATACCAATGACTAGACTAATTACTGCAAGCTTTTGTTTATTAATCCCTTGAAGTATCGCTGCATTGACCGTAAATAGGGAAAACAATAATGCAACCGGTGCATACCACATTAGTATGTTTTTCCCGATTTCCTCATATTCACCAAAATAAAAAATGTTATACGCTGGTCCAGCTAGTACTGACATCCCTACAACAGCTGGCAATGTTAATAACATAATTATTTGTAATGTTTGATCGATTTGCTTATGGAGCAGTACTCGATTGTTACTTGTAAAGGATTCTGTGACTGAAGGAATAAGCGTTAAACCAAAAGCAGTTGCTAATGAAACTGGAATCATCACGAGCTTTGGTACGTAAAGTAACAGAATTCCATACATAGCAATTGCAATATCTTTATCGTATCCCGCTTCAATCATCGCTCCATTAAACGTGTTTGTATCAATATAGTTATATATAGGAATCGCTAAGCCAACAAATACAAACGGTCCTGCATAGCGAAAAACTTCTTTAAACATTAAACCTAGAGGTATGGACTTTGTTTCCACTTTATTTTCTTGCAGAGCTTGAAGCGTATGCTTACGTCTAATCCAATAGACCAACAAAACAAGCAAACCGCCTATTGCCCCAACAAATGCTGCAAATGTTGCATAACCAACTGCTAACACTAATCCACCATTAAATACATTCATAATGAGATAAGTAGCTGCTAGTAAAAATACAATTCTGACAAGCTGTTCAATGACTTGAGAAACAGCTGTTGGCCCCATTGATTGATGTCCTTGAAAAAAGCCACGGATTAAACTCATTAACGGCACAACAATAAGCGCTAAACTGACCATTCTGATGACTAATATAGCGTCTTCAACAGTAAAACTACTATAATTCTTTCCAGCAAGTGCACTTTTGGCTAGCATTGGTGCAAGCATGTAGAGAAGGGAGAATGCTAGTAACCCTGTCACGAGCATAACAGCCAATCCAGCTTTAAACATCCGCCTACTCGTTTCATAATCGCCAATTGCATTATATTTCGAAACAAATTTAGAAACTGCAGCTGGAAATCCAGCGGTTGCAATACTTAAAAATATTGTATATTGAGCATAACCAGTTTGGAACAATGCTCCTCCATCAGTTCCAACCATAGCTGCAAAAGGAATGAGATATATCATACCTAATATTCTCGAAAGATATGTACCTAACGTTAAAACAAACGTACCTCTTAACAAATTATTTGACATATTTCTGACTCACCATTCTTCTCTATGAAGATTCAACTTTTCTATTTTACCACAATCCTACGCTTATACCACATGTTTGTATTCAGAAATGCGGTAGCTTTCATGTTAGGATAGACACTGAAGCTATTCAAAAACTAATCCCAAAAGTATATTAGAACCAAAATAATTTTTTTGCTTTTTATCATCTTCAGCTATAATATGAGGAGCAGACCAAGATATAAATGAAGGTTGTGAAAAACATAATGAAATATGATGTGTTAGTAATAGGTGGGGGTCCCTCAGGTTTAATGGCAGCTATTGCAGCTGGCCAGCAAGGAGCTCGCGTTCTCCTAGTAGACAAAGGGAATAAATTAGGAAGAAAGCTTGCTATCTCAGGTGGAGGACGTTGTAATGTAACGAACCGCTTGCCTATTGATGAAATTATTAAGCATATTCCAGGTAATGGAAGGTTTTTATATAGCGCGTTCTCAGAATTTAATAATGAAGATATTATTTCTTTTTTTGAAAACCTCGGAATTAAGCTTAAGGAAGAAGATCACGGACGCATGTTCCCAGTTACTGATAAAGCACAATCAGTTGTCGATGCCCTCCTTAGTGAATTAAACCGTTTGAACGTTGAAATTCGGACAAATGAACCTGTTAAAGATGTTTTTTATGATGATAAAAAGGTACATAGTGTACAGCTTGCAAACGGTGAAATGATTTCGACTAATGCAGTTGTTCTCGCTGTAGGCGGAAAAAGCGTGCCCCACACAGGAAGTACCGGAGATGGCTATGCCTGGGCTGAAAAAGCGGGTCATACAATTACAGAACTATTTCCAACAGAAGTACCTATTACATCCAATGAACCATTTATTCAGGAAAAAACACTTCAAGGACTTTCTTTACGAGATGTTGCCTTAAGCGTATTGAATCCGAAAGGAAAACAAATTATCACCCACAAAATGGACATGCTCTTCACTCATTTTGGTATTTCTGGACCAGCTGTTTTAAGATGTAGTCAATATGTTGTAAAGGCAATGAAAAAGTTTAAAACAAATGCAATTACTGTTAGCATTGATGCACTCCCAGAGACTAATGAAGAACAGCTATTTCAATCAATCGTTAAAGATTTAAAGCATGATGCCAAAAAAGCAATCAAAAATGTCTTAAAGGGACTTTTACCTGAAAGATATTTATTATTTTTATTGGAGAAAAATGATATTGATCCGCTTCTGACATATGATAATCTCTCAAACGAAAAGCTACGTTCATTCGTACGAGATTGCAAGCAGTTTCAATTTAACGTACATGGTACTCTATCAATTGAGAAGGCATTTGTAACAGGCGGAGGAGTTTCTGTAAAGGAAATACATCCTCGTGAGATGTCTTCGAAATTTAAAAATGGACTTTATTTCTGTGGTGAAATTTTAGATATACATGGGTATACAGGTGGCTATAATATCACTTCAGCTCTCGTTACCGGTCGACTTGCTGGGAAGAATGCTGCAATGTATTCTATAGGTGTGCACTAAAAACAGATACTTACTTACATCAGCGCTAAGTTTTACTTGGTGCTTTTTTTATTTTTAAACTCTCAACTTTACTTAAATCACTTATTTTTTTGAAAGATATTTATAAAAACTAGTTCTAATTCTAGCAACTTTTTAATACAGTTTACTAACTTAGTTAAAGGGTGTGAGCGCATGTTAAAAGTTGCTGTATTTGATGAAGAGCACGAAAAGGATTTAGAGGAAGAAATAAATGATTTTTTAGCTAAGCATAACGAAAACCATGTTAGAGATATTAAATATAGTGTGTCAATTACAATCGATGAGGAAGGAGAACAGCTTTATTGTTATTCTGCCCTCATTATGTATCATGTTTAGATGAAAATATAAGAATAACACTTGAAGGTTTAAATTAAAGAGTATGCCTTATTGGACAGGCATACTCTTTTTATGTAGGTTAAGCTAATTCACTTTTAGGCTTAGTCTCACCTTTATATTCAAGCATACCACCAGCCATATTAACTACGTTATAGCCTCTCTCTTGTAAATAGGCACATACATTACCACTACGACCGCCTGAACGACAAATAAAGAATGTCTCTTTTTCTTTATCAATTGCATCTAGTTGATTAGGAATATCATTCATACGAATATGTCGCGCTTGTGGGATCATTCCTGCTTCTACTTCATCATCTTCACGAACATCTATTAATTCTAGCTTCTCACCGTTTTCTAGTTTTTTCTGAATTTCTTCAGGTGAAATTTCTTTCATTTCGTACATCTCGTACACCCTTTCAGATTTGATAACTGCATTATATCAAATAAAATGTGTAAGGTTCCAGTTTTAGGATGAGGTTGGGAGAAACGTATTGTTTTTCTTTCATTGTGAATTAGTTGCGGGAAGGACTAATTCTTCCATTGATCGGACGTTTTCCACCGTTTTTCTAAAAATCCCAAACTACAGAACAAAAGCGCAAGCGCCTTGAACAGCCGCGGGAAAATAAGACGCTCATGAATAGAAGATGTTTTTTACCTTCAATTCATGAGTTGCTGTAGACCCAAGAGGGGATAGGCGCTGGAGCTGGATGCTTAGCGCTTAGCCACATTACTAGAATTTTATAATTTCCTAGACAAAAAAAGACCCGCAAGTATCAAAGATACTTACGAGTCGGCCTTCATCAATTTATTAATTTGCAACTATATTAACAAGCTTGCCAGGGACAGCAATTACCTTGCGAATCGTTTTCCCTTCAACATGCTCTTTTACTCGATCATCTTCAAGTGCTATTTGTTCGAGCTGATCTTTTGTAACATCTTTTGCAACAAGCAGTTTTGCACGAACTTTACCGTTAACTTGAACGACAATTTCAACTTCGTTTTCCACAAGCTTTGCTTCATCAAAAGCAGGCCATTCTTCGTAAGTTATAGTTGTGCTGTGACCAAGCTTGCTCCATAGCTCCTCAGCTAAGTGAGGGGCAATTGGTGATACTAATTTCACAAAGCCTTCAACATATTCTTTAGGAAGAACTGTCGCTTTATAGGCTTCATTGATGAAGACCATTAGTTGTGAGATTGCTGTGTTAAAGCGTAAGCCCTCAAGATCCTCGGTTACCTTTTTAACTGTTTGGTGGTAAACACGCTCAAGTGTATCACTTGTTTCATCAACAACCTTAGGACTTAATTCACCATTGTCTTCGATGAATAGACGCCAAATACGATCTAAGAAGCGTCTTGCTCCATCAAGTCCTGTTGTAGACCATGCGATTGATGCTTCTAAAGGACCCATGAACATTTCATATAGACGAAGAGTATCTGCACCATGTGATTCAACAATTTCATCTGGGTTTACAACATTTCCTTTTGATTTACTCATTTTTTCATTATTTTCACCAAGAATCATACCTTGATTAAATAGTTTTTGGAATGGTTCCTTCGTTGGCACAACACCAATATCATATAAAAACTTATGCCAGAAACGAGCATATAGTAAGTGAAGGACTGCG
The DNA here is from genome assembly GCF_017497975.1 of Metabacillus bambusae. Taxonomy (GTDB): domain Bacteria; phylum Bacillota; class Bacilli; order Bacillales; family Bacillaceae; genus Metabacillus; species Metabacillus bambusae. The sequence continues at coordinate 81,136 of NZ_JAGDEL010000012.1, read as the reverse complement.
TGCTCAGCTCCACCGATATAAATATCAACAGGTAGCCATTGATTTAATTTTGCGTCATCTGCAAGTGATTCACTGTTTTTCGGATCGATGTAACGTAAGTAGTACCAGCAGCTTCCTGCCCATTGTGGCATAGTATTTGTTTCACGACGACCTTTTTTCCCTGTTTCAGGGTCCACTACATGAACGAAATCTTCAATGATTGCAAGTGGTGATTCACCTGTTCCTGATGGTTTGATTTCTGTCGTTTTAGGAAGTACAAGTGGAAGCTCTTCTTCAGGCACTGCAGACATCGTCCCATCTTCCCAATGGATAATTGGAATTGGCTCTCCCCAGTAACGTTGACGGCTAAATAACCAGTCACGCAAACGGTACGTAACCTTCTTTTCACCTTTTTTATTTTCTTCAAGCCAAGCAATCATTTTTTCAATCGCTTCTTGCTTACCAAGTCCATTTAAGAAGTCAGAGTTAACATGCTCTCCGTCACCAGTGTATACTTCTTTCTTAACATCTCCACCGCTAACAACTTCTTTAATTGGAAGCTCAAATTTTTGTGCAAATTCATAGTCACGTTCATCATGAGCAGGTACCGCCATGATTGCACCAGTTCCATATGTGACAAGAACATAGTCAGCAATCCAAATCGGTATTTTTTCACCATTAACAGGATTAATCGCATAAGCTCCTGTGAATACACCTGTTTTTTCTTTTGAAAGTTCAGTTCGTTCAAGATCGCTCTTATGTTTAATTTCATTGATATATGCTTCGACTGCGTCTTTTTGTTCAGCCGTTGTGATTTTTTCAATAAAGGAATGCTCTGGTGCTAATACAGCATAAGTCGCACCAAATAATGTATCTGGTCGAGTAGTGAATACTGTGAAGTTTTCATCATAACCATCAATATCAAATGTTACATGTGCCCCTTCAGAGCGTCCAATCCAATTACGTTGCATATCTTTAATACTCTCAGGCCAATCAACATCTTCAAGGTCTTCAAGAAGACGATCAGCATATGCCGTAATTTTAAGCATCCACTGCTTCATCGGACGACGTTCAACAGGATGTCCTCCACGCTCACTTTTTCCATCTATTACTTCTTCATTTGCCAAAACGGTTCCTAATGCAGGACACCAGTTTACTGGCACTTCATCTACATATGCTAAATCTTTTTTGTATAATTGTAAAAAGATCCATTGTGTCCATTTGTAGTACTCAGGATCTGTAGTGTTTACCTCGCGATCCCAATCATACGAAAATCCAAGTGCTTGAATTTGTCTTCTGAAGTTATCAATATTTTGTTTCGTGAATTCCGCTGGGTCGTTACCAGTATCAAGGGCATATTGCTCAGCTGGTAATCCAAATGCATCCCATCCCATTGGATGAAGAACATTAAAGCCTTGCATGCGTTTCATTCGAGATAAAATATCTGTTGCAGTATATCCTTCTGGATGCCCTACGTGTAAACCTGCACCTGAAGGATATGGGAACATGTCAAGTGCATAAAACTTTGGCTTGTCCGTATCCTCTGTAGTTTTAAATGTTTTATTATGTAACCAAAAATCTTGCCATTTTTTTTCAATCTGTTGATGATTGAAGCTCATATGTTTTCCTCCTTAAAAGCTAGATCTATGTTTGTTTATACAATTAACCGGTTGAACGGATCAAAGTAAGTTCCACTTATCTCATACTTACCATTTTGAAAAGTGTTATTCTGTTAGATAAAAATGAAAAAAACCCCACATCCCAAACAGGGACGAGAGGTTTAATTCCCGTGGTACCACCCAACTTTGGCATAGCGATATGCCCACTTTGACATCCGTAACGTGGATAGACGACAAATATTACTTTCCCAAACAAGGCTTTCACATTTGTAACTCAAAGGCGAGTTCATCAGCAAAAATCGGTTGACTCACACCAGCCGTCAACTCTCTGAACGATATTTCGCAAATTACTACTCCTTATCTCCGTTCATTATATATACATATTAAGCTTATTTTATATAAATTTGTCGGGATATGCAAGTTTGCCTTTATAATTTTGGAGTCCAAGTTTGGGGGACAGTCCCCAATATGATTACTTAATATACAATTTACCGCTAAAAACCTTTGATTTTAGTTGTTTATTCTATTTTGGGGACAGTCCCCAAAAAGAATGAAAAAAAGACTCGCAAACGATTGCAAGCCTAATTCTTTGCAATATTGGGGACTGTCCCCAATATATGTCCCCAATATAAACTTCACTGAACCGTATACCCTCCATCCAACACAACAGCTTGACCTGTGACACCTTTTGCTTTTTTGCTTGCTAAGAAGATTGCATAGTCTGCGATTTCTTGTACTTCTAGTAATCTTTTTTGTGGAATAAGTGGATACAATACTTTTTCTAATACGCTTTCTAGTGAGACATTCCTTGTCTTAGCGATATCTTCTAGTTGATTTCGAACGAGAGGTGTATCAACATAGCCAGGGCATAGCGCATTTACTGTAATTCCGTGCTCAGCTCCTTCTAATGCCGCTACCTTTGTTAATCCAATTACCCCATGTTTTGCGCTATTATAAGCTGCTTTTCCTGCAAAACCAATTAATCCGTTGATCGATGCAATGTTTAGAATCCTTCCATATTGCTGTTTTTTCATAATTGGAAATACATGCTTAGTTGCGAGAAAAGGTGCAACGAGCATTACTTTCATGAGTAATTCAAATTTTTCAGTTGGAAAATCCTCGATATGTGCCACATATTGTATACCTGCGTTATTTATTAAAGTGTCAATTCTTCCATATTCAGCCTCAGTTTTTTTTACCGCATCAATGATGTCTTGTTCCTTGGAAACATCACATTTTAATCCTATTGCATCAAAACCATCATCTTTTAATCTTTTTGAACTCTGTAACACCTGATCTTCATGTAAGTCTGTTAAAACAACTTTTGCACCTTCCATCGCAAAGGCTTTTGCAAGTTCAAAACCAATTCCTCCTGCAGCACCTGTTATCAGTACAACTTGTACTTGAGCCAAATTCATCAACCTCCGTTCTTAAATCCCTAGTCCGAATGAGAATAGTATTATTGCGATAGCCACTCCGATTAATGGAACGATAACAGTTAAAGCAGCAACAGGGTTATAGGCTTCCTTATGGGATTCTCCACAGATTCCACGTATCGTTGTTACGACATAACCATTATGAGGTAAGGAATCCAATGCACCAGAAGAAATTGCTACAACACGATGCAATGCCTCAGGGTTTACACCCATATCCATATAATGTGGTGCAATTAGTGGGAGAGCTATTGCTTGACCTCCTGATGCTGACCCTGTCATCCCTGCAATGACACTAACAGCAATTGCTCCTCCAATAAGCGGACTACCTGGAATACTTGTCATCGCATTAACAGCTATTTCAAATGCTGGAACAGCTTTTGCAACTCCACCAAACCCAACAACAGCTGCTGTATTCCCAAGTGCTATTAGTGCACCAAGCGTTCCTTCAGATACAGCATCCCAAAATGATTTAAAATAGGTACGGTTTAATAAATAAGCTGTAATGACTCCTCCAAGTAAAGCAATGATTAAGGCAGATTGCTGTAGCGAATCATGGAATATAAACGAAATGATTAAGACAACCAAAAGCGGGATTAGCCCTGTTAACGGGTGTGGAAGCGCCTTATCCTCATTAACTGGATCATTGTCACGAGAAACAAATTTTTCTCCACTTGCAACAGCTTTTGTGATCATTCTTCTTAACCACCAATATCCGAAAACCATCATAAATATAGCGACAATTAAGCTAACTTCCCAACCAGCATATGGAGACGTACTTAAATATTCAATCGGAATCCAGTTTTGAATCTCTGGAGAACCAGCAGATGTCATTGTAAATGTTACTGATCCAAACGCTAATGCTGCAGGAATAAACCGTCGCGGTAGATTAGCTTGCCTAAACAAGCTAACAGCCATTGGATAAACAGAGAACGCTACGACAAATAAACTAACACCACCATAGGTTAATACAGCACAGGCAATTACGATAGCAAGGACTGCTCTTTTCATTCCAAGCTTTTCAACAATCCATTTTGATACACTATCAGCAGCACCACTATCTTCCATAACTTTTCCAAAAATCGCACCTAATAAGAACATTAAGTACCAAGAAGCAATAAAGCCTGAAAAGCCAGTCATATAGTTACCTACAAGGTTTGCTTCACCCTCTCCAACTAGCTGTGGAAAAAGTGGCAAACCACTAAAAACAGCAACAAATAGTGCACAAAGCGGACCAGCTACTAATAAGTTCATACCTTTCATTGTTAAATAAATTAAAAGTGCTAATCCACCAACTAATCCGATCATACTAAACATCCTTTATCCCCCTTTGTTTGACTGATTATCTTACGAAGAAGCTGGTACTTTTACATTCTCATATACTCGAAAACTAGCTTCTAATAAGATTAAAACCTCATCAATCGTAAAACCTTTTAGTACCTCCTTTAAAAATAACCCTCTGTTTGTTACATCAATGTCGGTACGATTTTAATAATTAATCAGAATCTCCACAAAGCCCAACCCCACCTACCATAATAATTACCTAATCTTTTATGTCTTGAAGAGGTTATTAAAGGAATTAAAATTCTGTTTCATGATGCTCCTCCTTTTCTCTTCACAACTATATTAAGCAAGTCTTATGCCAACAAAGGAGAGCCTACAGAAAGTTACTATAATGTTCAAATCTTGAATTACTTATTCCGGTTTATTGGAATTTTCAGAGACTCCTAACTTGTCCATTCGAATAAATGTCGTAAAGATCAACAAAAAAAGAACAGTCCATCATTATGGACTGCATTCCGATTTTTCGGACATCATTAGCCAAGCTCATATTTCTGGACCTTTTCATACATACTCGATTTACTGATCCCTAATGCTTTTGCTGCTTTTCTCTTATCTCCGTCATATTTGTTTATCGTTGTTATGAGAATATTTTTTTCTGCTTCATTTACCATTTCTTTTAGGGAAGCTTGTTTAGGGTGAAATACAGCAGGCTTTTTAATATAATCCGGAATGGCATCCAACGTAATCACATCTGTCTTTGCAAGATGAATTGCAGCTTCTATAATATTTTCTAGTTCACGAATATTCCCTTGCCAATGATAGTGATGTAATGTTTCCATTACTCCCTCCTGAATGATTGAAATTCTTTTTCCCGTTCTTGATGAAACTTTTTTTAAAAAGTACCTAACAAGTGTTTCTAGATCCTCCATCCGTTCACGTAAAGGAGGAATGAACAATGGAATGACACTAATTCGGTAATAAAGATCATTGCGGAATTCATTATTTTCCATAAGTGCTTCAAGTGGTCGATTTGTAGCGGTAATCACTCTTACGTCTAATGAAAAAGATTTTGTTGATCCTACTGGTTCTACTTCTTTTTCCTGAAGCACTCGAAGTAGCTTTACTTGCATTTGTAGGCTCATGTCACCGATTTCATCGAGAAAAATCGTTCCACCATCTGCCTGCTGAAATTTACCTTTCTTTCCACCCTTTTTCGCACCAGTAAATGCACCATCTTCATAACCAAACAATTCTGATTCAAGAAGCTGCTCTGGAATGGCACCACAGTTCACCTTAATAAATGGCTTTTCACTCCGATGACTGAGAAGATGAATGCTATGTGCAAACAACTCTTTACCTGTTCCACTTTCCCCTCTAATTAACACTGAACTATCGGTTGCAGCGATTGTTTTGACTCTGTCCTTTAATTCCGTCATGACACGGGAATTTGATTGAATATCATTTAATGTATATTTCGCACCTGTGATTTCTTGCTTTTCAAGGAAGGATTGAATCGATGATAAATGATGGCGTACATGGGAATTCATCTCATGCCATTCCTTTGTATCGCGAAACATAACTGTCCCAAAAGCCCCAACCACCTTATTGTCAGCAAAAATTGGAATTCGATTTGCGATCATATAATTCCCTTTAATGTATTGAAGATCTGCGATTTCCTCCTCCCCACTCTGCACAACAATATGCATTCTCGTGTTTTCAATTACTTCAGTAACATGTCTACCAATCACATCTTCTCTAGTAACCTCGCAAAAACGACAATAGTTATCATTCATATAAATGATTTTTCCATTTGCATCAACAATAACAATCCAAACGTAAGCGTTTTCAATTACTGTTTCAAAAATCTCCTTAGCATACGGAAAACGTTGATTTAACATTTTACCTTCCCCTAGCAATCGTTTTTTCTTTAATCGTATCATAAAATTACCCACTAAAGTAGGGGGACAGTCTAATACTGGGGACTGTCCCTCTTTATAGTGTGGGGACTGTCCCCACGCTATCACTTCTCCATTAAATTAGCGCATTTCGCTCGTTTGGGGGACTGTCCCTCACTATTGATTGGGGACTGTCCCCACACCATTTTGAATAGTCGCTTTAAGCCTTTTATCATAAATCAAAGTTGTAAAGATTCCAAAAATTAACAGACTAATAATAATCATGAATAGTAAGTTCATATTATAGTAGTCAGCAATCATGCCACCTAAGAGGGGGCCGATCATTCTACCACCTGTTGCTGTACTGTTTACAAAGCCTTGGTAAAAACCCTGTCTTCCCTTTGGAGCTAAGTCATCCGCGATCGTTGGGACTGCTGGCCAAACGAGCATTTCACCAATTGTTAAAATAACCATTGCTATTAAAAAGCCTGTAAATTGCTCTGCATATGATGCAACAACAAAAGAAGCGATGAATAGAAAAAAGCCAATGATCATTTGTTGTTTTAACGTTTTAGCAACATACTTTACAAATTGAGATAGTATTGGTTGTGCGCAGACGATTAGAGCTCCATTCACTGTCCATAATAAACTATACTGATTTAAAGGAATATTAAGGCTTTGTGTATGTGAGGAAATAGTTGAAGGCCATTGAACATATCCAACCCAGCATAATAAATAGCCTATACATAGAATAACTAAAGCTGTAAATTTTCGAGAGTTTTTCACAGCAGGTTTTTGATCTAAAATAGATGTTTGGCTTGCTTGTTTTGCATCAATATTTCGGTATCCGAAGTATGCAATTAAGAAAAAGACAGCGTATAGAGCTGCATTTGCAATAAATATATAATGAAATGAAATGGATGCAACTAGTCCTCCTAATGATGCCCCTGCTGCTACACCTACATTTTGTGCTACGTAAATCGCATTAAATGCCTTTCTACCACCTTCAGGCCACACAGTACCTGCAAGCGCATATGTAGCAGGAAAAACAATTCCAGACCCTAAACCAATTAGAATAAGTAAATATATATAGACCGGCCATCCGTGAAAAAATACCAGTGTAATGACAGCCACTAATGTGATAACAATTCCTAATAGTATTGATTTGAATCCACCGATTTTATCAAATAATACACCACCAACAAGATTACCAATAACACTAGCTGCTGCATTGAGCATTAGTACTACTCCTGCTACAGTTAATGATTTGCCTAAATGTTCATGAATATAGATCGTATTAAGCGGCCATAAAAATGATGAGCCTGTCACATTGATCATCATTCCGATGACGAGCAACCAAAGAGAACGTGGCATATTCATCCTCCTTAAAGATTATTGTAAATAAAAAAATCACAGACAACACAATCTATGAGAATATGCTTCTGCATTAAATTTTTATTGTTCCTCAGAGAATTTTAGCCGCTTTTTCTTTGATTTGCAATGAAGAAAGTGGTCGTTTTCTAATGTTGTAATAATGGGAATTTACCGACTTTTTGATCGATAAAATTCTATTCATCCAAAAGCATATACATGAGTATATCGTCTACATACTTACCACCTATATAAAATTCATGAATCAATCTACCTTGCTCGATAAATCCACACTTTTTATAAAATTGGATTGCTCCTTCATTCGTCGCTAATACACGTAAAGATAGCTTATATATCCCTTTTTCCTTTGCTGCTATTTTTCCCTTTTCTAAAAGTTGTTTACCTATTCCCATCCCTTGAAATTTTTCATCTACAGCAATATCAAGTTCTAGCACATGTTGATTTGTTTTAAGAGGGGTTGGAGGGTGGTATCCTAGATATCCCACAACATTACCTTCAACAAGCGCTACGATTTGGCTACCTTCAGGATTTCGTTTTGCAAATTCCTGAACCGATTCCCAAGCAATTGTCGCTGGTGTTGTCTCAGTACTCCAAACACGATGATCTAACTCAATAAGTTTCCTAAAATCTTGTTCCTTTGATAAACGAATCTTAATTTCCATTAATCATACACCTCACTATTATTTAATGATCTCATAGCATTAAAAAGTTGACTACCAAAATAGCAGCCAACCTTTTTCATTCCCTATAGTTCTCTTCTAAGAGCTGATAATACATTAATATTAGTTGCTTTTACAGCTGGACGTAAGCCTGAAATCATTGCAACTCCTATACTAATTCCTGCTGAGATGAGAACCAGACTTAGCGGTATATAAGAAAAAGTAAAGTCCATTTCTGCTTCTCCACCCATGACAGAACTTAAAATGATTGGTAACAGCATGTTTGCTGCAAAGCTTATTGCATAGGAAATAACAACACCTATGAAAGATCCAACAATACCAATATACGCACTTTCCATTAAAAATAACCGACGAATAATCCCTGGTTGCGCTCCTAATGCCTTCATAATTCCTATTTCTTGAGTTCGTTCTGTTACAGCCATGGTCATAGTATTAAAAATCCCTATTGATGAAATAATGATAGCGATTGTACCGACAAAGATCAAACCTGCTTTAAAAACGTTAAAAAACAAGTTTACACTGTCTAATTCCTCTGTTATTGAATAGACCATATAGCCTTTATCTTTTAAATCATCTGTTACTTGTGCTACATTTTCAAGGCTTGATGCATAAACTAATACTTCATTATAAGGTATATCAGAACTTGTACCCTTCTCATCCATATTAGAAAATGACAATATCTCTTCTTTTAAAGCTTCATCGATATAAATATTTTGGTCTGTTACCCAATCCTTTGCAGGCTCACCAACAACACCGGCTACTTTGAAGGTAAAGGACTTTGTTTCCTCCTTGCCATCAACATCCTTCAAAATTGTCATCGTAATTTCTTTTCCAACAAGATCACCTTCATATCCAGTTGGTGCTTCTACTGGACCATCTGCTGTTTCCAACTCTTTTTGGTATTTTTCATTCTCTACTTCAGTCAATAAGCTTTGTGCAAAGTGATAGCCAACAATAACCTCATTTTCTGATTTTGGAACCGCTCCAGTTTCAAGAGTAAGATTAGCTTTTAGCTCTGCATCCATATTAGTGATCGTTGGTTGAACATCAGCCTTACGATCATCAAGTGCTGCTTTTACAGGTATATCAATATAATTTCTTCTCACTACTGCTGTTACATTGTCTGTTTCTTCTAGTTCTTCAAGGTTACCCTTGTTAATTTGTTCTAGGTTTCCATCGGTCTCTTTTCCCTGTACACTTACTTCTGTTATAACCTGCTGAGATTTGATTTCTTCCGTAATACTTTTTTGGATGCCGAATCCTACAGATGCGAGTACAATTAAAAATGCACAGGCCATCGTAGTAGCTAAAATCGTCATAAACACGCGCAAACGATTTTTCTTCATATTTTTCCTCATAAATTTCAATTGATCTTTAAACTTCAACGAAAGCACCTCCTTTTGATAACACACCATCTTGTAAATGGAACTGATGATTACTGATTTTTGCTACTTCATCATCATGTGTAATAATAAAAAACGTAATCCCTTGTTCTCGATTTAACTGTTTAATCAAATCTAAAATTTCCTTTTCTGTTTCAGAATCCAAACTACCTGTTGGTTCATCTGCTAAAATAATACTTGGCTTTGTAATTAGTGCTCGGGCAATACTTACACGTTGTTGCTGCCCACCTGATAGCTCATTTGGATAATGTTCCGCATGATTGTGCAGACCAACACTCTCTAAAAGCTCCATCACTTGTTTTTTTCGTTCTGCTTGGTCAATTCCTTTTAATGTAAGGGGCAGTTCTACATTTTCAAATGTCGTTAGGCTTGGGATTAATTGAAAGCTCTGAAAAATAAATCCAAAATGATCTAACCGAAACTTAGCCCAATTTTTTTCATTGTAGGCTGTTACATTTGTATCTTTAATAATAATCTCACCTGCAGTTGGTGAAATATATCCCGAAATTAAGTTCAGTAAAGTAGACTTTCCAGAACCACTTCGGCCGACAATTGAAGCAATTTCCCCTTTGTTAATTTTCAAGGAAATATTTTTTAAAACTGGTATTTCATTCTCAACCCCTTTTTTCCCCACTTTAAAAGAATGACTTAAATTTTTTACTTCTATCATGATTTCTCCTCCTAAACTCTATTTCAATTTCATTTTTTCTTTTTATAAATCACAAAATAGCTCACGATAAATCCAATGAAAGCCCCGGCAGCTGCACCTACAAAGTAGCCAACCATACTATGATCAAAAGTTGATAAATACCCAAATGAACTAAAACCAAGAATCCCCAACAAAATAACAAAGACCTGGATTGGCCTTTCCATCCATTTCCACACGAAAAATGACCCATTCCGCTCAAAGGGGTGCTTGATAAAGGCGTATAACCCAAGGATAAAAAAGAAACCAGCTTCTATAAAAGGAGGGTAAATCTCTTTGATCGGAAAGCTACCATACTTAAAAAACACATAGGAAAACGGGGTTATATTGTAAGCAATCAAAAATTGTTCATTGCTGAATATAAAATCTGGGTCTGTTATAACCTCCAGTTGCACTCCGATTAAACCAAAAAACAAAAGTGGTAAAATACCAACTGTAATCGTCACGAGTCCTTGGCCAAATGGAGAGCCTGTAATTGCTCCAGCTGAAAAAGTCATTGTGTAAAACAACAGCAGGGATCCAATTAAAAACCAAAAATAGTTTTCAAAATTAACAGTCGGCATCCCAGTAATCTTAATGATCAATCCAGTTAAACCGAATGAAATAAACCAGCTTATTAAAATACTCCCAAAGCCAACGATCCATTTAGATATATAGATACTAGCCCTCGAAAAAGGCATGGCCAAATTAAATTCCATTGTTCCGTTGCTTCGTTCAACACCGATTTGAACAATCGCTAATGTCACAACAAAAACAACAAATATAAAAGTTGGATCACTATATTCAAAATTAATTGTAAACACGTTAGACTCAAATGCTTCTTCAAAGTTCCGAAACTCCAAGTATTGAGTCCATATTCTAATTGGAGTCATGAAACTTATTGCTAAAATGGATAATAAAAGCTGTACCCAATACTGTCTAATTTCTTTTCTGATTAATTCTCCAATTACCATCTCCGCTTTCCTCCAAACTTCGCAATAAATACTTCCTCAAGATTTGCAGGAAGTTCATTCCAGATTTTTGGTTTAAGCGCTCTAAGCCACTTCAGGCTCTTCTGATCATCTCGCTTCACGATTACCGTGTAAAAGACACCTGATACCTCTAATATTGGGATTCCTTTTTCGCGAATTTTTAAATGTAAATCTTCTTCAAAGGCTAATTGGACTTTTGCATAGTCTTCTTTAAGGCCTTCAACATCTAACACATTTGATAAATTCTTCTCCTCCAAAAAGGCAATTCGATTACAAATACGTTCAATATCTTCTAATCGGTGAGAGGTAATTAAAATCGTTGTATCACGATTTGCCACCTCATCAATCATTAATTGCATTAAGTCATGACGTGTTACAGCATCAATTCCATCTGTTGGTTCATCGAGCATAATAACTGCTGGGCGAACTGCAAATGCTAGGATGAGTGCCATTTGTTTTTTTAAACCTGTTGATAAATCTCGGTATTTCTTCGTTTCGGGTAATAGATAACGGTTAACCAACTCGTTTGCATACGTTACATCAAAATCGGGATAAATATTTCGCAGGATTCTAACTAATTGCTTATACGTGTAACGGTCATAAAAGAGTGTTTGCACAGGCATATAGATAACTTTTCTTTTTACAAGCGGATGCTTCGCAATCGAAACATTTTCAAACAGAATATCGCCTTCATCAGCTTGAATAATCGTCTGAATACACCTTAGTAAGGTTGTTTTACCCGAGCCATTACGACCTAGTAATCCAAAGATTTCACCTGGCTCTAACTTTAGGTTAATATCTTTTAGAAGCTCGACACCATCAAGTGTTTTCGTCAGATTTTTTATTTCTAGCATGGGCTTCTCCTCCCACTTCTTTCTTTATTTCATCTATCCAATCATGAATATGGTTAAAGTCAATTCCAGCATAAAATGCATCAATAATTAGAGGCTTAAGTTGCTCTTTAATCTTTTCCATCTTCCCTTCGTCTAGCGTTTCTCTAGCATTTTCTGACACAAATGTTCCTCGTCCTCGAAGTGTTTCAATGATTCCTTGCCGTTCAAGTTCCTTATAAGCTTTACTAACCGTGTTTGGATTAGCAATAATCATTGTTGATAATTCACGGACAGATGGAAGCTTGTCACCAGACTTTAATAACCCTTTAAAACAAAGCTCCTTCATTTGCTGAATGATTTGTTCATAAATGGGAGTAGAACTTCTCGGATCAATTTGGATCATCGTTTCTCCCTCTTTCTTTGAATTCTCTATACTATATGTATTAAGTGTACCATATTAACTAATACACTTAATACAATATTATTTATTCTTTTATTTGTCAATAAAAAAACAAAAGCCGTGTGATGTTCACTGGGCATTAGAGCTGAATGTCAAAGTGTTATCCACAATACATGAATTTTATTATTTCCAAAACGATAAAAAAGGACCTACTGAGGTCCTTTTTATATTATTAACTAAACAACGTTATTCATTTTCGACTCTTTGTTTTGATTTAATTGGCTGCCCTTTTTTGGCATTTTTAGCTTTTCTTTCAATAACGGGATCAAAGTCTTGCCCCAGTTCGAGGTCATTGCTATTAACACCGTTTTTCGTTTTTTGCTCGGGATTGTTTTGTTTAGATCGTTTTTTCATATTGATCCCCCTAATGTCTGATAATCATCTCATTTTGTAACTGTTGAAGCTGAAGTCTCATTCGATAAAGTTGATCCTGCTGTTGATCATTTGCACTTAGTGATAAATGATTAATATCATTCACAGCATTTTCAAGCCCTTGAAGTGCTTTTGTATATTCTGTTTGATTATAATGCTCTTGCTGTGAGCCAGTTTTATATTGTTCGCGTGCATATTCAATTGCTTCCGTACAGCGTTGTAGATATTCGTCAACTGATTGTCTTGTTGCCATCTATATCTCTCCTCCAAACGATATGAAGTCAATTAAAGCTTCATCAGTTTTTATTGTTTACAAGCATGAGCAAAAACTTGTCTTTAAATAATTGGTAAGTGATAAAGAGAACTGTCATTATCATGGTGATCATGTTAAAATTTTCTGATGAAAGAAAAGCGTAAGCGAACGTTTTCCGACTTAAGAACTTGAACACTCTGTATGTGTTAAAAAAACATGTATAGCACGAGCCTCCGATGTAGGCTTAGCGTATAAGGAGTGCACTACTGTTTTGTGTTAGACCCACTAATCACCAAAAACTTTCTAACATTTTATTAATTTCTATAGGAGGTATCTGATTTGAATCAGACCAATCTATTTTCGTTTGCATCTGACGATAAACGTTATCATACATGGAATTATCATTTAAGGAATACATTTGGGCACAAAGTATTTAAAGTTGCCTTAGATGGTGGATTTGATTGCCCAAATCGTGACGGCACTGTTGCACATGGAGGTTGTACGTTTTGTAGTGCAGCAGGATCTGGAGATTTTGCTGGAGATAGAGCAGACGACCTTGTTACACAATTTAATGCGATAAAAGTGAAAATGCATGAAAAATGGAAAGACGGAAAATATATGGCTTACTTTCAAGCATATACAAATACTCATGCGCCAGTTGAGGAATTAAGAGAGAAATATGAATCCGTTCTAGGTTTGGACGGTGTTGTGGGTTTATCAATTGCCACACGTCCTGATTGCCTTCCAGATGATGTTGTCGAGTATTTAGCTGAATTAAATAAGCGGACATATTTGTGGGTTGAGCTTGGCTTACAAACCGTACATGAACGAACTGCGATGCTCATCAATCGGGCACATGATTTTAATTGCTATATTGAAGGAGTAAACAAATTAAGAAAGCATGGAATTAGAGTTTGCTCTCATATTATTAATGGTTTACCTTTAGAAAATCACGAAATGATGATGAAAACAGCAAAAGCAGTTGCTGATTTAAATGTTCAAGGTATAAAAATTCACCTTTTACATTTATTAAAAGGGACACCAATGGTGAAACAGTATGAAAAAGGAAAGTTAGACTTTATGTCCCAAGATGATTACGTAAATCTTGTCTGTGATCAATTAGAAATTATTCCACCAGAAATGATCGTCCATCGAATTACCGGTGATGGACCAATTGATTTAATGATCGGACCGATGTGGAGTGTTAATAAGTGGAATGTTTTAAATTCAATCGATGCTGAATTAAAAAGACGTAATAGCTTTCAGGGAAAATTTCACAATAAAGAAGAGGTCACTTTGTCATGAAGCTTCAGAGAATTTTACCCTTTGCTAAACAGCTTCTCCAAACAGTTGTACAAAGAGGCGATACAGTCGTAGATGCAACAATTGGGAATGGGCATGACACTGTTTTTTTAGCAAAACTAGTCGGGAATGAAGGACATGTTTTTGGTTTTGATATCCAAGAGGAAGCAGTATTAAATACAACAGAACGCTTAAAATCAGAGCAATTAGAGAAATGTGTAACCCTTGTACATCAAGGGCATCAGCATATTAAATCAACTGTACCAGTTGAGCGGCATGGATCGATCTCTGGTGCAATCTTTAATCTTGGATACCTTCCAGGTGGAGATAAAACAATCGTAACTTTACCAACAACAACTATTTCAGCAATTGATCAACTTTTGGAGATTATGAAACCTGAAGGCATCATTGTCATTGTAATATATCACGGGCATGAAGCAGGTCAAGTTGAGCGGGATGAATTAATGAATTATGTAAAAACAATTGATCCAAGTGTTGCACATGTTTTACAGTATCAATTTATTAACAAGCGAAATAATCCTCCGTATATTGTCGCAATTGAAAAATGCTAACATTTATGAAGCACCTTCCTAATCGAAAGTGCTATTTTTATTCCAACAAAAAGAAATTAGAGCAATAGATACATGAAACTAGTTATTTTTCTTTTGACACAAGGGAGAACATTTCAACATGATTCTTAGGTATTAAGCCACTTTATATTGGTTTCTATCCCTGCTAGACTGAATCTGTTAAAAATATCCCTAGAGGTGATAAGAATGAAAAAGTTCTACAATCTATTCGTTTTATTACTGTTAGTCGGAACATTTGGACAAACTGTTGAGGCAAATTCACCAAAAGAGATTGCAACCGAAAAGAAATTTAACGTTACGAAATTAGACGTCGATGATTATTTTCAGGATGTCAATGGTACCTTTATTTTACGTGATGTACAGAATGGAAAAACCTTTGTATATAATAAAGAACGAGCCAACATGAGGCAAACCCCTGAATCTACATTTAAGGTCGCTAACGCATTAATTGGTTTGCAAACTGGCGCCGTAAAGGATGAATATGATATTAAACACTGGGATGGTATTGAAAGAGAGTTCGAATCTTGGAATCAAGACCACACCCTCGGTTCTGCAATGAGGGATTCAGTTATTTGGTATTACCAAGCAATGGCCCGTGATATTGGCGATCAACAAATGCAGGAGTGGCTTCAAAAAATACCATATGGCAATCAAAATATTAAGGGAGGAATTGATCAATTTTGGTTAGACAGCTCCTTGAAAATCACGCCGATGGAACAAATGAGTTTTATGGAGAATTTATTCATGGAAGAACTTCCTTTTGATAAACCAGTTATGAAAACAGTGAAGCGCATGATCATTCAGGAGGAAGGAGATTTTTATACCTTATACGGAAAGACTGGTACAAGACTTTCTGACTTAGGCTTAGGCTGGTTCGTAGGGTTTATTAAAACTGAGGATCGTGACTATGTATTTGTCACAAATCTAGAAGGTACTGGTTCTGAAGCGAAAACAATAACTTTAAATATTTTAAAAAAATATAACTTATTGACTGAATAAATAAATTGGCACCAGAGATTAATTTCTCTGGTGCCTAATAATTGGGTTTTTCACCTCTTTATGAACTTTTCTTCCAGGAAAGCTTTTGAAACGTACGGTAAGCTCTTCCATTAAAATAAAAGAAAAAGGAAGTAACTCCACCTAATTTAATCAACCGTCTTGCTATTTTATTAAGTTCTTTATGTGAGGCTACCTTATCATCAGATAAATAAACACCCAATAATCCTCGATTGATAAGCTTATGGAAGTTTTCATGTGGAATTCCTGTTAAATGATGGTCAGCCTTTTCAACAAAATGCTCTAACCTATTCATCATGACTGTCTCCGAAGCATAATAGCTACAAAAATTCAGATCTCCACCAATTTTGTCTTCTTCTTGATCAATTAAATAATCAAGTAAAATATGAAGGCCCTGTACATATGGAAAATAGCTATCCCTAATTTGAAGAGCTTGTTTTTCTTCAAAACTTTCTTGAAATGCATATGCTACTAAACAAAAAATCCCGAGAGTTGACCCAGTACATGCAGAAAACTCATACCACTCCATGTCAGGTAGGTTGGGCTTATGTCGTTCAAACCAATCCTCGAGTCTTGGTACACGTTCTTCCTTTTTCACATGCTTATGAACCTGTAAATCACAATAATAACTAGACAGCTCTAGTAAATGGCTTGAAATAATTGGGTAATTCTCTAAATCTGATAGCACATTTTGACATGTTTGAACAAGCTTATGTAAATAACCACCATCATCGTGATCTTCCCGAAATTGATAATATTCCTTACATGGAGCCCCACATGTAAGAGCATCCAACATTGATTGATGTAACATGCGAAAATCTACTGGATCTAAAGAAGTACTTCGATCACATAAATTATCCAAATAATCACTTATTGTTTGATAAGCAACAATAAATTCGATACATTGTTGTTTATGTGGTCCAGAAATTATTGCTAATATCCCGCCACCTTCACAATGAAACTCCTTTTTATCAATGCTGCTAACTGCTTGGTTTCTCAGCTCTTTATTAGGAATTTTTTCTGCTTGCTCTCTCCAGTACTTTATATAAAAATGAACGATTGGAAAAACTTCTCTATATACTTTTGTCATTAACCTTATTGGATGCTGTGGAACTGTCAAAGGAGTTGTCACCTCTTGCATAAATTTTATATGTATAGTGGGAGGCTCTTCAATTACGCCTCCTTCTAATATAACTATATCACTTTGGTCCAGAGCAATGTGCATCAAAAAAGCGCTGCGCTGTTTCAAATACTTCATCACGTTCAGGCTCACTAAAAATCTCGTGGTAAAAGCCTTTCCATTCTTTATATGATTTTTCCATTAGGTCTACTTTGTTAAACCATTCTTTAACAAGTGACTTATCAACGATTTTATCTTCTCCTCCTTGCATTAGCAACAAAGGGATGTCCTGAAATTTTTTCACTTGTTTTTGTGCCTCTTCCATTGCCTTTATTAATTCACGATACCATCTAATCGAAACCTTTGTCACATATAATGAATCATTTTCATCAGTATCTTGAACTGCTTTATTTCTCGTGGCCAATGCAACACTTAAGTTTGATTCAACTTTAAATGAAGGAGCAATGATATTTAGACCCCTTGAGGCAAGTTCTAACGCTTTATTTGGTTTGTAAACAATACCTAAGCAAGGAGACGACAGGATCACAGCTTTTACTTCCTGATGTTTCTCCTGAAGCGCACGAATAACAATTAGCCCTCCCATGCTATGACCTAGTAAAAATAAAGGCAATCCAAATTTTTTAGCTTCTTTGATCCAGGAATTAACCTCAATAATATATTCATCAAATGACTGGATATGTCCTCTTCTTCTTGTTGTTGTTCCTTGTCCCGGTAAATCACCCATGACAACATGGTATCCAGCTAATTTCCACATTTCTACCAGCCATTTATACCTACCATGATGTTCAGCAGCTCCATGAACAATCACAATTACTCCCTTTGGCTGGTCAACCTCAGATTCCCATTTCCACATGATTGCTGCCTCTCCCTTCAAATCATAACGTCTAATAAATCTTTGATATAATAATAATAATGCTAAAATGCATATTCTTTCCAGAAGAAAGGGATGAAAAAAATGATTTATCCTTACAAAGACAAAATACCAAAAATAGCTGAATCAGCTTTTATTGCTGATTATGTAACCATTACTGGAGATGTGATAGTTGGCGATGAGACGAGTATATGGTTTCAAACTGTTATTCGCGGAGATGTTGCGCCAACAATTATCGGGAACAAAGTTAATATTCAAGATCTTTGTTGCCTACATCAAAGTCCAAATAACCCCCTAATACTAGAGGATGAAGTAACTGTTGGACATAGTGTGGTCCTACACAGTTCAATTATTCGTAAAAAGGCATTAATCGGTATGGGATCAATTATTCTAGATCGAGCAGAAATTGGTGAGGGAGCATTTATTGGTGCAGGTAGTCTTGTTCCACCCGGAAAAAAAATCCCGCCCAACTCACTCGCCCTAGGTAGACCTGCAAAGGTAGTTAGAGCTTTAAATTCAGACGATATAAAAGACATGGAACGTATTCGTCGTGAATATGTTGAAAAAGGGCAGTATTATAAATCATTACAACAAACAACCTAGGCTAAGATAAAAAACTGGGATCATAAATGGAACATTAAGCCAATTGAATCATAATTTATAAAAAAAGGATTTGGAATCGGCATGCTGTCGATTCCAAAACGAACTTATTTTATATGGTATCGCCCTACACTTCATTTGATTAAAAATATGGACTTATTTAGAACAGCTATTTCCTCGAATAAACTCACCTTATCGGTCTTACAATTATCTAATTCTTAACATGCAGTAATACCCCATCCTAAAATTCGGGGAGAAGCAAAGAAGACAGGTAAAAATAACTTCCCGTAAAATATGTCTCGCATCATATCATACATTCTCTCTTTCCCCAACCGTCCGAGCGATATTTCCTAGTTAAAGACCGCTATGACACTATTCTATTTAATTTGTTTAGAATTCATTAAAAAATTGAAAACTTTGTGAAGGAAATTTTTACAATTTCTTATTATTAACTAAATATTTCTCACTTAAAATAATATAAAAGGAGTAAATAAAGGAGCGTTCTAAAAAATGAAAACAAAGCTTATAACTAACATGTATGATTTTGAATGCAAGTTGTTTCGAAGTGTGAATCGTCACTTCGATCAAAAGATCCTTAATTTTTATTTCCGTACTATTACACATCTTGGAGGGGCAATTGCAACAATTGTTGTAAGTCTTTTTCTTGTCATTTTCACAAGAGGTCTTATTCAAGCAACTAGCATAGCAAGTGCGTTTTCACTGCTCATTAGTCATCTTCCAGTTGCTCTTGTAAAAAGGCTGTATCCACGTAAGCGGCCGTATCTTGCCCTTTTGGAAACAAAGGTAGCTGCTAATCCTTTAGAGGATCATTCTTTCCCATCAGGTCATACTACAGCCATTTTTTCAGTCATCATTCCTTTTATTTTATTTATGCCACAGCTAGCACTCATCCTAATACCACTAGCAATAAGTGTAGGATTTTCAAGAATGTATTTAGGATTGCATTACCCATCAGATGTTTTAGCTGGATGCCTACTTGGAAGTTCTTCAGGATTTTTAAGCTATATCTTATTGAGTGAAGATTTTTACTCTAAGATAAGTATATTTTAAAAATTTAGCACCTTTCATTTATTTGCAACTGGGGGGATTCGATGAGAATAGCTATTTTCACAGACACTTTTGCACCAGATGTTAATGGGGTTGCCCGTACATTAAAACGATTCACAGATCATCTTGAGGCAAACGGGTATGAATATAGAGTATTTGCACCTATTAGTACAAATGAAAATCGATTTTCCAGTCATATACATCGTTTCGCAAGTCTGCCATTTTTTTTATACCCTGAATGCAGATTAGCTTTACCAAACATGCTTCAAGTAAAGGCTGAGCTGCAAAGATTTAAGCCAGACCTTATTCATGTAGCAACACCTTTTAATATAGGACTATGCGGCTTACATTATGCCAAGAAATTGAACATACCAATTGTAGGATCTTATCACACTGATTTTGATCAGTACTTAGAATATTATGATCTTCAATTTCTCTCTAAGTTTTTATGGAAGTATATGCATTGGTTCCACAAACCACTTCGTAAAATATTTGTTCCTTCTAATGAAACGATGGAGCAATTAAAACGAAAGGGATTTTCAAATATACGTATTTGGGGAAGGGGCGTTGATTGTAGCCTATTTCATCCGAACTATTCAAATAAACGAATACGCGAGCAGTATGGAATTAAAGAAAAATACATTCTCTCTTACGTAGGGCGTCTTGCTCCTGAAAAGGATATTGAAACCCTTATGAAAATTTCTTTACAGCTACCAGAAAAAATAAGAAATCAAATTCATTGGATAATCGTTGGTGATGGGCCTTCTAAAGAAGAAATGGTAAAGGAAGCTCCTAAAAATATGACTTTTGCTGGTTTCTTAAATGGCGAAAGTCTTGCAGAAATTTATGCTAACTCTGACCTATTTATTTTCCCATCTCCTACAGAAACATTTGGAAATGTTGTTTTAGAGGCTTTAGCCACTGGTACACCTGTCATTGGAGCAAATTCAGGTGGAGTTAAAAATATTATTAACCAAGAAGTAACAGGCTATCTATGTGAGCCAAAAAATGTAGAGCAATTTAACCAAGCAATTATTCATTTATTAGAAAATCATGCGTTACGTCAAAAAATGGGGGAAACTGCTCGTAAATATGCATTATCACAAACTTGGGATCAAATATTTGATGGTTTATTAAAGGAATATGAAGAATCACTCCTTGAGAATAATCATATTCGATATGCATAAAGTAAGTAGCCATTAGGTTTAACTGCTATAGTTGTAGCTAAACCTTTTTTATTTTTCTTTGACAAAAAATAAACATCGAACTAATTTTGTTGATTCGAATACTAACGGAACTATCAATAATTCAAGCATGATTATAGAACAAAAGCTCAGGGCGCCTTGAACTGCCTCGGGCAAATAAGAAGCTCATGAATTGAAGGTGTTTTTTACCTTCTATTCATGAGTGGCTTAGACCCAAGAGGGGCTAGGCGCTGGAGCTGGATGCCTAGCGCTTAGCCACAGTACTAGCATTTTATAATTTCCTAGACAATAAAAAAAGCAATGTGATTTCAGTTAAGAAACCCACTGCTTAATTAGGATTTTTATTCTACCATATATTTTTTAAGTGAATTATTTAAGTTTTCACTTAATGCAATTAATTTTTCTGATGAATGATTAATGGTCACTACCGCATTCACTTGTTCATCAACAGATGCTGTTATCTCTTCAGTTGATGCTGCAGTTTCTTCTGCAACTGCAGATATATTTTGGATCGAATCTAAAATGATATAACTATGATCTGAAACAGTTTCAATTTCTTTATTTAGTTTTGATATTCCTTCAATAATTTTTGAGATAGATGAAGAAATTTCATTAAATTCATTTTCTGTTGCTAATACACTTTGATTTAAGCCACTTGAAATCTCTGTTGTTTGAGACATCACAAGGACGGTTGATTCTGTTTCCTTTTCAATATTTTGAATCATTGTTTGGATTTGAGATGTAGCCTTATTTGTTTCTTCTGCAAGCTTTCGAACCTCTTCTGCTACTACCGCAAATCCTTTTCCATGTTCTCCAGCTCTTGCAGCTTCAATACTAGCATTTAAAGCCAATAGATTTGTCTGTTTTGAAATATTATCAATCGTTGTCACAATTCCGGAAATTTGATGTACACTTTGATAAAGGGTAGTTATCCCTAAACTAATTTGATCTAAAATGTTTGCGTTCTCTTTGTTGGATACTTGCAAGCCATTCATACTATCCTTACCTGCTTGAACAGCATTTACACAACCCTCTGTTAATTGGATAATAGCATTGCTTCCTTCTGTCATGTTGGTGATATTTGCTTGTAAATCACTTGCTTTTTGGCTTGTGGATTCAATATCGGAAGCCTGTGATACTGATCCTTTTGAAATCTCATTTAGGGCATTTCCTATTTCTTCACTAGTAGTTGTTGTTTGCTCAGTTAAAGCTGAGAGCTCATAAGATGAAGTGGAAATGGAATGACTTGTGTCTTTTAAATCGTGAACTAAAGCTCTAAAGTCATCATTTATCTTATTTAATGATATTGCAAGTAAACCGAATTCATCTTTTCCTTCTTTTAAAGGGTTTACAAAAAAACGACCTGCTGAAATTTCAGATGAAGCAATTAGGATCTGATTTAATACTTTTAACTTTCTATGGACGAAAAAGTAAAACACTGACAAGCAAACGATCGTAATAACAGCTGGTATACCTAACAAACTCCACAATAAATCTTGCAATTCTTGAATTTGCCCAATAGTATTTTTCACAATAATATAGCTAAGAAGTCCAATCGTACTCGTAAGTACTACTACTAAAATAGCAAGACAAATTTGAAACTTCACTGAAATCTTTTCATAAAACTTCATCTCTTTTTTCATTTTGTAACCCCCACAGTTTTATGTCTTTACCTATTACATCGGATATGAGGGTACAAATGTTAACTTTTTCACTCATAAAAATCAAAATAAAATTAGTAAATACAGAAAAATTCGATAATAGTCCCTTTAGCCTTATAAATAGTTTCGTTTATAGTTCAAACTCCCATTCTTCTTGCAAAAGCAAATAGAGAATAAATAATGTGTTTTCTACTTCTTCATTTGTCTTTCCATCTTTTTCAATTCCAATTTTCGGGAACAGAATGTCTGCCATTTCGTTAGTTAGTTGCTCTCTCCCCGCTAACGGGAGTTGTAAAATTCGATTACAATACGTTTTAACTAAGTTCCATTCTTTTGGACCTAACGCTCGAAACGCCCATTCTTCAACCACAAGGTCTTTTTTAGTAAGTCCCCTTATTTCGATTTCCCTTTCTAATGCAGAAACCTTCCGTTTTTTCTTCGCTTTTCTTTCATGGACAACAATTGTGCCTGCAACAAGGTCACCAACTCTTTTATTTTTAGCATGGAAAAAAATCATCAATATACCAATCAGGTAATTTGCGGGTAAAGAATCGATAATCCTTAATAAATTACGGATAAAACTAGATAAAATTGTTATGCTGTGGCCATTTTCTTGGATTACTCTTATGCCAATTATCCTTTTACCAAGCGTTTTCCCTCCTGAGAAGTATTCGAGGACAAAAAAGTAGCCCCAATTTAAAATAAAAAGGATAATAATTGTGATAGCAATCGGGAATGACATAAATTCAGTCATAAAGAATAAACGATCTAGATCATATAAAAAGAGAAATAGTCCCAATATAATTAAAATATTAATTGTCATTAAGATTAATTGGTCAATGATAAATGCCGCCGTTCTACTTCCTAGACCTGCTGACTGAAATTGAAGCGATACAAATTCAGGAGTTTTAATATCCACTTGTTCTTGGTCCATCTTGGTCACTCATTTCATGGTTAATTTTTCCTGTAGTTGTTTCTATTTTTCTAGAAAATTACTATAATATAAAGTGAACTTATATCATGCTAAAAATACGGTTAGATGAAGAAGGTGTCAAAATGAATGTAAAGCAATTTGTAAAACAACATCGCGATGATTGGACACAGCTAGAACAATTAGTAACTATCTTACATAAAAAACGGCGATCTATGACTAGTGAAGATATAAATCGATTTCATCGCCTCTATCAAAAAGCTGCACAACATCTTTCTTACAGTCAAACTTATTTTCCAAAAGAGGATGTCACGGCATACTTAAATGGACTTGTTTCGAAAGCACATAATCTTTTGTATAAGGATCAAATCACAAGCTTTAAACAACTTCATCACTTCTTTAGTACAACATTCATTAGGTTACTTTTGGAACAATGGAAGTTTGTCATTGTAGCGATGATTTTGTTTATTGTTGGTGCTTTAGGTAGCTATTTTGCGATATTGAATGATTCACTACATCTTTACTCTGTCCTGCCTGCAGATATTGCTCAAGGTGTTGACCCAGAGCAATTAGGTAAGGGTCATGAAGCCGTTGACTCTCCATTAATGTCAGCTACAATTATGACAAACAATATCCAAGTCGCAATTTTAGCATTTGCTGGTGGTGTTACATTTGGATTATTAACTGTTTATTTATTAATTTATAATGGCATCATCATCGGTGCGCTTGCAGCATTGTTTTGGCAGCATGGAAAGGCTTATGATTTTTGGGCGTATATCGTTCCCCATGGCATGATTGAACTTACTGCAATTTTCATTGCAGGTGGCGCCGGTTTATTGATGGGCTATAAGCTTTTTGTTCCAGGAGCTTATTCAAGAGGCTACCAATTAAAGCAACAAGCAAAGCGTTCTGTCCAACTATTACTTGGTACTCTACCGTTATTTGTGATTGCCGGTATAATTGAAGGATTTATCACTCCTGCAGCAATTTCATTAGAAGTAAAATATATCGTTGCATTCTTAACTGTTATTGGATTGCTCCTTTACATTATGATCGGAAAACTCCTTCTTGATAAGAAAAGCGCAAATGCACGTTTAGCGACGATGAGATGAAGGAAACACGAAGGGCACGAGCGTTCGATGTTGATTAACGTATGAAGTTCATTTCTACTTTAGTACTAGAGCAAAACAATATGAAAAGTGCAAGATCCTTATCCAGATTCAATTAGCTTAGGACACTCATGACTTGAAGCTGTTCTTTCTTCAAATCATGAGTATTAGTTGATTAATATTTCCTGGATAATAGAGCAAGCATTTTTTCTTACTCTTTAAAGGAGCCCACGATTCATCACATCAATATAATAAGAAACTGCTGCTATCGCAAGTTTTTCTTCACGAGCCTCTATCATCTGGAGGCCCTGAGCCTCCCACTTGATTTTTTCACGTTTTTTTAGAAGCATATGCTGCTGGGCAATACTTTTCATCATCGCATTTTGTACTGTTACTGGCTTCTCTCTTATTTTATATAACAGCATCTTGTCCTCAATCCCGATCATTAAAAATAGATGCCGCTGTCTGAGTCTTTTCAAATAGGTTAGTGCACTCTCTTCATGAAGAAAGGTTTGAACATCACTAAATAATAAAATAAGGCTCCGTTTCTTTTGAACTGTTTGTAAATAAGTTAGAACAGCTGCATAATTAGACTCTGCTGCATCTACCTCCAAATGATAGATAGCCTGCAAAACTGTTTGTAAATGGGCCATTCCCTTACCTGGTGGAACATAGACTTTTACATTCTTTGAAAAGGCTAGAACGGAAACATAATCACCTTTTTTTAATGCTGCTGCTGTTACCGTTAAAGCTGCTTCTAACACCCTTTCTAATCTGTTACCCTTTGAGAGCTCCGCGCCCATCATTCTCCCACAATCAATTAATACGGTCATATATTTTCCATGTTCTGGTTCATATTCATTAGCCATGACCTCTTGTAGCTTAGCTGTTTGACGCCAGTTAATTTTTCTCGGATCATCACCGATAGCAAAACTTCTAATCTTCGTAAATTCTCCGGAACCACTTTGATGTTTTCGAATTTTCATTCCTTCATATAATAAAAATTGCTGTGCATTTTCTAAATAGTTCCTTGTTTCTGTTAAATCAGGAATCACTTTTACTGTATCATTTAAGACTAAAGTCGTTTGCTTTTCCCACAAACCTAAGAGACTCTTATACCGAAAATAAAGTTTGTAGATGTCATATTTCCCTCTAATTTGGGCAATGGTCTCATATGTCACAACCGATATTGTTTCTTTATAAACCGTTCCATGTATAGGAAACGCCTTTTGAAAGGATTGAGGAATTCCGTCTACAAGCCGAAAGTTCATTTGATATGGAGAATTGTTCGTTATTTTAATTTGAACTTCATTTGAAAGTCCTCTCTCTATTTCAGTAGGGATCGAACGTTTAATAATCAGTTGATTTTTTTTCGGTGAAAGCAGTAAGTCTAGTAAACTTATGAAAAAGACAATGAGATTGAGCAGAATGACTACTGTCCATGAAATCTCCCAAGTAGTTCCGATCAACAATCCGAGCGTCAGAATTAGGAAAATGAATTGTAATCGCTTTGTAGGTAAGATCCCCCTATCTTGGAACAGGAATCGCCCCCACAAGCTCTTCAATGATTTGGTCAACGGTTGCTCCCTCCAATTCTATATGTGGGGATAATTGAATTCGATGCCTTAATCCAGGTTTAGCAACCATCTTAATATCATCAGGTGTGACATAATCTCGACCAGATAAATAAGCCCAGGCCTTCCCAGCTTTCCCAATCGATATTCCCGCCCTAGTACTTGCACCAAAACGTATTGAATCAGATTCCCTTGTCTTTCGAACGAGCTGCATCAGATAGTCTAGTACACTATCACTGATCGTTACCTGTTCAATTTCCTTTTTTATCGCTAAAAATGTTTCAATGTCTAACACTTGCCCCACCTGATTTGCACCAAAGCTATCTTCAAGAACATGTTTTAGCACACTTTTTTCTTCATCAAACGAGGGGAAGTCAATGTGAAGCTTAAATAAAAAACGATCCTGTTGTGCCTCAGGTAATGGATAGGTCCCTTCAAACTCAATTGGATTTTGGGTAGCTACAACAAAAAATACATCTGACAATTGATAGGTTTCACCCTGAATCGTTACTTGCTTTTCTTCCATTGCTTCAAGGAGTGCAGCCTGTGTTTTTGCTGGTGTACGGTTAATTTCATCTGCTAATAATATATTTGTAAAAATCGGGCCCTTTAAGGTTTGAAATGTACTATCCTTCATATTATAAATGGTGCTACCTGTAATATCACTTGGAAGTAAATCAGGTGTAAACTGAATACGTGTAAATGTCCCACCTAAAAGACTAGCAAGCGTTTTAACCATTTGTGTTTTACCTGTTCCTGGAACACCTTCTAGCAAAACATGTCCCCCTGCTAAAATCGAAGATAACAATAGTTTAAGATTTATACTTTGTCCGATTATTCTTTGTTCATAACTCTCTAGTAGGGATGCCAATTGTGTGTTCATTATCCTCCACCTCTTTCCTTAATTGATCTAGCTTTTTCGACCATACTAAGTAATCCTGCTTGGTTACTTTTTCTTTCATTAACACCTTTGTTAACTCTACTACGAAAGAATTAACTTCCAATTCAGGAATTTTATTCAATCTTTTTTCGAGGTATATGTCTATATCTTCCCATTCCTTACTATATGGAATGCCCCAGCGTTCCTGCAAAAGTAGTTTTACATAATCTGCTTGTATATGGAGTGAATCTTTATAATGATATCCTCTCATATACCAAGCAGCCAATGCCTTTATTCTTTCATCACTATAACGGACTGTTTCTTCTCTTGGTACAAGCAGAGGTCCAAAGCGTTTTCCTTGATACCAAAGGAATAAACAAGTAAGGATGATCCCTTGAAATAGGAAAAGAATAAACCATCTTGGATACACGTTCAGAATTGATGAAGCATCTTGCTTACCATGTAAGTATTCATCAAATAGTACTGTTTGAGAATTAACTTCATTAAAAAGAGTAAGTAGGAGCGGGAGATGATCATCTTTTAAAATGTTTCCATTTGTTATCCATTTAGGAGAATTTGCAACAATTAATTGGCCGTCTCCATAGGCTCGTTTTAATGCAATAGTACCTTTGTTTTCACTTTGTAATAAAATATCATCATGCTCATCTGCTTCTAGAATCACGGGAGATTCTATTACCGCATTGTAGATATGCTCATTTTGATCGGTTATGTTATGTAATGATGTCACTCCATCTTCAGTAAAGATAATTCTTTGGTCAAACATCCCTTTAGGGTTTACCTTTAATAATAGAATCGTGTTTCCTGCTTCCATAAATTGTTCATAAGCTTCCATCTCTTCAGAATTAGGTATGATGGCAGGCTCAATCATTACTAATAATTGACTTTCATCAGCTTTTGGTAATAGATTAGGTGGATGTGACCATCTGTTAACTAAATCCATTTCATTTTCTACATATGTATAAAAAGCTTTTATCCCAGTAGGAGATGGAGATTGTGTATCATATTGTGGGTAATTCTTTGGTTCACCCGTTACAATATAATAACTACTTAACATTAAGATGAGAACAAGAATCGGAAGCCATATCCACTTCCTTCGAGTTGATGTTGAATTTTGCAAAATTCATTTCCCCCTCCTTTCTCCCTATCATTTGCGGTTATCTTTCCTTAGTTCTTCATCCTCAATTAACCACTTCATTGCTTCATTTTTGAACTGAATATACTCATCTTTAGAGATGACGCGCTTCCCGTACGTTACTTCATCAAAAATAAGCGCTAGATGATAAAACTGACTTGCCCATTGTTGATTTACTTTTTTAAGTTCATCGTAATACTCCCAATTTGTTTTCCAAATTCTTGCTTTTAACAATTCCTTTTCATGAAAATAAAGGAGCAGCGCTAAAAACATATGACGTGTTGAAGTTGTATAATCATTTAATGCTTCAAGCTTATTTGCTTCAGCTAAGTGTTTATGATATGACCAATGCATTTCATTTATTGTTTGAAGCGGCTTGTTTTGACGAAGTGTTTTCCGTCGTTTTCCATTTCGAACAAGTATAAATATTAATAGAAGCAAAAGAATACTAAAAATGATGATGATGATTGTTAAAGTTGTTCCTGCAAAATTCTTTGATGGTTCTAGAGAAGGAAACATATCCGCTAACAGATCTGCAAACCATTCTTTCACTTGATTCCACCAAGTCTCGAGTAGTCCTGCAGAATCGTTTTGATAAATCTGATACTCTCTGCCCTTTAAAATCTCTTGGAGGTCTTCTCTTG
Source organism: Metabacillus bambusae (assembly GCF_017497975.1). GTDB lineage: Bacteria > Bacillota > Bacilli > Bacillales > Bacillaceae > Metabacillus > Metabacillus bambusae. The sequence continues at coordinate 52,110 of NZ_JAGDEL010000012.1, read as the reverse complement.
CTTTCTCCTCATTAAGCATACAACTCCTCCTATTTCGCACGAACTTCTAGTGAAGAGTCATAGATATGAACTATTGTCGTGTGCGAAGTCAAATATATTCCTTGTATCGTTTAAGATAAAATTTCAATAGATAATGGTTCTAAAAAGTAATCTACAAAGGTTGTAAACTACCTATATCTCTTTATAATCCTCTATCATTTCTTTTAAATCGTCAGCATCATGTCTTATTTTTAAATCAAAATACATAACAGCATAACCTACAGAGAAAATCATCGTTGTAAATAAGCTTACAACATTCACAATCATTGTTAATAACACGCTATATCCTAGAAATGCTCCAAATGAAAGTTCTACGGCAGCACTAATACTACTAATAATGAGTGAAAAAATAATGTAGAGGCCTAGTAAAACCCATGTACGCTTACTTGTTAATCGCCAACTTCTCGAAAAACCGGGAGTACCTTCTTGAAGGACAACTGAACAAAAATAGAAGCTCCAACGGGTTAATAAATAGGCAACTCCAACAGCAAATCCGAGAAATAGTAAAATAGCTAATAAAATACCTACTACAGGATTGGTTGTTGCTCCTATGAAGCCAGCCAGACTGACAACAATTATTGGAACAATTACTAATCCAAATACAATAAGTCCAAATAGAATACTACTGCCTAGGATCGGCCAAAAACGTGTAAATGCTTTTTTAATGACAGAACCAACTGTATATTCTTCATTTTTTCTAATATGATTTACAGCAAATAAAATAGCTGCCTGAGCTACTGGAAATAAAATGAAACCAACAAGTGCTATAACAATGAACCCGATATCAGCTCCCAAGCTACTTGAACTTGTGTATGCTGTTTCATCAAGACGTGAAATCATTCGTTCATACCAAACACTTCCCGTACCACCTTCCCTAAAAAAGCTTGTTCCTGCAACCATTAGAATAATTGCTTCTAATACATAAATAGGTCCAATTAAGAGGAGTAAAATCATAAAAAAGTCAGAAAAGCGATTTTTACTTAATCGAAATGTATGATCCAGAATTTCTCCGAATCCTTTCGGTTTATTAAACTGTGTGTTCACTTTTGTTTTCCTCCCTAAAAATAGTTCAAAATTTTGCTAATATGAACTATTTTATCATTATTTTAGTTGATATCGAGTGAAGAAATTGTAAATCCTGACAATTTTCCGTGTTTAGTTAACCACAAAAAAAGAAGGCATGCAATTAAGCAAACGCCTTCTTTCAAATTTATTAACTAATTTCATTTTTATGCATGTCCTATGTGTTTCATGATTCGTTAGAGGTCAAGTGAATGGACCTTTATCATGCGACCAGCCTACCTCTTATTGAACCTCAACCGAAGTCTCAATATGGTCATGAACCTCTCCTTTTTCAACATGAACGACTATCTTATACATACCATCTTTTTCAAATTGATAGGAAGATGTGTACATACCTTTAGTCGATGCTTCTTCTGCATCAATATACTTATGTTCTTCTTCTCCATCCCTCCAAATTTCAAATCTCACCGTGGCATCAGAAAATGGTTGATCCCCATCTTGAATTGTTGTTGATAACTGCTCCTCGACATTTACCTTAAAACCCGTTAAATCATCTACAGTGATCGTTACACTACTATGTTGGTGCCCCGCTTCTGTCTGTTCATGATGCTGGTGCTCATTCTCACTTTCTTTTTCATCATTCTTATCAGTAATCGTTGCTGCTGAGCCTTCTCCTACCTGAATTTCTAATGTTGGCATCGTATGATAACTTTCTACATTTGTATGTGCGGTTATTTTGTATGTCCCATCTTCCTTAAATTGATAATTAATTCCATATGTACCTGTTTCAATTAGTTTTGCTTCAATTTTTTCTGAAACATCATCTAGTTTTATCTCAAACGTTACCTCTGCATTATCCACTAGGTCTTCTCCATAATATACTTTTGCAGCAATTGGTACTTCTTCATTTTTATTAACATGTTTATTAGCAATAATTTCAACCTTTGGTGCTTTTACTTCCTCTTCAGAAGCAACTTGATGTTCTTGATGATTTTCTGATTCTTGACATCCACTCAAAACAAAAGAAAGGAAAATGAAGGAGCAAGTGATTATTCCATTTTTCATATTGTATAACCTCCAAATCGTCACTCATACTATGATATATCATGACTAACATTATTTGATACGTTTTCTTTAATGCTTCAATATTTATTCACATTTAGAAGAAAAAATATTCACTTACTAAGGCTTATACACTGCTATATAAAAAGGTCTGATGCAATATGCATCAGACCCTTTTCTTCTTTTATAAATTATTGATTTAGAGCTTCTTTACTTAACGCTTCAGCTTTGTCTGTTCTTTCCCATGGAAGATCTAGATCATTACGACCGAAGTGTCCATATGCAGCAGTTTGCTTATATATCGGACGGCGTAGATTAAGCATTTTTATAATACCTGCTGGACGTAGATCAAAGTTGTTACTTACAACATCTACTAAAACTTCTTCCGATACTTTTCCAGTTCCGAATGTATCAACTGAAATAGATACAGGTTGAGCAACACCAATTGCATATGCTAATTGAACTTCACATTTATCAGCTAATCCAGAAGCTACAATATTTTTCGCTACATAACGAGCAGCATAAGCCGCAGATCGGTCAACTTTTGTAGCATCCTTACCAGAGAATGCACCACCACCGTGACGTGCATAACCACCGTACGTATCAACGATAATTTTACGTCCAGTTAAACCAGCATCTCCTTGAGGTCCTCCAATAACGAAGCGACCAGTTGGGTTAATGAAATACTTTGTATTTTCATCAATTAATTCTGCAGGCACAACTGGGTTAATAACATGCTCTTTTAAGTTACGCTGAATTTGTTCTAATGAAATTTCTGGGTGATGCTGAGTAGAAATAACGATAGTATCAATACGAACTGGTTTATTATTTTCATCATATTCCACCGTAACTTGTGTTTTACCGTCAGGACGTAAGTAAGGAAGAATATCTTCTTTACGCACTTCTGTTAAACGACGAGAAAGTTTGTGAGCTAATGAAATTGGCAGTGGCATTAATTCCTTTGTTTCATTACATGCAAATCCAAACATTAGACCTTGGTCTCCTGCACCGATTGCATCAATTTCCTCATCAGACATTTGACCTTCACGAGCTTCAAGTGCTTGGTCAACACCCATAGCGATATCGGCTGATTGCTCATCAATTGAAGTTAGAACTGCACAAGTTTCTGCATCAAAACCATATTTAGCTCGTGTATAGCCAATACCTTTAATTGTTTCACGAACAATTTTTGGGATATCAACGTATGTAGTTGTTGTAATTTCCCCAGCAACTAAAACTAAGCCTGTCGTAACAGACGTTTCACACGCTACACGTGCATTTGGATCTTTTTCAATAATTGCATCAAGGATTGAATCTGAAATTTGGTCACAAATCTTATCTGGATGGCCTTCTGTTACAGACTCAGAAGTAAATAGACGTTTTTTAGTCATGTTAAAGTTTCCTCCTCATACTCATGTTCAAATTGATCCGGAACTCTTCCTTTTACCTAAAAGAATCACGCTGGCATGTTTTATGAACAGAATTATTATGTACCTCTACCACATGCTTGTCCTAGTAAAAACTCTAATGAAGAAGATACACTTATTTTCTGTTATCAAAAAAACCTTTCCCTAAATGAGGAAAGGTTTGTTATCGTTCATAGCCTTTCGCTCTTATCGATCAAGGGCTTTCGCCTTGCATCAGGTTAGCACCTTTGCGTCGGAAAATGTCATTGGGAGTTTGCACCTCTAACATAAGAACCACCTATAGATATTTTTTGCCTTAACCATGTTTCACATGTCTTCTTCTTTAGAAAACACAAGATGAAGCAAAATGCGTTCTGCTTCATAACGTGCTACTCTTTGATAGGGCAAAAAACTGCTAAATAATAGTATCTCTATAATTAGGGGCGTAATCGCCGCTTTCCTTTGATAGCAGGTTGCTGGGTTTCATAGGGCCTGTCCCTCCACCAGCTCGGGATAAGAGAATCCGTTCAAGGACATATCATAGCGCACTAGGGTAATGGTGTCAACAAAAAATCAACAAGTTATCAGAGATTATTCCCTATTAAATTTCATGATTAATCTATTCATTAGTCTTACCCATTTTTTAAACATATTATTAAACTTCTTTTGAAGTATGAAATTACATTCTAAACTTTTAAAAAAAAAACACACACGATTAGTATGTTCAATTAAATATAATGTGTTATACTATTTAAAACTAAGTCAGAATATTGTAATATATCTTTATACGTTAATTTTTGCGAAAAGGATGGTAATTGGGATGAATATTGCGGAGATGACAAATGAATTAGCACAGTTGCTTAAAGGGGATAATGCAAGACATAATTTATCAGTTGCTCAACTTGTGGAAAAAGTACTTAAACGCAAGGAGGGAATTTTAACCTCAACTGGTGCAATACGAGCAACTACTGGAGCATATACTGGCAGGTCTCCAAAAGACAAATTTATCGTGAAAGAAAGTTCTATCGAAAATAAAATTGATTGGGGAATTGTTAATCAACCTATTTTAGAGGCTGACTTTGATAAGCTTTATAGTAAAATGATCAACTATTTAAAGGAAAGAGAAGAACTATACATTTTCAATGGTTTTGCCGGTGCAGATAAACGCTATCAATTGCCTCTTCAAGTCATAAATGAATATGCTTGGCATAATTTATTCGCACAGCAGCTTTTTATTAAAGACAATGAAAAAGCGATTACAAATGAGAAGCCTTTTACTATTCTTTGTGCACCACATTTTAAGGCGGATCCTGCTGTTGATGGTACAAATTCTGAAACATTTATTATTATTTCATTTGAAAAGAGAACAATTTTAATCGGTGGGACTGAATACGCTGGTGAAATGAAAAAATCTGTCTTTTCAGTTATGAACTTTTTGTTACCAGAAAACAATATTCTTTCAATGCATTGTTCAGCAAATGTTGGTTTTGAAGGTGATGTTGCTCTATTTTTCGGTTTATCTGGAACTGGAAAAACAACCTTGTCTGCTGATCCTAACAGACGCTTAATCGGTGACGATGAGCATGGCTGGTCTACTTCAGGCATCTTTAATATTGAAGGCGGTTGCTATGCAAAATGTATTAATTTAACGGAAGAAAAAGAGCCCCAAATTTTCAATGCCATTCGCTATGGTGCTGTTTTAGAAAACGTTGTTGTTGATAATGAAACTCGTGAAGCTGATTATGATAATTCCTTTTTCACTGAGAATACAAGGGCTGCATATTCGTTAGATGCTATCGATAAGGTTATTACACCAAGTATAGCAGGACATCCACAAGCAATTGTATTTTTAACTGCAGATGCATTTGGGGTTCTTCCTCCGATTAGTAAGTTAACGAGAGAACAAGCAATGTACCATTTTTTGAGCGGTTATACTAGTAAGCTAGCAGGAACTGAGCGAGGAATTACCGCTCCTGAGGCAACCTTTTCAACTTGCTTCGGTTCACCATTCTTACCATTACAAGCCACTCGCTATGCCAACATGCTCGGACAAAAAATTGATGAACATGAAGTTCAAGTATTTTTAGTCAATACTGGCTGGACCGGCGGTGAATATGGGGTAGGAAATCGGATAAAGTTACAATATACAAGAGCAATGGTTCAAGCTGCCATTGAAGGGGATCTTGATCATATTGAGACAGTAACCGATGAAGTATTCGGCCTCAACATTCCGATACACGTTCCAGGTGTTCCTGATGATAAGTTGCAGCCGCATCTTACTTGGAGCTCTAAGGAAGCTTATGAAAAGAAAGCAAAAGAGCTAGCTGCACAGTTTAAGAAAAACTTTGAAAAATTTGCACATGTCTCTCCTGAAATCCAACAATTTGGTGGACCTATAGGATAAAAGAAATGGAGGCTGACTCAAAAGCTAATGAGTCAGCCCCCTTTTATTAAAAGAGATATTAAAAACTAAAAATTATGATATTGTAATAACTTTTTCAAACTCCACTTCTGCATCAATTTAAATACAAATAAACCAGGTGAAAAGCTAATCCATTTTCACCTGGTTTGTCTTTTGTCTAATTAATTCGTTGAATTTAGGGCGACCAACCGATATGTTACAACTGTTTTATTTTCATGAAGCTGAAGTTTTTCTACAATAGCCTCTCCAGCAATTTCTCCATCCTTCGTTTTTCTAACCTCTATCGGAATATCAATCGGATATATTCTATATCCTTCTTTCGTTAAAAGAAAAATATTTTCTTCCATACGTTGTTCTTTTCCTTTTGTTACAATCATTGTATTGAATTCAACAGGCATTCCCAAAAGAAAACCTCCTTATTGTCACATTTCATTTTATTTTATTTTACCACCTTGTCCAGACAAGAAAAACTAATTTATTGTTTTTTCATCCACGAACATAGTCTATATAGTGTTTCACGGTTTATTTTAGGAGGAAAATAATGAGTGAATTCTTTAAAATACCAGCTTTCAACTTGTTTATTTAATTCCTTCAATCTTTTTTCAAGCCTGTATGCATGCTCAACAGAGACATTTTTATCCTTAACTCCGTGTATAATTAATACAGGTGGATTCATTTTTTCTAATTCGTACAAAGGTGTTCTCCACAAATATCGATTCGGAAATTTTGTTGGTGTACCTCCAATAACTCTTTTCATCATTCGACGTAAATCCTCACGCTCAATATATGTTAAAAACATATCAGAGACTCCACCCCATGTTACAACAGAACGTACATTTTCAGCTAAAATACCAGTTAATAATGCCATCACACCACCTCTTGAAAATCCAAAAACATGGATACGATGGGAATGCACATTTGGATGACTTTTTAAAAGTTCGATTGCTGAGATGGCATCATAACGATCATCTCCAGCAAAGTCTTCATTTCCTTCACCACCTTGATTACCTCTATAAAATGGTGCCATGACGATAAAGCCTTCTGAGGCGAACTGAATTATTCGTCCTACCCTTACCGTACCAACATTTTTAATCCCACCTCGCAGATATAATAATCCATCATAGCACCCAGGGGTAGTCGGCTCTGCCAAAAGTCCTTTTACTTTTAAATGATTTGAAAGATAGGTCACCATCCAAAGTCGAATGCTTGGATTTGGAGATGGATATTTTACCTTACTAAGTATTTCGCCATTCATCTACTGTTCACTCTTTCTGTCGCAAATTCATCGATATTTAATAACATACCCTATTTCTTAACGTTACTAAAGGCTGTTTTCGCAAACTTGTTGCAATTTACCAAGTAGTGCGGTGTGGTTGATTGCAGCGAGAGATGCTCGCTTTCCGCGGGGCGGGCGGTGAGCAACGCTGCATGAGTCCCACTTGTCCCGCTGCTCCCGCAGGAGTCTCGCAATCCGCTCCAATCAACCTTAAATAGTTTTCGTTTTAAAAGCAACGATCTCTTAGAAAAGAACCTTACTATAAGAATTTTGGGCATTCACACATTTTCTTGAAATTCATAAATTATCCTAAGTTCATCACTTTCACTAATTATACTCAAACAAAGACTAGAGTATTTTCATCATGTATAGAAAAGCTTAGATCTCCTACTAGCTTAAGCTCTAGTTTTTCTGCAACTATCGTCTATTTTTTAATTAAGTTCCGGTGAAAGTAAAAATTTTAAGATGCTGTGCATCTAGGAGGTTTACAACATGAAAAAATGGCTGCTATTAGTTATTCTTCCGCTTATTATTGTTTTACCACTTTCAGCATGTAATCAACAAAAGACTGAAAAAATTAAACTTGCTGAAGTTACACATTCCATTTTTTATGCGCCTTTATATGTCGCGATGGCAGAAGGATTTTTCGAAGAGGAAGGCCTTGATGTCGAATTAACGACAACATGGGGTGGAGATAAAACGATGACTGCCCTTCTCTCGGATGGAGCAGATATTGCATTAGTTGGTTCTGAAACATCGATTTACGTTCATGCACAAGGGTCAAGTGATTCTGTAATAAATTTTGCTCAACTTACACAAACAGATGGCACCTTCCTTGTAAGTCGTGAAAAAATAGACAATTTTGAATGGGGTCAATTAAAAGATAGTACGTTTTTAGGACAAAGAAAAGGTGGAATGCCACAAATGGTTGGTGAATTTGTCTTAAAACAACATGATATTGATCCAAAAACTGATCTAGAGCTTATTCAAAATATTGATTTTGCCAACATCCCAAGTGCATTTGCTTCAGGTACTGGTGATTTTGTTCAATTATTTGAACCAACAGCTAGTATCTTTGAAAAAGAAGGCACTGGTCATATTGTTGCTTCCTTTGGAACAGAGTCCGGTAAAGTTCCTTATACAACATTTATGAGCAAGGAGAGCTTTTTAAAAGAAAATGAAAGTTCAGCTAGAAAATTTACAGCAGCAATATATAAAGCACAGCAATGGGTACAAGAAAAAAGTTCAGCAGAGATTGCTAAATCAATTGCCCCGCAATTTGAGGATACAGAGCTTGAGCTCATTGAAACGGTTGTGGAACGTTACAAGGAACAAGGCTCCTTTGCAACAGATCCTATCCTAGATGTAAACGAATGGGATAATCTACAAAATATTATGGATGAGGCTGGAGAGCTACCAACACGAATTGACCATGACACACTAGTGAATACCACATATGCAGAAGAAGTGGTAGAAAAATAAGGAGGATTATTTCATGTCATTCTTATCAGTAGAACATGTTCATCATGTTTATTTTTCAAGGGATTCAGCAACTGTTGCCCTTGAAGATGTAAAACTAAATGTAGAGGAAGGGGAGTTTGTCTCCTTTCTTGGCCCTAGTGGCTGTGGAAAAACAACTCTTTTATCAATCATTGCTGGTCTTATTAAGCCAGTGGAAGGTACAGTAACTATCGCTAATAAAATCATTACAAAACCTGATTCAATTATTGGCTATATGCTGCAGCAGGATTATCTTTTCCCTTGGAAAACAATCGAAGAAAATGTCACTTTAGGGCTAAAAATAATTGGACAAAAAACAACTGAAAATAAACAAAAAACGTTAGCTCTTTTAAAAGAGATGGGTCTTGAAAATGTTGAAAATCAATATCCCAGTCAATTATCAGGCGGTATGAGGCAAAGAGCAGCACTAGTTCGAACATTAGCAACAAATCCAAAAATACTTTTACTTGATGAGCCCTTTTCAGCATTGGATTATCAAACAAAGCTAAGACTTGAGGATTTGGTTGTACAAACGTTAAAAGATTATAAGAAAACAGCACTCCTCGTCACACATGACATTGGCGAAGCAATTGCGATGAGTGATCGTATTTATGTATTCTCCGCTAAGCCAGGAAGGATCAACCGGACATATTTGATACCAAAGGAACTGAGAGAACTAGCACCGTTTTATGCTAGACAACACCCTTCGTTTTCATGTCTATTTCAACAAATATGGAAGGAGTTGGATCAGTTTGAAACCGAATGAAACCATTGATTTCCTTCACAAAAATTACAAACGTGGTCTTGAAAAAGAAAAGAAATGGATACGATTTTATCAAATCCTCATTTTTGTCTGTTTCTTTGGCTTATGGGAAATTGCGGGTCGTAGAGAATGGATTGATCCGTTATTGTTTAGTTCACCCTCTAAGATATGGAATCTATTTGTGACAAAACTAAATGACGGTACCCTTCTCTCACATTTAGGAATCACTCTATTTGAAACAGTTTTAGGTTTTATATTGGGCACATTACTTGGTGCATTACTTGCTACATTGTTATGGTGGTCTGCTCGGCTTTCAAAAATTTTAGATCCTTATCTCGTTATTCTAAATGCAATGCCAAAGGTAGCACTTGGTCCTATTTTGATTGTTGCTTTAGGACCAGGGTTTATATCCATTATCGCAATGGGTACAATTATATCCGTTATAATTACAACAATTGTTGTGTTCACATCGTTTAAAGAGGTTGATTCTAATTATTTAAAGGTACTCAAAACTTTTGACGCATCTAAAATGCAGCTTTTTAAAGAGGCAGTACTTCCAGCATCATTTCCAACAATAGTATCAACCTTAAAAGTGAATGTTGGATTGTCGTGGGTAGGGGTCATTGTTGGAGAATTTCTTGTTTCTGCAAAAGGACTTGGCTATATGATTATATATGGCTTTCAAGTATTTAATTTTACGTTAGTCCTTTTAAGTCTTCTCATCATTGCGTTTTTTGCAACGATTATGTACCAAGGTGTAGAGCTTTTAGAAAGACACTTTGTTAAGACCGAAAAAAAAGGCTGACTTAGGGCAGTCCCTCAATTTCAATTTGAGGGTCAGTCGTAGGTCAGTCCTTATTTTTATTTTTGGTTATTTTCTCAAACTTTGTTGCTATTTACCAAGTTGTGCGGTTTGGTTGATTGCAGCGAGAGATGCTCGCTTTCCGCGGGGCGGGCGATGATCCTCCTCGGCGTAAACGCCTGCATGAGTCTCACCTGTCCCGCTACTCCCGCAGGAGTCTAGCAATCCGTTCCACTCAACATAAATAGTTTTCGTTTTAAAAGCAACAACCTCAGAAAAAAGAGCCTTATTTTCACATTTTAAATCTCTTCTTAACTTCTTTAAGACTTCTTTTCAATACTTCATCCTTCATTATGAAGCTATACCTTCTGTCCTTTTGTACACCTTCTGGAATTTCTTTCATAAGAACAGGACCGTAGGTCTCAAAATAACCTTCCTGTTCTATAAGCTCACTTATCGTTGCATAATAAATATTTTTCACAATAATCTTTTCTTTTCCCATAACCTTGTATTGACCTATATATTCAATGGTTTTAACAATGCCGCCAGTTTCTTCTTTTACTTCTCTAATAGCAGCTTCATTTGCTGTTTCGTTTAATTCGACCTTTCCCCCTGGAAACTCAAATCCTCGGTCTGAATGCTTTGTTAATAACCATTGATCTTCATACCGACAAACAACCCAGACATGCTTAGGGTTAGCTGCAAAAGGATGGTCTTCAAATGATAATTGTACTTCATTGTGATAATAATCGATAAACCGATACATAATATATCCCTCAATTTTTTCCTAATCTATTCAAATCTTATCACAATGTTTTATCTCTGTATAAGGTTTATTCTCGTTCTTCTATTCTTGAAATGAGTCCTTGTGTACGAATATGCTCTTTCGCCTCCTCATCACCAAGCTCATAAATCATTTTATAAATAAGCTTATTTGCATCATCAATCGCATCATTTTCACGATCATAATGATATTGAACATATGGTGTATGAGCACGATAAAAACCTTTTATATCTGAAGAATAAACCTGATCGAAATATTGACGTAGTTTAATGATCTCATCGTCAGTTGCTTCAATTTTAAAATCCCAAGGAGATACCGTACTAAATTGAGAAATCTCTCCATTGGCAACTGTAATATAATATGGTTTCTTTGAATTTTCCATGATTACAACTCCTTATATAATCCTTCGCTTATTTTTTGCTCATAGTCTTTTATTTATTCAAATTTAGTTAGTTGTGAATAGTTTAATGATTTCATGCAGAAAGTAAAAAGAACTTCTATAAGAAAGTGTAAATAACGGAGGTTAATGAAAAAGATGAAACATGACTTTTTTAAACATCCAGAAATAAGTAGATTTCGAGCAGATGATGAGGACGTAAATGCATATGTACAATCAATTATTAGAAATACAAATAAGCAGGAAATCCTTTCATGGATCAACCATTTATCAGATCATGATTTACATTCCTTAATCACTCCCTACATAACTGATAAAATGACTGAGGAATTGACTGAGGAAGAACTTTCATAAAGTATTATCTATTAATAACTTGCAGATTTCTTTCTGTATCCAATCACAAAAGGTGAAATCACGAAGATTCCACCTTTATTTTAGTATCAGAATTTATAACTTTTCTACTCAGTTTTGGTGTCTAGCTCCAGCGCCTAGACCCTCGGGGTCATAAGCCACTCAGGAATTGAAGACAAAGAACGTCTTCTATTCCTGAGCGTCTTTTGCCTGTCGGGTCTGTTCAAGGCGCTTGCGCTTTTCTTAGTTATTTTCCTAGGAATGACTTCAGCATCCAATTATGTTTCTCTAAACCTTGATGGATGGCTAATAGCATATCTCCCGTTGTTTCATCGCCTACCTCAGCAGCAAGCTCCATACCTTCTTTTAATTCCTCGGCAAGTAAGGCGAAATCATCATGTACACTTTGAACCATTTGTTTTGCTGTTTCTTTTCCCTCTGCCTCTTTTATAGAGGAAAGCTCCAGACATTCTTTCATTGTCGCAACTGGAGCACCTTCTAGGGCTAATAATCTTTCAGCTAATTCATCAATATGAATGGCTGCTTCATTGTAAAACTCTTCAAACTTTTCATGAAGTGTAAAGAAATTTTCTCCTTTTACAAACCAGTGGTAATTATGTAGTTTTACGTAAAGTACTGTCCAATTCGCTACTTGTTTATTTACTGTACTTATCAATTTTTCTGACATTAAAACTCCTCCTTTTAATCTTGTACGTTCATTACCCTATATAGCTTTCACCAAAACAATTTATTTTATCTGACTATCTTTTTCTTAATCGTTGATATTCTTCATGTTAAAATAAAAGAACACTAAAAAATGTTCGATTGTTCTTTTTAGAAGGCTGACTCGCCAAACTTTGTTGCTATTAACCAAGTAAAGCGGTATGGTTGATTGCAGCGAGAGATGCTCGCTTTCCGCGGGGCGGGCGGTGAGCCTTCTCGTCGTAAACGCCTGCATGAGTCTCACCTGTCCCGCTGCTCTAAGCAGGAGTCTCGCAATCTGTTCCAATCAACCTGAATTAGTTTTTGTTTTAAAAGCAACAATCTCATAGAAAAGAGCCTTTTAGAAACATTGGAGGAGTATACATGAAAACTATCTTTATCATTTGTATTATTATTGTCATTGTTGTTCTTTTACTAAGTGTTTTAACAACTAGTAAAGCTTATCAATATAAGCATACAGTTGATCCGATTAAAAAACCTGATGAACTACCATCAAACGAAAAGGTTACTGAAAAGGATACATAATGAGATAAATAGAAAAAAGCACGGAACCCGTGCTTTTTTCATTTAAACTATATTTTCTTTTAATAACTTTCATACACATATGGCTCATCAGGCTGCTCAACTGTTTCAACTGTCGTTACCTTAACATAGGGGAGTGTCCAATCTTGATATTTGATTGTGGTCAATGTCCCTTTTATTTTGATCCATTGATCATCACCATATTGTTTCGCTTCATGAAATGTTGCTAGTGTACCATAAACTGATGCATCGGCTACACAACACGAAAGACCAAATCTTGCGATAACAAATTGATCTTCTTTAAAATTATCCTCTCGATAAACAAAGCCCATGATTTCTACTGTTTTCCCAACAAATTTTTCTGGGTTTTCATCAAGAATTGATGTCATTGCGATATAATTCTCTTCTGTTAGTGTAATGGTGTCCTTTTTTAGCATTTCATTTTCTAAATGTTGATAATAATCCTCAGGTGGTGCTTGTAGCTCAAATCCTTCAGGGTGTTCAAGAGGTACATCAGGAAGATTTGAAGAGTTTGCAACCTTGTCACCGACCCGCTCGTCTAATTCTTCCATATATGCTTCTGGATCATTTAAATAGGCTTCAGCTTTTTCAGTTGATCCACCCTTCTTCTCTATAGACTGCTCTTCGTCTGCAGTCATTGATTTAAACCCACGTTTTGCCGCAACAGAGCTATCTAATACAACCTCTGGGAACAAAAAACCAGTGATTATCGGTATAATAAATACTAAATAAACGAAAAACGAGCGAAACGGAAATTGTGATGATGAATGATCGACCCCACAATTACAAGAAAGTTCTGCTTCTTTCTTCGATCCACTTCTCCAGATTTGCATGACCCCTAGCAATAAGAAAACAACCATCGCAAAATAGATGAAGGGCAGCATTTTCGGAGCAATAAAGTTGGTCATGTTTCCTGTCAAAACAAGCTTCAACATTAACAATGTAAACCCGACTAAAATAATCCCGCGTAAATAAAGATGAAAACGATTCTGATCGTTATGCTTTTCCATTTCTTCCCCCACCCTTCTACAGGAAAAACTGCTGATAAACTAATATCGATAGATAAACAACAATTGTTACGATTACGATAAATGTAGCGACAAACCTTGCTTTAAAAAACGCAAACAACATAATAGTATTCTTTAAATCAAGCATCGGCCCATACACTAAAAATGCTAAAAGTGATCCTGTTGTAAACGAACCACTAAAGGAAGCTGCTACAAAAGCATCAGCTTCAGAGCATAAAGAGAGTATGTATCCAAATGCCATCATAATTGCAGGAGAAAGGATCTCATTTGAACCAATCTCTGTTAAAAGGGTACGGTCAAGAAATGTTTGAAAAAGACTAGCAATAAAAGCTCCTAATATTAAAAACTTGCCCATTTCAAAAAACTCATCACTGGCATGAAATAATGTTGATTTTAACTTTCCAACACTCTCACTTCCATGAGAATGACCTACTATAATCTCTTGTTTTATCTTCAATTGGTCTTTATTTTTAAAGATAAGATAAATAATAAACCCGATCACAATGGAAAGAACAAATGCTAGTCCCATTCTTGCATAGGCAATATGCTTTTCTGCCCCAAATGCATAAAAAGTAGAAGCAAATACGACAGGGTTTAATATAGGAGCTCCAACCAAGAAGACAACGCCAAGATGTAGTGGCATCCCTTTTTTCATTAAGCGTCTCACTATGGGTACAATTGCACATTCACAAATCGGAAAAATAGCACCCAATAAAGCTGCAGGTAAAAGGGCGACAATAGCATTCTTTGGTAACACACGTTTAATAAAATCTTCTGACACAAAGGTTTGAATCAAGGCTGAAATAAACACACCTAATAAGATAAATGGAATTGCCTCTAATAATATGCTTAAAAACATTGTATTCACTGTCAATAATTCAGAAGGTACATTGAAAGATATGTCCTGGAAATCTACAAACAAAAATAAATAAAAAAACAATCCTATTAACCCTAGAGCAAAAACCTCTCGAAATAAAGGTAATACAGGTTTATTCATCTTTTAAACTCCTATCCTTTTATTCATTATGTAGTATAGCATACTAGTTTAGTTAAGAGATTATGACTCTTATTTTAGCTTATACTATTTTTGCACTGATGAAACTTTTTTCTTACCCTATCATTTTACACATTGTTGTATAAGAAATGCTGGTTTATTTACTAAGGTAAGACACTTTAGAAGGCCACATACCCGTCCAAACTTTAGATCTAATAAGTCTCCATATGTGCTAAGATACAAAAAACTATTAAAATTTTTTTTTGCTAGATACATACACAAGAGAAAAGAAGCAAACTTTAATATATTGTTATTACATTATAAGAAAAGGGAGGTTATGATTTATGTTTGCATACTCTACAGGCCAAATAAGTGGCACATTACTAAATCTTAGTTCTGTTCGAGTTGATCTAATGAATAAAACCCCAGATACACAAACAGTTCAAGTTTTGTTATTTGACACATCAACATCACCTAAGACTACTGTATTTGATGAAACTTTCACAATTCCCCCAAGCAGTGGGGATTTTCGAGAAATTACTCCTGCTCTCTTTCCTGATCGGTACGAAGTTCTTGTACGATCAAACGATCTAAATATTGTGCCTTATATTTCTGGGATTACTATTACTGGAAGTGTCGATAATAACGCTACATTTAAATATGGTGATTTATTTATTTGGGAACCTAATTCACGTCCTGTTATATAGAACTTAGCTTTTCGGAACATATTTACCATTAATTCACACATGATGATAGATAGATAAATGAGAGAAAAAACAGATTCAAAAAGCCTAAAATATACCATTTTCGTAAAACGCTTAACAGTTTATCTTGTTAAGCGTTTTATTTGTCCCAACCAAAATCAACACCTAAATAATCATAAAGCTCTCGATTATAAGGCTCAAAATAAGTCAAAAGTTCATTTCTAAATTGAGAATTTAGCTTTGGATAATCACCAAAGTTATGTTTTGTATACTGTTTGAGCTCAAGCATTTGTACGCCTAAAAAATCCAAAACACGATGAAAGATTAATGTCGGATTTGAATAGAAGTCCTCGCTTCTTATTATCAAGAATTGTTCCATTGAAAAAAAATTCATCCAATTCTTTAATTGCTCCACATAGCGCCCCCTCGCCAAATAAGAACAATTCTGATAGATTGGACTGTGATAATTTTCATTTTTCAAAATTTCTATTCGTTCCGGTTTTAATCTTGACTCTTCCTTTTTTATGGCTTCATTAAAAGATAACGGTTCTGTTCCCATCCGGACTTGATGATGATAATGGGAATATGCTCTATCAACAGGATTTCTTAATAAAACGATCAATTTTATTTTCGGAATGAATTGATGGATTCTTTTAGGTGCATGTGGATGAAATAAATAGTATGGACTAGCTTCCCCTGTAATCCATCTTTTAGATTCTAACGAGGGAAATTGATTGCGATACCAATCCATACCTTTTTCAAAGTAGATATCAAAAAAATGTACCTCTTTACTTAAAGCAGGAATTATTTGAGGATGTTGAATTAAATAGTTATAAAGAGAAGTGGTCCCACATTTTTGGGCACCAATAATCAAAAAATGAGGAATAGATTGTTTAGAGAAGTCATCCTGTAAAATATCTTCACTCATTATTGAACCTCCAGAGGGAACGGTCCCTAGTCTCACTCAACCATTATTAGTTGGTTGGTTTTTACCCTATTAATCCTTTGTTAGTATAGGTATGTTTATTTAAAATTGACTAACACAATTCATTTATAATATTTTAAAAATGTTTTAATCGTTTATCTAAAAACTTCTTAATTACATCAAGATTATGATCAGACGGTTGATTTATTCTAAGATTAATTTCTTTAATAAAATCTTCTGGTCTATCCAAAAGATTATTAAACTGAACGTCAATAATGTCTCTATTTTCCTTTTCAAGCTTTTCTCGAAAGTACATTAGGTTTTCAAAGTAAGCAGCTAAAATCTCTCTTGCAGCTATCAAATCGTATTTATGCCTGTTAGCAAGCGATTGAGCTGACTCTTCTAAGGAACGCCAAACAAACACGTAAGTAACATCGGCAATATCTTCTAAATGTGATTTCCAAATATCAAATGTTAAGACGGTTCTGGGATCCTTTAATCCCCAAATAGGTTTTTTTTGATTAAGTAAGAACGACCTGATTTCACATTTAGAAAAGTTAGAAGAGATAATTGTTTCTCTTAAAGGTGGTGCAGACCATTTTGCACCTACAGAGGCAAGGATTTTTTCATTTATTTTTAGAAAGTCAAGATTTTCAAAATGTCCTTTTGGATTTGAATAATCTGCATCCAATAAGTTGTCCCCCATATGGACGCCTAAATGGTGTAACACCCCAGCTGTTGCACTTGACCCAGATCTATGGAGAGATAACACTAAAAATAATTTGCTTTTTTGCGGATTTTTCTTCTCCTTCCCTCTTAATAAATTGATTATCCAATCAAATTGAAGGTTACCTATTATTCCCAAATTAATCAACCACTTCCCTTATTATTATTTTCCATATCAATCGTTGACTAATCCTTGCTATCCCTTGAGGTTTGTTGCTAATTTGACAAGAGAACGTATATAAAAGAGTTAATATATTATACTTCCTTTTAATTAAGAAAGATTGGACAAATAGATTAATAAATGTGTTTGTTTTTATTGAAAGAGAAATCGAATTGCATCTCTCAAATTAATAGTTATAAAAGGGTCAAGTCTTATTACATTCAATGAAGTGGTAATATAATAAAAATTCTTACAATCTTCGACAATTTACAAGATATAATCATTGATGTTACCTATCTTCATACAGTATACTCTCAATATCGAGTAAGTGAGAGGAGACCATGATGACAAGAAAGATAAACTTGCCACCGAAAAAGGAACGTCATAAGCTATTTGGCTCTGTTGAACCAGGTTTAAAACTTAAACCTACTGAAAAGGAACAAATGCCAGATTTACAAAATGCTAAAAAGGACTTCCTTTTTACTATAGACTCTGTAGGAATTAGCAATGTGAAACATCCTATTATGTTAAAATCTGATCTAAACCCTACACAACAAACGACGATAGCTAGTTTTAAAATGACTAGTAAAATCTTCCATGATTCAAAAGGAACAAATATGAGTCGATTTACGGAACAGCTTGAAACATATCGTCAAAATGGAGGGTTTACCCCTTCTATTAAAAGTCTGTATGATTTCACAAAAGAACTTGCTGAACGTCTTAAACAAAAAGATGCAAGCATTGAAGTAGCATTCCCATGGTTTTACGAGCGTAAAGGACCAAGCTCTGAATTAATTGGTTTAAACCATGCAGATGCAACAATTTCCGTTTCCTATGTTGAAGATGTTGGATTTATTAGTTCTGCTTCTTTAACGTGTGCTGTTACAACCCTTTGTCCATGTTCTAAAGAAATAAGTGAATATAGCGCACATAACCAGCGTGGATATGTAACCATGAATGTGGAGTTCACCGAAGATTACATTGAGGAAAAAGATTGGAAAGCAGCTTTATTAAACGCTGCAGAATCAAATGCGAGTGCGATGATTCATCCTGTACTAAAACGTCCTGATGAAAAGATGGTAACAGAGACAGCCTATGAAAACCCACGATTTGTTGAAGATATGGTAAGACTAGTTGCTGCTGATTTATATGAATTGGATTTTGTCCAAGCATTTACAGTTGAATGCCGCAACGAAGAATCTATTCATTTACATGATGCCATTGCTAGTTTAAGTTATCGTAAAGATTAAAAAATCGGTGTTCCCAAAAGGGACACCGATTTTTTATCGTTTAGGACAATTCTTGTACTTTGGATAACAGTCTATCATCCAGCTCAAGTTCATACATCGCTAAACGGGCACTTACGCTTTTGTTCTTATCCAAATACCTTTGCTAATTCTTCTTTATCTTGCTCAAGCCAAAAACGCATTAAACGTTTAGCACCTTCTAAATCATGAAGCTTCGCTTGGCCACATTGTGTTTCATTAGCAGCAGGAATCTTTGTTATTTCAACAGCTGATTTAAGCGTATCTTCTAATAAATCAATGATTTCTGTTACTTCTGGATTTCCACTTACAACTAAATAATAACCAGTTTGACAACCCATTGGAGAAATATCAATAATGTCAAAATGATTATACTTTTCAGCATGCTCACGGATATTAAATGCTAATAAATGTTCAAGTGTATGAATCGTATCAGGCTTCATCGCTTGTTTATTTGGCTGGCAAAAACGAATATCGAACTTATTTACTTCTCCATCACTGCCAACCTTATGAACACCACAATGACGAACATATGGTGCTTTTACTGCATTATGATCTAATTCAAAGCTTTCAACTGAAGGCATTCTCTTCACTCCTAATGTAAAATTCTTTTATCATTGTAACATATTAACTCAAAATTCGTATTCATTTTAACCAAGGTAGTTTGTCTTAATGGCTGTTTTCGCAAACTTTGCTGCTATTTACCAAGTAATACAATGTGGTTGATTTCCTCTCCAGATGCTCGCTTTCCGCTCCAATCAACCTGAATTAGTTTTTGTCTTAAAAGCAACAATTCTTTTAGAAAAGAGCCTTCTTAATCAAGAGAAACAACTAGGGTTAAATTCACTTAAGCACAACTTCGTAGATCAAAAAACTTGGCTTTCACTAAAAAAAACGTATACTAAAAGAAAAGAAGGATTAGGAGAGTATGAAGCTAAGATGAAGCATTTGTTTATAGCTATAATACGTTTTTATCAGAAATTCATTTCACCAATTACGCCTCCAACATGTCGTTTTTATCCAACCTGCTCACATTATGGGTTAGAAGCATATCGCCGCTTCGGTGTGTTCAAAGGAAGTTATTTAACGATAAAACGGATTTTAAAATGCCATCCTTTTCATCCTGGTGGTGTTGATCCTGTTCCGGAAAAAAACGAGAAATAGAAAAAACATCTCTACTCCTTCCTTTATCAGGGGATATTCTATACCGTTTGCCGTTCATTAAGTAAGAAAAAAGCAGTGTGATTTCGATTATGAAATCCACTGCTTTATGATCGTTAACACCTATTTTCCAAATGAAACATAGAAAAAATTTTAATCTTCATACCCATTTACAACCACATCTAATTTCCCTGTTGCAGGGTCAATAACCAAACCGTGAACTGGTATATTCTCTGCTAGAAGTGGATGATTTTTGATTCGCTCTACACTATCTCGAACACTATCCTCTACTTTGTCAAAACCTTTTAGCCAGCGATTTAAATCAATCCCTGAATATTTCAGTGTCTCTATTGTTTCTTCTGAAATTCCTCTTTCAACTGCATGTCCTAGAAAAGAATCAGCATTTAATTTACTCATCCCACAATCATGGTGGCCAATGACACAAATTTCATCAGCATTTAATTCATATACAGCAACCAAAATACTTCTCATAATACTCCCAAATGGATGGGCGACAATCGCTCCAGCGCTTTTAACATGTTTCACATCACCATTTCTAATGTTCATTGCCTTTGGTAAAAGCTCAACTAATCTAGTATCCATACAGGATAGGATTACCAGTTTCTTCTCTGGAAACTTTGTTGTCTCAAACTGTACAAATTCTTTGTTAGTCACAAACTTTTCATTGTGAACTAAAATTTCATCAACGATTCTCATAGTTAATCCTCCAGTATTTTTTGATTTATCTAAATATATCATAACTCTTGTTTTTTCACTATTTATATACTATTATATAAATCGTAATAATTACTATTTGTTTCGTTTGTATAGTTTAGATTACTCATTTTTTAAAAATAATGCAAACCAAATCAACATATAGCTAATACTATGCATGTATCTTGAACAACTTATTAAAAAACATATTCTCAAAACGGAATGATTAAGATATAATAAAAAAGGCTTAATCGTAATCATGCTGATTTATTGAAGGGAGAAAGAAAATGAAAAAACAATCATTACTTATAAGTATTATTTTATTAATAGCCGTTTCGCTAGTAGCCTGTAATGGTGGCGATGCTTCCACACAATCTACAAACGAGGAAACAACTGATTCTAACAAGTTGAAAATCTATACAACAATCTATCCTTTAGAGGATTTCACAAAGAAAATTGGCGGAGATTTAGTAGAAGTGGAAGGCATTTTACCACCAGGAGCAGATGCCCATACATACGAACCTACGTCTAAATTAATGGTTGATATCGCTAAATCTGATGGCTTTATTTATTCAGGTGTTGGAATTGATAGCTTTGCAGAACAAATTGAAGAATCATTAGCAAAAGAAAATGTTGCCTTTATTAATGCTGGAGAAGGAATTGAACTTTTAGCTCATACAGTAGAAGAAGATACTCATGAAGATGAAGCACATGTTGATGAGGAAGATACTCACGAAGAAGAACATGATCATGGTGACACTGATCCACACGTTTGGATTGATCCAATTCTTTCTATTACATTAGCTGAAAATATTAAAAATGCGCTCGTCGAATTACATCCTGATGGCAAACAAACATTTGAAGAAAATTTCCAACAATTAAAATCACAATTAGAAGACTTGGATAAGTCATTTAAAGATGTAGTTAATCAATCAGATAAAAAAGAAATTCTCGTCTCACATGCTGCATATGGCTACTGGGAAAAGAGATATGGCATTAAACAAATTAGTGTACTTGGACTATCGCCTACTGAGGAGCCTTCACAAAAAGAATTACAAAGAATAATTGAGACAGCAACAGAGCATGAAATAAACTATGTTATCTTTGAATCAAATGTTAGCAGTAATGTTACAGATATTGTTCAAGCGCAAATCGGTGCCGAAGCATTAACATTAAGCAACTTAGAGACAGTGACAGATGAAGATATTAAAAATAATGAAGATTATTTTAGCATTATGAAAAAAAACCTAGAAACATTGAAAAAGGCACTTTCAAGTAAATAGAGTAAAATGGTGAGCGAAATTCGCTCACTTTTTTTATTGTTTAGAAAATCATAAAATTCTTGTACTTAGGATAAGCGCTTTGACATCCAGCAGCACTCCCTCTATATAAGCTAAGTCAACATCCAACGCTCGTGCTCTTTTTTCTTTGTCGCTAAATAGGCACCAATAGCTTTTGTTTATTCATAAGCTGGTTTTTCCCAAAATAGGAAAAAAGAATATTATCTAGAAAATAGTGGACACTAAGTGTGCTTACATAGGTAAGAAATAGAAAGGCGGATCTTGATGGATGATTTAGTATTGGCACGTTCACTCTTTGGGACCACGATGGGCTTTCACATCATTTTTGCCACATTAGGTGTTGGCCTACCGTTAATGATCTTGTGTGCAGAGCTTCTTTATCAAAAAACGAAAGATCATGACTATGCAATTATGGCGAAGCGATGGACGAAGGGTCAAGCAGTTTTACTTGGTGTAGCTATACCCACCGGAACAATTGCGGGTGTTCAACTTGCATTATTGTGGCCTGGCTTTATGGAAGTGATCGGGAAAGTAATGGCTTTACCATTTCAAATCGAAATCTATGCGTTTTTTATAGAAGCATTGTTTATGTCGATTTATGTGTATGCAGCTGATCGGATTTCTCCAAAAATGAGGATTTTAAGTGTATCTCTTGTGTTATTAGGTGCTAGTGCATCAGCTGTATTAATTACGAATGTCCATGCCTTTGAAGGTACTCCTGCTGGTTTTCGGATTGAAAATGGTGAAATAGTTGATGTTGATCCTTGGGCTGCATTCTTTAACCCCAGCTTCTTCATTTCCGCTGCACATGTTGCCGTATCAGCATATATGACTGGTGCCTTTATCATCTGTACAATTTCTGCCTTTAAAATGCTAAAAAACAGAAAAAACCAACGAGTATTCAGCTTCCATCGTAAAGCTCTTATGCTAAGCCTTGCTATTGGAGGGATCTTTTCACTTTTAACTGCATTAAATGGACATGAATCTGCACAAATGCTGCATGAATATCAGCCTGAGAAGCTTGCAGCTGCTGAAGGATTATTCGAAACACAAGATTATGCACCACTTGCAATCGGCGGCTTTACTGATAAGGAAACGCAAGAAATTAAATACGGGATTGAAATACCTTGGGCCCTTAGCTTTTTAGCAGGTAATAGCTTCGAAACAAAAGTAATCGGATTGAATGATTTCCCTGAAGAATATTGGCCTCCCTTATTTGTTCACACCCTTTTCAATGGAATGGTATTAATTGGAAGTTTTTTAATCTTTTTATCGATGGTTGGATTTGTTTGGAATAAGCTTTTGAAAAAAACACACTTTCCAAAGCCTATTATGTTTGCCTTTGTAATCGCAGGACCACTATCACTCCTTTCAATTGAGTTTGGCTGGATTTTTGCTTGTACAGGGAGACAGCCATGGGTTATTTACCGAATTTTAAAAACAGCTGATGTTGTCACAGGATCAACCCAAATTGGCGTGTTATTTATTCTATTCACATTGATTTATGTGATTTTAGGGGTGGCAGTTTTACTTGTCCTTAAATATTACTTTAAAAGACATCCAGTTGAAAACGAACTTGATGGTGATTTACCTCCTAATGGAAGTATGAGTGTTTATTAATCTAAAGAGAAGGTGTGAATCAATATGACAGCAGATTCATTACTGGCCATTACGGTATTATGGGGCTTTGTTTTTATTTATGCCGTAATGGCAACAATGGATTTTGGCGCGGGTTTCTGGTCAATGATTTATATAAATAAAGAAAAGACAAATGCAACAAATATCGCAAATCGTTATCTCTCACCAACTTGGGAGGTAACCAATGTATTTATTGTAGCAATCGTCATTGCGCTCGTTAGCTTTTTTCCTGGGGCAACATTTATTCTTGGGACGGTTTTACTTTTGCCGGGAAGCTTTATTTTAATTTTACTTGCATTACGAAGTGGATTTTTAGTATTTTCCCATGTAGCAAAGGATTATGAAAAAGCTTTAACATATGTTTCTGGAATCTCAGGCTTTATTATTCCCGCTTTATTGATGCTAGTGCTTCCAATTACTCACGGTGGTTATATTGAAGTTATCAACGATGTTCATCAATTAAAATTTGATGCTTTGTTAACTAGCCCGAATACATATGCCTTTATCGGATTTGCAGTAAGTAGTACCCTTTTCCTATCCTCTTTATTACTTGCAGATTATTCAAATGTTGCAGATGAATTAGAAGCATACCGAGTTTATCGACGTGATGCACTTATTCTTGGTCCAATTTCTTTGATCATGGCAATATTCATTATGCTAACATTGAAAAATGAAGCGAATTGGCTTTATACAAATATGTTAGATTATATGCCTTATCTAATTGGTTCAGTTGTTTCATTTTTTATTGCAGGAACAGCATTATTTTTACCATCCGCTAAACATAACCACCGTATTGGTCGACCAAGGTTAGCTGTTATTGCAGTGACAATTCAATATTTACTTGCAAGCTTTGCTTATGGCAGAGCACATTTACCGTACATGATTTATCCTGATGTGACAATTCAATCTGGATTTACTCATCCAAATACATTTAGAGCTTTATTTATCACTTATATTGTCGGATTCCTCATTCTATTTCCAGGGTTTGTTTACTTTTGGAAGCTATTTATGAAGGATAAGCGTTATATGAAGCAAAATGAATCTTAAAATTCAACGTCGCATATCGCGACGTTTTTCATGTTACTTTCACTACACAAATGGGTATGAAACACGTAGAAAATGGCAGACTAATGATGTAACTCATTTTAAGTAAGGAGGTTTTATACATGGCACAAGATGTATTATGTGAAGTGAATAACTGTAATTATTGGGCAAAAGGCAACAAGTGTAAAGCTGATGCAATCTATGTAGTTAGTCATACGGGAGAGCAAGCTAGCAACAGCAAAGAAACTGATTGCAAAACGTTCGAACCATCTGAAGCTTAAGCTCAACCTTGAACGAGTAGCTGCAACTACTCGTTCATCCCTTTTTATTATTGATAATGATTTTCATTTTTATTCAAAAGGTTACATATTTTTTCTTATTTTTCACAAACTATCTATAGAAATCCTAAGGGGGTAATCATGTTGAAGGAAAGCTTACTTAATTCGTTTCGTAGCGATGTGAAAAATTCGAGTGCTGACTCATTTCCAATGTACGTCAATTCCTTTACAAACTTATGGGATTATGAATTTGGATCATTAGATGACCTTCCCCATGATGTAGATGGACTTGTGGCTAATAGTGCCATAGAGTATGGTTTGATGGAGTAACTTCAAATAGGCTGACATTTTTATTGTGTCAGCCTTAAATTTAACTACTTAAACTTTGGCCACTACTTATTTTAGAAAGCTTTTGCTGTGCGCGTTTCTTAGCAAGTAATCCATGCTTTGGAGAGAATAAAAATGCAAACCCAAACAATATTCCTGTAGAGGTTGCCATTGCACCAGCAATTGAAACATTTAATAAAGTAGCCATGTAATAACCACCTATCGCAGAAACCACTCCGATTCCTGCACTTATAAATAACATATAAAGCAGCTTATCTGTTAACAAATATGCAGTTGATGCAGGAACAATTAACATCGCAACAACCAATATCGCACCTACACTGTCAAATGAAGCAACTGTAGTAATGGAGAGCATCCCCATTTGTAAATAATGAATGAATAAAACAGGTATCCCTATTGCCACAGCCATCTCCGGGTCAAAGGAGCTTATCTTAAATTCTTTATAAAAGAGGACAATGATTAGTAAATTAACTAGAAAAACGAAGGATAATAACCAAACTGCTTTTGGTCCTAAATCCATCCCGTTCCACTCTAATGTATCCCAAGGAATAAACGTAATTTCTCCCATTAAAGCATGATCAACATCTAAATGGATGTTGCCTGCAAACACCGATAAGAGGATAACACCAACTGCAAAAAGCGACGTAAAGACAACACCAATTGCGGCATCTGCTTGAACCCCCTTACCACTTAGCACTTGCACAAGTAATGCCGTTAAAAGTCCTACAACTACAGCACCAATTAATAACGAAGGTCCCTCTAAACTACGAGTAATTAAAAAACCACCGACAATTCCTAATAATACTGTATGAGAAATCGCATCCGCTAACATCGCCATTTTACGTAAAACTAAAAAACATCCAATCATCGCACAAGTAATAGAAACTAATGATCCTGTAACGATGATCCAAGCATCATAAGTCATTAATCATCATCCTCCTATCTTCAGCACTAGATGATTTTGGCATTAACAAAGGTGTTCGATCGTGTAATGTTAATAAGTTAAAAAGCCGATTTTTTACTTCCATAGAAATAGAACTTAGATTTAGGTCATCCTTCGTTTTAAGCTTTAAATAAGCAAACTCCATTTCGTGCATTAAATACATTTCAAATAATCGTTGATTCAAAACAAGCTCATAGCCAGCTTCTATCCCTTGTTCTGTTAGCATCCATTTCCCATCAATTAATTTCGTAATATACTCTTTCTTTTGTAAGACATCATTTGCATATTGATAAAGCCTAGTTGACACTTTTCTCTTTTGAAGAAGCTGTTTATCCGTTATTCCTTGATAATTCCCACTTTCAGTAAGATCATAAAAGCTCAATAATATTTGTTCAACTGCCGTTTTCTTTCGTAAGGAAAGTTGTTTCAATGCCTTGGCAAGTAATCCTCTTTTCGGGGCAAAAATGAGCGAAAAAAGGAACATTAAGGTTGCTGAAATGATAATAAGGGGGCCTGTTGCCATACCCTCTGTGATCGTACTAAGCAAAGTCCCCGTAACACCAGAAAGCCCTCCAATGACACCTGAAATAATAATCATGTAGCTAAGCTTATTTGTCCAATACCTCGCACTAATTGCAGGTGTGATAAGCATAGCTGCCATTAAAACAACCCCAACAGTTTGTAGTCCAATGACGACTGAGCAAACAATAAGTAAAAGCAACAAACTGTTAAAAAATTTTGCAGGAATACCAATCCCTTTTGCAAACTGAGGATCGAAGGTTAATAATTTAAACTCTTTATAAAAAACGGCTGTAATTGTAATCAAAATAAAGGCAATGATCGAAATTAAGCGAACGTCTGCAGCAACCATGGAAGCTGCCTGCCCAAAAATAAAGTCATCCAATCCACTTTGGTTTCCCGCTCCATTGTGCTGAATATATGTTAACAGAACAATCCCAAAACCAAAGAAAACGGAAATAATGATTCCTAATGCTGAATCCTCCTTTATTCGAGAGTGATTAATAATCATTTGTATGAAAAAGGATGAGACAAGGCCCGCAATTGCAGCTCCAATTAAAAACCAAATTAATGATTTCGATCCATACAAAAGAAATGCGATACAAACCCCTGGTAATGCTGAATGTGCCATCGCATCACCGATTAAACTTTGCTTTCTTAACAAGGTAAAGCTTCCAACTACACCACTTGCAATACCTAGAAGCATTGTACCAATTAATACCCATTGTGTATTTGGATTTTGAAGTTGTAAAAGAATTGCTTCAAGCATTTTTACTTCACCCCTATCATGTCTCCTCAATCAACACAGATTGATCCTGTAAAAACGTAAGTTTCCCACCGTACGTTTTTTGTAAATTCTCGATCGTAAATATCTCTTTCGTTGGTCCGAAGGCAATCTTTCTCATATTTAAAAGCAAAACCCAATCAAAATATTCCTTAACGGTTTGTAAGTCATGATGAACAACAAGAACTGTCTTACCTTTTGCCTTAAGCTCGTTTAGCAAAGCAATAATCGCTTTTTCCGTCGCAGCATCAACACCTACAAATGGTTCATCCATAAAATACACATCTGCATCTTGTGCAAGAGCTCTTGCTAAGAAAACACGCTGCTGTTGCCCACCTGATAGCTCACTTATTTGGCGATTTCCATACTCCAGCATCCCTACTTTATCAAGACATTCCTTCGCAAACACTAAATCCTTTTTACGCGGTCGTTTCAACCAACCAATATGACCATATCTCCCCATTAACACAACATCTAATGCATTTGTTGGAAAGTCCCAATCAACAGAACCACGTTGGGGAACATAGCCAACAAGTTTACGTTGCTTATTATATGTTTTTCCATATATCGTAACTTCACCTGAGGCCGTTGGGATTAATCCTAAAATACCCTTAATTAATGTTGATTTCCCTGCACCATTTGGTCCGATAATCCCAATCAACTTACCCTCAGGAACTTCAAAGCTTACCTCCTGCAAGACAGGTTTTTGGTGATAAGCTATCGTTAAATTCTCTACTTGAACAGGAATCATTATAGAACACCACCCTTAATTTTGCTTTCTCATTCCTTATTTTAAAGCTCTGTTAAACTTGACTGTTGATTGCAGTGAGAGGCGTTCGCTTTCCGCGGGCGGTCCGGGAGCCTCCTCGGCGCCTTACGCCTGTGGGGTCTCCCTTTGACTCGCTTTTCCCACAGGAGTCGTCACGCCTTTCTCTCCAATCAACATAGCTCAAAAAAACAACAATCAGCTTTAACAGAACCTATTTTAAAGATGAAACAATCGTATCAACATTGTGCTTAAACATACCGATATATGTTCCCTCATCAGTTCCTTCCTCACCCATTGCATCTGAGAATAACTCTCCACCGATGACAACTTGATGGTTTTGTTTCTGAGCACCTTCAACAACTGCATTAATCGATCTTTCCGAAATACTACTCTCTATAAATACAGCTTTAATGTTACGATTTACTAATGTGTCAACTAGTGCTTGAACATCTTTTAATCCATATTCTGAATCTGTACTTAATCCCTGTAATCCCATCACTTCAAGTCCATATGCCTGACCGAAATATTTAAAGGCATCATGAGCAGTGACAAGTACTCGACTTTCTTCTGGAATCAATTTAATTTGTTCTTTTGCATATCGATCCATTTCTTCTAGCTCTTTTTTGTAAGCTAATGCATTTTCTTTAAACAGTTTTTCATTCTCTGGTGAAAGTTTTGTAAGCTCTTGTTCAATTGAATCAACGACATAGAGCCAAGCTTGAATATCGAACCATACATGTGGATCATGTGATGATGTTGAACCATCTGCATTTAACAACTTACTTTCTGGTATGGAATCTGCAACTGCCACAGTTGGTTTATCATCAGCCATCTTTTCAAAAATTTCACCCATTTTACCTTCTAAATGAAGCCCACTATAAAAAATGATGTCTGCTTTATTTAACTTTTGAATGTCCCCCTGGGAAGCTTGATAAAGATGAGGATCAACACCAGGACCCATTAAAGAAACAACCTCTACTTTATCACCACCGATGCTCTTTACAGCATCTGCAACTTGACCTGTTGTTGTTGTCACATGAACTTTGTCTTTTACTTCACCATTTGTTTGGTCACTACCACATGCTGCTAATAAGCAAATAGCTACTAATGCTACTACACTTGCAAACCACTTTTTCATCCTTTTCTCCTCCATTCATTCTTTAAGATGTTTCCCTAAGGCAACTTTTATTGTAAAAAATTTTTTCAACTATTGTAATTGAAATAATTTATGTAACTTTTTTAGTATATGTGCCACTATTTTAGTTTATTGCACTTTTTGTTTATATATCTAAAAAAGTTTCCCTAGTACAAAATTAATGCATATCTTCATCATTGTCAACTATTTTATATCGACAAAAAAAAGATCCAGCCTTAACGGCTGGATTGCATACTGAGCAGAAAGAGAAACTATTCTTACATATTGAAAGTATTCCTTTCAGTAAAAGTATACGGTTAAATTTGACCTTTAACCACCTGAAGAAATTGCATTTTAATCTGTAGTTTACACTGATATTTTAATTTTCACAGTTAAAAATATACTTTTAATTTACTCAATAATTCAAACTAAATGTAAGAATTTTTAATTACTGTTACTGAGTCCCGATATTTTTTCACAATGTCCATTTGCACATGAAAGCCTATTCCTTCAGCCCTAGGAACTGTTATTTTCCCATCTACTGCTTTAATTTCTGGGTAAACGAGATCTACCTCCCAGTACCTTGAGGACGAAGAAATATCTCCGGGGATTGAAAAGTTTGCAAGTGAAGCAAGTGCAATATTATGCGCACGAGATATACTAGTTTCAAGCATACCACCACACCATACCGGAATATTGTTAACTTTACAAAGATCATGAATTTTTTTTGATTCTGACAACCCGCCAACACGTCCTGGTTTAATATTTATGACTCCGCAGCTCCCAAGTTCGATTGCTTTTCTAGCATCTTCACTTGTTACAATGCTCTCATCCAAACAAATACGGGTGGTTAGCTTTTGTTGGAGCTTCGCATGATCGATAATATCATCCGCAGCTAGTGGCTGTTCAATCATCATTAACCCAAATTGATCTAGCTCTTTCAGTCTGTCGATATCATTTAATGAATAGGAAGAATTTGCATCCGCCATTAAAGGCAGGCTTGGGAATTTTTTTCGTATCCCCTCAATTAACTCAATATCCTGATCAGGGGAAATCTTCACTTTAAAACGTTTATACCCATCCTCTACATACTGGCTAATTTGCTCAGTCATTTTAGAAATCGAGGATATACCAACAACCACTCCACATTCAATTTCAGACTTTTCACCGTCTAATGCAATCGCTAAAGATACGCCTTGTTTTTTTGCATATAAATCCCAGATCGCACCTTCAAGTGAAGCTTTTGCCATATAATTACGCTTTACATTGTGAAATATGTGTTGAAGATGATCTGGATGTGAAATGGATTCTTTCATTAGTAACGGAATTAATAAATCTTTTAAAAGATGAAAAGCTGTAGAAATTGTTTCTTCTGTATACCAAGGAGTAGAGAATGCAACAACTTCTCCCCATCCACTTATCCCATCAAGATCTGTCACTTCTACTAGAATACTCTCTCGATCGGTAACATGACCAATGCTAGAGGTAAAAGGAGTTTTTAAAGTTTGAATGATGTGATGCAACGTGACTGTTTTAATTTTTATCATTTCATCGCTTCATCCCTTATTTAGCCAATCTTTTAATTCTCTACGGAGTAGCTTATTTGACGCATTCCTTGGAAGTTCATCCATTATCTTGAAATCTTTTGGTACTTTGTAAGCGGCTAAACGCTCTTTGCAATATTCTACAAGTTCTACTTTAGATAGCTCTTCATATAAAACTACAAA
Source organism: Metabacillus bambusae (assembly GCF_017497975.1). Classification (GTDB taxonomy): domain Bacteria; phylum Bacillota; class Bacilli; order Bacillales; family Bacillaceae; genus Metabacillus; species Metabacillus bambusae. The sequence continues at coordinate 20,856 of NZ_JAGDEL010000012.1, read as the reverse complement.
TGCAAATGGGGTCTGCCCCCATTTTTCATCTTCAACACCGACTACCCCTGCATCCCTAATCTTAGGATGTGAGAGCAATATTGCTTCAATTTCAGCAGGGTAGACATTTTCCCCACCAGAGATGATTAAATCGGAACGACGGTCAAGTACAAATAAAAAGCCGTCGTTATCTTTGTATCCTTGGTCTCCAGTATAGAGCCAGCCACCCTGAATAGCTTCTTCCGTTGCTTCTGCTCTCTTCCAATAGCCTTTTGTTATGTTGGGACCTTTAACAAGTATTTCTCCCTCTTCATTTGCTAGGCATTCTTTTCCGTCTTTCACAATTTTTATCTGACACGAAAATAATGGCTTTCCTGCAGATCCCAACTTTTTCATACTATGCTCAGGAGTCAAAGTGACCACCTGTGAAGAGGTTTCAGTCATTCCATATGTTTGATAGACTGGGATTTGTCGTCTTTGACATTCCTCAAGTAAGCTTTTGGGGACAGGACCACCACCTGCAAGCATACAACGAAATGAATCAGGATATTGCTGTTTGTCCAACTTTTCAAGCATCTGTTGGAGCATCGTTGTAACAACTGAAACAATTGTAACCTTATCCTGGATAATGGCTTCATTCATTTTATTAGCATCAAAACGTTCGAGTAAGATAATCCCCATTCCATAAATCACACTACGCATTAAAATTGATAAGCCACTAATGTGAAAAAGTGGAACTGCTAACAGCCAGCGATCATTAGACTGTAACCCTAAATTCAAAGCAGAACCGATTGCACTTGACCAGTGATTTCCGAATGTTTGCATTACGCCTTTCGGATTCCCTGTTGTTCCAGATGTATACATAATTGTGGCTACTTGGTCTGGAGAATAATCTTCATCAAAATTTATGACACTTTGTACTTCATTATTTACTTTATGAATATCTTCACTTACAATGATATTTTTCATGTCCTTCAGACCATTTATTTTATCCAGAAATACTTGGTTACAAATTATATGAATTGCTTCTACATCAAGAACCTGCCATTCTAATTCATGATCTGATAGACGAGTGTTTAACATAACAGCCACTGCCCCAATAAACATAACCGCATAAATTGTTTCAACCATTTCAATACTATTTTTCATTAATATTGCAGTATGATGACCTGACTTAACACCAGATAATGATAACAGGTGTGCACGTTGTTTTACTCTAGTATAAAGTTGCTGAAAGGAAAGCACATCTTCATCTGTTTTTATTGCGAGTCGATCAGGTGTAAGCTCTGCACGTTGCTTTAACCAATTAGGCATAAATTGATTCATGTTTCCACCACCAAATATAAGTAATGCGTAAATTCTCTGTTTAATCTTTAATAAAAGGCTGATTTCTAAGAGATTGCTTTTAAAACAAAAACTAATTCAAGACTCAAGGCTCTAGACATTTTGAAAAGAATTTTAATAAAAACAGCTTGATGAGTCGCTAATCATCAAGCTGTCAAACACATATTATTTAGCTTATTAAGGGAAACGAGGGAATTGCTTAAAGTCTGGAGTACGCTTTTCTTTAAATGCGTCACGACCTTCTTTTGCCTCATCTGTCGTATAGTATAGTAATGTCGCATCACCAGCAAATTGTTGAATTCCTGCAAGTCCATCAGTGTCAGCGTTGAATGCTGCTTTTAAGAAGCGGATCGCTGTTGGGCTCTTCTCCAAAATTTCTTCACACCATTGCACTGTTTCTGCTTCTAATTGATCGAGTGGAACTACAGTGTTTACTAATCCCATATCCAACGCTTCTTGTGCATTGTATTGTCTGCATAGGAACCAAATTTCACGAGCTTTCTTGTGACCAACGATTCTTGCAAGATAGCCTGAACCATAACCCGCATCAAAGCTTCCTACTTTCGGACCTGTTTGTCCAAATACTGCATTGTCTGCAGCAATTGTTAGGTCACAAACAATATGTAATACATGGCCGCCACCGATTGCATATCCAGCGACCATTGCGATAACAGGTTTTGGAATTACTCGGATTAAGCGTTGTAAATCGAGAACATTTAGACGTGGGATTTGATCATCTCCTACATATCCACCGTGTCCTCTAACTTTCTGATCTCCACCAGAACAAAATGCTTTTCCACCTTCACCCGTTAAGATAATCACTCCAACGTTCTCATCATCACGAGCATATGCAAATGCATCAATTAATTCCATAACTGTTTTTGGCGTAAAAGCATTATGTACGTGTGGACGATTAATTGAGATTTTTGCAATTCCATTATATGTTTGATAGATAATTTCTTCATACTTGCGTTCGGTAACCCATTCAATTGCCATATTTAATCCTCCTAGTTAACAGACTCATCTGTATTTAAAAACTCATTTACTATTTTACCAAAAATTCGCGGTTGTTCCACATGAATTGCATGACCAGCGTCATTTATTTGTTTTACGACTGATTTAGAAAGAAGCTCGTCCATGTTTTTAGCTATATTACAAAACTTCTTATCTAATTCTCCACACAAGAGGAGAACTGGAATATTTATATTCGTAAGCTCTTCCCACAAAGAACCTTGAGCACCAGTCCCCATCCCAATCAAACTATTTGCCAAGCCAAGAGGTGAGTTTTGTAATCTTTGCTGCCTAATCAAACTTCTTTGCTGTATCGGTAATCGTTTTTGTGTAGCAAATAGCGGAATGTTTTCCCAGCTTTCAACAAATTTGACGATACCTTCTCTAACAATTTCACTAGCTAGCTTTTCATCTTTAAGTTTCCGCTTTTCCCGTTCTTCTACAATCTTTAAACCAGGTGAACTACTCTCTAAAATTAATTTATTTACTCTGTTAGGATAGGTTGCTGCAAAGGATAAAGCAAGCCGCCCTCCCATTGAATAGCCGAGGAAATTTGCTTTCTCGATCTTTATTTCGTCTAAAATACTTGCAATGTCCGTTACAACTTCCTCCATTCTATATCTAGAAGGAGCTTCAGGACTTTCTGTTTTCCCATGGCCAATAATGTCGATCAATATAAAGGTACAATTCCTTAAATCATTCATAACGGTCTTCCAGTTATGAGAAGATCCTGTAAAACCATGAAGTAAAACCAGTGGTTCTCCTTCAGAATAAACATCTACGTGGTAATGTATGCCCCTTATTTTCATTATTTCAACACTTTTCTTATTTCCTGGGAAACATGATCTAACAATTCCCGATGAACTTTGACACGAGTTTTTCGATCTGTTGGTATTTCGATTACCTTTAGACCCTTCTTGGACATGGTTGAATGAAGAGATGTATGTAATTCTTCCCAGCTTTCGACTTTTAGATATGAACCATCATACATGTCAACAACTTTGGAAAAGTCTAAACCAATTGGCGTTCCATACAATGTTTCAAAATGTTTTTCTTCATTAGACTGTGGCAAAAAGGAGAAAATTCCGCCACCATCGTTATTAATCAAAAGAATCGTTAGATCGAGATTGTTCATTTTTGCAGCTAAAAGTCCGTTTAAATCATGATAAAAAGATAAATCACCGATTAATAGGAACGTTGGTTGTTCCGCATCTACACTAGCTCCTAGTGCAGTCGACACGATCCCATCAATGCCACTTGCTCCCCGATTTGCCATAATCGTAATATCCTTGTTAGTATGTCCAAAAAATGTATCAACATCGCGAATGGGCATGCTATTTCCTACAAAAAGTGTGCTTCGATCTGGTAAAAACTGCTGAAGCTCTCGAACAATTTTCCCTTCAAACAACTCTGTTATTTGTTCTAATAATTGGTTTATCATTTCCCAATATAACTTATCACTTTGGATCCAGGATTGATAAAAACGAGAAGCCTGTTTTTTATTTACTTTCCTGATTATGCTCTGACAAAAAACGTTTTCATCACATGTTACCAAGTGTGAAGCGTTGAGCGTTGGATCTCGGTAGGTTCCACCCTGGTCAACGACAATTTGGATAATATCAGGATTATTTTTCAACATTAGCATAAGTGGTTTTGACACAGGCATTGCCCCAAAGCGAATGACAACTTCAGGCTTGAGCTCTTCTACTAATTCTTTGTCCTTTAAGATTGAGTCATAGCTATCCACAATCCCCCGCTTATTATGCACACCAGCTCTCAATTGTGACAAAGGATCTGCTAAAACAGGAAAATTCAAATACTCTGATAGTTTTCGAACATTCTCAACAAACTCCTGATCATAATGTTCCCCACAAATAATTAAGCCATTGGATGTTTCTTCAAAAAGATTCGCAATTTTATCCATTTCACCCTCTGGTAAAATTGGATTTGTCGGTGATATATGTAAATAGGTACTTCTTGAATCATGTTTACTCCACAAGTTAGGAATGTTTAAATTAGGAATCAATGGCTCTCGAAATGGAAAGTTTAAATGAACTACTCCAGCAGGACTTGTTTTTGCTGTTCCAACTGCTCTCGCTGCCACTGTTCTTGCATACCGGAGCATATTAGGTTGTTCTTCTGGTAATGCAAGGTCAACAAACCATTTCGGGTAGTTAGCATACATATGAAGTTGGTCGATTGCTTGAGGTGCACCAACATCTCTTAGTTCATGAGGTCTGTCTGCAGTTAATATTAGTAGTGGAACCCTAGCATAATGTGCTTCTACAATTGCTGGATAATAATTGGCAGCAGCGGTTCCTGATGTACAAAGCAAGGCAACAGGCTTTTTTTGCGACTTGGCGATCCCTAGTGCAAAAAAGCCTGCTGATCTCTCATCAATATTAATGTAACACTTAAGCTCTGGATGCTCTGCCATTAGGATAGCTAAGGGTGTAGAGCGTGAACCTGGACTAATAACAACCTTATCTACACCAGAGCTTACTAATTCATCAACAAAGCTTGCTACATACTGTGTAAATGAATCAACTTCATTCATTTTCTACCCCTCCTAACGCTGATAACATTGGCTTTAATTTCATTTTTGTTTCGAAGTATTCCGATTCTGGATCAGATTCTTCTACAATACCACAACCCGCAAATAAGGCTGCTCGGTTGCCTTCAATCAACCCCGAACGTATCGCAACAACAAATTCACCATTGTCTTCATGATCGATCCATCCAACAGGTGCAGCATACCATCCTCTATGCATAGGTTCTAGTTCTCGTATTTTTTCGATCGCCTTTTCCTTTGGAAATCCTCCTAAAGCTGGAGTAGGGTGCAACCTTTCAACCATAGAAAGCAAAGTATGACCTTTCTTTGCAAAGCCTTTAACAGGTGTATATAAATGTTGGATATTTTTTGTTTTTAATAAAGCAGGAGCTTCAGGCGCACTTACCTCAAAGCAACAATGTTCAAACGCATCTTTAATCATTTTCACAACAATATCATGCTCTATTAAGTTCTTATCATCATGTAATAGCTGGTTACCGAGCAATTTATCTTCATTTTTTGTTTTCCCTCTTTTAATTGATCCAGCAAGACATGTAGAAAGAACTTGATTTTCTTCTTTTTTAATTAATCTCTCAGGTGTAGCACCGACAAAATGCTGAAGACCATTTTCGAATTCAAAAATGAAGCTTGTAGGTTGTTCTTTTTGTAGACGCCCCACTACTTGATATGGATCGATTCTTTCAGTAAATTCTAGATGAACTTCTCTCGCTAACACTACCTTGTCTATTTCACTAGCTCGAATATCAGCCGTTGCTCGTTGAACTGCTTCTACCCATTCAGTTGTTTTTAATTCGATCGAGGCGAATTCGTTACCTTTTTCACAATCTATTTGATAAGGAAACAGAGTAAATTCCTTTTCACCTACCTGCTCGAAATGTTTGATACACGTGTCCAAGTGATCCATTGGTGTAATTAATTTATTTATTGTGATATATGTTTTGTTTTTAAAAACGGTTAACATATTCGTAGGCAATACAAATTTTGCTTCAGAAAATGCATCCCAAAGCTCATCCTTTTCTTTAATTGGATCAAAAGAAAAACCACCAAATAAAAGAGGGCCTGTCCCAACTTGTTTCTTATGATCTGCAATTACCTTCTTATTAAAACGCTTCCATTCTTTTTCAATTTTCTGAAACCGATCAGATGTGTGAATTTCATTTTCAAGCACAAGCTCGTTTCCTAAACCTACCATTGTAAAATCTGCAGTTGGCGTAGACCAAAAGAAACGTTCTCCTAAGTATATTTCTTCACCTAAGGCAAAAAAATGGAGGGGGTCAATTGCATCCACTTCTTTAATATGGCTAACGATCACCGATTGATTCGTTTGTTTTGCCTCTTCCAATGCATGTTGTATATATTCTTTTATTGTATGATCCAAAGTTGTTATCAAGCTTATCCCCCCGACACCGAAAATTGCTTATACTAAGATACACCTACAGAATAGGTGTGTCAATAGAATGGATTCGTCTTATGAAATTTGTCTTTAATATCGTAATATATCCTTATTATATATCTTGTCGTTCAGGATTAAAATGAAAACGTATTGAAATGAACAATCATTTTATAGGTATTACTGGTAATAATAAGCTAGGAATGTTGTACCGAAAAGGATTGACACCCCTATGTTATTTTTCTAAACTATTGTTTGGGAGTCGTTACTTTTAAATAAAACTTGTAAGACAAACATAGAACATGCCGATGTCTCCTAGCGCTAGACATGAACAATTGTATAAAAACTTATACTTTTTTATCTTTCAAAAAAGGAGTAATTATATGCAACCTCAGACAACGCCGCAAGTTCCTTCTATAAATCAGGACAAAGGCTGGAGGATATGGTGGAAACTTCTTCGTCCACATACATTATCTGCTGCATTTATCCCGGTTACAATTGGAACTGTGTTAGCTTTGAACGAAGGATCAATAAAGCTCACATTATTCATTGCCATGCTAATTGCATCAATTCTTATTCAAGCAGCAACAAATATGTTTAATGAGTACTTTGATTATAAACGCGGTTTAGATAATGAATCATCTGTAGGAATTGGTGGTGCCATTGTTCGTAATGGAATCAAGGCACAAACAGTTCTATACTTAGCTATTATTTTCCTTTCGATCGCAACAGTTATTGGTATTTATATTTGCATGATGTCTTCATGGTGGATTGCTTTAATAGGTATCGTATGTATGGCAGCAGGATACTATTATACAGGGGGACCTATTCCCATTGCCTACACACCTTTTGGCGAACTTGTTGCTGGTTTCTTTATGGGTACTGTTATCATATTAATTGCCTATTTTATTCAAACAGAAACCTTTTTATTTACGATCTTTTTATTTTCTGTTCCAATTGCGATTTTAGTGGGAGCAATTTTAACTGCTAACAATATTCGCGATTTAGATGGTGATAAAGAAAATGGACGAAAAACACTAGCTATATTATTAGGAAGAAAAAATTCAATTCGTTTTCTAGCTCTTATGTTTATTGCTTCCTATATCATCACCTTGATCCTAGTCTTAAGCGGTTTGGCTACTTTCTGGTCATTAGCTGTATTGTTAAGCATTCCAAAAGCTATATCAGCAGTGAAGCAGTTTATTGGAAAAGTTCGTCCAATAGAAATGATGCCAGCAATGAAGGCTACGGCACAAACAAATGTACAATTTGGATTTTTGTTAGCACTCGGTTTATTTATAGGTCATTATTTCTAATACATGAAAAACACGGATTAAAGCCGTGTTTTTTTGTGTGTAATTATTTACAATCATGATTTCATGTTAACTGCTCATAATAGGTAGTAGAAATATAATTAAGGAAGGAGCGTGGATGGCATGCTAAGTTCACAACAACTAGAGACCTTCCGTTCACAGCTATTAAAAATGAAGGATGAGATTGAACAACGCTTTGAAATGAATGGACATTACGGCTTAGAAGAAGGACATGCACATGAATCAGTTGGTGAGCTCTCAAGCTATGACAACCACCCAGCAGATGAAGCAACCGAATTATATGAGCGCGAAAAAGACATTGCACTAAATGAGCATACTGAAGAGGAATTAACTGATATAGACCGTGCTCTCCAGGCTGTTGATAACGGAACTTATGGCAAATGTGAAGTATGCGGAATGGATATCCCGCTTGATCGACTTGATGCAATACCAACAGCTACAACATGTAAAGAGCATGCACCAGAACAGGTTGTCTCTCATAATCGACCGATTGAAGAAGGTGTCCTTATGCCTCCATTCGGAAAATTCAACTATGATGATCAAGATGAAAATGTCGCCTTTGATGCCGAAGATGCTTATCAAATCGTCAATAGCTTTGGTTCATCTGAAACACCATCCGATTTAACATACCCAAAAGATCACTACAACGATATGTATATGGAATCAGAAGAACCCGATGGCTATGTAGAGGATTATGAAAATTTTGTAGGTACTGATATTGAGGGAAAAGAAATCACTGTGTACCCTTCTAATCAGCATGAGAAGTATGAAGATATGCTTGATGAAGAAGGATTGATGACCATTTTTGGTGATTTGCCTGGTTATGAAAAAGATCCATATACGGAAGATGAAGTGTGATGACGGGCTCCTCTATGAGGAGTCTTTTTAAATTAGTTAGACTTTTCTACTTTTACGGAATACCCTTCCAATTTGGCGGGTCAAAGGCTAAATTTGGTGAGATCAATCTAACATTAACGAGCACTAACCAGAATGACGATGCCTTCCTGTTTTTTCAAACCTTTTATAAAACCTGTAACAATCCCTTACAAATTACTTGCAATAATTTCCCGCTTTATAAATAAACATTGAAATTTCAGAATACTATTATATAATTCTTAAAAGGAGGTTGAGAAAACATGAATTTTTTAGAGAAGTTAAGTAAAAAAGCTGGCGACACATTTGCTGTATGGGTTATTGTTTTTGCCATTTTAGCGTTTTTTATCCCAGGAGGCTTTACTTGGATCGCCCCTCATATTGCACTTTTATTAGGCATTATAATGTTTGGTATGGGCTTAACTTTATCCCTACAGGATTTTAAAGCAGTGTTTCAAGCACCAAAAAGCGTTATTGTTGGAGTGATAGCACAATATACGATCATGCCATTGTTGGCGTTCGGTCTTGCTACGTTATTTCAATTAGAACCAGAGGTAGCTGTAGGAGTCATTTTAGTTGGTTGTTGCCCAGGTGGTACTGCTTCAAACGTTATGACATTTTTAGCGAAAGGGAACACAGCATTGTCTGTTGCAGTTACTTCTGTTTCAACATTATTAGCACCAATTTTAACACCTGCACTTACATTGTTGTTCGCAAGTAAATGGTTACCGGTATCTGCTGGTTCGTTATTTTTATCAATTGTCCAGATTGTGTTAGTACCAATTGTTTTAGGAATTGTTGTTAAATTATTATTCCGTAAACAGGTCGAAAAAAGTGTTGCTGTATTACCACTAATTTCAGTTGTTGGGATTGTAGCAGTGGCTGCAGCTGTTGTTGCTGTTAATTCAGGTAAAATTGCTGAAACTGGACTTTTAATCTTTTCAATTGTTGTTTTACACAATGTGTTAGGACTTCTTTTAGGGTACGTTTTAGCGAAATTGTTAAAGCTGAATTTTGCAGATCAAAAAGCAATCTCGATTGAGGTAGGAATGCAGAACTCGGGTTTAGGTGCAGCTTTAGCTGTTGCCCATTTTTCACCATTGTCGGCAGTACCAAGTGCAATCTTCAGTGTGTGGCATAATATTTCCGGACCGCTCCTTGCTACATGGTGGGGGAAAAAGGCTGATTCTCAAACTAGTACTGACATAGCTAATGACAAATCTCATAAAGGTTAAAACAAAAGGGAGCTTTGAGGCTCTCTTTTGTTTTAATAGAAAAAGAACAGGTATGTATTTACTAGAGATTGAAGGCAAAAACATTCGTTAAAGAAAACAAAATTGACTTCTATGAAATGTAAAAAACCTGTAAAATAGAAACTGATACAGTTACTTTTGAACTGTTATTTACATAATTGGGGGGATCCTGTTGAACGCACATGATATTGATTATTTACTGCATGGTGACGATATGCAGTGTGTTGAAATCGAATTAGATCCAAAAGAGAGTGTTGTTGCCGAAGCTGGTGGCATGATGATGATGGAAGATGGCATTGATATGGAAACAATCTTCGGTGATGGGGATAATAACCAAAAAGGCTTTCTAGGTAAACTTGTCGGCGCGGGCAAGCGTGTGATAACTGGTGAAAGCTTATTCATGACCGTTTTCACAAATAACGGATTAGGTAAGAAACGTGTTTCCTTTGCTGCTCCATATCCAGGAAAAATCATACCTGTTGACTTAAGTGAACTTGGAGGCAAAGTAATCTGTCAGAAGGATTCCTTCCTATGTGCAGCTAAAGGTGTTTCGATCGGCATTGACTTCCAGAAGAAACTAGGGACTGGATTTTTCGGTGGCGAAGGCTTTATTATGCAAAAACTTGAAGGTGACGGGTTAGCATTTTTACATGCTGGCGGGACAATTATTAGAAGAGATTTGCAGCCTGGAGAAAAGCTTCGTATTGATACTGGATGTCTTGTCGCTTTAACAAAAGATGTAGATTATAATATTGAATTTGTAGGTAAAGTAAAAACAGCGTTCTTCGGTGGAGAAGGTTTATTCTTTGCGACCGTTCAAGGCCCAGGTACTGTATGGATCCAAACACTTCCATTTAGCCGTTTGGCAGATCGTGTTATGGCTAGTGCACCATCCTCTGGGGGAGAAGGTCGTGGAGAAGGAAGTTTACTTGGTGGCTTAGGTAGATTATTAGATGGTGATTGATTAGAACTAAAGCTTAGGGAGCTTTGATCAGCGACGTAGAGAAAAAGATTTTGACATCTTGCGCTAAGTCAACATGCGTTTTTCTCTTTTTATTTCCTAAAACGAACAAAAAATGGTGTAGCCCAAACGAGGCAGCACCATTTTTTATATTTACATTTTTAAAGCAACAGGTCCAATTTTCCAAATATCATCGGCATATTGTTGGATGGTTCTATCACTCGAAAAGAAGCCTGAGTGTGAAATATTGATTAATGCTTGTTCAAGCCATTTATCAGTATTTTGATAGGCAACTCCAACTTTTTCTTGCACCTCTATATATGAAGCAAAATCACGTAAAACGAAGTACTGATCGTTTTGAACCAATAGTGAATCTGCGATTGATTCGAATTCCCCTTCATCTTCTGAGAAAAAGCCATTTGTTAATTGATCGACAACTTGGCGAATTCTTAAATCATGGTGATAATATTCCATCGATCGATAACGACCGTTTTCTTCATATTTTAGAACCTCGCTAGCGGTTAATCCAAAAGTGAAGATATTATCACGTCCAATTTCCTCCATGATTTCAATGTTTGCTCCATCTAAAGTTCCTACCGTTAGAGCTCCATTCATCATAAACTTCATGTTCCCTGTTCCAGATGCCTCTTTACTTGCCGTTGAAATTTGCTCACTTACATCTGCAGCAGGAAAAATATCTTCGGCAAGTGAAACACGGTAATTTTCCATGAAGACTACTTTTATAACTTTCGAGACTCTTGGATCGTTGTTAACTTTATCTGCTAAGGAATGAATTAATTTGATCACTTTTTTTGCATAATAATACGTTGGTGACGCTTTGGCACCAAAAATAAATGTACGAGGTGTGATCGTATAATTCGCATCCTCTTTTATGCGATTATATAAATACAAAATGTGTAAAACATTTAATAATTGCCGTTTATATGCATGTAATCTCTTAACCTGAACGTCAAAAATCGAATCAATATCTACGATAATCCCATTCTTTTCAGCTATCTTTTTCGCAAGAATCTCTTTTCTTTTCCTTTTAACAGCTGCAAAATTCTCTTTTAAAGCAGGATGATAAATATGTCTCTTTAAATCTATCAATTTTTCTGGTTGCTTTATCCATTCATCACCAATTACATCTTTTATTATCGTTGTTAGCTCTGGATTTGCCTTTAATAACCAACGGCGATGGGTGATACCATTCGTTTTGTTATTAAATTTCCAAGGGTATAACTCATAAAATGATTTCATTTCACGGTTTTTCAATATATCTGAATGAATTTTTGCAACCCCATTAATGCTACAACTTCCAACGATGGCGAGGTGAGCCATTTTCACTAATCCATGTGCAATAATCGCCATATGTTCTATACGTTGCCACTCTCCTGGATAACGATCCCAAAGCTCTGCACAGAAGCGCTCGTTAATCTCCTCAATAATCATATAGATTCTTGGTAAAAGCGGTTTAAATAAATAAATTGGCCACTTTTCCAACGCTTCAGATAAAATGGTATGATTTGTATAAGATACTGTATGACTTGTAATTTCCCATGCTTCATCCCATGTCAATCCTTCAACATCCATTAAGATCCTCATCAATTCAGGGATAGCTAAAGCTGGGTGTGTATCATTAATGTGGATCGCAACAGAATGGTGTAGCTCTCTCACATTTGAGTTTTCCTTTTTATAGGAAGCTAAAATGCTTTGAATACTTGAAGAAACAAGAAAATATTGCTGCTTTAATCTTAATATTTTCCCTTCATCATGTGTATCATCGGGATATAAAAAGTCAGTAATCGCTTCAGTTTCACGCTTATACGACAGGATATCTTGATTGAGACCAAAGGAGGATGGTTCAGCATTCCATAGTCTTAGCGTATTAACTGTATTGACATGAAAACCAACGACAGGCATATCATAAGGAACAGCTAAAACCCTTTGATCACCAACTTGTTTAAAGGAGAGAACTTTGTTATCACAGCTTGTTTCAACACTTCCCCAAAATGAAACTTCAACCGCTTCGTCAGGTTTTCGAACCTCCCAAACATTACCATGTCTTAGCCATTGCTCAGGAAGCTCGACCTGATAACCATCCACTATTTTTTGATCAAACAGCCCATGCTTATAGCGGATCCCATATCCATGTCCAGGTAGATTTAACGTTGCAAGTGAATCTAAGAAGCATGCTGCAAGACGTCCGAGGCCACCATTACCTAAAGCTGGATCAGATTCACAATCTTCAATTTCACTTAATGTGATATTTAGCTCACTTAGTCCTTCCTCAACAATCTCTTTAATACCTAGATTTAGCAAATTCTGACCAAGCAGACGGCCTAGTAAAAATTCAATTGATAAATAATAAACTTGTTTTTTATTTTCCGACCTGTATAACTCGTTCGTTTCAATCCATTTCGAACTAATATATTCCCTTACCATATTGCCTAATGTATGATATTGATCACGCTTTGTAGATTCTTCAAATCCTTTGCCACACATACTTTCTAATCTTTTTAGAAAGCTTTCCTTAAACCGATCCTTGTTGGAGAACATGCTCTTCACTCCTAGTCATTAAATCAGCATACAGCTGGCTATATTTCAAAGCAGATTGTGTCCAACTATAATCTTGTTTCATGGCATTTTCTACAATTCCTTGCCAAACATCTTTCTGTTGATACATATCTACAGCACGATAAATGGTATTTAACATGTCATGTGCATTGAAATTTCTGAATGAAAATCCGTTCCCCTCCTCTGTATCCTCTTGATAAGAGAAAACTGTATCGTTTAATCCACCGGTTTCTCTTACAATCGGGAGGGTACCATACCTTAATGCAATGAGCTGTCCTAATCCACATGGTTCAAACTTTGACGGCATTAAGAAAAGATCAGAGCCCGCGTAGATGCGATGTGCTAATCTTTCATCAAATCCTATGTATGCTTTAAATTTAGTAGGATAAAGCCATTCCATATGTTTAAAGAAATCTTCAAATTCTTTTTCACCAGTTCCAAGAACGATCATTTGAACATCTTTGCTTAATACTTCATCAAGAACTCGTTTAACTAAATCAAAGCCCTTTTGCTTTGTTAACCTCGTCACCATCGATATTAGCGGAATTTCCTCTTCTACTGGAAGTCCAAATGCCGACTGCAAAGCAGCTTTATTCAATGCTTTACTGCTAAGAGTGTCAACAGTATATGGTTCATCTATCACTGGATCAGTTTCTGGATTATATAATTCATCATCTATCCCATTTAGGATACCTACTAAAGATGACGCCCTTGATCGTAATAAACCATCCAATCTTTCTCCATAATAAGCTGTTTGAATCTCTTCCATATATGTAGGACTAACCGTTGTAATGGTATCAGAAGCAACAATTGCTCCCTTCATAAAGCTCACATGTCCATGGAATTCCAATTCAAAGAACTTTTCCTCTTCAATGTTCAGGAGATCTTTTAAAATAGAAAAAGGAAAAATCCCTTGGAATTGTAGATTATGAATGGTAAACACACTCTTGATATGTTTATAGAATGGTTGCTGTTGATATTCCTCCTTCAGCAAGAAATTAATCATTCCTGTATGCCAATCATGTGAATGAATAAGATCAGGTTGAAAGTCAATTGCTTTCAATGAATCTAGAACACCCCTGCAGAAAAAAGAGAATCTTTCTGCATCATCATAATGTCCGTAAAGTGAGTCTCGATAAAAATAGTACTCATTATCAAGAAAGTAGTATGTGATCCCTTCATATTCCAAAGATTCGATTCCACAAAATTGCTGCCTCCAGCCTACAGGCACGGTAATCTCCTCTATTTTTTCCATTTTATCTCTTAACTTTTCTGCTATTAAACTATATTTAGGAAGGATAACACGAACATCCATTCCTAGTTTTTTCAATTCCTTTGGTAAGGCACCTGCTACATCGGCTAACCCACCTGATTTTACAAATGGTACACATTCTGAAACTGCAAATAATACTTTCACGAGTTCATCAACGCTCCTTGAATCGTTCTTTTTCTTAATATATATGGTAATAATGCTGACCCTTTAATTACAGCCGATTGCTCTACCTTGACATCTTTATCCGCGATTACATTGTCTAATAAACATTCATCTCCAATTTGTGACTTTTGCATTATCACACTATTTTTAATGACTGTATCTTTTCCAATATGAACCCCTCTAAAAATGATACTATTTTCTACATGCCCCTCGATTTTACAGCCATTTGCAATTAATGAATTTTTAACTAGAGCAGTTTTGCCATATTTCGTAGGAGGCTCATCTTTTGCCTTTGTTAAAATAGGACGGTTATTCTTAAAAATTTCATTCCAAATCGTTGGATTAAGCATATCCATACTATGCTTATAATAACTACTAATCGAATCGATAACTGCAGCATAACCTGTATGTTCATAATCACAGATTGTTAAATTATTTCGATTTTCAATAATCACATCTGTTAAAGTCTTAGAACCAGTCTGTTCTTTGTCATCAATGAGATTTATAAGAAGTTTTGTAGACATGACATACATTTGTAATGACTTTCCATCTTTTCTTACTTCTGTAATGTCGCAGCCATTTTCCAGATGGTATGACAATACCTTTTTATAATCAATATTACAAACAGTATAGCTATTTGTAATAACAGCATATTCTTGTGTGCTTCTTAAAAAGAAATCGATATGATCTGAAAACTGACGAAATGATCCAAACTCATCGTACTCGTTATGCAAGTGAGGAGACGGAAAAAAGAATAATCCATCCTTTTTACGGTTTAGGTCCCATTGTTTTCCAGAACCAAGATGGTCCATTAATGAACGATATTGGTATTTAGGAAAAATCGCAACACTTTCAATTTCAGAATTCACCATATTTGAAAGGACAAAATCAATCAATCGGTAACGACTAGCAAAAGGAACCGCTGCTAAAGAACGATGTACTGTTAAATCTTCAATTTCCGGTTTATAGGCTGTTGCATCAATAACACCAAGCATTTTCTGATTCAATTCCATTCTCCCCTTTTGTGGAAAAGAGGTCAGAGCAACAAAACAAGCTTACACAACTAGGATTCAAAATGATTTTATCCAGTAACCCTATTGGTAAGACAAGCTAATACTCCAACCAACTTTATTCCATACTATGATAGTAGATTTATAACTTCAAAGCCTTTATCCTAAATATTTCTACATTAAATAATTTTGCTATCAACAAGTGTTTTAAGTTCTTCAATAATTTCTTCTGTTACAAGGAGAATTTCCTCTGAATTTGCATCAGGGCAAATAATTGTACCATTTGGAATTTCAATTCCACTAGGGATAATCGCATTTTCTATATAAACATTTTCTCCAATTACTGCATCTGGCATTAACACAGAATTTTTAATAACCGTATTCTTTCCAACTGTTACACCTTGAAATAATACAGAATGATTCACATTGCCCATAATGACACAGCCATCGTTTACAAAGGAATCTGTTACTATTGCATCATCAGAAATAAACTGAGGAGGATGATTGGAATTAACTGTATAGATCTTCCAATCGCGATCAAATATATTTAATTTTGATTCATCGTTTAAAAGATCCATATTCGCTTCCCAAAGACTTTTAACCGTACCTACATCCTTCCAATAGCCCTTGAACGGATATGCTATAACATTGCGTTTTTCATCTAGTAATAAAGGAATAATATCTTTTCCAAAGTCATGACTTGAATATGGATTTCTCTCATCCATTTCAAGATATTCTTTCAAAATTGACCATTTAAAAATATAGATACCCATAGAAGCTAAATTATTTTTCGGTTTAGCAGGTTTTTCATCAAATTCAACAACTTGCATCTGTTCATTCGTATTCATAATGCCAAAACGACTCGCTTCATCCCAAGGCACTTCAATAACTGAAATAGATGCATCAGCATTTTTTTCAATATGGTAATCTAGCATCTTCGAATAATCCATTTTGTAAATATGATCTCCTGATAAGATCAATACATACTCAGGGTCATATTGCTTGATGTAATTAATATTTTGATAGATTGCACTAGCTGTCCCTTTATACCATTTCATCTCAGATGATTCTGTATAAGGGGGAAGAACTGTTACGCCGCCATTTTTACGATCTAAGTCCCATACACTGCCTATACCAATATATGAGTTTAAGACAAGAGGTTGATACTGTGTAAGCACCCCTACTGTATCAATACTTGAATTCGTACAATTACTTAATGTAAAATCAATGATTCGATATTTGCCCCCAAAGGGAACAGCAGGTTTCGCTAGATTTTTTGTAAGGGAGCTTAATCGGCTACCCTTACCCCCTGCTAATAACATTGCGACGCACTTTTTTCTTCCCATTCTTATTCTCCCCTCTTTTTTTAACTGTACGTAAAATAACAACTCCATATGGTGGGATTGTCATAGATAGGTGATATGGTCTGCCATGATATTCACCTTCTAATGCCTTCAAATTCTTTTTATTCAATTGATCTGAACCACCATATTCACCTGCATCACTATTTAAAATCTCTACATATTCTGTATCGATTGGAACCCCAACTTTGTAGTCGTGATAAACAATTGGTTTGAAATTACAAATTACCACTAAGAGATCATTTTCCTTTTGACTTTTACGTATAAAAGAGAAAATACTTTGATCCCTATTGTCAACATCTATCCATTCAAAACCTTCTTCTGAATGATCTAATTCATACAATGGCTTTTGCTTTTGATAGACCTGTTGCAATTCTTTAAAAAAGACACGCATTTTATTATGCATCTCATAATCTTCTAAAAACCAATCAAGCTGTTCTAAATCCTTCCATTCATCAAACTGACCAAACTCACCACCCATAAAAAGTAGCTTCTTTCCAGGGTGTGCGATCATATATCCATAAAGCAGCCTTAATTGAGCAAACTTCTGCCAATAATCACCTGGCATTTTATTTAACAATGATTTTTTCCCATGCACAACCTCATCATGAGAAAACGGTAAAATGAAATTTTCTGAAAAAGCATATAATAGGGAGAATGTTACTTTATGGTGGAGTTCATTCCTATGTTCTGGAGAAGCCTCCATATAGGTAAGAATGTCATTCATCCAACCCATATTCCATTTGTAGTTAAAGCCTAGACCACCTGACGAGGTAGGAGCAGTTACCATTGGCCAATCAGTTGAATCTTCAGCAATCATTAAGATATCTGGATCTTTTGCAAAGACAGCTTCATTCAGTTTTCTTAAAAAGCTTGCTGCAAATGGGTTCTCTACTAGCTCATTTGAATTTGGCCAGTACAGCATATTAGCAACAGCATCAACACGGAAACCATCTACATGAAAATGTTCAATCCAAAAAATCGCATTTGATATCAAAAAGCTTTGAACCTCAGGTTTACCTAAATCGAAGTTCGCTGTTCCCCAATCCAAATTTTCACGATCATTATAATTGTTGTATTCATAGGTTGGTTGACCATCAAACATATATAGCCCATGTTCATCCTTACAAAAATGACCTGGAACCCAATCAATAATGACACCGATATTTTCTTGATGGCATGCATCAATAAATTCCATTAGATCTTGCGGTTTACCAAAACGACTTGTTGCAGAAAAATAGCCCGTTCCTTGATATCCCCAAGAACGGTCATATGGATGTTCAATAATAGGAAGTAATTCAATATGGGTAAAACCATGATCTAATACATAGGGTATTAGTTCCCCTGCTAATTCCTTGTAGCTATACAACTCTTCATCGTCTTTTACTTTCCAAGTTCCTAAATGCACTTCATAAATAGACATTGGTCGATCATATGGTGGCTTCTGACGCTTTCTTCTCTTCCACTTTTGATCGTTCCACACATATCCTGATAAATCATGAACAATGGATGCAGTGTTCGGTCTAACTTCTGAAAAGAAGGCATATGGATCAGCTTTCAATAACGACTCTCCAGAAGCTGTAATAACTTCATACTTGTATATCTCTCCATCTACTAAATGAGGTATAAATATGCTCCAAATCCCCTCCCCATTAATTTTCTCCATTTGATGATTTTGACCAAACCAACCATTAAAATCACCAACAACATTAACTCCTTTTGCTTTTGGTGCCCATACACAGAAATTTGTACCAATTAATCCATCTCGCTCCTGTATATGAGCTCCTAAAAACCCATAGCTTTCAAATGACTGTCCTTCATGAAATAAATGAATATCATAGTCTGTTGGACAAATGAGAGTCACATAGGTCACCCTTTCTCTTATTATCTCTATGCTAAACATTCAAGACTTACACGTAGATTCCTTTTATGTAAACGCTTCTTTTTTACGACATAAACCTACAATGAGATGAAATTAATATTTAAATGTTATACTTTTAAAATATAAAAAAATTAAAGGAAAATTTAATAAACGGGCGAAAAAGGCACTAAAACACTAGTAGTATGAAATATGGTCGATGAAATTGGAATAATTTAATTTAAGGTAAGGAAAGCGTTTAAATTAGTAGAATTGTGGACAAGTTGTAATACCTAACATTATATTAGAAAAATATTTTATTCGACTTTTTGTTGGTTTTTGTTGAAAGTTTTTTTTAGAAAAAAAAGAAGGATTTTCGAAATAAATAGCATATGGGTTATTTTGAGGTAATCTTTATTTTAAGATTGAAATAAATAAATCAAGAAAGTGCTTATCATTCACTTTTGCTTTGAGAAAAATAAGATGTATTTTGCGTATGAAAATCTATTGTATTTACAGAGAAAAATAGAATTAACTTTTATAGAGCAACTACAATTGAATATAATAGTTTATCAATTGACAAGTCAACATTTAAGCTTGTACCTTTTCATACATAGCCCAATTTGTTCAAGCTTAAACCACTTCTAATAGCATAGAAAATAGAAACCAAAAGCTTTTGGAATGAGATCTTTTGGAGGTTCTCTGCCAAATTTGATGATGCTAAATCCACATGAAAAATAATAACAGTCTCTTTTATTATGAAGTGAGTGTGGTCATGCACTCATCTTCCTTAGTTTTACGTTTTTTGATAAAAGGATTGCACCTGCTAAACGTGTTCTTTAAATAGATAATTGTGATTGATGAGTTTTAGGGAAATGCAGATAAGGAGAAATTTCAAACGATTATTGTAGATGCTAAAAATAAGAAAGTCATAAATATCATACCTATTAGATGTAGCAAGACCATAGAGAATTACTTCAAACTATGAAATGTAGGCAGAGTACAAGTAGTAGTTATGGATTTACCCATTGTTTTAAGGATTCTGTTCGTCGTGCATTAGGTCCCTTACCCTTGATTGCCAACTTAAAGGTATCAAAATGAAAAAGTGAGTTGTTAGTTTTTTGTCTTTTTAAATAATGACTGACCACGGTCAGCTATATTGCCACCAACACATTAAAAAATTCCAACAAAAAAAACACTGCGTATCTGCAGTGTTTTTTGTTGATGACCCGTACGGGATTCGAACCCGTGTTACCGCCGTGAAAGGGCGGTGTCTTAACCGCTTGACCAACGGGCCTTAAACTATATTAATAAACTGGCGGAGAAGGAGGGATTTGAACCCTCGCGCCGCTTACACGACCTACACCCTTAGCAGGGGCGCCTCTTCAGCCACTTGAGTACTTCCCCATATATATGGCTCCGCAGGTAGGACTCGAACCTACGACCGATCGGTTAACAGCCGATAGCTCTACCACTGAGCTACTGCGGAATAAAAATATGAAATGGTGGGCCTAAATGGACTCGAACCATCGACCTCACGCTTATCAGGCGTGCGCTCTAACCAGCTGAGCTATAGGCCCATTTTAAAATTTGGAGCGGGTGAAGGGAATCGAACCCTCATCATCAGCTTGGAAGGCTGAGGTTTTACCACTAAACTACACCCGCAAGGTAAATGGGGCGACTGATGGGAATCGAACCCACGAATGTCGGAACCACAATCCGATGCGTTAACCACTTCGCCACAATCGCCACATGAGCTAAGTCTAATCTTAAAAATGGTGGCTCGGGACGGAATCGAACCGCCGACACATGGATTTTCAGTCCATTGCTCTACCAACTGAGCTACCGAGCCATTTAGTTTTCGGCTTCCGTTAAGCTTCAAATCTCTTCGTCAACTC
>NZ_JAGDEL010000011.1 GCF_017497975.1 Metabacillus bambusae | reverse complement strand
ATGAGATTTCCCATAGCGTAAGCTAGTAAGATCCCTGAAAGATGATCAGGTTGATAGGTCTGAGGTGGAAGCGCGGTGACGTGTGGAGCTGACAGATACTAATCGATCGAGGACTTAACCTAATAAAAGCGTTAAATGAAGTGAATTGAATTGTGTATCGTTATCTAGTTTTGAAGGAATATCCCTTCAACTTAATAAATTATCTGGTAATGATGGCGAAGAGGCCACACCCGTTCCCATGCCGAACACGGAAGTTAAGCTCTTCAGCGCCGATGGTAGTTGGGGGTTTCCCCCTGTGAGAGTAGGACGTTGCCAGGTAAGAGAGAAAAAGATCAGTAGAGATACTGGTCTTTTTTTATTACGTTAAAAATAGTTGTAAAAACTATCCTCATTTCTAACTTTTATTAAGTTAAAGGTTGGATGTGTAAAGATAATCAATGGGTGGAAGATTATAAAGGTCTCGGTTATTGGCTGCAAACTTCGATAAAAGACAGATTAGAGATAGTGACATTAGTTACTAGTCTTTTTTGATACTTTTTATAGGGGTTTATAGGTTTTTCTTACACATAGATATTTTAAGATATTTTTTCATTGTTTAGTGTATCTGAATATTCAGTAATTATAAGGAAATCCTATTAGTATTCATAAGCTCCGTAACTTTTTCAAAAGAATAACTTTGACCCATTGTATCGGTGAATATATTTTAGTAAAATATAGCCTACTTTATTGTTATCTGAGGAGGAGTTGTGTTGCTTCACAACAGTATTACTATGGTTATGATTATTTTGGTCATTAATATCGTTTATGTCTCATTTTTTACGATCAGAATGATTTTAACGTTAAAAGGTCAGCGTTATTTAGCTGCATTTATAAGTATGTTTGAAGTTGTTATTTATGTAGTTGGTCTTGGTTTAGTGCTTGATAACTTAAATGAGATTCAAAACTTAATTGCATATGCAGTAGGATATGGAATTGGTGTTATAGTAGGAATGAAAATAGAAGAGAAATTAGCGCTCGGTTATATTACGGTTAATGTTATTACAACAGAACATGATAAGGACTTGCCAAAGCAATTGCGGGAAAAAGGATATGGAGTTACAAATTGGATGGCAAATGGATTAGAAGGTGATCGTTTATCGATGCAAATTCTTACTCCACGAAAATATGAGCTTAAGCTTTATCAAACGATAAAGGAGCTAGATCCTAAGGCGTTTATTATTGCCTATGAGCCAAAAACGATTCATGGTGGCTTCTGGGTGAAAGCTGTACGGAAAGGGAGAATCAAGGCATGACAACTAAGCCTAAAAAGCAAAAATTTACTGTTGAAGAGAACGAAACTATTGATGACTGTTTAGATAGAATGCGTCAAGAGGGCTATTTTCCAGTTAGAAGAATGGAGCAGCCAATCTTCAAGGAAGAGATTCGTGATAATATCGTTGAACATGTACCTTGTGGTAGGATGATTGTATTTGAAGGAAAATTACTGTAAAAACCGAACATTAACATACTAAAAAAATAAATCGTTCGATTTTACGTTGACATTGATAGTCTTCATTGTTAAGATAATACATGTAAATAAGCGATAACGATAACCTCATATAAAATTGGGAATATGGCCCAGAAGTTTCTACCCGTTGACCGTAAATCATCGGACTATGAGGGAAAGTGTACGTATATACGATTCGGATGAAAAATGATTAATCCGGGCTCGATGTACTGTACTTTCTCTATAAAAGGAGAAAGTGCAGATATCGAGCCTTTTGTGTTTGTATGAAAAAATGGAACAACGCTAATATTATTGAATAACCATTTGTATCAAAGTAAGTAATGCTAAAGGTGGGGAAAAGATGGAGCCGCTTGTTGGGGTTATTATGGGAAGTACATCTGACTGGGAAACAATGAAGCATGCATGTGAGATATTAGATGAGCTTAACGTACCATATGAAAAAAAGGTAGTATCTGCACATCGTACTCCTGATTACATGTTTGAATATGCAGAGAATGCTAGAAATAGAGGTTTAAAGGTAATCGTTGCTGGTGCAGGTGGTGCAGCACATCTACCGGGAATGGTTGCAGCGAAAACAACACTACCTGTTATAGGTGTTCCAGTTCAGTCAAAGGCGTTAAATGGTCTTGATTCATTACTATCAATAGTACAGATGCCAGGAGGAGTCCCAGTAGCAACAGTTGCTATTGGTAAAGCTGGGGCAACGAATGCTGGATTGCTTGCAGCTGAAATTCTTTCAACAGGAGATCAGAGCTTAGCTGACAAACTTGATACTAGAAGAGAAGAGCTTCGTTTAAAGGTGCTAGAGAGCAGTGATGAACTTGAATAGTAAAAGAATCCTTCCAGGTCAGACAATAGGAATTATCGGTGGTGGACAGCTTGGTCGAATGATGGCGATCGCTGCAAGGCAACTTGGCTATCGTATCGCAGTATTAGATCCAACAGTAGATTGCCCTTGTGGTCAAATTGCTGATATAGAGATCACAGCAAGCTATGATGATTTGGATGCAATAAAAAAGCTAGCTGAAATTAGTGATGTTATTACTTATGAATTTGAAAACATAGATTATACTGCTTTGACTTGGCTAGAGGAAAATGCACATTTGCCTCAAAAGAGTTCATTATTACTGCTTACACAAGATCGTGAAACAGAAAAAGCTGCCATTGAAAAAGCAGGATGTGTAGTAGCTCCGTATCAGATCATTCATGATGAAGTAGAGCTAACAGATGCCATAAAGCTACTTCAGTATCCTAGTGTGTTAAAAACGTGTAGAGGCGGTTACGATGGAAAGGGTCAGGTTGTACTCCGTTCAGAGCAAGATTTAGCTGAAGCAAAAAAACTATTATTACTTGGAACATGTATTTTAGAGAAATGGGTTCCTTTTGATAAAGAAATTTCAGTTATTGTCACGAGATCTGTTAATGGAGAAACAAAGACGTTCCCAGTAGCTGAAAATATCCATAAAGACAATATTTTATATCAAAGCATTGTACCAGCAAGAGTTACGGAAGAGGTCATAACAAGAGCACAACAGGTAGCAATAAAGCTTTCAAATAGCTTCGAACTTGTGGGAACACTTGCTGTAGAAATGTTTTTAACAATAGATGGAGACATTTTTATTAATGAATTAGCTCCACGTCCACATAATTCTGGTCATTATACGATTGACTTATGTGAAACAGATCAATTTGAACAACATATTCGAGCGGTGTGTAACCTTCCTTTAGGGCGTACTACATTACTACAAAGTGGAATGATGATTAACCTTTTAGGGGAAGATTTAAGTATTATCAATGACCATATTTCATTACTCGAAACTGCAAAGCTTCATCTTTACGGAAAGAAGGAACCAGTTGCTAAACGTAAGATGGGACATGTTACTCTTATAAGTGAATCAATAGAAAAAGACATAGAAAACATTAACCATATATGGGGCCAAAATTAGAACGGGGGCAAAAAGATGATTGAACGTTATACAAGAGAAGAAATGGGATCTATTTGGACGGAAGAAAACAAATTTAAAGCATGGTTAGAGGTTGAAATTCTTGCTTGTGAAGCTTGGGCTGAATTAGGTGTTATTCCTAAAGAGGACGTTGCTCTTCTTCGCAAAAACGCTTCATTTGATGTTAATCGTATCAATGAAATCGAGCTAGAAACCAGACATGATGTAGTAGCATTCACTAGAGCTGTATCTGAGACATTAGGTGAAGAGCGCAAGTGGGTTCATTATGGCTTAACTTCAACTGATGTAGTAGACACAGCCCTTTCTTACTTACTTAAACAAGCAAACGATATTCTTTTAAAAGATATCGAGAACTTCATTCAAATTTTAAAAGATAAAGCACAAGAGCATAAATATACAGTTATGATGGGGCGTACACATGGTGTTCACGCTGAACCAACAACATTTGGCTTAAAGCTTGGTCTTTGGTACGAAGAAATGAAGCGTAACCTAGATCGCTTTAAACGTGCGGCATCAGGTGTTGAATTCGGAAAGATATCTGGAGCGGTTGGAACATACGCAAATATCGATCCATTTGTAGAAAAGTATGTGTGTGAGAAATTAGGAACACAACCTGCACCTATCTCAACTCAAACGTTACAACGAGATCGTCACGCAGATTACATGGCAGCTTTAGCATTAGTTGCAACTTCGATTGAAAAATTTGCGATCGAAATCCGTGGATTACAAAAGAGTGAAACACGTGAAGTTGAAGAGTCCTTTGCTAAGGGTCAAAAAGGATCTTCTGCAATGCCACATAAACGAAATCCAATCGGATCAGAAAACATGACAGGCCTTGCACGTGTGATTCGAGGCTATATGCTAACAGCGTATGAAAATGTGCCGTTATGGCATGAAAGAGATATTTCTCACTCATCTGCTGAACGTATTATCTTACCTGATGCAACAATTGCATTAAACTACATGTTAAATCGCTTCGGAAATATTGTGAAGAACTTAACTGTTTTCCCTGAAAATATGAAGCGTAATATGGACCGTACACAAGGCTTAATCTATTCTCAACGTGTACTACTAGCTTTAATTGATACAGGTATGACTAGAGAAGAAGCTTATGACCTTGTTCAACCTAAAGCAATGGAAGCTTGGGAGAAACAAGTACCATTCCGTGGGCTAGTTGAAGCTGAAGAAAAGATTACATCACGCCTTTCAGCTGAAAAGATTGAAGATTGCTTTGATTATAACTACCACTTAAAAGGTGTAGATGCAATTTTCGAACGTTTAGGTCTATAAAGATCACAAAAAAATAGCAAGGGTCTACTAAAAAGCCCCTTGCTATATCTTTGATTAAAATACAGGGTTAGATTATCTAACAAATAATACGTACTAGCCTGAAAGTTCACAATATTCCGTTTAGGAGGGCTACCATGATTACTGAAAAACTTGACTTACTTTACGAAGGTAAAGCAAAACGCATTTATAAAACAAATGAACCAAACATTTTACTAGTATCTTATAAAGATTCTGCAACAGCTTTTAACGGTGTGAAAAAGGAAGAGATTACTGGTAAAGGTCGCTTAAACAATGAGATTTCAACATTGATTTTTGAAAAGCTAACAGCTAATAATATTGAAAATCATTTTGTGAAGCGCTTATCTGAGACAGAGCAGCTTGTGAAAAAAGTGACAATTATCCCACTTGAAGTTGTTGTTAGAAATGTTGTTGCTGGAAGTCTTTCTAAACGACTTGGTATTGAAGAAGGAACAGAAATCAAAGAAACACTTGTTGAGTTCTACTATAAAGATGATGCATTAGGTGACCCACTAATTACCGAGGATCATATTGCACTTTTAAACCTTGCAACGAAGGAGCAAGTTGAAACGTTAAAAACACTTGCTAAGCAAGTAAATGAAGTATTAAAGTCTCACTTTTTATCATGTGATGTACGATTAATTGATTTTAAACTAGAATTTGGAGTCACTGAAGAAGGAAACATCATTTTAGCTGATGAAGTTTCACCAGATACTTGTCGATTATGGGATATTAAAACAAATGAAAAATTTGATAAAGATGTTTTCCGCCGAGGTATTGGCAGTTTAACTGATGCATATGAAGAGATTTTAACTAGACTTGGAGGCCAATCATAATGTACAAAGTAAAAGTTTATATCACGTTAAGAGAAAGTGTATTAGATCCACAAGGAAGCGCAGTTAAGAGTGCATTACACAGTATGTCTTATAATGAGGTTCAAGATGTTCGTATCGGAAAATATATGGAACTAACGATTGAAAAGTCAGATCGTGACCTTGATGTAGCCGTTCGTGAAATGTGTGAAAAATTACTTGCTAATACAGTGATTGAAGACTTTAGCTATGAGGTACAGGAGGTTGTCACAAAGTGAAATTCGCTGTGATCGTTTTCCCAGGATCTAACTGTGATGTTGATATGTATCATGCTATTAAGGATGAGCTTGGTGAAGAAGTAGAGTATGTATGGCATGACGAAACAGATTTAAGTGGTTTTGATGGAATTTTATTACCGGGTGGTTTCTCTTATGGAGATTACTTACGTTCAGGTGCTATTGCTGGTTTTTCTAATGTTATGAAAGAAGTTGTAAAAGCGGCTGAAGCAGGTAAGCCTGTACTTGGCGTGTGTAATGGATTCCAGATTTTATTAGAAGTAGGATTACTTCCAGGCGCGATGAAAAGAAACGAGAACTTAAAGTTTATGTGTCGACCAGTAAACCTAAAGGTTGCCAATAATGAGACAGCTTTTACGTCTGCATATAAGCAAAATGAGATTATCTCCGTTCCGATCGCACATGGAGAAGGGAATTATTATTGTGATGAAGAAACACTTCAAACGCTAAAAGCAAACAATCAAATTGTGTTAACGTACGAAACGAATCCAAATGGGAGCTTAGTGGATATCGCTGGTATTACTAATGAACGTGGAAATGTTTTAGGAATGATGCCACATCCTGAACGTGCGGTTGACGAGTTACTAGGAAGTGCAGATGGATTAAAATTATTTCAATCTATTGTGAAAAACTGGAGGGAATCTCATGTCACTACTGCTTGAACCAACTAACCAGATGATAAAAGATGAAAAAGTCTACAGACAAATGGGTGTAAGTGATGATGAGTTTGCCCTTATTGAAAAGATAATCGGTCGTCTTCCGAATTACACTGAAATCGGTATTTTTTCAGTTATGTGGTCTGAGCACTGCAGCTATAAAAATTCAAAGCCTATTTTGAAGAAATTCCCTATAACTGGAGAAAAAGTATTACAAGGTCCTGGAGAAGGAGCGGGGATTGTCGATATCGGTGACAATCAAGCGGTTGTGTTTAAAATTGAAAGTCATAACCACCCTTCAGCAATTGAGCCATACCAAGGTGCAGCAACTGGTGTGGGTGGTATCATTCGTGACGTTTTCTCTATGGGAGCAAGACCAATTGCAATCTTAAACTCTTTACGCTTCGGTGAATTAAAAACACCACGTGTGAAATATTTGTTTGAAGAGGTTGTTGCTGGTATTGCTGGCTACGGTAACTGTATTGGGATTCCGACAGTAGGTGGGGAAATCCAATTTGACAGCTCATACGAAGGAAATCCACTTGTTAATGCCATGTGTGTTGGATTAATTAATCATGAAGATATTAAAAAAGGTCTGGCAAAAGGCGTTGGCAACACGGTTATGTATGTTGGAGCTAAAACTGGTCGTGATGGAATTCATGGTGCGACATTTGCTTCTGAAGAATTGACTGAGGATTCTGGAGAAAATCGTCCAGCTGTTCAAGTAGGGGATCCATTCATGGAGAAACTTTTACTAGAGGCTTGTCTTGAAGTCGTTAAAAATGATGCTCTAGTAGGTATTCAAGATATGGGTGCTGCCGGATTAACAAGCTCATCAGCAGAAATGGCTAGTAAAGCTGGATCTGGTATTGAAATGAACTTAGACCTTATACCACAACGTGAAACAGGCATGACGCCATATGAAATGATGCTTTCTGAATCACAAGAAAGAATGCTTCTTGTTATTGAAAAGGGAAGAGAGCAGGAAATCATTGACCTGTTTGAAAAATATGATTTAGAAGCTGTAACAGTTGGTAAAGTAACAGACGATAAAATGCTTCGTCTTTTCCATAAAGGAGAAGTAGTTTGTGAGCTTCCAGTTGATGCATTAGCTGAAGAAGCACCGGTTTATCATAAACCTTCAGCAGTACCTGCGTACTTTGAAGAGTTCCAACAAATGGACGTTGCACCAATTCAAGTGGATAACTATAAAGAGACGCTTATTAATTTATTAAGCCAACCGACAATTGCAAGTAAAGAATGGGTTTATGATCAATATGATTATATGGTACGCACAAATACAGTTGTAGCACCAGGCTCTGACGCTGCAGTTGTTCGTATTCGTGATACGAAAAAAGCATTAGCAATGACAACTGACTGTAATTCTCGTTATTTATACTTAGATCCTGAAGTTGGCGGACAAATTGCAGTAGCTGAAGCTGCACGTAATATTGTATGTTCAGGTGCAACCCCATTAGCTATTACTGATAACTTAAACTTCGGTAATCCTGAAAAGCCTGAGATTTTCTGGCAAATTGAAAAAGCAGCTGACGGTATTAGTGAAGCATGTCGTGTGTTAGATACACCAGTAATCGGTGGAAACGTATCGTTATACAATGAAACGAACGGAACGGCAATTTACCCTACACCTGTTATTGGTATGGTTGGGTTAATTGAAGATACAGACTATATTACAACTCAAGATTTCAAAGCAGCTGAAGATCTTATTTACTTAATTGGGGAAACTAAGCCTGAATTTGGTGGTAGTGAGCTTCAAAAGCTAACTTACGGGAAAATCTTTGGTAAATCACCAGAGCTTGATTTAGAGAAGGAAAGAAATACATTAGGACAGCTTTCAAAAGCGATCCGTGCAAATACAGTTGCATCTGCTCATGATGTATCAGAAGGTGGAGTTGCTGTTGCCCTAGCAGAGCCTCTATTTGGTGGAAACGGGCTTGGAGCAACTGTAACACTTAAAGGTGATGCAACTGCTGCATTATTTAGTGAATCACAAACAAGGTTTGTTGTTTCAGTGAAAAAAGAAAATCAACAAGCGTTTGAACAACTGGTTAATGCGGTTTGTATTGGAGAAGTAACTGATACAGGGAAACTTATCATAAATAACGAAAACGATGAATCACTTGTCGATGCATCTGTTGAAGAATTAAAGGATGCATGGAAAGGAGCTATCCCATGCTTGCTGAAATCAAGGGATTAAATGAAGAGTGTGGCGTCTTCGGAATTTGGGGTCACAAAGAAGCGGCTCAAATTACGTACTATGGTCTACACAGTCTTCAGCACAGAGGTCAAGAAGGTGCAGGGATTGTTACAACTGATGGTGAGAAGCTAACAGGCATGAAGGGGTTAGGCTTAATTTCAGAGGTTTTCGGAAACGGCAAATTAAATGAGTTATCTGGTAAAGGGGCTATAGGACATGTTCGTTATGCGACAGCAGGTGGAGGCGGATATGAAAATGTCCAGCCTTTGCTTTTTAAATCACATAGCGGAAGTTTAGCACTCGCTCATAACGGTAACCTTGTAAATGCTAATCAGCTTAAACATCAGCTTGAGAGTCAAGGTAGTATTTTTCAAACAACTTCGGATACAGAGGTGCTTGCACATCTTATAAGAAGAAGCGGCTATCAGGATATGAAGGAAGCTGTCAAAAGTGCGTTAACAGTTATTAAGGGAGCATATGCTTTCTTAATTATGACTGAAACGGAAATGATGGTTGCGCTCGATCCTAATGGTTTGCGTCCTTTGTCAATCGGTGTAATGGGAGATGCTTATGTCGTTGCTTCAGAAACATGTGCCTTTGATGTTGTTGGAGCAAAATACGAAAGAGATGTTCAACCAGGTGAGCTATTAATTATTAATGATGAAGGAATTCGCTCTGAGCGTTTCTCAATGAATATTAATCGTTCAATTTGTAGTATGGAGTATATTTATTTCTCTCGTCCAGATAGCAATATTGACGGAATTAATGTTCATACAGCTCGTAAAAACCTCGGTAAACGTTTAGCTGTCGAGTCAGAAATTGATGCTGATGTTGTAACAGGTGTACCGGATTCAAGTATTTCTGCTGCGATTGGATTTGCAGAGTTAACTGGTATCCCATATGAGCTAGGCCTAATTAAAAATCGTTATGTAGGACGTACATTTATCCAACCTTCACAAGAATTACGTGAGCAAGGTGTAAAAATGAAGTTATCGGCTGTACGTGGTGTTGTTGAGGGAAAACGAGTTGTTATGGTAGATGACTCTATTGTACGTGGAACAACTAGTAAACGAATTGTAACAATGCTTCGTGAAGCTGGAGCAAAAGAGGTTCATGTTCGAATCAGTTCACCGCCAATTGCGAATCCTTGTTTCTATGGAATTGATACATCAACACACGAGGAACTGATTGCATCAAGCAATTCAGTAGAAGAAATTCGTCAAATGATTGGGGCAGACAGCTTAGCCTTTTTAAGTGTAGAAGGTTTACTAGAAGGCATTGGTCGCCAATATGAAGGTGAAAACAAAGGGCAATGCTTAGCATGCTTTACAGGACGTTACCCTACTGAAATATATCAAGATACTGTGCTTCCACATGAGAAGGCATAAATAAGAAAAGCGTAAGCGCCTTGAGACCTGACAGGTATAAGACGCTCAGCAATAGAAGACGTTCTTTGTCTTCAATTCCTGAGTGGCTGTAGACCTAAGATGGTCTAGGCGCTGGAGCTGGACAATAAGTAAAACCAGATAGGAATCGACATATCGATTCCTGTCTTGCTTTAACATAAATTTATCACTTTTAAGAGATTGCTAAGGAGGAATCAGACATGTCCGACGTTTATAAACAAGCCGGTGTGGATATCGAAGCAGGCTATGAAGCTGTTTCAAGAATGAAAAAGCATGTTGCCAAGACAATGCGTGCGGGAGTAATGGGTGGACTTGGTGGCTTTGGTGGAATGTTTGATTTAAGTGAATTAGATTATAAAAAGCCTGTTCTCGTTTCAGGTACGGATGGCGTAGGAACAAAACTAAAACTTGCATTTATGGCTGACAAGCATGATTCTATTGGGATTGACGCCGTAGCAATGTGTGTAAATGATATTTTAGCTCAAGGTGCTGAGCCATTATTTTTCTTGGATTATTTAGCATTAGGAAAAGCTGTTCCAGAAAAGATTGAGCAAATTGTAAAAGGAATTGCCGATGGTTGTGAAGAATCTGGTTGTGCATTAGTCGGTGGAGAGACTGCTGAAATGCCTGGGTTATATGAAGAGGATGAATATGATGTAGCTGGTTTTTCAGTTGGAGTAGTTGAAAAAGATGCGATTGTAACTGGAGAAAATATTAAGCCAGGACACGTTTTAATAGGTCTTTCATCAAGTGGCTTACACAGCAACGGATTTTCATTAGTTCGTAAAATTCTTCTTGAAGATCAACAACTTGATTTGAAAACAGTATATGAACCATTTACTAAAGACTTAGGTGAAGTTTTATTAACACCAACAAGAATATATGTTAAACCGGTTCTTGATGTAATTAAAAAATTCCAAGTAGACGGTATGGCACATATTACAGGTGGCGGATTTATCGAAAATATCCCACGGATGCTTCCTGAAGGAACAGGTGCTGAAATTGATTATGGTTCATGGCCTTTCCCGGAAATTTTTGATTTCCTTAAAGAAAAAGGTGAGCTTAGCAGTGAAGATATGTTCAATGTCTTTAACATGGGAATCGGGTTTGTTTTAGCGGTTAAAGAAGAGCTTCTACATGATGTCATTCAGCAATTAGAAGGAAATGGTGAAAAGGCATATATCATTGGACGAGTGATAGAAGGTTCTGGTGTTTCGTTTGGTGGAGGAGCGCTTCGATGAAGAAAATAGCCGTTTTTGCATCAGGAAATGGTAGTAATTTTCAAGCAATACTTGATCAAGTACAGCTTGGTGCAGTAAAAGCGGAGATTGGCCTTGTTGTTTGTGATAAACCTCAAGCAGGTGTAGTAGACCGTGCGAAATCAGCAGGTATACCAGTCTTTTGTTTTGTCCCAAAGGAATTTAAAACAAAAGAAGATTTTGAAAGTGAAATTTTAGCTGCTCTACAAAAACATCAAATTGATTTAGTTATTCTCGCTGGTTATATGAGGTTAATTGGTTCTACATTGCTGGGTGCGTATGCAAATAAAATCGTGAATATTCACCCTTCCTTATTGCCGGCTTTTCCAGGAAAAGATGCTATTGGCCAAGCTTTTCACGCAGGTGTGAAGGTAACAGGTGTGACAATTCATTTTGTTGATGCTGGTATGGATACTGGACCAATTATTGCTCAGCAAGCAATTGAAATTGCAAATGAAGATACTGCCCTGACAATCGCGGATAAAATTCATAAAGTTGAACATGCCTTGTATCCAAAGGTGATCGGGGAGTTAGTATCAAAATAAAGCTTAGAGGTGAATGAAATGACAGTCAAACGTGCGCTTATTAGTGTGTCAAATAAAGAAAATCTCGTTCCTTTTGTAAAAGAGTTAATAGAGTTAGGTGTTGAAGTCATCTCAACAGGTGGAACGAAATCATTACTAGAAGAAAACGGTTTGAATGTAATTGGTATTTCTGAGGTTACTGGATTTCCAGAAATTATGGACGGACGTGTAAAGACTCTTCATCCTAATATCCACGGTGGTTTATTAGCTGTCCGTAACAATGAAAGTCATATGAATCAGCTTAAGGAAAATAACATTGAAACAATTGATATGGTTGTTGTGAATCTTTATCCTTTTAAAGAAACAATTTCAAAACCAGATGTTAAATTCCAGGATGCAATTGAAAACATTGATATCGGTGGCCCTTCAATGCTACGTTCTGCAGCTAAAAACCATGAAGATGTAACTGTTCTTGTTGATCCACAAGATTACGGTGTTGTTTTAGAGGAACTAAAAGCATCTGGAACGGTTTCGTTAGCACAAAAACAACGTCTAGCTGCAAAGGTATTTAGACATACAGCAGCATATGATGCATTAATTGCAGAATTTTTAACAAACACGATTGGTGAAGAAGACCCAGAATCTGTCACATATACATTCGAGAAAAAGCAATCTCTTCGCTATGGAGAAAATCCTCATCAAAAAGCAACGTTCTATCAAAAGCCTTTCGTACCAGTTGCGTCAATCGCAAACGCGAAACAGTTGCATGGTAAAGAGCTTTCATTTAATAACATTAAAGATGCTGATGCAGCATTGCAAATTGTCCGTGAATTTACAGAACCAGCAGCAGTTGCTGTTAAGCATATGAATCCATGTGGTGTTGGTGTTGGAACTTCAACATTTGAGGCATTTACACGTTGTTATGAAGCTGATAAAACATCGATTTTCGGTGGCATTGTTGCTTTGAACCATGAGGTTGATTTAGCAACAGCTGAAAAGCTTCATGAAATCTTCCTTGAAATTGTGATTGCACCTTCTTACAGCCAGGAAGCTTTAAACGTATTAACAGGAAAGAAAAATCTTCGTATATTAACAATTGATGTTTCAGCACTTTCAAAACCAGAAAAACAGCTTCAATCTGTCCATGGTGGTTTATTAGTACAGGATGAGGATATACTTTCTCTTGAAGATGTTAAGGTGACAATCCCTACGAAGCGTGAGCCTTCTCCTGAAGAGTGGAAGGATCTAAAACTAGCTTGGAAGGTAGTAAAACATGTAAAATCAAATGCAATTGTTCTTGCTAAGGATGAAATGACAGTTGGAGTTGGTGCTGGTCAAATGAACCGAGTAGGATCAGCGAAAATTGCTATCGAGCAAGCTGGTGAAAAAGCACAAGGTAGTGCGCTAGGCTCTGATGCATTTTTCCCAATGTCTGACACAGTTGAAGCTGCGGCAAAAGCTGGTGTAACAGCTATCATCCAACCTGGTGGATCAATTCGTGATGAAGATTCAATCCGCATGGCTGATGAATATGGAATCACAATGGTATTCACGGGAGTACGTCATTTTAAACATTGATAACTAAAGCGTAAGCGCCTTGGTCTGTCTCGGGCAATAAGACGCTCATGAATAGAAGGTGTTCTTTACCTTCAATTCATGAGTGGCTTAGACCAAGAGGGACAAAGCGCTGGCAGTCAAAATACGCGACGTCCTGTCGCACTCACTGACTGCACTTGCACGACCTGTGCTTGGGAGCTGGATGTGGTGAGCATATCTAAGTACAAGAATTTTTAAATTTCTTAAAGAGATAAAGAGGTGTTAACATGAAAGTTCTAATAATTGGACAAGGCGGCCGTGAGCATGCACTTGTATGGAAAGCTGCGCAAAGTGACCTTGTAGAAGAAGTGTTTGTTGCACCAGGTAATGATGGTATGAATGATCTTGCAACAAGGGTATCAATAAGTGAGTCAGATAATCAAGGCTTATTGGAATTTGCAAAGGAAAAAAACATCGACTTAACAATTGTTGGTCCTGAAGTACCGTTATTAAATGGAGTAGTAAATGACTTTGAAGCTGCAGGCCTAAAGGTTTTTGGACCAAGAAAAGAGGCAGCTCTTATCGAGGGCAGTAAAAACTTCGCTAAGGAAATCATGTTCAAATACAACATTCCAACAGCAGACTATCAAACATTTACAGATGTAGAAGAAGCAAAAGCTTATGTAGTAGAGAAGGGTGCTCCGATTGTAATAAAAGCAGATGGATTAGCTGCTGGAAAAGGAGTAACTGTTGCTGAAACACTTGATGTAGCGATTGACAGTTTGACTGAAATGCTTGAGGATGGAAAATTCGGAGACGCTTCTTCATCAGTTGTTGTTGAGGAATTTCTTGCAGGGGAAGAATTTTCATTAATGGCATTTGTAAAAGGTGAAAAGGTGTATCCGATGGTGATCGCTCAAGATCATAAGCGTGCTTATGACAATGATGAGGGTCCTAATACTGGTGGCATGGGGGCTTATTCTCCAGTACCACAAATTTCTGAACACGTTGTTAATACAGCTGTTGAGACAATTTTAAAACCAGCAGCAAAAGCACTTGTGAGCGAAGGACGTTCTTTTACAGGGATTTTATATGCTGGACTTATCCTTACAACAGATGGTCCTAAAGTAATTGAATTTAATGCACGTTTTGGTGATCCAGAAACACAGGTTGTTTTACCAAGATTAGAATCTGATTTGGTGGAATCACTTTTAGCAATCCTTGACGACAAACCTGTTGAACTTGTTTGGTCTTCTAAAGCTGTGCTAGGAGTCGTACTCGCTTCGCAAGGTTATCCAAACGAGTACGAAAAAGGACAGGCTATTGGTCAATTGACAGAAAAACATGATGAAGCAGTTATTTTTCATGCTGGAACAAAAAAAGTTGAAGATCAATTCGTAAATAACGGTGGTCGTGTGCTTGTTGTTTCAGGATATGGTGATACGATAAGCGAAGCTCAAAAAAATGCATATGAGCTAGTAGAAAAAATAGCAGCACCAGCTCTTTTCTATCGTAAAGATATTGGGAATAAGGCTATTAAGCACGGCGTTTCTTAATATAAACGAATAATAACGCAATAATTGCGCCAACTAATGCTATCAATATAAACGACATATCAGTTAAATATTCAAACATATTAACACCTCCAAGATGAATAAGGGGCTGGCTTTTTTAAGCCAGTCCCTTATTATTAATATTTAAGATGGATTATAAACAATCTTTTCATCATCTTCTTCATAGCCCTCTTCATCGTCAAAGAAATATCCATTTGAATTTTCAAACATATAAGTGATTGGACAGAAACGTAGAATTCCTTCTCCAACCTTCATTGCTCCAAGTACGATAGCAATTAAATATGAATCTCTCCAAGGTTTTTTACAGTATTTAGATGTAGCCCAAGCTAGTAGGGAAAGGCCACATGTAATACGTATTAAAGAATTGACGATGCCAATATTTGGTCGCATCAAATTTACCTCCCTAAAATTGTCATAAAAATGAAATAAAACTTTAATGCGTTAATAAATTCCATATGTTAACATAGTATTAAGTTAGTAACTAAAAATGGAGGGTTTTTTATGCCCGAGAGAAAATTCCAATGGAAAATTAGTCAAATCCGCAAACAAATAGATGTTTTATCAAACAAATGTGCACCAACTGTTGTCTTAAAGAATGCAACCTATCTGAATTCTTACTTGCGTCAATGGGTTAAAGCACATATTTGGATAGTCGAAGATCGAATTGTCTATGTGGGAGACAATTTACCAGAGTATACAAATCAAACCGAAATGATTGATTGTACAAACAAAGTGGTAGTGCCAGGATACATTGAACCACATGCTCACCCATTTCAATTATATAATCCCCATACGTTAGCAAAGTATGTATCGCAAACAGGTACAACAACATTTATAGGTGATAACCTTTTCTTTCTTTTACAATACGAGAAAAAGAAAGCGCTTACGTTTTTAGATGATATGGGGAAATTACCTTACCACTTTTATTGGTGGGCTAGATTTGATTTGCAAACAGAGGTACATGGTGAGGACAAAATTTTCTCGCATGACTTTCTTAAAACGTGGTTAGAGCATAAATCTGTTGTTCAAGGAGGAGAATTAACGAGCTGGCCTAAGCTATTAGATGGTGATGACTGGATTTTATATTGGCTTAGAGAAACAAAGCGAAGAGGGAAACGGATAGAAGGACATTTTCCAGGCGCTTCCGATAATACATTAATGAAAATGAAGCTATTTGGTGTTGACAGTGATCATGAATCTATGACAGGTAATGATGTGATAAACCGTCTAAAAATGGGTTATACTGCAGCCTTAAGACATTCATCAATTCGTCCAGATCTCGCAGTTCTTCTTAAGGAGATACAGGATGAAGGATTAACAACATATGATCATTTATACTATACGACAGATGGGGCAACCCCTACTTTTTATGAAAATGGAATGATTAATCGTTGTATAGACATAGCTTTAGAGTGCAATGTTCCTTCAATTGATGCATATAATATGGCAGCATTCAATGTAGCGAAATATTACCAATTGGAAGAGCAAATAGGTGTTATTGCACCAGGGAGAATTGCTACTCTAAACATTTTGGATAGCATTGACAAACCTGACCCATCCTCTGTAATGGCAAAAGGAAAATGGATTCTAAAAGAGGGTCATCGTCAGGAGGATAAAGAAGTTGTTGAATGGGCTGAATATGGTATTCAATCCGCAGATATAAAATGGGATCTAACAATAGATGATTTACAATTTTCAATGCCTCTTGGGATGAAGATGCGGAATGCTGTTATTATGGAACCATACTCAATTACAATCGATAGCTCTGTTAATGAGCTTTCCGAAATACATGACGAAAGCTTTCTAGCTTTAATTGACCGAAATGGTAAGTGGAGAGTAAATACAGTCATAAAAGGTTTCTCCAAACAAGTGCAGGGCTTTGCAAGTTCTTATTCCACAACTGGAGATATCATTATCATTGGTAAAAATAAAACTGAAATGCTTGCTGCCTTTTCTCGAATGAAGGAAATAGGTGGAGGGATTGTGTTAACTGAGAATGGAAATGTTACATTTGAAATGCCGTTACAGATAAATGGAAGCGCTTCAACAGAAAGGCTTGAAGAGGTTATGGTAAAACAGAATCAGTTGAACACTCTATTAAAAGAAAGAGGCTATGGCTTCGATGATCCTGTTTATTCGTTGTTGTTTTTGTCTTCAACGCATTTACCTTATATTAGAATAACACCAAGAGGTATTTTTGACGTAATGAAAAAAACGGTACTCTTTCCATCGATAATGCGTTAAAATATAAAAGTGGAAAAGTAGATAAGGTTGTGTTTTTGTGTTAAAAAGAAAATTCTCACTTGCTATATTTTCAATGCTTATAATAATAAGCGCTTGCAGTAATAAAGAAGAACAACGTTCAGTTGAAAATACAGATTCAAATCAGAAAGAAGAAAAGCCAGTTGTTGCTGAAGTTGAAGAAAAAGTGACTTACCCGCTTACTGGATTAGAAGTAGAAGAAACTGAACTAGATCAACGACCTATAGCTGTTATGATAAATAATCATCCAAGTGCAAGACCACAATCAGGTCTTCATAAAGCTGATGTTGTGTACGAAGTTCTTTCAGAGGGAAGTATCACTAGATTTTTAGCTATCTTTCAAAGCGAAATACCTGACATAATCGGACCTGTACGTAGTGCAAGAGAATATTATGTTGATTTAAGTAAAGGCTTTGATGCACTTTATATTAGTCATGGTTGGAGTCCTACAGCTAAAGAAAAGCTTGAAGCAGGCGAAGCGGATTATTTGAATGGATTATCTTATGATGGTACTTTATTTTGGCGAGCGGATCATCGTAAGGCACCTCATAATTCCTATATTTCAAATGAAAATATATTGAAGGGTGCAGAGTCCAATCAGTATGAAATAACTGCTGAAGTGGAGCCTTTTGAGTTTCTTTCTGAGGAAGAAGTGGTAAATTTAAAAGGTGAACCTGCAAACAAGTTTGTTATTAAATATGACAGCTCTCAAACATGGCATGCAACATATGAGTATAATCAATCTAACCAAAGCTATAGCAGATTTAGTAATAATGAACAAACGGTTGATTTAGAAAGTGAAGAACCGATTCAACTATCAAATGTGTTTGTTGTTGAAATGGATCATAATTCTATTGATGATTATGGAAGACGGGGCATTAATTTAACCTCAGGGGGAAAAGCGATTCTTTTCCAAAATGGACTTATGCAAGAGGTAGAATGGGAAAACCGTGATGGTAGAATTCTCCCTGTAAAAGATGGAGAACTTTTAAAGTTTGTTCCAGGAAGAACGTGGATCAATGTAGTGCCAAGCATTGAGGAAGCATTTCTAATTCAATCGTAAAAGTAAAAGGAGAATGTTTATGCAAATAGAAAAGCTACGTGGAAAAGAACTTGATCAGCTTTTTGAATCTATTTTGTCATTAAAAGATTTAGAAGAATGTTATCGATTCTTCGATGACCTTTGTACAGTAAATGAAATCCAATCGCTTGCACAAAGACTTGAAGTAGCAAGAATGCTGCGAGAAGGATTTACGTATCATAAGATAGAAACCGAAACGGGAGCGAGTACTGCAACCATTTCTCGTGTGAAACGCTGTTTAAATTATGGTAATGATGCTTATACAATGGCATTAGAACGTGTGCATGATCAGAAGAAACCAACAGAATAAGAATTGGAAAGCGCCGAGGTTATCGGTGCTTTTTCTTTTGCGCAGGCTTTTTTCTAAGAGATTGTTGCCTTTAAACCAAAACTGCTTAAGGCTGATTGGAGCGAGCATCTCTCGCTGCAATCAACCACACCGGAATACTTGGTAAATAGCAACAAAGTTTGCGAAAAAGGCTTGCATAAAAGTAAATAGAAAAACCATATAGTTAAAAACCAGTGCTTGTCTGCTGCATTTTATTACATTTTGATGAAAGCGAAATGGAACATCCGTTTTTAAGTTTTTTGCCTCCTTGTTATTTGCTATAATAATGAAATGGATGTTTTTGAATGGAGGATTCCTACATGTATGATATTAACGAGTGGAAACATGTGTTTAAACTCGATCCTGATAAAGTAATAAGTGATGAGGACTTAGAGAAAATTTGTGAATCTGGAACAGATGGTATTATTGTTGGAGGAAGCGACAATATTACTGAAGATAATGTGTTGAACTTAATGTCTAGGATCCGTCGCTATTTTATTCCCTGTGTTTTAGAAGTATCAACAGCTGAATCCATTATTCCTGGCTTCGACTTATATTTTATCCCTACAGTATTAAATAGCAGAAGTACTAAATGGATGATTGATTTACATCATGAAGCAGTGAAGGAATATGGAGAGATTATGAATTGGGATGAGCTAATTGTTGAAGGGTATTGTATTTTAAACCCCGATTGCAAAGCTGCGGCACTAACAGATGCAAATACAAATCTCTCACTTGATGATGTAACAGCATATGCACGTGTTGCTGAGAAAATGTATCAGCTGCCTATTTTTTATCTAGAATATAGCGGAATGCTAGGAGATCTAGCAGTTGTTGAACAAACTAAGAAGGTATTAACAAAAACAAAGTTATTCTATGGTGGAGGCATTACATCAGCAGAAGAAGCTAAACATTTTGCTCAATTTGCGGATGTTGTAGTAGTAGGAAATGTTATCTACACTGATTTAAAGGCAGCTCTAAAAACAGTAGAAGCTGTAAAATGAAATTTTTTTTGAACTCAACCTCATTTTTTTGATAAAATAGAACATATGTTTGTTAAGGTGGTGAAGAAGTTGCAATTCTTATCAAATCAATTACTTTCAGGTTTGAATGACATGCAACAAGAGGCAGTAAAAACAACGGATGGTCCGTTATTAATCATGGCGGGTGCGGGAAGTGGTAAAACCCGTGTGTTAACCCATCGGATCGCGTACTTAATGACTGAAAAACAAATCGCTCCATGGAATATTTTGGCGATTACATTTACAAATAAAGCAGCACGTGAAATGAAAGAGAGAATTCAACGGATTTTAGGACCTGGTGCTGATGAAATATGGATTTCAACCTTTCACTCTATGTGCGTTCGAATTTTACGTCGAGATAGTGACAGAATGGGAATTAATCGTAACTTTTCTATACTTGATACGACAGATCAATTGTCGGTTATTAAAACTGTGCTTAAAGAAAAAAACCTTGATCCTAAAAAATATGAGCCAAGAAGCTTATTAGGTTCAATCAGCAGTGCGAAAAATGAACTGATAACACCTGAGGAATATGATAAAACAGCTAATAGTCACTATGAACAAATGGTTAGTGATGTATACAGGGAATACCAAAAGAAGCTACGCAAAAATCAATCTCTTGATTTTGATGATTTGATTATGACAACCATTCAATTGTTTCAACGTGTACCTGAAGTGCTTGAATCTTATCAACGTAAATTTCAATATATCCATGTTGATGAGTATCAAGATACGAACAGAGCTCAATATATGTTAGTTAAGCTTTTGGCCTCACGGTTTAAAAACCTCTGTGTTGTAGGTGATTCTGATCAATCAATTTATCGCTGGCGTGGTGCAGATATTGCTAATATCCTCTCCTTTGAAAAGGATTATCCTCAAGCGAATGTGATTTTGCTAGAACAAAACTACCGTTCAACAAAGTTAATTTTAGAGGCTGCAAATGAGGTTATTAAAAGGAATTCAAATCGTAAGCCGAAGAAGCTTTGGACTGAAAATCAACAAGGGGCAAAGATTACGTACTATCGTGCAGATAGTGAAGCAGCAGAGGGACAATTTGTTGCAGGGAGAATCAAACAGCTGGTAGATTCAGGACAACGAAAGCTTTCAGAGATCGCAATTCTTTACAGAACAAATGCACAATCAAGGATTATTGAGGAAGTATTACTTAAATCAAATCTAAATTACACAATCGTTGGAGGCATTAAGTTCTATGATCGTAAAGAGATTAAAGACTTACTTGCCTACTTACGATTAATTGCAAACCCTGATGATGATATTAGCTTAGCACGTATCATCAATGTACCAAAACGTGGTGTTGGTTCGACATCTGTTGATAAAATTGCTAATTATGCAATAGACAATGATTTATCTCTATTTCAAGCATTAGATGAAATTGAACAAATAGGTGTAAGTGCAAGAGTTATAAACGCTTTAGTTGAATTCCGTGAATTGATTCGAAACCTTGGTAATATGCAGGATTATTTATCTGTTACAGAGCTCGCCGAAGAGATCATTGAGAAATCTGGTTATCGAGAAATGCTTAAACTAGAAAAAACAATTGAAGCACAAAGTCGATTAGAGAATATCGATGAGTTTTTATCGGTCACTCAAACCTTTGAAAAGCAAAATGAAGATAAAAGTCTTGTGGCGTTTTTAACAGATTTAGCACTTGTATCTGACATTGATAAACTTGAAGAAGATGAGCAGGAACAAAGTGATGCACTTGTGTTAATGACCCTTCACTCAGCAAAGGGATTAGAGTTTCCTGTTGTGTTCTTAATCGGACTTGAGGAAGGGGTTTTCCCTCATAGCCGTTCATTAATGGAAGAGGATGAGATGGAGGAAGAACGTCGTCTTGCTTACGTAGGGATTACTAGAGCTGAAAAAGAGCTGTTCATTACAAATGCACAAATGCGTACGTTGTTTGGGCGGACAAGTATGAATCCTGAGTCACGATTTATTTCTGAAATCCCAAGTGAGTTGATCGAGAATTTGAATGAAGTAAAGAAATCTACTTCTCCTTCTACCTCTGCTTTTAATTCAAGTCGTCGTCTTGAAAAGCGCCCACCAGTTTCTAAACCTATTGCCGCTTCAACTGGTGGGGACGGAATTTCTTGGGCTGTTGGAGATAAAGCTGAACATAAAAAATGGGGAATTGGTACAGTCGTTAGTGTAAAAGGTACAGGGGAAGGAAAGGAATTAGATATTGCTTTCCCAAGTCCTGTTGGAATAAAGCGTCTGCTTGCAAAATTTGCACCAATTAATCGCGTTTAAAGAGAAGATAGTTAGGTAGAAAGGATTGGACATCTGA
The DNA here is from genome assembly GCF_017497975.1 of Metabacillus bambusae. GTDB lineage: Bacteria > Bacillota > Bacilli > Bacillales > Bacillaceae > Metabacillus > Metabacillus bambusae. The sequence continues at coordinate 150,315 of NZ_JAGDEL010000011.1, read as the reverse complement.
ATGGATAAACAATCAGCAAATAAACGAGCTCACGAGCTCCATGAGCTAATAAACACTTATAATTATGAATACAATGTTTTAGATAAACCAAGCGTGCCTGATTCTGAATATGACCGCCTTATGCAGGAACTATTAAAGCTTGAAGAAGCATTTCCTGAATTAAAAACATCAGATTCCCCTACACAAAGAGTCGGGGGTACAGTGTTAGCGGCTTTTCAAAAGGTTGTTCACAAAACACCAATGTTAAGCCTAGGTAACGCTTTTAATGAGACTGATTTACGTGATTTTGACCGTAGAGTAAAGCAGGCTGTTGGTGACGATGTTCAATATGTTGTTGAGTTGAAAATTGATGGTTTAGCGGTTTCTTTAAGATATGAGAATGGACTGTTTGTACAAGGTGCTACACGAGGAGACGGTACAACAGGTGAGGATATTACGGAAAACCTTAAGACGATTCGCTCCATTCCACTTAGATTAAAGAAGGAATTGTCCTTTGAAGTACGTGGTGAGGCATTTATGCCGAAAAAGTCCTTTGAGAAGCTTAATGAATTACGATTACAACTTGAGGAAGAGCCATTCGCAAACCCACGTAATGCTGCAGCTGGTTCCATTAGACAGCTAGATCCTAAAATAGCTGCAAAGCGAAATTTAGATATCTTTGTATACAGTATTGCAGATTTAGGTGGAACAGGTGTTGAAAAACATAGTGAAGCACTTGATTTACTAGAAGAAGTAGGATTTAAAACAAATCAAGAACGAAGAAAATGTGAAACGATTGAACAAGTCCTCAACATCATTGAAGATCTTCAAGAAAAAAGAGCAAATTTATCTTATGATATTGACGGTATCGTTATTAAGGTGGATTCTCTCGCTCAACAGGAAGAGCTTGGGTTTACTGCTAAAAGTCCACGTTGGGCCATTGCATATAAATTTCCAGCAGAGGAAGTTATGACAAAGCTAGTGGATATTGAATTAAGTGTAGGTCGAACTGGTGTCATTACTCCAACAGCTTTATTAGAGCCAGTTCGGGTTGCGGGGACAACTGTTCAACGTGCCTCACTTCATAATGAAGATTTAATTAGAGAAAAGGATATTAAAATTGGTGATACAGTTGTCGTCAAAAAAGCAGGTGATATCATACCTGAGGTTGTCAATGTGCTAATAGATCTTCGCACTGGTGAAGAACAAACCTTTTCGATGCCTACACATTGCCCTGCTTGTGAAAGTGAGCTAGTTCGTATTGAAGGTGAGGTTGCTCTTCGTTGTATTAACCCACAATGTCCGGCTCAAATTAAAGAAGGTCTTATTCATTTTGTATCAAGGAATGCAATGAATATTGATGGTCTTGGTGAAAGAGTTGTAGCACAATTATTTCAAGAGGGATTAATTAAAGATGTTGCAGATTTATACAGATTAACGAGAGATCAGCTTCTCGAGCTTGAGAGAATGGGAGAAAAATCTACCGATAATTTATTAAATGCAATTGTACAATCAAAGGAGAACTCACTTGAAAGACTATTGTTTGGTTTAGGGATTCGCCATGTTGGTGCAAAAGCAGCAAAAACATTAGCGCAAGAATTTGAAACAATTGAACAGCTTCAACAAGCCTCAAAGGATGAACTTATTACGATAAATGAAATAGGAGACAAAATGGCTGATGCAGTTGTCACTTATTTTGATAACCCAGATGTGCAGTATTTAGTGAATGAGCTTAAATCTCTAGGTGTTAATACGACATACAAGGGACCAAAGTTGATTAGGGTTGAAGACAGTGATTCATACCTAGCTGGAAAGACTGTTGTATTAACAGGGAAGCTTGAACAGCTATCAAGAAATGAAGCAAAAGAAGGTATTGAAGCACTTGGTGGTAAAGTAACCGGTAGCGTTAGTAAAAGTACAGATCTTGTTGTAGCTGGTGAATCAGCAGGAAGCAAGCTAAACAAAGCCCAAGAATTAAATATAGAAATATGGGACGAAGCTAGGCTCTTTGATGAACTAAATAAATAAGAGGTGTGGAATCACTTGAAAAAGAAACTATTTATGGTGTTAACAAGCTTTTTTGTATTAACAGCTTGTGCACCAAACTTTGGAGAGCAAGAAGAAATCGTGCAGGAAACAGAGGACGAATCAAAGGAACAGGCGATTATCCCCAAATACAATATTTCAGATTCGTATTACAAGATGATCTTGCCTTTTAAACCAGGGGAAGCAAGAGGACTTGTTTCAGAACAATTAAATACTCGCTTAGATATTGATGAATTTGAAACAGGTTTAATGAGGGTTGCCCAAGATACGTTTTCTCCTGATAAGTATTTATATCAAGAAGGCCAATATTTAACTGGGGAAGTCATTCAAGGTTGGCTGAATCGAAAGCTAACCGGTGAAAAGTTAAAAGCTGCTCAAGAAAAGGCGAAAAAGGCAAAAAAAGAATATACTGAGGTCGGGCTAAATCCAGCTTTGCCTGATGGTGGAAATCTTGAGGAATTACATTCAGAAAACCCGATCTACTTATCCCATATTCTTGAACATAACTATTTAATTCGCGAGGATGAAAATACAGTTGAATTAGGTGGAGTTGTCATTGGTCTAGCGATGAACTCTGTTCATTATTTTCAACAGGAAGATGGGTATGCTCGTGAGAAACAAATAAGTACAAGTGAGCTTTTAACAAAAGGAAAAGAATATGCACAACAAGTGATTAATCGTGTAAGAAACACAAAAGGATTGGAAAATGTTCCAATTGTTATTGCGATATATGAACAAGAAAAAAAATCTTCGATTGTTCCTGGTAATTTCGTGACGAAAACAGTTGTGAAGGCAGGCAGCAATAGTCTTGGCAAGTGGGAAGGAATTGATGAAGATTATTATTTCTTTCCATCAGATGAAGCGACAAGTGATTATCGAGATGATGCACAAATGTTCAATCGTTTTAAATCTGATGTTGAGGAATTTTTCCCTAATTACACAGGTGTAATTGGAAAAGCCTTTTATAAAAACGGAGAATTAAATTATTTAGATATAGAAATTCCAATGCAGTTTTATGGAAAAGCGGAAGTAATCGCCTTTACACAGTTTATAACAGGTAAGGTAATGGAATACTTCCCTGACTATATAACACTTGAAGTCAATGTTATGTCTAATTCAGGACAGGAAGCACTTATAATGAAAGAACCAAACCAAGAAGAGCCAACTGTTCATATTTATAAGTAAATGTAAGGTGAGAATGCAAGCTAAGAACAAAATCTTAGCTTGTTTTTTTACGTTTGCAAGAAAATAATAAAATTCTTTTACTATGGATAAGCGCTTTGACATTCACTTTAGTGCTAAAACAGAAGTGAACTTCCCTGCTAAAATGTTAAAGTCAACATCGAACGCTTTTGATCATGATTAAAATAACTAGAAAGAAAAGATACTCATTTCTATCAATAGGCATGCATACGAATGAAGCATAAGAGCTCAAACACAAGATCAGTTTTAATTTGTGAGTTTTAATGAAGGAAAAGTCATGATCTTAACGCTCTATCTTAAAATTTAAAGGAGGCATTCGAAAATGGTGGTACCTTACAAGCACGAACCATTTACAGACTTTTTAGTAGAAGAGAATAAACATGCGTTTGAAGCAGGTCTTAAAGTTGTTCACTCCTATTTAAATCAAGATTATGACTTGGTTATAGGTGGAGAGCGTGTGTCAACAAAGGATAAAATCATCTCCATAAACCCTGCAAATAAGGAAGAAATTATTGGTACTGTATCAAAGGCAACTAGGGAGCATGCGGAAAAAGCGATGCAGATTGCCGATGTAACGTTCAAATCTTGGCGAAAATCTAAACCTGAAGTGAGAGCGGATATTTTATTTCGTGCAGCAGCTATTGTTCGGAGACGCAAACATGAGTTTTCGGCACTCCTTGTAAAAGAGGCAGGAAAGCCTTGGAATGAGGCAGACGCTGATACTGCTGAGGCAATTGACTTTATGGAGTATTACGGTCGACAAATGTTGAGCTTAAAGGATGGGATTCCTGTTGAGAGTCGACAAATTGAATATAACCGTTTTAACTACATACCGCTTGGGGTCGGTATCGTCATTTCTCCTTGGAATTTCGCATTTGCGATTATGGCTGGGATGACTTCAGCTGCATTCGTTTCTGGGAATACAGTATTATTAAAGCCAGCTAGTACAACACCGGTAGTTGCAGCAAAATTTATTGAAGTATTAGAGGAAGCAGGACTGCCGCCAGGTGTCGTTAATTATGTACCGGGAAGTGGCGCTGAGGTAGGAGATTATTTAGTTGATCACCCCCAAACCAGGTTTATTAGTTTTACTGGCTCGCGTGAGGTTGGTGTAAGAATATATGAGCGGGCTGCAAAGGTCCATGAAGGGCAAATTTGGTTAAAGCGTGTTATAGCAGAGATGGGTGGAAAGGACACGATTGTTGTTGATTCATCTGCTGATTTAGAATTAGCAGCACAATCAATTGTGGCATCTGCTTTTGGGTTTTCAGGTCAAAAATGCTCAGCATGTTCTCGCGCTGTTATTCTTGAAGACGTATATGATCAGGTGTTAACTCGAGTTGTGGAAATCACAAAGAATCTTACAGTTGGTGATACAAAGGATTCAACGATTTTTATGGGTCCTGTCAATGATCAGGCTGCCTATGAAAAAATACTAAGCTATATTGAAATCGGTAAAGCGGAAGGGAGATTAGTCGCTGGAGGGAAAGGTGATAATTCACAAGGCTTCTTCATCGAGCCTACTATTTTTGCAGATGTTAGTGAAAATGCCCGAATTATGAAAGAAGAAATTTTTGGACCAGTCGTAGCCTTTTGTAAGGCAAGAGATTTTGAGCACGCAATTGATATCGCCAACAATACAGATTATGGACTCACAGGTGCTGTTTTAACAAATAATCGTTCACACATAGAAAAAGCTCGAGAAGACTTTCATGTTGGCAATCTCTATTTTAACCGTGGCTGTACAGGAGCTATTGTAGGCTATCAACCATTTGGCGGCTTTAATATGTCTGGGACAGATTCAAAAGCAGGTGGACCTGATTATCTGCTGCTGCACATGCAGGCAAAAACGACGTCTGAAATGCTATAAACAATAAAGGGACTGACTAAATTTGAGTCAGTCCCTTTATTTGTTTGCGTATGGTAAATTATGTAATTATTGTACTATGGATAACACTTTGACATCCAGCTCCAGCGCCTAGCCCCTCGAGGGCATAAGCTAATTTAGAATTGAAGGCAAAGAACGCCTTCTATTCTAAATCATCATATTTGCCCGAGGCTGTTCAAGGCGCTTGCGCTTTTGTTCTTAACCCTTCCAAAAAAAACGTTCATTATCCTGATTTTCTGATGCTTCAAGGCGTGGCTCAACTTTAGTTTTAGTCGCACTGATAATCTTCGCATCTGTATCTTTGTATTCCTCGCGAATTGAATTGTGATTATCCGTTTTTTTCTCATTTTGAATTGACCGTTGTTCAGAGAGTGCTTGAATTAATTGAGATGTTAGCTCGCTGCGCTTTTGATACTCGTTAAGGAAGAGTGTGATGGCGATAATCACTCCGCCGCCAATTATGCATGATAAGTAAGGTCCAATGGTTGAACCAGTCATTTGAAGGATCATGAGGTGAATGGATCCCCCATACATTTCCTGTTCCTCTTGTACCGCCTTTATGGCCATTGAAATATGATTAATAATTCCTGCTGCACCTAGAAGGATTAAAAAGCCTCCAAAGCCGAACAAAAATTTCTTCACTAAGTCCACTCCTGACAATGATTAATTTTGTACAATCTTATCATGTTTCAGAAGAATCTTCTAGAAATACAAATGATCTCCAATTAAGTTTACGAGATAAATAAATGAAGAAATTTAAAAAAGTTTTATACTGAAATTATTTTACATTTTCCATATGAAAGACAAAATTCGCGAAAAAAAACAGGGTGATTATTTAGAAAAATGCAAACTTAATTTTATGAATTTTAATGAATAGATATAATGAATAATAGGGTATAGTGCAAAATCGATACTTTTTTTTGAATAAATATACATTTCGGAGAAAATCCAAACCCACTCAATTTGTTAGGTTTGTCATACTGTGTTACGATTGTAGACGTCTTGTGTTTACTGGTAACCTATTAATCTGTAATGATCAATCATCATGAAATTGCATAAGCCTGCATAAGGATTTGTTGAAAGCAATTTTAGGAGGTGATAACGTGGAATTAACTGTAGCGACTTGGTTTTGGCTGTTAATACCTATGCCATTGTTAATATTACTATCAATTATTACGTATTTTACAGAGAAGAGGAGTGAGTAATGAAAAATGGATATTAATATAGCACAGTTAACATCAATAATTATCTATCTAATAGGAATGGGAGCTATAGGTATAGTTGCCACCAAAATGACAAGTAATTTAAATGATTATGTACTAGGTGGAAGACGTCTAAGTGCTGGAGTTGCAGCTTTAAGTGCAGGAGCATCTGATATGAGCGGGTGGCTAATGTTAGGGTTACCAGGTGCTATGTATGTTAGTGGAATGGGAGGTATGTGGATTGCAATTGGGTTATCAATTGGTGCTTACTTGAATTGGCAATTTGTAGCTAAACCGTTCAGAGTATATACAGAAGTGGCCAATGATTCAATTACCGTACCAGACTATTTTGAAAATCGTTTTCATGACAAATCAAAGCTACTAAGGGTAGTATCGGCAGTTGTTATTCTTGTATTCTTTACATTCTATACTTCTTCAAGTCTTGTAGGTGGTGCCATTCTTTTAGAAAGTTCATTTGGAATGGATTATAGGTTAGCTTTATGGGTCGGATGCGCAGTTATTCTTTCGTATACACTATTTGGAGGTTTCTTAGCTGCAAGTTGGACCGACTTTGTTCAAGGTATTTTAATGCTTTTAGCTCTAATTGTTATACCAATCGTTGTAGTATATGAACTAGGTGGTTGGGGAGAAACATTACAGAAAATCGGAAATATTGATCCATCTTATCTAAATGTCAATAATGGAGCAACATTTATAGGTGTCGCTTCACTACTTGCTTGGGGCCTTGGGTATTTCGGTCAGCCACATATTATTGTTCGCTTTATGGGAATTAGGTCAACAAAGGAAATCCCAAAAGCACGCTTAATCGGGATGACATGGATGATTATTTCACTATTTGGAGCGATTTTTATTGGGTTTACAGGGATTGCATACTTTGCTGATGCACCTCTAGAAAATTCCGAAACAGTTTTTATCATGATTTCACAAGTTTTATTTAATCCATGGGTTTCAGGATTCTTACTTGCAGCGATTCTTGCAGCGATTATGAGTACAGTTGATTCCCAATTAATCGTTGCCTCAAGTGCATTAGCACAGGATTTTTATAAGCAACTCTTTAGAAGAGAAGCTAGTCAAAAGGAAGAAATGTTGGTTGGTAGAATTGCATGTCTTGCTATCGCTCTTATCGCGATTTTCCTAGGCTATGATCGAGAAAGTAAAGTACTAGAGTTAGTAAGTTATGCTTGGGCTGGTTTTGGTGCTGCATTTGGTCCGGTAATAATCTTGAGCTTGTTCTGGAAGCGTATGACGAGAAATGGTGCATTGGCAGGAATGATTATTGGTACTCTAACAGTAATTATTTGGTCAAATCTTACAGGTGGAATTTTTGATCTGTATGAGCTAGCACCAGGATTCATATTTGCATGGATTGCAATTATGATTGTAAGTTTAATAGGAAAGGCGCCTTCAGAAGAAGTCCAAAATGAGTTTGATTCTTTTAAAGAAGAATTGAAAAAATCCTAATATGGAATTGAAACATCCATCTTCTATTTATTTAGAAGGTGGATGTTTTTTTCGTATTAAATTTTATTCCATAAAAAATGGTAGTAAGTGATACTTGGGGATTATATTGGTATTTGTCGAACTGACAATATCTTTATGTCGGCTATGTATTATACTTTTCTCTTAGTTAAGGACGCACGATGCTTTTCTTAGGGAAATGTTGATTAAATAGTCCTTAGTTTGGTATCATCAGAGTATTGTGAATGAACGATTTTGTGGAGGTGAAAGGATATGTCAAGAATTTCTACTGATCAAGTTAAACACGTAGCTAATTTAGCACGCTTATCAATTACTGAAGAGGATGCGGAGCTTTTTGCTAGTCAGTTAGATGCAATCATCACGTTTGCTGAACAACTAAATGAAGTAGATACTGAAAATGTTAAACCAACATCACATGTATTAGATATGAAAAATATCATGCGCGAGGATATTCCGAAAAAAGGATTAGACAACGAAGAAGTTGTTAAAAATGCTCCAGATCATGCAGATGGGTATATTCGTGTACCATCAATTCTAGAATAAAGGAGGGACAAGCATGGCGCTTTTTGATCATAAAATATCAGAATTAAAAGAACTTTTACATAAAAAAGAAATCAAAGTTTCTGAACTAGTTGATGAATCTTATAATCGTATTCAAGAGGTAGACGACAAAGTTGGCGCGTTTTTAACTTTAAATGAAGAAAACGCACGTAAATATGCGAAGGAATTAGATGAAGCATTAGGTAGTCGTGACGAGTTTGGCCTATTAGTTGGTATGCCAATTGGAATAAAAGATAATATTGTTACAAAGGGTTTGCGGACTACATGTGCGAGTAAAATTCTAGAAAACTTTGATCCTATTTATGACGCGACGGTTGTTAAACATCTTCAAAATGCTGAAGCTGTTACAATCGGTAAATTAAATATGGATGAGTTTGCAATGGGATCTTCTACAGAAAACTCAGGATACAAACCAACGAGAAATCCTTGGAATCTTGAAACAGTACCAGGTGGTTCAAGCGGTGGATCAGCTGCAGCGGTTGCAGCAGGAGAAGTTCCGTTTTCACTCGGCTCTGATACAGGTGGATCGATTCGTCAGCCAGCAGCTTTTTGTGGGGTTGTTGGGTTAAAGCCTACATATGGTCGTGTTTCACGCTTTGGATTGGTAGCATTTGCATCGTCTTTAGATCAAATCGGACCAATTACACGAAATGTTGAAGATAATGCATTCCTTTTACAAGCAATTTCTGGTGTTGATGAAATGGACTCTACTTCTGCAAATGTTGAAGTGCCAGATTTTCTTTCGTCATTAACTGGTGATGTAAAGGGATTGAAAATTGCCGTGCCGAAAGAATATCTAGGTGAAGGTGTTAAGGAAGAAGTAAAGCAATCTGTTCTAGATGCACTTAAAGTGTTAGAAGGGCAAGGAGCAACATGGGAAGAGGTATCATTACCGCACTCTAAATATGCTCTTGCTACATACTATTTATTATCTTCATCAGAAGCATCTGCAAATCTTTCACGTTTTGATGGTGTTCGCTACGGTCACCGTTCTGATAATGCAGAAAGCTTAATTGAATTGTACAAGCAAAGCCGTGCAGAAGGCTTTGGTAATGAAGTTAAACGTCGGATTATGCTTGGCACATTTGCGTTAAGCTCTGGTTACTATGACGCATACTACAAAAAGGCTCAAAAGGTTCGAACATTAATTAAAAAAGATTTTGAAGATGTTTTTGAAAAATACGATGTTATTATTGGACCAACAACACCTACACCAGCATTTAAAATTGGTGAAAATTTAAAAGATCCGTTAACAATGTATATGAATGACATTTTAACTATTCCAGTTAACCTAGCAGGTGTACCTGGTATTTCAGTTCCTTGTGGTTTATCCAATGGTTTACCACTTGGATTACAAATTATTGGTAAGCATTTCGACGAGAGTACAATTTACCGAGTTGCCCATGCATTTGAGCAAGCAACAGATCATCATAAAGCAAAACCTGAACTGTAAGGGGTGAGAAACCAATGAATTATGAAACGGTTATCGGACTAGAAGTCCATGTTGAGTTAAAAACAGAATCTAAAATCTTTTCAAGTGCACCAAACCATTTCGGAGCAGAACCTAATACAAATACAACTGTTGTCGAGCTAGGTTATCCTGGTGTTTTACCAGTTTTGAATAAAAAGGTTGTTGACTTCGCAATGAAAGCATGTATGGCACTAAATTGTGAAGTTGCAACTGAGACAAAGTTTGATCGTAAAAATTACTTTTATCCAGATAATCCAAAGGCATACCAAATTTCTCAATTTGATAAACCGATTGGTGAGAACGGATGGATTGATATTGAAGTAAACGGTGAAACGAAAAGAATCGGGATTACGCGTATTCATATGGAAGAGGATGCTGGAAAGCTAATCCACTCTGGTGACGGCTACTCATTAGTTGACCTCAACCGTCAAGGTACACCACTTATTGAAATCGTGTCTGAACCAGATATTCGTACACCTGAAGAAGCATACGCTTATTTAGAAAAACTAAAAGCTATTATTCAATATACAGAGGTTTCTGACTGTAAAATGGAAGAAGGCTCACTACGCTGTGATGCTAATATTTCACTTCGTCCAGTAGGGCAAGAGGAATTTGGTACGAAAACAGAGCTTAAAAACTTAAACTCATTTGCATTCGTACAAAAGGGTTTAGAATATGAAGAAAAACGTCAAGAAAAGGTTCTTCGCTCAGGTGGTGTGATTGATCAAGAGACACGTCGTTATGATGAGGCCTCAAAAAAGACGATCTTAATGCGTGTAAAAGAAGGTTCTGACGATTATCGTTATTTCCCAGAACCAGATCTTGTTGAGCTTTATATTGATGAAGAATGGAAGGAACGAATTCGCGCTTCCATTCCCGAGCTTCCAGACGATCGTCGTAAACGTTATATTGATGAGCTCGGTTTACCTGAATATGATGCACAAGTATTGACGATGACAAAGGAAATGTCCGACTTCTTCGAACAAACTCTAGAGGCTGGGGCGGAAGCGAAACAGGCTTCTAACTGGATCATGGGTGAAGTATCAGCATACTTAAATGCTGAAGGGAAAGAGCTGAAAGATGTGGCTCTAACTGCTAAAGGATTAGCTGGTATGATCAAACTCATCGAAAACGGAACCATTTCTTCTAAAATTGCTAAGCAAGTTTTCAAGGAACTTATTGAAAATGGTGGAGACGCTGAAAAAATCGTAAAAGAGAAAGGTCTCGTTCAAATTTCAGATGATGAAACACTACGTAAATTTGTAACAGACGCTTTAGATGCAAATCCACAATCTGTTGACGATTTTAAAAATGGGAAGCAAAAGGCAATTGGTTTCTTAGTCGGTCAAATTATGAAAGCGACAAAAGGACAAGCCAATCCACCAATGGTTAATAAGTTGTTGATGGAAGAAATTCAAAAACGTTAATAGAATAAAGCAGCCTGTCAGTCTGATAAAGCAGTGGAACTTAAGTCCACTGCTTTTAATTTTGGGTTATTTATTAAAAGGCTCTGTTTAAGCTCACTGTTGATATTGGCACTTTGTTTATTGAAACGGATACGTGAGTCTCCTGTGGAGTCTCACGGACTGCCCGCGGAAAGCGAGCGCTAGTAGCGGAAATCAACAGCCAAGTTTAACAGAGCCTATTAAAAGGTATTAATAAGTTGAAAGTTTGTTTGGTTTCTATTAAACTGTTAATATAAACTATAACGTTTTGGTTTTGGGGTGATAACATGGGGCAGAGAATCTGAGAATCGGCGAATTAGCTGAAATTACTAACGTGACGAAAAGAACAATTGACTATTATACAACGATAGGATTGTTGAAGGCAGAACGTTCTGCTTCAAATTATCGGTACTATGATCAATCTGCTATAGAGCGTCTACACTATATTGAAAAGTGCAAAGCAGAGGGCATGTCTTTAGATAAAATAAGAAAAGATATGTTAGAAAAAGATGCAGAAGAAATAGATGTTCACGAATTAAGACTGAAAATTAGAGGGCTAGAGAATGATGTATCTGAAATACTTGCCCATTTCGATAAGAATGATCCAAAAAGTCAAGAAGAGATGAAAAAGCAAATATCTCATGAAAGTCTTTCGTTAATACAAACATTGTTACTATTAATCAATTAAAATTATTTAACAATAATAGGAGGTGTAGGTCTTACTCTTGTAAGACTACTCATTGGCCACGATAAACTTATTTTTGCTTGCTTTATTAATAGCTTTCACTGCATTTTTCGTAGCAACAGAATTTGCTATTGTGAAAGTACGTACGTCTAGAATTGATCAACTCATTGCTGAAGGGAAAAAAGGTGCAGTTTCTGCTAAAAGGGTAGTATCTCATTTGGATGAGTATTTATCAGCCTGCCAATTAGGGATCACTGTAACTGCTTTAGGGATTGGTTGGTTAGGAGAACCTACGTTTGAAGAGCTGTTACATCCTATATTTGAATACTTCCATTTGAATGAATCTATTACTAGTATTTTATCATTTGGAATAGCCTTTGCGATCGTAACATTTTTGCATGTAGTAGTTGGTGAACTTGCTCCTAAAACGGTTGCTATTCAAAAGGCTGAGGCTATAGCCTTGTATTTATCTGTTCCAATTATTTGGTTTTACAGAATTATGTATCCTTTTATTTGGTTACTTAATGGTTCGGCTCGTTTGCTTGTTGGGATCTTCGGGTTAAAGCCGGCTTCAGAGCATGATTTAGCTCATTCAGAGGAAGAGCTTCGTATCTTATTATCAGAAAGCTACAAGAGTGGGGAAATTAATCAGGCGGAGTTAAAGTATGTAAACAACATTTTTGAATTTGATGAAAGAATTGCGAAAGAAATAATGGTTCCTCGTACTGAAATGGTGAGTATTTCGATTGATGATTCTCTTGATGAAATATTAAATACTGTAAGAGAAGAAAACTATACAAGATACCCAGTAGATGATGGAGATAAAGACAACATTCTTGGCTTTGTGAATATGAAGGAATTGTTAACTGACAAGGTTATGAATAAAGATCGTGTGAAAGAGTTAAAGCTATCAGCCTATATAAATCCAGTTATTAGTGTTATTGAGACGATAGCCATTCACGATTTATTAGTTAAAATGCAAAAGGAACGTACTCACATTGCTATTCTAATTGATGAATATGGCGGTACTTCTGGATTAGTTACTGTTGAAGATATTTTAGAGGAAATTGTTGGAGAAATTAGAGATGAATTCGATGAAGATGAAATACCGGAGATTCGTAAATTGAAGGATAATCATTATATTTTAGACGGAAAAGTTTTAATCGGAGATGTGAACAATTTACTCGGAACAAACTTATCGGATAAAGAAATTGACACAATTGGCGGTTGGTTCTTGACTGAAAATATCGATGCTAAGGCTGGAACGGAAGTCGAAAGAGAAGGGTTTTTATTCAAAGTTAGTGAAATTGATGGACACCATATTCAATATTTAGAAGTTCAAAAAGTGTAAAGATTACCGAAGCAAGACGTTCCTTTAATGGAACGTCTTTTTTCTTAGTTGCTTAGGAAATTATAAAATTCTTGTACTGTGGATAGCGCACACATCCAGCTCTAGCGCCTAGCCCCTCTAGGGTCTAGATAATTTAGAATTGAAGGCAAAGAACGCCTTCTATTTTAAATCATCTTATTTGCCCGAGGCTGATCAAGGCGCTTGCGCTTTTGTTCATATCATACAGATTGATATGAATCACTAGCTTCCTCATCTACATGATCTTGTTTCTCTTGAAGAATTTGTTTTAACTTTGATTTACTACTCTTGGATGCAAGGATATAGAGAAAATCTCCTAATTTAATCCTCGTGGTTCCAGTTGGGGTAATGAGTTGATCATTTCGGATGATTGCATTAACTAATGTACCTTCTGGGAATGGAATATCAAGTAGCGTTTTACCTACTAAGCTTGAGTCCGTATCAATTTCATATTCAATCATTTCAGTATTTACTTTTCCAAGAGATACAAGTTCAAGTGAATGCATGGGCGTGGCCTTTTTAGGACCAGTTAATCCTAATTTGTCAGCTAAGTTCGTAACGGTTGCTCCTTGAATTAAACAGCTAGTAAGAACAACGAAAAATACGACATTGAAAATGAGTTGACTACCTTCGATATTTGCTAATAATGGGAAAGTAGCAAGGACAATTGGTACTGCTCCTTTCAAACCTGCCCACGAAAGAAAGACTAATTCTTTATTTGTAAACTTCATTTTTATCGTTGATACATACACGGCAATTGGTCTAGCTACAAGCATAAGAATCGCTGAAATTAAGATGCCTTTAAAGATAATATCCCAAGTGAATAGCTCAGATGGGAAGACGAGAAGTCCTAAAATAACAAACATTGAGATTTGCATCATCCATGCAAAGCCCTCTGAAAAGCGGAAAATAGAATGTCTATAAGCAATTTCTGCGTTTCCGATAATGATTGCTAATACATACACTGCAAGAAGTCCGCTTCCGTTCATGAAGGCTGTGATACCGTAGGTGAGTAAGGCAAAGGCAATGGCAAAAATGGGATAAAGACCACTAGAATCAAGGTTTATCCTATTTAATGCTTTAACAGCTAATTTACCTGCAATAAAACCAAGTAATACACCAAGACCCATTTGGACAAAGAACGTACCGATCATTGTTATGATCTTAGTTTCAGGAATGGTAATCAATTCAATCATAGCAACTGTTAAAAATACGGCCATAGGATCGTTTGACCCCGATTCAGCCTCTAATGTTGTACCAATTCGTTCGTTAATATTTTGTCCCTTTAACACTGCAAACACCGCTGCAGCATCTGTCGAACCGACAATGGCTCCAAACAAAATTGCTTCTAGCCAGCCTAATTCAAGAATAAGCTTTGCTGCGACGGCAACAATACCAGATGTTAAAAGAACACCAATTGTTGCAAGGGAGAGAGAGGGGATTATGACAGGGCGAAGAGTTTTCCATTTTGTTTGAAGTCCACCTTCAAACAAAATAACAACAAGTGCAAAGACACCAATCATTTGGGCAGTACTTGCATTATCAAAATATATAATACCTAATACATCGCTACCCATTACCATACCAACCATCATAAATAGGACAAGGGCAGGTACGCCTAACCTTGCAGAAAATTTTGTCGTTAACACTCCTGCTATTAATAGAATGGCTGTTAGTAAAATAAATGTGTCTGTGTGTAAAATATCTGCAAACATATACATCAACTCACTTTCTATAAATTTACGTCAAGCTTGATTTGTACTGCAGTTTGGTTTGTCACTCCTATATATTGTCGTGTTTCCGAAGGGGTGGAGTGCTGGAGTCTTTTTTGAATGAGAGAGATGGCAATTCCCTTTCGATAGGCATGGTATCCGAATGTTTTACGAAGCGTGTGTGTACCAATTGAATCGCTAATCCCTGCTTGTTTAGCGGCCTCATTAATAATTCGATAGGCTTGCTGACGAGTAATTGGATCGTTGGTCTTTCTTGATTTAAAAAGAAAATCGTTATAATCTAGTGACCCATCTAAAATACAGGATTTTAATGCGTTACGAACTTGTAAGTTAAGGTAGACTGGAGGATTTGTGTGTACCGATGATTGAAGGTAATGATAGTATTCACCAGTTTCGGTCATAAAATCTTTTACGTGCAGATGTAATAAATCATGGATTCGAATACCTGTATTTATGCCAAGCATAAACAAACAGTAATCACGAGATGAGCGACACTCTAAGTAAGACTTAATTGAAAGAATTTGCTGTTCATCTTTAATTGCTTCTACCGTTTTCATTCAAAATTACCCCTTTATGTTACATAATGTAACTATAACACAGGATTATGTTACATGAAATCAATATGCTTCTTAGCTAGCTATATAGTCTAATGTAAATTAATGAAAGTATTTATTGTTTAAGGTGTCCAAAGTGATTTACAACATTGCGAAATTAAAGGTACTATAAATATGTAACTTAAAACAGGAAAGCCTTATGTTTCTATAAGGAGTTCTATTGTTTTGAAGTATTTGAGAGGGGAAAGTTGATGGAAAATTCACGTCATCCAAAAGGTGAGATATTTAAAAAGCTAATTTTAAATAATCGATTTGTGCTTTTTTTAATGATTTTATTATTAATCGGAATAAATATATTAATCTTTAGAGAGGTCTCATTTATCTTCACACCATTAGAAGTTCTGTTTAAAACAGTTCTTTTACCTATTATGATGGCAACAGTGCTTTATTATTTGTTAAACCCAATCGTTAACTATCTTGAAAAATTAAAAGTTAAAAGGGTCTATTCAATCCTTTTGTTATATCTTGTTATTATTGGCTTAATCAGCATATTAATTGTATCTGTTATCCCTTTTTTACGAGAGCAGATTATGAGTTTAGTTCATAGCTTTCCACAATATACGAAAGATGTAGAAGAATTGATTGAACAGATTGTTGGAAGCCAGTTTGTTAATGAGGCCCAAAAAACATTAAATATTAATGTGCCTGATCTAGCAAATAATATTTCTAATCAGGTTTCAAAAATAGTAAACAATACATGGATGGGAATTGGCGTTTTTGTAGGAGCAGTCAAGGATTTTATTTTAGCCTTAATTATCATGCCATTCATTTTGTTTTATTTATTAAAGGACGGAAAAAAACTTCCTAAATATATTTTAAGTTTATTGCCAGTGTCATTTCGTAGCCAGACATTCGATGTTATGAAGGAAATCAATAATAGTATTAGCCTTTATATTAGAGGACAAATTATCGTCAGTTTTTGTATCGGGTTCTTATTATTTATCGGTTTTTTAATCATAGGCCTTGAGTATGCTTCCTTGTTAGCTCTTATAGCAGCTTTTACAAGTATTGTCCCTTATTTAGGACCAGCAATTGCGATTACCCCAGCATTAATTATCGCGATTGTTACTTCACCGATCATGCTGCTTAAACTAATTATTGTTTGGACGGTTGTCCAACTTATAGAGGGGAAATTTATTTCTCCGCAAATTATGGGAAGAAATCTTCATATCCACCCAATTACGATTATCTTTGTTATCCTAACAGCAGGAAATCTTTTTGGAGTAATCGGGATTATTTTGGCAGTACCTGGATATGCAGTTTTAAAGGTTATTATTACACATTTGTTTGAGGAGTTAAAATCTAGAAGTGAATTGTATAATGATTAATCGAATAGATATTACGTTATTTTAGCAGAGGTGTAAAGCCTCTGTTTTTTTGCCTATAAAGCTCATGTATTAATAATCGTTTTTTGAAAAAAAAATAAAAATCAAAGGTCTATTGTAAAGGTTTTGTAAATTTTATATAAATATATTGTAAATTCGACAAAATGCAATAAAATAAGACATTGGGTGAAGAAAAAAATAGATAGAATCTATGGAGGGTTTTCTAATGGTGTTTGGATCAAAAAAAGATGTGTTTTTTGAGAAGATATTAACGGTTGCTAAAAATGTAGAAGAATCTGCAAAATATTTAGTTGATCTAAAAGTGAAAAATGTTAGTGATCTAAAAGAAATAGCATCAGTAATGAAAAACTATGAGAGTAAAGGTGATACTTACATACATGAGTTGATTGTTGACTTAAATAAGACCTTTATTACACCAATTGAACGCGAAGATATTTTACAGTTAGCAATGAAAATGGATGATATATTGGATGGCTTAGAGCAATGTGTAGCCTATTATGAAATGTTCTCTTTTACAGAATTTGATGAGCACATCGATAAATTTGTAGCTTATATTTACGATAGTACCATTGAAGTTACAAAAGCGATGGAATTATTATCAAACAAGAAATTGCTTGATATGAGGGCACATGCAATTAAAATTAAGGATATCGAATCAAAAAGTGATGAGCTTTTAAGGGTATCTATTAAAAATTTATTTGCTACACAAAAAGATCCAATTAAAATTATGCAACATAAGGAAATATATGAAATGCTTGAGAAAGTTACAGATAGCTGCCAAGATGTAGCGAATACAATCGAAACTATTATCATGCGTAACGCATAAGGGAGCGTTAATAATAATTATGGATACACTTCTATTACTAACAATCTTAGTTGTTATTTGTGCGTTAGCATTTGATTTTATCAATGGATTTCATGATACAGCAAATGCTATTGCAACTTCTGTGTCTACACGTGCTTTGTCACCAAGAAAAGCAATTATTTTAGCTGCTGTCATGAACTTTGTCGGTGCTTTAACTTTTACCGGTGTGGCTAAAACGATAACAAAGGATATTGTGGATCCTTTTGCACTTGATAATGGTTCAGTTGTCATTTTAGCGGCTCTTATTGCCGCGATAGCTTGGAATCTTATCACATGGTATTATGGTATACCAAGTAGCTCCTCCCATGCTTTGATTGGTTCAATAGCAGGCGCAGCTATCTCAGCAGCAGGTATTGGTATCCTGAATTGGAATGGATTTATCAAAATCCTTCAGGCGCTACTTATTTCACCATTCTTGGCTTTAGCTTTTGGATTTGTCATGATGAGTCTATTTGCTGTTCTTTTCAGAAAAACGAATTTATACAAATCTAATAAAGGCTTTAGATTATTTCAAATTGGGACAGCTGCTCTACAATCCTTTACACATGGAACAAATGATGCTCAAAAGGCAATGGGGATTATAACAATGGCGCTTATTGCGGCAAATTATCAAACTTCTGCTGATATTCCGATGTGGGTTCGTATTTCAGCTGCGACTGCAATGGGAGTTGGTACGTCTATTGGTGGTTGGAAAATCATTAAAACGGTTGGCGGGAAAATTATGAAAATTCGTCCGGTAAATGGTGCAGCGGCTGATCTAGCTTCAGCACTAATTATTTTCGGAGCGACTACCATTCACCTCCCAGTTAGTACAACTCATGTTATCTCTTCTGCTATTATGGGGGTTGGTTCTGCTCAACGTGTAAAAGGCGTAAAATGGGGAGTAGCTCGAAAAATTGTTATAACATGGGTAATCACTTTACCAATTTCAGCTATTTTAGCAGGAATTACTTATCAAATATTAAATTTATTTTTTTAAGATGAATTACATTGAGTACTTATAGATTGATTTCTACTATATAAATTTAATAAAGGACTCTACTTTTTTAAGTAGGGTTCTTTTTGCAAGGTAAGAAAGTATAAGTTTTTGTACTTAGTTTTGGTGTCTAGCTCCAGCGCCTATCGCCTATCAAACTTCAGATCATCTCCCTACGATAAGTCAACATCGGTTCGCTTACGCTTACCGTGTTTCCTTTATCTCAGTCGATGCTCCTCCAGTTTGTACGGCGATGATCAAGGCGCTTGCGCTTTTCTAATTGTTAAGTGATTAGCTAAAGCCAAGCGTTAGTAGCAATGGACGGGGATGTATCCTTTAAGATTATTCCTTTAATAAATGATGGATTAATCGTTCTCTATCATCAAAAAATTGCTTCATAATCGAATAATGATTTGTATCCTCTAGCCTCGATTCATTGATACCTGATTCAGTTAGTTCTAAAATTTTTGCTTTAGGATAGGACATTATAATTGGTGAGTGTGTAGCAATAATGAATTGTGAGTTTTTATTCACCAAATCATTAATCCTAGTTAACATTGATAATTGTCTTAATGGTGAAAGGGCAGCCTCTGGTTCATCTAGAATATAGATTCCATTTCCTCGAAAGCGGTTTGTGAAGGTTGCGAAGAAGGCTTCTCCATGTGATTGCTCGTGAAGTGATACTCCACCGAAGGAGTCTATAATACGCGGTCCATACGATTCTGGGTCATTATCTAACTCTTCAATATTTGACGCAACATTGTAAAAGCTTTCCGCCCGAAGGAAAAAGCCATCTTTAGGCTTCGTTACCCCTTTCGTTATACTGAGATAATTTTCAAGGCTGGAATGAGAATCATATGTTGTGAAGTTGAAATTCAATGATCCTCCCTCTGGATTAAAACCAATTGAAATCGCGATGGCCTCTAATAATGTAGATTTACCCATCCCGTTTTCGCCTATAATAAAGGTTACGTTAGGGTGAAGGGATAGTTCATTTAGGGACTTAATGCTAGGTAAGGTAAAAGGATAGGTATTAAATGAAGGAACCTCGTCTTTTTTGAGCTTTATACCTCTAATATATTGCTGATTAAACATACTCATGATAATCCTCCGCTCTGTTACCTTTTCTCCTATTTTAGCAAAATTTTCAATTTACTTCAGTGCTTTTCTCCATTCTTAGCAGGTAATAAGTGATCTAACGTTCAGTGGGGGATGAAAGAAACATTATAAAAAGAACAATTGGTGAAATTGATAATTAAAAACTTTACTTTTCTTTAAAAACATGGTGATAATAATAGTTGGGCATTAAACGGAAAAGAAGTTTTGTTGTCGCTTAAATTGGGCACATTATTGATATAGCTATTAATTGCGATACTTGTACATATAAATAAAGTTGTTATTGATTGACCACCATAAAATTTTGGCTTATTGCAGAGTCTATATGGTGAGTGCATTAGTTTATATTTTTTATACTATCTCGGTAGTGTAAATATGCAAAATACATTCTTTAGATAATAGGATGATGGGGATGAAAAAGGCAAGAATTATCTATAATCCAACTTCAGGTAGGGAGCTTTTTAAAAAGCATTTACCCGAGGTATTGCAAAAATTCGAACAAGCTGGGTATGAAACATCATGCCATGCAACAACTTGTGAAGGAGATGCAATTCAAGCTGCTAAGGTTGCAGGTGAACGAGGCTTCGATCTGATCGTAGCAGCAGGTGGAGATGGGACAATTAATGAGGTAGTTAATGGAATAGCTGAGCTTGAAGAAAGGCCACAACTGGCAGTCATTCCTGTTGGAACAACTAATGACTTTGCAAGAGCGATTGGGATTCCATTAAATAATGTCATTCAAGCAGTTGAGGTAATTTTAAATGGTGAGCCTCAAAAAATTGATATCGGTCGTGTAAACGATCATTATTTTATAAATATTGCAGGTGGAGGTCGTTTAACCGAGCTTACATATGAAGTGCCTAGTAAGCTAAAAACAATGGTCGGGCAGCTTGCTTATTATTTAAAAGGAATGGAAATGCTACCATCTATCCGTCCTTCTGAAGTGGAAATTGAATATGATGGCAAGCTTTTTCAAGGTGAAATTATGCTATTCCTAGTGTCGCTAACGAATTCGGTTGGTGGCTTTGAAAAGTTAGCACCCGATTCCAAGTTAAATGATGGAATGTTTGATTTGTTAATCTTAAAAAAGGCAAACCTGGCCGAATTTATCCGTGTCGCGAGTTTGGCTTTAAGAGGCGAACATATAAATGATGAGCATATTATTTATACAAAAGCGAATCGGGTAAAGGTTACAAATAATGATAAAATGCAGTTGAACTTAGATGGTGAATACGGTGGCCTGCTACCAGGAGAATTTGTTAACCTCTATCAGCATATTGATGTGATGATGTCATCTGACAAAGCTAGACAAATGGAGGAATAGAAACTTGGCAGAATCAGGCCAGGTTTTTTTATTTTTTAGGACATTTATAAAATTATAGTACTGTGGATACCGCTTTGACATCCAGCTCCAGCACCTAGCCCCTCGAGGTCTCATAAGCTAATTTAGAATTGAAGGCAAAGAACGCCTTCTATTCTAAATCATCTTATTTGCCCGAGGCTGTTCAAGGCGCTTGCGCTTTTGTTTCTAGTTAGTCTACTATGATAAAATAAGAAAATTAGTTTGCATGAAAAGGAAGAACAAAATGCCAAAATTACAAGCACCCGTTTTGAAAAATGAATATTACGAAGTAACCTTTGAGGACTTAACTCACGAAGGTGCAGGTGTTGCAAAAGTAGAGGGGTTCCCTATCTTTGTTGAAAATGCGCTCCCAGATGAACGTGGGAAAATTAAAGTGATTAAGGTGAAAAAGGGATTTGCTTTTGGTCGTTTAATTGAGCTATATGAAACAAGTAAAAATCGTATTGAAGCACCCTGCCCAATCTACTCTCAATGTGGAGGGTGTCAGCTTCAGCATTTTAGTTATGAAGGTCAGCTCAACTTTAAGAAAAAGCAAGTAGAGCAAGTGCTTGCAAGAATCGGGAAGCTAGATCTTAACAAAGTAAAGGTTCACGAAACACTTGGAATGAATGATCCGTGGAATTATCGAAATAAGGCACAAGTCCCTATAGGTGAGCGAGAAGGTGGACTTGTAGCAGGCTTTTATCAAAAACGAAGCCACGATATTATTGACATGGAACGATGCCTAATTCAACAAGCTGAAAATGATGATGTAGTTCAGGCTGTAAAGAAAATATGTGAACAGTACGGGATTCGAGCTTATAACGAAGAAAAGCATAAAGGGTGGTTGCGTCACATAATGGTACGCTATGGCCTCGTCACAAAAGAAATGATGGTCGTATTCGTAACGAAAACAAATGACTTTCAGCATAAACATGAAATCATTTCCCAAATTACCGAACAATTTCCTCAAGTAAAATCTATTGTTCAAAATATAAACAACAAACGCACAAACGTTATCTTCGGCGATGATACAAAGGTCCTCTGGGGAGAGGAATATATCTATGACAAAATTGGCGATGTGAAGTTTGCCATCTCAGCTCGTTCCTTTTATCAAGTTAATCCTGAGCAAACAAAAGTGCTTTACGATAAGGCATTAGAATATGCAGGCCTTACAGGTAAGGAATCTGTCATTGATGCCTATTGTGGGATTGGAACTATTTCGCTATTCCTTGCTCAAAAAGCGAAAAAGGTGTTTGGTGTTGAAATTGTCCCAGAAGCCATAGAAGATGCAAAACGAAATGCAGTGCTAAATGGAATTACAAATGCTGAGTTTGCAGTTGGAGAAGCTGAGGTTGTTATTCCTGAGTGGAACAAGCAGGGAAACAAAGCGGATGTGATCGTCGTGGATCCACCGAGAAAAGGCTGTGATGAAGCCCTTCTTAAAACAATACTGGATATGAAGCCTCATCGGGTGGTGTATGTTTCCTGTAATCCTGGGACACTGGCGAGGGATTTGAATGTGCTTGAACAGGGTGGATATGTGACGGTTGAGGTGCAGCCTGTTGATATGTTTCCGCATACGACTCATGTGGAGTGTGTAGCACAGTTAGCGTTGAAGTTGTAATCAAAAAAAATATGTCTTAATAAATATAAATAAACATTTTACTCCAACCGACCCCAATTTCGTAAAAAAACCTTTTGCGAATTTGGGGTCTTTTTCTTGCCCAATCCCTTATTGAGTCTGTGAAAAATAACTAATTATTTTCGAATAAAAAAATGGTGTAATAGTTGATTTAAAGGTATCTCAAAAGAGGTGCTTGTTCGTACTAATATTCCTATGATGATTTTCTAACTAATTACAGCAAGATTTGGAAAGTCTAAATAACCCTATTTTGTTATTTTATTATTATTCAGAATAACTTTATAAAATAGAAAGGAGCTTAATGAGAGTATGATTACCTTAAAGCATTAAATTAAAAATCCGAATCAATAGGTAGTTTCTTGATAGGTGTATATATGTGGTAGGCTGAATCAAGATTGTGAATGTTATCAAAAACTTGTATGAGTTCGATATGTGAATTTTCCGTTTCCTGCTTTGAGATTTTTAAAAATCTTGCAAAATCAGTTTTTAAGACATCTCCAATGACAAGTAGATCACCAAGATATTGGAATTTGGCACAAAAGAGTTGCGGTATATCAACGGTAAAATAATAGGGTTTATCTATCTGTATATCATGTGGAATCCCGAAAAGAACCTTGAATCGGGTTGAATTTGGTTGACAGTCTGAATAAATGACATAACATGGTCCATTTATGGTTTCATCAATGGTATTTAATAGCATTTTTGAATGAGAACGGATCTTCGTCTTATAATCATCAGTTGCTAGATCGACCTCAAAGGCTATTCCGCTTACCCTGATTGTTTCGAATTCCGTTAGGGTGAAATCGGTGACAATATCACCATTGATGTTCTTAATGTGTCTTTTAACCACTGAAGGTATTGGCACTTGAGAAATGGTTTTATCTTTCACTCTAAGAGAGCTTGGTGCTATACCATACTGGCGTTTAAAAGCACGGGTGAATGAAGATTGAGTTCCAAAGTTTAGCTGATAAGCAATATCTGTTAGAGATAAGTTATCGTTACGAATTAATTTTAGTGATGTATTCAATCTTCTAGATAGTATGTAATTGTTTAATGAACAACCCATCATGGCAGAAAAAAGTCTATGAAAATAGTATTTGGACATGTTGAAAGTATTAGCAACAGACTCCAATGATAGTGATTGTTGTATATTGTTTTCAATATATATCAAAGCATTCTCTATTACTTCATAATGGTCCATATTAACTCCTTTTTCCAAGCGTTTTTAAGATATTTCGTACGTAGTATAACATAGGTAATAATTTCAAGGAGGCAAAGATTATGACAAAAGACAGGATGAATGGAATTATAATAGGTATGTTATATATAGTAGCTGCAGTCACTTCAATCATAGCTGTTGTCCTTTATCAGCCAGTACTGTCAGAACAATGGTATATGACCGTGGAAAATGGATTTCAAACAAAGGTTCTGATCGGTGTATTAAATGACTTTTTGCTTGTAGTTACGGCTATTGGGACAGCCGTCATGCTATTTCCTTATATTCGTCGTTGGAATGAACATATTGCATTAGGGTATCTTTGTTTTCGATTTATGGAGGCTGTATTTATTTCCATAGGTTTGGTAAGTATATTAAGTTTATTGCATCTTAGTATAAATTATGAAGCAAGTTTAGTAAATGAAGAAAATCTTATCGCTAATGGTTTAATGTTGCAAGCATTTCATCGTTGGACTGCTATGTTAGGTCCTAATCTTATGTTAGGCTTAAATACAATCATGTATAGTTATTTACTTTTTAGAACAGGATTAGTTCCCAAATCGTTAGCTGTATTTGGTATGGTTACAGCCGTTTCGGTATTCATAGCTGGTTTATTAGAAATGTTTGGAGTATTAGAACCATTCTCTACAATAAAAGGACTCATTGCTCTACCTGTGGGAGTATATGAGATAAGTTTAGCAATCTGGCTAATTATGAAGGGATTTCATAAGCAAAGGCTCGAAAAACTAATGGTGAATTAATGTTTTTAAATATTACTGATGATATAAAGATGGCTTGCTGGACTGACAAGGAAAGAAGCTAATAAAGGCAAACACTTCTACTTCATAATATCTGCGATTAGTATTCAAGTCATGTGGAGTGTGTTGCACAACATATTAAAAGATGAAAACCCAAATAAACATTTGCTAGAAAAAAATACTCTTGCTAATCTTCTCCGAATGCGTTAAAAGTTCTTTTGCGAATTCGGGGTTTTTTCGTTTACAATCCTTGTCCAATCTATCTTATCTATCAATGTACTAGTAGATTTAATTAATGAGAAAGAAGCAGAGAAGGAAACGGTTGTTCCAACATCACTCGTATTAAGGGATTCTTGTGAACCATTTTCAGAATAATAAAATAAAATTGATTCTTTTCAAAATTCAAGTTACGATAAAAATGTAATTGGTTTCGTATTAAGGAATATAATTTTATAGTATTCCATTTTACTATAATAGATCATTTATATTTCTTTCTAAACGGTAATAATGAAAAGGGTTTCAAATTTGAAGGACTTGGTGAAATAATAGGAATTGAATGCAGTAATCCCTCTAGTCATTAGGACAATAAAGCAACCTACAGAAAGGCCTACCAGGGGAAATTATTAATTTATGTGAGGGCTACTGATCAACCTGGGACCGTTACATTAAAGACATCATCTGTTGGCAGCTATATGACAACGAACTTGTTCCATATATCCTTGTAAACATTTACTTTTTATAGAAAAAGCAAAAGGGATAGAAATGAAGTTTGATTTAAAAAATATAATTGTTAGGAGTTGCTTAAATGCCGTATAACAATGCGTCTGACACATCTAATCCTACGGATAGGCACCGACTTAGAGATATTCCTGCTCATGACCCGTTTGTCTTGTCACATAAAGATACAAATACTTACTATTTATATACAACAGGAATTCCAGAATTAACAGATTTGGAGAGAAATGGTGTACTAGTATATAAAAGCAAAGATTTACTAGATTGGGAGGGACCTTATGTAGTTTTCGAGATTCCTGATGGAACATGGGCACATCCACAGCATGGCACATGGGCACCAGAGGTTCACCAATACCATGGTAAATATTATTTATTCGTTACCCTTCATAATAGAGATACAATACTAACAGAACCACCAGAGGTTTGGAAAACCAATCATCTTCGTGGTACAAGTATTGCAGTATCTGATTCGCCAGAGGGCCCGTTTGAATTACTAAAAACGGATGGGCCAGTGCCACCTAGGAACTTCATGACATTAGACGGAACCCTGTATGAGGATGAGGGTGGAAAGCCATGGATGGTATATTGTCATGAGTGGATTCAGGTAATAGATGGTACGTTTGAGGCTATTCCACTAAAGGATGATTTGTCTGCGGCAGATGGTGAACCACAACATCTTTTTAAAGCATCAGATGCCCCATGGATCAATGCTGAACGAAAGCCTAATGTAAAGCATTCTGTTTATGTATCTGATGGATGTCAGGTTTACCGAACAAAAGGTGGTCAACTTGTTATGCTCTGGTCAAGCTATAACAATGAAGGATATGTCCAAACGATTGCTAGATCTAGGTCTGGTAAGCTAGAAGGGCCATGGGAACAACTGGATCCGTTAGTTGAAGGTGATTGTGGACACGGAATGCTGTTCAAAACATTTGAAGGTGCTTGGATGCTTATTCTTCATCATCCATTCAGTACACCTGAATCTCGAGCGAAGATTTATGAAGTAGAGGAAACTGAGGATAGCTTTAAGGTTATTAAACCTAGAGTTGATCTACATGATTAAATACTGGTGTAGGTTCTTCAGGCAATAATAAGGCGCAAAAATCAGGCAAAACTTCTCACCCCTATGTAAATGATCGTGATTTTTATTATGTCTAATATCAAATAAGAAAAAGGCATTGTATTAAACAATGCCTTTCTTATGCTTATTACACACTCTAGGTATCTTACCTACATGAACATATCTAGGATTAAGACACCAGCGAGTCCTACTAAAGAAATAATGGTTACCATGACGGACCAAGTTTTAATTGTCTGTCCAATGGTGAGGTTAAAGTATTCTTTATAAATCCAGAAGCCTGCGTCATTCACATGTGAGAAGGTAACGCTTCCAGCGCCAGCCGCTAATACCATCAATTCTGGACTTGCACCTGTTGCAGCAACAAGAGGTGCGGCAATACCTGCAGCGGTCATACCTGCTACTGTTGCAGAACCTACTGCGATTCTTAGAATAGCTGCAATTAGCCATGTTAGAAGCAGTGGTGAAAGAGTAGAGCCTGCCATTATGTCCGATATATATTTGTCGATGTGGCTGTCAATGAGTACTTGTTTAAACGCACCGCCAGCAGCAATAATTAATAAAATCATTCCTATTTCGCTAACGGCTTCAGTAAGTGATTGCATAACTTCTGGCATTTTTTTACCTAAGGTTAGACCAAAGGTAAAGAAAGCAACAATAACTGAAATTAAAAGGGCAATATTCGCATTACCGACAAAATCAGTCACAAGAGCAATCGCTGATTCAGGTGCGAAAATTTCTACAATCGCTTGCATTGCAATTAAAATAACAGGTAAAAGAGCGGTGAAAAGACTGATTCCGAACTTAGGAAGTTCCTCTTCTTTAAACTCCTTAGGGTTAAATAGACCTTTTGGAATTTCAATTTCCAATGCTTCTTTCTTAAAGAATTTTGTAAAAACTGGACCTGCAATAATAAATGAAGGAATAGCAATGATGATTCCCAAAATCATAGTTAAACCGATATTTGCACCAAAAACGTTTGCAATTGCAGTTGGACCTGGGTGCGGAGGTACAAAACCATGCATTGTAATTAGGGCCGCGATTACCGGCATTCCGATATAGAGTACTGGTACTCTAGCTGCTGTAGCAATGGTAAACACTAAGGGAATTAAAACAACAACCCCTGTTTCGAAGAATAAAGCGATTCCAACAACAGCTGCAGTAATAACAGCTGCCAGCTGAATTCTTTTTTCCCCAAATGCATTAATTAATGTTGTCGCGATACGTTGTGCACCGCCTGAATCAGTCATTAACTTACCAAGTACTGCCCCGAAGATAATAATCATGGTAAGATGTCCAAGTGTTCCTCCTAGACCAGCTTCAATTGATTCGATTGCCTCAATGGGAGACATTCCTTCTAATAATCCTACAATAAGTGCAACAATAATTAATGATACGAAAGCGTTTAATTTAAACCTCATCATTAATACTAGTAGCAGGGCAACTCCTATAGTAACTGAAATAATTGGCATTTTTCTCCCTCTTCTCCTTTTCATTTATAAAAAGTGGCTGACCCTTTAGGAGTCTACTCATCATCTTCCATAATCTTGTTGAATGGTATGATCGGTGTGAAAGACTATATGATGAGCGTGGACTCGTTACTTAAAGCCAACCCTTTTATAAGAAAAAATTAATTCCCCATATGGTTTACTTCTTGTTTAGCATCTCTACTACTTCTTTAAGATCCGTTTTTGTTCCAACGTTTCCTGGGAAGATGACATAGGAAATCCCTGGGAACTTACTTTCACTGCCTGTTGTCCAAACTGGAATCCCAGGTCTAATTTGACCTGCTACCGTAGCTCTTTGGACTTCAAGACCTTTTGTTCCAATATCACTTGATGTAATTCCGCCTTTGGCGATAATAAAGGAAGGTCTTACCTCTAATCGTTTTACGATACTTGTAACCGCATCGGAAATTTTTACAGACAGCTTTAATTCTTCTTCTTTCTTACCTTCACCAAGGTCCAATCTTTCTCTTCTTGTATAAACGGCAACATTTTTCCCATCAGTGATCAGCTGATTCATAGTTTCTACTACTCTTTCCAGTTCTTTTTCGAATTTTTCAGGTTCTAATACAAGATGAACATTAAATTCAATAAACTCAACCGCATCAGATTTTTTCAGTTCTTCAAACTGTTCTGTTGTCTTTTTAACATGCGAACCAATAATAACTAATCCGCCATTGTTTGTGTCTTCACTCATTAGTTCTTCACGAGTAAGCAGGGGTTTATCACTTACGCCTCCGATTACCTTCGTAAGGGCTGCTGCGCTTCTGAACATGAAGTTCTTTCCTTTATTCATGGCTCTAATTAAGGCAACTGTAAAGATTTTTACATCCTCATAATCTACAGCGTTTACAATTACTTTATTAAAATTTTCTATTTTCAAAAGCTGCTGTTCAATTATTTCAATATCCAGTGAACGCAGGCTTTCAAGTGAAATATAAGTCATATTCTCAGCTTTATATTCACCTTGTGATTTTTCTTCGGCCCACTCACCTAAATTTGATTTTGTATAGCCGAAAGTACGGTCTTTGGCAAATTCCGTTTCCCCTGCAGGGACTAAATATTCATCATATTGAACGTAGTGTATATTATCAATCGTGAAGCGTCCTCCTTCTTTAAAGAATGGTAGGATCACCTCGCCATCAAACCTAGTATCAGAATTCGATTCAACGGTTTCTTTTAAAATCTTTGTTTCCAGCGGATAATGACCTCTTAATGTTGAGTCACCGCGGCTGATAATCGTAAAATCTCGATTATTTCTCTTAGCTGCTTCTACAATATTAGCGGCAATTTCTTGATGTGCTTTTTTTGTCTCGTCAGCGGTAAATCCACGTGAATTTGTTAAGATAAAGAACATGGAATTATCTTCTTTAAAACCTTTGTCAATACTGTCTAAAGACCAATCTGTATAAACAGAAATCCCATGAACAGTTTGAACACCGGTTGGATCATCATCTAGTACGATGATTTTTTTATTTAAATTCTTAAGTTCCTTTGTCATTTCATTCACAATGGTTGTATCAACAGAAGGTATTTTACTAAAAACTTCTTCTACTAATCTTTTATTAGAATTCATTGATTAGAACCCCTTACTTCGACATTTGCAAGTTTTTCATAATATTGAACGATGCCACTGTGGTCATCCATTAATTTACCATCTACTTTTAACGCATGGAATATTTCTAATAAGTGACTTGATAATGGAAGCGGCACGCCAATTTCATGAGCAGTTTCCATTACATTTGTAATATCTTTCATATTGATAGCGATGGTTCCGCCTGGAGCAAAGTTTCTTTCTAAAATCAATGGAACTTTTGCGTCCAGTACCGCACTTCCTGCCAATCCACCTCTGATGGCTTGATACATTTTTTCAATATCAATACCAGCTTTTGCTGCTAGGACAAGCGCTTCTGACATCGCGGCGATGTTAAGATTTACAATAATTTGGTTGGCTAATTTTGCCGTAACCCCGCAGCCACTGTCTCCTACTAATGTAACTGCACTTCCCATATCGAATAGAACAGATTTCGCAGTTTCGAATACATCTTTATTACCGCCAACCATGATAGCTAATGTACCGTCAATTGCTTTTGGTTCGCCGCCGCTGACAGGTGCATCCAAAAAGCCAACACCTCTTTTTGCAGCTTCTTCCGCAAGCTCCTTTGTTACAGCAGGCGTAATTGAACTCATATCAATAATAATTGAGCCTTTTTTTGCTCCTGCTAAAATTCCATTGTCACCTAGAACAACAGCTTGTACATGTTTAGATGCCGGAAGCATGGTGATGATAATTTCACTCTTTGTTGCTGCTTCTTTTGCTGAACGGGCTGCTGTTGCACCCGCTTCCAATAATGTTTGTACTGCATCTTGATTAAGATCATTAACGATTAAGGTATGTCCTGCTTTTATAAGGTTTAAAGCCATTGGTTTTCCCATTATGCCTAATCCAATAAAGCTAATTTTTCTTGTCATGCTGTTTTCCTCCTAATGAAATTATGTTATGAAGAGCGAATAACTCCTTGAAAAAATGGACTTATACTCATTTTCTCTATCGAACAAGTCATCCACCTGATAATTGAAATTTCGCAAGCAATCGCTTACATGAATAAAGTGTATACTAAAATTTAATTATTGTATACACTTATTATAAAAAATGTATACAATTTTAAAAATTACGTATACAAAATAGCGTATTTATTATTTCTTCTGTGTGATTTTTTAAATATTATTTGGTACTATGGATATAAATAGGAAATGAATACTGAGGTGAAATTTGTGCTTGATAGTAATAGCTCACGCCCGGCGTATCTTCACTGTTATGAAATTCTGCGTGATAAAATTTTAACTGGTGAGCTTCCAGGTGGTACCAAAGTGGTGGAAGAAAAGATTGCTGCTGGACTTGGTGTCAGCAGAACACCGATCAGAGAATCAATACGAAAATTAGAAAATGAAGGACTTATTGTAAATAAGAAAGTGGTAAAACCTACGGAGAAGGATTTACGAAATATGTTTAGTGTCAGAATCTTGTTAGAAGGGTATTCCGCCAGATGTGCAGCAACCTTTTTAAAAGAGAAAGAAATTGAAAAACTATACGAATATGTTGAAATTGGCAGGAAGGGGAATAAAGAGGAAATCATGGCTGCCAATGAGAAATTCCATAACGATATTGTTAAAGCGAGCAATAATCCCGTAATGATTGATATCATTGATCGGATGCAGGCGATTATTTACTTGTTTAGAAAAATCGTTGTCATCTATAACCGGCCGCATCTCATTGATGAACATGAAGAAATTTATGAGTCGATCAAGGCAAGAGATGGAGAAAAGGCTGAAATTTTGATGAAAAAACACCTTGAAACTGACTTGAACTTTTATTTGCACGTAATGAGTAATGAATAGGATTTGCTGCCCTTAATTGATAGGAAAAGCAAAAATGTCTTCAGCGTCCTTAACGGGGCGTTTTTTGTTTCTAACGGACTGCTAGGAGAAAAGGCTAAAGTTAAAGTGTGTAAAAGGGCAAAGGATACAGATAAGTTTTACAAATATTAATTCAGGTAAAACTATAAAACATGTCTTTAAAATGTTAAACTTTTAATTTAATAAGCATTCGCTTAAAAGTGGTAGTTTTTTGTATTGTTGATATCGTTGGAGATACAATATTAAGGCCAATTCTTGGAATACTATATTATTAACATGATAACTGTTGAACTTTAGAATTTTTTGGAGAATGCGCTTTGACTGCTGTGCAAATTGGAGGGTTTAAAGATGGATATGAATAATAATGATATCTTAATCCGATTAAGATATGCTCTAGATATAAAAAATACAGATATGGTAGAGATATTTAAACTTGGTGGAGTTGAATTAACAAAAGAAGAAGTGCTTAAGATGCTCGTAAAAACAAAGGACAGTTACCATGATGAAGTTGGCTATGATGGTGATATAGATGAAGACGAAGAGAATATAAGATGCGATAATTTTATGTTAGAGTCATTTTTAAATGGTCTTATTATATTTAAAAGAGGAAAACAAGATTCCAAACCAGGGCAACCTGAAAGACCTGCAATGTCAATAAAGAATAATGCAAGTGTCAATAATGTATTGCTAAAGAAATTGAAAATTGCACTAGCATTAACAAGTGAGGATATGCTTGATTTATTAGAAGAAGCAGGAGTCTTTATAACAAAAGGTGAATTGAGCGCTTTATTAAGAAAAGAAGGACATAAGAATTATAAAATGTGCGGAGATAGGTACGCTAGGAATTTCTTAAAAGGATTAGCTATAAAATATAGGGGATAGATTCTCAGCTAACTCATTAATTTTATTAAGACATATTCTTTTCTGCGTAAGGTGACGAGTATGTATACTTACGTTAGGAACTAGTTGATACAATCGGTGGAGTAGGAATTTATATCCTACTCTAATTTTTTTACAACTAAACACCACGCATAGTTATAATGAGAAAATAACATTAATGGATACATTAGGTGATTACATGATACATACACACTCAGGTGAGGCAATTAGTTTTGATATAAAATACAAAAGACGGACATCCATAGGCATTTATATAGATCTTTATGGGAATGTTGAAGTCCAGGCTCCTCAAGAAACACCCATTGAAAGTGTGCTTCAATTATTAGAAGAAAAATGGGATTGGATTCAGCAAAAGTCTAAAGAAATGAAGGATAGAGCGCTTGGACCAAATGTGAAGGTCTATGATCAGGGTGAAAGCTTTCTTTATTTAGGAAACACATATCCCATACAGATCTCTCATGATATAAATATTAAGCAAGACTATGTAGTGTTTGAAGGGGATAAGTTACATATATATGTGAAACAAGTAGAGGATGAAAAAATAAAACAAGCCTTGAAACGATTTTATTATCAGCAGTGTAAATCGTTAGTAGAGAAGAGTATTCAGTCCTATCAGAGCAACTTTAAAATAAAACCACGTTCTATCCGTATTACAGATAATAAACGGACCTGGGGAACCTGTGATTCAAAGCTACAGTTAACTTTTAATTGGAGGTTGGCAATGGCACCACTAAAGGTGATCGACTACGTAGTCGTTCACGAAATGTGTCATCTGGTCCATCTAAATCACGATAGATCCTTTTGGCGCCTTGTTGGAAAAATAATACCCGATTATAAGGAACAGGAAAACTGGTTAGCATTATCAAGTTGGAAAATGACTGTTTAGCAGTGGAAGGGTTCTTTTCTCCAAAACTGACATTTTGTTAAATCAGCAATGTGTTATCTGCATGCTGAAAAGGAACTATTTACCCCTAAACTTATAAAAGAACAACAAAAGGTCCTTGACGGGGCCTTTTTTCTACTCAAAAAATAAGTCTTGCCTTTGTTTTTTATAGCATACTTAAATGATCAATTGAACCTCCGATATTCCCCTAGCATTAGACCGTACAGTACACATAAAATGTAACCACTTTAACATCAGCTTGGATATATCCAGACAAATTAAGAGTAGCATAGGTATATTCAAACCATATTTCAAAAATATAGTTGTTTGCTTGGAAGGTTTAATTAGTTCATTAAGGCCATTTTTCAGACTTGATTAAAATTATTGTATTCAAAATCTTCCCAAAATCACTGTTTATATGTTAACTTATTATGTATACAGGTTAACATATAAGGGGAGCTTATGAAAAAATCTTTTTGGATAGTAGGAACAGATACAGGGGTCGGAAAAACATTGGTCACTACATATTTTTTGCTTTACTTTCAAAAGAAGGGAAAGACCACACCGTATAAGCCTGTTCAAACAGGAATTATTGAAGACAATTTAAAGTCTTATTATGGTGATACACAATTCTATCAAGCTTTTAGTGAAGATAAATTAGTAGAAGCGCATTTGAATAGTTATTCCTTTAGAGAACCTGTCTCACCTCATTATGCTGCGATGTTAGAAGGAGCAAGTATTGATGAGGAAGTCATTCTTCAACATATCGAGGATTTAAAGTCTATATATGACTTTGTGATATGTGAAGGGGCAGGTGGATTATATGTTCCATTAGATGAACAAAGGAACTATCATTTACTTCAGTTGATTAAAGAATCACAACTACCAGTAGTACTTGTCACTCGTACTGAATTAGGTACCATCAATCATACATTACTATCAATTGAAGCGCTTAATAATAGAGCCATTCCAATTGCAGGTATTGTATTTAATGGTTATGGAGGTGCGAAGCTTGAGGTTGATAATATGAAAGCCATTCATCAATTCACACGTTTACCTTCGCTTGTCATGCCAAGATTAGAAAATCTATCAGACTTAAAAGATCTCCAGATAGAAAACACGAAGTTTTTCGAAAGGTTGTTAAGTATATGATTCCAACCATTTCAAGTTTACAAAGAAGAGATTTAAACCATGTTTGGCATCCCTGTTCTCAGATGAAGGATTATGAAGAATTTCCTCCTATCGTGATAAAAAGCGGGAAAGGTATTTATTTGTATGATGAAAATGGAAAGCAATACATAGACGCAGTTTCTTCTTGGTGGGTGAATTTATTCGGGCATGCGAATGAACGAATTAGTAACGCCTTAGCCAATCAAGCTTTTCAGTTAGAGCATGTGATATTTGCAAACTTTACTCATGAGCCAGGTATTTTTTTAGCGGAAAAATTGGTAGAAGTAACTCCGGAGGGTCTGACAAAAGTATTCTTTGCGGATAATGGATCATCTGCGATAGAAGTTGCTTTAAAAATGAGCTTTCAATACCATATGCAAAAAAATAAACCACAAAAAAGGCGTTTCATAGCTTTAACAGATGCTTATCATGGTGAAACCCTTGGGGCACTATCTGTCGGAGGAGTAGGTTTATATAACGAAGTCTTTCAGCCACTACTGCTAGATACTGTTAAAGCACAAGGGCCAGATTGCTTTAGATGTCCATTTAACGAAAGGCCAGATAGCTGTAGCACTCAGTGTATTTCCTATGTCGAAGATAAATTAAAGGCGCATCATAAAGAGTTAACCGCAATTATTATTGAGCCATTAATACAAGCGGCGGCAGGTATGAAAATGTATCCTCCTACTTATTTAAAGAAGTTAAAGGAGCTCTGCTTGCAATATGATGTTCACCTTATCGCAGATGAAGTGGCAGTAGGATTTGGTCGAACAGGAACGATGTTTGCTTGCGATCAAGCTGGTATTACACCCGATTTTATGTGTTTATCAAAAGGGTTAACAGGTGGTTATTTACCATTATCCGTTGTCTTAACGACAGACGATGTTTACGATGCATTTTATGATGATTATGAAACGATGAAAGCATTCTTACACTCACATAGTTACACAGGCAACCCTTTAGCCTGCCGAGTAGCACTAGAGGTGTTACATATTTTTGAAGAGGAACATTACATAGATGAGATTCATGTAAAAAGTACATACATGAAAGAGTTAGCTTCTAAAAGATTTGATCACCATCCATATGTTGGCGAATACAGACAAACGGGTATGGTAGGTGCAATTGAATTAGTAAAAAACAAAGAAACAAAAGAACCCTTCCCTAGTGGAGAACGAATTGGCTATAAAATTTACCAAATCGCGTTAGAAAAAGGATTACTCTTGCGGCCATTAGGAAACATCCTTTATTTTATGCCTCCATATGTGATTACGAAAGAGGAGATCAAAATGGTGATTAATACAACAAATGAAGCAATACAGGAATATTTTGAACATAATCACGTATGCAAGAAGGTACATGAATATGAATAAAAACTCAACAATTTCATTAGCGGTCACATCTTTGTTCGCATCTTTAACAGCAATTGGAGCATTTATTAAAATTCCATTACCTTATGTTCCCTTTACTCTACAAGTTCTATTTGTCTTTTTAGCAGGGGCTTTATTAGGAAGTAAAAGAGGTATGCAAAGTCAACTTGTTTATGTCGCGATTGGTCTAGCAGGAGCCCCTGTCTTTACACAAGGAGGTGGGATTGGCTACGTTCTGCAGCCTACATTTGGGTATTTAATTGGCTTTATTGCCGGAGCGTTTGTAGTGGGTTGGATTACAGAACGTATATCTAATCCGAAAACGTATCAATTTGTTTTGGCCAACCTTGCTGGACTCATAGTCGTTTACTTATTTGGTGTAGCCTACCTATACATGGCGCTTAATACATGGATGGATGTTAAGAGCAGCTGGTCACATGTAATCATGGTTGGTTTTCTATATAGTATAGCCGGTGATATTTTCATTTCAATCATTACCGGATTACTTACGGTGAGATTATATAAAACATTTTCTACCGTTCGCACCAGTAATAAAACAAATATACAAAAGGAGAGGGTATTGTGAATTGGTTACAGTTAGCACAAGAGGTTGTTGGGGGAAAAATGATTAGTGATCAAGAAGCAATTAGCATATTGAATTGTGACGACGATGAATTACTACTTTTGTTAAACGGTGCTTTCCATATTCGTAAGCACTATTTTGGAAAGAAAGTTAAATTAAATATGATCATCAATGCTAAGAGTGGCTATTGCCCAGAAGACTGTGGATATTGTTCACAATCTTCAATCTCTACAGCCGAAATTGAAAAATATCCATTTATTACAAAAGAAGAAATATTAGAAGGTGCAAAGATTGCGTTTGAAAATAAAGTAGGTACATATTGTATCGTTGCTAGTGGTAGAGGGCCTACTAGAAAAGACGTGAATGTGGTAAGTGAAGCAGTAGAAGAAATAAAGGATAAATATGGACTGAAAGTGTGTGCATGCTTAGGGATCCTAAAGGAAGAACAAGCAGCTCAATTAAAACAAGCAGGAGTAGATCGTTACAATCATAACTTAAACACTTCTGAACGCCATCATTCCTATATTACAACTTCACACACGTATGAGGACAGGGTAAATACAGTTGAAATTGCAAAGAAACATGGTATTTCACCGTGTTCAGGAGCCATTATTGGAATGAAGGAAACGAAGGAAGATGTAATAGATATTGCCCGTGCCCTTCGCCAACTAGATGCCGATTCGATACCGGTAAACTTCTTACACGCGATCGATGGAACAAAACTAGAGGGTGTACATGAATTAAATCCTAGATATTGTTTAAAGGTGCTAGCATTATTTCGTTATATCAATCCAACTAAGGAAATCCGTATCTCTGGGGGACGTGAGGTTAACTTAGGAAGCTTACAGCCTTTAGGTTTGTATGCCGCTAACAGTGTTTTCTTAGGAAACTATCTAACTACTCAAGGGCAGGAGTCTAATCAGGATCACAAGATGTTGAGCGATTTAGGGTTTGAGATTGAATTGGTAGAAAAGCAGGAAGGGGTATTTTCCCAATGTAACTAACATTTAAACATTCCATCTTTCTCACATAAAATAAACATTTCCGATTCTGACTCGTTTTTCGTGAAAAATACCTTTCCGATTTCCGGGTCTTTTTCGTGTCTATTCCTTATGACAGTGATCATTGTATTTTTCTTCATAAATAATCCCTTATATTTTTTATGAAATTTATACAAAAGTTTATGTCACAAGTGTATCTTACATTTATTAATACATATCTGTCTAAATAGTTGGCAGGGTAAATGCTCTTTTTTGTCGAAATAATTCGTGAAGGGAGAGTATTTTATGGTTGAAGTTAAATCAGTAAAAATAGATGGAGAGAGTATCCATGTATTTAATAGTGCGATATATATCTTTGAGACTAGTACGGGATATACGTTGGAATTGGGTATAATCGTGAGTGAGATTGTTGTAAATAAATATAAACATGAAGAAAATTTAATTTTAGAGATAGAATTACTAGATGGTAGAGTGATAAATACAATTATGCATTTACAAGACTTGTCTGGAGGGTTACCTCGGCTTAATTTATATTGTGAACTGAATGAAATTGAAGAATATCAGGATTTCCTAATGGTCAACGAAAATCATTTAATGTTTCCAAACATAGAAGAGGGCATCACACTAGAGGAGATAAGAAAATATGAAATGCCTGATGAAAAAGTAACCTTAAAAATGAAGCTACCAATTGTTCAAGTTGAATGGCTAAAAATGCAAAAAAACGAGGATTTAACTGAAATTTTCAAAGAAGCTATATATGATTACTGGAAAAAGTATAATAATTAGAGATTGATTATTTCTACAATACTAAGGCTTGACAGCTTTTATTTGAAAAACTGGTAGCAGCTAAGGGTGAACTTAGAGGTCTTAAGTGCACCCTTTACTATTCATTCAACAAGGTTTAATTAGTAATTTCCTTCAACTTCCCCACTAAAGCTTTAAAAAGCTCTTCATCTCGATCATCCAATGCTTTATTAATCTGACTTTTAAGTAACGCAATTTCAACAACAATATCGGTTGCTTTTGCATCTTTTTCGGATTGCTCATATTGTTTAATAGACTGTAGTCTGCGTGTTTCAACTAACTCTTTAAAGCGATAATTAGCTTGTTTTCCAAAGAAGTGGAGGATGAGATTGACTTTGTCTGTAGGGTTATTAATTAAGGATCCAAATGCCCTCGAGACATCTTCCGTTTTCAAGTTATTAGCATAAAAGAGAAAGCCTGCTTCATCTGAGCTTACACTTGAGATGACAATGGTCCGTTCATTTGGATGAACCGTCTCTATGAAGGAAAGATTCTTGAGGATATGGTGATTATTTTGAATATATTCAATGAGCCTTCGAGCTTCTTTATTCTTTAGTTGATGATGATTTAAAAACCATTTGAGAAAATCGCCTTTTTTAGTGGTTGATACCCAGTTCATTAAATCCCACCTTTTACTTTCTAGTAATATTTCTTTCTATGATAACATTTTGCTCAGGATTTAACATATTGAGTTTTGATAAGTTTCTTTATGATTAAAATAACTTTACGTTTATAATATAGTTTATAGAAAATAGGTAAATAC
The DNA here is from genome assembly GCF_017497975.1 of Metabacillus bambusae. Lineage (GTDB taxonomy): Bacteria > Bacillota > Bacilli > Bacillales > Bacillaceae > Metabacillus > Metabacillus bambusae. Next base: position 111,149 of record NZ_JAGDEL010000011.1, on the reverse strand, counting down.
ATTTAGGAGTGCAAAATGAAAGAAATATTTTATGATAAACTGCTAAACATAAAGACAGGTGGAGAACAAAAGGGGTTCAATAAGTCTTTCCATTATCATCGATATGAGCCAACACCATATAGTGCCCTGCAACATTTGCTTAATCATTATGAATTAAAAAGCAGTGATCGGATTGTTGACTTTGGGTGTGGAAAAGGAAGGCTAAACTTCTTTATCAATTATTTAATAAATACAACAGTTGTAGGTATAGAAATGAATGAGGACTTTTATATGGAAGCAATTGAAAATCTTACTCGTTATATAAAGAAAACGAAAAAAAGTGCCGATAAAGTTCATTTTCATTGTTGTTTAGCAGAAGAGTATCAGATTGATCCATTAGACAATCGATTTTACTTTTTTAATCCCTTTTCGATTCAAATTTTTATGAAAGTCATTAAGAATATATTGATTTCAGTGGAAAAATCGAATCGAGAAATAGAGCTTATTTTATATTATGTGTCAAAAGAATATATCTATTTTTTAGAAAACCACAGCTCTTTTGAATTAAAAAAGGAAGTCAATCTGCCAGGAATATATGAACATAATCCTAATGAGAGATTTTTAATTTATCGATTGGTCCGGTAAGTGTATAATTTGATTCACTTCGTATGAATGTCGACAAAAATCTACAAATACCGGGGGGTGACAGGCACCCAACAAAAGGAGGAAATCATGGAAAACAAACAACGTGAGCAATGGTCATCCAAAATAGGCTTTATCCTTTCCTCTGCTGGAGCCGCAATTGGCCTTGGCGCAATATGGAAGTTCCCTTATGTTGCAGGGATGAATGGAGGGGCTGCTTTTTTCTTGGTCTTTCTCGCTTTTACAGTCCTCATCGGGCTTCCGATGCTTATTTCAGAGTTTATTATTGGACGAGGAGCGAAGCAAGAGGCAATTTCAGCGTATAAAATATTAGCACCGAAAAGCCAGTGGGATAAAATTGGAAAGCTTGGTGTGATTGGCTGTTTTTTATTGCTATCATTTTATTGTGTTGTTGGTGGGTGGGTTTTAATTTATAGTTTTCTTTCCATTACTGGTCAAGTGATTCATGGCGGGGCAAATTATCCTGAGCTCTTTGGAAGGATTACAAGCTCACCAAGTTTAACTCTTCTTGGCTTAGCCCTATATTTACTAATCAATATTGTTGTTCTTACATTTGGGATAAAGAATGGAATTGAAAAAGCTAGTAAGTATATGATGCCGTTATTATTTATCTTTTTTATCGTCCTTGTCATTAGGTCTTTAACATTGGATGGTGCTATGGAGGGTGTACAATTCTTCTTAAAGCCTGACTTCTCAAGCATAACAGGTGAGGGTATTTTGTATGCATTGGGTCAATCATTTTTCGCATTAGCAGTTGGGTTCTCATGTATGGTTACATATAGTTCCTATTTAGATAAAACAGTAAGTATTCCATCCGCTGCAGGCTCAGTCGTCCTTATGAATATTTTTGTGTCATTACTGGCAGGATTAGCAATATTTCCGGCTGTCTTTGCACTTGGACTTGAGCCTACAGAGGGTCCTGGGTTATTATTTATCGTTCTACCAACTGTATTTTCTCAAATCCCATTTGGAGAGTTCTTTTTAAGCTTGTTTTTACTACTTTTCTTATTTGCAACTTTAACATCTTCATTCAGTTTACTAGAAATTATCGTATCAGCTTTTACAGAAGGTGGAAAACGCTCAAGAAGGAATGTTTCATGGGTAGCTGGTTTAGCTGTTTTTATCGCTGGAATCCCAGCTGCTTTATCAATGGGTGTCTTAGGTGATTTTCTCATTTTCGGTAAAACAATTTTTGATGCGACTGATTACCTTGTTAGTAATATTATGTTGCCGCTTGGCAACTTACTAATTGCGTTGTTTATTTCATTTAAAATGAACAAAACAATCGTTGAGCAAGAATTTAAATTGGAAAATTCATACTCACCATTATTGTTCGCATCATGGAGATTTTTAATGAAATGGATTGTCCCTCTTACAATTATCATTGTCTACCTTCATACACTAGGTGTGATATAAAAAGGGTTCGAGTTCAATGTAGAAGAGTATACTATAAAATTATTGAACTGTGGATAAGCGCACGATATCCAGCTCCAGCTCCCAGCGACTAGTGGACTTCCTTCACCTCTGTACGATAATTCAAACATCGAATCTCTAACGCTCTTCGTGTTTCCTTTATCTCCTACGGCTCAGTCCAGTCCATACGTCGCTAAACGGGCGCTTGCGCTTTTGTTCTTGACACTTGTGCTTTGGTTCATTAACCCTTTGAAAGCTTCCAAGCCGGAATAAGGGAATGGAAACGAAAGAGAGAGCTGATTATCACATGAATGATGACGTAGATTAGTAGTGTAAATGAATAAGTGGAAAGCCACATAGTCCAGCTTTCATTTAAAAAGAAAAACAGCAGAAGCATTCCAACGGGAAAAGGTGTAAGAATAATCAGCCACATCGGTGCACGTAATTTTTCTGCAGTGGCACCTAAAATAACCACACTAGCTCCAATTATTAGAGCTTGCCATATTAATAAGCCCTTAGTCAGGAATAGATCTCCTAGAAAATAAGAAAGACTTGTTAGCGTAATTGCTGCAATGAAACTACTAAAATATTTCATTTTAGTTTTTCCCCCTAATCTTAAATCTCTACATGCTATTATTATTTTATGATGAATACAAAATAATTGCATAGGACTTTGTGTAAAATATAGGAACAAGGGGGATAAGAAAGATTTGGACATAGAACCTTTTTTAAAGCCTTTACCACAAGCATTTTATAACCAACCAACACTAGAATTAGCTCAAATGCTACTCGGATGTTTACTAGTGAAAGAAACAAAGGATGGTATTTCATCTGGAATGATTGTTGAAACAGAAGCATATAAGGGCCCTGAAGACCGTGCTGCTCATAGTTTTGGTAATAGAAGAACAAAAAGGACGGAAATAATGTTCGGGGAGCCTGGATATGTGTATACATATGTCATGCATACTCATTGTCTTGTTAATGTCGTGAGTGGAGATGTGGAGAAACCAGAAGCAGTGCTAATCAGAGCGGTTGAACCGTTCTCCGGAATTGACCTTATGAATAAAAGACGGCCTGTAACAGACCAAAGAAACCTTACAAATGGACCAGGAAAGCTTACTAAGGCATTAGGAATTGGAATGGAAGACTATGGTCACCCCATTTTCAAGCCTCCTTTATATCTAGCTGAGGGATCTAAGCCTGAAGGAATATCTTGTGGAAAGAGAATTGGAATTAATAATTCAGGTGAAGCAAAAGACTATCCTTGGCGTTTCTGGATATCAGGAAACAAATTTGTGTCTAAATAATGTGTTAATTAAACGTTTGTTTAATGTGAGTAATGTCAGTTAATATGTATCAAATATCACTGAATGGATGGTGGAATATGGTACACTTTAAATGATTTAAATTGGATTGTAAATAGAGGTGTGCATAGGTGAAAACAGTAATAGTCATTGGTGGCGGTATTACAGGATTATCTACCATGTATGAATTGCATAAATGGAAAAAAGCGAATCAATCAGATGTGAGGCTTATTCTTGTAGAAGCATCTGCAGAACTCGGAGGGAAAATTCGCACAGTAAAAGATAGCGGTTTTGTGATAGAAGCGGGGGCAGATTCAATTGTAACTCGGAAAGCTAGTACGATGACATTTATTGAAGAACTCGGTTTGCAGAGTGAAGTCGTATACAATGCTACAGGCCGTTCGTTTATTTATACAGAAGGTGAATTAAAGCAGATTCCTACTGACGCAGTTTTCGGAATTCCAGCAAGTGTTGAGTCGTTAGCGAAAAGCACACTTGTTTCTGCAGAAGGAAAAGTCGAGGCCCTAAAAGATCTTTATACAAAAAATGAGACGTTCACCAAAAATGATTCTGTTGGAGCGTTTCTTGAACATTTTCTCGGAAAAGAATTAGTGGAAAAACAAATTGCACCAGTTCTCTCTGGTGTATATTCCGGGAAACTAAGCGACTTAACACTTGCATCAACATTGCCATATTTGCTTGAGTATAAAGACAAATACGGTAGTATTATAAAGGGTTTAGAAGCGAATAAGGAAAAATTCCAAATCGGTGGAGAAAGGAAGTTTCTTTCTTTTAGAAGCGGTTTAGGTACACTTGTTGATGCATTTGAAAATAAGCTTGCGGATGTTGAAATTTTAAAGAACACCAAAGTAAGTAAAATTGAAAAAGAGAATAACAGGTATAAAGTTTCTTTTGTGAATCAGGAAGTGATTGAAGCAGATCATGTGGTATTGAGTATACCCCATACAGCTGCGGGGAAAATCCTCAATGATAAAGAAATCATAGGGGAGTTTGACAAACTAAAAAGTAGCTCATTAATCAGTGTTTATGTGGGATTTGATGTTCCTGATTCACAACTTCCAACAGAAGGAACTGGATTTATTACTGCAAGCAATAATGAGTTGACATGTAACGCATGTACATGGACAAGCCGGAAATGGGAGCATACGTCAGAAAGTAAGAATTTGCTTGTAAGACTGTTTTATAAAAGTAGTCATCCGGCATTTCAAGCTTTACAAAAGATGAATAAGGAAGAACTTCTTCAAGCTGCACTAAGCGATATTAAAAAAAGCCTGGGTATTTCAGCTGAACCGATTACAAGTGAAATAACAAATTGGTCAGATCAGATGCCTAATTATCGAATTACACATTCTCAAAGTGTGGAAGCGATCGAAAGTAAACTTGCTGCAGCATATCCAGGAATTGTAATTGCGGGTTGCTCCTACTACGGCGTTGGCATCCCAGACTGTATTGAAAACGGAGAAAATACTGCAAGAAAGATCATTGCATTACAATAACTTAAAAAACAGGACAGTTTAAGTAGCAGCTGTCCTGTTTTTTTACGTTAGTTCAAATATCAGATGCTTCGACAAATATCAACAAAAACTGGGTAGTGACAGGCACTACACTTGAGTTAAAAATAGTACGTTTTACACAATACAATCGAGGATATTCTAAGTAGAATGGATATGTATTGGAATACAAGGCAAAATTTTACAGGTTTGTTAATTTACTGAGAAAGGAAAATAAACTTGGAATATTTAAATCCTTCTGTTAACAAGATCATGGGCCTATTTCATTTGAACAAAGTTTTTACTAAAGGGGAGAGCTACTACATTTTTGACGAAAAACAAAGATATACAGATTTCATCGCGCAATATGGCGCACTTCCTCTAGGTTATAATCATGAAGAAATTTGGCAAAGTATAACCCAATTTAAAGAAAATAAAACTCCGAGCTTTTGCCAGCCTTCGATTCCATTGGTAACTCAAGAGTTAGCTAGTCAACTAACTAACTTATTTCCTGGTGATTTAAACATTTGTACTTTTGCCCAAAGCGGAGCAGAGTCGATTGAAGCAGCTATAAAGTTAGCTCGAGCAAAAACAAAGAAAGAAAAAATTTTGTCTTGTCATAAAGGTTTTCATGGCAAGACACTAGGTGCACTTTCTGCAACCGGGCAAGCACAATATCAAGAGCCATTTTTTATTCAACAAGATGTGTTTTTAAAGATTTCATATAATGATCTTTCAGCTCTTCAGGAGACTCTAGAACAACATAGTGAGGAAATAGCTGCATTTATTGTTGAACCTATACAGGGAGAAGGCGGTGTCAGGATTCCTCATAAACAATATCTCTCTAAAGCTATCGAATTATGCAGACAATATGATGTATTAGTGATCGTAGATGAAATTCAGACCGGTTTAGGCAGACTAGGGAATTGGTCTGTTACGACTGAGGAAAATCTATTGCCGGACATGGTAACCTTATCAAAAGCATTAGGGGGAGGCCTTGTACCAATATCAGTTTGTATCAGCCGTTCTTCCATCTGGTCAGAGGATTTTGGATTTAACCATAGTTCCACATTTGCAAATAATAATTTCACCTCAAGTGTGAGTTTATCTTTTATCAATTATTTGAAAAAAAATGATGAATTATTTACGGAGGTAAAACAAAAGGGCTCGTATTTCAAAGCGAAACTGGAGGACATACATACGAAATGGCCTGGTGTAATTCGTGAAGTGCGCGGTTATGGCTTGATGCTTGCGGTTGAATTTGAGGTAATTGATGCTGGAGACTCATTTGAGATCGCAAATATGACGAGTGCTGGGGGAATGGGATATTTACTAAGTGGCTATTTGTTAAATGTTCATCAAATACGGGTGATGCCATTTTTAAATGATTCTCTTACAATTCGGATTCAGCCGCCTCTAATAATCGATAGACAAGAGATTGATCAATTTATAGAAGCATTTAACGAATTATGTGAGATTTTATACAGAAGAGATTTTTATTTAATTTATCGCTATACAACTGGGGATTATAGAAAGCCTGAGTTCATTAAAGATTACCGTCACCACCATTCACCAATCATATCATCCTTATTAGATGAAAATGACAAGCCTAAGACTTCCTTTGCCTTCTTATGTCACTATCCCTCACCACAAGACTTAGTGACTAATACACCATCTTTTGAAAGGTTTTCAGATCATGAGCTTAGTAAAATATTTGAATGGCAGGCAGACTACTCTGGAGCAGGGGTGCTGTGTCATATGCCATCAGTTCGTACACCTGCAGGAGGCTATGTTGAGGGTTGGTTGATAGGGTTAACCTATGGAGGAAAAGAGATTTTAGAAAGACCAAGAAAAGAAGTAGTAACTGCAATAAAAAAAGGCATAAAATTGGCAAAAGAACTCGGAGCAAAAGTTGTTGGTTTAGGAGCCTATACCTCAATTGTTACTCGTGGTGGCTATGATCTTCTTGACCAAAATATTACGTTAACAACCGGTAATACATTAACGATTATTACTGCAGTTGAAGCATTGATTGAATCTGCCCCAAAAAAGGGGCATGACATTAATACCGCCAAAATAGGGATTTTAGGTGCAAATGGTTCAATAGGGAAAAAATGTGCGATGATTTTAGCACAAACAACTTCAAATATAACGTTGATCGGTAGAAACAATAACCCTTCTAAAAATATCGAAAGACTTAAACAGTTAGCAAACCTTATTTACGTGCATGCGTTATGCATAAATGAGGAAGATAAAGGGGTACGTAAAGAAGTTTTGTCAAAGCTTGAGTTAATGAAACGTAATTTCAATGATGCCCCTTCAACAACAGCAATAGAACAAGTACTCATGCAAAAGAATCCTGGGGAGGAGATTGAGTCTATTAACGTGATTGATGAAATAGAGGAGGTTTATACATTTTTAAAACTACAACCACCTATTCATTATAGCGTAGTGATAGAAAATGAGATTAGTAATTTAGACATGATGATTACAGCAACAAGCTCGATGGAGGAAATAATTCCTGTTGATCAGATAAAATATGGGGCTATTATTTGTGATGTATCACGTCCAGCTAATGTAGGGCCATTAGTTAAAGAGCTAAGGAAAGATGTGCTTGTGATTGAAGGTGGCCTTGTCCAATACCCTGAACCTATTTCATTTGGGCAAAATCTAGGATATAAGCCTGGTGTGAATTTAGCTTGTTTATCTGAAACAATGCTTTTAGCTCTAGAAAATGAGAAGAAGAACTTTGGGATAGGTGGAAGAATCACAATGGAGGATATCTACTATATACAAAAAATTGCTAAGAAACATCAGTTTACTTTAGCAGAATTAGATAGTTTAGATCTAAGCACAGAAATGGTGAAGGTTTAAAATGGAAGGAGATCATAAATCTAATGTCAATTCAGACGAATCATTCTCTTAAACCAGATCAGATTACATGGACTGAAGAAAAAATGGAAAATAGCATCTATCGTGATCAATGGTTGCTTTATACGACTAGTGATGAGGATTCAGAGTCAGAATTAAAGGCTTTACAAATTAAACCAAGTGACACAGTAGTATCTATCACTGGAAGTGGATGTCGGAGTCTATCGTTATTAGTTGATGGCCCCAAAAAATTAATATCTGTTGATGCAAATCCAAATCAAAACTTTCTTTTGGAATTAAAGATAGCAGCAATAAAGGAACTTGATCATGACGAGTGTTTATCCTTTTTAGGTATAAAACAAAGTGGAGTATCTAGAAAAGAAGTATTTCACACCTTGCAACATCATCTTTCACCACCTGCACAAAAATTTTGGCAAACACATCTTTCAAAGATCCAAGAAGGAATTATCTTTTTAGGTAAGCACGAAATGTTTTATAAAAAATATTTAGGTTCACTTATTTTTCGAGTGAAACGGCCCCAATTTGAAAAACTACTAGAATGTGAAAGTATTGAAGAACAAAGAAAGTTTTACGATGAGAAATGGAATACCCCTTTTTGGAGATGGTTAGTTCGAACATGTAGTAAAAAGAAATTTTTTGAAATCTTTTTAGGAGATCCAAGTTATTTTAACCAAGTTGAGGATGGTTTTTCTATAGGGGATTATATGCTATCTCGTTTTGATCAATCATTTAAGGAACATTTAGTTAGAGATAATCATTTTATGACATTTTTATTTTGTAGCAAATATATGAATGAAGAAGCATTGCCAGTATATATACAAAAGAAGCATTATCAAACGATCAAAAGAAATTTAGATTGTGTTGAGATTGTGACAGATAGAATCGATCAATTTTTAGCACAATGTCCAAATGGTGTATTAGATAAATTTTCACTTTCAGATATTTCAGGATGGATCCCCAAGGAAGAGTTTGAAAAAATCCTATTCCATGTTGAGCGAACGATGAGAAATAATGGGATCGTATGCTTTAGAAATTTCCTTGCCAAAAGGGATATACCTGTATCTGAGTTTCCTAGTCTATCGATTCAAAATGAAATGATGGAAAGATTAAATAAAGAGGATTGTGCTTTTGCCTTTACGTTTCAAGTAGCAAAAAAGGAGGTCGTCAAATGAAAGCACAATATGAAATAGAACTGTTTGATCCTAAAACATCTACAAGAGCTTTTATTGTTATTGATCGGCTTATTGGTGGGCTGGCTGCAGGTGGTATTAGAATGAGCCCCAATGTAACAATGGATGAAATTCGAAGTTTGGCAGAAATAATGACCTACAAACATAGTATGATGGATATTCCTTTAGGTGGAGCTAAAATAGGTATTGTATGCGATCCAAATTCTAATCATAAACTGGAGAAAATAACAGCATTTGCTAAAATGGCAGACCCTATTTTACGCGCCATGCTTTTAGTTGGTGAAGATATGGGGATAACGAGTACGGATGTGAAGCATGTTTATAATAGCATTCAGTTTGACCCTAGCTCGCTTGTCATTGATAGGTTAAGTGAAAAAGGAATTGAAATTAAGTTACCAGAAGGAAAATCAATTGATGATTTATTAAGTGAAGAATTTATGGATTACTTAGCAGGATTTGGCTTAATAGAGGCCATCGAAGAATCAACAGACTTTTTACATTTAAATCTTCAAACTGTAAAAGTTGCAGTACAAGGCTTTGGAACAGTTGGTAATGGAATTATTCGCTTGCTCGCAGCAAAGGGTGTTAAAATCTGTGCAATCAGTGACATAATTGGGACGGTTTATTCTGAAAATGGTTTTAGCTTTGAGGAATTAGAAAATGCTAGAACAGAAAATGGCTTGATTGATCGAGACCATTTGAAGCATTATACATTTTTGGAACCAAATGATATTTTAACTTTACCAGTCGATATCTTAATTCCTGCAGCTGTATCTAACGTAATTACAGAAAAAAATGCAAATCAAATAACGGCAAAAATAATTGTAGAAGGCTCCAATATGCCAACAACAAAAGAAGCTGATTATATATTAAGAAACAATCAGATTACAGTATTACCAGACTTTGTAGTGAATTCCGGTGCTGCAACTGGATTTGGTTTATTAATTACAGCTCAAGCTAATGTTGAGAATGTACTTGATGAGTGTTCAAAACGAATTAGACAAAAGGTTAACCGTATTTTAGTGGAAAGTGATAGGAAGAACAGAACAACTAGAGAGATAGCAATGGAAATAGCTACTACTAATTTACAGCAAATCATTGAAGCAGAAAGTGAAAAAAATACCACCAAAGCGAGTAGATAAAAGATGGAAAAAGCTATGGGGATTTCACAAAAAATTTATCTTTGGGTGATTGGTCTTAGTGTTTTCTTTGTTATGCAGGATGGAACATTACTTTATGTTTTGTTGCCTATCATTCAGACAGATCTTCAAATAGAAATGTCTCATACTATTTGGATTATGAATGGGTATATATTACCTTTTGCTTTATTAATGCCGTTAGTAGGAGTACTGTCCCAACGAATTGCTAATCAACGACTCTTCTTTTTCGGTGTATTGTTATTTAGCTTTGGCTCTTTGTGTGGAGCGTTGAGTCCATCATTTATATACCTGTTAATTGCACGTATTATACAAGGGATTGGCTCATCTATTATAGTTCCGATTAGCCTTGTGCTCATGCTAAATCAGAGTAAAAAAGAGGACTATACAAAGGTAATTGGAATATGGGGAGCACTTAGTGCATTAGCAGCGTCAGTCGGGCCAATTTTGGGCGGAATCATAGGACAATTTGGACATTGGAAAGTCATTTTTCTCGTAAACTTAATAGTCTTTTTAATGATTCTCATTTGTTCAATCACTATGCAAAAGCACTCTGATTCAGAATTATTTGGAAAGCTTAATTTTAAAGTTGTATTAAAACAATCAATTTTACTGTTTACTATGCTTTTAAATTTCGGAGTAGGATTTATACTAAATAGTATTTTATACGTTGAACCATTTATATTATCTAACTTTATTGATTCAACTTTTGGTATTGCTATTGGTGTGGTTCCTTTATGTATAAGTATTATTTTAGCAGCTGTTTTGATCAGAAGGCTGGAGAAACAACTTTCATTATTAAACCTGGCGATAGCAGGGGTGGCCTTCTTACTTTGTGGTTTGCTGTTTATCATCCTATCTGCTAGCTTTAATTTATTAGCGATAGCGTTAGCCAACCTGTTTGTTGGATTAGGGTTGGGGCTCATAATCATAAGTAGTACATCACAGGCAATGATAGAAATGGAAATAAAGTATCATAGCTTTGTGTCATCTATGATAAATATGTCACGTCTTCTTGGAGCAGTAATAGGAAGTACAATTTCTTCACAGGTTTACAACCATTTTGCATTAAGTGATGTGAAAAACGGTGCAAATACCTTTTATACTTCCTTACTACTTCCGGCGGCGATGATTTTGCTAATTCTCATTTACCAGTCATATTGGCAACGTAAAAATAAATCTTTTAACAAAATTCACGAAGAGATGTAAAAAGCGTAGGAAAACGTTTAATAGAAAGGCTCTGTTAAAGCTCACTGTTGTTTTTGGTACTTTATTGATTGGAGCGGAAAGCGAACGCATGTAGCGGAAATCAACGACCAAGTTTAACAGATCCTAATAGAAAAAGGATTATTTTGGCTTTATGGAAATGAAGGGGAGAAATCGATATGGCTAAACCAAATGTTGTAACAAAAGAAGAATTAATCGAAGCTGCGAAGCGTTGTATCGTTGAAAAGGGAATTCAAAATGTAACATTAAAATCTGTTGCAGAAGTAGCAGGGATTTCCCAAGGTACAGTCTATTACCATTTTCGTAGCAAGGATCAATTAATGATGGAAATTGTAAAGGATATAAGTACTATTTCTTGGAGTACATTAGATCGTCTTGCTAAACAAAAAGAAAAAAGACATGAAAATTGGATGGATAATGCACTAGATTCAGCTCAAGATCGAATCACAAAGGATAATTACTTTCATAAGTTGTTTTTGTCTTTAGCAGTTACTGGATTCAATAATGAACTGATGCGAGAACAATTGGGAAACCTATTAAATTATGAGAACCATGTCTTAAAACAACAAATGAACGCTTTTATTGGAGATTCAACTCTACATGGGGTATCCAATGAGGTTTGGAGTGTATTACTTAATGCATTATTTGACGGTTTAGCCATTCAAGCTTTAATGAGTGAAGATACAGATATTGATGGTGTTTTTCGTGATTTGAAATTTTTAATAAAGAATCTATTGGATAAATCATAGTACATGTAAACGAAAAATAATAGAGGAGTGTTCTTCATGTTTTTTCTGTTATGGGGACTATTAGTTTGGCTTGGAGCGACATTAATTTTTAGATTTGGAGGTCAATTCTTTTTTCTACATGATCAACCAATGCTAATGATTTTGTCTTATATTTTGGTAGTACCATTAATTCTTGTTTTAACATTGCCAATATACAAATGGAAAAGGGTTACAGCAAGTCAAAGGATAAAAGCTGCGATGTTTATTGCCTTACCTGGTATGTTGATTGATTCAATTGTTCTTATTTATTTCCAAGACATATTTACAAACCTTAGTCATGATACGGATAAATTTTTTGCTTCTTGGTTGCTTTGGGCATACTCACTAATTTTATTATCTGGTTTTATAGGTAATCGTAATGAGTTGGAATAGCCGGAATCTACACTAGTGTAATATCAGAAGGAATAAAAAATAGCTAGGGAGAGTGTAATCATGTCATTACTATTAGCAAAAGAACGTTTAGTAATTGAAGAGTATTTTCCAGGTCTGGATGATAAACTAGCTTCTTTTACTTTTATGGAAAGAGAGTCTCAAGGAAATGAGTGTATGGATCTAATAAAACATATGGGTGTTCCTTCACTTATGATTCCAAAAGAATATGGTGGAAAAGGTGCTAGCGCATTAGACGCCATTTACATTCAAAGAGCAATTGGCTCTAGATCCCCTTCTTTAGCAATAGCACTGACAATGCATCAATTTTCAGTTGCATCTTTAATAGGTGCAATAAGCGTACAACCTGAATTAGAGCGAATTTTAACTATGATTGCAGAAGAGAATCTTTTATTGGCTTCAGGGTTTGCTGAGGGAATTAGCCAAAATATTTTTTCACCTACAGTAGAAGCTATGCCTGTCACAGGAGGGATAATTGTTAATGGTAGGAAAAAGCCATGCACTTTATCTCACACGATGGACTTATTGACTGCAAGTGTCAAGCTGCCCAATGACCAACTAGCCATCATTATCATACCTAGTAGCACACCAGGAATAAAAGTAAATGATTTTTGGAATCACTGGATTCTCAAAGGTACTGATACTCATGAGGTGATTCTTGAGGATGTATTTGTCTCAAATGAAAATATATTTCATGCCGGAACTGAGCAAAACGTAAGTCCGGTCATTATGAATGGGTTAATTTGGTTTGAATTACTTGCTACAGCATCTTACATAGGTGTAGTTTCTTCCATGGTTGAAAAGGTCCTACAATCGAATAAGGCTCCAAATTTAGATAAAATGCATGACTTAACCGCTGATTTAGTTCAAGCGATGAATTCTCTTGAAGGTTTAGCATATAAATTTATCAATAATCAATTTTTAGACTTTTTGTTAAATGAGGTTTTAATGGTTAGGGATAGTATTGAAAGAAAGATTGAGCAAATTTCAACACAATCAGCTAAACTATTAGGTGGTATGAACTTCTTAACATCTTTAGATACGTCATATCTTCTTTTGGTATCTCAGCTTCTTACATTTCATCCACCTTCCAAACAAGATTGCTTAGCGCTTTTTGAACAATATATTCATGGTAGTGAAAGTCAACAAGTAAATGAACCAACTGTAATAAAATAAGGCTCTTTCTTAGAGATTGTTGCCTTTAAAACGAAAACTGTTTAAGGTTGATTGGAACGGAAATCAACCACACCACACTCTTGGTAAATAGCAACAAAGTTTGCGAAAAATGCCTAAAATAAAAATAAGATTGAATCAATTTTGAAAGCATCTACATTAAGAAGAATGTAGATGCTTTTTTTGCTGTCTAGGAAATTATGAAATTCGTTGAACTGTGGATAAGCGCACGACATCCAGCTCCAGCGCCTAGCCCCTCTAGGGTCTAGCTAATTTAGAATTGAAGACAAAGAACGCCTTCTATTCTAAATCATCTTATTTGCCTTAGGCTGTTCAAGGCGCTTGCGCTTTTGTTCTGTTGAATATCCATCACAAAAAAATTACAAGTATACATGTGACGAAATAAGGATTGATTAAATATGATATAAAATGCAACCGCCTAGTATCTATCATGTTCCGGACAAGGGGGATAACAATGAAAAAAGAAGGCACATATCATTTTGAAACAAAGGCAATCCATGCAGGTTATACTTCGAAAGAGCACTCAGATAGCTTAACCCCACCAATTTATCAATCTTCAACATTTACTTTTACATCATTAGAGCAAGGAGCTAATCGATTTGCAGGTGTAGAGGATGGCTATATTTATTCAAGGCTTTCAAATCCTACTGTTACAGTTTTAGAAGAACGTATGGCCCAGTTAGAAGAGGGGGAAGCGGCACTTGCATTCGGGTCAGGAATGGCTGCAGTATCAGCCGTGTTAATTGGACTAACAAAGGCGAATGATCATATTTTATGTTCAAGAGGTGTGTACGGGTGTACCTTTGGCCTTTTAAGGATGCTACAAGAAAAATATCAAATCGATCATACCTTCTCAGAATTAGCTACAACTGAAGAAATCATTTCGAAAATTCAAGAGAACACAACGTGTATTTATATTGAAACACCCATTAATCCTACAATGAAATTAATTGATTTAGAATTAGTTGTTAGGATTGCTAAAGAAAAGGGAATAATGGTTGTTGTTGATAATACTTTCTCAACTCCGTATTTACAAAAGCCTTTAACATTAGGCTGTGATATTTCCATCCATAGTGCAACGAAGTACATTGGTGGGCATGGTGACGTAATTGCAGGTATCATTGTCGGAAATCATGAAATAATAAAACAATTAAAGAAAACGACCCAAAAGGATATCGGAGGAGTCATTTCTCCTTTTGATGCTTGGTTATTGCTTAGAGGAATCAAAACATTGGCAGTAAGAATGGATCGCCATTGTGAAAATGCAAAAAAGCTTGCAAATCTTTTGGGTAATCATCCAAGGATTAAGGCAGTTTATTATCCTGGAGACCAAAATCACCCAGATTACCAAATAATGAAGAGACAAATGAAAAATGGTGGAGGTCTTCTTTCATTTGAAGTTAATGGGACATATGAAGATGCTGTAAAAGTGGTAAATCAATTAAAATTAATCCCAATTGCAGTAAGCCTAGGTGATGCAGAAACACTTATACAGCATCCCGCTTCAATGACACATGCAGTCATCCCTGAAGAAGTGAGAAAAGATATGGGGATTTCAAATGAATTACTTCGTTTATCGGTAGGACTGGAAGCATGGGAGGATATTTGGGATGACTTAAAGCAGGCTTTAGATTCATTGTAAAAATATGACGGGACCTGCTTATATGGTACGGATGTGCAGGTCTCCTTTAAGAGATTTTATAATATTCTTAAGCTGGATTTCGCCAAACTATTACTTGAAGTTTTTTATCCGGCTTTTCCTAGTTTTATGTTTACTACATATGGTTTAAATGGATTTATATACATTTGGTCTTTTACATTACTTGTAATAAATTGATCACCTATAGTAATACGCTCTAAGAAGGAGGATTGCTATTAAGTTTAAAAAAAGATTCTGACTTTATTCACAAACTGAATAGTAATACGCCTAATATTTGTAATTATTTTATTTATCAAAAAGTTTGGATAAAAATAAAGGTTTTTAGGAAGTAGGTAATATGCTAATATAGTAAAAGTGTATATCTGTAGACGATTGTGCATCATATGAAAGTCTAGAGTAAATAAAGTAAGGGGTGTTGTGAATTGAACATAATTGAAACGTTTATTAATGGAACGAATACTTTACTTTGGTCATATGTTTTAATTATATTGTTAATTGGGACTGGTCTTTATTTTACTTTTCGAACAAAGTTTGTACAGTTTCGTTTAATTGGCGAAATGTTTAGGCTTTTAGGTGAAGGTGCAAAGGCTGATAAAAAAGGTGTCTCTTCTTTTCAGGCTTTTTGTATTAGTACAGCCTCACGCGTAGGTACAGGTAACCTTGCAGGGGTTGCAATTGCAATCACAACTGGTGGTCCAGGAGCAGTATTTTGGATGTGGTTAATTGCCTTAATTGGTTCAGCTTCTGCATTTATAGAAAGTACACTTGCTCAAATTTACAAAATTAAAGATGGTAACACATTCCGAGGCGGACCTGCTTACTATATGGAAAAGGCGTTAAATGCCCGCTGGATGGGTGTAACATTTGCTGTGTTAATTTCTCTAACGTTTGGATTAGCATTTAATTCTGTTCAGGCAAACACAATTACGAGTGCGCTAAATGGAACTTTTGGAATAAATAAAGTCATCATTGCGATCGTCTTGTCTATTATTACAGCAGTGGTTATCTTTGGCGGGATTAAACGAGTTGCGACAGTATCTGAATTGATGGTGCCAATAATGGCCGGAGGATATATCTTAATTGCTCTGTTTATCATGATCATGAATATCTCTGAACTACCTGGTGTAATCGTTTTAATATTTGAGAGTGCTTTTGGTCTCAATGAAGTAGCTGGTGGGGCATTAGGTGCTGCGATGATGAATGGAATAAAACGTGGATTATTTTCAAATGAAGCGGGTATGGGTAGCGCCCCAAATGCCGCTGCTACAGCTGATGTCAGTCATCCTGTAAAACAGGGACTAATTCAAGCTCTTGGCGTTTTTGTGGATACACTTCTCATCTGTAGTTCAACAGCATTTATTATTCTCTTGTCAGGTCTTTATAAATCAACAGAATCAGACGGTATCCTTCTAACACAAAATGCACTAGAAACATCAATGGGGTCATGGGCTGGAATATTCCTTGCAATCATTGTCTTTCTATTCTGCTTTAGTTCGGTTGTTGGAAACTATTATTATGGTGAAACAAATATTGAGTTCATTAATACAAATAAACTCTGGCTAAACACTTATCGTGTTGCAGTAGTTGGGATGGTCGCATTTGGATCTCTTGCATCATTAAGTTTTGTTTGGAGTCTTGCAGATTTACTAATGGGCTTAATGGCAATTATTAACTTAATTGCGATCTTGCTGCTAGGGAAGGTTGCTATCTCAGCACTTAATGATTATATGAAACAAAAAGCGAATGGAAAAGATCCAGTCTTCCATGTTTCAAATATTAAAGGTTTAAAAAATGTTGAAGCATGGGGTGGCTCTTCAGAAAAGAGCAGTGGTGGTAACAAATAAATTTTGTTGAAGGTAATGAAAATTGCTTTTCTCATCGTTTAGGAAATTATAAAATTCTTGAACTGTGGATAAGCGCACGACATCCAGCGCCTAGCCCCTCGAGGTCATAAGCTAATTTAGAATTGAAGGCAAAGAACGCCTTCTATTCTAAATCATCTTATTTGCCCGAGACTGATCAAGGCGCTTGCGCTTTTGTTCTGGACTATTGTTAATTGTTAAGCTAAAGATGATTAGTCAATTTTTGTTTCTAAACAAAATAAAGCCTTAGCTCGATATTTTTCGGGCTAAGGCTTTTTGTTGTAAGACTAAGGATAAGAACTTAGACATCCAACTTGATCACCTAGTGAATCTCCTAAATTTCACGAAGGGCATCCTCTAATCCCTTAAATCCTTTCAAATCCTTTTTAGCAGGTTCATCAGATTCTATTGTCCATTCGTTTTTCTCTGGAGATAAACCTCCATGATTGTTTTTTAAATAAGGTGAATGGATATGATACGTTTTTCCTTCTTTTCGAACTGTATAGCCTAAATAGTAATGTTTATCTTGACCTTCTTCTTCAAAAATACCAATGTCCTCTATTCCATACTTATTAATAATAGGTTGAAACGAATCCTGTAGTTCGTTAATAATTTGCTCTCTTGATAAAAAGTCCATCTTTTCAACTCCATTTCATTTTCCTCTTATCTTAATATGTCATTCTTTTTTTGTTGCTAAACACCTTTTTTTTAAAGGTTCTGATAATGCTCACTGGTGATTTTATATTTTGTTAATTGGAACGGATTCGTGAGACTCCTTCGGAAAGCGAACAAATACAGTGGAAATCAACAAATAAGTTAAACAAGCCCTTTAAAAAATGATAAAGGTGTGCGCTCCTATATATATGTATAAGTACAAGATCTCCAGGTGCTTGTACGTATTTAGATTAATCTGAATGTATAACATTTCTAGTAAATATACTTGTCGTGATTCCAACAAAAAGAATGGTAATGATCGAGAGCAAGAGAGTTTCGGTTGAAAATAACAGACCACCAGATAAAATAACAACTGCATCAATTATAAAAATGAGGATACCCACATTAATACCTGTTTTATCAGAGATAAATTGAGCGACGAGATCAGTTCCACCAGTACTCGTTTTATATTTCAACATCAGCCCGATTCCTAAGCCAACTAAGATCCCGCCTATCATGGAGCTAAGTACAGCCTCGATACGAAAAAATGTATGAATTGGGTTTAAGATATCAATAAAAAAGGAAGAGATAACCATACCATGTAAACTATTGTAAAAATAATCTCTATAGCCAAACCAAGCGATGAAAAAGATAGGAATACTAAAAATGATAATCATCAGGCCTGCTTTAAGGCCCCATAAATAATTTACAATAAGCCCTATCCCGATGATTCCTCCATCCAACACTTTGTAGGGGACCAAAAAGTAATTTATTCCTAACGATATTAAAATGCTTCCGATTATGATGATCAAGCCTTTTCTAATAAATTTCATAGATAAACCCCTCCAAAGAAAATGGACATGTATTTATCATATGTACGTATTTGATTTTAAATGAAGTCTGCCTTTTATTATTTTTATATGAGCTTAGGGAATGCAAT
This sequence comes from Metabacillus bambusae, assembly GCF_017497975.1. Taxonomy (GTDB): domain Bacteria; phylum Bacillota; class Bacilli; order Bacillales; family Bacillaceae; genus Metabacillus; species Metabacillus bambusae. The sequence goes on along the minus strand of NZ_JAGDEL010000011.1, from coordinate 92,325 downwards.
TTCACGTTCAGTAGTAATAATTCGAGAATTTTAAAGAACAATAAACATAATTTAAAATGCTGATTTATGGAGGCGTTAATCTTGAGTAATGATACAGATCATAATGGATTCATATCGCTAATTAAAAAGGGGAATAAATCATCTGCAGTTGCAATGATTGGCAACGGGATTATTGCAGCATGTAAGGCAGTTGCCTATGTAATGAGTGGGAGTGGGGCGATGTTTGCATCTGCAATGCACTCACTTGCAGATGCAGTAAATCAAGGGTTTGTGTTTATTGGTAGTGTTTTATCAGAAAAACGGCCGACGCCACAATTTCCAACCGGTTTTGGTCGTGTAATCAACATTTTTTGTATGATCGCAGTCATTGTTGTGACTATCATGGCTTACGAAACAATCAAAGAAGGCTGGCATTTACTACATCACCCTGTAGAAAATACTGGTGGGTTTTGGTTAAGTATAGGTGTATTAATCATTAACTTGGTTATTGATGGTGGTATTTTACTAAAAGCAATGAAAGAAATTTTAAAGGAAGCAAGAGTAGAGAAAGCAAAAGGATGGGGAATAGCCATAGCGGCATTTAAAAACGTTGGTCGTGCAGCACCGCCTACTCGTTTAGTTTTTTATGAAGACATCGTAGCTGTTACGGGGGCATTATTAGCCTTAATCGCAATCATTGTCACAGCATTTACTGATTTCACAAGCTTGGATGGTATAGCTACAATTCTAATTGGTTTTTTAATGATTGGAGTAGCCTTTAGAGTAGGGTTTGATAATATGGTTGGACTTATAGGGGTAGCTGCTCCGAAGGATATTGAAGAAAAAGTGTTCAAAACAATATTAAGTGATGAAGATGTTACAGATATTAAAAAACTCAGAATAATACAAGAAGGTCGTTATTATCATGTTGAGGGCCTAATTGAATTAAGAAAAGGACTTTCACTTGCAGTTGCAGATGATATAAAATTCAGGGTACAAGATAATATTATATCTGATCAAGATATTACCGATGTTACTCTCGGTATTATAGAGGATGATGGGATTATGGATCTGTCCCCAGATCGGTTAAATGGTCTGATTTGAAACTAAACTAACTCAAGCAGTATTTTTGCTTGAGTTTATTTGTGTCGTAATTTTTTTAGTGCATGCTAAATACATTTTATTTTTTCAATATGGCTGTTATCGCAAACTTTGTTGCTTGGTAATTAGTGTTGAGATAGTTGATTGGAGCTCTAGGATGCTCGCTTTCCGTGGGGCGTGCGGTGAGCCTCCTCGGCGCACAGCGCCTGCATGAGTCTCACCTGCCACGCTACTCCCACAGGAGTCTCGCATATCCGTTCCAATCATCAGAACAATTTTTGTTCAAGAAACTTATTAAAAAACAACTATTAGAAAAGAGCCTTCAATAATATAATATTTATTTAGAGAAATATGATGTTCAATTCGATGAGACCACCTACATATACTGTTTATTAGCTTATTTGGGAGGTATTAATATGAATAGCAAATATAAATTATATGTAGACGAAATTTTAAATACATGGCAAGAAAAACTGAGAAAAGGTGCTTTTAAGCTAATAAATAAGTATGGTTATCCTGATGAAGCGTCAGCAAGTAAACTTATTTGGTATAACAATGGGAATTGGAAACGAACAATTGCCCACCGTGATGCGTTAACATACTTACTGTCTAATAATCAACCGAACTTTCTTGAACAAACGTTTGAATATATTCATTCTATGGGTGAAATGAATTTAGAAGGTTTTAATAAAGAGAATATTTATATAAATAGAACAAATAAGGAAATAACAGTTTTCGGTGAAAACGAAGCGGTAAATCTTATAGCGCTAAATATCCTCCTTGATAAGGATAAAGAGAGTTACAAGAGCAAAAGTCAAAAGGCACTTTGAATGACTTGAAATATGATTACTACTGAACGAAAATGGGTGCTAACCGAGTTAGCCCACTTTCGTTCAGTGGTGGATTTTTTATTGAATAGAAGATGAGCCTACTAACGATTCGGCTTTATGACCAAGAAGTAATAAACTAATCTTTGCATAGCCAATACTTTTATTTTCTGCAAGAAAATCCTTTATAACTTGTGAATCCATGTCATTGACTAATTTTTGTAATTCTTTCTTATATAAGCGTAAAACAGACCCATAAACAAAATTAGGTGTGCAATTATGAACTTCTTCATCCATAATTAAACAACCCATATATTGAAATTTGAATTGGAATGCTCTTGTTAAATTCACGACATGCAATAGTTTGTCAAAAAGTTGAGGAAAGTCCCGTTTTAATTGTTTAACCGCTTCTTCGGTGGCCATCAATTCATCATGACTAGATATGGTAATCATTATTCGCCCTCCTCTTATTTATCCCATGGTTTTCTAACTGTAATATATTCCGCTAATTCCTTACTTTTCTTTCTTCTTAATCTGCGCATTTCCGCTCTTTCTTTAGCAGTGTTGTAGAGAAATTTTTCTTCTTCTGTTTCTGGGATAATACCAGGAACCTCAACTGGTTGTTTCTTCTCGTCTAATGCAACAAATGTTAAAAATGCAGTTGCAGCCATCCTACGTTCGCCTGTCATCATATCTTCTGCAATTACTTTACAAAAAATTTCCATAGATGTTTTTCCTGTATAGGTAACAAATGATTCAATGCAGACTGAATCAGTTTGGTGAATTGGACATAAAAAGTCGATAGAATCTGTAGATGCTGTTACACATTCCTTTACTCTAGAATGTCTACGTGCTGATAAAGTTGCGACATTGTCGAGTTTTTTCATCAGAACTCCACCGAAAAGAGTATTATAATTATTTAAATCACATGATAATACTTGATCTGTATTAACAATGCGGCTTTCTTTTGTTTTTATAGCTTCCATTTTTAATGCATCCTTTCATATTGGATTTGCACAGGAATGTGCTTCCTTCTGCATTTCTTCATAGAGATGATAAAGTGATACAGAAGCTTGTTAAAAATGGCTGGTACCAAAAACCATTTAAGAAAAAAGTTATTGTTCACTTGATACAAGTGTAGACCTGAGTTTTTGTTAAGTAAAATGGTTATATTTTATCTGAAGTATAGCTTTTATCTATGTAAATGCTTTCAAATGTGAATTGAGTGAATGAGCTGGAAGGGGGGAGATTTTCAAGTAGTGGCAAAAAGAAGGTATCTCAAATTTCTTTTCTAAATAAAGTAGGCGATCCCTAACTGGGGTCGCCTATTTGAAGCTTTCATGGATGTTTATTTGCAGATGTTCCTTCGTAAACTGTAACCATTCCTTTGCTGCAGTCGAAAGGTATTGGTTTTTCCCCCAAATGAGGGCAAGGTTCCAGCTGATCGAAGGATTTACTATTTTTACTGTTCGGACATCCTTGTTTAGATGACGGCAAATGCTTTCTGGTAAAAGGGATATTCCAAGCTTTGAGGCAACCATTTCTTCAATAAAGGACCATTGGGAACTTTCAGAAATAATATGTGGATTAAAGCCAATATTATTACAAGCATTTATGATCCGGTCATTTAAAACAAAATCCTTATTAAAAAGAATAAAAGATTCATTTGCTAATTCTGTTAAATTAACTTCAATATTGTTAGCTAATGGGTGTGTTGGGTGGAGGATTAGTTTCAAGTCTTCCTCCATAAAAGAAAAGTGTTCAAACATTTCATTGTTAGTTGGAAGGACAACAACACCTACATCGAGGAGATTGTTATCCACATCATCTTCTATCTTCTTTGATCCATCTTCAACAAATTGAAAGGTAATTCCTGGGTACTTTTCGTGAAAACAGCCAATGATTTTAAGGAAAAAGTGCGCATCAAATATAGGTGGTAAACCAATTCTAATATGTCCCTTTTTCAAACCTAAAAGATTATCTAACTCTATTTCTAAATTCGTAAACGCTTTGTTGATCAACTTTGCTTGTTCTAATATTGTATGTCCTGCATCGGTTAAGAGAAGCTTTTTTCGAGAGCGATCAAATAATGGCACACCTAATTCTGTTTCAAGGTTTTTAATCATTTTACTAATTGTGGGTTGAGTAATAAATAAGTGCTCGGCTGCCCGGGAGAAGCTATTATTATTTGCAACTTCTATAAAGTATTGTAATTGTTTGATATCCAATGAATTCCACCTACTTGTATAATCTAGTACAGGTATTTAATGTATCATGAATCTGCGACAATTCAAGTATTGTGGAAACAGATAGATATTTATTAATTCTAAGAGGTAATAGCCCATGCTTAATGGGCAGCAAATTTGGCAATATAGACTAACTGCAGGATTTTAAAAATACTTGTGTTTCAAAAATAAGTCTATCTAATTCCTCACTATATTTAATTGTTTCAGGATTATTGAATCCCTTTGTTTGCGCTGTGACAATCATAAGTTTTCTTACTAGATTTATCTTATATGTTAATTCAGAGTAATATTTTGTATTCATAGTTCATTGCTCCCACTAATAGGTATGGTAAATATAACTTTATTATTAATGATTTTGGTGGATTTTGAAATGCTTTCGACAATTCTTCTAGTAAAAAGACATTTTTCCTTAAGAAGTTCCCTAAAGGATCGACTAAAAACTTTTAAATACGTACAAAATCGATGAAACCTTCCAATTTATTAGCGGAAGGTTTTTATTCTTACAGAACAAAAAACAAGAATCTCTACATAATATATTGGCGTTATAGTTCTTAAAATTGTTTAAAAACGCATAACGAGGATTAAATCGGAAAAGATAAATTTAACCAGAGGCGAAAATTTATGGTAAGGAATTGGTGGGAGTGACAGGTGGAAAAGGAAAAAATAAGCTCACTTCAACTTTTTTATATTCTAATTGGGTTTGAATTTGGGACAACAATCATTCTGGGGTTAGGCGCAGGCGCAAAGCAGGATGCTTGGATAGTGATTTTGGTTGCTACTGTATCTAGTCTCGTCTTAATGAGTACTTATGTAAAGCTAGCATCTTTTTATCCGAATATGACATTGATTGAGATCATTCCGAAGTTAATAGGGAAATACCTTGCTTATCCTGTCATCTATTTGTACATTGCTTATTTTATCTACACCGCTGGAAGAGCCTGTCGCGATTTTGGTGATCTGATCGTATCAACAATTCTAGTTAAAACTCCTTTAGTAGTCGTTATTGGGAGCTTTATGGTCTTGGTGATTTATTGTTTACGTGGGGGGGTTGAAATATTTGGCCGTATGGGGGAGGCGGTATTTCCAATCTTTATGTTTTCGTTAACCATTGTGTGGATTCTATTATTAAGTGTTGAATCTATTCAATTTAAAAATCTTACTCCTATCTTAGGGAATGGAGTAAAACCAATATTAAAAGAGGTATATCCAAAGAGTCTAAATTTCCCCTTCGGAGAAACTGTCATTATTATGATGTTTCTTCCTTTTTTAAAAGATCAAAAAAATGCAGGTAAGGTAGGATTTGCTGTGATCTTAATTGGTGGGATCCTGCTCACGATTAATTCAGTATTAATCATATCTGTGGTTGGTCCAGAGCTATACCAAATGGATTACTTCCCGCTACTTTCAGCTACAAGGTTAGTAAGTATTGCGGACTTTTTAGAAAGATTTGATGCATTAATTATTCTAATGATGGTGGCTGGTGTCTTTTTCAAGATGGGTGCATGGATGTATGGTGCAGCAGTAGGGATCGCGCAATTATTCAGTGTGAAAAGCAAGAAAGCAATCATACTTGGTTTAGGTACAATAATAACACCATTATCCTTAGTAATTGGAAGTGACTTTGTAAAGCATTTAGAAATTGGTTTTGGTTTAATTGTTACATATGTTCATACTTTGCTGCACATCATCTTGCCGATTTTATTTCTTTGTATAGCATTTATTCGTAAAAAAGTTCTGTCATAAATGTGGAATATAATTCATCCTTTTGGGAGGTGTATGGAATGAAAATGAAAAGATTGATGAAACTTTTAAGCTCTACTCAAAAAGTTATGAATAAAAATAGCAATACCCATACCAATAAGGATAAAACTGATTATTTAACAGGAGCTCTTGAAGAGGATTTTTATAAAATTAGACGAATGTTTGAAGGTTCCTCAGACTTTACTTATCGAAAATTTGACATAAATAAAACGTATACTGCAATTATTCTATACCTTGATGGACTAGTAGATATGAAAAGAATGGAAAATAATATTTTAGATCCGTTATTAAACCATAATGAAGATTTACAAAAAAGAGAATCCTTAACAATGAAAGATATTGAAGATGAAATAAGCTCAGGACAAGTTAAAAAAGGAGATACTATTCAACAAATTGCTGATCATTTATTTATTGGTGGGACAGTCATCATCATTAATGGGTTCAAACAATCGCTTTTTATAAGTGAACAATCATGGCCACAACGATCAGTAGATGAGCCAGCTTCAGAAGCAGTAGTACTAGGGCCGAGAGAGGGCTTTACTGAAAACATACGAACAAATACAAGCATGCTTCGTAGGAGAATTAAATCACCACAGCTTAAATTGGAAAGCATGAAGTTGGGAAGACTTTCTAAAACTGAGGTCGTAATAACATACGTTGAAGGCATTGCAGAGTCGTCATTAATTGAAGAAGTACGAAGTAGACTTAAGCAGATAGACATTGATGGAATTGAGGATAGTGGATATATTGTAGAATTTATTGAAGACAATCCTTACTCTGTATTTCCTCAAGTATTACAAACGGAAAGGCCAGATCGTGTAGTTGGGAACCTTCTTGAGGGAAGAGTTGGAATAATTGTTGAAAACAGTCCATTTGTACTTGTTGTACCAGTTACTTTTTTTCAAATGATGGCTTCTCCAGAAGATTATTATGGAAGGTTTCTCATGGCATCCTTTATCCGATGCATTCGATATTTATTTTTATTAATTGCCCTGTTGTTTCCTTCAATTTATATTGCCGTAACAACATTTCATCAGGAATTATTACCAACAAACCTCTTGTTTAGTGTCGCTGCTTCTCGAGAGAAGGTACCATTCCCTGCTGTAGTAGAAGCATTGCTAATGGAAATAACATTTGAAGCTTTAAGGGAAGCTGGATTAAGGCTACCTAGACCAATTGGGTCGACAGTAAGTATTGTTGGTGCATTAGTTATCGGTCAAGCTGCAGTTGAAGCAGGAATTGTCTCCGCCCCATTGGTTATCGTTGTTTCCATTACAGGGATTGCATCGTTTATGTTCCCGAGCTACAGCTTGACAGGGGCGATTCGGCTTCTTCGTTTTTTGATGATGTTTTTAGCAGCACTGCTTGGATTTTATGGGATTCTGTTAGGAGGATTTTTTATACTGGTTCATCTTGTCCAGCTCCGTTCATTTGGGGTTCCTTACTTGGCACCTATTGCTCCATTTAATTTCAATAATCTTAAGGATGTCATTATTAGGGTTCCTTGGTGGGGAATGAATGAAAGACCAGAGCAATCTGGTAAAAGGAATTTAAAGAGGTTAGTATCAAAGAAACGTAAATATTAAATCGCTTCTAAGAGGGCAGGATGGTACAGATGAAAACAACTAGAATATTGTTCATTTTTGCAATGTCAGTCTTCTTGCTATCTGGTTGCTGGAATCGAATTGAAATAAATGATATTGCAATCGTTACTGCTGTTGGATTAGATCTAGAAGACGATAAAATTCGTTTATCACTTCAAGTAGCGGTCCCATCAAAGCTAGGTCCAACTAGTGGTACAGCAGGTGGTGGCGAAAATAGTACATTTATGATTTCAGATACTGGTGACACACTTTCTGAAGCATATAGACATCTTCAAGGAAAGTTATCAAGACGCATATTCTTTTCACATAGTAGGGTTTTAATAATAGGGGAAGAACTCGCTAAAAAGGGTGTCTCCCATATTCTTGATTTCTATTCAAGGTTTCATGAGCCTCGGATGAATAGCTATATTATGTTTACAAAAGGCAAAGCCTTTGAAATCATCAAGAATAAACCTACATTAGAAAGTGTGACAGCTGAAGAAACTAGAGAGCTAACGAAGCTTAGTGTGGGGTTGTCCATAAATATTAAAGAGTTTCTCGATATGCTCCTTACTGAAGGCTTAGAGCCAGTAGCTCCCCAATTTGCGTCAGAACCAATGGAAATAGGAGGTAGTGCTGGGACTGATAAAACACAAGCGATCACAGGAGCGGCAGTTTTTAAAGATGATAAATTGGTTGGGTGGATGAACGAATCGCAAACGAGAGGAATTTTATGGTTGCGAGATGAAATGGAGATTGGAGTCATTACCGTCAAAGTCCCAGAAGAAAAGGGTGGTGGTCATATTAGCACGAATATTATTCGAACGGAAACACAAATTGTTCCTAAAATTAAAAATGGAGAGATAAAAATAGCTGTAAATACTACATCAGAAATGAATGTAATGGAAAACGCTTCCGAATTAAATTTAGATGATTCGAAAAACATCGATAAATTACAGGTTGAGATCGAGAAGGAAGTTAAAGATAGAATTCAAAGTGTATTAGATAAGGCAAAAGACGATCTTGGTACAGATATATTTGGTTTTGGAGAAGCTGTGTACAAAAAATATCCAAAACAATGGAATGATAAATATAAAAAAGATTGGAATGAAAGATTTACAGAATTAGAAGTATCGATTCATCCCACTGTATACGTAAGAAGAATCGGTTTAACTAAATAGTATCATATCACTTAGTAAGAGAAGGTTTGATATATGTCTAAGTTTTTGTTGATTTTCGTCATTTTTGTCATCATCTTTGCGTTTGAAATCCCAAAACTAGTTAGGAAAAAAGAAATAAAAGAATTAATCGTCTTTTCCTGTCTTGGGTTGATAGGGTTCATTTTAAGTATCATGTTGGTTATTCGATCGTTTATTTAAATCTAAAAAATATTAATCGTTTTTACAGCTTTTGCTTCTAAAAACGTAATTAGGAAAAGACTGATCATCAATCAGTCTTTTCTTAATCGTATACTTTTAGTGATCATTTTGAAAGGATTGAGAAAAAAATACTAAAATGTCCTTTATTGACCATAATAATCCATATATAGAAAATTGACGACGTAAAAATATGGTTGTAGGAAGGTTTCGATGAGAGTATTCATGTTTCTAATGATCCTGACAATTCTTACTGTTCTTGTAGCAAGTATCGATGCATTTATATATAAGAGTGATTTGATAACCGAAATACTCAAAATCCTTAGTTTTGCCCCTGGAACAAATAAATGGATGGTGTATATCTTTTTATTCATTGGGTTTATCTATCCAATTGTAGCCGGAATTAAGGGGAAGCTTCAAAAGAATGGAATGAAATCCTAGTATGAGTAATCTTGTAGAGAAGATATCTCTTTGGCAGTTATACATTATTATTATATGCTTTCAAATTGGTAGTGCAACCTTGGTTGGGATCGGTAATGAGGCGAAGCAAGATGCTTGGATAGCTGTTATTCTAGCTACATTTATTGGGGTAGGTATCATGCTTTATTATGTATTTCTATTATCAAAGCTACCTGGGAAGAATCTATTTGAATTATTTGTCTTTTGCTTTGGGAAATGGTTTGGAAAGTTTTTCACTCTTTTGTATGTAATTTATTTTTTTTATCTTTCAGCAAGAGTATTAAGAGATTTTTGTGAGCTACTAGTTTCAACAATTTTTGAGTTTACTCCACTCGAAGTTATCTGTATTACGATGATGCTTGTTATCATTTTTATGCTACAACATGGTTTGGAAGTGTTAGGACGTACAAGTGAAGTTTTCTTTCCATATGTTGTGACATTTATCGTTACAACAGGATTAGGCATATGGTTTTCAGGAGGCTTAGAATTTCACCATTTACAGCCGGTGCTTTCAAATGGACTTGGACCTGTATTAAAAGCAGTATTTCCGCAATTGCTCACCTTTCCATTTGGTGAAGCCATTGCCTTTACAGTAATTATTGTTTATGTGGGGAAAATTAAGAAGGTTGGAAGGGTTAGTGCAGCAGCTGTTTTAACTAGTGGTTTATTGTTAACATACGGCTCACTTGTTCAAATTGCTACTTTAGGAGTAGATTTAAAAGAAAGAGCTAATTTTCCCTTACTAAGTGCATCACGCGAAATATCATTATTAAATTTTATAGAACGGGTGGATTTGATCATTGTTTTTTTCGTTATGTTTGGGATTATTGTAAAGGTAAGTATTTTCTTTTATGGAGGATTAAAAGGGCTGGAGCTTATTACGAAAAGGCCCTATCGTACCTTGACCTTTCCGATGGGTACCATTATTGGGTTTCTCACAGTAGTTATTAGCTATAACTTTGTAGAGCACATAGAGGAAGGTCTCAAGTTTGTACCCTGGTATATGCATATGCCATTTCAGTTTGGTTTCCCTGCTATAGTACTCCCTATTTTATTATGGAAAACAAGAAAAAGCAGGAAAAGGAGTCAAGTTTATGAGTAAACTTTCTTATATGTTTCAGCGTAGAAAAAATAAAAAAAGTGGGGAAACAACTGAGAAAGAGATTTTTGACAAGGAAGGTATTCCAAAGAATTATGACCCTAAGCTAGAAATTAATTTAAAGAGTTTGCATGAGTTATTTTATCAAACATCAGATTATCAGAAAATTGATATAAAAATAGGTAGCAAGAACGGTTGTGTTTGCTATTTAGGTACTACACTGAATAAAAATGAGCTAAATTCACAAGTATTAGAACCTTTAAGAGACGCATTTAAAGAGGTTAAAGAAGATGATAAAGATATTGATAAAATTAGGGAAGCCTATTTTCCAGCAGTTGCATATGAGTATGCAGAGACACTCCATCAGATTGTATGGCAGATGCTCAACGGCTTTGCAGTAATATTAGTAGATGAGCATATGAAGGCCTTGGGTTTGAACATTGGTGGAATGGAAAAACGATCAATTGATGAGCCAAGTACACAAACGATTATCCGGGGACCAAAGGACGGTTTTGTAGAAGATATTGATACAAATATCGGATTAGTTAGAAGAAGAATAAAGAATCCGCGGCTAGTATTTGAAAATTTTCATGTTGGAAGTGATTCACATACAAAGCTCGTAATTGGTTATATGAAGGGAATTGTTAATGAGGATATATTAGATGAAGTAAAACAAAGAGTTCAAAAAATAAAGACATCGGGTGTGCTAGATACTGGGAATATTGAAGAGTTTATTACAGATGATAACTTTACTTTTTTTCCTCTCATTTTCAACACTGAGCGCCCAGATAGTATTAGTGGGAATCTATTAGAAGGGAAAATTGCGATTTTTCTTGATGGGACTCCCTTTGTATTGATCGTTCCCTCTGTTTTTACAGATTTCTTTCAGTCAACAGAAGACTATTACCAGCCTTTTTTTATGACAAGCTTTATACGGATCGTTCGCTATACCGCTTTTATGATAACTTTAACATTTCCCTCATTGTATGTGGCATTAACAACTTATCACCATGAGCTTTTACCGACTCCGCTTCTAATAAGTGTTCAAGGTCAGAGGGAGGGAGTACCATTTCCAGCTGTTATTGAAATATTAATAATGGAACTTACATTTGAAGTTTTACGGGAAGCGGGGGTCAGAATGCCTAGAGCAGTTGGGCAAACGCTTTCTATAGTAGGTGCTCTTGTAATCGGACAAGCTGCTGTTGAAGCTGGATTAGTATCCAATGTATTAGTCATTGTTGTTGCATTCTCAGCAATTGCAAGCTTCGTATCGCCGATATATAATTTTTCAATCGCTGCTCGCCTTATAAGATTTATTTTAATATTTATGGCAGCTTCCTTAGGTTTATATGGAATTCTTATCTCACTTATCATAATGGTTATTCATTTGGTAAGTTTACGAACATTCGGAGTCTCTTATTTAACACCTGTAGCACCGTTTAAGCTAAAGGACCAGAAAGACGTCTTTATAAGATTCCCTATTTGGTCAGATCGAAATAGACCTTCCTACTTAGTGACAGATGCTCCAGTAAAAGAGGAAGGATCGTCACGACCTTCTCCACCTGATTCGAGTTCACAGGGGGAGAAAACAAAATGAACAAAAAAATGATTGGTTTTTTTGTGTTAATGTCCTTCCTATTAACCGGTTGTTGGGATAAAGAAGAGTTAAATGACGTATCAATAGTTACAGGAATTGCCGTTGATCCCGGCGAAGAAAAAAAGTATAAGATGACGGTTGAAATCGTTAATTCTCCAGAGTATGGAAAACAAGGAGCCCTAGGGAATACACCGGTTATTACTTATTCATTAGAGGGAAACTCTCTTTCGGAATTATCTAATAAAATGAATGTTGGATTGGACCGTAAGCTGATCTATTCCCATACGAGAGTCCTTTTTATCAATGAGGAAATCGCACGAGAAGGATTGTTTGGATTTTTAGATTTCTTAGAGAGAAGCGGACATTTCCGTAATGACTTTAATATTCTTATTACAAAGGGAAATCCTGCCTCTGATTTCACAAAAATCACTTACCCTATTCAAAAAAGTCCATCTTTAAAACTACATAAACAAATCCAGACATTTCTAGAAGAATGGGGAGGAGATCCCCGCGTGCGATTGACTGATTTTATATCTTCTATTATTTCTAAAGGCAAAAATCCAGTTGCTGCAACTGTTGTACTAAAGGGTGATGTAGAGAAGGGGAAAAATGTTGAGAATAATAAATCATTAGAACCAGAGGCGCTTATTCTCATAGATGGGATTGCCATTTTTAAGGATGATAAAATGCTTGGGTCTATACCATTGAAGGAAACAAGAGCTTATTTATGGACACAAAAGTTAAAACATACGAGCTTAAGTATACCGTGTGAAGAAGGAAAAGAGGAGAAAGAGCTTTATTTTGATGTAAGGGTTTCTAGGTCTAATACTAAACTTAAGGTAAGTTACAAAAATAACAATCCCAAACTTATCGTGAAGATTACAGGGGAAACAAAAATACAAGGGTCAGAATGTACGAACGATCTAACGAAAATCGACGTTTTTATGGAATACGAGAAAAAGATTAATGAGTTTGTAAAAAAAGATATCACTTCTACGATACAGAGTATACAAGAAGAATATGGTGTAGACATCTTTGGATTTGGAGAAGCATTATATCGCCAAGACCCTCAAAAATTCAAAAAAGAAGAAAGCAAATGGGATGAAGTGTTTGCAGAAGCTGAGGTCGATGTTGAGGTGGATCTTCATTTATTGCGATCAGGTATTAAAAATAAAAGTTTTATGACAGATCTAAAAACAAATAAAGAGTAACAATTGAGAACATGATTATGAAAAAATGAAGCCAACCATCTTCGTCACGCCACCAATAAAGATGTTACGCCGAGGGTTGGTTGGCTAAAATTACATATGTCTTATTTAATGAGGGTTCTATTGATAGCTGATTGGATGATCTTTGCAACACCATGCTCATCATTTGTCAAAGTAATTTCATCGCTAATTTCTTTAACCTCTTGTCTTGCATTGCCCATCGCAACTCCTCTTCCTGCTAGTTTTAGCATCGAAACATCATTCATGCTATCACCGATTGCGATTGTGCTAGTAAGAGGAATATTGAGCTTCTTCGAGAGGCGTCTTAAGGCATTCCCCTTAGATGCCTCGCAGTGTTCAAGCTCAAAGTTATGATGTGCTGAGGATACGATAGTTAGTGCATCTATGTTTCCGTATTTTGCCCACCCTGTTGCTAATTTTTCCTCGAAGAACGAAAAAGCAAGGATGTTATAAACCTCAGCAGAAGCATTCTTTATATCTTTATAAGAATCAATAAAACAAAAACCAGTTTGACTAAATTGCTTTACTAAAGCTTCCTCTAAGCTAGAGATATTAACCTCAGGGTTTGCACTTTTCATTCGATCAATTTCTATTTTCAAAAGTTCTCTTCCATTCTGAGGTGTGAAAATACATTCCTTGCTAAAGACTTCATAGTAGTAGCCATCTTCTTCTAAAGAACGTAGGATATCATAGGCTAGCTCAGGTTCGATTGGTTGTGAATAATAAAGTGAACTATCGGGTGCATGGATCGTAGCCCCATTAGCCCCTATAATCCACGTTTTTACCCCAGTGTTTTTAAAAAGAGCTTGCACATCAAAATGAGCACGACCAGTAGCGATAACAACCTCAATCCCAGCATTTTGAGCATTTTTTATTGCCTCAAGGTTTTCAGTGCTTATTTGACTCTTACTATTTAAGAGAGTCCCATCTAAATCGATTGCAATCAATTTCGTCATATTATCGACCTCCATCAAGTGATTGAGACACAATCAGTAATTCCACCCCATGCTTCTCAAGAAGCTCTTGAAATTCTTCATCTATTTCCTGATCTGTAATAAATAAATCAATATCGTTTAAGGTTGCACAGCGAAAATAACCAGTAACACCAATTTTTGTATTGTCTGCTAGGAGGATCACTTGATCTGCTTGCTGAATCATTTTTTGCATGACCATTCCATCCTCTTCATGTGCAACTGTTAAACCTTGCTCAGAAATACCGACACAACCAATAAACGTTTTGTCTACATGGTAATGTGAAAGTTTTTCAATGACAGAAGTTCCGTATAAATAACGATGTTCTTTGTGGAATTCACCACCAAGTAATTGAATATGGGCTTGTGAATTCTTCGCTAAAATATCTGCTTGATTTATAGAATTCGTGATAACTGTACATTCAATATCCTCTAAATGTTCTGCACATGCTTGAACGGTTGTTGATGTATCAAGAATAATATAATCACCAGGCATTATTAGTGAGGCAGCCTTTTTTCCAATCCGTTTCTTTTCGGATGAGACTAGGCTTAAACGGTTAGAGTAATCCTTAATCACATGCTGGCCTGAAGGAAGAATGGCTCCTCCTCGTGTTCGGATAATCGCTTTATCTTCCTCAAGTTTTACTAAATCTCTTCTCGCTGTATCTCTTGATACGTCAAAAAGGCTACAGATTTCATCAACAGATATTCGTTTCGCTTTTTTTAAATAATCGATAATTGAGCGTAATCTTTCTTCTTGGAACATTAAATCAGCCCTTGTTTAAGTGTTTTTAAGTATATATAAGTATTTATAATTAATTATAAGTGATTTCTAATTGTGCTTCAAGTTAAATTATGAATAATAAGCAATATGGCCGAATGACATATATATAAAGCAAGTGAATTTCGTTACTGTTTTTGTTATTAAGGAACGTCTTATGGTATAAATGGAGTAGATAAATGTAAGGCGTTACAATCAAGAAACAGGTGAAAAGTATGAATGAAAGACAAAAAGAAATTTTAAGAATATTAGTAACTGAATCTGGAAAGCCATTATTTGTACAGGATATCGCGGAACGCGTAGGTTATTCTGAGAAAACAATTCGAAATGATTTTAAAACAATTGAAATCTATTTGCGAGAAAACACAAGTGCAAAGTTGATTCGCAAGCCTGGTCTGGGTGTATATATAGATATGGATGATCTTGAAAAAGCTCAGCTTTTTCAAATGCTCCAGTTAACTAGCTCAATGACTAAAGATGAAGAGGATTCAACTCGACTGTTACATATTGCTTATGAACTCATTATGGGCAGAGAGCCAATTTCTGCGCAGGAACTTGCAGAAAAGCATTATGTTAATAAATCAATAATAAAAAAAGATCTAGAAAAACTTGAGAAATGGTTAACTCAAAAAGAATTATCCTTACAATCAAAACAAAAAATCGGCCTAAGCATTGAGGGTTCTGAAACGAATAAAAGAAGAGCTTTAGCGAATTTGTCCGATTTAAACAATGAACCAACAACTGGGTGGGCGTTTTTGCTAAACAAGTTTTCACAGCATGAAATTGAAATAATCCAAAGAGAACTACTAGACTTTCAACAGATCCATTCATTATTTTTCACTGATGAAACAAATGACAGACTTTTAACTCATATTCTCCTGATGATCAGAAGAATGAAATTAGGGCAGCCTATTTCGCTCGCTAAAGAAGATATGAACATTGTAAAGGATAAGTTGGAATTTGAATGGGCACATACTTTTCTAAAGAAGCTTGAAATTATGTTCGTTGTACACTTTTCAGAGGAGGAAATTGCTTATTTTACATTGCATCTGCTAGGAGGCAGGTTTCGGATACAGCATAATCAAGAAATTAGTGAGATCTATGAAAATCCCAAAATGAATGCTCAACTTTCGGCTATTATTAAAGAGCTCATATCGAATATGACTGAACTAACTAAGGTTGATTTTACGAATGACAGCTCGTTAAAAGAAGGTTTGCATATACACTTATACTCAGCTTTAAATCGCTTAACGTACGGTCTTACGGTCTCTAACCCAATGCTTTATGAAATCAAAAGGATGTACCCATATGTATTTGATTCGGTCATACATGTATTAGAGGAAATCAACCATATGTTTTCAATTGAAATTCCAGAGGAAGAGGCGGCATATTTAACGATCCACTTTCAGGCTTCAATTGAGCGGCTTCGTCAAAATATAGGAAATGACCATAATGTGATCATCGTTTGTCATATGGGCATCGGAATGTCACAATTATTAAATGCGAAGATAGAGAAAAAAATCCAATCTATAAATATAATTGGTTGTATTGCAAAAGCTGATTTACGAGACTATTTAACTAATCATGAGGTAGATCTGATTATATCAACGATTGATCTCCCTGATGTCATGATTCCTCATATTGTCATTTCACCTTTATTAGAAGGGGCAGAAGAAAAAAGGCTTAAAGCATTTATTGCAAAACAAACTACATCAACTGAAGAAAATCAACATCATAGTATGCTAAATCAGTTTATCGAAACATCCACCCTTTTCCTAAATCAAGCCAGTGATCATCGCTTTAAAATCATAGAAAAGTTGGCAAACGCATTATATGAAGCTGGATTTGTGGATAATAAGTATGGTCATAGTGCCATCATAAGGGAAAGGATGTCAGCAACAACGATTGGATCAGGCATAGCCATTCCACATGGTAACCCAAAGCTAATTAAGAAGCCTGCTATCGCGGTAGCAACCTTGAAGCATCCAATAGAATGGGAAATAGAAAAGGTTTCATTAGTCTTTATGCTAGCAGTTCCGAATCAAGATCAACAAGCAACAAAGCAACTATTTCGGGAATTATCGTCTATTAGTGAACAGCCTAGGTTAATAAAGAAATTAACTGAAGCAATGTCGATCGACCAATTTTTATCGCTGTTAAATAAGTGAAGCCTCTTTTCTAAGAGATTGTTGCTTTTGAAACAAAAACTAATTCAGGTTGATTGGAGCGGAGGTGCGAGACTCCTGCGGGTGAAGCGGGACAGGTGAGACTCATGCAGGCGTTTACGCCGAGGAGGCTCACCGCCCGCCCCGCGGAAAGCGAGCAACTCTCGCTGCAATCAACCACACCGCATTACTTGGTAAATAGCAACAAAGTTTACGAAAACAGCCTAAGTGAAAGATAACGTGAAAAACCTGTTAAATGATAAATTTAACAGGTTTTTCTAATGAAAAGAGTTAATGTTGGAATTAATGATAGTATTCAATTATTTAAAATACTCTCTTCTAAGACAGCAGATTTATCTCCGTACACTTTTGTGATATGTTTTTCTCCCCAATCACATAGGGATGACAAGATACTTTCTAAGCTCTTTCCATAATCACTTAGTTCATATTCAACTTTTGGCGGGATTTGATTGTAAACAATACGGTTAATAACCCCATCTTGCTCTAATTCACGTAATTGTTGTGTTAGCATTTTCTGTGTGATTGTTGGCATTAGACGCTTTAATTCACTTGTACGTTTTTTACCATGTGTGAGATGGCAAAGAATGACGCATTTCCATTTGCCGCCGATAACTTCTAACGTTGCTTCTACTGATATATTGTACTTCTTTTTCTCCATATAACCCCTCCTAAATATAGGTACCAAAAAGTACCTATATAACTTTTAGGTGCCTTCAGCACAAAAAAGTGCGTACTTTCCAATTGTGTTTCCATAATTCATAATAACATTTGCAAGCCGATAGTTACTATTTATTCATTTTAATGTTTGTTTCTATTATTAGTAATTTAAACGGAAAATAGGAGGAGAAATTATGTCGATAGATAAAAAGCGTAGTACTCTGGCATTGCTTGCATTAGCAGTGAGTGCATTTGCCATTGGTACGACGGAATTTATTAGTGTTGGATTACTACCACTAATTGCTGAAGATTTAAATATTCCTGTGACCACTGCAGGGTTAACTGTTTCTTTATATGCGTTAGGAGTGACCTTTGGAGCACCTATCTTAACATCTTTAACATCAAGCATGTCACGTAAATCCTTATTGCTTTGGATTATGGTGATCTTTATTATTGGTAACAGTTTAGCTGCAAGTGCTACAAGTATTGGTGTCTTACTAGTAGCTCGGGTCATTTCAGCCTTGTCACATGGTGTGTTTATGTCCATTGGCTCGACAATTGCAGCAGATTTAGTACCAGAAAATCGAAGAGCTAGTGCTATCTCTATTATGTTTACAGGACTTACAGTCGCAACCGTTACAGGAGTACCATTTGGAACATATATCGGGCAACAATTCGGCTGGAGATTTGCCTTCTTCGCAATTATTATCATTGGTATTATTGCATTTATTGCCAACAGCATCCTTATTCCATCTGATTTACGAAAAGGACTTCCGACAAGCCTTCGAGATCAGGTCAAACTTGTGACAAACGGTCGTTTATTACTACTATTCATTATTACTGCATTAGGCTATGGTGGAACATTCGTTGTATTTACGTATTTATCTCCATTATTACAAGAGATTACTGGTTTTAAGAGTGAAACAGTTGCGATTATTTTGCTTGTTTACGGAATTGCTATAGCAATTGGGAATATGATTGGTGGAAAGTTATCTAACCGAAATCCACTTGGTTCATTGTTTTATATGTTTATTGTCCAAGCTATTGTCCTTTTTATTTTGATGTTCACAGCACCATTTAAACTAGCTGGTCTTATTACGATACTCTTAATGGGTTTACTAGCCTTCATGAATGTACCAGGCCTACAAGTATATGTCGTGATCCTAGCTGAACGATTTGTACCAAGTGCGGTTGATGTGGCCTCTGCAATTAATATTGCTGCATTTAATGCAGGTATTGCAATCGGTTCGTATTTGGGTGGTTTGATTACAGATTCTATTGGACTCATTCATACTTCATGGATCGGTGCGGTGATGGTTCTACTAGCCGCAATTCTAACTGGTTTTAGTCGAGCTCTTGAACGAAAAGATCAGGTAAGTAAGGCGGCGTAGAATTTTTGAGAAAAGTAATATTTAAAGGAGGTGTTCCTTCTTTAGTTAGAAACATATTTTGAAAAAACTTAGTTGAAATAGGAGGTTTATATAGAATGGTTAAACATTTACAAGATACAACAACTTTGCATAACGGGGTAAAAATGCCTTGGTTTGGTATTGGGGTATTTAAAGTAGAGGAAGGACCTGAGTTAGTAAATGCTGTGAAAACAGCGATTAAACATGGCTATCGAAGTATCGATACAGCAGCGATCTATGAGAATGAAGAAGGTGTAGGACAAGCTGTTCAAGAGGTTATGAAAGAAACGGGCATTTCTAGAGAAGAATTATTTATTACATCAAAAGTCTGGAATGCTGATTTAGGATACGAATCTACGATTGCAGCTTATGAAACTAGTTTAAGAAAACTTGGTTTGGATTACTTAGATTTATATCTTATTCATTGGCCTGTTGAAGGTAAGTATAAAGAGGCATGGAGAGCGTTAGAAACTCTTTATAATGAAGGAAAAGTAAAAGCCATCGGAGTAAGTAATTTCCAGGTGCACCATCTTGAAGAATTAATGAAAGATGCTGAAATAAAACCAATGGTTAATCAAGTGGAGTACCATCCACGTTTGACACAAAAGGAAATCCAAGCATTTTGTCAAAAGCATGGGATCCAGTTCGGGGCTTGGTCACCTTTAATGCAAGGTCAATTACTAGATAATCAAGAACTACAAGAGATTGCCGATAAATATAAAAAATCGATTGCTCAAGTCATCTTGCGCTGGGACTTACAAAATGGTGTTGTCACGATACCTAAGTCAACAAAAGAGCATCGAATTGTTGAAAACGCGAATGTATTTGATTTTGAGCTATCAAAAGAAGATATGAAACAAATTGATCGTTTAAATCAAAATGTAAGAGTTGGCCCAGATCCAGACAATTTTGATTTTTGATTTAGTTAAGGTTGAAAAAAGTAGCATATGGTAGCAAGGCTTAGCACCGTTCGGAATTTGAACGGTGTTTTTGGTTCAGGTTCAAAAGAATGGAGAAGTGGTTCAATAAACGTAAAAAGTGGTTCAATTCGGGAGCAAACAGGTCCAAATTGTAGAAAAGTTGGTTCAATAGTCCGCATAAGAGGTTGTAAATAGGGTTCAGGTTTAAAAGCAAGGAGAAGTGGTTCAATAAATGTAAAAAGTGGTTCAATTCTGGAGCAAATAGGTTCAAATAAAAGAAAAGCTGGTTCAA
Source organism: Metabacillus bambusae (assembly GCF_017497975.1). Classification (GTDB taxonomy): domain Bacteria; phylum Bacillota; class Bacilli; order Bacillales; family Bacillaceae; genus Metabacillus; species Metabacillus bambusae. The sequence continues at coordinate 71,852 of NZ_JAGDEL010000011.1, read as the reverse complement.
TAGTCCGCAAAAAGAGGTTGTTAATAGGGATCAGGTACAAAATCATAGAGAAGTGGTTCAATAAATGTAAAAAGTGATTCAATCCGGTAGCAAACATGTTCAAATAATAGAAAAATGGTGAATAAAGCTTCCGTCATAAAGAAACCTAACCAATAAGATGAAATGATAAATACTTATTTTCCGTAGCTGCGGTAAAAATCTTATCTTTTTTTGTCGAATTCATGAAGTATAGTATATGTAAGCGATTGATAAAGACATAAGGAGGTTATTTCATGAAGCTGTTAGCGATTACATCATGCCCGAATGGGATTGCACATACGTATATGGCTGCTGAAAATTTACAAAAGGCAGCAGATAAAATAGGTGTTTCAATGAAAGTTGAAACCCAAGGCTCCATTGGAGTAGAAAATGAATTTACCGAAAAGGATATTATTGAAGCTGACGGAATTATTATTGCAGCTGATAAAACAGTTAATAAAGATCGTTTTGTAGGGAAAAAGGTATTAGTTGTCGGGGTTCAAGACGGAATTCGTAAGCCTGAGGAACTCATCAAAAAGCATATGAATGGTGAAGTTCCAGTTCTTAAAGGTGAATCAAATAAAGCTGGTGGTGATAATAGCTCAAAGAAGGATAAACAAAATCCAATTTACAGGCACTTAATGAATGGAGTATCTTATATGATTCCATTTATCGTAATTGGTGGATTATTAATTGCCGTTGCCTTAACACTTGGTGGAGAAAAAACTCCTGGTGGCCTAGTGATTCCAGATGATTCTTTCTGGAAAACAATTGAAAAGCTAGGTGGAGCATCATTTACATTCATGATTCCAATCTTATCTGGTTTTATTGCCTATAGTATAGCTGATAGACCAGGACTCGCTCCAGGTATGATCGGCGGTTATATTGCAGCCAATGGTAGTTTTTATGGAAGTGAAGCAGGTGCAGGTTTCATTGGAGGGATCATCGCTGGTTTCCTTGCAGGGTATGTTGCTTTAGCCATTAAGAAGATGAAGGTTCCTAGAGCTATTCAACCAATCATGCCAATCATCATTATTCCCGTTATAGCTTCATTAATTGTAGGCTTAGCATTCGTATATATTATTGGTGCACCAGTTGCACAAGTGTTTGAATCATTAACAGCTTGGTTAGCAGGTATGCAAGGATCAAGTTCAATTCTTTTGGCTCTTATTCTAGGTGCAATGATTTCCTTTGATATGGGGGGACCTGTAAATAAAGTTGCTTTCCTTTTCGGATCAGCAATGATTGGTGAAGGAAATTATGAGATCATGGGTCCAATTGCAGCTGCGATCTGTATCCCACCAATTGGAATGGGACTTGCAACATTTTTAAACAAAAAGAAATATCAACCCTCTGAAAGAGAAGCTGGTAAAGCATCCTTTACGATGGGATTATTCGGAATAACAGAGGGTGCGATCCCATTCGCTGCCCAGGATCCACTTCGAGTTATTCCAAGTATTATGGCAGGTTCTATGGTAGGTTCTGTTATTGCAATGATGGGTAGTGTTGGAGACCGTGTGGCACATGGAGGTCCCATTGTTGCTGTACTTGGAGCAGTAGATAATGTGTTAATGTTCTTTGTAGCCATTGCCGCTGGAGCATTTGTGGCAGCTATTTTAGTTAACTTCTTAAAGAAAGATATAGCTTTGGTGGAGGACTCAACAGGAGCTGAGCCAGTAGATAACAAGGATAAGTTTGAGCAGCAACGAGAAAAAGACAGTGAAGTAGTAGTTGAAGAGGTCAAAAAATTAACTGATATTACAAGTCTCAACCTTATTAATACGCAATTAAAAGGAAATACACGTGACGAGATCATTGATGAAATGATTGCAAAGCTAGACAGTGAAGGTGTATTAACTTCAAGAGAAGAATTCAAACAAGCAATCATTAATCGTGAAAATGAAAGTTCAACTGGAATTGGAATGAACATCGCTATCCCTCATGGGAAATCAGATGCAGTTACTAAGCCAAGAGTTGTATTTGGAATTAAGCAAGATGGTGTAGACTGGAAAAGTCTTGATGGTACAGAAGCAAAATTAATTTTTATGATTGCTGTACCGAAAACGGGTCAAGGTGATGCACACTTGAAAATTCTGCAAATGCTCTCCCGTAAGTTAATGGATGATACTTTTAGAGATAAATTGTTAGCAGCTCAATCAGAAAAAGAAGCATTTGAACTTCTTGGTGAAATAGAATAAACAGAAAATATATTTACTTTTTGAGCCTTTCCTTATAATCTTTTTAGGGAAGGCTTTTTGATATTTGTAAATAAAATCAAAATTCTCCAGTATTTATGAAAAGGAATGATAAAAAATGTATTTAACGATTAAGGAGACAGCAGATTACTTGTCTTTACCAGAGGATCTTGTAAAAGGCTTAGTTCTCCAAAAGAAAATTAGATCCCTATATGACGGTGAACAATATTTAATTTATAAAGATCAGTTTCAATCACACTTAGAACAAGTTGAGAAATATAAAATGTTATATGATGAATATCTGAAAGAGCCAATACCGGAGGATATAGATGTAAAAGATGAGGATTAAATAGAAATTTGCAAAGAAAAATTTATAAAAAATAGTCTATAACTATTCTTGGATTAATGTTATCATTATTGATAATGAAAATAAAAGGGGATAGTCACTTATGAACTCAATAATAGAGGAATTAGTCAGTATCAAAAGTGATGTAATATTAAAAGGAACACTTGCTTTGCCGAACACTGATTTTGATCATTTTCCAGCTATTGTCATCATTAATGGTTCAGGTAAGGCAGACAGAGATGGGAATATGAAAAAACCTGTACTTGTTACAAATTTATATAAGGAACTTGCCCACTTTTTAACGGATTTAGGATTCATCACACTTCGTTATGATAAGAGATCTGTTGGTGAAAGTGAAGGCGATCCGATCACAAGTGGAATGCTGGACCTTGCTAATGACGTAAAAAGTACAATTTCGTTTTTAAAGCAGCATAGTAAAGTTGATAGTGAAAAGATCATTTTGCTTGGACATAGTGAAGGATGTATTCTAGCAACAAAGGTAAATGAAACAACACCTGTTGCAGGATTAGTTCTGATTGGTGGGGCAGCAACCAGTTTAAAAGAGCCAATAATGTATCAAAATCGTCAAACACTTGAGGAAATTAAACGACTAAAAGGGATTAAAGGCAAGTTGTTAAGGTTTCTTGTAAAGGAACATAAAATAGTAAAGCAGGCAGAAGAGCTTTTTAGTAAAATGGAAGGCTCTGAAGGTGATACAGTTAGGTTTAAGCTGAAAAAAATGCCTGCTAAATGGTTTAGAGAGCACTTTTTATATCGTACAGAAAATGTTATTGAAGCATTAAGACAGGCAAAGTGTCCGTTATTGGCTATAACAGGTGACAGGGATGTACAAGCGAATTCAGAGGATTTAAAGCGAGTGGATAGTCTTGGAAAGCTAGATGCAAAGACAGTCGTAATAAAGAACATGGATCATATGCTTAAAGAGTATAAGGGTGAGAAGACGGTATTGAATCTAATGAAGCAATACAAGAAAGAGGCAACAGCTCCAATTCACACACAGTTGAAAGCTGAACTAAGAGATTGGTTAACAGAACAATATTTATGAGGGTCAGTCCCTTCAGCGAGGTCAAAGCTGGGGACTGACCCATGTTTTTGTGAAGATTTTGTCGAATTGTGTAGATATTTTTAGATATTTGTAGATTGATTGTGTGTGGTTCGTTATAATGAAGAAGGAGAATAGTACTATAGTTAGGGGAGAAAAAAATTGCAACAATCTAAACAACTGAGAATAATAGGATTTATCACCTTGATTGTTGTTATTGTAATAGTAGGAACAATTATCCTTCAAACAAAAGGGATTATGTTGGAGGCCGAAACTAGCTCTAGCAATAGATTAGAAAAAACAAAAGTAACGATTATTACATCAGATATCGTTGCAGATCAAAGCTGGGGGAGTCTTGCATATAAAGGGCAATTAAAAATAGAGGAACAGTATCCAGTTGATGTTGAGCTTTATAGTGAGATAGAAACAGATAAATTGATGATTGAAACAATAACTACTGCAATTAACGAAGGGTCAAAATTAATAATAGGACATGGTCGGGAGTTTTCTGATGTTTTTACTGCAACAGCACTAAGTCATCCAGATGTTCAATTTGTTACAATTCATGGGTCATCAAAATATCCTAATCAAACCGTTTATACGTTTGATCAAGGTGAAATAGAATACTTTGCAGCACTATCTGCTGCTTTAAAAACTAGTACAAATAAGATTGGAGTACTTTATCCATTTGAACCAGAGAATAACATTTCTGAATTTGAAAGAGGTTTAGCCTATTATGCGCCTAATTCAAAATCGTACTATAAAGCGGTTGGAAGTCGAGATGATGGTGTCAAGGCAACGCAACTTATGAAGGAGTTAATTGCAGAGGGTGTAGATGTTATTTATAGTAAAGGTAATTCCTACAATCGAGATGTCATAGATTTGGCCAAAAAAGAGAATGTGTATGTCATTGGTTACCTTGATGATCAATCATATATGGGGAAAGAACAAGTTTTAACGAGTGTGATGAATGATGTTTCACAAGCATATGTGGCCGTAATGGAAGATTATTTTAGCGGGTCTGGTATGCCATCAGGAAAAGTAATTCTAAATGAGAGTCACGGAGTATATAGCTTGGCTCCTTTTGGGCCAATGTTTTCTGAACAAGATATAAAGTATATAGAAACTGAAATGAAGAGATATAGTAGTGGGGAACTAGCGTTTCCTTAGAAGGAGGTAAGGAAATTGTGATGAAGAAATTAATAAAAAATATGTCTTTTCGTACCAAAATTCTCACAATTCTCCTAATACTTACTTTTATTTTTAGCGGATTTTCTCTTATTCTAGTACAGTCGATAGAGGATATAACTCAAGTGAGTAATAAGATTAAGGGGACAAATATTCCAGAGCTTTTTTGGCTTTCTCAGTTAGAAGAGGAGTTACATGTAAAGGAATATATTGTTGAAAGTGTTATTGACAATGATATGTGCTGTAACTTGGTAGCTGATTATCAAAATTATGATGCACAAGGTTCTGAAGAGTTAGAAGAGAATTCAATCCCAAAATCCCTTGATAACTATAATAAAAGAGTAGACTTACTTGATTTTGTAATTGTTAACAATGTTCAAGGACTTCTTAACTACAATGATAAAAAGGGAGCGGAAGAGTATATTAAATCTAATTTCCTCCCACAGCTTACTACCCTACAGCAAGAGATAAAAGCAGCAAAAGAAGCATCTTATTCAAAATTAAATGGGCATTCTAATACATTTACCGATATTATTAAGGGTTCATTATGGTTACTAATGTTAGTAACTACAGTAGCGATAGGTTTGTCAATTTTTGTCTCGTATCGGATTAGTGCTAGCTTGACAAATCCGATTGAAACAATGATAGGCAAAGTAGATCGTATAGCTAATGGGCAATATGGGTTAACACTCCACTCTACGGATCAATTAGAGCTTCAGTATTTAACACAATCGATTAATCAAATGTCCAGACGACTTAAAGAATCTTTTAATACAATTATGAATGATAAAATTTATCGAGAACAAATATTAAATTCTTTGCCAGTAGGTATTATTACGATCAATGATAAAACCTCAGAAATATCATTAAATACATCAGCAATCAAACTACTAAATAAGAATGAAGAACAGGTAAAAGAACTTGCTTCTATTCAAGGTGATGTAGTGAATGAAGAGTTTTGGCGAATTTTGTCATCGAAGAAGGCTTGTAAGCATACAAAGGTTCCATTTAGCACACCCGAGGGTCAAAGATTTTTATTAGTCTCTCAAACAGAGCTATTAAATCAGAATCATAGCGTTATTGGTCGGATCATGAATTTTATTGATATAACGGAAACAGAAGAATTAGAAAAAAGAATGCATCAGTCGGAAAAGTTGGCTGTTGTAGGAGAAATGGCTGCTGGTGCTGCACATGAAATTCGTAATCCGTTAGCTGTTGTACATGGTTTCTTATCATTAATGAATCAATCATTTTCAGTACAACATAGAAATCAATATCATTTGCCGCTCATCATGAAGGAAATTGAACGAATCAATGTAATTATTGAGGAAATGTTACTGCTATCAAAGCCTGGAGCACCAATAAAGAAAGAAACGTATCTTGAAGATATTTTAGCAGAGTTTTTACCACTCATTATCCAGTCATCAGAGGAGATTGAATTCAACATTAAATTGGAACGCACACCATTATCTGTTGATGCAAAACAGATAAAACAGGTATTCCATAATCTGATTCGAAACAGCATTGAAGCAATGGGCGGAAAAGGAGTAATCACCATTTATTCACAGGTGACTGAAAAGGACTATCAGGTCTTTATAAAGGATTGTGGCCCAGGTATTCCTTCGTCGATGTTGGAAACGATCTACGACCCTTTCTCAAGTTCTAAGGAAAGTGGTACAGGATTAGGGTTAATGATTGTAAAACGTATTATTGAAAACCACCAAGGTAGTATTGATTTGCATGAAACATCTGAAGCGGGCACAACCTTTCTGATTCACTTGCCGTTACCTAAAAAAGAGTAAGAAAAAGCAGATTCCAGATGGTTCTAATCGGAATCTGCTTTTTTATCGTTTAGGTATTGTACTGTGGATAACACTTTGACATCCAGCTCCAGCGCCTAGCCCCTCGAGGTCATAAGCTGATCAAGGCGCTTGCGCTTTTGTTCCAGTTATTTCAATTTAAAGGAACTCTTTAACGAAACGATACGATTAAAAACGATATTTTCATTTGTAGAATGCTTAGGATCTACATTGAAGTAGCCGTGACGGAAAAATTGAAATTTATCGTGAGCAACTACTTCCTTCATATTGGGCTCGACAAAGCCTTGTAAAACTTCTAATGATTGATCATTAACAAAGTCAAGGAATGTTTTTTCTTCAGAACTTACTTGTTCCGTACTGTCCTCTTCATTCTCAGCCTTATCAAGGATAAGTGGTTCGTATAAACGAAATTCAGCTGGTAACGCATGCTTAGCGTCGACCCAGTGGATAGTTCCTTTTACTTTTCTTCCTGTAAATCCTGTACCACTCTTTGTTTCAGGATCATAGGTGCAATGAATTTCAATGACATTTCCATCGGCATCTTTTATCACATCTTCACATTTAATAAAGTATGCGTGTTTCAAACGTACTTCATTACCAGGGAAGAGACGGAAGTATTTTTTTGGAGGATTCTCCATAAAGTCTTCCTGTTCAATATAAATTTCACGTGAAAATGGAATTTGTCTTGTACCCATCTCAGGAACTTCAGGATTGATCTCAGCGTCAAGCATTTCCACTTGATCTTCAGGATAATTTGTAATAACTACCTTTAAAGGTTTTAATATTCCCATTGTACGTGGTGCTTTTAGCTTTAAGTCTTCTCTCACAAAGTGCTCAAGCATTGCTTCATCAACTGTTCCAAACCCTTTTGATACTCCAGTTTCTTTAACAAATTCACGGATGGATTCTGGTGTGTATCCTTTTCTGCGCAAACCTGAAATTGTTGGCATTCTGGGATCATCCCAGCCATCTACAAACTTTTCATCTACAAGCTGTTTCAATTTACGCTTACTCATTACTGTATTTGTTATGTTTAAACGACCAAATTCAATTTGTTGTGGCTTATGCTCCATTTCACATTCTTCAATTACCCAGTTATAAAGTGGGCGTTGATCTTCAAATTCTGTTGTACATAAAGAATGTGTTATCCCTTCGATTGCATCCTCAAGTGGATGTGCAAAAGCATACATCGGATAGATGCACCAAGCATCACCAGTATTATGGTGTGTCGTATGTGATACGCGGTATATAACTGGATCACGCAAGTTTATGTTAGGTGATGACATATCAATTTTTGCACGAAGCACCTTTGTTCCATTTTCAAATTCACCTTTACGCATGCGCTCAAATAAATCAATATTTTCTTCTATAGAACGATTTCGATAGGGGCTTTCTTTCCCAGGCTCTTTTAAGGTCCCGCGGTATTGTCTGATTTCATCAGCAGATAAGTCATCAACATATGCTTTTCCTTTTTTTATGAGAAGCATTGCGCGATTATACATTTCTTCAAAATAATCGGAAGCAAAAAACATGCCATCCCATTCATAGCCCAGCCATTCTACATCTTCTTTAATTGATTCAACGTATTCTGTATCTTCTTTTAATGGATTTGTGTCATCAAATCTTAAGTTTGTTTTACCATTAAAATCATCCGCTAGTCCAAAGTTAATCACGATTGATTTTGCATGACCAATGTGGAGGTAGCCATTTGGCTCTGGTGGGAATCGTGTGTAGACATAATCACGTTTTCCAGTTTCAAGATCCTCTTTAATAATACTTCTTATAAAGTTTGAGGAATTGTGTTCCAAGTCAGATCAAACCTTTCTTTTATATGTAAAAATAAGTTCTGTCTTCCATTATACCAATAGAAAGGCAAAAGGTTAATTTACTAAGGTAATTTTGTCATAATAGTATATATACTTACATGATTACTTAATCTGTATTCAGGATTAGCGATAAAATAATTGATATTTCATCATATAAAAGGAATTATTTGGGATAAGTGGAATTATTATATATGGTGCGTGAATTAATTTTAGATTGTTGAATAGTGGAGGATAAAAGGATGAAACAAGAAACAAGCTTTAAGGAGTTTATGAGCAATCGCTTTGTTAGAGCGATATTATTTTCTGGATTATTCTTGCAGCTTGGTATTTGGGTAAGGAATTTTTCTGTTTTATTATTTGTCATGGAGCAAACAAACGAAGATCCATTTGCAGTCTCAATGATTTCGGTTGCAGAGTTTGCACCGATTTTTATTTTCTCAATCATTGGCGGGACATTTGCAGACCGGTGGAAGCCGAAGAAAACGATGGTTTGGTGTGATATTTTAAGTGCTATTTCTGTTTTTGCCGTGTTACTCACGTTAATATTCTCAACCTGGAAGGTCGTCTTTTTTGCAATGCTTATTTCCTCAATTCTTTCTCAGTTTTCTCAGCCTTCAGGTATGAAGCTATTTAAGGTGCATGTTCCTGAAAAACAACTGCAAATGGGAATGTCAATTTATCAAACGATGTTTGCTTTATTTATGATTATAGGGCCCGTAATCGGGACAGTGGTGTTTCAACAATATGGAATTGAAGTATCAATTGCGATTACAGGGATAATGTTCTTGCTTTCAGCTGTTGCCCTTACATTTTTACCTGCGGATAAACAATTGGAAGGAACTTCGGGGAAAACAACAGTTGTTGAAGAATTTGTTCAGGGATTTAAGTATGTAGCCAAAAATAGATTTTTAACGATTTTAGGAGCAAATTTCTTTGTAGCAGGGTTAGCTGTTGGTTTAATTCAACCATTGGGTATCTTTATTGTGACCGAACAGCTACATATGAATAAGGAATTTGTTCAATGGTTCATGGCCATAAATGGGGTGGCATTGCCTTAGCATTATCTAAGAAAGTGACACCTATTCGAATGCTTGCAGCTGGTATGCTCGTAAATGCTCTTATGATTTCAGTTATTGGGTTTTCAGAGATTTTATGGTTGACTCTTATCGCTCAGTTTTTTACCGGATTAATGATGCCAGCGATCCAAATTAGTATTAATACAATGATTCTCCAAAATGCAGAGGAATCGTTTGTGGGTCGAGTAAATGGCATCATGACACCACTTTTTATGGGAGCAATGGTGATAATGATGAGCCTTGCAGGCATATTAAAAACACTTGTGGGTCTTGTGGTTTCCTATCAGGTTTCAGCGATTTGCATGATCATTGGAGTGATTTTTGTGCTCCCCCTTGTACTAAACAAACCAGCAAAAAAAAGCGTTAAGGTTAATGGATAGGTAAAAGAAATGCCCATAAAGCATAATGATGGTCATTGATCATGTATTATGCTTTTTTACTTTTCAAACAGTGATACGGATAAAAATAACACTTTAGTATAAAATAACCAAGTCAAAAAGGAGGTGGGAAAATGCCAAACCGTAATGATAATAAATTTAGGAAAATAGAGTCTGAAAGCGCAAAGCAAGGTAAATCTCAAGAAGAGTATGCAGCTGAGCTTGAAGCGAACCGTGCGAAAAGTCAAAAGAAAAAATAATCAAACGATAAATGAGGAAGGTGATGCTATGATGCGCTTTCCTTATTTTTTTGTATGGCAATTTTCTAAGAGATTGTTGCTTTTAAAACAAAAACTAATTCAGGTTGATTGGAACGGATTGCGAGACTCCTGCGGGAGCAGCGGACAGGTGAGACCCCACAGGCGTTTACGCCGAGGAGGCTCACCGCCCGCCCCGCGGAAAGCGAGCATCTCTCGCTGTAATCAACCACACCGCACTACTTGGTAAATAGCAACAAAGTTTTCAAAAACTGAATTATCTCGAAATAGAAATATTCAAAAAATAGTTGACAATAATTCTATACCCGATTAAAGTATATATATTCTTTCTTTTACTTAAATGCATATATAATCTCTTATCAAGAGTGGCAGAGGGACTGGCCCGATGACGCCCGGCAACCGTTCTATTATAGAATTGGTGCTAAATCCTGCAAAACCGTTTTGGTTTTGAAAGATAAGAGAGGAGACTCCTATATATACTTGTGGCGAAACCTCTCTATCTTAGAGAGGTTTTTTGTGTATTCTAGGCCTTTATTTAGATAGAGATAATACCTAGATGTTACTAAGTAAAATTATATTAAAAAAGAAAAGGGGAGTTTACAATCATGAAAAACAAAATTTTTCACTCTGCATTTATTTTTATTCTAGTATTTACACTATTACTAACAGGTTGTGCTTCAAATAATGGAGAAACAACTGAACCTGAAAAAGGGAAAGGCAACCCTGATGTTTCATTAGAGAATGTTCCAGAACGCTTTGCTGGTGGTGAGGGTGCAAAGATTAAAGTCATCCGCAAAATCGGTGGAGATGATCATACAGCACAATTTTTAGCTGGTGCGAAGGAAGAAGGAGAAGCATTAGGCTTTCAAGTAGATGTATTTACAGCTAATGGAGACACGGCAAAATTTCATGATGCCATAGCACAAGGACTAGAAGAAGATTATGATGGATTTATTATTTCTCACGGAGATGACGCTGCAACTGTTGATGCGGTTCAAAAACTAGTTGATGCTGGGAAAAGTGTTGTTACATTTGATTCAACGGAAAAATTAGCGCAAATTGAAAATGTAACATTAACATCTCAGGATGATGAAGCACTTGCAACATTAGCATTAGACCAACTTATTAAAGATACTAATGGAGAAGCGAATATTGTGTATCTCTGGGTAGACGGTTTCCCTCCAATGGTTAGACGTAATAAAGTTTACCAAGAAAAATTAGCAAGTAATTCTGGTATTAAAGAAATTGAGCGCTTTGGAGTGGCAGCAGCAGATACTTCTGTAAAAACGCAAAATGCTGTAGCAGCAATGCTTAATAAACATCCTAAAGGTGAAATTGATGTAATCTTTGCGACATGGGATGCATTTGCAATCGGTGCAGCACGTGCAATTAAAGAAGCTGGTAGAGATGAAATTAAGATTTATGGTATTGATGTTTCGAATGCAGATCTACAAGAAATGCAGGATGGTAGTAGTTCTTGGAAATATACAGCAGCAGTAGATCCAAAGTTAATTGGAGCAGTTGACATGAGATTGTTAGCTAAAAAGCTAGCTGGTGAAGAAACTCCAGCAACGTATAACCTTGAAGCATCACTTATTTCTGGAGAAGAATTAGGGAAATCAGATGAGCCTATTAATATGGTAAATCTTGCAGATACTGTTGAAGGTTGGGGACAGTCTACGGCATTTGAAGAGGATTGGATGAAGACATTAAAAGAGTATTATAAAAAGTAAGATCTATTCTATGAAGAAAATGAGCGAACACTCTCTTTGTCTAGTATAAGAGGGTGTTTGCTTTTATCCCCCATATACTGGTAGAAATCTCCACAGATGAAAAATAGCTTTTGATAGAATAATAGCAAAATTTTCTCCATTAACATCAGAGGAGGTAAATGATGATTCATACAGTATTAAAAATGAAAGAAATCTCGATCGAATTTCCTGGTGTAAGGGCATTAGATTCTGTAGATTTTACAATGAAAAGTGGTACAACCCATGCTCTCATTGGAGCAAATGGTGCAGGGAAATCAACGTTAATGAAGGTTTTATCAGGTGCATATGACCATTACACTGGTGAGATCTTAATTGATGATAATAAAACAAATATACGTACCCCAAAGGAAGCGCAAGGCTATGGTATTCAAATTGTTCACCAAGAGGTAGATACGGCGCTCATTCCAAATTTAACAGTAGGTGAAAATATTATGCTTTCAAATACTGTTAATGAGATGGGGAAAAGACAATTTGTAAGGTGGAAGGATCTTCATAATAAAGCAACAGTTATTTTGAAGAGCCTAAACATTCATGTCTCCTCAAAAAAATTGGTTAGCGAGTTAACCTTGGCAGAAAAACAAATGGTACTGATTGCTAGAACAGTCTCCACAGATTGTAAATTTCTTATATTAGATGAACCGACAGCCCCACTTAGCCATTCAGAAACAAAAGAGTTGTTCAGGATTGTACAAGAGCTTAAAGGTAAGAATGTAGGAATCATCTTTATTTCCCACAGGCTCCCGGAAATTTTTGAGATCTGTGATGAAATTACAATTATGAGGAACGGTAAGCTAGTTACACATGAGTTTGTTGCTGATACCTCGACAGGCAAGGTAGTGGAACACATGTTAGGTAGAGAATTACAAGAACAATTCCCGAAAAAACCTTCTCAAATTGGTGAAACGATTTTTGAGGTAAACACTCTTTCAGATGCGGATAAAATAAGGAATATTTCTCTGTCAGTTCATAAAGGTGAAATTGTTGGAGTTGCAGGCTTAGTTGGAGCTGGTAAAACAGAATTATGTAAAGCTTTATTCGGCGAAGCTAAAATAAAGTCAGGTGAGATAAAACTACGAGGTAAGGTGTTAACTTTATCAAATCCATATCAAGCAGTAAAGCAAGGAATTGCATTAGTACCTGAGGAAAGAAGAAAAGAAGGTATTCTTGTGATGGAGTCAGTTGCAACCAATCTAACCGCAGCAAACTTAGGCGCTTTTACAAAGCCTTTTAGTTTCTTAGATCGAAAGGCAGAAAAGCAAAAGGCATTAGAGCTTATTGAAAGTCTAGGGATTAAAACACCTTCAGAAGAAGCAAAAGTCCAAAATCTGTCTGGTGGTAATCAACAAAAAATTGCCATAGGTAAATGGTTAATAGCTGATGCAGACGTTTATATCTTTGACGAGCCGACTAAAGGCGTGGATGTAGGAGCGAAAAAGGATATTTTTGAGCTAATATGTGAGCTGGCACAAAGAGGGAAAGCGATTATCTATGCCTCCTCTGAGTTATCAGAAATAATTGGGATTACCAATCGATTATATGTTTTATATGATGGACAGGTTGCTAAAGAATTAGAAACTGACTTAACCAATGAAGAAGAGCTATTATTTTATTCAACAGGAGGCAACTAAGGATGAATCAATCAAATCCTGTACAAGCGAGTAATCCTTCAAAAAGGACATTTGATCTTTTTCAATTTTTATATAAATATGGAACAATTTTAACAATTTTTATTCTCATTATAGTTTTTGCTACATCTAATCCAACATTTATTCAAGGCAATAATCTTATTAATATACTACGTTCTATTTCTATTGTAACGATTATCGCAATTGGAATTACGATCTCGTTATCTGTAAATGGTTTTGATTTGTCAGTTGGATCAGTGGCATCATTATCAAATGCAATTGTTATTTCAATGTTTGTGTGGTTTTCTCAAAACACGCTTATTGCGATATTGTCAGCCATTGTGGCATCATTACTTGTAGGAGTGTTAAATTCATTTATTATTGTGAAACTCAAGGTTCCAGATATGCTAATTACATTAGCGACAATGTTTATTGTACAAGGAATTGCACTCACATACACAAAGGGTGCAACTGTTTCGCAAAATATGGTGATGCCTGATGGAACGTTTTCAGCAGGAATCATTAGCCCTATATTTGAGAAAATTGGTCAAGTTCCTTGGATTATCCTGATTATGGTCATTGTTGTAGTGGTTGTACACATTTTTCTTACCTATACAAAGCATGGGAGATACATGTATGTGATTGGTGGGAATATCGAAGCGGCAAGATTATCAGGAATTCCAGTTAATAAGTATAAGATAGCAGCTTATCTATTATCTGCTCTTTTTGCATCAATTGGTGGAATCGTTCTAGCATCTCGTGTTATGACAGCAGAAATTAATGCTGGTTCCCCATACTTAATGGACTCTGTTGCTGCAGCATTTATTGGTTTCTCAGTACTAGGAGCGGGAAAGCCAAATGCGTTTGGTACATTTATTGGAGCAGTGTTAATTGGAATTCTTCAAAATGGTCTAGTTATGATGTCAGTACCTTACTATGCAATGGATATTGTAAAAGGTACAGTACTTGCGTTTGCACTGGCACTTACGTATTATAAAACAAAATAAACGGGGATTATCGGATATCTAGCAGTAAACTTGCTTTGGAGATTACGTAAGAGAGGTTGTTGGCATTTTAGCCAGCAGCCTTTTTTAATGTCCAGGAAATAATAAAATTCTAGTACTGTGGATAAGCGCTAGGCATCCAGCTCCTAGTGCCTGGTAAACCATGGAATATACATTTTTAATGTGCATAAATATTAGTGATTTTATAACATTGATTATTTATTATTTAATAATAATTAGCGTCAGGTAAACTCACAAAAAGATTGACAGTTTTCTACAAATTCTTAAAATTAGAGGGAAAGTTGAAGTTTTTTAAAAAAAGATTGAAAATAAACCCTATTCTAATAAAAGATTTTTATACATTATATTGTATTTAAATACATATACTGATATACTTCATACAAGCATATGTTATATCATGGCACATGATAACAAATGTAATAAATTAAAAGTTGTTTATAATGAATGAGAGTAGGCTACATAGTAATTATAGTTTTCTGAATTATTAAATTACAATAATAACCAAAGGGGGAAATTATGATGAAAAAAGGGTTGTTTACATTAGGATTCATACTTGCATTTATGATGATTTTATCTGCTTGTGGAACTAGTCAGGAGACTTCAGGTGGAGAAGGTAACGATTCTGGAGAAGAGAAAAAGATACTAAGAGTTGCAACAGAAGCAAATTATGCACCATTTGAATATCAGGATAAGGGAGAAGTCGTTGGCTTTGATATTGATTTTATTCAAGCTGTTGCAAAAGAGGCTGGTTATGAAGTCGAAGTTGTAAATGTAGGTTGGGATCCATTATTCGTAGAAGTAAAAGATGAGATAGCAGATATAGGTTTATCGGCAATAACAATAAATGATGACCGCAAGCAAACATATGACTTTTCAGTACCATATTTCTTATCAACAAACAAAATTCTAGTGCCTGAAGGCAGTGATATTAAGACTGCGGCCGATTTAAAGGACAAAGTAATTGCTGTTCAAACAGGAACAACTGGTCAAGAAGCTGTTGATAGTATTGTAGGAGAGAATAATCCTAAAGTTAAAAAATTTGAAAATAATAATCTAGCAATAATGGAGCTTAATAGTGGTGGAGCAGATGCAGTAGTTGCTGATAATACTGTAGTTGAAGAATATGTTAAAAATAATCCTGACAAAAAATTAACTGTCGTTGAAGATGAAGATAGTTTTGATGCAGAATACTACGGATTAATGTTTCCTAAAGGAAGCGAATTGAAAACAGAATTTGATGAGGCTATTAATCAAGTATTAGATAATGGGAAATATACAGAAATATACAATGAATGGTTTGGTTCTGATCCAGATGTTGAAAACTTAAAGGCACAGCAATAAAGGACAATATAAATTGCGTACCATCCTTAATAAGGTGCTACGCAATTTTTTTCCTTAAAGTAAGTAATTGATGGTTTTTATGAAAATTATAGCTCCAGCGCCTCGCTCACCGGAGTCATAAGCCACTCATGAATTGATGGTAAAGACATCTTCAATTGATGAGTGTCTTATTTTTCAGAGCTGATCAAGGTGCTTTCGCTTTGATATTATTATTGAATATGCTCCATTTTTACTTAAAGGGACATTATTAACGATAGGTTTATCTCTCGCAGGGATTATTATAGGCATGATTCTTGGACTTGGTATTGGTCTTGGAAAAATGCTGAATAACAAATTGCTAGCGCTTCCTTTTAAATGGTACATTATTTTCTTTCGAGGAACACCATTATTTGTTCAAATTTTAATTGTCCACTTTGGTGTGGTGCCATTATTTACTGGTGAAACAAATGGAATAGCTGCAGGGATTATCGCGCTTTCATTAAACGCAGCAGCCTATATTGCTGAAATTTTTAGAGGAGGAATTCAATCGATTGATCGCGGACAGATGGAAGCGGCGCGTTCACTGGGGATGAATAATGTTCAAGCAATGACACATGTCATCTTACCTCAAGCGATTAAACGTATGATTCCTCCTTTTGGAAATGAGTTTATTGTTCTAATAAAAGACTCATCTTTGATATCTGTTGTTGCAGCACCAGAAATCATGTATTGGGGACGAGCAATGTCAAGTCAATATTACCGTGTATGGGAGCCATATATTACGGTTGCACTGATTTATTTAGTACTAACTCTATCACTAAGCTTCCTGCTTAATTTACTAGAAAGAAGGCTGAAGACTGAATGATAACCGTAAAACAATTGAAAAAGTCATTTGGAGTAAATGAAGTCCTAAAGGATATCAATGTAGAAATTAAACCACAAGAGGTTGTTGTCGTTATCGGACCCTCTGGATCTGGAAAATCGACGTTTTTACGTTGTCTCAATTTACTTGAATCTATTACAGGTGGTCAAGTTATCATCGATGGAATCGATCTAACGGATAAACAAACAAATATAAATAAAATTCGCGAGGATGTTGGAATGGTCTTTCAACAATTTAATCTATTTCCACATAAGACGGTTCTTGAGAATATTATTTTAGCCCCGATTAAAGTGAAGAAACTTAATGCAGAGCAAGCGAAGGAAAAGGGCTTATCTTTGCTTCGTAAGGTAGGATTAGAGGAAAAGGCTTATGCCTATCCAAATTCATTATCAGGTGGACAAAAACAACGGGTAGCCATCGCGAGAGCTTTGGCAATGGAACCAAAAATCATGTTATTTGATGAACCCACATCAGCTTTAGACCCAGAAATGGTCGGTGAAGTATTAGAGGTTATGAAACAGCTTGCTAAAGAGGGAATGACAATGGTAGTCGTCACACATGAAATGGGTTTTGCAAAAGAAGTGGGTGATCGTGTTATTTTTATGGACGGTGGATATATTGTAGAAGAAAACCAACCGCAACAGCTATTTGATCAACCACAACAAGAAAGAACAAAAGCCTTTTTGAGTAAGGTTTTATAATTCAAATTTTTACTTATTATTATAGGGAGATAGCACATACTTAAAAGAGGTAAAAAGGAGACTAAGAGGTTAGTCTCCTCTCATTTTAGGTATGGTTTACAACTTGTTTTGTCCTTTATAAAAATACAAATGTGTTTCTCTGGAAGAAAACCCTTGATTATTTAGTGAAAACAAGAGATAATAAAAACTAAAATTTGACTGAAAATTTTAAATAGTAGGAGTTGTGGAAATGAAGGTCGTAAAGTTTGGGGGTTCTTCTTTAGCATCTGGAGAACAACTTAAAAAGGTTCTACAAATCGTTGTGTCAGACCCAGAGAGAAAGGTAGTCGTTGTCTCTGCTCCTGGAAAACGTTATTCAGATGATATTAAAGTCACAGATTTACTAATAGAATGTGCGGAAAAGCACTTAGCAAATGAAGATGCTGGGGAAGTTTTTGAAGTAATCATTGAGAGGTATGCAAGCATTGCTAAGGAATTAGCGATTTCTTTAGATGTCGTTGAGACGATTTCCAGTGATTTAAAGAATTTACTTAATGGAGATAAAAGTAAACCAGAAAGCTATTTAGATGCAGTAAAGGCAAGTGGTGAGGATAATAATGCAAAGCTCATTGCTGCTTATTTTCAGCATAGCGGTGTAGACGCACAGTATGTTAGTCCAAAGGAGGCTGGTTTATTAGTATCTGATGAACCAGGTAACGCACAAGTCTTACCTGAATCCTATGAAAATTTATATAAGCTACGTGACCGTTCAGGAATTATCGTCTTTCCAGGATTTTTTGGCTACAGTAAAAGTGGAGATGTTTTAACCTTCTCACGGAGTGGATCTGATATTACTGGATCAATTCTTGCTAATGGAATTAAAGCCGATTTATATGAAAACTTTACAGATGTAGACGCTGTATACTCAGTAAATCCTACGATTGTACAGAATCCAAAGGAAATCAGAGAGCTAACATATCGCGAAATGCGCGAGCTTTCATACGCTGGTTTTTCGGTCTTTCATGATGAAGCCCTAATTCCAGCGTTCCGTGCCGGAATCCCAGTGAATGTAAAGAATACAAACAATCCATCTGCTCCAGGGACACTAATTGTAAATGAACGCGCAAATTCAAATGGTCCCGTTATTGGTATTGCGAGTGACGAAGGCTTTTGCAGTATTTATGTCAGCAAATATTTAATGAATAGAGAAATCGGCTTTGGTCGAAAACTTCTACAAATTTTAGAGGATAATGGTTTAACGTATGAGCATGTGCCTTCTGGAATTGATGACATAACTGTTATCTTAAGACAAAATCAAATGGATAACAGAATTGAAGAAGCAATAACTGAACGGATAATGACAGAATTACAAGCAGATGAAGTGATTATCGAGCATAACCTAGCACTAATTATGGTCGTTGGAGAAGGAATGCGCCACAATGTAGGAACAACAGCTCGAGCTTCCAAAGCACTTGCAGATGCAGGTGTAAATATTGAAATGATCAATCAAGGCTCTTCAGAGGTAAGCATGATGTTTGGAGTTAAAGAGCCTCAGGAAAAACGTGCAGTACAAGCACTTTATAATGAATTTTTTGTAGCTGTTCCAGTGTAATAAGACAGAACGATATAAAGTTGAATTTAAATCGCTAGGTTTTGTTAATTAAAGGTTCCGTTTTAAGGTGCTTTTTTGAAATTTAAAGTTGAAATGACACAACCGTATTGACATAGCTATTGGTTTATAAAATGCAAAAACTTGCCTTAACTTTGGCGAGTTTTTGCATTTTATGGTGATAAAGGTTTCTTATTAAAGTGGTGGATTTTCTATACCTAAATGAATCCAATCTTCTTTTGGTGGTCCATAAACCCCAAAAGGTTTTATTCCTGCTTGACGCATAAGAATAGTAACTTGTTCACGATGATGAACAATGTGCTTGATAAGTCCCATTAAAATTTGCGCATTTGATTCTTCTCTTCCAAATGCATTTTGCACATTCTTTAAAGATTCATCTGTCCATTGTTGCTCAATGGCTTGAGAGGCAGTAGAATTTATATTTTTAAAGGTTTCAGCAATTTCTTTGGCTGAGGTTGGGACACTTTCTAAATATTCTACTGCATTCATCTCCAATCCGAAATGAGTTAAATACTCTGGAATGCTTGTTGTTAAATGCCACGCAATTCTTCCTAAAGTACGACCTTCTGGATAAACTTGTTGTTTTATCGAATCATCTGTCAAACCATCCAACACGTTTTGAGTTAATATGGCTTCCTTGTCCCATTCTTTTATGAAGTCTGAAATTGTTACATACATATATAATTCCCCCGCAATCATATTAATAGATATTTTATTCTTAGGTTCTTTTCTAAGAGCTTGTTGCTTTTAAAAAACTATTTCAGGTTGATTGGAGCGGAAAGCGAGCAACTGGAGCGCAAATCAACCACACCGTACTTCTTGGTAAATAGCAACATAGTTTACGAAAACAGCATATTCTTAAAATACATTATAGAACATTTGTTCGATTATTTCAAATCCCATCTTTACTAATCTTCACCGATTAATAAGAAAGCACCAGAAAACGGACCCATTATTTTGTTAACTTTTCGTCTTTATTTTCATGAATCTATACTTAAATAGTTCACGAACATCTGTTATTGTAAAATCCATTTCGTGTATACTTGATAACAAGCATATAAAAGTGGAGTTGTGAAAGAAATGACAATTGGAGAGATCGCGAAGCTAGCAGGAGTGGCGAAGAGTACAGTTTCAAGGTACTTGAACGGTGGATCTGTTGGTGTAGCTACGAGATTAAAACTAGAGCGCGTGATTAAAGAAACAGGTTATGTCCCAAATACATTTGCACGTAGTTTAAAAGCGAAGAAGACAAATATTATTGGTACGATTGTGCCTAGGCTTAATTCCTATGCAGCTACACAGACCTTGATAGGAATTGATGAGGAATTAAGAGAACAAGGCTATCAGCTGCTTATATCCAATACAAGTCAAAACTTAGACCGCGAAATTGAAAGTATTTATAGCCTGGAGAATCAAAAAATTGCAGGGATTATATTATTGGCAACACAAATAACAGATGAGCATTTAGACGCATTTCAAAAAGTAGATGTACCTGTCTTGTTAGTCGGACAGCAACATGAGCAATGCTATAGTTTAATCCATGATGATGAAACAGCAGGTTATGAGATTGGAAAGTATGTTCTTAGCCAAGGTCATCGGAAAATTGCTTTTGTTGGTGTGACAGAGAATGATATTGCGGTTGGAGTTAAGAGAAAGCGCGGCTTCCAAAAGGCTATTCAGGAAGAAAAGGAATGCGAGGTTACCTATTTTGAAACAAGCTTTAACTTAAAGGAAGCAATAAAAAAATTCCCTTCTATCATGGAAGCGTACAAACCTTCAATATTTGTTTGTGCAACCGACAATATTGCTCTTGGTATCCTAAAGGCTGCTCAGATGGAAGGATTAAATGTACCACGAGATTTGTCGATTACAGGGTTTGGGGGATATGAGGTAACAGAAGTTATTCACCCAGGTATTACGACTGCTAAATTTTTCTACCAAGAAGCGGGCGAGCTTGCTGCAAAAAAGATTGTGAAACTAGTTAATGGTGAAGAGGTTGCTAAAGTGACAGTTTCGAATTTCGACATTATTCTACGAAATAGCGTTGACAGTCTGATATGAAGTTTATATAATATAAGAAACCGGTTCCAATACCGGTTTTAAATTTTGAATGAATTGGAACCGGTACCAAGTTTTTTTGAAGATAAAAGGAACCGGTTCCGTTAATACTTGTAAAGGGTGATAAAAAATGAATTATCCGCAAAATGCAAAAGAGATATTAGAAGCGATCGGGGGGAAAGAGAATGTTTCTGCTGCTGCTCACTGTGCAACAAGACTTCGTCTCGTTTTACATGATGAGGGAAAGGTTGACCAAGCAAAGTTAGATGAAATGGATCTTGTAAAAGGGACATTTTCAACAGGCGGTCAATACCAGATCATTTTAGGATCAGGTATTGTAAACAATGTTTACAAGGAGCTGTCAAAGTTGACTGGCTTAGGAGAAATGTCAACAAAAGATGTTAGTAGTGCTGGTTCTAAGAAAATGAATCCGCTTCAGCGTTTTGTAAAAATGCTGTCAGATATTTTTGTCCCGATTATTCCAGCGATTGTTGCTGGTGGTTTACTGATGGGGATTAACAACCTTTTAACAGCACAAGACTTGTTTATTGACGGGATATCACTTGTTGAGGCAAATCCTGGGATGGTAGATTTAGCAGCACTAATTAATACATTTGCAAATGCAGCATTTGTCTTTTTACCGATATTAATTGGGTTTTCAGCAACACAGCGTTTTGGCGGGAATCCTTATTTAGGAGCAACACTTGGTATGTTGATGGTTCACCCAGACTTATTAAATGGTTGGGGATATGGTGCAGCATTAACAAATGGTGAAATTCCGTATTGGAATATTTTTGGATATGAGATTGCAAAGATCGGTTATCAAGGTACAGTTTTACCAGTCTTAGTAGCATCCTTTATTTTAGCGAAAATTGAAACGAATTTACGAAAAATTACACCTTCTTCACTAGATAATCTATTAACACCGCTATTATCTATTTTTATTACTGGATTACTAACATTTACATTGGTTGGCCCTATTACACGAACTGCTGGAAACCTTTTATCAGATGGGCTTATTTGGTTATATGATTCAACAGGATTTATCGGAGCAACTTTGTTCGGTTTAGCCTATGCACCAATTGTAATTACAGGTATGCACCATAGCTTTATTGCAGTTGAAACACTATTATTAGCTGATATTGCAAAAACTGGTGGTTCTTTCATCTTCCCTGTAGCTGCGATGTCAAATGTGGCACAAGGGGCAGCAACACTTGCCGTGTTACTAATTACTCGTGATGCAAAAGTAAAAGGTGTGGCTTCAGCTGCAGGTATTTCTGCATTATTAGGTATTACGGAACCAGCGATGTTTGGTGTGAACTTAAAACTACGCTACCCGTTCATTGGAGCGATTGTCGGAGCAGCAGTCGCATCAGGCTTTACAGCATTATTTCATGTTAAAGCAGTTGCATTGGGAGCTGCAGGTCTTCCTGGGGTTATTTCAATTAAACCAGGTACTATTACATTTTATGTAATTGGTATGGTTATATCATGTGCGGTAGCATTTATCGTGACTTATATATTGGGGAAAAGAGCGGCGAAAAAACAAGCTTAATAAAGGTTAGGGGGGAATCCACAAGATTCTCCTGCTTTTATTTAATGGCTCTGTTAAAGCTCACTGTTGATTTTGGCACTTTGTTGGTTGGATTGGAACGGATACGTGAGACTCCTGCGGGAGTGCGAGTTCAAGGGAGACTCATGCAGGTACAAGGCACCGAGGAGGCTCCCGGACCGCCCGCGGAAAGCGATCGCCAAAGCGTAAATCAACAACTAAGTTTAACAGAACCTATTTATTCAAAAATTTGAGGTGATTGTTAGCTATGGAATGGACAACAGAGATGAGATATCGCAGAATTGAAGATGTTAGTCATGAAACACTTGAAACAATAAAAAAGAAAGTGAATAGCTGTCAATGGAGACAGAACTATCATATTCAACCTGAAACTGGTTTATTAAATGATCCGAATGGATTTTCATTTTTCAATGGTGAATACCATTTATTTTATCAATGGTTCCCACTTGGTCCTGTTCATGGGTTAAAATATTGGTATCACACAAAGTCCAAGGATTTGGTTCATTGGGAAAATGTAGGGATAGCCATTAAGCCAGACCAAGATTATGACAGCCATGGTGCGTATTCTGGTAGTGCAATTGAGCACAAAGATGAGTTATATTTAATGTATACAGGTAATACCCGAAATGAACTGTGGGAGCGTCATCCATATCAAGTTATTGCTGTTATGAATAAGCAAGGTGAGATTAAAAAGCTGCAATCTCCTGTAATACCCGAAGTTCCTAAAGGATATACAGATCATTTCAGGGATCCAAAGGTATGGAAATCTGGTGACTTATTTTATGCAGTAATAGGTGCTCAAAGGGAGAATAATACGGGCTGTTCTGTACTCTTTCAATCAATGAATCTTACAGACTGGACGTTATTAGGTGAAATGAAAACAGAATATGAAGATTTTGGATATATGTGGGAATGTCCTGACTACTTTGATTTAGATGGAAAGGGAGTTTTTGTCTTTTCACCACAAGGGCTTAAGCCAAAAGGTGATCATTATCAAAATATTTACCAATCCGGTTATTTAATTGGTCAGAAGCTAGATTTAGACACTCTCTCATTTTCACATGGTGATTTTCATGAACTTGACCGCGGCTTTGATTTTTATGCACCTCAAACGACGCTTTCTCCAGATGGTCGGCGACTTTTAGTAGGCTGGATGGGTCTTCCTGAGATTGAATATCCAACAGATCAACATGATTGGGCCCATTGCTTAACACTTCCAAGAGAGTTAAAGGTTAAAGATGGGAGGTTATTGCAGCAGCCTGCACAAGAACTAACAAAGCTACGTAAGGATAAGAGTGTATTGGAAGCTACCATTACAAATGAAACAATGAAAGCTTTTAATGGCATAGCTTACGAGCTGATTTTTGAGATTACTGATAATAACGCAACAGTATTTGGAATTGAATTTCGTGCTAAAGATGATGAGAAAACGGTTTTGAAGTATGATGCAAATACGAAAAAAATTGTGTTAGACAGAAGTATGTCAGGTGATCCTGTCGGGGAAAGTTTTGGTACAAGCCGACAATGCTCAGTAGAAGGAACTAAAATGAAATTTCATTTGTTTGTTGATACTTCTTCGGTTGAGATATTTGTAAATGATGGTGAAGAAGTATTTACAAGTAGAATTTTCCCTAGATCAGATAGTGATGAAATTCGTTTTTTTGCAAATGGAGGTAGTGTAACTTTCATTGCTGAAAAATGGGATATATAAAGGAGAGGTGAATGGTAATGGCGGGGTTATTTTCGATAGGTGAAGTGTTAATAGATTTTATTCCAGAACAAAAAGGTAAGGCCTTAAAAGATGTGGTTTCGTTTGAACGAGCACCAGGTGGAGCACCTGCAAATGTTGCAGCAGCAGTGGCAAAGGCTGGGGGAAAAGCTTCAATGATTACAAAGCTTGGTATGGATGGCTTTGGTGATTTTTTAGTAGAGACATTAAACAATGTTGGCGTAAATACTGAACATGTGCTCAGAACAAAAGAAGCAAACACTGCATTAGCCTTTGTTTCATTGAAAGAGGATGGGGAAAGGGACTTTTCCTTCTATCGAAAGCCTTCTGCAGACCTACTCTTAAATGAGAAGGAGATTGACGAGAGCTGGTTTGGTGCTGGAGATATTCTTCACTTTTGTTCGGTTGATTTAGTAGAAAGCCCTATGAAGCAAGCTCACATAAAGGCAATTCGTTCGGCTAAGGAAAAAGGTGCAATCATTAGCTTTGATCCAAATGTCCGGTTACCATTATGGGAGGATCCTCAAGATTGTCGTAAAACGATTCTTCAGTTTATCCCTGAGGCGCATATTGTGAAAATTTCAGATGAAGAGTTAGCGTTTATTACGGGATTGAATGATGAAGCAGAAGCCATTCAATCATTATTTGTAGGAGATGTAAAAGGAGTTATTTTTACTAGAGGCTCTGAAGGTGCAGATCTTTATGTTAATGGAGAATGCTATCGTTCATCTGGCTATCGTGTTTCTGTACAAGATACAACAGGAGCAGGTGATGCATTTATCGGTGGTTTTTTATATAAATTATTAGAAAAAAACGCAACTGTGTCTCGATTAAGTACGATCTTACAGGAAGAAAATCAGGATATTCTTTCATATGCTAATGCGAGTGGTGCTTTAACGACAACTGGTAAGGGAGCCATCTCTGCTTTGCCAACAAAGGAAGAAATTTTTCAATTAATTAAAAGTCACTCATAAATTTAAGTTTCGCCTTTTATTAAAATGGGTATTATTAAAATGAGATTTAAGATGTTAGGTTTGGATAACATATTTTTAAATGTCCTAATTGATAGCTTCCATTAACAAAAACTGACATTTGTGTTCAATAGTGAAGTATGATAAAATAATGTCGATTAATGTCTAGCAGTCATTAATATTTATCGCTAATCAATCTATTTAAACAATCATAGGACATTAATATCTATGTAACTATAAAAATCAAATAATACATTGGTAAATGGAAGAATTAAAATAAGTCTATCCGTGGCCTAACTTCATCTTTTGAGGTTAGGCCATTTTTGCTTTCTTAGGAAGCTATCTAAAGGCTAAAAATGCACTTAGATTTGTGTCCTGTATTTTTGTGGATAGGATTGGGGGAATTGGATATATGATAAAAACGAGGAACAATCATGAGGATGTCACATATTTAAACAGCTATATTAGTAAGGTTTTAAAAAAAAATTTTGGCAAGGGGCCAGCAACCTGCTTTACATCACTCACAAACGATAAAATGTTTATTTATATGAAGCATTTTATTACACCAGCTGAAGAGGTTTTACTTAAAAAGAATGAACTTCATTTAGCTTATAAAACTCGTTCAGTTGTTGTAGAATCAATTTTTGACGTGGTAAAGGATGAAATAAAGAAAGTATTAGGGATTGTCTTTACTTCAATACAACATGATTGGGATTTTCATCATAATACTGGAATATTGTTATTAGGAAAAGAGTCGGCTCTTCATTTAAACAATTTTGCTCTAAAGTCTGATCAAATGTATAGTGAAATTCAAAAAATATGTTCAGAGGTACATAAACTACCAGATCAAATAAATATTGTGAATGCCACACCTTCTATCTACTATATAGAATACTCCGGTTTTAAGTCGCGAATTGAACATGTTCTCTATACGAAAGGGTACGATGATTTACTGCTCGATTGGTGTAATGAGGTAAAAAAGACTTATAGAAAAAACAAACGTTTGTTTGAAACATGCTTGAATACCTCTATTGAAGATATATTTACTATACTGGATTATGAACGTGATCGCGGTACAATCATTTTTTATGTAAAATGACAAATGCTATATCATCTGGAGTAAGTAGTGATAGTTCTAATATTTCTAGACAAAAATTTTTCTCTCAAAAAGCATTATAAAAAAGCTAAGTTAAAGAAACACTTACTATAAAAAGGGAAACGGCATAATTAACGTAAAATAGGAACACAAAACTACTTTACTGTAAATAAGTTCCTATGATACCATAAACATGGTTAATGCTTTATAGGCATTAATTATTTTCGGTTCCCGTATTTGAAAGAAGTGTTTCTATGCAAATTCAGGACCAATTAAGTTATATTAGCGGGTACACGAGCAAATTGCTAAGGCAAAAGTTCGGAAGAGGACCTCAATCGTGTCAGGCTACAGTAAACCAAAAGCATTTAGTGATCTATATCCGTGGATTTCTGTCGCCGATGGAAGAAGTTTTATTAAGCCAAGGACAAAATGATATTATAGATCTAATTAGAATAGCTATTATTAAGTCTGTATTGGAAGAATTAAAGGGTGTCATTCAAGTAACGATACAAACAGAAGTCTGCGATTTCTACCACGATTGGAATATCCCGAATAATTCAGGAATCTTAATGTTCGTCTTAAATAATCCAATAATTCAAGACAATGAACACATCCAGCTAGACACTAATGAGTTTGAAGCAGAGATTTCTAGACTCAGTGCACTTGTTCAAAAGGTACCTGATGAAATTATTCTTTATCCTTTATCTAGACAGATTCTACTAGTAGAGAGAAAAGGAATCTTAGTTCCAATCGAAAAGGCTCTCATTTCGAAAGGATTTGATGAAGAGCTTAGAGTGGTAAAGGATGAGCTTGAAAAGAAATATTTTCATCGTAATGGTAAATTTGATGAATTGTTGAAACAAAGAGTTGTTGATATTTTTATTGATTGGAATCTTAAGGATGATAAATCCTTAATGAGCTTTATTATACATAATAGGTAAATACTGTGAAGAAGTCATCTTTTGATGATGAAAGTCACATATGGCCTAGCCTCTAATATTAATTAGGGGTTAGGCCTTTTTTATTCTCATTAAAAATAATGAATAGTAGTGAGGAGGAACAAGCCTTCGATCCCATCTCGAAGCAAGCAAAGAACGCAAATTTTATATAGTAAGTCATGTTCTTAAATAGATGAACCTAGGAGGTACTTTATGCTGTTGAGAAAATTGCTTCAGGATCAAGATAAGTTTATTATTATTTCAACTTGCTCGATTGGATTGATAGGTATAGTTAGTTTATTACTTCAAATACAAATTTCTATTGCAATCTTGATTGCCATAATCATGGTTATACAATTGGTTCTTATAATTGATAGGAGTAGACAGAGGTCTAAAATGGCACAGAAAGTTTTTTTAGATGATATCCCATTGCCTATCATAATAACAGACAATGAGAAACTTCTAGATTTGAATACAGCTACAGTATTCATGTTTGGTGCAAAAGATAAATATGAATTAATTGGAAGGGCTGTCAATGAGTTTATAACGTTTCTAGAACGAGGGAATAATTCTTTACATGTCGAAAATTTTCAACATGCTCAGTTAAGTATAAAAGGGAAGATAAATTGTATAAATGGCAGAGTGCTAGATATAGAACTCATTAGTAGTGTCCGCTCTAATGAACTAAATGGTAGGATATGTTATGTAATAAAGGATATTAGTGAATATATTGAAAGTGAGAAGAAGCTCCAGCATTCTGAACAGCTTTCAGTTCTTGGGGAGCTTGCTGCAGGTATTGCACACGAAATTCGAAATCCTTTGACAAGCTTAAAAGGTTTTTTACAGCTTTCTACAGGAACAGAGAAAAATAGAGAGATATACAATAATATTATGCTGTCAGAAATTAATCGAATTAATTTAATTGTAGGAGAATTGTTGCTTTTATCCAAGCCTAAGGAGATGGTTTTTCAACCCAGTCATCTATTATCCTTAATAAGGACTGTCGTAACAATTGTAAATACACAAGCAATCTTATATAACATTGAGATCATAACTGAGATCGACCATGAAGTACAAAAGTTAAATATTAGCTGTGAGGAGAATAAATTAAAACAAGTGTTTATTAATATTTTGAAAAATGGAATTGAAGCAATGCAAATAGAAGGAAAAATGTACATAAAGGTTAAGAGGTTAAATAATGATGTTCACATCTCTTTTATTGACGAAGGGAAAGGAATCCCAGAGGAAGAACTTGAACGATTGGGTAAACGATTTTATTCAACGAAGGAAAATGGAACTGGGTTGGGACTTATGATTAGTTTCAATATTATCGAAAATCACAAAGGTAAGATGAATATTTCAAGTAAAGTCGGGAAAGGAACCGTAATTGATATCGTTTTACCAGTTTAATCAAAATAAAAGAGGCTGAGTGAGTCAGCCTTTTTTAGATGTTACCTATTGTTTTCAGTAGAATTTTTTAATGATCTACCTTTAAAAGTATTCTGCCTACTTAATAGCATTTTTGAGGAACGAATACTTTTAGCTGGTAAATTGTTATTAGGTGCAGCTTGTTCATTCCAATCTGACATTCAGTCATCACCTCACTTTATTCTTCCACTTTTTTCCCCTTCATTAGCTTTTCAAATGGAGCCATAGTTGGATTTGTTTTAAATTGATGATCAAACGGGTTCTTTTCTTGAGTAAACTCTGGATCGGCATCCAGCTTTATTCCAAGTTGCGAACCTGATGTAGCTAATGAATCATTTATAATCGATTCCTTTTTTCCATCAGGATGAGGAGTTACCTCAGAATGTAAGTTTCTTCTATCCAAGTTATCATCTCCTTTATTTAAATTTGTATATTCTTAAGATAACTTAGTTGTGGTTGAAGTATTCCTTTTAAATTTTTGCAAGAGGGGGATAACGCAAACAAAAGTCATCCTCTAAATGAATAGGTTTTTTATTTAATGGATAAAGTAAAAAAAATAGTAGAGGTGAGTAAATGAAGTCTACAATTCCTCCTGAACAAAGTAAGCAGCTGCAAGAATTAAAAGAGACCCAGGAAAAGCTTGCAAATCAATGGATTGATTATTGGAATGATTACTCTTCTTTCGATACCTGGCAATTTTGGTTTAATGTTGGAATGATTATTATTCCTTTAATTTTCCTTTATTATTTTATTGACAGAAAAAAGGCATTCCAATTGGGTTTTTATGGCTTCAATATTCATATTTGGACAGTATATTTAGATGCCATTGCAACCAGATATAACTATTTGGGATATCCATATAAAGCCATTCCTTTTCTTCCGATCAATTTTGGAATAGATACATCATTAGTACCAGTGATGTTTATTTTTGTATACCAATGGACAATGAATAAATATAAAAACTTCTACTTATATACTCTATTTTTGATTGTTTTTATATCGTTTGTTTTTAGGCCCTTGTCTGTTGAACACAATCTTTTGCAACTAAGCAAAGGAGTGAATTATCTACACCTATTTTTTGGATACATCATAATTGCATTAATCTCTAAATGGATAACAAACCTTTTTCAATATTTGCAAATTCATTCAAATAGAACAAAATTAGAGGTAGAATAATTAGACAAACGATAAAAGGATAGATAAAACAGATATTATCTGATTTTATCTATCCTTTATATTGAAAGTAACACTAATTAATCTAAAATAATAATTTTCACTGTTTTACGTCCCCATTGCTTTGCTCGTGCACTTGAAGGCATTAACACATCGATCTTATGGCCAATAATTGCACCACCAGTATCACCGGCAATAGCAGTTCCATAACCTTCTACCCAAACTTTTGATCCAAGCGGGATTACACCAGGGTCAACAGCAATAAGCTTCATGTTAGGATTCTTTTTAATATTATATCCTAAATAGGTTAGGTCGCTTTTTGTATCCTCGTGGCTATAGGCTGTTGCAGTAACGTACATTTCTTTATTATTTGTATTAGGTGTTTCACTTTTGTTAGAAGTAGAAGTTGATTTATTTTTAGTTGAAGGAGGAGGTGCAACAGCTACTTCTACAGCAGCAGCTTCTTCTTTCGCTTTTTTAGCTTTAGCAAGTTCAATTGCTCTCGCTTTTGCAGAAGCTTCCTCTTTTTCAATCTGAGATTGAATCGTTTTTATTTGTGATTGGATATTATTTTTTTTCTGTTCGGCAATACTAATTTCAGATGCTAGCTTTGTATATTTATCCTGCATCGCAACTAGTGCTTGATTTCTTTTTACACGATTTTCTTCAAGGTTTGCCTTTTGGGTTTCAAGGTCTGCTTGCTGACTAATAAGGAGTTGTTCTTGTTTATCGATTTCTTGTTTATCTTCCTCAATTTGCTTTAAGTCAGCTTCTTGTTCATCTAATATTTTTTTATCGGCATTTAATAGTGTAGTAACTGCGCCAACACGCTCAAAGAAATTTCCGATACTTTCAGAGTTGATAAGTGTTTCAATCACAATTGTTGTATGGTCGTGGTGTTGGAGAGCGACTAGACGCTTTTCCATAATTCCTTCACGCGCATACACCTTGTCCTGTAAGAGAACAATCTCTTCTTTTTTTTGTTGGATAATTTGTTGAATTTCTTTAATTTTACCTTCAACTTGTGCCATGCTTTGTTGATTTTGTGAAATTTCACTTTCTAAAGCTTGTACATTTTCTTGAATGCTTTTAACTTCTTCATGAACAGCTTGCTGTTCTTTTTCCTTTTGAAGAATGGTTTGTTGATTCTGCTCTAGCTGTTCTTCAGCACTATTTAAAGTGTCTTTAGTAGATTCTGCGTTTGCCACATAAGAAATAGGTAATGATAATAGAAGGATACCAAGTGTGGCAAGCGTTCGCTTTAAAGCTCGCATAAAGCAACCCCTTTCTCGTCTTATTAGTTATAACATAGAAAGGGGGCTGTTTAGGTTACAAATAGATTAAATTTTCCGGAAGTTTTTTCCTATTATTCTATTAATTCTCTTGTTGCCACTCAGATAATTTTCGATCTGTTGGTAATAAAAATGCTAGAATTCCAATTAAAGGTAATAGTGCGACACCAATCATAGTAGGTGTTAAGCCGATAAAATCAATCATAGCGCCTAACGCAACCGAGCCGATTGCTCCCATACCGAAGGCTAGCCCTACTGTTAGACCTGACATTGTACCAATTTTTCCAGGAACAAGTTCTTGAGCGTAAACAACTGTTACCGAAAAGCTGGACATTAAAATTAATCCAATTAGTGCTAATACAATAAGAGAAAAAGTAGAACCGACAAATGGTAATAATAGAGTGAGTGGTGCTGTTGCAAGTAAGGAGACAATAATGACGTTTCGCTTCCCGAATTTATCAGCTAATGGTCCACCAATAAATGTACCAACTGCACCCATTAATAAAAAGCAAAAAATATACACTTGTGATCCAGCAATTGTTAAGTCGTATTTTTCAATTGCATAAAATGTATAAAAGTTTGAAATAGCACTTACATACCAAGAACGAGCAAAAATAAGAAAAATAATGATTAATAGTGCATTCCTAATAGCTTTAGAAAATGATTGATTTTTCGCTTGGGCTTTTGGTTTTGATTTTGTTGTAGATTTTATATCTGTTAATTTGTTAGAATACCAGTTTGCGATATAAATCAAAAATGCAACTGCAAGTGCTGCTACAATCGTAAACCAGATCGCACCAAATTGACCAAGTGGTACAAGAATTAATGCTGTAATAATCGGGGCAAGTGCCTGACCACTGTTACCGCCAACCTGGTAAATGGATTGTGCCAAGCCGCGCCGATCGCCTGCAGCCATATAGGCCACTCGCGAACCCTCTGGGTGAAATACAGCTGACCCTAAACCGATAAATACTACGGAAAGCAGGATTGTCAAAAAGGATGGTGCAAATGCCAATCCTAAAACACCGAGCATACTGCACGTTAATCCAATCGGAAGAGCGTATGGCATCGGGCGTTTATCTGTATACAGCCCTACAACGGGTTGCATGACAGAGGATACCATATTGAGCGCAAATCCGATCAGACCAAGCTGGGTAAAGGTGAGGCCCATTGATTTTTCTAAAATTGGGAACATTGCAGGAATAACAGATTGGATGCTATCGTTTAAAAGATGACAGAGGCCAATAATAAATAATATATTATAGACAGTTCCTGTATCTTTTTGGTAGGGTGCGGGTTGCTTTGGAATAGAAGCAGTTGACATAGTATATTCTTCTCCCTCGTAGTAAGTAGTTGTTTCGATCATCGAAATACTCTAATAGTCATATTATTGTCATTTGCAGGAAAAAATTCAAGTGAATTATGAGAATATTAGGTTAAAAGTGAAAATTAGATGTTAAGGGATCGATCTCTTATTGTTTTTATGGGACAAAAAAGCTTGTAGATCTGTCTATTTTTCACAGGATCTACAAGCTCTATCTACGTTATATAGTGATTAGGGAGGGTACATTATTTCTCTGGTTTAAATTAATGTATACCTTATCACCAATATAAAAAGGTCTATTTTGAGAATCCTCATGAATGGCGATGAGGTCAGAACCGATATTTACAGTATAATGGATTTCCTTTCCTTGAAATTGGACATTCATAATTTCACCTTCAATCCCTTCGCCTGTATAGGATAAAGAGAATTGCTCTGGCCTAATTGGACAAAGATTTTTAACTCTTAAATCTGCTGAGACTTCAATATTCATCCAATTTGCTTGGATCGTAATTGAATCAGGCTTGAATGTAACCTCATTCAACCATTTTCCATGAATAAGATTTGCTTTACCTACAAATTTGGCTACAAATTCAGTATTCGGATTACGGTATATTTCTCTTGGAGTACCTACTTGTTGAATTTGTCCATTGTTCATAACAACAATTCGATCTGCCATTGCAAGGGCTTCTTCTTGATCATGTGTCACATAAACAATTGTGGCACCAGCAATTCTATGGAGACTTTGTATTTCCCTTCTCATTTCCATTCTTAATTCTGCATCTAAACTGCTTAAAGGCTCATCCATTAGAAGCAGGGCTGGTTTTGGAGCAATCGCTCTTGCTAATGCAACCCGCTGTTTTTGACCACCCGATAATTCATGTGGCATTCTATTTGCATATGTTTGTAGATCAACAATGTTTAAAACCTCATCAATTCTCTTTTCAATGTTGTTTTTTAGATCGTTTGCTAAAAATTGATGGTGAAGCAAAGGGAACTTTATATGATCTTTTACGGTCATATGCGGCCATAATGCAAATGACTGAAATACCATACCAATATTACGTTTCTCTGGAGGTGTTGAATTGTTATTCTCACTTACACATTGATGATCAATCATAATAATCCCATCTGTAGGTGAATCAAATCCAGCCAATAGTTTAAGTAATGTTGTTTTTCCACATCCAGATGGTCCGAGTATTGCAATAAATTCACCATCTTTAATCGATAAGTTTATTGATTTTAATGCTTGTGTTTTTCCGAAAAACTTAGATATATTTTTAATCTCTGTTGCCATTATGTAACACCTTTCTTTCCCAAAGCTTTTGAATGAGGAAAATAGCTAAAAATCCTACGAGGATAAGTAATAAAATAATGGTAGAAAAAGCGGTTGAATGTGTTGTATAGCCGGCCTGTTCAAAATTAAAAATTACTAGACCAATTGTTTCTGAACCACTAGACCATAACAGGGACGATACAGTAAGTTCAGTTAAGGCAGTCAGAAACACAAGAAATGCCCCGCTTAATACACCTGGTAATATGAGTGGAATCAGAATCTTCCTCCACTTAATATAAGAAGAAGCCCCACTTGTCCTAGCTGCATCTTCCATTGATACATCTATCTGTAAAAGAGATGTTACACTTCCTCTAACTTGCAGTATGAGAAACCTTGTGAAATAAGCGATATACATAATCCAAATTGACCCATATATACCAGGGTTCCAGCCAGGTAGGGGTTCTAACCATGTGAAGATCATAGCTAATGCCAAAACAGTCCCAGGAAGAGCATATGGAATACTAATCATACCTTCTATCGTTTTATTGAAAAAAGAAGGTTGTCTAACACGTAAATAGGCAATCAATGTACCAACGAATAAGCCTATTAGTGTGACGATTGACGCAAGTTTTAGGCTATTTTGAATAGATTCCTGTGTTTTGGTGCTAGAAAATAGAATAAATTCATAATGTTTAAAACTAATATTTTGAAATGAAAAATCTAATCCGTATGCCTTTATTAATGATGTAGAAGCCATAGATAAAAGGGGGATAAGACTTGTTGAAATTAAGAAAAACCATAACCCACCTTCAATTATTACTCGTTTTTTCGTAGATAGAATAATGCGAGGTTCCTGGTCTTCTCTTGATGTTTCAAATTGCCTTGAACGCCTAAGTAACAGCCATTGAATGAGCGTGCCAATGATAGCAAAAATCCCTAAAATAACAGATAGTGTAGCTCCTTTTGCAAAAGCTGAAGGGCCGAATCCGATGATTTGTTCATAAATATAGGTGCTTAGGACACGGATGTTAGCGGGAATTCCTAAAAAAGCAGGGATTCCAAAGTTATCAAGGCTTGCAAGAAAGGCTAATAACCCACCACTTGCAATCCCTGGAAGTGCTAGTGGCATCGTGACTTTTCGAAATGAAGTGAATCTCGAACCACCAGAAACTTTAGCAGCCATTTCAAGTTCTCTTGGGATTTTTCTAAGTACACTAATTGTTAGCAAATACACTAAAGGGTAATGAGAAAATCCCATTACTAGAATAATTCCTGATAGACTATATAAATTAATAGGTTCTAAGTTGCCTGGTATGCTATTTAATAGTTTAGCGACTGGTCCATTGCCCCCCATAAATTGCGTCCAGGCTAAAGTTGTTATGTAGGAAGGAATGACAAAGGGTAAAAAAATAAAAGCCTGCAATAGCTTTTTATTTTGAATATTTGTATAAGCGACCAACCAGGCTGTTAACAAACCTAATACAACTGAAAGAATCGTAGAGCCGGTAACGATTATAAAGGTATTAAAGAGTGTTCTCCAGGTCACAGGACTATGTAAAACCTCATAATAGTGTTCAAAGCTCAAGCCGCTTTCAGAGGTAAAGCTTAAAAAGATCAGCCTAACAATTGGGATAAAAAAGATAAGTATAACGACAATAAAACCAATTATTTTCAAAAAAGAAGGGGAATACATAAAAAGACGATTCCCCGTATTTGTTGCTGAACGAACCATTCTTGACGCCTCATTTCATTCTATTGATCACCAAATAAGCTGCTGAACTCTTCTTTATCTGTTTCACGTGCTTGATATAATTCGGATAATTCTGCTTCTAAAACGTCCATTTCTTCAATTGTTTTAAGTCCTTCTGGAGCATCTATCCCTTTTCGAATAGGTGTATAGCCTATTTCTGCTGCTAGTTTTTGCCCTTCTTCAGAAAGTACGAAGTCTACGAATGCTTTCGCAGCAGCTTCATTACTAGTATTTTTCATAATTGCAATAGGTTCAGTAATAACTGGTACACCTTCTTTTGGATAAATAAGATCGATTGGTGACCCGTCAGCTTTTGCACGGGCGATAATAAAGTCAACAACCATACCATATGATTTTTCTCCAGCTGCTACAGCTTGTTGAACAGCACCGTTTCCTTCTGTAATCATCACTTCATTTTCTTTTAGTTGCTCATAAAAATCCCAATTGAATTCGTCATTTCTAGTAAAAACACCTAGGTTATAGGCAGCAGCACCAGAGTATAATGGGCTAGGCATAATACCTTGTCCCTTTGCTTCTTCAGTAGTTAAAACATTCCATGAATCTGGTAAGTCTGTAACCTTTTCTGTATTTACTGCTAAAATCGTTGCCATAACTTTTGTTCCTGTATACATTCCATCTTTATCTACAAAAGTTTCCGGAATCTCACTTGTTTCTTCGGATTTATAAGATAGAAGAAGGTCTTCGCTTTTTAAATTCTCAAATGTTACAGCATCTGCTACTAATAAAACATCAGCTTGTACTTCACCAGCTTGATTTTCTGCTTGGATTTTACTTATTACTTCTTCAGTACCAGAGCGGAAAATCTCTACATTTACATCTGGGTATTTGTCTTTAAATGCATCTACAAGTTTTTGAGCATCTTCGTCAGGCTGTGAAGTATAAAAAGATAAATCTCCTTCAATCGCTGTTTGCTCGTTATTTTCAGTTCCTTCATCAGCCCCTGTTGGTTCTGAATCATTACTACTACAAGCTACTAAAAATAAAAAAATGATTACAAAGCTGAATGTTTTTTTGATTGTGATCATGTTTAGTTCCCTCCTAGAAATGGTAAAATTTCAGTTTTGATCTTGAATAGTGAAAAATGGAAAGGATATGTACATTTACTTTTGTTGGCTACCCCCTGTAGTTACTAGTCTATTGATTTATTATTAAGACTAGGTAAACGCAAGGTTCTTGTTTTGTTAAATAAATGTAAATATAATCATAATTGCTAAGGTAAAAGTTGAGCGGGATCGAAAAAGCTAAAAAAAGACTGTCTTTCATTAGTAAATACTAATAAAAGGCAGTCTATCGGAAGATGATGTTTTCTGTTAATCTTCAAAGCATCCAAATTAAATATTATATAAATGAAAGCAGCCAACCACCAACAGCACCAGATACTACAATCACCCATGGTGGAAGCTTCCAAAAAACAAGCATGCTGAATAAAATCGCAGCAAAAGCAAAATCGATAGGTCCTAAAATTGAGCTCGTCCATATAGGGTGATAAAATGCTGCAATTAAGATCCCAACAACTGCTGCATTAACGCCCATTAATGCTCCTTTCATTGCAGGGTTCTTACTTAAAATTGTCCAAAAAGGTAATGTACCTAAAATAAGCAGAAATGCTGGTAAGAATATTGCTAGTGTAGCTAATAACCCACCTTGCCAGCCATTTATAACTGCGCCAATATAAGCTGCAAATGTAAATAATGGCCCAGGGACTGCTTGGGCGGCGCCATAGCCAGTCAAGAAGGCTTCCTCACTTAACCAACCAGTTGGAACAAATTCTCTCTCAAGCAAAGGTAAAACAACATGTCCTCCACCGAATACTAATGCACCAGAACGGTAAAAGCTATCAAACATTGCGATCCAACTAACTGAAGTCATTTCACTTAATATTGGTAGTAGAATCAATAATCCAAAAAATAAGGCTAAGCAGATTATTGCAAAGCGACGTGAAATTGGAAAACTTATGGTCGATTCTTCTTCAGTTTTATGATGTTTATAAAGTGAAAATCCGATAACTGCAGCAATTAAAATAACTGCTACTTGAATATAGGCTGTTTGCCATAGTAGCGTTGCCACTAATGCAAATAAAGCAATTGCTTTTCTTTTTAAGTCTGGAGTTAATTTTTGAGCCATACCTAAAATAGCATGGGCAACGACTGCGACTGCAACAAGCTTTAGTCCGTGTAGCCAACCAGCATCACCAATATTTAACCCTTGTAAAACGAGTGCAAAGATAATAAGTGCAAGAACTGAAGGGAGTGTAAACCCAATAAAGGAAATGATGCCACCTAGAACTCCAGCGCGCATGACGCCGATCCCGATCCCAACCTGGCTACTTGCTGGACCAGGTAAGAATTGACATAGAGCAACTAAGTCTGCATAGCTTTTTTCATCCATCCATTTCCTTCTACGTATATATTCTTCATGAAAATACCCTAAGTGAGCAATTGGTCCACCGAACGATGTGAAGCCAAGCCTTGTAGAAACGATAAGTATTTCAAAAAGTGTTTTTAAAGTTGTATTTTTCTGGTTCATTTATGAGCTCCTTTTACGTTTTTATTTCCTTGAAAAGTTCATAGGCTTTTTTCCTAGCTTCCACTAATACTGTATTTCCTTTTGTAGTTGTGGAATAATACTTTCTAATTTTCCCCTCTACATTTTTATCTTCTCTTACTAAAAGACCATCTGACTCCATAGTGTGGAGAATAGGGTAGAGAGTGCCAGCACTTATGTTATAACCATGTTCCTTTAATTCTTCAAGCATCCATAACCCAAAGATTGGATGTTCCTTCGCATGATGAAGGATGTGGATATGAATAAATCCAAGAAACAACTTTCGTAATACTTTATCTTCCATTCGTTCACCTTCCTTTAATATCGAAACGCAATATCGGAAACCGATAATGCGTTTCTAATGGAATTATATCAGTTGAATATCTAATATCAAAGTAAAGAGAAGGAAATTTACAAAACTGTAAAAAACATTACTTATTTCATAATTCTCAATCAAGGATAGGAATCAATCTTTTATCCAAACTAGATAAGGTAAACAAATAACTGTATAGTTAAACGTAAATCAAATGATAAAGAGACAAGGAGGAACCGGAATGTATAAAATGAAAGAGTACAAAGAAGGAAAGCTGACATTCATAGAACTTCGAAATGAAAGCAATTCTTCATGGTTAAAAGTGGTTCCAGAGCGAGGCGGAATTATTACGAGATTAGGGATTCGTGGTGAGGAGTTACTATTTATCAATGAGGAAACATTACATAATGTAGAAAAAAATATTAGAGGCGGTATCCCAATTCTTTTCCCAATTTCTGGTCAACTTACCAATGGACAATATGAATGGGATGGAAAAACTTATACTATGAAAAACCATGGTTTTGCTCGTGACCTGCCTTGGGAAGTTGTTGAAATAAATACTTACGAGGAAGAGGCTTTAATAAAAATAAAGCTTGAAAGCAATGATGAGACGAAAACAGTCTATCCATTTGAGTTCGAATTGGTATTTACATACATTTTACGAGAAAATGAATTAATTATTGATCAAACTTATCAAAATAAATCTACAAAAGAAATGCCGATTTATGCTGGCTTCCATCCTTATTTTAAAACAGCGAATAAACAGCTTAAGATCGATACTGATGCAAGTGATTATCTTGATTATAATGACATGCAGAACAAGAGAATAGAGGGTGTTATCAGCATTGACCAAAAGGAATCATATCTATTAAAAAGTGGTACTAGGTCGATTCGTTTTTCACTTGAAGAGATAGACAAATTAGTAACGATAAATTATGGTAAGGAATTTCCTTATATTGTTCTCTGGTCAGAAGAAGGTCAAGGATTTGTCTGTGTGGAGCCATGGATGGCGAAAACAGATGAACTAAACAAAAAAGATGAATTAACAATGATTCATCCTGGAAAAGGAATTCATACGAAAGTAAGTATATCTATATAAAATTATTAGCTGTAATCGCTCCTTGAAAAATGGACGATTACAGCTTTAATATTTTAAAGCCATATAACATATGGATTAAATAGGGGATAAGTAAAAAAAAACCAGGCTTTCTGCTCGGCATTCAATTCATTTACTGGTAAACTAGTAAAAAAGAAAACTTTCAATATAATGGAACTTTAGGATGTATGATTACAAAAATGAAAACCCTTACTTTCGTACTTAAGTAATTGTTATATATTAATCTTTTTTTCTGCAACTAATTGCTTGGAGGACTCATATGTTAAAGTTTAGCTCATTTCTTAAACCATATCGATTTTCAATGTCGATCGCACTTTTATTAATGCTTACTGAATTAGCGGTTGAACTCCTTCATCCACTTTTAATGGCGAAAATTATTGATGAAGGCATACTTCAAGAGGATCTATCTGTTGTCATACGGTGGGGCGGAGTAATGATTGGGATTTCACTTTTTGCATTTGCATCAGGAATGATCAACTCATTTTATGCTGCACACGTAAGTCAAAGCTTTGGGTTTGACATTAGAAAGCAGATTTTTGTTAAAGTACAACAATTCACATTTGAAAATTTAAGTCGTTTTCCAGCAGCCTCTCTTATTACACGGATGACAAATGATATTACTCAGCTGCAAAACACGTTATTTATGGGGCTAAGAATCATGTTGAGAGCACCTCTCCTTATTATTGGATCGGTGGTTATGTCTTTTTTCGTAAACCCAGTATTAGCAAGTGTTTTTGCCTTTGTTATCCCTGTAGTTGTGATGATGCTTATTTGGATTATGAAAAGGGGTAGCCGTTTATTTAAGAAAGTACAATCAATGTTAGACAATGTAAATGATGTTTTACGCGAAAATTTAATCGGGATGAGATTAGTTAAAGCCTATGTAAGAAGAGATCATGAAATAAAACGATTTTCACTTGCCACTAACTCATTAAGAGATTCCACGGTTACGGCATTACGAATGATTGAAACGTCGATGCCTATTTTATTGTTCATCATGAATATGGCGATTCTTTTTATATTGTGGAATGGCAGGGCACAAGTCGTAAACGGCAATGTTCAGGTAGGGGAAGTAGTTGCGATTGTAAATTATGGACTTAGAATAACCTCAGCCTTGTCGATGTTCTCATTTATTGTTATGTTTCTTTCACGCTCTCGTGCCTCAGCATCGCGGATTTCAGAGGTTTTAGAGACTAAGATTGATATAGAAAATCATGAAAATCCACACAAGTTCCTACATGGTAAAGTAATCTTTGAGCATGTTTCATTTACATATCCAGGAACAGATCAAGTTGTTCTAAAAGACATTTCATTTACTGCAAATGCAGGTGAAACAATTGCTGTAATGGGAGGAACAGGATCAGGTAAATCATCACTTTTTCAGCTGCTGCCACGGCTTTATGAAGTAGATTCAGGGAGGATTTTTATTGATGATATCTCTATAGATTCTATTAGTATGCAAAGCCTACGAGGGCAAATCGGCCTTGTTCCACAAGAAGCTGTTTTGTTTACCGGTTCAGTAAAGGAAAACATTGCGTGGGGTAAGGAGCATGCGTCCTTTGAGGAAATAATCGAAGCGGCCCATGCAGCACAAATTCATGAAACGATTGAAAAATTACCTTCTAAATATGACACTAGGATAGGTCAAAAAGGAGTAAATCTATCAGGAGGGCAAAAGCAACGAATGTCTGTTGCTAGAGCATTAGTACGAAAGCCAAAGCTACTTTTATTAGATGACAGTACAAGTGCATTAGACGTAAAAACAGAAATAAAACTGTTAACGGCGTTACGTGATTATTCCTGTACGATATTTTTAATTACTCAGAAAGTTAGTTCTGCAAGGGAAGCGGATAAAATCCTGCTACTAGAAGATGGTGTTTTGATTGCAGAAGGTAGTCATGATGAATTACAAAAAACATCATCTCTTTATCAAAAGATCTATCACTCTCAGATGATGGAGGAACTAACTGATGTTAAAGCAACTAACTAGTCCATTTAAATATGAAAGAATAGCAGTCCAAGAAAAGAATATTAACACTAAGCAAAAACAGAAGGTAAATGTTAAAAATGGCTTCAAAACATTACGTAGATTATCGGCGTATTTATCTGAAAAACGTGCTCAATTTACATTTGTACTATTTATGGTAGTGGTAAGCTCAGGTCTAGGGTTACTTGGTCCATATCTAATCGGAACAACAATTGATGAATATATTGTTACTCGGGAAAGTGAAGGTATCATCTTTTTGTTGGGAGGTCTAGTTGTCGTCTTTGCTTTGCATTCACTATCATTATTTTTTCAAAATTTCTGGATGATTGGCATTTCACAATACACAGTAAATCAAATGAGGAAAGATTTGTTTCACCATCTACATATGCTTCCGATTTCCTATTTTGATAAAAGACAGCATGGTGAATTAATGAGTCGTGTGACAAATGATATTGAAAATGTTAGCTCCACGTTAAATAGCTCTGTTATTCAGATCTTCTCAAGTATATTAACGTTAGTAGGTACAGTTTCGGTCATGATTTTGCTAAGTCCATTATTAACTTTAATCACCTTGCTTATTGTTCCATTAATGGTCATTGGGATGAATTGGATTACAAAACGGACAGGTACACTATTTAAGAAGCAGCAGCAAAACTTAGGGGAGCTTAATGGCTATATTGAAGAAGTCATCTCAGGACAAAAAATGATTAAAGCATTCTCTCAAGAGGAAAAAGTGATTGCTAGCTTTATTGAGAAGAGTAACATTCTTAAACAATCAGGCTTTTGGGCGCAAACAATATCAGGCTTTATTCCAAAGGTTATGAACATGTTAAACAATCTAAGCTTTGCGTTGATTGCTGGGATAGGTGGTGTGTTGGCGTTTAATGGTATGGTAACAATTGGAGTCATCGTGATCTTTGCTGAATATGCTAGACAATTTACTCGTCCATTAAATGACCTTGCTAACCAGTTTAATACCCTTCTTTCTGCGATTGCGGGAGCGGAAAGGGTGTTTGATATCCTCGATGAGAAGGTAGAAAGAGATGCAAATATTGATTCTGATCAGCTTCCTTCTATAAAAGGAGAGGTTGTTTTTTCAGATGTCTCCTTTTCATATGAAGCGAAAGAGGACAAACAAACTGTTGAGCATGTTAGTATAAAGGCATCTCCAGGTGAAACGATTGCCTTAGTTGGGCCAACTGGTGCTGGGAAAACAACATTAATCAATCTTTTATCACGATTCTATGATGCTGATACTGGTGTGATTACTGTTGATGGAATTGATATTAATCGAATTAACCGTGATCGCCTTAGAAAACAAATGGCCTTTGTGTTACAGGATACATTTCTTTTTCAAGGTTCGATTCTAGAAAATATTCGCTATGGAAGATTAGATGCAACGGATGAGGAAGTGGAAGAAGCGGCTAGACTAGCTAATGCAGATTCGTTTATTCGCAAGCTTCCAAATCAATATCAATCCATGATTAGCTATGATGGAAATGGAATTAGTCACGGACAAAAACAGCTCCTAGCAATCGCTAGAGCAATGCTTGCTGACCCTAAAATATTAATCTTAGATGAGGCGACAAGTAGTATTGATACAGTAACAGAATTACGAATTCAAGAGGCGTTGACTCGTTTAATGTCAGGCAGAACGACCTTTGTGATTGCACATCGTCTAAACACAATCCAAAAAGCGGATAAAATCCTTGTTTTAAAAGATGGGAGGATCATTGAGAGTGGGACACATAAGGAACTTTTGAAGCTGAGAGGATTTTATTTCGAGCTTCAAAATAGACTGTAGATTGGTTTCTAATCCTGTTAATACTTAAAATCGCTATCTTAAATGATTTTGTGAAATATGA
Source organism: Metabacillus bambusae (assembly GCF_017497975.1). Lineage (GTDB taxonomy): Bacteria > Bacillota > Bacilli > Bacillales > Bacillaceae > Metabacillus > Metabacillus bambusae. The sequence goes on along the minus strand of NZ_JAGDEL010000011.1, from coordinate 28,278 downwards.
ATAGTTTAAAGTTTGGCAGTGATAATCTTAATAGATTTCACTGCTTTTTTTATCCCATTTTTAACGGGCAGTAAGAATGAAAAAAGAACCTCGCCGAATGGAGTCTCACTTTATCTACATAACTGATGAAAATAGGACAAAAATTTACAATTTAAACAAAAAATTAACAAATATATACATAGTATTTATACAGACTTTATATTCCATTAGTAAGATAAGCAGTGAAGAAAAGGGGAATTATACTAGGCTGTGAAAATGAGAAACCATAAAAAAGGAATAGGTGACTTACATGCGTAACCCTTTTGTTTTTTTATGGTTTTTATTATGACAGCTACTGCATTCCGATGGTACCTTCTCATATTTTATTTCTATTTTAAAGTTAAACGACAAACTAAGAGGAGGAATAAAGAATGAAACGTGTTGAGCTAAAGGAAGTTTCAAAATCCTACGATGGAAGGACAAATGTCATTAAAGAAATTGATGTAAAAATAGAGTCGGGTGAGTTCTTTGTATTAGTTGGACCATCTGGTTGTGGGAAAAGTACAATGCTTCGCATGATTGCGGGACTTGAGGAGGTTACTGGAGGAGAATTATCTATCGGTGATCTAGTCGCAAATAATCTGCCGCCAAGTCAACGTGATTTGTCTATGGTCTTTCAAAATTATGCGCTGTATCCACATTTAAGTGTTAAACAAAATATTACCTTTGGATTACATACGAAAAAGATAGCGAAGCAGGAGCAAAAGCAAAGGTGCTTGGATGCTGCTGACATGCTAGGTTTAACTGAATTATTGGATAGAAAACCGCGACAATTATCAGGTGGACAGCGACAAAGGGTTGCACTTGCTCGAGCGATCGTTACGCATTCACCGATTTGTCTTATGGACGAGCCCTTATCAAATTTAGATGCAAAACTACGTGCGAAGATGAGATCTGAGATTCGCCAAATTCAACGTAGACTAGGAATTACAATGATTTACGTTACACATGATCAGACAGAAGCAATGACAATGGCAGATCGAATGATGATTTTACATAACGGAGAAGTACAGCAAATCGGACGACCTTTAGATATTTATAACAGTCCTGCTAATACGTTTGTTGCCTCATTTATTGGAGCTCCGCCAATGAATCTAGCTGATGGAAAAATGACGGAGGACTCGTTTTTACTAGAGGACAATTTTTCAATTTTGATAAACAAAGAGATTGTGAGTTCGGTTCCTTTGAGCCAAAAAGTAACAATCGGAATTCGTCCAGAGAGCATACAGCTTGCAAAGGACGGTCAAAGGAGCTTTTTTGCTGACGCAGTAAATGTAGAAGTTCTTGGCACTGAAACACTTATTACTTTTGAGGTTGGCTCACAGCAATGGGTTGCAAAATGGAACGGCCAATGGAATATAGAAATTGGAGAACGGGTTCCATTATTTATTCATGAATCAGATTTATTCTTTTTCGAACCAGAAAATGGGGAATGTATTTGGTACCAAACAAAAGGTGATGATAAACGAACTCTTAAGGAGGCTGTGTTATGAGTAGTTTACCAGATGTCTCCAATCCCCCCATAAAGGTAAAGGAAAGGTCACTAGGTAGAAGAAAAGAGTTACCTAATGTACTTGTAGGGCTACTCTATCTATTACCATCTATCATCTTATTTGGATTTTTTCTCTTTTATCCAATGCTTCGCACTTTATATTTAAGTTTTTTCTTAACTGATGGTCAGGGGGCGCCGATTACGTTTGTTGGTGTTGAAAATTTTACTTATCTATTACAATCTACGAGCTTTCAAAAAAGCCTAAAGGCAACAATCCTCTTTGTTGTTTTTACGGTTCCGATGGGAGTTATTCTCGCTCTTTTTTTAGCTCTTATAGCAAATGAAAAGGTTAGAGGAATTGGTTTTTTTCGGACGATGTTTTCCTCGACAATGGGAATGAGTGTTGCTGCTTCTTCTGTTATCTGGATGTTTATGTATAACCCATCTATTGGTATTTTAAATAAACTCGTTAGTGCAGTAGGTATCTCAGAGATTCAATGGCTACTAGATCCAAAGTTTGCCTTGATTTCTGTGTCGATATCAACAATTTGGATGAACACGGGTTTTGCTTTTCTAATTTTATTAGGTGGGTTACAAAATATCGATGAGCATCTCTATGAAAATGCAGAAATTGCGGGTGTAAGCTATTGGTATAAACTGCGGAGGATTACAATCCCAATGCTATCACCAACACTCTTTTTTATCATCACAGTGTCATTAATAAATTCCTTTCAAACCTTTGGACAAATAGACATATTAACAAAGGGTGGACCTGTAGAATCAACAAATGTCATTGTTTATTCCATATATAAGGATGCCTTCATTAATTACAATGTCGGATCAGCCAGTGCTCAAGCAACAATTCTTTTCTTCTGTATATTAGTTATTACCATTCTTCAATTTAAGCTTGGAGAAAGGAAGGTGCATTATCAATGAGCATAGTGAAAAAAATCATTTTATATGGACTATTAATTATTTCAGTTGTGTTCATGATGTTCCCAATTTTCTACGCGTTTATGATTAGCTTTATGCAAGGTGGGGAGGTTCTAAAAGGAAATCTTATCCCTGATACGTTGACAATGGATAATTATATTTCTGCCTTTGAAAAGGTACCGCTTGTTCGTTATCTCTGGAATAGCTTTTACGTTTCAATGGTTGTTATGATCGGACAATTAATAATTTCAAGCTTAGCCGCATTTGCATTTGTATTCATACCATTTAGGGGAAGGGACTTTATATTCTTTTTATTCATTTCAACAATGATGATTCCTTGGGAAGCAACGATGGTTCCTAACTTCTTGACTGTTCAAAAGCTTGGTTGGATAAATCAACCTGCAAGTTTAACCATTCCTTTTTTCGCATTAGCCTTTGGAACATTCTTGTTGAGGCAGCAATTCAAAACAATTCCAAACGAATTGTTCGAAGCCTCACAGTTAGCAGGGATTAGTCGATTTCGCTTCTTTTGGAATATTGTCTTACCTGTTTCGAAAACAAGCTTAATGACATTAGGAATATATAGCTTTTTAACTACGTGGAATATGTATTTATGGCCATTGCTCGTAACAAACAATGAAAGTGTGAGAACAGTACAAATTGGTTTAAAGCAGTTACAGTCGCAAGAAATCTCAACTGAATGGGGGGTGGTGATGGCAGCGGTAGTTGTTGTGATACTCCCAACTCTCATTCTATTGTTTTTAGGGCAAAAGAGCCTACAAAAAGGACTAACACAAGGTGCAATCAAATGAAGATTTGTAGAGTCACTTGCTTTTGAAAGAGGCTTGCGAATATAGTCTTTAAATAAAAAAAGGAGGCGTTATCCATGAAACAAAAATTTCTTATCGTTTTATCCGCTTTATTTTTATTGTTATTAAGTGCTTGCTCTAGTACAAATACTGGTACAAATGGATCTGAAGCAGAGGGTGAAGGAACAGAAGGTACAAACACAGAGGAAACGGCAGAAAAACAAGAGGTTGTATTTTGGCATGCGATGAGTGGGGAGCTTGAGACAGTTTTAAATGATATTGTTGCTGACTTCAATGAATCGCAAGAGAATATTGAAGTGAAACCAATTTTTCAAGGTACATATGAAGAGGCTTTAACGAAATTTAACACAGTTGCTGGTACAGAAGATGCTCCAACCATTATGCAGACCTTTGAGGTTGGTACAAAATACATGATTGATAGTGGTCACATACAGCCAGTTCAAAAGTTTATTGATGAAGACAATTATGATACTTCACAATGGGAAGAAAATATTTCAAATTATTACTCAGTAGATGGTGAGCAGTATTCAATGCCGTTCAATTCATCAACTCCAATCCTTGTATATAACAAAGATGCATTTAAGGAAGCAGGTTTAGACCCTGAAAAGGCACCAATGACTTATAGTGAATTGAAGGACGCTGCGAAAAAGCTAACAAAAACTGAAGATGGAGAAACAAGTCAATACGGATTCTCTATCTTAAACTACGGTTGGTTCTTCGAAGAGATGCTAGCAGAGCAAGGTGGTCATTATGTAGATAATGAAAATGGCCGTAGTGGGAATGCAACAAAAGCAACGTTTAATGATGAATTAGGTTTAAATGTTTTTAATTTAATAAGTGAAATGCACAAAGAGGGAACATTCTTTAATGTAGGACAAAACTGGGATGATATGCGTGCTGCGTTCCAATCAGGTAAAATTGCCATGTATTTAGATTCTTCAGCAGGTATTAAAGCGATGGTTGATAATTCTGATTTTGAAGTAGGTGCATCATACCTACCAATCCCTGATGATGCTGATCGTGAAGGAGTTATTATCGGTGGAGCCTCAGTTTGGATGTCTAGTGGTATTAATGAAGACAAACAAAAGGCAGCGTGGGAGTTTATGAAGTATTTAACAACTCCAGAGGTGCAAGCAGAATGGCATGTGAAATCAGGTTATTTTGCAATCAACCCTGCTGCATATGATCAAGATATCGTAAAAAAAGAGTGGGAAAAGTATCCACAGTTGAAGGTTACAGTTGATCAACTCCGTGAAACTAAGAAAGGTACAGCTACACAAGGTGCATTGATTTCTGTATTCCCTGAATCACGCCAAAAGGTTGTATCGGCGATGGAAAGCTTATATCAAGGAATGGATCCAAAGGAAGCGTTAGATCAGGCGGCTGAAGAAACAAATCGTGCATTAGAGGTCGCGAATAAAAAGCAAGGAAATTAAATAACAAATAAAAGTGACCCGTGAAGGTATATTTCTTCAAGGGTCATTTTTCTAGTTAAAAATGATAGGGTTGATTATCCTGATATAGAAGGAAAGGTTTTGAAAAAATTATATTAATATATAATAGTTATGATGATGGACAACCATAATAACCTCTTATAATAAGAACTTAATGGCTGGACTTAAAAAGTTCAGCCTCTTATTTTTATTATAATAAAATAAAATGTGAGATTTCCTAACATTGCTATTGTATTATATGGACATATTGATTATAATTTTAAAAGATAGAAAATTCTGCATTCAACAAAGGGGGTAAGGTTTTTGGAGCAATTTGTTACAGGTTTAAACGGAATTTTATGGAGTACACCAGTGATCTATATCTTACTTGGTGTAGGTTTATTGTTTTCAATTTTAACTCGTTTTCTTCAAGTGAGGCTTATTAAGGAAATGGTTGTACTTATGTTTCAGGGGAAGAGCTCCGAGGCAGGTGTATCATCATTTCAGGCACTTTCAATTGCCCTTTCAGGACGAGTCGGGACAGGAAATATTGCAGGTGTTGCAACCGCAATTGCTTTTGGTGGTCCTGGTGCCGTTTTTTGGATGTGGGCAATTGCCTTTATCGGTGCATCAAGTGCATATATCGAATCAACTTTAGCACAAATTTATAAAGTAAAACAGGATGGACAATATCGTGGAGGGCCTGCTTATTACATAGAAAAGGGGATTGGTTGGAAATGGTTTGCAGTCCTTTTCGCATTCGCAGCTCTTATCGCAATGGCAATTTTAATGCCGGGTGTACAATCTAATTCTATTGCACTTGGAGTAGAAAATGCATTTGGAATTCCAAAATACATCACTGGTGCTGTAATTGTTCTTTTATTAGCGTTTATTATTTTCGGTGGAGTTAAACGAATTGCAAATGCTGCTCAAATTATTGTTCCCTTTATGGCTTTAGGATATATTATCTTATCTGTTGTTATAGTGTTAATGAATATTCAGGAGTTACCAGGAGTGATTTCACTTATTTTCCGAAGTGCTTTTGCATTAGATTCTGCCTTCGGTGGATTAATCGGAATGGCCATTGCTTGGGGAGTAAAACGTGGAGTTTACTCAAATGAAGCTGGACAAGGTACTGGTCCACATCCAGCAGCTGCTGCAGAAGTTTCACATCCGGCAAAACAAGGATTAGTACAGGCATTTTCTGTTTATATAGACACTTTATTCGTATGTTCTGCTACAGCTTTTATGATTTTATTTACGGGAATGTACAATACTGAAGCACCAGATGGATCATTTATTGTGAATAATTTGGAAGGTGTAGAGGCTGGTCCAGGGTACACTCAAGCAGCAATTGATAGTGTTCTTCCAGGATTTGGTGCAGGGTTTGTAGCTATAGCATTATTCTTCTTTGCCTTTACAACCATTATGGCTTATTACTATATTGCAGAAACCAATATAACTTATTTAATTCGTGGTAGCAATAAAAAGCTGTCCTTGCTTTTATTGAAGCTTGTGATATTGGCAGCAACATTCTATGGATCTGTAAAAACAGCATCACTAGCTTGGGCATTAGGGGATGTAGGACTCGGAATTATGGTATGGCTAAATGTCATTGCGATTCTTATCCTCGCAAAGCCAGCGTTAATTGCATTAAAAGATTACGAAAAACAGAAGAAACAAGGACTTGATCCAGTTTTCGATCCAAAAGCTTTAGGAATAAAAAATGCGGATTATTGGGAAACAGAATATAAGAAAGATCAAGATCAAGCATCTTAAATAAAAATGGGTTGACCGTAATTTTCGGTCAACCCATTTTTTATTGCTTTAAAACTGAAAGAAATTCCTGTTTACAGTACATATTAAGAAAGATCGTAACATGAGGAGGTTTATGAATGTCTAAACAAGGTAAACAAAACGCTGAACAAACTAGTCAACAATTGGCAAAACAGCAGAAGAAAAATGATATTGAATTTGGCAGTGATATGCAAGTAGGAAACAGCAAGCATCAAAGTCAAAAGAAAAGTGGAAAACAAGTGAATAAGAAGTAGCTATAAGACAACAAGAGGCTGGATCTCTTTGAGATTCAGCCTCTTGTACTCATTGAGTAATAATGATTATCTTGTACAGTGTATAAGCGCTTTGGCATCCAGCTCCAGCGCCTAGCCCCCTCGAGGTCATAAGCCACTCATGAATTGAGGGTAAAAAACACCTTCTATTCATGAGCGTCTTATTTGCCCGAGACTGTTCAAGGCGCTTGCTCTTTTGTTTCTTACTTAAGTTTATTCTCTATATCAGTCGGAATAGCTTCATCTGGAATAGTACCATACCATTCATTTCCGTCTTTTAAAGTAAATTTAACATAATACATATGTTCCTCCGAATACTCAGTAAACTGTTCAAGTGCGTTTGATAAGAATTCTTTATCTGTTATTGTGGAGAATTGTTCTCCCGAATTGAATAGTTCATCAGGGTTATAGTATTCCAAGTTCTTTGGATGATTTACTTTAGTAATTTCGGCTTTTAAGAGATCTTCACTATTTATTCTGGCATCGTCTAAATATCCATGTTCATCAAGCCATTTAGTAGTCTCATCATATGATTTTTTCCATTCAATTGGATAGCCTTCATATGATTGTTCTTCACCTGTTGCTTTTGTAGAAATTTCAATATAGCCCCATGGACTAGTGGGTTGAACTAAATCGTCCAATGTCTGTGAGAGCAAATCCTTCCTAATTACTCTGCTAAACTCCTCAATTTCCTTTTGATCTGTCAACATAACCTGTGTTCCAACAGGACCATTAGGGACAATTTTAATTGAAAGGGCATTTTCTTGTAATAGAGTGTACTCAGGGAGGATTTTTTTGTATGACTCAGCCTCCATGACAGGCGTTAATTTTTCTTTCATCAATTGAACTGGCGATCTATATTCACGTGTAAGTAATTTACCGTCATTTAAACGATAAGAGATCACCATATCTTGTCTATATTTCTCGTCAGTTTGAGATTCTATAAGATCCTGCTGACTAGTTATATATTCGTGGAGATTTCTTACATCTTGAATATAGAGCTTTGAATCTGAGTAAACCTCTATATCCTTCCTCAACAATTCCTGCATTTCATATTTATCACCAAAGTAAACCTCACTAATATGGTCCATACGAGGAAGTTTCTTTTCAAAATTAATTAAATCAGTTTTAATGCTGAAAAGGATGATGATAAAAATGATGCTGTAACCTATAAACCCAGTAAATACACGGAAATGGAAGATCCTCCAGGTTTTTTGCAAAATCATCTCAGCTACAACATAGCCGATTAGTGCGCCACTGATATAACCGAAAATGATCCAGCTCCAATTAAGTGTACCTGTAACAGAAAAATAAGAACCTCCCATAGTCATGCTACAAAATGTCACACCATATTTAAAAACAGGCTTTAAAAATGGAAAAGCAATTACATCGGTTGCACTTTCCAGCTGTCTTGCTTTATAAAGTCCTAAACCAATAAAGAAGGAACAAATGACGATGATTGTGTAAATGAATATTTCAAGCATCGAAAATGGATCTTTTGTATTCCAGATTTCAATGAATCGTAGGAATGGTGATAAATACGTAAGTTTCTCATCAATGAATATAGGAGAAAATCCAAATAGTAAAAAGGATAAATTATAGCTTACCATTGTTACCATTCCAATAGGTAAAAAGAAAAAAATGTACGTTAAGATTGCTTGTGCACTCGACATACCTGTCATCATTCCGACTGCAACAGTAACGAAAAACATCATGCATGTTAGTAAAGTGATAAGACCTGTCCATGATAAAAGCTCTGAAGGCGTCAGGATTGAGTGAAATTCTTCAATTGATTGTGTAACAAAAAATGTCACACATGACATGAGAATAATTGGGACCAATAACAACAATAATCCACTCATGATATGACTAACATACAATGTCACTCTACGAATAGGTAAGCTGTGAATCATATCAACTGATGCTTCATTTTGAAGATATCGGAATAGTAGCAACCCTGCTGCAACTGGGATCGTGAATAGAAAAAGTACTTGGAGTTCTGTATTTACATATAAATAATTCTTGTAATCTTCGAACACAACATAGTCTCTAGTTGCTAGCTGCATTAGCTCTAATGGTACGGTAAACATTAGACATATAAAATAAACAATACTAATCCAACCGTGCTGTCTTAAGTCTTGTTTAATGATTCCGTTCTTAAAGAAGGATTTTTTCGATTTCATATCCGACATCCTCCATTTCGTAAATGAATATCTCTTCAAGTGTTAATGGTAATAGATCAAATAGAATAACATTTGTAGAATGTATGGCTTTTTTTATTTGTTCTTCATTGCCTCTAACAATAAGAAGCGAAACACTGCCTCTTTTTTCGTGGTGTAAGATGTTTAATTTATTTAATAGATGCTCTTCATGAGTAGGATCTGCCAATGCAAGCTGGACTTTATGAGTATCAGATTTTAAATCATCAATTTCCTTCTCAATAATGATTTTTCCTTGGTGCATGATACCAACATGATCGCATAGATCCTCAATTTCACGAAGATTATGAGATGAAATGAGCACAGTCATTTCTCGCTCGGCGACATCCTGAAAAAGTAGGTTTTTGATTTTTTGTCTCATAACAGGGTCAAGTCCATCGATCGGTTCGTCTAAAATTAAAACATCAGGCATTGCGGATAATGCGAGCCAAAATGCTACCTGGCGCTTCATCCCCTTAGATAAGCGGTGAACTTTTCGATTTAATTCAATGTTAAATGCAGGAGTAAGTTGTTCAAATCGCTCTTGGCTCCAGCTAGGATAATATTCTTTATATTGGGAAGCCATTTGTGCAACAGTAGCTTGTGGGAAAAAATAAAGTAAATCTGGAATGAAAACAACCCGTTCTTTGATTGCTACATTTTCATATGCAGTTATGTTATCAATTTTAATCGTCCCTTTATCCTGACGGTTAATCCCCGCAATCATTTTTAAAAGAGACGTTTTACCGGCTCCATTAGAGCCTAGTAGACCATAAATTGATCCTTTATTAACTTTCAGTGAAAGATCATTTACAGCAAAGTGTTTATTATATTTTTTACTAACGGAATGAACTTGTATCATCACTGTTTATCCCCTTTGTTTGTTGATGTGCTTCATGAAACAGTACATAAATATCATCTTTTGTTAAACCTAAATAAATGGCTTCTGCAATAAGCCTTTTTATATCTGTTTTTAGCTCGGCTAATTTCTGTTCATTGGGTTTTAGCTCGATTGCTGCGACAAAATTACCTTTGCCTTTAATAGAATAAATGTAACCTTGATTTTCGAGTTCGCGGTAAGCTCGTTGAATCGTATTTGGATTTACTGTTAATTGACTAGAAAGCATTCTGACTGAAGGCAATTGTTCATCAGGCTTAAGAATCCGATTAATAATAAGCTCTTTAATCTTATCGACTAATTGCTCATAAATGGGCTTCCTGCTTCTAACATCTAATTGAAACATAAGTTACCCCCTTCGTATTAACTGTATTAATGTTGTTAGTACAGTTAAATTTTATAAGATAATAAAGAAAAAAACAATGCTAATAAATAAAAAAATGATTATTTGGGTGTCATAAATATGAGAAGATAAGCATAGAAGGGTTTAAATATTACTTAAAATAAAGAAAGGTGTGAATCATTATATTGCAGCCTAGAGTCGTTGAAACTGTTGTGAATGAATTACTGCTGCGGTCTGGTTCTTTAGTTAATGTTAAAGTGGAATCAACATTCCCAGATGGACGCCTTGTAGGGGGGAAATATCACTTGGGAACTCATACCATTACCTTATACCTTGATGAAATTAAAAAGCAGTGTGAAAAGTTGTTTTCTACTAATAAATATTTCATTGACTATCTATCTATTGTACTTGCTCATGAAATTGGCCATGCAGAAGATCAGCAATTAGGTAATTTATGTGATCAGCTAGATGAATGCAAGTCTCAATTTGAAAGAGATAAAATAGCCTTAATAATTGAAGAAAATGCATGGCGGTATGCTGAAATTCTTTTAGAAGGTATTAACTATAGTATATTTGAGGAAGTTATTTTTCATTCTCTGCAACCGTATCGTGAGAAAATTAAAATCGAGATTGCATGATAAAAATGATTTTTTTGTAAGAATAATTTTGGTAGCTAGGCAGGAATATTGGAAGAATTAAGGAATAGGTTTTGCCATGTTAATAAGGATAGATGGCAAAACCCTTCAAGGATGTGTTCATGACTAACGTAAAAGTATTCATTATTCGAATTTTTCTTCACTAGAAGAGTCCTTTTTTGTTTTGTGTTTTTGTTTTTCTTCACGTAATTCCTTTTTAAGATCTTCCATTGGGATGGGGTCTACATTTTGTTCACTTTCAAAACGGTCAAATAAGGTCTCCTCCTTTGTTTTATATTGCTCAGGATGATCAGTTTCATTTCTTCTATTAGATGCCGTCATTCGTATCACCACCTTCATATCTATGTTTTCATTTACCACAAATATAGAGTAGAAAAACATAAGATAGACTATTTTTTTAGCATTGAGTACCTGTTATGCTATACAATAGAACAATACTGTGTAAAAGGATAGGATAAACAATGAGTATTTTACATGTTGAAAATTTATATAAAACATATGGTGAGAAGATATTATTTGATCATATTTCCTTTGCTATCGCCGAAAAGCAGAGAATTGGTTTAATTGGTGTGAATGGTACGGGGAAATCTACATTATTAAAGGTAATAGCAGGTCTGGAAACTGCGGATTCAGGTGAAATCACTCACTCAAATTCAATGCGGATTGAATATTTACCTCAAGACCCTGAGCTAACTAAAGGCTTATCTGTACTTGAGCAAATCTACTATGGTGATGCGCCGATTATGCAAGTGATGAGAGAGTATGAACTTGCGTTAAGTGAGCTTGAGAAAGATCCTGAAAATGAAACAAAGCTAAAGCAGTTAATGAATATGCAGCAAAAAATGGATCAGCAGGATGCATGGGAAGCGAATACAATTGCGAAAACTGTGTTAACAAAGCTTGGGATAACGGATTTTTCTAGCCCAGTTACTCATTTGTCTGGTGGTCAAAAGAAGCGAGTTGCGATTGCGAAGGCACTCATTCAACCTGCAGATATATTAATACTAGATGAGCCTACCAACCATCTTGATAATGAAACAATTGAATGGTTAGAAGGGTTTTTAGCGCAATATAAAGGCTCAATTGTCTTAATCACACATGATCGCTACTTTTTAAATCGTGTCACGAATCAAATTTTTGAATTGGATCAAGGGCATCTATATACGTATTCAGGAAATTATGAAGTTTTTCTTGAAAAGAAGGCAGAGAGAGAAATCAATGCTGAGCATTCAGAAGAGAAAAGACAAAATCTATTACGACGTGAACTTGCTTGGCTCCGCCGTGGTGCAAAGGCAAGAACAACAAAGCAGAAAGCGCGAATTGGTCGAGTGGAAGAGCTTCAGGAGCAAAAAGGGCCAGCATTAAGTAAGGATCTTGATTTTGCAATTGGCTCTACACGCTTAGGGAAAAAGGTTCTTGAGCTTGAGCATATTTCCAAAGCATATGACGGAAAGAAAATGATTAATGATTTTAGTTACTTAGTTACACCAGGTGAAAGATTAGGTATTATTGGTCCAAATGGTAGTGGGAAATCAACGCTACTTAATATTATGGCTGGTCGCATTCAGGCTGATCAAGGCTCTATTGATGTGGGTACGACTGTAAGAATCGGATTTTATACACAAGAGCATGAAGAAATGGATGAAAATCTTCGTGTGGTTGAATACATTAAGGAAACGGCAGAGATCGTCCATACAATTGATGGCGAGGTTATTACTGCAGAGCAAATGCTTGAGCGTTTTTTATTTTCACGATCAGCTCAATGGACGTATATTCGTAAATTATCTGGTGGAGAAAGACGACGCCTTTACTTATTAAAGGTATTAATGGAAGAACCAAATGTTCTTTTTCTTGATGAGCCAACAAATGATCTTGATACACAAACGTTGAGTGTTTTAGAGGATTACTTAGATCAATTTCCGGGAGTTGTTTTGACTGTTTCGCATGATCGCTATTTTCTAGATCGGGTAGTTGACCATTTAATCGTTTTTGAAAGAAACGGGCAAATAAGTCGTTTCCAAGGTAGTTACACAGACTATATGGAAGAAACTAAGTCCCAGGAAGTGAAGCAAGACAAAGAGACAGCCTCTGATAAAGCAAGCTATAAAAAAGAGAAGAAAAAACGTCTTTCATATAAAGAACAGCAGGAATGGGAACAAATTGAAGATAAAATCGCCAGCCTTGAGGAAAGAAAGGAACAGTTAGAGCAAGAAATTGCAGCTGCTGGAAGTGACCTAGGGAAGGTGCAGGAGTTTTATAAGGAACAAGAGCAGATTGAGGAAAAGTTGGAGGAAACTATCGAACGTTGGGAAGAATTATCTCTTCTTGTTGAAGAGATTGAGCAGGGAAATTAAGGATAGGCAGGACTTAAGCCAAATGGTTTAAGTCCTGCTTTTTTCTTTACTTTGACAGTCAGTTGATTGATTGACCTTTTTATTTTTATAAATACGAATAATCGCTTTTCCATCACTTGGACTCCCATCCGGATAATCCATTGGTATTAAGGCAAAGAAAACAGTATAGATGGAAAAGTAGATAAACTGATAGGTTATATTTGAAGCCTCTATTAGATCTAGCTTAATAAACATGTGGACAATGAATATACCTAACATGTTAAAAAAAGCTCCACCAAAATAAATCAAAAGATGACGAAATTTATTGTTTACCTTAATATGTGATAACTCACAGCCACCATACCAAAAGTAAAACTTACGAACTTCAACTTTTCGGAAGGTAAAGAGCTTTTTTCCGCACCCAATAATAATGTAAACATCATGACAACCATTGATTCTAGCAAACAGATAATGTCCAAACACATGAATGAGTGTAACAATCGGAAAGACAATGAAAAAGGCTCGAAAAAACACAAGGAAGTCGTCTAAGCCAAACATCTAAAAGCCCCCGTTTCATTTCAGCAAGGTGAACAAAAAGAACCTTATATTCATCTTCAGTACTGTACCCTGCTTGTCAGACTTATAACAGAATCCTTGAAAAATATGAAAATAGTCTTAGTGTATGGAAGGCATAGTGTCTATAGTGGGGATTAGAGATTTGCATTTTTTAGAGGAGTTATGAGCTATATTTTTATAATTTTAGAAAATATTAAAAATACATTTTGCTAAAATAGGAAAAGCTGTATTGCGCATAGATGGCATACAGCTTTTTTCTAATTAGATTCAGCATGTTCCATAGTCTTTTGTCCAACCTTTTGGAACATTAGATAATATAGTGCCCCACTAAAAATAGCTAAAGCTCCTAGTATTGCAAAAGTAATCGGATAGCCAAACCAAAGTGACATTGGTATTGCGATCGGTGCGATTGTTCGTCCAATTGTATACCTGAGACTTGCAGCTGCAAAATATTGACCGCGCATATGCTCAGGAGCAATTTTTGAAACAAACGTTTGTTGAATTCCAGCTGTCATTAGTTCTGCAAAAGTGAATAATCCCATGGCTACAATAAATACCCATATGGATCCTGAAAGACTAAATGTAATAATGGATAATCCGTAAATTATTGAAGAAAGAATAAAAACATTTCTTTCTTGATACTTGCCCATCCATTTTGTCACACTAATGGTGAAAAGTGCTACAAGCAGACCATTTTCTGAAAGAATGACTCCAAATGCTTGCTCACCGTTTAGTGATAACGACCAGTCTCCAAGTTTAATCATTTCTTGATGGTGGACCATATCCGTAATATATACGGGAATGATCATGTCAAGCTGCATAAAGGTAAGGGCTACAAGGACACCAGCGATAATAAAGAGTAAAAAAGTGGTGTCCTTCATGATAATGCGATAGTCTTGAATTTGCTGGACAATCGCATGATACCATTTTCCAGATACTTCGTTGCTCTCAGCTTGAAAAACAGGTGCAGTTTCACGAATTTGTTTTGCCAATAAAATCGAAAGGAGCATACAAACTATACCTGCAATTAGCAGAACCTCAAATGGATTATGAACATAGAAGATCGCTCCTAAAATTGGACCAATTACGACAGCAATATTAATTGATGTATAAAATATCGCAAACACACCACTACGGTCTTTTTCATCAACAACATCTGCAACCATTGCTTGTGAAGCAGGCCAATAAAAAGCACCAAACACACCAGCGAATGAAAAACAGATAAATCCAAGGATGGGTAGATCGAGCCACGGTGAATTCGAAAAGGCAAATATAATAAACGATAATCCTTGTCCAAAGGCTGAAAGAACCATCATTGTCTTTCGACCAAAGCGGTCAGCACAATAACCCCCCATTAAATTAGCAAGGACAGAAAAAACTTGAGAAATGATAAGAAATAGTCCAGCCTGTTCTTTTCCAAATGCATCAGCAAAATAGATGGTTAGAAAAGGGAAAAACATCCAAAATGTGATGTTCATCAAGGACTCACCAAATAATCGAATTTTAAGGTTATAATCCCAATCTCGTATTCTCATTGCTGTTACCTCAATTCTTGTAATCTACCGTACTCATAATACTCTTTCGAGTCCCGAAATACAATAGAGTCTTCATAAGCTTTTTAAGAGTGTTACATTGAAATTTAGTAAAGAAGGAATGAAAAAGTTATACTAAAAAGTAGAGAAAAAGTCGTCATTTTAAATTCGGATAAAAACAGGTGGTAGCTAATAAATTTGTATGCTCCAGTAAACCTTATTACTCATTTATTTGAAGGTTACTTTAATATATCGATAGGGGGGAAAGTATGGACTTTTTTTCAATTATTGCCGAAGATAAAATTCGAAAGGCTATTGAAGATGGTGAGTTTGATAACCTGCCTGGTCAAGGAAAACCATTGCAGTTAGAAGACTTGTCACATATTCCGGAAGATCTTCGTGTTGCCTACAAAGTTTTAAAAAACTCGAATATGTTAAATGATGTCGATCGTTTAAAAGAAGAATTAATGACGATTGATGATTTACTTAATACTTGTAAGAACAGTGATGAAAGCCAGCGTCTAAAAAAGAAGAAGCATGAAAAACAAGTAAGGCTAGATGCTTTATTGAATAAAAGGAAGGTACTTGATTCACCAGCATCAGCTTTTTATAAGGACAAATTGTATAATCGATTTAAAAAGTAAAATAAGTGCCGTAAATCTTTATTTCCCTATTTTTTATAGGCTCTTTTCTAAGAGATTGTTGCTTTTAAAACATAAACTAATTCAAGTTGATTGAAGCGGTAGTGCGAGACTCCTGCGGGAGTAGCGGGGCAGGTGAGACTCATGCAGGCGTTTACGACGAGGAGGCTCACCGCCCGCCCCGCGGAAAGCGAGCATCTGCAGCGGAAATCAACCTCACCGCATTACTTGGTAAATAACAACAAAGTTTACGAAAACAGCCTTTTAATAAAGGTAAAACGCATTGGGTTATCCGTGGTTAAATAACAAAAGACAAGACTTGTCCATTTACAAAGTGGAATATTTCTTGTCTTTTTTACTTTGGAAATCCTAAAATTGTAAATGATTTTAGAGTTTCTGTGCAGCCTAACTAAAAAACTCCATATGTTTACAATGGCTGGGCTTCCATTTTATTTTGGCGAAAGCCATTATCAAGATATTTAGCCATCAACATAGAAAAAAACTGAGCAATTTCACTTAAAAAATCTTATGAAAAACGACTTAGATATTGTCCCGAAAGTCAGTATTAGCGCCACTATTACTCGTTTATCATTTGCTTCTCGGAATAAAATGGTTGTGATGAAGAAATGATTATTAACATAAATCTTGTACAAAGATAACTTTCTACAGTTTCTAAAACAGGAATTTGAGAGGCCTCTAAAGAAGAGGTGAAGGAGTTAAAAATAAACAATGAGGAGGAGCACTATGAAAAAATTCATTTTTACATTATTGCTTTTGATCGTGTTTATTACTGTAACAGCCTGTGGGAATCAAACCTCAAATGAAAATGAACCAAAGAGTGAAGATTCTAGCCAAGTTGAAGAAGAGTCTGTTAAAGAGGATACACAAGGTTCAGAGGAAATTAAAAATGATGAACAAACAGAAGAAGAGGCAAAGGAAATCATCATGGATAAGGCTGATGAAGTTTTGAAGCTTTTAAAGGAGAAAAACGCAAAGGAATTAACAAACTATGTGCACCCTGAAAAAGGTGTTTTGTTTTCACCTTATCTATTTGTCGATAAAGAGGCAGTAACATTCGATAAAGAAAAAGTTAAAGAACTTTATGAGGATGTGGAGACTTATACTTGGGGAACTCAAGATGGTAGTGGTGAACCAATTGAGTTAACACCGAGTGAGTATTATTCTAAATTTATATATGACAGTAAATATGATCAAGCAGACGAGATTGTGTTTGATCGCAAAGAAGCAAGAGGCAATACGATTAGAAATATTACTGAGGTATTTCCAGACTCACATTCTGTTGAATACTATGTGAAAGGTACAGAGGAGAATGGGAATATGGATTGGAAGGCGTTAAACCTTGTGTTTGAAAAGGATGCAGAAGGTGAATGGAAGCTTGTAGCGATTGTACATGATCAGTGGACGATATAAAATGTGAAACCACCGCAAAAGGTTGATCGCGGTGGTTTTTAGTTTGAAAAGAATGAAATATTTACAGAGGTAAGAAAGTTTTTCACACCCTTCAGTCTTTTTTAATAGGATATAAAAAAGCCTAGAAGGGAGGAGAAGTCGATGCTGCATTGGCTTTTTCAATCAATTCTGATTGTTACTTTAGTCAGTATGTTGGTTGTGTGTTTATTAGGCCGTCTTCTTCTTTCACCAAAACGGGTGTCATATGAAAAAACCTATAAGTTAGGGATTCAAAAGGGAGAAATTGATGAAAGTATTTTTCATTCGATAAAAAAAGAAGAGTTATTTATTCAGTCATATCATGGATATAAGCTACATGGAATGTTTTTCCCTGTAGAAAAGGGAGAAAAGGTTATCATTATCGCACATGGTATTACATGGTCGTTGTTCGGTAGTTTTAAATATGTAGAAATGTTTCAAAAAAGAGGGTTTCATGTTTTGTTATGTGATCATAGATATCATGGATTAAGCGGTGGGAAATATACATCATATGGTTATTATGAAAAGGATGACCTAAAAGCATGGATTGATTATTTAACCGATCAAATGGGGGCAGAGGTTTTTATTGGATTATTGGGAGAGTCGCTAGGGGCTGCTTCAGCTTTAGAGGTTAGTAAGCGAGATCGACGTGTGAAATTTTGCATTGCTGATTGTTCGTTTAGCGACTTTCAATCTCTATTAAGATTAAGACTTAAAATGGATACAAAGCTAAGACTATACCCACTAATTGATTTGGTAAGCTTACTTGTAAAGCTTCGTCATGGCTGGAGTTTTCCAGATATCTCACCAATAAAGGATCTAGAAAAAACAAAAACTCCGATTCTTTTCATTCACGGTAAAGAAGATTCGTTTATCCCGCTGCAAATGACTTTAGATATGTTTAAACGTAAAAAGGACAATAAAAAGCTATATTTAGTCCCTCGAGCTGGCCATGCTGAGGCTTATAATACAGATCCTAAAGGATATGAGAAAAAGGTTATTGAATTTATTAAGGACATTGAACAAGCTTGTCTAAAGGAAAAAGCCAACTTATTATAAGTTGGCTTTCATATCCCATGAAGTTCCACCAACACCAATTTTTTTGAAATTGAATCTTTCGTATAGGCGTAAAGCGGGATTTCCTGGATCAACGCTAAGGGAAATAGCTTTGTACCCGTTTATTTTGGCAAGAGTGCAAACCTCTTGAATAAGCCTTGTACCAATACCCTTTCCACGATATTTGGATAAAATAGCCATACTAAGAATAGGTATATTTTCATTAATATAACCATACGTTTTGTTTTGCTCACTAAAAAGTCTGATCCAAATCGCCCCTACTTTATTGTCTTCAGAATCAGTGGCAATGAGAGCGTGATCTCCATTCCTTCCCCAGTTTTCCAAACCATGTGCAAGCTCCGGCCTATCTAATATACTCCTCGGAGGCCTTTCTTCACCCTCACCAACATAAATCGCTTCGTACAACATGTCCCATAAGAAGGGAATATCTTTTTGGGTAGCTTGTCTTATATTAATATTCATAACATCATCTCGTTTCCTTTTTATTTACTAATTCTTTATAGGTTTTAAGAATTCCTTTTTAGAGGTGAATTAATTATAAATTGGGATTCTGAGTAGTGTAGGCTTGGGGACAATTAAGAGGGGAAGTAGTTAGATCCATACAGGCGGGTTCAATCCAGATGAAAAGTGGTTCAATTATTTTGATGAATTGAATCAATCCTCAAGAAAACTGGTTCAATACAACGTAAAGATGGTTCAATCAATAACAAAAAGAGACGTGTAAAGATAGGTTGGATCAATTATGTAAGGAAAACAATCGAATATATACATAAATAACCTCATAACCATACAAGTTTAGATGTAAACGAATTTAAACGTTTATCTCATTCAAGCTCGGGTAAAGATCAATATAAAAATAAATTGGAGGTTTTGTACAGCATGTCAAAAAAAATCGCAGTATTATTAACAGATTCGTTTGAAGATGTAGAGTATACTGAACCAGCCAAAGCATTTAAAGAAGCAGGACATAGCTTAACTGTGATTGAGGAGACAAAAGGTAAAACGGTAGAAGGAAAACAGGGGAAAGCAAGAGTTGGAATTGATGCTGGCATTAATGATGTCAGCCCAGATCAATTTGATGCTTTATTTATTCCAGGTGGATTTTCTCCGGATATATTAAGAGCAGACGAGCTTTATGTAGCTTTTGCAAAGGTGTTCATGGATGACAAAAAGCCAGTATTTGCAATCTGCCATGGTCCACAGCTTCTAATTTCATCTGAAACATTAACAGGGCGCGATGTAACAGGCTACAAATCGATTCATATTGATTTAAAAAATGCCGGAGCAAATCTTCATGACGAAGAGGTAGTCGTTTGTGGAAACCAGCTTGTAACAAGTCGAACTCCTGATGATCTTCCCGCATTTATTAGAGAAGCTTTGAAATTGCTAAATTAACAATTAAACAAACGTTTAATTAACGCTTGAAAGTCATTGAATTAAACTTTTTCAGGAAAGAAAACCCCATTTTGAGTGAGGAATAAGCTCAAAATGGGGTTTTCTATCGTTCAGTAAAATTATAAAATTCTTGTACTGGCTCCCTGAGCTTTTGTTCTCGTTTAGGAAATTATAAAATTCTTGAACTGTGGATAAGCGCACGACATCCAGCTCCAGCGCCTAGCCCCTCTAGGGTCTAGCTAATTTAGAATTGAAGGCAAAGAACGCCTTCTATTCTAAATCATCTTATTTGCCCGAGGCTGATCAAGGCGCTTGCGCTTTTGTTCTTCATTCCTTACTTTCAGTGTCATCATTAGGTAATGGGTCCACGCGGTATGCATCATCTGAGCAGACAGAACTTTTTAATGTGTAAAGGACAAGACCAATTGATATTACGAGGAATCCACCTAAACTGATTGTTGCTAACCACCAATTTAACATAAAAACCTCCCCCTTATTCCATTCATATGACGATAAGGGAGAGGTCAGAATAATAATACTAGCCTTTGCGAAGATTTCCTAGTTCTTCAACGATGGCTTGCATTTCATTCGGGCTGAATGAATTTTTTTTCATAACAAGGTCATAAATATCTTTAAGCTCTTCATACATATTTTCGTCAAAGTGTGAAGGTTTGATCGCACCAAAGTTAAGAACTCTTAGCTTTTCTTTAATTTGCTCGATCATATACTCGACGTTTTCAACAGATTTTTCTGTTAGGTTCAATTTACTTCATTCCTTTCTACCAATAAATATTATGTAATTTTGTTTCAGAAAAAAGTGAATGTCTAGCAACAAACAAAAGCGCCTCGAACTCATAATCGTCTTTTTCGCCCGAAACTGACCGAGGCGCATGCGCTTTTGTTCAAAGTTAAGAAAATATAGGTTTTTACTTAGTTTTGGTGTCTAGCTCCAGCGCCCAGCGCCTAGTGAACTTCACACTCCTTATACGCTAAGTCAACATCGAATCGCTACCGCTCTTCGTGTTTCCTTTATCTCATACGGAGTGCTCTTTTTTCTACGTCGCTTAACGGGCGCTTCAGCTTTTCTCAATTACTGTTATTGTAACATGATTTGCTAACAAGCATTCAAAAACTTGTCAATTTTCTAAACAAAGCGTTACGAAGCAGATCCTTCTTTTTCTTGTTTCTTTTCTTCCTTGACTACTGCTAGAAATCTCTTCGTTTCTGCTACAACAACTCCTGATAAGCCAATGAGTCCAATTAAGTTAGGGAAGGCCATTAGTCCGTTCATAACGTCTGCAATACCCCAAACAATGTCAATGGTTGTTATGGATCCTAAGAATACTGCAAGAACAAATGCATAACGATAATATTTTACAACGGATTCGCTAAAGAGATAGGAGAAGCATTTTTCTCCGTAATAGGACCAGCCTAGTATGGTTGAATAAGCGAAAAATAGCATTCCGATTGCTACAATGATCGAACCTGCTGGGCCGAGGAATTGTTCAAATGTAACTGAAGTAAGGGCATTTCCCTCTGCTCCACTTGTATAAAGATCTCCCATAACAATCGTAATACCTGTTATTGAGCATATTAAAATTGTATCGATAAATACTTGAGTCATTGAAACGAGAGCTTGCCTGCCAGGGTAATCTGTTTTTGCAGCAGCTGCAGCAATTGGTGCTGAACCTAAACCAGCTTCATTCGAGAATACACCACGTGCAACACCCCAGCGGATGACGGAGCCTAGTGCACCTCCGGCGACTGCTTCACCTGTAAAAGCATCTGTAAAAATAAGACCAATTGCATCCGGGACAAGATTAGCATTCATAATTAAAACAATTAATCCGGCAATTAAATAAAATAAAGCCATAATAGGAACGAAATAGGCTGTTACTCTTCCGATTGATTTTATTCCACCTAAAATAACTAGCGCAGTAAAGATCGTAATAATGATACCTGTGACAAAAGTAGGTACAGAAAAAGTTGCCTTCATTACACCAGAAACAGAGTTAGATTGAACCATGTTTCCAATCCCAAACGCAGCAACCGCACCAAAAATGGCGAATAGCACACCTAGCCATTTTTGTTTCAATCCATGTTCTAGATAGTACATAGGACCACCGGACATTTCTCCGTTTTTATCTTTCACCCGATATTTTACAGCTAAGATGGCTTCGGAATATTTCGTTGCCATTCCAACTAGTGCGGTAACCCACATCCAGAAGACAGCCCCTGGTCCACCCATTAATACAGCTGTTGCAACCCCAACAATGTTACCAGTTCCAACTGTTGCGGCCAAGGCAGTCATGAGTGCTTGGAAGTGAGAGATATCCCCTTCTGACTTTTTGTCCTGCTTTTTTGAAAATGCAAGCTTTAATGAATAAGGCAGCATTCTAAATTGCAGAAAACCTAGACGGATTGTTAAATATAAACCTGTACCAACCAATAAAATTAGAAGCGGTGGACCCCAAACAAAGCTACTCACATCACCGATGAACGCTTCAAATTGTTCCATAACATCCCCCTTATTGATTGTAATGTGACCTCTTGTCAAGACTGTCCTTTTAGGCCACTTAATGAAGGATATTCTGACAGTGTAATGTAAATGTCAACAATTTAAAGAATGATTTAGGGAAATCTTAATAGAAAAATATTATGATTATAGAGGAGTAGTCGTTTTTTCTTATAAAAATATGGGTAGATAAAGATAGGAGGAAAAATAATGGTAAAGATCTTATTTGTTTGCTTAGGAAACATCTGCCGATCACCAATGGCTGAAGCAGTTATGAGACATTTAATCCAAAAGGAAGGATTAGAGAAGGAAATCCTTGTCGACTCTGCAGGAACAGGTGATTGGCATATTGGAAAGCCACCACATGAGGGAACTTGTCATATTTTAAACAAGCACCAAATATCTTATGAAGGACAAAAGGCAAGACAAGTCATAGCAGAGGACTTAACTAGCTTCAACTACATTATTGGCATGGATATTGAGAACGTAGGGAATATTAGACGACTAGCAGGGTATAAACAAACAGGTGAAATTGTGCGACTTCTCGATTATCTTGAGGATTATCCTATTGCAGATGTACCCGACCCTTACTATACTGGAAATTTTGAAGAAGTATATGAAATGGTTAGTAAAAGCTGTGAAAATCTGTTAGATGAAATTAAAGCAAATCATCATCTATAAAGGGGGAGACAACTTTTATGGCAAATGAGAATAAGTTGTTAACAGGGATGCTAGTAGGAGCCTTTGTAGGAGCAGCAGTATCACTTTTGGACAAACGTACTCGACAAGATGTTGTTCAGTCTGGAAAAAAGTTTTCTTCTAAAATTAAGGGCTATATTGAACAGCCAGCGACTTTTACAAATGATGTTAAGCAAAGAATTGTAGATGTAAAAGATACTGTAAAGGAAGTATCAGAGGATGTAACATTTATTAATGAAAAGGTAAACGAGCTAAAAGAAACAACACCACAAGTAGTAAATATGCTTCAAGAAACTAGGGACAGATTCATTCCAAAACGACAACAATCGTGAGGTGAATACATGTTTAGAGAAGGCTCATTTCTAAAGGAATTAATCAAACGATTTACTAGTGATGAGGTGCCTGGGTTATCTGCACAGCTTTCTTATTTTTTCCTTTTGTCCTTGTTTCCATTTCTTATTTTTTTAATTACTTTAATAGGGTATTTACCAATTTCACAAGAGGATGTACTTGTCACCATTAGACAGTTTGCACCTGGTGAATCCGTGCAAGTAATTGATAATACCTTAGACCAAATTATAAATAAAAAAAATGGTGGGCTATTGTCGTTTGGTATTATTGCTACGCTTTGGTCAGCCTCCAATGGAATTAATGCCATTGTAAGAGCTTTTAATAAAGCTTATGATGTGGATGAAACTAGGTCATTTATTGTTGCTCGTGGAATGGCAATTTTATTGACGGTTGCAATGGTGTTTGTCATTGTCGTTGCGTTATTATTACCTGTGTTTGGCAGGGAAATTGGGTTATTTATCTTTTCGAACTTTGGTTTCTCTGAGGAGTTTTTAACAATATGGAATACTTTACGATGGCTCGTTAGTGGCATCATTTTGTTTATAGTCTTTACTGCACTTTACTATGTAGCACCTAATAAGCACCTACATATTAAAGATGGATTACCGGGATCCTTTGCAGCAACAATTGGTTGGATCGTTGTATCCTTGGCTTTTTCTTATTATGTAGGAAACTTTGCAAACTATAGTGCCACATATGGTAGCATAGGTGGTGTTATTGTGTTAATGATCTGGTTATATTTGTCTGGAATGATCATTATCTTAGGTGGAGAGCTAAATGCACTGTTATATAAAAGGAAGCATGCAGCTTAAAAGGTTTCCATTAATTAATTCACATACAGTCACAACTCCTGAGGAATAGTAATTATTGAAGACAAATAGTCTTTACTACCATGAAAAGCGGGGGATTAAGATGACAAAAAAAACGAAAAAGGGCGGAAGCCACACGAAACAAAATTCAAATCAAAAGCCAAAGCATAAGACAAGTGGTAGCGCAAACGGACAAAACGGCTATCATTAAATAGACAAACGGCTGACAAAGGAGTACACTTCCTAGTCAGCCGTTTTTGTACTGGATAAAAAAGTATAAGTTTTTATTCATGTTATAGTGTCTAGCTTCAGCACCTAGCCCCTCTTGGGTCTACAGCCACTTAAGAATGAAGGTAAAAAACACCTTCTATTCTTAATGGCTTATTTGCCCGAGGCTGTTCAAGGTGCTAACACTTTTCTTATTCAGCAAGCTCAATATAACTGTTATATACAGTGCTATAAATATGTTCAATATCCGCATCTGTCATATAAAGAAATGATTCTTTGTCAATGTCCTTCATTCTCTTAATAAATTCAATCATATTCTTTCGCTCTTGTCTGTTCATCATTTCAACCATCTCCCTTTATTGTTATGGTACAGTTTATTATTATTAATTGTATTATATAACAGATAAATCGAAATGTTCAAACATTAATTTGAAAATATTGAAAAAATTTTTGGAATAAAAAGAAGCTGACGGTTTGTCAGCTTCAATCTTAATTTGAGAGTGTAACTTTTTCACTCTTCAATTCACTTTGTGAGACTTGGTTAGGTTTAAAGGCTGTAATGGCGATAAAAATCATGAATAACATACTACTAATAATCAGGAAATAACTAATATTCTTTGTATACTCGATAAAAATTCCACCAACATAGGGACCTGCTAAGCTACCGACACTAAATGCGACTCCACATAATAAATTCCCTGTAGGTAATAGATTCTTTGGCATTAGGTCGGTCATATAGCTAATTCCTAGTGAAAAGGTTGAGCCTACAACCATTCCTGCAATAAAAAGACAAATCGTTAATGCTATAACAGACTTTTCAAGAAAACTTGCGGACGTAAAGCTAACGAAGCCTAAGAAAAGTATCGTCATTAAAATTGTTCTTCTTCCATATTTATCGCTGAGCAAACCAAGTGGGAGTTGAAAAACAATTGCTCCTATGGCAAATGAAAATAATAAGATAGAAATACTTGAAACTTCTAGTCCGATTCTTAATCCATATATAGGAAAGCTTCCATTTAATGATGATTCCAAAAAACCGTAACCAAGAGGAGGTAAAAATGCTACCCAACCATATTTAAGTGCATTTCGAAATCGTTTCATCGTTTCATTTATTGAATTTATTTCAATTGTTTGTTCAGGAAAATCATTTTTTAACGTAAATAGTAAAAGCCATCCAATAAAGCAAAGTACTGAAGATACAATGAATGGTAATGATTCATGTAAGTGTAGTAAAGGAGTCATTAATGGTCCGACTGAAAAACCAATTCCAAAGAATAATCCATAAAGAGAGATGTTTCTTCCACGTTTATTTTCTGGTGAAAAAGATGTAATCCATGTTTGTGTCCCGAAATGTAAAGCATGATCTCCAATTCCAATCAATAGACGGAGAATGAACCAAAACCAAAATGAATCCCAAATTGGAAATAACCCAAGTGACACAGCAACTAAAAGTCCGCCAAGGAGAATGATTGGTTTAAAGCCAAATTTTCGAAGAGGATATTCCATAAAAGGTGATACTAATAATATACCAATATATAACGCAGTTGCGTTCAAGCCGTTTAAGGTAGACGAAATGCCAGTGTTTTCAAAAATAACTGCAATTAAAGGAAGAAGCATACCTTGGCTAAAGCCTGATATACCAACGATTGATATCAGTATCCAAAATCTCATGCGCTGTTTATTCATTGTAGTTACCTCTGTTTCTAAAAATATAGGTTACCACTCTGAATAGTATAATGAAATAAGAAAGAATACAAGAAACAAAAGAATCAACAAACTTTCCTATAAAATATTTTTCATATACAATAATGTTAAAAAAGCAGGGGTGAATAGTGTGGAATTTAAAATGAAGGAAGTCGGCTTTCATACAACAACAGAATACGGTGAATTGCATGTAGCTGGAGATGAGGCTTATGGTTACCGTCCTTATCAGCTTATGGTAGCCTCAATCGCCGTATGCAGTGGTGGTGTTTTGAGAAAAATATTAACGAAAAAAAGAATTGAAATAGATGATATGACGATCTCAACAAAGGTTGAACGTATTGAAGCAGAAGCAAATCGAATTGAAAAAATACATATCCATTACCGTATTAAAGGAAACGATTTGAACCCTAATAAGATCCAACAGTCAATTGAACTAGCAAGTAAAAATTGCCCAATGGCTCAATCAGTTAAGGAGAGTATTAAGATTGAAGAAACATTTGAGCTAATTTAAGGCTACTCCTTTAATAGGGACTAAAACCATACCTCTTTAGATGGTCAGTCCCTTTCATTTCTACTCCCTCAATTAATTCCTTGGATAAATTTCTTACCTATTCCATAAAATATCATGACAAACTGATACACATAAACTCTAATATTGGTTAATAAATACTTAAAAGGATATTATTTCCTGCGAAGGCGAAAACAATTATAATACAACTTAGAGTGTAAATGTTACATAAATAATATTTATAGGTTTTTAAATTATGTAGAAAAGGTATTGTCTCAATTGTAGAAAAGTATCATTTTAAATGTGAGGATAGGTGAATCTATTGGTAAATCGAATTTTTACGCTCATTGTTTTAATTGGTATTCCACTTTCTGTTTTAGGGAGCATATTTCACTGGCCTTCTGTAATTATGTTTGGCGTTTATTGCCTTACAATTATTGCCCTCGCTGGCTTTATGGGTAGAGCAACAGAAAGCTTGGCAATCGTAACAGGTCCGAGGATCGGCGGATTGTTAAATGCAACGTTTGGAAATGCTGTTGAGTTAATTATTTCAATTTTTGCTTTAAAAGCTGGGTTAGTGGGCGTTGTGTTAGCTTCCTTGACTGGTTCTGTATTAGGGAACCTTCTTCTAGTAGCTGGATTAAGTTTTTTTGTTGGTGGATTGAAATTTAAGCGCCAGGAATTTAATGTTTATGATGCTCGTCATAATTCAGGACTTTTAATGTTTGCTGTAATTGTTGCATTTGTTATTCCTGAAGTATTTGCGATGGATATGAACGAAACAAAAACGTTATCACTGAGTATAGGAATTTCTGTCATTTTGATTATTCTTTATTTAGCAGCATTGTTTTTCAAGCTTGTTACACATCGTGGAGTGTATCAGCATAAGACAGATCTTGTTGAAGAGCATGAGGAACCAGAATGGTCAAAAATGAAGGCTCTCGTTATCTTATTACTTTCCACAGTCGCAGTAGCATACGTATCTGAAAATCTTGTCCATACGTTTGAGTCGGTTGGTGAGAAGTTTGGATGGTCAGAGTTATTTATTGGTGTTATCATTGTAGCGATTGTTGGAAATGCGGCTGAACATGCTTCTGCAATTATTATGGCCTATAAAAATAAGATGAACATTGCAGTAGAAATTGCTGTTGGATCAACATTGCAGGTAGCAATGTTTGTTGCTCCAGTCTTAGTGTTAATATCCCTTTTTTTTCCTCAAAACATGCCGCTAGTCTTCACGTTGCCAGAATTAATCTCGATGGTTACAGCTGTACTATTAACCATTTCGATCACAAATGATGGAGATACTAACTGGTTTGAAGGTGCAACACTATTAGCAGCTTATATCATTATGGGGATTGGATTTTATCTACTATAGAGATGTCTTTTCTATTAAATAAGTTGTGTGAAGAGCCATATTAAGAAAGAAGAGTGAATCTAAAAATAATATGGTACCTATAGATAGGACACTTATAAAAGAGTGTTTCATCTATAGGTATTTTTTTATATACTTTAATTTCAAGATAATGGGGATTAGGGGACAACATGAGTAAAATAACATTTTCAACTA
>NZ_JAGDEL010000010.1 GCF_017497975.1 Metabacillus bambusae | reverse complement strand
TCAATACATGTATTATTATAATCAAATACGAATTCAGGCAAAATTAAACTACCAGTCTCCAATAGAGTTTGGAGAACAAGTAGCTTAGGTGTTTTTTCTAAGTCTCATTTAGATGGGTCAGTTCAAAAGTGATGTTGTGGGCAGGCTTTTTTTATATGAGTAACGCCTTATCCGATAAAGAGCTATCAGACTTAATTTTAGAGAATTCTTCTAACAGAGAGTTAACTGTTAGTCCCTGCTTTTCTTTCCCCTCTGCTTCAAAAACAATATTTCCTTTATCCATCATGATAAGACGATTCCCTAGATCCACTGCTTGCTGCATATTATGGGTAATCATTAATGTCGTTAGATTTCCATTTTCAACAAGCTTCTTCGTTAGGTTTGTAATCAGCTCTGCTCGTGATGGGTCAAGTGCTGCTGTGTGTTCATCTAATAATAAAATGTCAGGTTTGGTGAAGGTTGCCATTAGTAGTGAAAGTGCTTGGCGCTCTCCACCAGACAGTAAACCAACCTTTGCTGATAACCGATTTTCAAGACCTAACCCAAGTAGTTCTAACTGTTCTTTAAAAAACACACGTCGCTTTGATGAAACACCAGGCTTTAATGTACGTTTGTGTACACGAGAATAAGCAATCGCTAGATTCTCTTCAATTGTAAGTGTAGGTGCCGTACCAGCCATTGGATCCTGAAATACCCTGCCGATGTATCTTGAACGTTTATACTCACGAACATCAATCATCGACTTATCTTTGATGAGGACATCTCCATCATCTGGGGTTATTCGCCCGGCAATAACATTGAGTAATGTTGATTTTCCCGCACCATTACTTCCTATAACTGTAACAAAATCACCTTCATTTAATGATAATGACAAATGACCTAATGCCACTTTCTCATCAACAGAGCCTTCATTAAACACCTTATAAATTTGCTTTAGTTGTAGCAATGCCTACACCCCGCTTTCTGCGTAAGCTTTTTTTACGTTTATCCTTTTGCTTATCAATCAGTTGTGGAATAACGAGAGCACCCATTACAATACATGCTGTAATTAGTTTCATATCACCGGTTTCGAAAAAGTTAAGTCGTAACGCCATTGCCACGATTAAACGGTAAATAACCGCACCGATAATAACAGCTAGCGTCGCACGTACAATTGTTTTTGTACCAACTAATGCTTCACCGATAATAACAGAAGCCAAACCAATTACGATCATTCCAATCCCCATACCAACATCACTAAATCCATTGTACTGAGCAATGAATGCACCAGAAAATGCAACAAGTGCGTTAGAAAGTCCTAGGCCAACAATTTTCAGCATATCCGTATTTGCTGAAAAGCTTGTAATCATATTTTGATTGTCTCCAACAGCTCTAATCGCAAGACCAAGCTCTGTTTTTAGGAAATAGTCTAATAGATATTTCATAACTAAAATCAGGATCAACATAGTTATCACCACTGACCATGTTTTAGGAACAAATCCTTCAAGACCCATTGAAATGAACATTTGTTGGAGGGCAGCATCGATACCAAACTTATTCCAGCCCTCCAAAAGCTGAGAAAATACTGTTTCTTCTTGTAATAGTGGTACATTTGATTTTCCCATAATTCTAAGATTGATCGAATACAAGGCAATCATCATTAAGATCCCTGATAAAAGTGGGTTAATATTTCCTTTTGTATGCAGTAGCCCTGTCATACAGCCAGCCAAAAAGCCTACGATTAATGCAACTAATGTGGCTACGAAAGGATTAACCCCGTTAACAATCAGTACGGCACTTACTGCAGCACCTGTTACAAAGCTACCGTCAACTGTTAAGTCTGGAAAGTCTAATATTCGAAATGATAAATATACTCCAAGAGCCATAATCGCATAAATCAATCCTGACTCTACTGATCCAAATAGGGCTGTAAACATAGCTTCTCACCTTTATTCAAGAATTTCTGCTGCTTCTTTCCATTCTTCCTTAATTTCAATTCCCATAGCTTCTGCCGCTTTTGCATTAATTTGCAGTTTAAGCTTTTGTGGATATTGAACTGGAATTTCACTTGCCTTTTTCTCACCAGTTAAAATACTAGCAGCCATTTCTCCTGCTTCAAAACCAATATCATAGTAGTCAAAACCGTAAGCAGCAAAGCCACCGCGTTTAACTGAATCTAATTCTCCAACAAATAACGGAATATCAGAATCACTTGCGACTCCAATAACACTTTCAAGTGCAGAAACAACTGTATTATCTGTAATTACATATAAAGAATCAACTTTACCTACTAATGATTCTGTTGCTTGTTTAACTTCTGCAGATGTTGAAACAGATGCTTCAACAACTTCTAGTTCTGTTCCTTCCATTGCTTTTTTAACAAGGTCAATTTGTGCAACTGAATTTTGCTCACCAGAGTTATAAATCATCCCGACTTTATTTCCTTCAACATTTTCGTCAATGAATTTAACTGTATTAGGAATTGCATCCGGATGTGTATCAGTTGTACCAGTAATATTTGCTCCTGGCTCATCAAAGCTTTTTACTAAGCTAGCTCCAATTGGATCTGTAACAGATGTAAAAACAATTGGAATCTCAGTTGTTGCGTTTAATGCACTTTGAGCACTTGGCGTTGAATTAGCAAAGATTAAATCTACTTTATCTCCAGCAAAATTATTTGCGATTGTTTGACTATTATTTTGATCACCTTGTGCAATTTGAACATCATATTCTACTTCTAATCCCTTTTCTTTTAACGCAGCTTTGAAGCCTTCTAATGCAGAATCAAGTGATTGGTGCTCAACAATTTGGTTTACCCCGATTTTATATGTTTTCTCACCCTCTGAACTTGAACCCTCAGTACCATCTGATGCATTTTCATTACTACCACAGCCTGAAATTGCTAGAAAACTAGCTAACATCATGCCAACTCCTAATTTCCAACCCTTTTTCATTAATTAATCCCCCTTTTAATAACTTTTTCACGGTTATGCTTTTATGCTTTTATTGATTAAATTATACAGGAACAAGAAAATAGTTCAATATTTTTTGAATATTTTAATAATGAATTTTCTGCAAATTCAAATTATCCTTTCATCAAATCAGCATAAAAACACAGATACAATAAGGGTATCTGTGTTTTTTAAAAATATTAACTTTCATTATTTACTAGTATTAAATATACGCAATAATTCTATCAAAATACTATTTCTGTAAAACTTGATCTTTAAGCGCTCTTCGTAAAATTTTCCCTGTTGTATTTTTAGGAAGCTCCTCCAAAAACTCAATTGAACTTGGGACTTTATACTTTGCTAAATGCTCTTTACAATAGTCAAGTAGCATCTTTTCTGTCACTTCAGCATTTCTTACCACCACAAAGCACTTTACAGCCTCACCGAAATTTGGGTCTGGAACTCCTAAAACTGCGACCTCAACAACAGCTTCATGATCGTAAAGAACCTCTTCAACTTCACGTGGATACACATTGTAGCCACCTACAAGAATCATATCCTTCTTGCGGTCAACAATATAAAAATAACCATCCTCATCTTTTCTCGCAAGATCACCAGTAAAAAGCCAGCCATCACGAATCGCATGAGCCGTTTCCTCAGGCATTTTATAATAGCCTTTCATAACGTTCGGACCTTTTACAATTAATTCACCAACTTGGTTCACAGGTAACTCTTCGCCAAGCTCATTTATTATTTTATTTTCTACATTCATAATGCTAGTACCAATAGAACCTGGTTTTCTTGGGCGATCTAGTGGATTAAAGCATGTGACAGGTGATGCTTCAGATAATCCATAGCCCTCAGAGACTATGACCTTGAATTTTTGTTCAAAGCCCTTAAGTAAAGCGACTGGCATAGAAGCCCCACCAGAAATACATAGCCTTAGCGTATTTAAATCGGCTGGATTCGCATGTTCATGCTGAAGCAAGAAGTTATACATGGTTGGAACACCAGCAAACACTGTTGCACCATATGTTTTAGTTAATTAAAAATCGTATCAGGACTAAATCTTGTTACAATTAGCAATGTAGCCCCATTCATTAATGGTGCATTTAGTGAAACAGTTAAACAGAAAACATGGAACATAGGTAATGTAGTGACAATTATATCTTCCTTTGACATTTTTAAATAATTTGCTGTATCAATTGCATTACTATATAAATTTTTATGTGTCAGCATTGCCCCCTTTGGTTTTCCTGTTGTCCCTGAAGTATAGAGAATAACTGCAATATCTTCTTCATCAAGCTCAGGTCCTACAAAAGAAACAGATCCTCCTGATAGCAAACTTGCAAACGGTTTCACTTTTTCGTAAATGGATAGCTTTGTAATATCCACTTGCCCTTTGCTCTCACTAGACGGTGTTTCACATATAATAAGCTGCTCAACCTTTGTAAGCAAAGCATCAAGCTTATCAAATAATGGGATGAGAAGATCTAATGTAACAACGATTTTCACATCACCATTATTGATAATATAAGCAATCTCATCTGGTGTGTAAATTGGGTTTATTGGAATGACTGTTGCCCCAGCTCTTAACGCTCCATACAAAGAGATTACATAATACGGAGTGTTGCCTAATACTACAGCTACATGATCCCCCTTTTTAATACCTAAGTCATGTAAGCTGCTTGCAAATTTATTTATTGCTCCTTCAAGTTGCACATAGGACGTTTCTTTTCCTTCAAAAACAAACGCTGGTTTGTCACCTAAATCTTTTACAGTTTGTGATAGCTGTGAAGATAAATTCATTCTCCCACCCCTTAGTTAAAATGAATGAATAACCATTCATTTTTCTATTAAAAAGATCCTTTCTTTATTATATTGAATGTCCATAGATTATACAATCTCTGGGAAGGATTCCACATATAAGTCATTTAGGTATTTCTTTCATAGTTATAGAAAAGCAAAGGGTCAGCCCCCCGTCCATTACGAAAAACAATACGAAGGAGAGTGCTGACCCTTTTGTTTATTCACCTAAATCCACATTGTGGTACACTTCCTGAACATCTTCTAAGTCTTCTAATACGTCTATTAATTTTTCAAACTGTGCTTGAGCATCTTCTGGAAGTGATACGTCATTTTGTGCAAGCATTGTTAATTCAGCAACTGTAAATTCAGTAATGCCAACATTTTTAAATGCTTCTTGCACCGCACGAAACTGGTCGGGTTCAGCGTAGACGATAACTTGCTCATCTTCTTCTAAAATATCACGTACCTCTACATCTGCTTCCATTAATAGTTCTAGCACTTCATCCTCAGTTTTTCCTTCAATTCCGATTACTGCAGTAGCATCAAACATATATGCTACTGAACCACTAACACCCATGTTTCCACCATTTTTACCAAATGCAGCACGCACATCTGATGCAGTACGGTTCACGTTATTTGTTAATGCATCTACGATAATCATTGAACCACTAGGACCGAAGCCTTCATAACGTAGCTCATCAAAGCTTTCCTCCGAACCGCCTTTTGCCTTTTCGATTGCACGGTCAATGATTGTTTTCGGGACACTGTACGTTTTTGCACGCTCAAGAACGATTTTTAATGCCTGATTTGATTCCGGATCTGGTTCACCTTGTTTAGCAGCCACATATATTTCTCGTCCAAACTTTGCATAGATACGACTTGTATTTGCATCTTTTGACGCTTTTTTTTCCTTAATATTATTCCACTTACGGCCCATAATGAACACTCTCTTTCTACTTTGAATCTAAGATTAAAGATTACTTTCACTAGGATATATTATACCTTAATTAGTGCATCATTTGTATCGAGTTTCATATTGAAATCCTACATTACCATTTCAATTCCTATTAAAATGATCTATTCTATTCTTGACCTTAATAAATAAGATTAATAAAATCTGCTTTTTCGATATTTCCAAAGTATTTCTGCACATCTATATCATCCAAGGCTTTTTCGAGATCTGCCTTTTCGTAACGAGTCCCGATCAACGCCTT
Organism: Metabacillus bambusae; assembly: GCF_017497975.1. Taxonomy (GTDB): domain Bacteria; phylum Bacillota; class Bacilli; order Bacillales; family Bacillaceae; genus Metabacillus; species Metabacillus bambusae. The sequence continues at coordinate 170,751 of NZ_JAGDEL010000010.1, read as the reverse complement.
TTCAACCTCATCTACATCGCCAACTCCAAAAAAGTCACCATAAATCTTACAATTTTCGATTAAGCCCTTTTGAACTTCTAGTCGAACATCAATTTGTCCAACAGGGAATCGGTGTGAATGCTGATAGTTAAACTTTGGAGATTTCCCATAGTTCCAATCCCAGTTTTGGTAGCGTTCTTTAGAGATTTCATTGATTTTCTTCCAATCTTCCTCTGTTAAAACATAGGTTGGTATATGATCAACACCTTCAAATATATTAAGAAGCAATAGCTGTCTAAATTGTTCAATTGTAATTTTTTCATCTAAATATTCACTAATATTTGCGACACGACTTCTTATTGATTTAATACCTTTTGACTCAATTTTGTCTTTCTTTACTTTTAATGCAGAAACGACACTATCTATTTCTGAATCAAATAATAACGTCCCATGAGAAAACATTCGTCCCCTTGTAGAAAATTGCGCATTTCCAGAAATCTTACGACCGTCACCTGCAATAATATCGTTTCTTCCGCTCATTTCAGCTTTCACACCAAGCTTTTCAAGTGCATGAACCACTGGTTCAGTAAATTTTTTGAAGTTATGAAAGCTTTCACCATCATCTTTCGTGATAAAACTAAAATTCAAATTGCCCTTATCATGGTATACAGCACCACCACCTGAAAGCCCTCTTACAACATGGATCTTTTGTTCTTCAACGTAAGTAGTATTAATTTCCTCAATCGTATTTTGATTTTTTCCAATGATGATGGATGGTTCATTTATGTAGAACAATAAATACGTTTCATTTGGATTTAAATATTTAACCGCATATTCCTCAATTGCTAAATTTATTCTAGGATCTGTTATGCCGTTATTATCGATAAAAAGCATGTAAATTCCTCCATTACTTTATGCTCCACTCATATCCTGAGCTTGCGAGTACAACCTGTCCAGTGTATAGTTCTTTTGCTTCTTTTACTAATTGATCGTGTTCACCGAAATGAGGTAAATGAGTTAATAGTAATTGCTTCACTCCAGCACCTTTTGCAATACTTGCTGCCTCTTTACTATTCATATGGCCGGCATTTGTTCCATCTTGATTTCCATAAAGGCTCGATTCAGCAATCAGTAAATCTGCACCTTTAGTAAATGGAATAAACGCTTCTTGAAAGCTTGAATCAGCCGTATATACAATCGTTGATTGCTGATCGGTAATCCTCATCGCAAAACAAGGAACTGGATGAATTGTACGTAAAAAGGTTATCGTAAATGGTCCAATTGTTAATGACTGATTAGGGTCATATTCTACTCCTGTCGTTGCATCCTTATAGGTAAGCTTCTCAAATGCACTCCTCTCTAATGTATGAGCATAAATTGGTATGTTTTTTTCGAATCCCTTAATGAATGATGTAACATAGCTTGCATATTGTAATGATCCAATATCTGCAACATGATCATGGTGATAATGAGATAGAATAACAGCGTCTAAATCATCAATTGCAATTGTCTCCTGAAGCTTTGACAAAACAGCACTTCCACAATCAACTAATAATCGAAAGCCATTTGATTCGACTAAATATCCTGAAGTCGCTTCATTTACTCCTGGAAACCCACCCCAGTAGCCTATAACTTTTAGATTCATGTGCTCATCATCCTTTCAAATTCACTAATTCCTTCAATATCCCCATTATACTAAACGACTATGACGAATACACTTGAACAAGCTTCTATATGACTATTGCATGTTCTGTATGAATGTTTATATCATCAGGCTTTTACAGAAAATTGTTCCATATTGCAAAATAGTGCAAAAAACCTTATTTAAACACGAAAAAGTTCCTATCCCCTCGAAAAATTGTTACAAAACAGTTATTGACTAATTTAATCTGTTATAATACAATAAAAGCAACAAATGACAACGGAGGGGATTCCAAAATGATCATGAAATTAACTGAATTTTTCAGAAACTTACCAAAAAAACAATGCAAAGAGTGTGGAAATGAAATTGAAGAACAGCACGAATGCTATGGTAACACATGTAATGAATGTCTACATGTAACAGATATTTAAAAAGATACTCTGTACTAATACACTTTGTGTTAGATATTTAATTCCAAAGAACAAAAGCGCAAGCGCCTTGAACAGCCTCGGACAAATAAGACGCTCATGAATAGAAGATGTTTTTTACCTTCAATTCATGAGTGGCTGTAGACCAGCGCTGGAGCTGGATGCCTAGCGCTTATCCACAGTACTAGAATTTTATAATTTCCTAGACAACGAAAAAAGGATGGCGAATAATCGCCATCCTTTTTAAAATGTCGCAACTAGCTTTCTTTTCATCCTTGTTGAATCACGTACAGCTAACTTAGAAAAAAACTCATATTTTTCGAAGGAGCGGTATTGTTTTTTATGTATTTTCTCATAAATGACCTCCATCGATTTCAAAGCCATTTCTTCAACAGGCTGTACAACGGTTGTAATCATCGGATCCAAAAGCTCGGTAATTTCCATGTCATCAAAACCAACAACAGCTAGTTCCTCTGGAATGCTCCATCCTTGTTTTTTAGCTTCAGAAATAATTCCTGCCGCAACATGATCGCCTCCGGTAAAGATTGCTGTTGGAATAATCTTCATGTTTGCTATCTTTCTAAAAATTTGTTTACCGTCCTCAACACTTGAAACATTTTCAAAGTAGAATTTCTCATCAAAGAAGCAACTTGCCTCTGCTAATGCGCGTTTAAATCCTTGCTCCCTTGCCTTCATTCCTTCACTTACAATTCCATTTGAACAATAAGCAACATGTCTATGACCCCTTTCAAGCAAATGCTTGGCCACGATATAGCCACAATTTGCTTGATTCATATACACCGTTGGAATTTCAGCATTCTCTACAATCTCATTGCAAAGCAAGATTGGACCATAATTTAAATAAGACTCAATAATCGACCAGTCATTTTCAAATGATGTCATGATGACACCATCAACTTGCTTTGTTTTAAGGAGATTTAAATAGTTTCGTTCCTTTTGTTTTGAGAATTGTGTTTGACAAATGATTAATTGATAGCTTTTGGCAGAAGCAGCCATTTCTAGTCTTTCAAGAAGCTGACTGAAAAACGGTGTGGATATTTTCGGAATCAAGACAGCGATAATGCCTGTTTTCTGATTCCTTAAGCTTCTTGCAGCAGAGTTTGGCACATACCCCAAATGCTCCATCGCCTGCTGAACAAGCTTCTTTTTCTCAATTGAAACATATGGATGATCATTTAAGACTCTTGACACAGTCGTCCTTGATAATCCTGCTAGTTTCGCGACATCTTCTATGGTAGACAAATTTCTCCCTCCCCATGGCTCTATATTGCCCACCTTGTTCGACACCTGAAAACGTTTTCATATTAAAGTATATGAAAATATCATTTATTTTTCAATCCTTTTTTAATGACAATTAAAACTTATTACTAATAGTCTATTAATTTTATCCTAAAAGAGAGGTGATGATCATTCTTATTCACCACCTCTTCACCCTATTTGTATTTTGATTATCTAGCTTCTTCTGTAATAAGAGCTTTTGTATAGCTCTCCTTTTTCAGTTTCAAAGTAAAGTAAATGATAGTTCCTATCATTGTACACATTAAGAATCTGACTAACACAAGGGCTTGTGACCACATATAACCGAAATCACCGCTAGAAATAATTGCTTTAAATCCAGCTACTGAATACGTCATTGGTAACCAATGATTTATTTTCTGAAATACATTTGGAAGTAACTCTAAAGGAAATGTCCCTGCACTTGTTGTTAATTGAAGAATTAACACGATAATTGCGATAAATCTCCCTGGATCAGCCATTGTTGTTACCAACAATTGAACGATTGAGATAAACGTTAAACTTGTCAACATACTAAAAAGGATAAATAATCCATCACTTTTCACCTCAATACCTAATCCGTATAAAAGAATAAGATCAGCTAATAAAGCTTGAATAACTGCCACAATGAATAAAATACTAAATTTGCTTATAAACCAAGAAAATCCTGATTTAGGTACACCTGAAGATTTTCGTAGTGGAAAGACGACTGTCAAAAGTAGTGATCCAACAAATAAAGCTAACGATAAGAAATACGGTGCAAGACCAGTTCCATAGTTAGGTACCTCTGTTAATTCTTCTGTATTTAACTTAACTGGATCTGCGACCATATCATATAATTCGTTAGATCCTTTAGCATCCTTTGTATCTTCAGATGCTTCTCCTAGCTTCGTTGAAAGCTCACTTGTTCCGTCTGAAAGCTCTGTTAAGCCTTTATCAATTTGATCAGCACCATCTGCTAATTTCATAGACCCGTCTTCTAAGGCAACAGAACCATCTGCTAACTGACTAATGCCATTTTCGAGCGCTACTCCACCATTTTTCAGCTGAGTTGTTCCATCTTTTGCTTTAGCAATTTTATCACTTAACACACTAAGACCGTCAGTGATTTGTGATTGCCCCTCATTTACTTGAACTGCACCATTATATAGCTTTTCTTGACCCTCAGTTAATTGATTTATTGCATCTTGTACTGAAGCAGTACCTTCATAAAGCTTTGCAGTACTAGTTGGTAACTGAGCAACATTCTTGTTGAGATCATCTGCTCCTGCAGATAATTCACTTAGATTTGCAGATAGTTCTTTCCCGCCTTGATCTAAAGCATTAAGAGATTCTACTAACTTAACTAATTCTTGTTTCTTTTCTTCTGGAAGAGGCATTGTCTGCAATTCTTTGAGCATATTATTTACTTCATTTGTCACTAGAGATAAATTTTGTGACAAAGCAGCAGCTCCGACACTTGCAGAATTGCTTCCATCCGCAAGCTGTTTTGTGCCTTCAGCTAGTTTAGGTGCACTACTTTTTAGAATCTCCGTACCATTTGTTAAATTTGGTAGAGCTACTTGTAATTCCTTCATTCCTGATAGGGAATCATTTAAACCTGTTACTAATTGTGATGTCCCAGATTCTGCTTTAACAGATCCCTTATATAACTCATCTTGACCTTGTTTCATCACACTCAATCCATTATCTAAGCTACTTACACCATTTGCTAGCTTCGAAGAACCATTTGATGCTTCCTGTAGCCCTTCCTTAAAAGTAACAGATTTTGTCACTAACTCATGAAGGCTCTCATCAAGCGTGCTGGAACCTTCTTTTAGCTCTCCGACACCTTCGTTAATTTTATCGGCACCATCACTTGCCTCACCAATTCCGTCTGCCATTAACTCAATGTTGTCAAAAATAGTTTCAGCATATGTTTTTGTTATAGAAGTGGCAACCTCTTCTTTTATTTTTGCAATAGCACTTTCACCAATTTGCCCTGAAATAAAGTTATAGCCTTTATTCGTTTTGAAAGAAAGCTCTAGATGCTGTGGTTGTTCATCTTGTAATGTTGTTGCATTGCTTGAGAAGTTTTCAGGTATTTCAATCGTCATGTAATAATCATGATTTTTAAGACCTTTTTCCGCTTCCTCCTTATCAACAAAACGCCATTCAAACTTTGCACTTTCCTCTAAGTTCTCTACAAGTTCATCACCAACATCAAGCTCTTCCCCTTCATATATTGTTCCAGTATCATTATTTACAACAGCAACAGGTAGCTGATCAAGCTTTCCATAGGGATCCCAGAAAGCACTAAGATATCCACCACTGTACATTAATGGGATAAATAGTACCCCTATTACTGCAATCAGAACTTTTTTGTTTTTTAAAAGCGCATTCCATTCTTGTTTAATTAATGACATTTATTTCAACCTCCTATATTACTAACTGACCAAATAGTTCATTTGGTCATTAAATATCAAAAAAGATAGGATTATCAGATCGACAATCCCTTTAGTAAATACTGTTCAAAAACTTGCGCAATTTTTTCTTTTTCAAGTGGTTCATGCTGTTTTTCCCAATCAAATATGAGTGATACGTAAAGCTTTAATAAGATAAATGCTGTTAGCTCTGGATCACATGGTTTGATATCCTTATTTTCAATAGCAACGATAATTTTTTGCTTAATATAGTTTAAAACCATCTCTTCCATCTTTTGAACACCCTCATTAACCGTTGGTGTTCCTAGCTCATTGCTTTCTTGAAAAATTTTAATTGTTAATTGATGCGTTTTTCGAAAATCCAAGATACTATATAACGCTCGGTGTACATTTTCTAAAAAAGGGAGCTGTGGATCAAATGCACTTTCTGCAACTTCTTTCATATCAAAGAGTAGTCCCTCAATTATTTCAGAAAATAATTCTTCCTTGTTTTTATAAAAAGTATAAATAGTCCCTTTTCCTACATTAGCTAGCCTCGAGACATGATCCATTGTTGTTGCTTTGTAACCAAATTGTGTAAAGGATTTTGTTGCAGCATCAAGAATAAGTTGCTTACGATTTATACTCAAATGATTCACTCCTATAGTTAAAATGACCAAATGAACATTTTAGTCATTTTTCATAAAAATAATATATCATGACATGACCTTATTTACAATAACTGTTTCCAATTTAAGAATAATCTGTTTTCTTAATTGGAAACAGTTATTGTAGAGCATGTAGCCAATCGTTTACTGGTAGATTAATTATGCTTTGAAAAATCCAATAATTAAAATAATGCTACCCTAAGTAAATGGGTAGCATTTTCTAATTGTAAACTTGATTAAGAAAAACAGGAAGATCCATGCCTATTCCTCCGATATCATGTACCACAAAAGGTTCGGTATGGAGTGGTTGATTGCGCAGGTAGGGTGGAGTAATCAGCCTGTTCTGCGGAGTGCGCGAAGGGTCTTGCTAGAACATCAAGTAACTGTTCCATCACGCTGTAGTCCCCTTGATTTACAGCAGCCTCTAGTGCAGCTTCTACACGGTGGTTCCGAGGAATTAGTGCAGGATTGCTATTTTTCATCAACTGCTGCGAGGAGGCCTTCGATTCCTGCTGCCTGCTTAGTCGTGCCTGCCACTGCTCATGCCACTTAGCAAATTCTTGGGTCGCAAACATGTCTGTTTCCTCTTGTCGATCAAAAGTTAATGCGCGGAAAGTATTCGTAAAGTCCACACGATATTTCTGCATCAAACTGAGAAGGTCTTCAATAAGGGATTCATCCTGCCCCTCTTCGTTGAATATTCCTAATTTTGCTCTCATTCCAGTGAGCCAATTAGTTTGATATAACTTAGTAAAATTTGAAAGCGCATCCTGGGCCAGTTTGACAGCCTGCTCCTGATCGTCATGCAACATCGGCAATAAGGTTTCAGCAAATCGTGCGAGATTCCATCCGGCAATATAAGGCTGATTGCCATAAGCATAGCGACCTTGAGTGTCAATGGAACTGAATACCGTTGCCGGATCATAGGCATCCATGAAAGCGCATGGACCATAATCAATGGTTTCTCCACTAATAGTCATGTTGTCCGTGTTCATCACCCCGTGAATAAAGCCAACTAGTTGCCACTTGGCAATCAGCACAGCCTGACGCTTGATTACTTCCTGAAGCAGGGTAAGATATCGACTCTCATCAGCTTCAACATCTGGAAAATGGCGTTTTAGTGTATAGTCAGCCATGATCTGGAGATCCTCGACTGTACCCCATTGTGCAACATATTGAAAGGTACCAACGCGCAGATGACTGGAAGCTACACGGGTCAGAATTGCACCAGGGAGATCTGTTTCTCGGATTACTTTATCACCAGTTGTTACCACTGCTAGACTACGGGTGGTAGGAATACCAAGTGCATGCATTGCCTCGCTGATAATGTATTCTCGTAGCATTGGTCCAAGCGCCGCACGACCATCACCCCCGCGGGAATAGGGCGTTCTACCAGAACCCTTGAGTTGGATATCAACCCGCTCACCTAGAGGAGTGATTTGCTCGCCAAGCAATAGAGCCCGGCCGTCCCCCAACATGTTAAAATGTCCAAATTGATGCCCCGCGTAAGCTTGAGCAAGAGGCGAAGCGCCTTCAGGTATTCGGTTGCCAGCAAGCACCGCTACTTCATCCTCGCTTCGCAGCGCCTGAACGTTCAACCCCAGAGATGTTGCCAACTGATCATTGAGAATGATCAACTTCGGTGACTGTACAGGGGTTGGGTTATGGCTGGTGAAAAATGATTTCGGAAGACGAGCATAACTATTGTCTAAGTTCCATCCCGTATCAATTATTTCTTTTGTCATCGTATCTCCTCTTCTTCTTTTGTTTTTTTGTATCCTAGTTTTTTTTTGGCTGTTTTCGCAAACTTTGTTGCTATTTACCAAGTAATGCGGTGTAGTTGATTGCAGCGAGAGTTGCTCGCTTTCCGCGGGGCGGGCGGTGAGCCTCCTCGGCGTAAATGCCTGCATGAGTCTCACCTGTCCCGCTGCTCCCGCAGGAGTCTCGCAATCCGTTCCAATCAACCTGAATTAGTTTTTGTTTTAAAAGCAACAATCTTTTAGAAAAGAGCCTTTCATTTACATAAAACAAAATACATTCTACAAAGTTATCTACTTTCCATATCATCACAAGGTATCCCTTTTTAGTGTCAACTTCTGCCCCTTTATTATACCCTTCTAAGCAAAGATTGCCCCTTTAACAGTATGTAGTTAATATAATCTTACATAAACTGTTTACTTAAAGTTTATGTAAAGTCGGACTTTATCCAACCCTAATAAATCAATTGCACCGTTGTAAAAATAATAATCTCCGTCACCTATAAGTAATTATAAACAGAAAAAGCAATAGATTCTCATTAATAGAATCTATTGCTTTTCCTCGAAAATATTTACGAACCTAACATACATGGTATTCTTTTTATTTAAAAACTAGTTACTCTGCTTCAACTGTTTCAAAACAACAGTCCCAAGACAAGCAATAAATTCTTGTCTAGCATTTGGCATTTCCGGACGATAATAGCTCGCTCCAAGTTCGTCAGTTACAACCTTACATTCATAATCATTGTCATATAATACTTCAAGATGATCTGCAACAAAACCAACTGGAATATAGACAAAGGTTTTGTGACCCTCTTTATATAAATCTCTTGTTAAATCCTGAACGTCTGGTCCTAACCATGGCTCTGGAGTATTACCAGCACTTTGCCAGCCAATGACATAATCTTTTACTCCTGCCGCTTCTGCGATTAGGTCTGCTGTTTCTTGTAATTGCTGTGGATATGGATCGCCATTAGCAATGATTTTTTCTGGAAGACTATGCGCTGAAACAACAAGTACAGCTGTTTCTCTTTCAGAAGGCTTCATGCTTTTATATGTTTCTTTTACCCGGTCTGCCCAATAGGTAATGAATTTTTGCTCTGTATACCAGCTTTCAACAGATGTAATTGTTATGCCAAGCTTTTCTGCTTCTTCTTTTGCACGCCCGTTATATGATTTAACACTGAAGGTTGAAAAATGTGGAGCCAAGACGATGCTCACTGCTTCAGTGATCCCATCTTCATGCATTTGCTTTACAGCGTCTTCGATAAACGGTTCGATATGTTTTAAGCCAATATAGAGCTTAAATTCAGTATCTTCTTGGATGTTATTTAAGTGCTGCTCTAGCTTTTCACCTTGCTCAACTGTTATTTTGGCTAGCGGGGAAATCCCACCAATTGCCTCATATCGATCTTTTAAGTCCTGAAGCATTTCAGGCGCAGGTTTCCGACCATGTCGTATATGTGTATAATAACGTTCAATGTCTTCCTCTTTATAAGGCGTTCCATATGCCATAACTAATAGTCCCATTTTTTTCTTACTCAAACTGATTCACCTCTAGTTTGTTTCTTATTCCCTTATATCTAGTTATTAATTTCACAAAGGATATTAAATGCTTACTTTTGCTTTCTTCGAATAATCATGAATAAAAGTCGTTAATTTCTTTAGATTTTCAGGATTCACTTGTGGAAAAACACCATGTCCGAGGTTAAAGATGTATCCATTCTGCTGCATTCCTTGATCTAATATTTCTTTCGCTCTTTCTTCAATGACTTCCCATGGAGAAAGTAAAATAGCAGGATCGAGATTACCTTGAAGTGTTTTCGTTAGACCCATAGTACGTGCTTCTTGGATAGGAAGTCTCCAATCAAGCCCAACGACATCTAAAGGTAAGTCATGCCATTCCTTTGCTAAATGACTTGCACCTACGCCGAACATAATTAACGGTACGTTTTCATTTTTTAACTCACTAAAAATTCGTTCCATCGTTGGCTTAATATAATAGCGATAATCTGCTACATTAAGAGCACCAACCCATGAATCAAAAATTTGAATCGCTCTTGCTCCTGCATTGATTTGTGCTTTTACATATGTAATGCTCATTTCAGCTAGCTTATCCATTAGTGCAAACCAAGCTTTTGGCTCTGCATACATAAATGCTTTTGTTTTATTGTAATTTTTTGAAGGTCCACCTTCAATCATATAGCTAGCTATTGTGAAAGGTGCACCAGTAAATCCAATCAAAGGTACTTCAAGCTGTTCTTTCGTTAAGAGCTTGATAGTATCTAATACATATGGAACATCGCTTTCAGGATCAATTTCCCCTAGTTTATCAACATCACTTAATGAACGAATTGGGTCATCAATGACTGGACCGATCCCAGATTTAATTTCAACATTTACACCAATCGCCGGAAGTGGAGTCATAATATCTTTGTAAAGAATCGCAGCATCGACATCATACTGTTCTACAGGCAATCTCGTTACATACGCACATAGCTCAGGCTGATGTGTAATTTCAAAAAGGCTGTATTTTTCCTTTATCGCACGATATTCAGGCTGTGATCGCCCTGCTTGTCTCATATACCAAACCGGAACATAGTCCGTTTTTTCTCCACGACACGCTTTTAAAAACGTATCATTGATTTTCTTTTCAGCCATCCAAAAAGTCCACCTTTCTATAAAAAAAGGGGAAAAGCCCCTTTATCAAATAATACTAATTATAATGTAATACTAATTCTATATTAATTCCTTAACACTTTCAACTATAACGTTTTCAAGTAATGTTGTATAGCTTAGATGAGCAAATGTCGAAAAATAGTCGAAATAACATTTTAAAGCGATTTCCCTTAACAAATCTTATATCAGGAATACATGTACCCACAGAAAAATGCCTTTACTTTATCTCATTTATTAGATGTAAACAAACTAGGTTTAATAAATTGTTTAGGCTCACCTTCTTCATGTGTTTGGACATTATATGGTGCAACCTTATACGTACTGTTTGAAAACACATTGACATAAGGAATTTCAAAAAATCCTTCACCCGTAACCTTGCCAACAAGCTTTTGTTCTTTTTCTGTTTGTTCATAGATTCGATATTCAATCCGTTCATCTCGCTGGGCTTCCCATTCTAATGTTAACGTAATTAATCCAAGTGGCTTAAACGTATACCTTGCATCAACCTGTTCTATATCTTTGATACGTATTGGGTTTTCCAGGTCATTTACACCCTCTGGGACTTTAAATGCTACGTTTTGATCCCACTTTGCCTCAGTTAAAATATCTTTAAACAACTTAGTAGCATATGAACTTCCATTTTTCAGATAATGTTTTTGATCTGTTTTATCGTATCCCATCCAGAGTGACCCAACGACATTTTCAGTAAACCCAACAAACCATGCATCCTTTGCGGCTCCTTCTATAGCAGAATATGAGGTTGTCCCTGTTTTCCCTGCTAATTCACCTTGAAACACACCATTTTGTGCTGTACCATCACTTACAACATGCTGAAGCATTCTTGTCATATCCCATGCAGTTTGTGGGGAGTACACTTGTTTAACATCTGGAAGATTTTCAGCGATTATTTTCCCTTCTCTATTCGTTATTTTTTGAATAAGGTGATGCTCACTATAGTTCCCACTTGATGTAAACGTTCGATAAGCATTAGCCATTTGAATTGGTGTTACACCTTCTGATAACCCACCTAACGCAATGGCCAATCCTTCGTCTTTAATCGATATCCCAACCTCTTTTAAATACTCTTTACTTTTTCCAATTCCTAATTCAGATAAAGTCCAAACAGCAGCTGCATTTTTAGAGGAGACAATTGCATCAAACATCGATACCTTTCCAGCATATTGATTATCATAATTTTCTGGTTCGTAATCCCCATATTTAAGCCTTTCATCCTTTAGCATAGAATAAGGTTGAAATAATTTTGTTTCGATTGATGGTGCATAAACAGCAATTGGTTTAAATGTTGAACCTGGCTGCCTCGTCACATTTAGTCGATTCAATCCTTTTGGAACATAGTCACGCCCACCTATAGCAGCTATTACTCCCCCCGTTTTATTATCAAGAAGAATAAATGCACCTTGTGCAAAACCATCTGTACCAGGAAAGTATTCCTTCCTTTGAAACAGTTCATATGCCGACTTTTGAATATTGACTTGAAGAGGTACTGTGATGGTATATCCTCCCCTTAATAATTCTTCATTTGATAGAGCATATTTTTCTTTTGCCTCATCAAAAACCATATCAATATATGTTGTTAACCATGGACTTTCCTGTTTCTTGTTTACTTGCAATTTCACAGTTTTCCCTTGTGTCCTTACTACTTCTTCATAGGTTATATACTTTTGATCACCCATTAAACTTAAAATCACGTTCCTACGTTCCTTACTTTTTTCTACATTGGCAATTGGCGAGTAATTTGAAGGTGCCTTAGGTATACCTGCTAATAAGGCTCCTTCCTCAAGTGTTAGCTCTGACACATCCTTATTAAAGTACAATTTAGCTGCAGACTTAATCCCATATGCCCCATGTCCAAAGTAAACTTGATTCAAATACATTTCTAATAACTTTGATTTACTATAGCGTTTCTCTAGATTAATCGCGATGATCGCTTCTTTCGTTTTACGTAACAGCGTTTTGTCATTTGTCAAAAAGATATTTTTAGCTAATTGCTGAGTAATTGTGCTGCCACCCTCGACTTTACCCCCTGCAAGGATATCCTTATAAAGAGCTCTTCCGATTGCCTGAACATCAATCCCATGATGCTCATAGAAGCGTTGGTCCTCAACAGAAATAAACGCCTGCTGCACATAGTCTGGAACCTCAGAAATATCAACAAGTTCACGATTCTCTATGTAAAGCTTTGTAATCTCATTACCCTCTATGTCAGTTAGTTTTGAAGCTGTATTCATCACTAATTTTTCTTCATCCAGCACGTAATTTCCCATGAAAATAATAAATAAATAACCTAAGAAGGCGCAGATTACTGTTAGTAATAAAGTTAGTCCTGATAATAAAAGTTTCTTTTTCATACGGATCACCCCTTATATCTTTTAGTATTGTTAATAATAGCCAGGTATATGTGTGAAAAACACTAAAATTGGGAAAGGTTGAACAGTAGTTGGTATACTGAAGGGGTCGATAAGCATATTTAATGATGAGGTGATGAGTGATGAAGCTTTACATAACCTATGGGACTGTTGATTATTTAGCTAAACTTGCGAAAGCACATGACGACAAAAACCTGCGTCTTATGGCAAACAATGATACTGGAGTCTTATTTCACGAAACTGAGGAAAAGTCTATCTTTAAAGAACCAAAAACTTATGATGTATTAGATTCTACCGGAAAACTTTCAAATGGAAAATATGCTGCACTTAACAATATCCCTGTTTCATATGAAGGAAGACCACTATTTGAAAAACGATTCAGTGATCGAGCACGCCTGATCGAAAAGGAACTTGGCTTCTCTGCTATTAGAGTGCTAAGACCTTCTAAAGGTGACACCTATATCATTTTAACATTATGGGAAAACGAACAATACTTCACTGCTTGGCAGAAATCTAAATCCTTTGATACTGGCATTACAAAGAGTAGTGTTGGAATCCCCCAACCATTTTCACGTCCACACTATGTCACAAAGTACACTTCAGTTGAAATTGACTAATCATTTTCACATTACCTCTGCAAAAAATTTGCGGGGGTTTTTTAGTTTAGGGATGATTCTTGGATTTTCGCAGAAAGCCCCTAGCTTGACTCCATAATAACCATTACTAATATTAGACATCTTGTGCACTTCTGACAATATTTCCTTGGAAATGACAACTTGTTTCTACATAACATTACCCTATATTTCCACAAAATCTTATCACAACCTATTTCACTCATTCATACAGTATTAGAAACCTACAATAGGCTTTTGCTTAGGAGTGATACAAATGGAGGTAGATATTACACTCATACATTGGATTTATGTAGCATTTATCATAGCAATAATAGGTTTTATGCTCTTTCGTCGAGATACAACCATTGTATGTATAGTTGGGATTCTTTCACTTGCGGCAGTATCAACGTATTCTTTAAGTGATTCTATTAGCAGCCTATTTAATAGCTTTATCTTTGCAATAACAGAACTACTGCCAACCATTCTCGTTATTTCAATTATTGTCGCAATGAGTAAAATATTAACGATTTCAGGAATCAATGAGGTGATGATCTCACCTTTCTCCAAAGTAATTAAAAATCCAACCACTGCATTTTGGACCATAGGACTTTTAATGATGATCATCTCATCTTTCTTTTGGCCATCACCAGCTGTTGCTTTAATTGGAGCAGTATTATTACCAGTTGCGGTTAGAGCTGGTCTCCCAGCATTAGGGGTTGCAATTTCGATGAACTTGTTTGGACATGGGATCGCTCTTTCAGGTGATTTTATTATTCAAGCTGCACCAAAGCTTACCGCTGATGCTGCTGGAATACCAGTTGGAGATGTTCTTAATGCGAGTATTCCCCTTGTGCTTACAATGGGAATTGTAACGACAATATCTGCTTATTTTATTTTAATGAAAGATATTAAGCTTAATAAACCATTTTCTACTGTCTCACCAACTTACCAAACACAAGAAACAGCTCTTCAGCTATTATCTACAACTTCTAAGAGAGTCCTCGCTTTGTTGATTCCACTTATTTTTCTAATAGATGTGGTGTTAATGTTCACGCTTAATTTACAGGGTGGGGATGCAACAGCATTAATTGGAGGAACCGCGCTAATCATTTTAATTATCACAACATGTTTAGCACACAAAAAGCGAGGGCTTGAAGAATCTACTAACTACCTAATCGAAGGATTTCAGTTTGGCTTTAGAGTATTCGGGCCAGTCATTCCAATTGCCGCATTTTTCTATCTAGGGGATGCAGGTTTTTACTCAATAATTGGCGAATATTTACCGCAAAATTCTCAAGGGATTGTGAATGATCTAGGTGTTGCTCTCGCAAATGTAGTCCCACTAACTCCAGAGGTTGGTGCAGTTACATTAACAGGTGTAGGGATTTTAACAGGACTCGACGGCTCGGGCTTCTCAGGCATTTCTCTTGCCGGCTCAATTGCGCAATTGTTTTCAACAGCAATTGGCGCAAGTGCAGCTACTCTAACAGCATTAGGTCAGGTTACCGCGATTTGGGTCGGTGGAGGTACATTAATTCCTTGGGCATTAATCCCTGCGGCCGCGATTTGTGGTGTTGACCCATTCGAACTAGCACGGAAAAATCTTCTTCCTGTTTCAATTGGGTTGGTAGTGACAACGATAGTGGCAATGTTTTTGTTATAAGAAGGTTTGACTAAAAAAATCTAACAAAGTCTTTTAATTAAGAGTTTGTTAGATTTTTTCTATTTATATTTGTAATGTTATGGATACATCTTACGTAATAAAAATGGCTCCATACCCCATCGCCCCAACAATGACAAGAGCTGGGTGTACCTTCCATTTCTCTAATAATAAAAAACTGATAATAATTAAAAAGAGTGTTTGCCATAAACCTGAATCCATGTAAGAAGTAGAAAAGAAACTAAAGGCCATCACCCCAAGTAAGACAGCAATCGTCGGCCTAATAAAAGTGGTCATTCTTTTAACCTTTGGAGAATCTTTAAATTTATATAAAAAGCCTAATAGCAAAATCATTAAGATAAGTGACGGAGCTACAGTTGCAAAAATCCCTACTACTCCACCAAGAATACCACCTTGTTGATAGCCAATATACCCCGCCATCTTTGTTGCAATTGGGCCTGGAAGAGCATTCCCTAACGCAAGCACTTCACTAAATTCATTAACATTCATCCATCCATAGCGATCAACAACCTCATTTTCAACTAACGGTATTGAAGCTGGTCCACCACCATAACCAAGTATTCCAGGGATAAAAAAGGCAAGAAAGATTTCCCAATAAATCACGAAGCATTTCCCCTTTCTATCTTACGTTCTGTTTTAGGATCTTTATCCTTCTTAATGATAGCTGCGAGTAAAAGCACACCAATTAAAATAGCCGGATGTAATCCAAAGACCTCCATTAAGAAGAAACTAATAACAATGAGTATCAATGACTTTAACCATCCTAAGGATTTCTGAGATTTTTTAAAAAAGTCCCATGTTAATGTAGCCAGCATGACACCTACTACCGGTACTACTGCTGCTGTCATTCCCTGCACCCAAGGATAGTCTTTTACTGAAGAGATTGTTGTCAACAAGACAATCATTAAAATAATTGTAGGTATGATAGTTGAAAGGGTCGCATTAATTAGTCCCAATATCCCTGCTACTCTGTAGCCGATATAACCAGCCATCTTTGTTGCAATTGGACCTGGTAGCGTATTACCTAATGCTAGTACGTCTGCAAACTCATCATCATTCATCCATTTATATTTATCCACTACTTCTTTATGTACAAGTGGTATAGAGGATGGTCCTCCACCATACCCTAAAATTCCTACACGAAAAAAGGCTAAAAATAACTGTAGATGTTTCATAATATCCCCCTTTATTTTTCTTTTCTATAATCCAGGCAAATAACTAGTTAGATACAAACATACATGCTTATTATTCCCCTAATTCTTTTTCAACTTATTATTCTTTAGTTAAAGTATCTAACAATCTGCTAATCCTGTTTTAAATTTACATCTAAGATCATTGTATTTCCGATTGTTAATAATATTCCTTAAAAAAACTAACAAAGTAAGGTAAAACTAGTTATTTTTGATTATATAGTAAATGTAATTGATTTTCTAGATATTAACTAGAAAAAATTTTTATTATTTTCAATCTCAGCGAGGGATAATAAATCTCAATTGGAAATAAAAAAATAAGCTGTTTCTACAAGATTGTTGCTTTTACAGAACTCTTATGGATGCCTACGAAGTATTTATTAGTTCAAAGCATATATTGGATTTTTCACTGATATAATGAGTTTTCCGCCACTATTGTTCATCTTTTCTCTCATATCTTGAATTTTCCCAAAGATAAGTCGATCTAAGCGATACAATAAGAAGTAAAGACCAAAGTTCTCTAAAACAGCAAAAAAATAAGATTGACTCAAAAGCCCCCCTCTCCTTCTCCTATATAAAACAGGAAATTAATGGATTTGGCTTTAAGTCAACCTTTACATAAGTCATGTAACATAAGGGACCTTTTTTTCTATAATTTCATTCCACTTCTACTTTTGAAGCGACGAAGCAATATATGACTTTCTACCCTTGTGATTCCTTCAAGTGAATACAACTCATTATTTATAAACTTTTCTAATGCAACAAAGTCATCAACTAAAACGTGCATATGCAATGTACTCGGACCTGTCATTTGATAACAACTTGATACACAAGGATTATCAGCAAGCTTTTGGGCAACCTCTACTAAGAATGAAGGTTCACAATCAACTTCAAAGAAGGCTGAAACGTTCTTTCCCATTTTCTCTGAATTAATTACAACACTAAACTTCTCAATGACATCATTTTTTATTAATTGATTAACACGTTCACGAACAGATACTCTGGATAAATCTAGCTCTTTCCCTATATCTGAGTAAGACATTCTTCCATTAGCAGTAAGTAGCTCAAGTATTTTCCTGTCAATATTATCTATTTTCAAATTAGACCCATCCTTTAAGAATATATAGTATGAGTATAATATTAACAGGTAAATGATGAAAGCCTTCCAAAAATATCATGTGTAAAAATAACGTTTAGTTTTACCTTCCAACAGCTGCACCATCACTTCTGGGATCAACACCACCGTGTACAAAGCCTTGATCATCTATTAAGATTGCATTTGCATGTCCCATAATACCATCTAGTTCATTTACTCTTTTTACAATATGTCCAGATTTCATTAGTTGCTCGATTACCTCTAGGCTAACTCGCCCTTCAATTTTAAGTTCTTGTGTTTCTTCACCCCAGGTTCTTCCCCAAACAAATCTAGGCTCACTGATCGCCTGCTGAGGATTCATACCATAGTCGATCATCCTTGTAATTATTACTGTTTGTGTTTGCGGTTGGCCTTCACCACCCTGTGTACCATAAAGTATCCGAGGTCGTCCATCTTTTAACGCCATCGCTGGCATTAGTGTATGGAACGTTCTCTTTTTAGGTTCAAGGCAGTTAGCACGTGATGAATCTAGAGAAAAGAATGACCCTCTATTTTGCATTATAATCCCTGTGTCACCTGCAACTACCCCTGATCCAAATTCAAAGTATAAACTTTGAATAAATGAAACAGAGTTGCCTTCATCATCAATTACAGCTGCATGCGCAGTATCACTTCCTACAGATTGAGTTTGAATATCCTTTGCCTTATCAAATTGAATTGAGTTGGCCATTTTTTGGGCATAGGATTTGCTTAGTAATCTATCTAATGGGATAGAGTGAAACTCAGGATCAGTTAAAAATTGATTTCGATCTTGAAAGCTTCTTTTTAATGATTCTACTAATAAATGATAATATTCGTAAGAACCTTCCTGTATAGATGCAAGATCAAAGTTTTCTATTATATTAAGAGCCATTAATCCCACGAAGCCTTGAGAATTAGGCGGAACCTGATACATATGATAACCTCGATATGTCGTTGAAATCGGCTCAATCCATATCCCCTGATGTTCTGCAAAATCTTCTTCAGTGAGCAATCCACCTTTTTCTTTTAAACTTGAAATAATTCGATTTCCCAACTTTCCTTTATAAAAACTATCTCTTCCGTTTACTGCAAGATCTTTCAAAGAGTTGCCTAAATCTTTTTGGGCAAATTTTCCATTTATATTAGGGACTGTTTCATTAGGTAAGAAAATTGCAGCTGAATCTAGATCTTTTTGCAGTATATCTATATTTTTCACTGTATTTTCATGCTGATCCATTGAAAAAGGAAACCCTGACAATGCATACTCTATAGCTGGTTCTAATACTTCCCCTAATGATAATCTTCCATACTCTTTCAGGACAGCATCCCAACTATCTACCATTCCTGGTACGGTTATGATACTTTCTATCCCTCGATTGGGAATAGAACTCTTCCCTTTATATACGTCACGTGTTACTTTAGAACCCGAACGACCACTTCCATTATAAGCACGGACCTTTTGATCGTTTACACTATAAGTAAGCCAAAAGGAGTCACCTCCAAGACCTGTCATATGTGGATAAACCACAGCAAGACATGCACTAACAGCTACTGCAGCATCAAAGGCATTCCCACCTTTTTGAAGAATTGTATTTCCAGCTTGTGATGCTAAATAATGGGGACTCACCACCATTGTCTTACTCCCTACAATTGCTTTATTCATCCTATTTTCTCCTCCGTAACTGAATTACTTTTTATTACTTTTGTTTTAAAATTGGTTGTTTCCTTTACTTTATTGTCAGTAAAGATAAACATAATTGCCCCAATGATCAATAGTCCTCCTGAAAGATAAAAACCGAATTCTAGACTTCCAGTTTGATCAGCAAAATATCCTGTAATATATGGTGCAAAAATGGAAGAAAGCATACCACTAAAGTTAAAAAATCCATATACTCTTGAATACATTGAAGATGGTGTAATATCAGCCATATATGATATTAATACTGGATCAAGTGCTAATTTCCCCAGTAATCCATAAAGGGATAATCCTACAAGAAGTAAAGAATAGTTTTCTATATATGGAATGGCAAATTGACACAACGCTCCAGCAAATGCTAATACGATAATTAGTGGCTTTTTGCTTTTTATTTTGTCTGACAAGAACCCAAAGATAATTGCACCTGGTATAGATGCCCATGGTACTAATGATGCAATGACTCCAGTTTGCGATGCTTCAACTCCACGCGCCGTTTGCAAGTAGTAAGGAAGCCATGTCAGCATTCCAAAAAATCCATATAATGAACAAAAGATTAATATATAAACTAAAATATGATTCTTGGTAAATAGCTGTTTGATGTTGCCTTTTTCCTGTATTTCCTTTCCTTGTTTCGGCTCTTTATGCCGATTGTCTTGGACAAAGATTCCAATTAAAATCGCGACAATGATAGTTGGAACTGCAAAAACGTAAAATGGAAATTGCCATCCTTTATTTAATGTGTAAGTAAAATAACTAGATGAGATAAAACCAAGAGAAATACCGAACGCCATTCCACTATTAATAAGAGCAGAGACTAGCCCTCTATATTTTTTAGGAGTGATGCTCGAAGATATTCCATATTGTGAACCATAATATGTACCTTCACCAAGACCAGTCATTGCTCGCATCAATAAGAAAAGACCAAAGCTTGCAGCTAATCCACTCATGTATGTTGCAATTCCAAATAAAAGATATCCAACTACTAAAACTTTTACTCTTCCAAACTTATCTGCTAAAAACCCGGTTGGTATCTGCATGAAAGCATAAGCAGCGAAAAACACTGTTGACATTAAACCTAGCTGAGCATTGTCTAACCCCCACTCTTCACCAATGCTCCCCATAACTGGAGAAAGTATATTTCGATCTGCATACATAAAGACCCAACCTAAAAAGAACAGAAAAATGACAAAAGCAGGATGTGTTTTTCTCATTAATAAAACTCCCTTCTATTATCTGAATATTGGGATCATTATAGCAACATTTTTTTCAGAGAAGGGAGTTATTGTCACATATTCTTACATGGTTTTTTGACATTTCGAAATCCACTTGACTATTTTTCATTCGTTTCGTAGTTAATTTTCAACAATTTGTTTCGAAATGAAAAATTCATTTCACCAAATTAATGATAAAGATCTAGTATGTTAGATTTAGCTTCACCGTTCCTTTACGTGAGCTTGCTACAAAAAGCGAGTAATAAACCACTATATCTTTTAATAGACAAAAAAATCGACCAAAATCTATTAATAGATCCTAGTCGAATTATTTCCAATTTTATGATTAGTAAAGTTCTTACTATCTACGAAACTTTTCAAGAAATCTTGTCGGGTATTCACTAGGAAGCTTACTTATCTTGTCTAGATTATTCCAATGCTCTTCACTTAATTTCCAACCAACACTTCCCATATTTTCTTCGAATTGCTCTAGGCTGCTTGCCCCAAATATAGGCGAAGTAATTTCTTCTTTGTTTAATAACCAGTTTAATGCAACTTGAGCAGGCGTTTTATCAATTTCATGTGTCACTTCTTGTACTGCTTGTAATATTTCAAAGTTCTTTTCATTGGCTCTATTTTCCCAACTAGATTCTCCAACTCCGTTTGAAAGCCTGCCACTTGTCGGGACTTCACCTTTACTATATTTTCCTGTTAAAAACCCTCCACCAATTGGCGCCCAAGGGATCACACCAACATTTTCTTCTTTACAAAGTGGAAGTACTTCTCGATCCATTTCACGGTTTAATAGACTATACTGCGGCTGAATCGAAATGAATCGAACAAGATTATGAAAGTCACTGTAGGATAAAGCCTTCATCATTTGCCAAGCTAAAAAGTTTGAACAGCCTATGTATCTTACCTTTCCAGAGCTAATGAGGTCATCTAACGTTCTGATTGTCTCTTCAATAGGAGTGATATTATCCCAAACATGAAGCTGATATAGATCGATATAATCTGTATTTAAACGTTTAAGACTCTGGTCAACTCCCTCTAAAATACGACGACGAGAATAACCAAAATCATTTGGGTGTGGACCTACACGCATTCTTACCTTTGTTGCTAATACAACTTCTGAACGTCGGTCTTTAATTGCCTTTCCAACAATACGCTCAGATTCCCCACCTACATAAACATCTGCTGTATCAATAAAATTCCCACCCTGGTCTAGAAAGCGATGAATCATATCAGTTGAATCAGTTTCATTTACTTCCTTCCCAAAGGTCATTGCCCCTAAACATAACTCTGACACTAACAAACCGCTTTTTCCTAATACTTTGTATTCCATTTTTTGCTCTCCCATCTCTTTTTACTACCTATTCATTTTTTATATTCGAGATTAGGGTGTTTATTCCTTTAAATTATTAAAATGTGAAATAGTTAAATTTATTAGTAAAAATAAATAAACATATGTAAAAACCTATCTCTGTTCGAAGAGAGGTTTTTTACGCTATCAAAAGAGCCTAAACTGATTTAAGTGCTGAATTTTCACTTGGCTTTACCCAACGGCCATTAGGAATCGGAGCCACTATTACTCCCTCTTTAAATACCAAGTTGCCTCTATTAAAGGTTCCCACGATTCGGCATGGGAAAGTGTGTCCCATATACAAGCTTTGTTTATGCTTTGCATAAAAGTTTTCTTCCGTAACTGTATGTGATTCATTTAATGTGATAATTGCTAAATCAGCGTCTGCACCTTTAGCTATTTTCCCCTTTCGATCCGCAAGTCCGAATCTTTCTGCAGGCGCTGATGCTGTCCATTTTGCGATAGTATCAAATGGTATTTTATACTTTAAGGCAAGCTCAATCATTGACAACAATGTAAACTGTCCGCCACTAATTCCGCCCCATGCTTGAAACAGATTATAAACATTAGGATCTTTTAATTCATAAGGACATGGGGAATGATCTGATGAGATCATATCAAATTTATCTTCTAGTAAAAGAGAAATTAATTTTTGTTGCTCGTCTTTTTCACGTAAAGGTGGAGCACATTTAGCAATCATACCTAATCCTCTTAAATGTTCATGGTTATATAATAAATAATGAGGGCAAGTCTCAACCGTTATATTCATTCCTTTTTGTTTTGCATGCTCAATCACTTCAATCGCTTTAGCTGAGCTTATGTGTACAAAATGTAGAGGACAGCCAGTTAGTTCTGAATAGTAAATGGCACGTTCTACGGCTTCGACTTCAGCAATAATCGGACGTGACTCTAGATAATCATCTGCACTGGATTTCCCTTCTTTTTCTTTCTCTTCTTTTAACCAGTTCGTAATTGCAGCACTTTCTGAATGAAGAGCTAACACCTTACCCAGTTTTGCGATGATTTTCATTCCATTTAGTAATGTTAGATCATCAACTGCCTCAAACTCTTTATTACCTGTTGTAGATAGGAACGCTTTGAAGCCTATCACACCTGATTCAGCAAGAGCTTCTAAATCCTTTTCATTTCCCGGAACAAGACCGCCCCATAAGCTAAAGTCAATAAAGGATTTTTCATTCCCAAGCTCCGCTTTTGTAGATAATGCCTCTAGATTTACGGTTGAAGGAATTCCATTTAACGGCATATCAAAATAAGTCGTGCATCCTCCTGCTGCCATCATCATCGAACCTGTATGGAACCCTTCCCAGTGTTCTCTCCCTGGTTCACTAAAGTGGACATGTACATCAATCATTCCAGGAAAGATGAATTGGTGCTTTGCGTCCCATGTAAAGTCCGCTTCATCAGTTATACCTTCATTAATAATTGCAATTTTTCCATTCTTAATTCCAATATCAGTTTCTTTTACACCGCTAGGAAGAACAACTTTTCCATTTTTAATAAGGACGTCCAAATATGCCATGTTTATTACTCCTTTACATAGCTTTCATGCGTCACAACCCAGAATTTCATTAGAACAAAATAAGTGATACTAGAAGAAATAATACTTAATATGTTAAAAAACCTAACATTTGATTTATTATCAGTTTATAATATCTGTTATTATATTTCATTAGAAGAAATGTGAATTTTCCAATATATATTTGTACCGTTTAACCAAAAAGAAAAGGATTAATTTCACCAACCAGAAAAACACTCTTGATACATCCCTAACTAGGTAAATACATACCAAAAATCATCATATTGATCACAAAGCATGATTAACCTTCTTCATTTAGAAACCCACAATAAAACAGACATAAAAATAAAAACGTTTAAAGCAGAGGATTCCCCTCATTGCTTTAAACGTTTTTAACAAAACAACTATTTCCAATCATACTCTGAAAATTGAGCATAAACGGATCACAGTTTTTTAGTAACTATTCTTAACTCCTTTCTAAGAAAAGGATAGATCCACGTTTTATAAAACAACATTTCTCGAACATTTTACAATCAACCATTCCACTGAATCATTTGAGCGATAATAAGGAAAAACACCGAAAGCGAAAACCATATTAAAAACAATGGCAAGTAAAAACGAACCCACTTTTGCCACGAAACACCAGCTAGTGCAAGTGTCGCCATAAAGTATCCCGATGTGGGAAATAAAATATTTCCAAGTCCATCGCCAAATTGATAGGCTAAGACGGCCGTTTGTCTTGTTACCCCAATTAGGTCTGAAAGTGGTGCCAAAATCGGCATTGTAACCAAAGCTTGACCGCTACCAGACGGAACCAAAAAACTAAACAACATTTGTACAAAAAACATCCCAATCGCGCTAAATACCGCTGGAAACTCACCAACAACCGAACCTAAGCTATTCACAATCGTGTCCATCACTTGACCATCTTCCATGACAACAGCAACCGCTCTGGCTATACCAATTATAATTGCGCCAACCAACACTTCACGGAAACCCTCATTAAATCCTTCACAAATATCTGTTAGTTTTAAGCCAGCAATCAGTCCAATCACAATACCCATGATAATGAACAGTCCTGCCATCTCTAACATAAACCAACCTTTCATCAATACCCCATAAACAAGCAATGAGAAAAAGCCTAACAAGATAACTGAAGCAACCTTTTGACGAGTTGTTGCACGACGCTTGTCCACTGCGGTTTTATTTAGATAAACCGATCTTTTACTTGAATCTTCTTCATAAACTAAGCTAGTTTCTGGATTTCTTTTCACTTTTTGAGCATAGCGAATAATATAAAGGATTCCCACTAAGGCAAATACAACAAAAGCTATAAACCGTAACTCGATCCCCGAGAACACTGGAAGCCCTGATATCTTTTGACCTAGACCTGTATTAATCGGATTAAGAAAGCCCGTCATAAATCCTGCAGTCGTTGCTACTAAAGCTACAGCAGCAGCCACCATTGAGTCATAACCTAAAGCGATCATTAATGGCAGAATAACTGGAACATACACTAAACTTAATTCCTGGGTGCCAATCAAACTACAAACAGTAGCAAACACAACCATTAATACCGGAATTAACACAATACTTCTTGTCGCAAATTTCCTCGTTAGCCTATCTACCCCGATTTCAATAAGTCCCGTTTTTCTGATTACGACAAAAATTCCTCCAATAATAAAGGTAAAAAACACAACCTCACCAGCAGCTACTAACCCCCTTGGTATTGCTGTCATAAAGTCAGTCAAACCAACAGGTGTCTGTTCAACTCGTTGATATGAATTCGGATCAATCGTTGTTCTCCCTTCTGGCCCTGGAATTCTTTCGTATACACCCGCCGGAACGAAATAAGTAGCTATTCCCGCAAGTACAATAAATAAAAATAAAATGACATAAATATGCGGCATTACGAACTTCTTTTTTACTACTTGAAGTTCATTGTGAATACCTTTAGATACATTTACACTTCTTTCTATCGCCATTTTTATTCCATCCTTTCAGTATAGATAGGTTTTACACTTTACATATACAGTTACATATACTCACATTTAATGTAACGAAAACTAACATTAGACTTTAATAACAGTTTATACTAGCTGTTTTTAAAATTCATTAGGAGATATGTGAATTTTCCGATATTTCTTTGTGCTTTTTAACCAAAATTAAGAGAAGTTATATTACATAAGCATAAATTCATTTAGTATAGCTTTTGAAATTTGGCCGAAGCGGGATTAATGAAGAACATATTTTTTACAAATACAAAATTCCCAGAATCGAAAACATCAAAGGATTTGTCTATTGAAAGAATTTCCCTATGAACAAAAGTGCAAGCGCCTTGATCAACATAAGGCAAATAAGCTAATTTAGAATAGAAGGCGTTCTTTGCCTTCAATTCTAAATTAGCTTATGACCTCGAGGGGCTAGGCGCTAGAGCTGGATGCTAAGCGCTTATCCACAGTACAAGAATTTTATAATTTCCTAGAAAAAACAAAACAAGCCAAGCACTTTCTAAGAAAGGCTTGACTTGCTCGCTATGATGTTATTCATACAATAGTAAATGGCCTATCGAGGAACTCCTTTTACAGGGTTTAGTAAATTTTTAAACCCATTAATTTTGCATTCTACTACATCGCCATGACGAATTATAACGGATCCAGGCGTACCTGTCATAATAATATCCCCTGGATGTAAAGTCATACTATGAGAAAAAAAAGATACAATCCACCAGGGCTGGTACATCATATTTGCTACGACATTACGATGATGAACTTCTCCATTTAAAACAGTTTCTACAGTAAGATCCTTAATGTTAGAAAATTCATCAACAGTTATAAAATACGGACCAAAACTAAAAAATGTATCAAAACTTTTAGATCGTTGCATATAACGTGGGTTTTTAGCATGAATATCCTTCGCAGTCATATCTAATGTAGTAGTAAAACCAGCTACAACACTTGATGCATCACATTCCTTAACATCTTTGCATGTTTTTCCAATAATGATTCCAAGTTCAGCTTCTGCTGTTACTATACTAGACTGAGGCGGCAGCACAATAGATTCCTCAGAACCAATTAAGCTAGTATCAGGTTTCATAAACATAACCGGTTCTTCTTCAGGAGGCTTCCCTGACAATTCTATTGCTTTTTCCATATAGTTCATGCCGACTCCCCAGATTTTCCCTGGATTACGATAGAGTGGTGCATATGTAATTTCTTCTGCAAGAATATGAGGGGACTGATTCAGTTTACTCTTCCCCTCTTCGTTATACCACAAAGTTATATCAGCTAATTGTCCCTTTTGTAAAATATCAAAAAGGCCTTTACTCCAATTTTTTCCCACTATCTCGTTTATCGTATTCATTGAAATTACTTTATCACCAGAAATAATTGCAGCGATTTCTTCTCCTTCTGCATTCACGGTTGCTAGTATCATATCTGTTCTCCTTATATCAATCATAAAATGCTTTTTACATAATTCTCCTTAATTGTTATGCAAAAAAGTTCTTAATAAGTAGATTAACTATAAGTAAAAGTTAAAATTAGCTGTCTATCTTTAGCTTATATTTTTAAACAGTCCTTTTCTCAAAAAATTCATTTGCCCAACTTAATAATTTCAGGTCCTGATTATGATTAGCGATAAACGATAATCCTATCGGAAGTCCGTTCACTTCTGCAACAGGAAGCGTAACCTGAGGTAGGCCTGCTAAGCCAGCGATACATGATAGCTGCATGGTTTTCGCTCGATATTGCTCTGCTTTATCTCCATGTAAATGTAATAACGGTGCTGATCCTGGAGCAGTTGGAATGATTAATAACCCTTCTTCCCCTAAAAGGTTTGACATCGATTCGCGAATTTTTTCTCTTAATTCATATTGAGATTTACTCTCACTTTTTTTCAATGCACTTGTCCATTGGAATCTTTCTGCAATACCAGGTCCAAATGTTGGATTTTCCTTTCGAATCCATTCACCATGTTCCTCCCAAATCTCAATTCCTTGAATGGTACGAAACGTATTCGCCCATACCCCTAAACCCTCTTCCGATATTTGTACCCGCTCAATGTCATCCGTTATTTCTTCTACTGAAGGAATACAAGCTAATAAAGCCTCTTTGTTTTCTTTATCCAACAGATCCCAAGCGTCTTCTCCTAAGAAAATTCGATTAAAACGCCCATTCTTACTTTGATTCTCTATAAGTATTTGACCAACATTCAGTAATAACTGTGGTTCTCTAGCCATCCAGCCAACAGTATCAAAGCTTTTCGCTAAAGGTATTACTTCTTCAATTGGGACTACACCGTGCGTAGGTCGAAAACCATAGATTCCACAATAGGAAGAAGGGATACGAACAGATCCCCCTGTATCTGTTCCTAATGCAAAGTCTACGAGACTAGAAGAAACTGCAACTGCCGATCCGCTGGAGGATCCACCTGGAATATGACCAGGTGCCTTAGGGTTTACAGGTGTTCCGTAATGAAAATTCTCACCATTCAAACTGTACATAAGCTCATCTGTATGTGTAGTTCCATTAAGCTTTGCTCCATGATTGAGAAGGAGACTTATGACCGGTGCATGTTGTTTTGCCGGATCATGTGTTCGGAGCCAATCAGGATTCCCCGCTCCACTTGTATACCCTCGAATTGCAATTACATCTTTTACCGCAAATGTTAAACCATCTAACTGTCCAGACACTGCTGGTTCAATGGCCAAATCCTTATCTACGAATGCACTCCATTTATCATTCATCATCGTCCCCTCCATATGAACAGAAATTTTCTTTCGTTTCAAATCATCTTCTAAAGTAATCTTAGGACTCTCGCCTTATTTTCATTATCAACCAAATCGTATTTACTACTATTTCACGACTAAATGGGATACCTCATATACAGTAAGTGCAGCTTGTAATCCTTTCCCTACTTGAAGTGATGCACCATGACGAATAAGCACAGCCTCAAGAGCAGCCAGCACAAACAAGATATTTTCCTTTCGGCAGCTGTATCCCATCGATCCGATTCTCCAAATCTTCCCGTGCAGAGGTCCAAATGAACTTGCAATTTCTATCCCAAACTGTTGGAGAAGCATTGTTCTTACTGAATCACCGTCGATACCAACTGGAATGTTTATACATGTAACCATAGGCAGCTTCCAAGGGACATCATTAAATAATTCCAAGCCCATCGCTTTAATTCCTTCTACAAGTGCTTTTTCATGTAAACGATGGCGTTCAAATCGTTCCTTTAGTCCTTCTTGTAAAACAATACGTATCCCTTCCCGTAATGCGTAAAGCATTGATGTGGCTTCGGTATGATGATTTAACCTCCTCGGTCCCCAATAATCTTGCAGCTGACTTAAGTCAAAATAGTTACTACGAATTGGCTGCTGCTTCACATCTAAAAAATCATGTTCTGTCGCAATTCCTTTTTCCACCTTTTTACGAACAGTGATAATCTGTTCAATACGCTCATTATACGTAATAGGAGCCATACCAGATGGGACAGATAAGCACTTTTGGGTGCCGCCTATTACTGCATCAAGCTGCCATTCATCTACTTTTACCTCTGTTCCACCTATCGTTGCAACCGCATCCACGATACATAATACATCAAGCTCTCGGCAGGCAGGCCCAATCTTATCTAAAGGCTGTATACATCCAGTTGATGTTTCACCATGGACAATCGCTACCACTTTTGGTTTTACCCTTTTTATTTCACTAATAATTTCTTCTTGATCAAACACTTCTCCCCATTCACATTCCATGATGTGGATATCAGCACCATTTCGCTCAGCGATTTCCGTTAACAAATGTCCAAACCTTCCATATATCGGGATTAAAACTCTATCACCCTGTTCTAAAACACTACATAAAACAGCTTCAATACCAGCACGAGATGTTCCATCGATCGGAAATGCCCACTTGTTTTTTGTTTGAAACACACGACGAAGCATTTCCATTGTTTCATTCATCATCTGTGTAAACGCTGGATCAAACTGCCCAAGTATCGGTGTACTCATAGCACGCAAAACCCTTGGGTCCACTTCAACAGGTCCTGGAGTCATTATCGTTCGTAACGGTGTATTTATTTCATGAAAAGTATTCATTGTTTTCTCCTCCCTTAATAGGCTAATTCATATAAAACCTTTATTAATAGTCGAATTCCTTTTTCTAAATCCTCTGTACTAGTAAATTCATGTGGTGAATGACTGATCCCTTTATGACTTGGTACAAATAATAAAGAGGTTGGACAAAACGAACCAAATACTTGTGAATCATGACCCGCCCCGCTCGCCATTTTTTTATAAGGGGTTTGATCTTTGTTTAAAATCGATTCAGAAATTTCAATCAATTTTTCACACATTTTTACCGGCTTTTCATTCATCCAATTTTTAATCCTTAATTCAGTATTATGGCTATCCGTAATCGACTGAAATTCTTTAAAGATACCCATAGAAAATCGGTCAATAACATCATCTTCACTATGGCGAATGTCAATAGTAAATGTAGCCTTACCAGGAATAACATTTGCAATATTTGGCTCTAAATTTATCTGACCTACTGTTGCTACTAAATCTGAATTTGTCTCTCTTGCTTTCTGAATAAGTAATTGAATAAGCCCAGATGCTACATACAACGCATCTTTTCGCCAAGCCATCGGTGTCGTACCCGCATGATTACTCTCCCCAATAACGGTAATTTCATATCTTCTTTGCCCAACAATATGACTTACTATCCCAATAGACTTTTCTTCTCTTTCTAATACTTCACCTTGCTCTATATGAAGTTCTACAAAACAATCAATGTCATCTCGTTTTGGTTGTCGATATTCTCCTTGACCAAACCCTGATTCGTGCATCGCTTTTATAAAAGAAGTATCTTGAAGATCCACTAAATTTCGAACATCCTCCATGGTTCTTACACCAGTAATATTACCAGATCCCCAATATGTCATTGGGAAGCGACTCCCCTCTTCCTCACACAATGAAACAACCTCTATATTCTTTTTAGGAACTCCATAATATTCAAATAAATACTGCATAGCTATCATGCCAGCAATGACACCATATGCTCCATCATACTTTCCACCATCAATGACAGTATCAATATGAGATCCTGTTAATATAGTAGTAGAATCTTCTTGACTACCTGTTAATCTTCCAAATAGATTACCAACATCATCAAAATAGACATCTAATCCAATCTTTTTCATCCGTTTCTCAAGTGCTTGTTGTGCACATCGCCATTCATTTGAATACAATTGCCTTGTAACACCATTACTTTTACTTTTTCCGAATGAACCTAACCACTCCACCATCTCTTCAATTTGTCCGAATAAGGCAGGTGATTTCTCGTTTATAACCAACCTAATCCCCCCTATTCCAGTTATTTTTCCTATCGTAGATTGTTATAAAAGTTAACATATTTAGTAATATATATATTGATTTTAAAATAAACATCCTTTAAAATCATTCACATATATGTAGAACATTTACTAAATTTATTGTTTATATTGTCTAAAATTCTCATTAAAAACATAAGAAACTTGTAATCACTCAAAAGAACAGGAGGAGAAAACATGAGAATAAGTGAATTAATAGATCTTCCCCAGTTCAACGGTGCAGAATTAATCGCAGGAAAATATGGTGTTGATCGTGAAGTAAGTACTGTAAATATGATGGATGCTCCTGATATTATTCACTTTTTAAAGAAGGATGAATTACTCGTAACGACAGCCTTCCATTTCAAGGATGATCTTGATTCACTTTTACTTCTTATTATAGAGATGAATAAACAAGGATGTTCGGGATTAGGAATTAAAACAAAGCGATTTCTACAAGAAATACCTAAAGCAGCTATTTCACTTGCAAATGAACTTCACTTCCCACTTTTAGAATTACCTATTTACACTTCACTAGGCGATATTGTAAATAAGTCGCTCAGTTATATCCTTGATATTCGTACAAATGAACTTCATCAAGCCATGCAAACACATCAGCAATTTACAAATCATATTATGAGTGGGCAAGGCATACATAAAATCCTTGAGAGTTTATCTTCTCTTATTCGCTTACCTGTTGTCCTGCTCAATCATCAATTACAGCCAATAGGAAGAAAGAAAATTCACAATTTAAAACTTTACGAAAACATCGAATTATTAATTGCCACCGGCCATTACTTTCATTTCCCTAAAACAACAATGACTGCTTTCTCATTATTAAACGAAACTCGAGAGACAATCACGCTATTCCCTGTTTATACACATAAACAGTATAGTTACCTATGTACATTAGGATCTATACCATTATCAGATCGCTCAACGATTTTAACCATTAAACAAGCAACAAATGTTATTGCATTTGAATTAATGAAAGAAAATGCACTTAAGCAAAATACAAGACGTATCCAAAACGAGTTTTTTACCAACTTTATTAAAGGAGCATTTTCCACCACCGAAGAGGTAATCAGTAGAGCTAAAGAGTTTGAGATAGTAAATGAACAACGATATGTTTGTGCAGTTGGTAAAATAGATGATGAAGAGAAGAATCTTACTTTGATGCAATACCAGTCCGAGCAGGAACTGATTTACGATACAATTGAGTCAGAACTTCAAAGATTTCATCAAAAAATACACTTTTTCACAATCGATCAATCATACATCTTACTAATGGAAATGAAAAGCGGATGGAAAGGGATTGAACAACCGTTCCTCTCATTTTTAAAGAAAATACAAATAAAGATTTCTGCTCACTTCCAAGAGGAACTTTCATTTGGTATTAGTAATTACGCTGAACAACTCATCCAAGTTCCTACCTCATACAAAGAAGCAACTGACGCCCTATATTACGGAAAGATGTCCGGAAAGAAACAATTCATTGAAATATACCAACCTAAGGAGGTTCCAGAAATTTTACGTATGGTTCCTTTTGATCAATTAAAAAAGTTTTATACAGATACATTTCAAGCATTTGCCAATGAACCAAGAAGGGATCATCAAGTACTACTACAAACGTTGGCTGTTTATTTAGAAACACATTGTCAAATGTCTGAAACAGCAAAGCGGCTTTATGTACACCGCAATACTGTGATTTATCGTTTAGAAAAATGCGAGGAAATTATCGGCAGAAGTTTGAAAGAACCAGAAGAAACATTAAGGTTACGTTTAGCTTTTAGAATTAAAGCTCTAATTCAAGGGAACAGCCTGCATATTTAACTTGAAGTGATTAAACCAATAAGGGTTAGACCAGAGGGGACTGAAAAATACATTCAAAGAGATAAAAGAAGCTACTGAACTACTACATATAAGTTCATAGCTTCTTTTGTTATTAGTATATTGATGAAAATCTAGGCTACTATCAAAATGCGTTCCTTTTTTAACAGTCTAATCCTAATGAGCATCCTTTTTTATGAAAATAATATCTAGAATCTAGAAATAGATCAGCACTTTAATTTCATTTTTCTTGCTCTTTTACAGAAGATGAACTCATTTCTATCCGTGTACCTAAGTTATGGCGAGCTTGAATTAGTGCTAGTTTTTCCTCATATGTTGCTTCAATCACAATTCATACCATTAATAAAAAGGCTCTTTTCTAAGAGATTGTTGCTTTTAAAACAAAAACTATTTGGTTGATTGGAGCGGAAGTGCGAGACTCCTGCGGGAGTAGCGGGACAGGTGAGATCCCACAGGCGTTTACGCCGAGGAGGCTCACCGCCCGCCCCGCAGAAAGCGGGCAACTCTCGCTGCAATCAACCACACCGCATTACTTGGTAATTGGTAATTAGCAACAAAGTTTGCTAAAACAGCCATAAAAATAGAATTATTGTGTCACAAACTTGAAGTCTCCATTAACATCCATATCCTTTGGAACACGAATATAAAGTACATTCTCAGCCCAAATATGATCTTCATCGATAAATGAATCTTCTAATCCCTTTTCTTCAGTAAACTGAGAAATTGTAAATTCTTTATCGAATTTCCCGAAGTGAATTTCTACAGCATTTGTGTCTCTAATCGTTAATTCACCTTCTGCTAATTCTAAAGTTAAAGGGCGAATATCATCCGTAATATCCAGGTTTTCAATAATAGTTCTTGTATGATATTGTATTACCTCTACTCTATCATCATTTACATTTTTTCTTTCTACTAACGTAAACAACGTTCCAAGCTGTTCATCCGATATAGTGACATCAAGCTGTTTTTCTCCGTAAGTAAAATCCCATTGATTTTTTATCTCAACGCCATCAATATTTTCCTTGGTTATTTGTTTTCCCTCAGAAGCAGCCATCGTTAATAAACGTCTTGCCTTCTCGACTTTCACTAGTTCATCCTGATTATCAACGATTTTATTTGAAGTTGAAGATCTCTCAATCGGAAGCACATAAAATAATCCAACTGCTACAAGTAACAAAACTCCATAAATACTTAACATCCATTTCAAGTTAAGCTTTTGAAAAAATGGTACCTTCTTAATAACATTAACCATCTTATAAATCATTACGATTATTAATAATAACAGTACAAACGGAATAATTGTCGTTAAAATCATTGTCTCACCTCAATCTTATTTGACAGAATAATAGAAACATAAAATAAAAAACTTCCAGCAGCGATTACCTTTAAGAAAAATACGAGTAATGAGGCTTCATCTATAAAAAATTTCCCTATCTCTAGTAAAAAGGTTGGCTCTCCGTTCCTATTCCCTCCTAAAAATAAATAGCCTAAAAATACTGCGGGAAGGATAATAGTGAACCACTTACTTAATTGCACAAGCATTCCAACAAAATATCCTAAGGATGCTAGTAAAAACACATAAAGGATGCTAGCAATAATCCCTACTATTAATTCTTGAATACTAATAAATGTTGTCGCCACATTTCCATCATCTAGAATAAAGTACATGATAACCTTAAATAAAATTCCAGAAAGC
The DNA here is from genome assembly GCF_017497975.1 of Metabacillus bambusae. Lineage (GTDB taxonomy): Bacteria > Bacillota > Bacilli > Bacillales > Bacillaceae > Metabacillus > Metabacillus bambusae. The sequence goes on along the minus strand of NZ_JAGDEL010000010.1, from coordinate 136,183 downwards.
ATAGTAGTAATTCCCCCGACGATACTAGCAAATAGTAAAAAAACAATATTTGAAAGGTTACTGCTTAATCGATTAGACACAAAAACAAAGTCATCGTTTCGGTAGGCTTTTGTCGTAATAATAATTGCACTTATCAAGGCCCATATCATTGTAAAAATTATGATGATATCTCCTGTATAATAGCTAACATTCAGTGAGAAACCATTAGAACTAGTACCCATTGATCTACTACCGGTCGTTGATAAGAGAATTCCAATGATTTGTATGGTTAGCAATGAACTAAAAACACTTAAGTAAGCTTTTATTTTATACATAAACTGTTTCTTCACTATATCAACTAACTTAACCTCTGTTAAAAACATCATCAATCCCCCCATTCGTTTTACTCGTTAAATATGTACATAAATCGTCTGAAGCAACTGAGGTCATTTCAACACCCTTCAATCTATAATTTTCAGTCTCAAACTCTGTAAAATTATTTTCTACTACAACATAGACGCCATCTATACCTATTCGTTTTTGATGAAGAATTTCTCTGCTACAAACGATTTCCATTACAATATCTTCTTTACCATTTATCCCAATTGCATATTCCTTCAAATCCGCAACTGGAAGATGCAAGAGCTTTTCACCATCCTTAATAAGCAATACATCCTCTAATAGATCCTCGATTTCATTTAATAGATGACTAGATAGGATGATCGTTCGAGGGTGGTCAATATAATCCTTTAGTAAGGCTCTATAAAAATCTTTTCTTACGGAAGAATCCATGCCTGTTGTTGGTTCATCTAAAATTGTTAATGGACATCTTGCAGCTAAGCCTATTATCATATTAAAAGTACTCTTCATACCTTTAGAAAGAGTATAATAGTGCTGCTTTGGATGAAAAGAGAAATAGTCAAAGAGACGATCAGCAAGCTCTTTATCCCAATTTGCATAAAAAGTACGAGCTGATTGGAGAATGTCTTTTAGGGTTAACGAGTTTGGGAAGTATTGCTGATCATCAATATAGATTCTGTTAGAAGAAACCTTCAAATTGTTAAACGGTTTTTCTGAAAAAACGTGTACCTCTCCAGAAGTTTCGTGGATAAACCCAGCGATTAATTTCAAAAGCGTTGTTTTTCCAGCACCGTTTCTACCGATAAGACCCGTTATTTTATTTTTTTCTATCGAGAAGGACAAATTATTCAACGCTTTTTTCTGTCCATATACTTTCGAAACCTCATTACAAACGACGACCTTCATTATACATCCCCCTTGTCTTCATTATTCGCTGCTTTAATCATCTGTAGCAATTCATCTTCACTCACACTTAACCGCTCTGCTTCCATAACAATTTCCCTAACTAATCTTTTCAACGTTCGATTTTTCCGTTTGTTGAGAATAATGGAATTTGCATCAGTAGAAACAAACATTCCAAGGCCCCGCTTTTTATATAAAATCAATTCATCAGCCAAAATATTTAATCCTTTCGCAGCAGTTGCCGGATTAATATTGAACATGTCTGCAAGCTGATATTGTGAATAGATTTTTTCATTCTGTTTGATGTTGCCACTCAAAATCTCTGTTTCTAGCCATTCTGCTATTTGAACATAGATTGGTTTTGTACTATCTGTATTTAAAATCAAGCGCAAGCCTCCTTTCAAACCTCTTTCCATATAGTGCATTACTGTTGTAATGTACTATATAATAATTTCCAATATAATGCAATAACTAAACTTAAGAACAAAAGCGCAAGCGCCTTAAACAGCCCCGACAAGCATAAGATAATTTAGAATAGAAGGCGTTCTTTGCCTTCAATTCTAAATTATCTTATGACCTCGAGGGGCTAGGCGCTGGAGCTGGATGCCAAGCGCTTATCCACAGTACAAGAATTTTATAATTTCCTGGTGACAATAAAAAACCCCTACAGGAAGTAGGAGTTTTCTTATCTTTCTATTCCATCATATCCTCAATCTTTCCAGAGTCTTTTGAAACATAATACCAACCATATGTGGCTGTATGAGAAATATCATCATGTGTCACAATTTCATAAACATGAACCACATACTTATTTCCTTCCTCATGATCAACCTCCACATGCAATGTAGTATGTTCTTCCAAGCCGAGATGTTCACGAATTAATCTGACCGCGTCCTTTTCATTTACAGGGGGAAGCTTCTTGGCTTTTGACTCCTCTTGATCTTGATCATTTTCATTTGCCGTTTCCATTTCAATCTTATTTTTTTGCCCAGATTGTTCTGTTTCTTCTTGGTCGTTAACATTATCTAATGTCTTCCCAGCCATTCCATAAGAACACGCTACAACAGTCTGTATCATAGCGATTAGTAAAATAAGACTCAACAGTTTTTTCATGAAGTGATCATCTCCTCGGATCGTCATTTCCAACTTATGAACCTAGCTACCTGTTAATATAAAAACGACGTTATAGAGCAACGTCGTTCTTACCTTTCCTTCGTTCAATTTTCGTATGTAAGACCTGATCTATTGAGATCATCCCTATTAATACAAGTCCCCCAGCTATGTAACCACCTATAATGTCAGTGAGAAAGTATTCCCCTTCTAGTAGTCTACTGAAACCAATTAAAATCAGTAACAAGCTAGTACTTATTAGAATTGTTTGTTTAACTTTTATTGTTTGACTTGCTCTTATTAAATAGTATGCAATCATGCCAAATAATAGTAGTCCAACCATTACATGTCCACTAGGAAAACTAAAGCCGTCCTCGATATGCTCTGGAAATGTAGGACGTTCTCTTTCAATGAGAGCTTTTAGAAGCTTGTTCCCTACATTCCCAATCAGAACAGATAAGAACAAAACGGTTGCAGCTTTAACATTTTTTTGAAAAATGATAAATAATAACATGGATACAAAAAGAACTGTTACAATCCCTATAGTAGTACCTAGAATACCAACCCATTTTATAAAACTTACTAAAGGTTGATCATGTAAGCTATACAATCCCTTCCCGATAGTTGAATAAATCGCACTGATTGTATTCACTTTGATAAAAATAATTAGTAGAATTAATGCCAGTGTTAACAAAGACGCAAAATATTATTTTTTCATAATATTCCTCCAACCCTCATTAAATTCTTGTAATTTTCAAATTTTTTAACTACAATCGAGCTAATATAAATTCCTTTTTTATTTTAATACATTTCAATTTCAAGACATATGCTTTTTACACAACTTCTAGATTTACAACCATATTATTTATACACTAAATCAATAAGGAGGAAAATTATGCTTGATCATCTATGGTCGTCACTGGATATCCATTTTTCAGAAATGGTAGAGATCCGTCGCTTTTTACATATGCACCCCGAAGTATCCTTCAAGGAAGTGAACACAGCGAAATATATAGTGGATTATTATAAGAAACTTGGTGTTGAGGTAAGGTCAAATGTAGGTGGTAACGGTGTTGTGGCAACAATAAAAGGGGATTTACCAGGTCCAACAGTTGCATTACGAGCAGACTTTGATGCTCTGCCCATTCAAGATGAAAAAGATGTTGAGTATAAATCTACTGTACCTGGTGTGATGCATGCTTGTGGCCATGATGGTCATACAGCAACATTACTTGTGTTAGCCAAAGTTCTGTTCAGCAATCATCATCTGCTAAATGGTAATATTGTTCTTATTCATCAGCATGCAGAAGAATATGCGCCAGGTGGAGCAAATTCAATGATTAAAGATGGTTGCTTAGATGGAGTAGACGTCATCTTCGGTACCCACCTTTGGGCAAGTGAGCCTGTTGGAAAAATTCAATATCGAGTAGGACCTTTTATGGCTGCGGCTGATCGCTTTGAAATCAATATCTTAGGTCAAGGTGGCCACGGAGCACAACCTCATAAAACAAAAGATGCAATTCTCATTGGTTCCCAAGTAGTTACCAACTTACAGCAAATTGTTAGTCGAAAGGTTGATCCCATCCATTCAGCAGTCGTAACTGTTGGCTCATTTGTTGCAGAAAATGCCTTTAATATCATTGCAAACTCAGCGACACTAATCGGAACTGTTCGGACATTTGATGAGGCTGTGCGTTTACAAATTGAGCAAGAGATCGAACATGTCGTTAAAGGTACTTGCTTAATGAATGATGCCCAATACAATTATCAATTTACTAGAGGATACCCTGCTGTTGTGAACCATCCTGTCGAAACAGTATTTCTTAAAAGCGTTGCCGAGCAAGTACCTGGTGTTTATGAGATTGAAGAAAGTCCATTACAAATGGGTGGTGAGGATTTCGCTTATTATTTGCAGCATGTGAAAGGTACATTCTTTTTTACTGGGGCAATGCCTGCAAATAAAGATAATGCCTACCCACATCATCACCCTAAGTTTGATATCGATGAAAAGGCGCTTCTCATTGCTGCAAAAACTTTATGTAAAGCAACAATTCAGTATCAACTAGATTCAGTGAATAATAAGCCTGTTTCAATATCTTAGTCTCTGTTAAACTTGGTTGTTGATTTCCGCTGCAGGCGTTCTCTCTTATCAACAAAGTGCCAAAATCAACAGTGAGCTTTATATCTTAAATTAATGATCAGCCTTTATCCCAAAAGAAAACAGGCGCTTTCTAATTTAAAGAAAAGCGCCTGTTTTTTGAACTACTATTTTATTAATTTAGGAGATTTTTTGTACCACAGTGATCCCCATTTGTTTTAAGATCCCATACTCTTAAGATCATCATCAATTGTTACATCTTCTACCTTGCTATTGTCTGACGGCTCTGTAGCTAAGACTGTAGGTGCACCTTGATTTTGATTTCCATTTGACCTTGAAACATATGATTTTAATAATTGAGCTACATCAATACCTGTCATTTCCTTTAAAGGCTCCTGCATGTCTACCATCGTTCTTGTAATGCTCTTCCCAAAAGATGGGACACCCTGTCCGTTACCTGAGTCAATAATCTTAACTGAATCAATATTGTTAAGTGGTTGAGCAATCTTTTCAGCAAATACCGGTAGCATTTCAATTAATTTCTCAGTGATAATAACATCGCCATGTTTTTCCATTGCTTCAGCTAAAAGCTTACGAGCTTCAGCCTCGGCTTTACCACGTTCACGAATAACATCAGCTTCAGCAGAACCCTCTTCCCTGCGAATTTTCGCTTTCGCCTCCCCATCAATTTCAGCTTTACGTGCCTCAGCTTCGGCTTTACGAGTTGTTTCATAGTATTCAGCATCAGCTTTTGTTTTCCGAACTTTACTTTCTTCTTCCTCAAGCTTAACTGCACGTTCACGTTCTAGGAATTTAAGAGTTAATTCCTCTTCTTTTACTTCTTTTGCTAATTTTGCTTTTTCTAACTCATAGGATTGTTCTGATTTCGCTCGAGCACGTTCGGTTTCTTCTTTGAAGGCTGCGTCTTTAATATCCTTCTCCTTTTTAGATTCGGCAACGGCAATTTGACGTTTGTATTCTTCTTCTTTTGCCTCTTGATCAGTTTGGGCCTTATGGATCCTGGTTTCACGTTCACTGTTCGCTTCAGCAATTTCAGCTAGTTTTCGAACCTCAGCAATACGTGGTCTACCCAAGTTTTCTAAGTACCCATTTTCCTCATCAGCATCACGTAAGTCTGTAAGACCTAAGGACGTAATTTTGAACCCCATTAAATCTAGTTGCTTTTGAGCAACCTCTGATACATCATGATTGAATTTCTCTCGGTCACTGTTAATATCTTCTACGGTCATCTTAGAGAGAATCGCACGTAGGTTACTTCCGAGCACCTCAATGATTTCAGCTTCAATCTCTTCTTGATCCTTACCTAAAAATTGTTCAGCATAATTTGCAATCCCATTTAATGTATCTGCAACCTTAACCATCGCTACAGCATCAGCAACAATCGGTACACCACCATTTGTGTAAACGCGTGGAGTGGATAGTTTTAACTGAAACGACGTAAGATTAACAGGTGTTGATGTTTGGAACCTTCTTAAGCGATATCCTCCACCTCTGATGATTTTCATTGAACGTCCTTCTTGATCAGTGAAAATATTTGTTTCTTTCTCAGGGTCACCTAACTTCGGACCTGTGATGATTAAAGCTTGATTGGATCTTGCTGTTCGGTAACGATATCTTACCCAAAAGAAATACCCAATACCTCCAAGTGCTGCAATAATCAATACTGGAATTAAAAACATAAGTACTCCAATGAAATCTAACATTCTCGCTTCCCCCTTCTAAAAAAGTAATCTAATTAAACCCTATATATGTAGGGTATTAAACTAAAACTTTAGAATTTCTATATGAGCTTTTAACTTAGTTCTTTATGTCTTTACGTTGTACAACTTAGTACTGGTCACCTATAACTAGTTACATATACTTATACGAATAAAAAACAGTAAAGTTTCATTTTTATTGTAAAGATAAGGAAATTCTTATTGCATTTCCACTCACTTCAAACTTAAACACTCATACAAAAATAAAGAACAGGCGCAACCCTTTTTTAATGGTTCACGCCTGTTTATGAAAAAATATATAGTTTGCAAATCTGTTCTGTATCTAGGAAATGTTGCAACATCATTTCAAATTCTCTTTTCAATGATTCGAAAAAATCCTCAATCGAAAGCAATTCATCGCGCATTCACCTAACTGCTGAACTAAATGGTAATTAGCAACCCCTCCAACTACCGCCCCGATACCTGGGAGTATTTGCATAAGCTTTATGACATCGATGTAATCCCTATACTCTTGCTGAAAAATGCGCCAATCTAAATCCTTTACTTCGTGCTTTTTCGTTTCCCACTGTTCAATTAGGTCAAGAAGTTCTTCCTTATGTGTTTCACTTGAAAAGGCAAGCTGAAAAATGTATAAAAGAAACAATCTTTCCTCATATTCCTTTGTGCTGTAACCATATATACTTGCTACCTCGAATAAAAATTTCATTTTTATACTTAGGAATAACGGAAAATCTGCTAATCCTAATAGAATACCACCAGCACCTGTTGATGCACCTTCAATCGCAGCTGTTTTCTTAAATGTATCGATTGATTTTAGAACTAGTTGTTCACGTTCTTCAAATGTTTGGTTTTCAACCTTCTTCGGAAATGTTGTGATATTAGAACCTACAAGTGTAACCTGAACCATCTTCTTAATACTTTCAGTAATGGTATGATGGACCTTTTCCGGTATAAACTGATTAAACTTTACCTGTGCCTTTTTAGAGGATCTCTCTAGAAAGGAAGGCTTTCTCATCAGCTTTTGTTTCCATAATCTAGCCTCTTCTGCCATTTGCGTTTCATAAGTCATTTAGTAGACATCCTTTTCACTCTTATTTAAACGATTTTTCATATAAACAAGAACGAACACACTAACAAACAACACATCCACACATACAGTCAACACAAAAATGTAAATTGTTGATGTAATGAGATTAACAACAGAATAAATAATTGTTTGTACCATTAATATCCTGAAAATAATTTTAATAAAACTACGTAATCTATTCTTATTGGCATTGGGGTAAAGATTTGGTAGTTCCAGTAATTCAAAGTGCTTATACAAACTCATAATTTGAATCCCAGTTAAAAACGTAAACACAACCATAACTATGGAACTTCCGATGAGCTGTTCATTAATAAAAGTTAGAATGACACTTCCGATAATTGTAAGTCTAATTATTATTCCGAAATAATCCCCTGAACGCAGTAGAGCTCGAAGATATAAATACTCATACACATTCTCTTGATGATAGTTCACCTGCTTCAATATCCAATCGAGATATTTTCGACGTTTTGCTCCTTTTTTCAATTTCGGAACATCTGTAAATAAATTCGCTATTTTATAAAAAGATTGTTTCTTTTCTTCTTCTTTTTTGATCAACTGATCCCATTTAATTGCTTTCGGCTTCACAAGCTTAGAAAAATATCCATCATAGCCTGCCATTAATAGAAATAGGACGAGCACAAATACGTATTGTTGGGAAAGGATAAAAAAGATGACACATACATTCATTGTAAATCTAACGAGAAGGTCACTCCACTTAGCCGCCCAATCTGTAAAATACCCCATCTTCCAGCTTATGCGCAAATTCCAGTACTTAACAATAAGCAACAAAATTATGCTAATAAGTAGCACACGTCCGTTTATATTAGCTACTTTAAAATACAGTGGGGAAAACAAAATGATTCCAACAATAATGATAAAGCTTTGAGTAATCAAACTATAGGAAAAAGCTTTCTTAAAATAACTTTTTAACTTATGTTCCATAGGCAGTAGGAAAACCATATCAGCTTCTATTAACAGGGTACGGACATTAGAGGAAATCACAATTAACGAAAATATAATCGTCATGATTAGTATGGCTGGAAAATTTGGAGACAATGTTTCAAGCCATTTTTGATAAGTTATTGCCCCACCTGCTGCTAAAAAGATAAAGACAAAAAGAAGGTGGTCATTTAACATATACTTTAAGTAAGCCCTTGTTTCATTTATATGGTGATTAACCCTTGTTTTCCAGATTTCATCAATGCTATTCATCTTGATCTTCCTTTGTTAACTGAATATAAAGATCGTCTAGAGTAGCTTCCTTCATTCCAAACTGCTCTCTTAGCTGTACCAACGTTCCCTTAGCACGGATCTCACCATTATGTAAAATAATAAATGAATCACAATACCTTTCTGCTGTAGCAAGAATATGAGTTGACATTAGTATTGCTGAACCTTGTTTTTTTGCCTTTTCCATCATTTCCAGTAACGAGTTAATCGCAAGTGGATCTAACCCTACAAACGGTTCATCTATAATATATAATGAAGGCTCAATTAAAAACGCACACATTATCATTACCTTTTGCTTCATCCCTTTTGAAAAATGCGCTGGAAACCACTTTAATCTCTTTTCCATTCTAAATTCCTTAAGAAGCGATTGAAGTCGTTTTTCAAACGTATCTTTATCTAGACCATATGCCATTGCTGTTAATTCCAAATGCTCACGAAGCGTTAACTCATCATATAGGATTGGTGTTTCAGGAATAAAGCTAAATTGCGAGCGATATGCAGCTGCATCGTCAGCAAAGGTGTTATCATTAATCGAGATTTTGCCCTTATGTGCTTCCATTAATCCAATGATATGTTTGATCGTTGTACTTTTTCCAGCACCATTTAATCCAATTAATCCAACTATTTGCCCTTTATCTACCTCGAACGAGATATCCTTTAAAACCGGATTTCGAGTATATCCACCAGTTAAGTGATCTATTTTTAACAACGTCATTTTTATGTTGTTCTCCTTTTTCTTTTGGCTCTGTTAAACTTGGTTGTTGATTTCCGCTGCAGGCGTCCGTTTCCGCAGGCGGTCCGGGAGCCTCCTCGTTGCTTTGCACCTGCATGAGTCTCCCTTGGACTCGCACTCCAGCGGGAATCTCACATTTCCGCTCCAATGAGCTTTAACAGAGCCTTTCTTTTTATCTTATCAAAATCATATACACTTGTCCTAATTGAGATAATTTTTTCGCATAATTAACTTCATTAGGGACATCATAATTAGTGAGGAAGGGATAGCTTGTCAAAACGAAACCTTAAAAATGAGGTGTTTGTTCCAGACAACTATTTTTCTCAATAAGGTAGTTAAACATTCTTAACCATTGAAAGTAACACACAGACGAAATGAGGTGTCTACGGGCCGTAATTCTCTTGAATTAGATGCTCGGTATTACAATCATTTTGTGAATGAGGTGTTTGTCAAAGACAATTTCTCTTAATTGTTAAGATTATTTAATCACTTAACAAGGGGATGGTCGTATTGAACAATGGTGATTACCACATCAGATAGCATTTAACAAAATGTTAAACGAGGTGTTTATCAAACACAATTTTCTTCTTTAATTGAAGATATATTGTAACCATTGATAAAGCAACACTTACGAAATGAGGTGTCTACGGGCCGCAATTCTCTGAATTAAACGCTTGTATTTTTACAATCATTTTGTGAATGAGGTGTTTGTTAAAGACAATTTCTTATATTGTTAAGTTTATTATTTAATCACTTAACAAGGGGATGGTCGTTTTGAACAATGGTGATTTTCACATCAGATAGCATTTAACAAAATGTTAAATGAGGTGTTTATCAAAGATAATATCCCAAAACTTTGAGTTTTAACTTCCCTTCTTCAGGAACAGGGTGATCATTCGATTCACCCTGTTCTTTTGTATGCTTTTTAATAGTTGTAACATTTCTTGCTTGTCAGGAGCAGCTCGAGACGCTTCCGCTTTCTGGTGTAACTATGGTAAAATACGGTTATAATTGAAAAAATAACATACTTGCTATACAAATGATGTTGAAAATTGTTCTTTGGAAAATTTTTTATGAAGGTAGTGTGAAAAACATGGGTGATTGTATTTTTTGTAAAATCATTAACGGAGAAATTCCTAGTGCTAAAGTGTTTGAAAACGAGCACGTCTATGCCTTTCTTGATATTAGTCAAGTAACAAAAGGACATACACTCGTTGTTCCAAAGGTACATAAAGAAAATATTTATGAGTTAACTCCTGAAATTGCTAGAAAAGTATTTGAGGTAGTACCACAAATCGCCAATTCAATCAAAAATAAATTTCAACCTGAAGGTTTAAATTTACTCAATAATAACGGTGAAAAAGCTGGACAATCTGTCTTCCATTATCATATGCACATTATCCCAAGATACGGAAAAGGTGATGGATTTGGAGCTGTTTGGAAACCTCACACAGATGAATACAATTCTGAACAACTACAAGAAATTGCAACTTCTATCAATGACGGGATCTCATAATAATGACTAAAAAATGACTAAACCAAAATTGCAAAAGCAGTTTTGGTTTTTTATATAGGACGATTCTAACAAGACCATTTGGATTTTTATTGATCGTAAAGAGAATACTTATTTTTGAGTTTAAAAAAGTAGAGAAACAAAATTTCCTATCTCATTTTACTGTGATATGTGTATTTTCTCCCTATTCAAATGTTGTTATCGTTTTCATGATCAACATTCACAAAGATGAAAATATTCAGTCTATATTTCCTTATCTATTCATGATAGGATATGAGTATTATTTTACGTACAATCAAGGAGGGCAATTAAATTGCGAGCTTATAACTTTAATGCAGGACCAGCAGCTATTCCATTACCAGTGCTTGAACGTGCACAAAAAGAACTAGTCAATTTCCAAAATACTGGAATGTCTGTTATGGAACTTAGCCACCGTAGCAAAGATTATGAAGATGTGCACAATCGTGCGAATACTTTACTAAGAGAGCTTCTAGGAATACCTGATACGTATGAAGTTTTATTTTTACAAGGTGGAGCCAGTTTACAATTTACAATGATTCCAATGAATTTTCTTCAAGAAAACAAAACTGCCCATTTTATTATGTCAGGCGCTTGGTCTGAAAAAGCTTTAAAAGAGGCGAAAGTTTTTGGAGAAACTCGCATTTTAGCATCAAGTAAGGAAGCTAAATATGCTCATATTCCAGGAGACTATTCTATGGAAGATCTTGAAGATGGAGCATACCTACACATTACATCAAACAATACGATTTACGGGACCCAATGGAATGAATACCCAACAAGTCCGATTCCATTAATTGCTGATATGTCTAGTGATATTTTATGCAAGGAAATAGATGTTGAGAAATTCTCACTAATTTATGCTGGGGCTCAAAAAAACCTTGGTCCTTCAGGTGTTACTGTTGTGATCGTGAAAAAAGACTTTTTAGAAACAGCGCGTACGAATGTTCCAACGATCCTAAAGTATTCAACACATGCTGAAAGTAACTCTTTATATAACACACCGCCAACTTTTGCGATTTATATGCTTTCACTAGTATTAGAGTGGGTTAAGGAACAAGGTGGCGTTAAGACTATACAAAAAATCAATGAAGAAAAAGCTGGCTACATTTATTCTGCAATTGACGAAAGTGAAGGCTTTTATAAAGCACATGCTACAGAGGACAGTCGTTCTTTAATGAATATTACCTTTACCCTACCTAATGAAGAATTAACGAAGAAATTTCTTCAAGAGGCGAAAGATCGTCAGTTTATCGGTCTTGCTGGCCATCGCTCCGTTGGTGGTTGCAGAGCTTCTACTTATAATGCAGTTCCAAAAGAAGCATGTGCGGCATTAGCTAAATTTATGACTGAATTTAAAAATCAAAATCAGTAAATAATCCTTCTTAGAGGTTGACTCCAAAGGGTCTAACCATCCAAACACAATATATAGCATCTTTTGAATCAACTTCGAGACTATATATTATGTTGGATCGGTCTGCTCCTTTGATTTTGAGTCAACCTCTTCTTTTTTTTCATCCAGAAAAAATCTGTACGTTCTTTATTTTTACTGCTATAATATGAAATAACTTCTCTTGCAATAGGAAAATAGTTCACTATTGGAGGGAAAAAGCTAAGAGATTAGAAGAGGAGAGTTGAGAAATGAATACAAGAGTTTTAGTTACATTATCGTTATTTGCTGCAATTGGGGCTGTGCTCCATATGGTCATGCCGCCTTTCTACAATGGAATGAAGCCGGATATGATGCTGATCATGATGTTTATAGGAATTATTTTATTCCCAAGTCTAAAAAATGTAACATTACTAAGTATTGTTACAGGAATTCTATCTGCGTTAACAACTACGTTTCCAGGTGGGCAAATCCCTAATATTATTGACAAATTCATTACAGCATTCGTGTTTTACGGATTATTCTTAGTAGTAAAGAAAATTGCACAAAAGGTAGCTACAGCAACTGTTCTAGCAGTGATTGGCACAATTGTTTCAGGAACAATTTTCTTATCTGCCGCTTTAATGATTGTTGGATTACCAGGCGGTGTCGCCTTCACAACATTGTTTTTAACTGTTGTTCTTCCAGCCACATTATTTAATGGAGCAGCGATGATTGTGATTTTACCAATTGTTCAGGCTATTTTTAAACGCTCTAACCGAATAACAATCGCGTAATAACCTATAGCACACAATATTAACCCGACCCCTAAGGATCGGGTTTTTTTATTGTTTATCCAGTCTTAGCCTAGATCCAGATTAAATCTATTGAAAATAGATAAGCATAATACCAATCAGCAAAGCTCCCCCGCCTGCTGAAGCAAGAACCGTTACCTTTTGCTTTATTACCTTTTTTGGCGGATAAGATGCTGATTGCTGTAAAAGTCTAAAATAATGAAAAGCTCCAATAAAAAGTAATAAACTTATCACAAAAAATAAAAAGATAACACCTGACATGCTCATCCCCCTTTTTAGTGAAATACGGAAGCTCCTTGGTCAGCCTTTGACAAACAAGACGATTATTACAGATAGATGCACTTTTCCTTTCTGTTTTTATTGGCTTTGAGACCCTAGGCCGATACTAGCGCTCCGTTAATCACTTATACAACCTCTTTTGGGTCACTGTGGCAGCAACTAGGGTACAAAACTAAAATGACAACCTGTCCTCACTAAATTCCCGAAGAAGAATCCCTTCCAAGTCCTATATAAATATTTATGCTCACAGGTATTTATCTATGTATAATGTTTAATGAAGACTTGTTTGGGTAACTTGTTAAGAAGGATGTTTTAAATTCATGTAGAAAAGTACATATATCTAGTAATGATTGGAGTTGTGAATATGTCAAAAAACAAATCATTATTTTGTGGCTTTATAGTTGGTGGAATAATTGGCGGAATAGCAACGTTATTGACTACCCCATCATCAGGAAAAGAGATGAGAGGTCAACTTACTATCAACCGTAAAATGATTGAAGAAACAATACAACAATTAAAGGCCGAGAGCATCGCATTAAAAAATCAAATTGTGATTACGGCTAAAGAAAGTTCAGGAGTTGTCAAGGAAGTTTCAACCGACTTAAAAAGAACCATCAATCAATTTCAGAAAGAAATTGAACCACATAAAAAAGATTTGCAAAAAGAGATTGAGGAAGTTGAGCTGAAAATTAAGCAGCTAGAGAAAACTTTGCAATAAAATTTTTCTTAGATGACAAAGAAACCTAACTTGTTAAATTAACGAAATGCTAATTTCCCTTCTACAATAATTGAAATAAATGTTTTTGTTTTTCAGTAAAAAGTGTGTTGGAAAATTCTTTCAACACACTTTTTTTGTGCTGTGAAGTCTTGGTAAATAAGGAGTTGTGAAAATATTTAAAAATTTCGTAAATTTATATCTTTATTAATCTTTATTTTATTGGCATAATAGAGAATAATACATTCTGGGAAGAGCAGGGGTGACCGGTGATGAAACATAATGAAAAGGAATATACAATGAAGGAAGCCTTATTATTTAGTCAGCGCGTTGCGCAGCTAAGTAAAGCATTATGGAAAACGATCGAGAAGGATTGGCAACAATGGATAAAACCGTATGACTTAAATATCAACGAGCACCATATCCTTTGGATTGCTGACCATTTAAATGGGGCTTCCATTTCAGAGATTGCTAAATTCGGAGTAATGCACGTATCTACTGCGTTCAACTTTTCGAAAAAGTTGGAAGAAAGAGGATATTTAGAGTTTTCTAAAAAAGCTAATGATAAGCGAAACACGTATATTAAGCTTACAAAGCAAGGGGAAGAAGTTCTTTCACAGCTTTTAGAAGATTTTAGTCCAGACAGAAATTCTGTATTTAAAGGGGCTCTCCCACTTCAAAATTTGTATGGGAAGTTTCCTGAAATGATAGAAATGATGTGCATCATCCGCAACATTTATGGCGATGACTTCATGGAAATCTTTGAACGCTCCTTTAATAACATTGAGGATTCATTATATGAGGATAACGGAACTCTTATAAAAAAAGAGACTAAGTCTGAACAATTATTATCCTCAAGCTGATGAATACTTGCTACATTAGGGCTATGAAGTCATTCATGAGAGATTTATATAAGCCCTGTTTTGACATTGCTTGAACAGTTTCAACTATTTCAAGCTTTTCGTTCAATTGACCCGCAAACTGCGTAAGGAGATCTGTAAAGATCACTAATCCTTGCGCTTTTTGTTCTTCATGAAGGTAAGTCAATTCATCACATATTCTATATAGTTCTTCTATCTCTTCTCGTGATAACCCTCTTTCCATGACTAGATAGTAGAAAGGAAATCGATTTGGCTCAATCATTTGCAACATTAATGTATGATAATATTCTAAATTAGCCAAACGTTTTTCTAAAGAATCCATGTCGTACCTTCTTTCTCAATACACATTATTGTCCTTTATTGTATAGTATTTCCTTGTTTAAGAAAAGGCAGATCTTATCACTTGTAATGTATCCTTACTTTATAGATGGACACAAATTCGCACTCTTCTATGATTTTTAAATGTCTTATTGTCTAAATTGACCATAATATTAACAAAAATCAGAAGAATATTTACCGTTCGACAAATAAAGACATACTTTCCAAAATTCTTTTTTTATTAATGCGCTTCCAACTACTTTTTTCGTATTGATTTTTTTATCACACCGTCGTAAAGTATGGTAGTACTCAGAATTAACAATAGTTTGGACGGTGAAAAGATGAACTGCTGGAAAACCATAAACCTTTCAAAGGACATTGGTATACACAGAATCCTTTTAATATCAATGCTAACAATGATAGTTGTTTTTATTTTAACCTATTTACCTATTAATTTACTATTACCAAACGTTCATCTTGAAGACGGACATTTTTTAATGTTTGTTTTATTATTGATTAGCATGATTCCAATTCATAAATTACTGCATGCCTTTCCTTTGCTAATAAGTGGATGTCGCGTTTCATTAAAAATAAAATTTTATTACCTGTTACCTATTCTCCAAATAAAAGCATGCCATAGCATTAAAAAAAGTAACATGCTCTTGTCTTTACTTGCTCCGTTCATTTTTATCACAACAGCTCTATTGTTAGGGAGTCTTTATTTTCCTGCATATATACACTATTTATGTATCGCTATGGCCTTCCATATTGGCCTTTGCGTACCAGATTTTATTTTTATTAAACATATATTATTCGCACCTAAAATGTGTCTTGTTGAAGAATTTGAAGATGGCTATGAAGTACTTGTACAAAAATAACCCTCATAAGAAAAGCGCAAGCGCCTTGATCAGCCCCGAAAAGCATAAGACGCAAATGAATAGAAGACGTTCTTTGTCTTCAATTCATTTGTGGCTGTAGACCCAAGAGGGGCTAGGCGCTGGAGCTAGACACCAAAACTATGTACAAAATTTTATACTTTCCTAACTGTTGAAAAAGTGAAGGAGGGACCTTGTCACTTTTTTACATTTATTTCATTTTACTGAGAGTTTATTGCTATCTTTTTCATAAATAGTTTGGTAATCTAATATGTATAATGAGGGAAGGGGGATCTCAATATGTTAATTTTCTTCATTCTGTTTGCTGTCTTTATCTTGTTTTATATAAACAAGCTTACAAATGCTTTATGCTTAGTACGTGAGATTCCTGAAGACCGCCAAACAAAGGTTTTTAGAACAATAAATGTTCTTATCACTATTTTGCTAATTTCTTCATACATAGAAATCTTGTTTACTTAGAAAGATTACTTTCTGTATTTTTCAAGAATGATAGCTGACAGGAATCCCTGTCAGCTATTTCTTTAGCTTATAACCATGCTGCACCAACGATAATTAATAAGATGAACAATACAACGATCAACGCGAATCCACCTGAATATGCTCCGCCCATTATGACACCCCCTTTATATGTTTACAATATCCTATGCTGTAAAGCCTACATTCGAATAGGCATATGCCACAATAGTGGAAAAATTTATGCACTCGGTAGCTACCTTTTATTAAAGATAAGAAGCTCCAATGATGATTAACAAAATGAATAATACGACAAGTAATGCAAAGTTGTTTGAAAAACCTTTACTCATAATAAATTACCTCCTTTATCTTTTCCAAATATCCTATGGTCATTTGTTCTCTAATGATTGGACGTTCGCCCAGTCTGATGCATTTCTTATATTAATGTGTTTTATTCTTCGAATCTTTATAGCGAAGATAGATCCCCCCTTTCTTCTATCCAACTCTAAAATCTTGAAGGGATTTACCTGCTTTTACTGCCCGTTGAAGAAATGAAAACCTCAAATTGCGACTCATCTTGAAAAAACTTTTTGAATTTGTCACATTATGGTATAGTATTTCTTGTACTATCCAGATATTTTTCTGCAGATAGTATAAGCAAACTAAGTCTTTCGCCATTAGAACTAGGCTTTAAGCCAAGTTTAATCTAATGAGTAAATTTCTAAATATCATAACTAGGAGTTGTATTAGAAGATGAAAAAGGTAGCAATTGCACTAGCAGCAGCAACAACCCTATTCGCATTAAGCGCTTGCAACAATGCAGATTCTGAAGTTGTTGTAGAAACAAAAGCAGGAAATATTACAAAAGATGAATTTTACCAAGCAATGAAGGATCGTTTTGGTGAAGACACGTTAACAGAACTAGTTCATGAAAAAGTACTAAGTGAAAAATATGAAGTTTCTGATAAGGAAATTCAAACAGAGTTTGATAAATATAAAACACAATTGGGTGCCCAATTTACAAGCATGGTTGAAATGCAAGGTGAAGATGTCGTTAAACAAATTCTAAAAGTAGATCTACTAAGAAAAAAGGCAGCTGAAGAGGAAGTAAAAGTTACTGATGAGGATTTAAAAGCATACTATGACACGCTAGAGGGAAAAGTTAAAGCGAGCCATATCTTAGTTGCTGACGAAGCTACAGCAAAAGAAGTTAAGGAGAAGCTTGCAGCTGGAGAAAAATTCGAGGATCTAGCTAAAGAACTCTCAACTGATACAGGTTCTGCCCAAAATGGCGGTGAATTAGGCTGGTTTGGTGAAGGTCAAATGGTGAAAGAATTTGAAGAGGCTGCCTTTAAGTTAAAAGAAGGCGAAGTAAGTGCACCAATTAAGACTGATTATGGCTATCATATTATAAAAGTAACCGAAACCGTTAAACCTTTTGATGAAATGAAGGAATCTTTAAAAGATGAAGTCCTTAACCAAAAATTGCAGCTACCAGAGACAATTCAAACAGTATTAGATAAAGAAATGGAAGATGCAAGCATTGAAGTTAAAGATGAGGATTTAAAAGATCTGTTTAAAGAACCTGAAGCTGAAAAAGAAACTGATACTGAAACAGAAGCTGACACTGAAGAAAAGTAAACACCAAGCTCTTATTGAAATAGTAAAGAAGAGGCTCAATCAGCCTCTTCTTTTATGTTTAAAAGCATAGAAGGTTTTTCAGCTTGCTGAAAACTTTTCAGTTTCTGTTTGGTCATTCTGAATTTTTTGTTGTTCTAACATTTCTTGTTTCTTTTGACGTTCCTGTTCAATTCGTTCAATAAATACTTGGCCTTCCTTCTCTATAAACTCATGATCAACGAGTTTATCCTCACGTGCTGTTTTGAAGGCCATGTATCCACTAACAAGTATTCCGATAATACACACATATATCCACCATGGTAATAAAAGCATCTATGCTTCCCCCTTTTAAAACTTGTACACAATTAATGAAACAAGCCCTTTTACAGATACTTATGTAGGAAAAGCAAGTAATATTCCATATATTTGTAGATATAGTAAGACTACATTTGAAACCTAGGAAGGAACCACACTGCCCTTTATGAATCGATTAATTTGAGGTTATTCAGATCGATCACTCATGAAAAGTTGGTTTATAAAATGCTCGGTTGTCTAAGGCGAATACTCTCTCTGTATATTCACCAGGCTTAACCCGCTCAAGTGCTCGGTCAAGCATGTTCATCTTGGCATCAAGATTATCAATGTAGTGGAGGATTTCTGCCTCTTTTATCATAGGTGGCTTTGGACTTCCCCATTCAGCTTTACCATGATGACTTAGAACTAAATGCTGAAGAACTACTACTTCTTCGCCTTCAATTTGTAAATGCTCCGCTGCTTTCGCAATTTCATTCACCATAATTGATATATGTCCTATCAGGTTGCCCTCAACTGTGTAGGTCGTACTAATTGGGCCTGACAACTCAATTACTTTTCCTAAATCATGAAGAATGACACCTGAATATAGGAGATCGGTATCAAGACTCGGATATAATGTTGCGATTGATTTCGCTAAATCAAGCATTGATACAACATGGTATGCTAATCCAGATACAAATTCATGATGATTCTTTGTTGCTGCTGGATATTCAATAAAAGCAGCCCCATGTTTTTTCAGCAGGTATCTTGTTAGTCGTTGAATATTTGGATTTTTCATATCGAATATATATTGTGTGATTTTATCATTCATGACATCCTTCGCAATTGGAGCCGTTTCTAGGAAGTCTGCAATGTCTACAGATTCCTCCTCATGCTTTGGACGAATGTTACGAATTTTTAATTGATTGCGTCCACGATAATGGTGAATATCACCAAAGATTTTAACGATACTTTGTGGCGAATAGGTAGCTTCATCATCTTGGGAAGCATCCCAGAGCTTTGCTTCAATTTCACCTGATGTGTCTTGTAAGATTAGTGTTAAAAATGCCTTTCCATTGCTTGCAATCCCCTTTGTAGAAGATTTGATAAGCAGATGTACATCTACTTGTTCACCTACATCATAATGGAGTATACCTTTTGCCATAAACAAAGCTCCTCTCAGTTTTTTAAGCTACTATTTAAGTTAATTAATGTCTTCATGAACGATATAAGTGTATTATTCGTTTTGTATGGATAGTATAGCATAGTTATTCAACCTACGGTTTTATTACAAATTTACGGTGAAAAAATCTTTACCTCTACCCTACATATAGTTCTGATAAGTTGACCATATTACTAGAATGGTAGGTTTTTGAGATATGCTGATGGCATGTAAAATAAATGACTTGGTTATCCTGCTTTAGCTCTTGTAAAAGCTGCATAATATTTGCGGTTCGATGATGGTCGAAATGAACAAAACTATCATCAATCATAATTGGTAAGTGAAATTGTTCATTTATTGTTTTTACGAGTGCTAACCGAATGGACAAGTACAATTGCTCAGCAGTTGCTTGGCTTAGCTCTTCGGCAAAAAACCTCATTCCATCAGTTCGTTCAACAATAAATGATTGCTTATTCTTTGGTAAAAACACATGTTGGTATTTATTAGATGTTAGTTTTTTAAAGTATTCTTCTATATAAGCTAACAAAGCCGGTAATCTGACTTCACGATGTCGTTCAACCGTTTGATTTAATAGATCCTTCGCTAGCGCACGTACTACCCATTGCTCCGCATACTCTCTAACAACAGCCTTTTCATTTTCAGCAGAATGTCTAAGCCTTGAATATGTTCCACTCTGCTCGATCTCATTTATCTTGTGTAATACACTAGAATATTCTTGTTGTGTTTGCTTTTCATTCTGTTCACTAAATTCAATTGCTTTCTCCAGCTCGAACAGTTTCTCATCAATATCCTCATATTCATCAACTTGTATCGTTTCAAGATTCACATTCATTTCAGTGATTAGCTGCTTCTCTACCCATACCTTCTGTTTTATTAATTCTTCACTTTTTAGATAATTTTTCGCCTTTTTACGAAATTCATCTTCATTTTCCACACCAACTCTAGTTAATAATTCATCTTTTTCATCTTTCAAAAAGTTCATTTTATTCGTTAATGTGTTTATCGCTTCTTCTGTTTCATTTTTTCTATCCATGATTTTCAAGAGTTGCTCATTTTTTTCCACTTCTAAGCTAGAAAGCTTGAATAACTCATATACTGCTTCCTCTATTGAATCATTTTCCATCGCACAGGCTTCCAATGTCTCATTTACTGTATTTTCATACTGAATTATATCTTGTTTAATAATTAGTAACTCTGCAAGATTTTGTTGTCTTGTTAACATGATCTGCTGGATATGTTGCAAAAGATCAAATGCTTCTAATAAAGCTTCAGCTGACGTATTTTTCTCTAGCTTAATCAGTTTCGCTAATCGAGAGGACCTTTCTGTACTTTGAAAATAATCATCTTCCCATTCCTCATACAGCTTTAAAACTCGATCATATGTTCTTTCGTGCTGTTTATGTAAAAGCTGCTCGTGATGTAATGCATGAATTATTTTATTGTCTTTATCAAGTATCTTCATCAGTTCGGACAATGATTGATAATCTTCTCCACTTTCCTCTAATGATATGATTTCCTGCTCAAGAATTTTCTGCCGACTTGTTAAATGATCAACAAGAGGATCTTCTTTTGTTATTACCCGTTTTAGTTGTAGTAAAGCTACAATCACTCCAATTATCAGAATACTCGAAATGAGCCAATCTTGTTCACTAATGAACCAACTAGAACCTACCAATAATAAAAGAGCTAAACCTCCGACAAAGAGTGCACGTTGTTTTTTCTCTTTTTTATGCTCTCGTCTTCTACCTTGAATTTGTGATAAGATTTGCTGATGTTCCGCCTTTATTTGTGTTGGATTTAATGCTTCTTTTCTAGATACTTCACTTTCCAATGCTTTTCTTTCCTCAACAGATAATACATCCTTTTGTAAATCACTTATTTTCCATTCCGTTTCTTCTAATGATTTCTTTGCTTGCTCAAATTGCTCGTCTACCATTTTTTTTCGTTGATTTAAATGCTGGTCGTCTGCTAAGGCCTTTTTTATTGACTCCTTAATTGGAACTGTTGCATGAATCTTACTTACTTCTTCATCCTTTAAGTGCGGATACAACCTTTGTTTATATAGATTTATTTCATGTTGAAGCTGTTCAATGCTTTGTTCCTTTAGATGTTCGTTATGCTTTTTTTCTTTATAAAGTGATAGCTGCTCTCGTATTGAATGTATAGTCGGAAGCATATGTAATACATTATGATTAACAGTAAGTTCTTCTGCTTCTACTTCGTACTGCTGGTTTTTACTTCGTAATGAATGTAGCTGTGCCTCCATCGGCTGGAGAGTTAAAACATAATGATCAAGTTGTTGTAAGCCATCTTCTGGGAAGCCTGTTGTATCGGGAAGCAGATTCAATTGATCAACACACCAATTTCTTTCCCTGATAAGTGGAAGAATCGCTTTTACCTTTTCAAGCTTCTTTTGCTTTGTAATCTGTTGCTTTTTATTTAAATCTAAAGATAAGAGTTGCTCTTTTAAAGAGTCTTTTTCAGTTAAAAGCTGTTGATAATCATTGTTTTTTCCTTTTGCCTCAAGCAATTGTCTATTGCTCTCTTTTAACTTTGATAGTGCCTCATTCAATACCGGCCTTTTTCCGCTAGGTTTAAAAAGCATGTCTTGCTGCTTCATAAGTGTATGTTCAATTGTAAATAGCGCTTCCGCTCCATAGATGCTTGAAAGAAAAAGAAACTTTCCAATTTGATCTGAGTTCATCTTATGAATCTGTTGAAGGCCATGAATATCAAAAGAGAAAATTGACTTATATGTTTCCAGGTCAATTCCACCTAGTATTGTTTGTAAATACTCCTCTTTTTGAACAGTTCCTCCCTCTAATTCAACAATTACCTCTCCTCCAGCCTTTCCTGGACGTCTTTCTATTTTTAATTGTTGATTTGCATCTGTTCGTATCATAAGATAGCCACCATATGCGGACCCTCTTTTTGGCTCATAACGATTTCCAGTTTGTTGTTTAGTTGGAAAACCAAATAGGATGCTGTGAATAAAGGACATAATGGTCGATTTACCCGCTTCGTTTTCTCCATAGATAACCTGCAGCTTTGAATCAGCAAATTCAATGGTTTGATTTTCAAATTTTCCATATCCATATATCATCAGCTTTTCAATCTTCAAACCTTCTTCACCTCACTTTGCTGCAAAAGCTCGCTATGTAAAAGTTGCTCTGCTTCCATTAGAAGCTGTTGTTGTTCTTCTAATGTAAACTCTGAAATATATTTTCTGTAAACAGGGTGCTGTTCAAGCGGTCGTATGACTTCAGCAAATGACTGATAATTTTCTACTGTTGTATGTAAATCGGATAAAAATGATACAAGGTTAGGATTATTTTGAATAGGTTCATATGTTTTATTTAGGATTTTAACTACCCAAACAAACTGATCGTTTTCACTTTCAACATCATTTAGAGCCTCCAATAAATCTTGGATCGTTTGTGGAGTTTGTAGGGAACTTGATATGTCCCCAGTACCAGTAAAAACAATAGTTACACAAGTAGAGCACCCGGTTTCACGTAATTGTTCAATAAGATGCTCACACTTCTTAATTAACTCTGAAACACTATCGAGTCCTTCAATGGAAAGCTCGACTTCTTCCCAAATGACTTCTTCAGTCGAGATAAACGTAGTAGAAGAAGTGTCTTCTTGCATTTCAACTAGATAACACCCTTTTTTTCCTGTTTCTTTACGGTGTCGTCCTTGAATATTTCCTGGATAAGCAATGATCGGATTAGTTTCATGCAGAATTTGACGCTTATGAATATGTCCTAACGCCCAGTAATCAAACTCTTTATTGATCAGCTCATTTACTTTAAATGGACAATACACATCATGGTCTTTATTTCCCTCAATTGAGCCGTGGAGCATTCCTATATGATAAACACTGGAATTCCCCTTCTTTTTATACTGTTGTGTCATATTTTCTAGTACGGACCGAGAAGGATAACTATAGCCATAAATATGGGCAATTGGTGTCTCGCTTTTACGATATATTTTCATTTCTACTTCCTTGCTAGAGAAAACATGAACATTGTCTGGCCACTGTAAATCAAGCCATTTCCCACTAGTATGATCATGATTACCATGTATCACGAACACTTCGATACCTACTTCTGCCAATCGTTCAAATTCCTTTTTTAACTTCAATTGTGCTTTCAGACTTCTTTCTTCTCCATCATATAAATCTCCAGAGAGCAGCACAAAGTCAACCTTCTTATTTATTGCACATGTTATTACTTTAGAAAATGCTAGAAATGTGCTCTCTCGGATTTTTTCAAATAATTGAGGAGGTAAATACTTCAAACCAACAAACGGACTATCCAAATGTAAGTCAGCTGCATGGATAAATGTAATTGAATTTTTCATAAATGATCACCCTTTGTTTTAGAGCCTAACTAGTTAATACATTTATTTTACCACCGTCAGTATACGAATGCACGTTCCCAATATTATTTGTATGTAAGTAGAACATTAAATTCAAAATAAAGGCTTTTTTCTAAGAGATTGTTGCTTTTAAAACAAAAACTAATTTAGGTTGATCGGAACGGATTGCGAGACTCCTACGGGAGTAGCGGGACAGGTGAGACCCAGCAGGCGTCTACGCCGAGGAGGCTAACCGCACGCCCCGCGGAAAGCGAGCATCTGGAGCTGTAATCTACCACACCGCATTACTTGGTAAATAGCAACTAAGTTTGCGAAAACAGCAAAAAAAAAAACAAAAATGGGACTAACATATTTTTAATGTTTAGCCCCATTTACACTCATTTTAGTAAGATATAACCTGATCTATTAGCTTGCCCTATATAAATTTATTTATCTTGAAAAACATATCGCTGCTTCACTTAATTAATAAATTTATAATGATGAACTACTTATCCTTCGTCATTGTCAAAGCCCTTTTTATATCCTTAATAGATGAAGATTTCCCATATATCAGCACTCCACCCTTATAAACACGAGCACCAAAGATAGCTAGCAGGGCAATTGAAACTAGCAATAAAGCAATTGATAGCCCAATTTCCCAAGGTGGAATATTCAACATTCCAACTCGTAAAAACATAATCATTGGCGTAAAAAATGGAATATATGAGCTAATTGTAATAAACGGTGTTTCTGGATTAGTCAATCCAAACATCGCAATCATAAATGCGCCAACAATCAAGAAGATCATTGGTGAGATTAATTGCTGAACATCTTCTATTCTACTAACTAGTGATCCAAGGAACGCGGCTAGGGTCGCAAATAAGAAATAGCCTAGAAGGAAGTAAATGATTGCATAAACGAATGTTGATGTCGGAATGTCACTAAATCCTAAAACCCCACCTGTCATTGCATTCAAATTATCGATTTGCGATTTAATGGATGCATAGCCTACACCAAGGATTACAAACATTTGCGTTAAGCTTAGTAGTCCAATACCAATTAATTTAGCAAACATTTGTTTTACTGGAGATACACTAGAAATTAAAATTTCCATGACTCGTGAAGACTTTTCCGTTGCCACCTCTGTTGCAATCATACTTGCATAAAAAATAACAGAAAAATAAATGACAAACAATAGAACATAGACTAGCCCTCTTGCTTGGTTTAACTCTTCTTCTGTTTTCGCATTATCTTCTAATGCCACTTTATTGAGTTCAACAGGTGTAAACAATTGGTTTAACTCATCTGAATCTACCCCTAGCTTCTCTCTTCCAAATTCGAGCTTTGTCTGTTGGAGTACTTGTTCGATTTGCGTAAAAGCCTCACTATCTGTCATAGACAATGTCTTCACTGTTGCTGTTGGAAGTTGATTTTCATCAAGTGTTAAGATGATCAAGCCATCCAACTCTTCTTCCAACACTTGTTTATCAAGTTCTGCTTCTGAAAGTGTTGATTTTTCAAGTTCAATTTGTATTTGGCTTGCAACAAGATTATTTTCGAAGGTTGTATAGAATTCATTCGTTTCATCGAGGACAGCAAACGATTTCGCTTCATCTTTTTTATCAAAAGCCTCGATAATTGTAGAAATATTTGATAGTCCGAAGATAATCAATACTGTTATTAACGTAGTAATAAGAAATGACTTCGTTTTTATCTTACTTAAGTATGTATGTGCTACCATAATCCAAAACTTATTCATAGGAAGCACCTACCTTCTCAATAAAAATATCATTTAAAGATGGTTCTTCAAGTGCAAATTTACGGACAAACCCTTTGTTTTGAAGCTCCTGAAAAATAATCCGGGCTACATCTTCATTTTCAATTTGAAGCTCGGCACCTTCAGAAATTTTCTTATATTTTGTCACACCTGGAACTTCTTCTAAAAAACTCATATCGAAATCACCTTGGACAAAGACATTCTTCTTTCCAAAGGATCGTTTAATCTCTCGGAGTGAACCATGTACAATAGGCTTACCTTTGTGCATAATACACAAATGCTGACAGAGTTCCTCAACATGCTCCATTCGATGACTGGCAAATACAATCGATGTGCCTGCCTCTTTTAACTCAACAACGGCTTTCTTTAATAGCTCTACATTAACTGGATCCAATCCACTAAAGGGTTCATCCAGTATTAAAAGCTTAGGCTTATGGATAACGGCTGCGATAAATTGGATTTTTTGTTGATTCCCTTTTGAAAGTTCCTCAACTTTTTTATTTGCATATTCAGGTACCTTAAATCGCTTAAGCCAATGATTCATTTCTACCAGCACTTCTTGTTTTGACATTCCTTTTAATCTACCTAAATAGATAAGCTGCTCCTTTACTTTAAGCTTTGGATAAAGTCCTCGTTCCTCAGGTAGGTAACCGATTTGATCACTTGTATCATATGTAATTTTTTTGTCATTCCATGTAATTAATCCATCAGACGGATTTAATAACCCTAAAATCATTCGAAATGTCGTCGTTTTTCCCGCACCATTCGCACCAAGAAATCCAAAAATTTCTCGCTCAGGAATAACAATTGACAACTGATCAACAGCTGTATGCGCACCAAAGCTCTTTGTAACACCATCAATTTTCAAACTCATACTCATCCTCCTTACCTTTTTGTATTACGGATAAACAAAGAAAAGGTTTCATCATTATGCAGGAAAATAAATGTGGAGTAAGAATTATAATCATATAATGATAGTATTTAACTACAGGAAGGATTGGGAGAATGGGTTTGTACTATTTAACGGTTTTCGAGAAAAATGGAGAAAAACTTTTAGATGAAAGCTTTGAAGCTCAAACAGAGCAGGAAGCAAAGGAAATAGGGAAACGTAAATTGGAAGAAAACAATTGGATAGATAAAACACATCGGTGTACTTCGGCTGCTGGGAAACTTGTTTTATTTGGACGATAAAAAGAAATGGCTGATAAACGATTTAGGTTCCGTTTAAGAAGAGCAAGCTAAAGTAAATAATGGTACAGCAGTAAGTGTCTTTAACAGCCTCGGGCCAATAAGACGCTTAAGAATAGAAGGTATTCATTATCTTCAATCCTTAAGCGGCAGTAGATCCAAAAGGTCTAAACATCCGATTATTGAAAACAAAGTCTGACTGCTGAAGCTAGACTACAAAATTTCTTCATCTAGTGATAAAAGACAGAGAGTGTATCTACACTCTCTCACTCAATTATGAACCATTCTTTAGATTCTTTAAAACTAGAGGCATTTTCTTTTCCTCTGTTTTGTCCCTGTTTTGACCTTTATTTTGATTAGAACCATTTGATCTAAATCTTGCTTGATCCATTCCATCAATTATATTTGTCACTACATACACCTCCTCCTCGACGTTAGTATCCCTTTATTTAAATGATAAAAGTACAGAACATGAAAATAAAACTCATCCGGTTTTATGTTTAAAATGATAGGGAAATACCAAAATAAGAATGATGTATGTAGAAAAGGAGGTTTTACAATGGAGAATACAGAAATCATCGAGAAAATAAATAATGTTAGAACCAAAGAATCTACTCACGAAATCTTTTTTAAAGTAAGACCACCTGAGGAATTTGGTGACGCAGTGAAACTTTTATTAAACAATGACGGAAACACTTTTAAAGCTGTTGTTTTTGATCCAGATACGCTTACTGAATTTTACGAAAAGACTTTAACAGACCAAAAAAGTGCCTATTCATTTATCTCAAAAATTCTAGAAGGAAAAAAGAATGAAGCTGAAAAAGAACATGAGTCAGGTCAAATAGAGTATATCAATTTATTCTAGGCCTTATGGAAAGATTAACGAAAAGTATCGGGTGCGATGCCTAGATAAGGCATCGCTTACTTTAAAAGCTTCAGCCCCTTTCACTTTGTATATTATTCACCTTTAAACTGTGCTGCCCGCTTCTCTAAAAAAGCCGCTACCCCTTCACGATGATCCTCCGTTCTACGCATCTCAAGCTGATTCATCGTTTCCAGATTGAGCGTATCCATTAATAGAGGTAATTCTTGCTTACTAAAAATAAGTTTTGAAGCAATCATAGCCTTTAATGGTCGCGCCTCCATTTTCTGCTTCACTAATTCAAGCTGTTCCTCAGTATCCCCTTCATACACCCCATCAACAATACCAACTTGGAATGCTTCATTAGTAGCTATCGATTTCCCTTCCCAAATAACTTGCTTTGCTCGATGCTCACCAAGTCTTTTCTTTAAGAAGAAATGACCTCCTCCATCTGGAACAAGCCCAATATTAATAAAATTCATAGCTACCTTTGATTGTTTTTCTGCCATCACATAGTCACAAGCTAATGCCAAGCTTAGTCCTAATCCTGCGGCTGCTCCATTTATTAAGCTAACAGTTACAGCAGGCATCGTGTAAAGTGTCACAATCATGTTTTTAATATTTTCCATGACGGGTTGAAATCCCGTGTCATCTTTATTCGATAACATCGTTTTTAGGTCTCCCCCAGCTGAAAATGCTCGACCTCTGCCAGTGATAAACAATAGCTTCACTTCAGATGCTGATACCTCTTTCAATACGTTTGTTAACTCCTGGATCATTTGTACGTCCATTGCATTTAATGAATCCACTCTATTCAAATATAATGTAGCTGTTTTCCCCTCTGTTACGAGATCCACTGTTTGATATTTCATCCACTCACCCCTAAAATTTATATCAATATACCAATTTCGGAGAAGCTATAGCATAATCCTTCTTTTTTTAGAAAGATCATTAAGGAACTATAAAATTTTTATCGGATAATCGTGTGTAATTCGTTTGCAGCAACTATTACAATTGTTATGGTTGTACCGTGGCTTACATTCGATTAAAGTGAACAAACCCTGCATAATTGTGCACGAAATGTCGGATAGATACTTACAACACCTGCTATTCTTTTGTTGAGAGGGAGGTCATTTACATGGATTTGCTTGAAAAAATGAATGGAGCATTAACCTATATTGAAGAAAATCTTACGAATGATATTGACTTCAAAGAAGTATCAAGGCTGGCTTTTTGTTCGGAATATCATTTTAAAAGAATGTTTTCTTTCCTTGCGGGTGTTACATTATCGGAGTACATCCGCCGCAGACGCCTCACACATGCTGCATTTGAACTTACTAATAGTAACTTAAGAATCATCGATGTTGCGATTAAATATGGATACAGCTCACCTGATTCTTTTACAAGAGCCTTTCAAAGCTTGCATGGTGTAACACCGTCAGAAGCCAGAAATAATGGTCAATCACTAAAAGCCTATCCACGAATGACCTTTCAACTATCAATTAAAGGAGGAAGTGAAATGAATTACCGTATAGAGGAAAAAGAGGCTTTTCGCATAGTTGGTATCAAGAAAAGAGTCCCGATTATTTTCCACGGAGTAAATCCGGAGATTGCCGCTATGTGGGGAACTTTAAATAATGAGATAATAAATAGGCTTAAGAATCTTTCTAATGTTGAGCCTTTAGGCCTTCTTCAAGTATCATCGAACTTTTCTGATGGACGAATGGATGAAAAAGGAGAACTCGATCATTATATAGGGGTTGCAACAACTAATGAGTGTCCTGATGACCTTACACAACTTGAAGTTCCTGCTTTAACATGGGCTGTATTCGAATCAGTTGGACCATTTCCTGATACGTTGCAAGATATCTGGGGACGCATCTATTCTGAATGGTTTCCATCAACAAACTATCAACAAACAGAAGGTCCAGAAATCCTGTGGAACGAGCATAAGGATGTTTCCTCACCTACATTTAAAAGCGAAATCTGGATACCAATTTTAAAATAAATTCCAATAACCGAACAAAAGCGCAAGCGCCTTGAACAGCCTCGGGCAAATAAGATGCTCATGTATAAAAGGTGTTTTTTACCTTTAATTCATGAGTGGCTGTAGACCCAGAAGGGGCTAGGCGCTGGAGCTGGATGCCACAGCACTAGAATTTTATCATTTCCTAGACAATAAAAAAGCAGTGTGATCCTCACATAAGAATCGCACTGCTGTAGTCTTAAATCGACCTTATTCTTTAATAAATAGCTCTTCTAATATTTTAATTTTCTCATCAGTATAATGCTTAAACCCATCGTTATAGGACTTTGGATCTTTAGGATTAGCAAAATGAGTAATCTTCATCGTTTCTGGGTGAACAAACTTACTTGCCGCACCACAGCCAATGCCAATAATCGTCTGCTGTTCCTCCATAATCATAATATTGTAGATACTATCCTGTCCTTTAAGGGCATAACCGACATTTTCTAGGTTTCCAAGGATATTTTTTTGACGATATAAATAGTATGGTGCATAACCGTGCTCGTTGGTCCACGTTATTGCATGGTCCATCATCGTACTAATCTCCTCACGACTTGCTACCTTATATCTATGCTTGTTTTTAGTCATTTCAGATGCCCGTTTAAAAGATAAAGTATGAACAGTTAATGATTCAGGCATAAGTTTAGCTGATTCTGATAAGGTATAATCAAATTCTTTAACACCCTCACCAGGTAATCCTATAATCAAATCCATATTTATATTATTCATTCCCATGCTTCTAGCAAGATGGAATTTTTCAATTGTTTCTTCCACAGTGTGGTGACGGCCAATTGCCTTTAGTGTGTCTTGTATATAGGATTGTGGATTAATGCTTATGCGGTCAATCTTCCATTTATTTAAAACATCCAGCTTTTCCTTTGTAATGGTATCAGGTCTTCCAGCTTCAACGGTAATCTCTCTAATGTTTTCAACATTTGGGAATGATTCGGCCATTTCCTCATAAAGCATATCCATCTCTTCTGCTGTAATACTTGTTGGTGTTCCGCCACCATAATAGACAGTTGTAATCTTTATTCCTTTATCTTTTAACCAGCGACCTATTTCCTTCATTTCATAATGCAAGCCACCTAAAAATGAAGTAACTGAGCCTTGACGACCGTTGATTGCATAAGCCGGAAACGTACAATAAGCACATTTAGTGGGACAAAAGGGAATCCCAATATAAATACTAACTTCATTTGACAATGAATCAAGATCAGGAATAACCTGTAATTGTCGCTCAACTATTTGCTTCATCAGTTGAATCTTTTCATCTGCAAGCAAATATTCCTCTTTAAACATGCGGTGGATCTCACCCTCTGGCATACCCTCTTGTCTTTTTTTATGATAGAGCTTGGTAGGTCTGATACCAGTGAGAATCCCCCATTTTTGAGTAATTCCTGTGTAATTCTGAAGCATCATTAAATAAACATAAGATAGTGTATTTTTCACTTGTCTTAAACGATCCTTGCCCTCAATATGAGAAGCTATTTGTCGGTCTTTACTTGCTACAAATTCTTCTCCATTTTCCGTACGCAAAAAACCTTTTATCGAAACACCCTCGTTGTTCTCTTCAATGAAAAACTCTGCCTCAAGGGGTGCATCGCCTTCTGTAAAGCAGAGCTCGGTTTCTTCAAAAAACAAATTACCGATTAAACGAAGTGGCCTATGGAAACGTTCGTCATCTATCCCTTTAATATATATTTTCATTTAGTTATCACCTTATCTTTTTTTCAAAACTTCTTTAAGTGTACAGAAAAGTCTCCGTGCAGGTCAATGTTAGATGTTAGGAGTGTAAATGTAATGACAATGAATTTATTGATTTTGATTTAACGATGATGAGATTGAGGCTTGCTTTGAATAGGGATTACTCCCCTTCCATAGCAAGACAAACAATAAGGCATATTCCTACATAGGACAAACATACAATGGTGATAACCAAATTAATTAGGAGGCAACAACTGTTGAAAAAATTTGCTCCTATTTTTATTATTGTTGCTACAATTGCCATCATTGGTTACTTTGATTCTGCCCTCTTTGCTGAAAAAGAGGCTGCCATTGCAAGTTTTCCTTTACCAGCAGAAGAAATAGCCTCAGCTACCACTTCATCCGAGCAGGAAAATGATCAATCTCAGCAAATAGCTACTCTAGAAACGAAACTAGTTGATGTGACAGAGGATGACGGATATGTTGTGGAGGTTTACCGCGAATATGAAGTTTTTAAGGATGAAGCAGGCAACATCATTGAAAGTATACCTACAGAAAATTATCAATATTTGCGGTATAAAGAATAAGAAATGAAAAGGGGTTGACTAGTTATTTGTCAGCCCCTTTTCTACATCTACTTACATAAAATCAAAAAAGTATCGAATGACATGAAAAAAAACAGGAGAAGTGTATGTTAAGCTATCTACTCTAGTTAAATAGCTTTTTTTCAGTGTGTTTAATTTTTCATTATCACCAATCAATAAATCGCGCTTCAATACTGAAATAGTTAAACTTCCAAAAAAACCACTTAAGCTAATGAGCACTCCTGACAAAATACCAAACGTTAAATCTAGTGGTGTTAAATAAGGATAAATCAAGTAAGAAATACTCGTTGTAATGAAAGCAGCACCGATAAAACCTTCCCATGTAATACTAGGATTTGCGGAAGGCACTACTTTTCTTTTACCAAGGTAAATCGAAATCAGATAATGAACTACATCGTTTATTTGTGTTAATACGACAAGAAATAACACTAGGTTTGCACCATATTCCGGTGTCGCGAATTGATAGTAGGCTAAGTGGCTTAGTCCAAAAACCATCAACATTAATCCCCATTGTGTCGAACTAACTGAACGCAAAAAACCACTTGTTCCTTTTCCTAATAGTCTAGGCAATGGCATAAATAAGAAGACATAAACAGGAATGAAAACAATAAACATGCCATACCATCCGATATAGATCCAATAAAATTGTAATGGAATCGCTAGGTAAGACCAAAGAAATAAACGGCGATCAGCTTTCCTAGTTTTCATCATCGAAAAATACTCTTTTAATCCAAAGAAGCAAAGTATCATTAATGAGATCAACGATACAACTGGATTAAATAATGTTGCCATACAAAAAACAACAAACATCCCCCACCATGTTTTTACCCTTAAAGATACTGCTGAAAAATCCTTGTTTGGCTCTTTCCTTTTCAAAACATTAAACATAATACTAACGAAAGATAAACCTAGAAAAATGATCGAAAGTGTCCAAATAGTTGTAACCATGTTCCACACCCACTCAAAATAAAATTAGAATGATCATATAGTAAAGCATAATGTATAATTAAGGATAGAATAAAATGGAAAAATGTTAAAGAGGGATTTCCAATGACACCTAAAAGCTATGTTTATCTATTACTTACAGATACTGGAACATTGTTTACAAAGTCGATCAAAAAGTACACAAAGGCACCTTATAATCATGCCTCTATCGCTTTTGATGCAGAATTAAAGGAAATGTATAGCTTCGGAAGAAAAAACCCTAATAATCCAATTAATGGGGGATTTGTAAAGGAAGATATTTTTACAGGAACCTATAGTAAATACCCTGAAACAACATGTGTGATTTATAAGCTCGAAGTATCTGAACGTGAAATTGAAAAAATGAAGCGAGTATTGAATGTTTTTATAAAGAATCAAAAGAAGTTTCTATATAATCTTATCGGCGTGTTGGGCGTGTCCTTAAATGAGCCTGTTGAATTTAGCAATTCCTACTTTTGTTCACAATTTGTTGCAGAAGTATTTCATCGCTCAGGAATTAAACTCTGGGATAAACTTCCGGCATTAGTTACTCCTGATGATTTTAGAAAACATAAGCAACTAATCTGCGTTTACGAAGGTAAATTATTTGATTATGTGCCTATAAAAAAGTAAGAAGAGGAAACAATTTCATTCCCCTTCTTACTTTGGTTTTAGTAATTAGCTCCAGCTTCCTATTTGTTCTAGTCGAATTAAGGTGCTGTCGATTTTCTTATTTATCAACCTTAATTTTACGCAAGAAATCTAATCTTTGTTGTTTTCGAAAATGCTCCTTGATCATGTAAGCTACACCTTGTTGATTGTTAGATCGAGTCACCCAATCTGCTGCTCGCTTTACTTCGAATGGAGCATTCCACATCGCCACACCTAACCCTGCTGAAGTAATTATTCCTATATCATCTTCGCTATCTCCAATCGCAACTGTTTTTTCAATTGGAATTTTCAAATGACTAGCTAGAGCACGTAATCCATTTTCTTTTGAAACGCCTTTTCTTACGATCTCGAGCTTTTTCGCTTGATTCACTCTAACATCAATTTTATCAAATGCTTCAATTACTAATTCAGCAGCCTCTTCTTTTTCTTCCTCACTAGAAAAATGCACGTCAATCCTTGTTGCTCCAACTGGCTCGTCTCTTAAAGAATCTCCTAATGAATCAACAAATTGCACAGGATAAAACATCGAATCTGATGTGTTTAGAATTGATTTACTAAGTAAATTTGAAGCAATTTTTGTTCTATTTCCAATTGAAAAGCGTTCATGCGTAATGCGGATATTACATTTGAAATTTTCAAGCACTTGAACGAGATTAAACGTCATCTCTTCGGAAATTCTTTTTTCAAATATAGGCTCATCAAGATTATCTGAAATAAATGCTCCCCCGTGAGTTACTAATAATGAGTTTAACTTTAATGCCTTTGCAAGCTTTTTCGCTGATTGAAAATGCCTGTTTGTCACAAAAGTCACATAAACCCCTTTATCCTTAACATACTCAATAGCTTCTTTCGTTGACGGCTGGAGGCGACCATTCGAACGAAGCAATGTTCCATCAATATTTAATGCAAGCAACCGATAATGAGTCACTGTGGTTCCCCCTTCTACTGATGTAAAAAACCTATTAAGAGGTTATGTCCCTCTCAGTAAAAATAGAACAACAGTAGTGATTTATGTATGAGACAAAGCTTTACCCAAGACTCACATTTCTCTTGCAGTTCTTCAGAGAATCACAGCATTCCACTCATTTTAGCTTATTAAAACAAAGTCTCTTTAAACTTGGTTGTTGATTTCCGTTGCAGGCGTTCGCTTTCCGCGGGGGTCCGGGAGCCTTTCGCTCCCAATCAACAAAGTGCCAAAATCAACCGTAAGCTTTAACAGAGCCAAAAGAACAAAAGCGCAAGCGCCTTGAACAGCCTCGGGCAAATAAGACGCTTAAGAATAGAAGGTGTTCTTTACCTTCAATTCTTAAGTGGCTGTAGACCCAAGAGGGGCTAGGCGCTGGAGCTGGATGCCAAGCGCTTATCCACAGTACAAGAATTTTATAATTTCCTAGACATCAAAAAAACAGAATGATAATAGATCCATTCTGCTTACTTCTTACAACAAATATTATGTATTTTACGCTACTTAGAGACTTCCATACATTTCTTCAAGCGGCTTCATGATGATTTTATTTAACTCTGTTACGACCATGCTTAAACGCTGCTCTGCTGCCATAAGTTGAGCAATCTTTTCGTGTTGTTGAACAAGTTGAACAGATTTTTGCGCTTGTTCAATTTCTTCTTGTGTGATTTCTTCTCCAGACATTTGCTTTTGCTGTAGATTTAATTGAATATTACGGAAGCTTTCAAACATTTTGCTTGCTGACTCGTCTGCATTAACTTCTTCATAAAGACGTTTTAACGCTTTAAAATCGTCACTTTCACGCAAGGCTTTCTCTAAATTGTATGCAACATCATATAAATTGTTAGACATATGATGAGCCTCCTTTCAAGTTTTGACCCATGCAGGCTCTTTCTCCACTATAACAAACTATTATTAAATTTGCATTTAATCTTAAAAGTCAAAACACTAGATTACTTAAAGAAACATCACAACAATAGCTTGTAATCCACCAATAATCCCACCAAGAAGCGCACCTAAATAGGTAATCATTTTAAATTCTCTTCGTGATATTGAAAGAATCATATCTTCTAGTCGTTCTACTGGGAATGATTCTACTTGTTCACGAACTACCTCTTCTAATTTAAGCTGTTTTAGCATTCCATCTAAATGTGTAACGAGGTAACCGGTTGTCATTTCAACAACCTTTGGAAGCCATTCCCCAATGATTGTTTCCTCATTTGGCTTTAAATAAACGGATATCGGAGTTGTAAACATCTCAACTACATTTAATTTTTCAACAATTGTCCCAATTAAATTTGATCCCTTTTGGATGATTTCCCACTTCTGATCAATATCCTCTATCGTCATCTCTTGAATGTTATTCCACTCTTTTGCGATTAACGTACTTACTAGGTTTTTCGTTTCTTGATTTTTCAAAAACTTAAGGACTTCTGGTTGAACTTTATCAATTAGACTATCGTTACCTAAAAACATGCCGATCATATTTCCAAGCATTCCTCTTGTTGAAAGAAAATCTTCAATCATTTTACCTAGGCGCTGCTTACCATCCTTGCTTTCAAAATAGGCAACTCCTTTAACTGTAATAAATTCTCCAAGCTTAGGAATGGCTACATATACATCATCAAGGATTTCCTTCGGTAACATTTCCTGTAGGGATTTATCCTTATTGTCTTCCACTATACCTACAAACTTGCTTTGTAAAAACTTCTTCAATTTAAAGTTTACTAGCTCAGAAGGATTTCCAACTTGAAAATTAGACATAAGCTGTGAAACTGTTTTGTCTGAGTTTATAAGCTTTCTAACTTGAGTTTCTCCCCAAGAAATTAGCTGTTGCTGAAATTGTGTTTGCATAAACTTACGCTTAATCCCTTCAGCTGTTAACAAATGCTCAACAACCATTTTACCCATTTGATTTGCAAGTTCCTGTCTTCTTTTTGGGATAAGTCCAGGTGTAAAAGGAATTCTCTTCCCAAACAAATATAGCGGCTTATAAGGGTGGAAAAGCATCTTAATTGCTAAATGGTTTGTTACTCCACCTATTGCTGCACCAACTACAATCATTACTATCGTCATTGTTAAATTGTTCATATTCATCTACCTTCCACTACTTCACCAGTTTTATGTACTAAACCCCTATAGCTTATTACCACAACTGAAATGAATGTTTTTCAAACCCCGTATAATTTAAAGCTTAGACAATTTCTTATTGTCATACTAAATCTTTTAAAATGTAATTTGAAAATACAATTAAAATTAAGCTAGTTCCGTCCCCATTCCTTCATAAAAAACATACGATGTTATAGAACATCTGCCTATGAACATTATAGAGCTTGTCCGTACGGCGATCAAATGAGGGGTTTACCATGAAACAAAAAATCATTGAAATAACACCTTTATTAAATACATCTAGGCCTTATTTATGTGAAATGAGCGAAAAACTTAGGAACTATTTAGGTCTACCTAAAAACCTATATTCATTGAAAATTGGCTGTGGGATGCATACTGTGAAATGTCCAATCGTATTTATTAATGAGGATCGTCTAAGTTTGTCTCTCAGTGAACAACTTTTAAGTGATATCCACCTACCTATACATTCCTTATCACTTCAAGGAAAGCTAATCAATCACGATCAACTTCAGCTTGGACCTGTAATCGGTCTGTTAACCGAAATAAAAAAAACTGATAAAGAAGTAAGCTTTGTGTCCATTCATGAATTTTGCAAGGAGCTTGCTACATGTTGTGAAGCAATTGGTGCTTTCTTTTATATTTTTTCTCTATCGACTTACAACAAAGAACAAATAAAAGGGTACTACTTCAATCAAAATCAGTGGAAGGAAGCAATTGTTCCCTATCCAGATGTGGTACACAACCGTATCCATTCGAGAAAAGTTGAACACTCTAAAACGTTTTTACATGTTACATCTGATTTTATTGAGAATAAGGTCCCTTATTTTAACGATCGATTTTTAAATAAATGGGAGGTTCATCAAATTTTAGCTGCTAGTGAGCATCTCAAACCTTTTCTACCTGAAAGTCATTTATTAGAATCAAAATCCAATCTTGAGAATATGCTCAAAGATAAAAAAGATCTGTTTATTAAACCGATAAATGGCAGCCAAGGGAAACGAATTTTCCGAGTAAAGGAAAGAGAAGATGGAACCCACCTTCTTGACTTCACTACTTTCTCCGGTGAAATGAATAATGAATATGAGAGCTTTCAACAACTTTTTTCCGCCCTTTATCCTCGACTAAAAAGAGAAGGCTTTTTGCTACAAGAAACGATCCACTTACAAAGGTATCAAAATCGAACACTTGATTTTCGATTCTTATGCCATAAGAAGGATTTTCATCAATGGAAAGTTTCCTCAAGCATAGCTAGAGTTTCTAGCGTAAACCAGTTTGTTGCAAACTTAGCACGAGGTGGTGAGCTTTACCAAATAAAAAATATTTTAAATGAACTGTATGGTAAAAGCGAAAGTCTTCATCTCCGTAAACTGTTAGCCGAGCTTTCACTAGAAATTGTAACTTGTATCTGTCTTCATGCTGGTGGAGAGTTTGGTGAGTTCGGGATTGACCTTGCATTAGATCAAGATGGTCATCCTTGGATCATTGAGGTAAATACAAAGCCATCTAAATCAATAAATGATCCGAGAAAGGGGAAAATCAGGCCTTCAGCACGTGCTGTCATTAATTATTGTTTATTTTTATCCCACTTTAGCGGGCAGTAAGATACCTACCTCTTCCTTTGGTAAAAGTCCCTTAAAAGCTCACTGTTGATTGGAGCGTTAGGCGTAAGGAGAAATAAGTGAATGGAGTTGAGCAAATTGGAACAACCGACTTTAGGTTTTTTAGTCGTTAATAAGCATCATGAGAATGGATATGCGACTGAAATTGCCAAACGTAGTGCACAATTTAACATCCAATTCGTTAGATTTGAGCCTACTTCAATTGAGCCTTCCTCATTAATGATAAATGGTGAGAAATTTGATCAACATACACAGAGCTGGAAAAGTGAGGTGTTCCCTATCCCTTCATTTATTTATGATCGTTGCTTTTATAACCAAAAACAAGCGATTCAAAAAAGCAAACCAATTGTTGAATGGCTTAAAAAGAATCCTCAAACAACCTTTTTAGGATTCGGGTTACCAGACAAGTGGAAAATCTATCATTCTTTACGGAGTGATCCGATTATTAGCAGCTATCTTCCTCACACTGAACTAGTACGAGAACCAAACCAAATTCTCCACCGCTTGAAGGTAGACTCCACCTGTTTATTAAAACCTATTAATGGTTCGAGAGGGAACGGGATCATTGCAGTGAAACATCATGCTAAAGCGATTACGATAACCTACCATAAAGGTCCAGATAAAAAAACAAAGGATTTCCAATCAGTAAAGGAGTTTGCGGGTTGGTGTGAAAAACTTTTAAAACAGCAAACCTATCTACTTCAACCCTTACTCCCTCTACTAGATAATCAAGGATATCCATTTGATATTCGATTGTTTCTCCAAAAAAATAAACATGGAAAATGGAATTTAGTTGGGAAAGGTGTTCGCAAAGGTTATTATGGCTCCTTTCTATCAAACTTAAATAGTGGTGGTGAAGCACTAACATACAATGAATGGTCCTCCACCTTATCAGCAAAGCAAAAAGTACTATTCGAGGATGAGCTCAGAACGATTATTGCGCGCTTACCTACTTTAATAGAAGAAAAAGTAACTCGTTTATTTGAAATTGGAGTTGATATTGGCTATGCAAAAGATGGCTCAGTATGGATTTTAGATATGAACTCAAAACCAGGCAGGAAAACACTTACCCAAACAAATCCTAATGCAGCAGAAAATCTATTTGAAGCTCCATTAGCCTATTGTCAGTTTTTACGAAACCAAGCAGCTATAAAGGAGTCGAACTAATGAGTACAACATATTCCATTAAAACAACAAACTCTACAGATCATTGCATTCACTTACCGATCTCTACAATGAAATTCGGGCACGTTAATACACTATCTTTTGGAACACTTATGCTTCCTTGTGAGATTCAATACAGTCAAGAGCTAAAGGAGAGTATCTTATTACCACTAGAGATGGCAAATAAACTCATGCTTCCTACTTATGGAAAAACACATCTCTTCTTTAATGATGGTACCCTTCATTTAGGACCCTTAATTGGTATTTTCACAGCAGGGTTTACTGAATCTATATTGCGTCCGATTGGTGAACGCTCCTTATTTTTCGCTAAGTTTTTATCTCTTGATCAATCGCTAGGACTTTACACATATGTGTTTGGTGCCCACCATATTAATTGGGAGGAAGGTACAATAAATGGCTTTACTT
Source organism: Metabacillus bambusae (assembly GCF_017497975.1). Classification (GTDB taxonomy): domain Bacteria; phylum Bacillota; class Bacilli; order Bacillales; family Bacillaceae; genus Metabacillus; species Metabacillus bambusae. The sequence continues at coordinate 96,125 of NZ_JAGDEL010000010.1, read as the reverse complement.
ACGGAAAGAATGGCTGGAAACAAGCAACTTTCCCATTTCCCAATACTGTATACGACCGTTTGCCAAATCGGCGAATCGAAAATCATCAAGCATTAAGACTCGTAAAAAAACGTCTAACTGAGGAATACTCTATTCCATGGTATAATCCTGGATTTTTTAATAAATGGTCAATCCATAAACTTTTAATTCATGACACTCAAGCAGCTAAGTATTTGCCAGCTACCTACCACACTCCTACCATTAGCAAAATGGAAGAAATGCTCGCATCCTTCCAAAGCATCTATTTAAAGCCTGCAAATGGCAGCTTAGGTCTAGGAGTCTATCATCTTATGTATTCACGTGAGGACAATCAATATTATTCTAGATATCGCGATGAAAAGGAAATTAATCGATTAAGAAAATATCCTTCCATTGAACATTTCTTAAAGGCGTCCTTTAAAGACAGACTTCTTTCTAGTTATCTCGCTCAACAAGGCATTAAATTGATTCGTTTAGATGGGAAGCCCATTGATTTTAGAATCCATACAAACAAAGATGAAAACGGTGTATGGAAAGTTACGGCTATTGCAGCAAAGGTTGCGGGAAAAGGGAGTGTTACCACACATTTAAATAGTGGAGGTGTTGTTAAAACACTCGAAGAAATATATCCTGAGCCACAGGATCGAGTAAAGGCCTTTCATGACCTAACAGAGGCAGCAATTATTTTAAGTAATGTCATTGATGACAAGATACAAGGCTTTATCGGTGAGATTGGCTTTGACTTAGGAATTGATCAAAACGGGAAAATTTGGATGTTCGAGGCAAATTCAAAGCCTGGCAGATCGATTTTTTGCCACCCAGAACTAAAGGATGCAGATATACTCTCGCGTAAGGCATCTCTAGAATACGGATTATTTTTATCAAAAAAGGCAATTTTCAATCCTGAGGAATTGATTCATGAGAAAGTTTAATTACTCCCCTCTTGTTGGAATTCTAACAAGTAGAGGCAAACTAGAGGATTCCTTTCGCGGTGATCACTCAGTTTTTAAGTCGATCCAAATGGAACTGATGAAAGTTGGGGGTCTATCCTTTATTTTTACAACTGAAGGCGTCCACGAGGACTATGTTTCTGGCTATATCTATCTGCATCATGATCAAAAATGGGGGAAGCTTGCCTTCCCCTTTCCTGACCTCATCTATAACAAAATTTCTTCTAGAATAGAAGAAACACAAGCTCCATTTCTAGCTCTTAAACAACTATATAAAAAAGAAGGGAAGTACTTTTTTAATCAATGTTTTTTTGATAAATGGGAAAGCTATAATTCTCTATCAAAATCAAAGCAACTATCAGCTTATTTACCCAAAACTTGGATATATTCAAATATGAATGATTTACTTTCTAAATTAAGTACCTATCATTCCCTTTACGTTAAGCCTGTAACTGGTCATAAAGGAAAAGGCATTTATAAACTATCTTTTGATGGATTACACTATTACCTCCATAGAAAAAATAAAAGGATAAAATATTTCCACTCAGATTTTGTTCAGGACGTAGAGACGCTTTTAAAGAAAAAGCAGTACCTCATTCAAACAGAAATCCATACTGATAAAATCGACAACTGCAAATATGATTTAAGAGTCCTCTGCCTATTTGACAATGGTATACATAAAATCTTCGGGGTTGGGGTTCGAAAAGCAGCAGCTCACTCAATTATCACTCATGTTCCAAATGGTGGGGATATTACTTCATTTCAAAGTGTTGAGCATAAATGTTCTATTTCGCAATTAAATTGGTTAGCTCAAACAGTTGGTAATCAACTAACAAAAAACTACGGTTTTATCGGAGAGTTTTCAATGGACGTCGGGTTAACTCCTCAAGGAGATCCAATGCTATTTGAAGTTAATTCAAAGCCTATGATATTTGATGAAATGACTATCCAAAAAAACCGAATAACCCAGTTAATAGAATTGTTTACAAAATTAACAAATGTTACCACATATGATCAGGAGGATTTTTGAGAATTTCGCCGTATTAATCCTATTATAGGAAAGGGGCGATATGGTTGATTACACATTTTCAATATAAACCTTTATTTAAGCAAGTAAATTTACCAGGCTGGCGAATCTCCTTTTACTTTAGAGGAAATCATTACGACGGAATTTACCATAAAAATGGACAAATTGAATGGGGCGTGATGACACCCCCTAAAGAAGTAGTAACAAATATCCAATCGCAAATTCACGAACTAATGCTTTTCCATGTATACGAATAATCATGAATGATGATAGCACCTCAAGCACAAACTACCGTGTATGAGGAGGTTTTAAAAATGACCAATAATGATGATGCTGTAAAACAGGATCTGAATTATGAAGGGAAAGACAAAGCTTATTTGGATATTGACCGAATGATAAATGAAGGATTATCTGGCGGTTCTGTCCATATGAGAGAAGACACGACTAATATTGAAGAAGCAAGGGATCTTGTAAAAGAAGAACGACCACATCAAATTGAGGAATAAGACTGCAATCAATATTGCAGTCTTTTACTTTGGCTCTTTTCTAAGAGATTGTTGCTTTTAAAACAAAAACTATTTGGTTGATTGGAACGGATTGCGAGACTCCTGCGGGAGCAGCGGGACAGGTGAGACCCCGCAGGCGTTTATGCCGAGGAGGCTCACCGCCCGCCCCGCGGAAAGCGAGCAACTCTCGCTGCAATCAACCACACCTCATTACTTGGTAAATAGCAACAAAGTTTGCGAAAACATCCTTTACTTTTTATTCAATTAGAAAGCAGCCCCCCTCCAATACTTCTAAGCTAAACAACATTTTATTGTTCCTAAGGTCAACAGTTGATAGTAAGACGTAATCTTAAATACTTAGGCTTTCATGCTTTCGCTATCTTTTCTATAATGGATATAAAGAATCCATGCATTAAAGGAGCATCTCGATGTTAGAAAATCTTATGCAACATTATAAAGAAGCCATGACGATTACATATAATCCAAATGATACAAGATTTAAATGGTTCCGAACTGAGATTGGTCAAATCTTTGGTATTCTTAAAACTAATTTAGCAGAAAAAGAAATAGAGTTACTCTCTTCCCTATTTCAACCTGTTGAATTGCTGAATGAAGATAACTTTACAGCGTCCCAGCGTAGATGGTTTGATTACCTATTTACTGAGAGTAAAAGTGGTGAATCCCCCCTTCCATCAGATCATGTGGCACTCCGGTTTTATTACTTTTATTTAAAACAGCCAATTGAGGATAAACAAAACTTTGAGGAAGCAGTTCAAGGGATTATTAACTCCGAGCTTGTCTTATGGTTGAGTTGTTCTCATGGTATTATTATAGAGGAAAAACCGACCATTACTTTTGAAGTTGAATCTCTAAAGGATCTAAGTGATACATTAACGACTGATTTTTATGTAGAGCCCTATTTTTATATTGGCCAGCTACAAAAAAATGATAATGCTTTGAGAGACAAATTTTCCTTGGAGCAAAACTGCTTCCAAACCTTGCACCGTTCTTCTAATCGTGAAAAAGCATTAACCTTTTATGAGGGATTACCCTTGCTAATCATGAAGTCTCCATCTAGTGCTAAAAAGGATATTCTATCTAATCATTTAGTAGAGGCAATTGAAGATAAAGAGCTTCTCTATACGATTGAGGCCTTTTTACAATCAAATTTAAATGCTTCATCAACGGCTAAAAGATTATTTATTCATCGTAATAGCCTGCAATATCGATTAGAAAAGTTACTAGAAAAGACGGGTTTGGACATCCGAACGTTTTCAAATGCTGCTTTTATTTTCCTAGCAATTATGCTAGTTCGTCAAGAAAACTAGGATAGCGTTTACAAGTTGCACAAAAGAGCCTATTTTTTTTCGTGCAACTTGTACGTTTACTTTCTTCTATGAAATCCCTTACAATGAAAACAAGTTAAAACGCTTTCAAAATCGGGGAGGAATTAAAAATGGCTGAATTAAGACTAGATAATATTTACAAAATCTATGACAATAAAGTAACTGCAGTAGAAGACTTCAACCTTCATATCCAGGATAAAGAGTTTATCGTATTCGTTGGTCCATCTGGTTGTGGTAAATCTACTACACTTCGTATGGTAGCAGGATTAGAAGAAATTTCAAAAGGTGATTTCTTCATCGATGGAAAACGTATGAACGATGTAGCACCTAAAGATCGTGACATCGCGATGGTATTCCAAAACTACGCTCTTTACCCACATATGAACGTATATGACAACATGGCATTTGGATTAAAGCTTCGTAAACTACCAAAAGACGAAATTGAGCGTCGTGTAACAGATGCAGCTAAAATCCTTGGGCTTGAACAATACTTACAACGTAAGCCAAAAGCATTATCAGGTGGTCAACGTCAGCGTGTTGCGCTTGGTCGTGCGATCGTTCGTGATGCAAAAGTATTCTTAATGGATGAGCCTTTATCTAACCTTGATGCTAAGCTTCGTGTACAAATGCGTGCTGAAATCACAAAATTACACCAACGCTTACAAACAACAACAATTTATGTAACACATGACCAAACTGAAGCGATGACAATGGCTACTCGTCTTGTTGTACTTAAAGATGGTATCATCCAACAAGTTGGATCACCTAAAGAAGTATATGACAAGCCAGAAAATGCATTCGTTGGTGGATTCATTGGATCACCTGCAATGAACTTCTTTAAAGGTAAACTTACAGATGGTAAATTCTCATTTGGTACTACTTCAGTAGTTGTTCCAGAAGGCAAAATGAAATACCTTCGTGAGCAAGGCTATGTAAACAAAGACATTCTTATGGGAGTTCGTCCTGAAGAAATTCACGATGAGCCAGTATTCATCGATGCTTCCCAAAATACAAAAATCACTGCAAAAATTGAAGTTGCTGAGTTAATGGGTGCAGAAACTATGCTTTACTCTGAAATTGATGGTCAAACATTCGTAGCGCGTGTTGACTCTCGTACAGACATTAAACCAGGTCAAACACTTGATTTAGCTTTAGATATGAACAAAGCTCACTTCTTCGATAATGATTCTGAACTAAGAATTCGCCCTGCTGGTGAGAAATAAGAAATGGACAAAAAGCCTCGTTCTAATGAACGGGGTTTTTGTTTTTTCTAAAGTGAAACAAAGTCACTCATTTATCGCATTTGTTTCTTCATGCTGACACGTAGGACAATAAAAATAATGAATACATTGATGTCCTTCCAAGGAGTTTACATTTCCATCAAACAGCTTCATTATATCAATATCCATATATGCACTATAATCATCAAGATAATCGGTGATCTTCCCTCTATCCTCCATGATCCTCTGGCAATTAGGACATTGGATAATTCGCGTTTCCAACCCATTACATAAAGGACACAATTCCATCGACCCATCCCCTTTATTAACTACATATTTTTAGAATCTCTAAACATCATTTTTTTATGTAGGCTGTTTTCGCAAACTTTGTTGTTATTTACCAAGTAATGCGGTGTGGTTGATTGCAGTGAGAGATGCTCGCTTTCCGCGGGGCGGGCGGTGAGCCTCCTCGGCGTAAACGCCTGCATAAGTCTCACCTGTCCCACTGCTCCCGCAGGAGTCTCGCAATCCGTTCCAATCAACCTTAAATAGTTTGTTTTAAAAGCAACAATCTCTTAGAAAAGAGCCTTTATGTAAAAACAAATGCGGAATACATTGGGCAGCCTTGAGATAAAAAAGTAATTAAGAATAGATGGTGGTCCAATACTTCGCATTTAATAACATGACATCCTTTGTTTCAAACTACGGCTCTTGGAGCAAGTTATTATATAAAATTTAATTTATTTTAATCAGAAAAAATTACCACATTTTCTTTGAATATTAACGAAAGAATTATCCATAATATTTAGTAACATCGATGCAACAACGCAATTGCAACCAACATTTTTTATGAATGGGTTACGCCAAGTAAGGCTTTGAAACCAATATGGTCTTCATATGTTTGGTGCAATTCCAACTAACCCAACCAATACAACTTTTATGAGGAGATGAATGACAGATGGCACAAAACAGTTCAAACAGCAATTCGTCTAATCAACTTTTAGTACCGGGAGCTGCACAAGCGATTGATCAAATGAAGTATGAAATCGCTTCAGAATTTGGTGTAAACTTAGGTGGAGAAACTACTTCAAGAGCTAACGGTTCTGTAGGTGGAGAAATCACTAAACGTTTAGTATCAATGGCTCAACAATCTATGGGCGGTTTTTCTCAACAATAACAATTTAATAAATTGGCTAAAGCGGTTGGCACTTTGTGTCAACCTCTTTACTGTTCTATATCAATCCCGAAGTAAACACACAAAAGCAATTTCCTATGTATCAAACAAGTCTATCAGACCATATATTATAAAAACGTACATGTAATGTTCCCTTTACTAAGCACTTATATTTCCCATCATGTTCGTTTCACACAATAAAGGGGCTGATCGTTTATGTTTGATGCAGTAGATTGGAAGCTCGTTGGTTTTATTAGCTATACTCTATTCCATGAATATGTTGTTCATATACGCTTTCCGCAAATGTATTATTGGGAGCAAGCAAAGAAGAAGCTATAATTTATACTATTCCCTAGAAGGCTGACGGAATGTCAGCTTTTTACTTTTCTAAAATTATCATGTTTAGGATTAACTTTATTCCTAAAATTTATATTTAATTTTTGTGATTGTTAATGTCAGATGAAAATTAAAGAAGAAAGAAAAATGGAGATTGCTTTGTTAGGTGCATCTGCTATTGTGGGTAAATTGCCATTAAACGTGTTGATATCTGTTATTAAATGCTTAAATAAAGGTAGTAACAAACAAGAGGCTGGCCCTAGGATTCAGCCTCTTCTCAAAAAACAAAAGATATGTATCCTTTATTCCTCGATCAATACTGCGGTTCCATAGGCAATAATTTCAGAAGCATTTTGCATGACAGCTGAGGATTCTAATCTCATACATACTACTGCGTTAGCACCTTTCTCCTTTGCATCCTCTACCATTCTTCCGATCGCTTTTTGTCTCGCTTCATCCATCATTTCAGTGTATTCTTTTAGCTCACCTCCAACAATAGTTTTTAGTCCAGCCATTATATCTTTTCCAATATGTTTTGATTGAACAGTACTTCCTTTTACAAACCCTTTGAATTCCTTTGTTTCTTTACCTGGTACTGATTCAGTAGTCACGATAATCATTTTTATCATCCTCCTTTTTCTCATCCATTCTAGATTTTATAAACACGACGAGCAACACAAGCAAAGAAAAGAAATAAACATAAAACAGTCCAAATGCTATTTTTATGTTTATAAATAAAAAAATAATACCAGTAATCTGAGTGAAGATTGCAGTAATCATACTAATGTACTTTACTTTTTCCATCTTCAACTTCCTTTCTCATTCACTACTTTTACTATATCTCCTTTTAGAAAAAAGATGAATGCTTTTTTACATGTATTCAAAACTTTTCAAGCAATAGGTAATATGAATGAACATCGGGACTATATAACCATTTTCACTTCATTGTGTTTTCAATTCAAGTCATAGAGGTATTTAATCATTAACAAAATAATACTAACAATTACAATTTGGAGGTATATATGAATAAATTAATGAAAATAAACCTACGTATGAAAAGGCAATTAAGGATTGATCAAATATTAAAAATAACTCAATTAGCAAAATCCTATTCAGGAAAAATATATTTTCTATCTAAGAGTAAAAATGTTATTGATGCTTCTAAATTCCCGTCTTTAATTACCTATTTATTAACTGTAAAAAATGGACAAGCCTTAAATGTCATTATAGATGGGCCTTTTCCACATCTAATCGTAAATGATCTCGAAGAAATTTGTTCTTCAACTGCTATTAAACAACGTCAGCAAGTTTTACAGCCTGCCATGAAAATAAAGCTTTAATTTGCATTAGATTCCTATATAAAAAACTTCTAGGAGGTGCATTTTAAATGCTGCGAACGATATTTATGGTTGTGGGTGCTATTGTGGTCATTGGGTTTTTACTTAATTTGATATTCTAATAATAGATTTTACGAAGTTGCATATATAAGGGTTACGAAAGATTACATTTTTTTCAAAAGGGTATGAAATAACATCAAAGCTTTTGAAAGGATGATCGAAATGAAGGAATTTCAACATTTAGTAGTGGCTTTTGATGGAACTGAAGATAGTAAAGATGCTCTTGAGTTAGGAATTCATATAAGTAAGCAGTTACATTCCGAACTTTCAGTTGTTCATATTCAAAAAAAGGGGGTCTTCAATGGAGATTCTATTGAAGATAACATGGTTTTTCCAGGAACTAATAGCAGTTACCCAACAGATGACATAAGGCACTATCCAATTATGCCAGTGCCAACTGAACATTTAGACACGGAAGAACATAGTAAGGAAACACAGGCTTTGGAAAGTGAAGCAAGACGGATATTGGATCATCATAATATTAAAGGAAATGTAAATGTTTCCTATGGTGAACCATCCGAAGCAATTGTTTCATTCGCAACTGAACATAATGCTGATTTAATCGTTGTTGGCAGTCGCGATATTAGTGGGTTAAAACGTTTATTATTTGGTAGTGTTAGTGAAAAGGTTTCACAACGTTCTAACATTCCTGTATTAATTGCTAAGTGATGATATAAGAGGTAGACACTTATAATGTCTATCTCTTTTTATTTTGCAGATTTTTTTCCTTTCATCTAATTCCCCAACTACTATTTCAATAAAATAGCTCCCTCCTTAGCTAAAAAATGAAAATTCAAAATAATCCATGTAATTCAATAATCAATTTGATTAAACAGCAAATTTAAACATTAATGCCCTTTAACAATTGACATATATTATTAGATTGATATAATATTTCATGGTATGCTTTTGCGCAAAAAAGCACAAAAGCGTTTAAGCCATAAAGGAGCAAGTATATGAGTAGCTATAAAAAGACTTTTCAGTTTAAAGAAGCAGTATTAATTTTATTTCTTATTTTGGCCATTATCTTTACGAGTCTATTTGTATTAAAAACAGAACCACATCTTGCCTTACTTAATTGTTTAGTTGTTGTGGCTATTCTTGGGTTAATAAAGCGTTATTCATGGAAAGAGTTAGAAACAGGAATGATCAAAGGCATTCAGAGCGGAATTCAACCAATAATTGTGCTCGCATTAATTGGAATCTTAATTGGTGCATGGATGAGCAGTGGAACAATACCAACAGTAATGGTTTACGCACTAACAGTAATTAATCCGAACTACTTATTAATTACTTCATTATTTTCGTGTATGGTCATCTCAAGCCTTGTTGGAAGCTCATTTACTACAGTTAGTACTGTTGGTGTAGCTCTTATGGGTGCTGGAATCGCTATTGGCATACCTGCCCCATGGGTGGCTGGTGCTATCATTTGCGGTGCTTGCTTTGGTGATAAGATGTCTCCAATGTCTGATACAACAAATTTTGCGTCAGGTGTTTCATCTGTTGAGCTTTTCACACATATTAGACATATGACAAAAACTACCATTCCTAGCATTCTTATTACAACTTTAATTTTTTTCATACTTGGGAGAATCACTCCTATCCAATCAGCATCACTTACTGAAATGACAAACATGATAAATATAATCAAGAGTCATGTTCAAATAAGTGGTCTTACACTGCTTTCACCGATATTGGTTATTATTTTAGCTATTCGTAAGGTACCAGTCGCACCAGCATTAATCGTTGGAATTATTACAGCAGGGATTACAGCTATAGGATTTCAAGGAGTAAAATTAGGCGAATTCCTTCATGTTTTACAAAATGGTACAACCTTCACAATTGAAAATGCGCAGGTTGTCAATATGATGAACCGTGGTGGACTACAATCAATGATGTGGTCGATTTCACTCATCCTGATTGCTTTTGCTTTCGGTGGATTACTCGATACGTTAAACATCATTCCGATCCTCTTAAATGGATTGATAGAGCGCGTTAAAACAAAAGGCCAGCTGATTCTATCAACTGCTGCATCCTCGTTTGGGGTGAATTTATTAACAGGTGAACAGTACTTATCAATTCTCATCCCAGGCCAATCTTTTAAAGGCATATATGACAAAATGAAGCTTGAGCGTAAATACATGTCAAGAACACTTGAGGATGCTGGAACTTTGATAAATCCACTGATTCCATGGGGCGTAAGTGGTGCTTTCTTTGCTCAAACACTGGGTGTTCCAGTAATCGCTTTTTTACCTTTTGCATTCTTTTTGTATCTCTCACCATTCTTTTCGATCCTTTTCGGATTTTTTAGTAAAGCTAAAACGACATCTTAACGGATCTGACCTAGTTTGTCAGATCCTTTTTGTTTTCCTTCCAAAATTCTCTTGATATAGATAAATTTCGACAATTAGAAAGTATTGGTTGATTAATTTGCAAGTGTGCCTTATCATGTAAATAGAACAATTAACTACATATTGATAGAATTATAAACATAAAAACTATATATTGTATCTTTGCAAGTGATAGGCGCCTATAAGGCTGAAAAGGGAATCTGGTGTAAATCCAGAACTGTCCCCGCAACTGTAAGTGTGACGAACTGAGATAGCCACTGTACATCAACATGTATGGGAAGGCCTCATAGTAGGACGAGCACAAGTCAGGAGACCTACCTAAAGCTTGCCAAAGTTTCAATTTCTTCGGGGACTGAGAAGATGAAACGATAGTAAGTAATTATGGGCTTAACTATATGCCTGCCCTTCTTATCTGTCGTTTTATCCGCTCATTCTCGAGCGGTTTTTTTTACCAAAAGAACAGATGGAGGAATTATCATGAGTACAACAACAACCACACCTATCATTATCGATAGCTTAAATGAAGAAGCATTTGACGCTACAAAACTTACTGCTTTCATTAGGAATATCCATCAACATTTCCCTTCACTAAATATAGATGATTATCTTAAAAGGATCAATAATACCCTTCTCCAGAGAGATTCCTATACGACTGAACAGCTTACAAATCTACTTATTTTAGAGGGATTATCTAATATTAATGAACAAGAGCCAGAATGGACTTACTTTTGCGCTCAAATTTACTTAACAAAACTCTACAAGGAAGCTGCAGCTAACCGTGGATATGACAAAAATCAAAAATATGGTAACTTCTATAAATTAGTTGAGACATTAGTTTCAAAGGGTCTTTACCACTCTAAGCTGCTTAATCTTTATACAAAAGAAGAAATAGAACAAGTTGGCTCATTTATCCAACCTGAAAAAGATAGGTTATTTACTTATATTGGACTTCGAACTTTAGCAGATCGCTACTTAACACGTGATTTCACAAAACAAACCTTTGAGCTTCCACAAGAAAGGTTCTTAATTATCGCAATGACACTTATGGCCGAGGAGCATAAAGAAAAACGTTTTGAGCTCGTTAAACAAGCATATTGGGCCATGAGTAACCTTTATATGACTGTAGCAACTCCAACATTATCAAATGCCGGAAAACCTATAGGACAATTATCTAGTTGTTTTATTGATACAATTGATGATAGTTTACAAGGGATATTTGATAGTAATACGGATATTGCGAACGTATCAAAGTCGGGTGGTGGCGTAGGCGCGTATTTCGGGAAAATCCGAAGCCGTGGCAGTGATATTAAAGGGTTTAAAGGTGTTTCATCAGGGGTTAAATGTAGCCCTCTTGTAGCGTAAGTTACAAGTAATAATGGTGGTCAATTGCGGGAAACTCCGAGTATCTCAAGGTAGGATACCATGCAGTAATGACATGGCGAACCCTAAAAAACCGAGAGTGCGGATAATCCGCAGCCGAGCTACCTATTTTAATAGGTAGAAGGTTCAACGACTAAGTAGTTATAAAAGAGATTTTATAATTCAAACCACCTATCCACTACCAATAAGTGAAAAGTGGATAAAGATATAGTCTGTTCTGGACAGCGATGTGCAGAGATAGGCAGAAATGACCTATCCCTCTAAACTTTTTAGAGAGTAACAATTAAAGAATTCCATGGATGAAACAGCTTAACAACACAGCAGTAAGCGTTGACCAACTTGGACAGCGAAAAGGTGCAATTGCTGTTTATTTAGATGTATGGCATAAAGATATCTTCTCATTCCTAGATTCCAAACTTAATAATGGTGATGAACGAATGCGTACCCATGACTTATTCACAGGTGTTTGTATTCCAGATATCTTCATGGAGCAGGTTGAAGCTCGTGCCGATTGGTATTTATTTGATCCACATGAAGTTCGCAAAGTAATGGGGTATAGCATTGAGGACTTTTACGACGAAGAAAAAGGAAATGGTAGCTTCCGTCAAAAGTACTGGGAATGTGTCGATAACGAACAACTTTCTAAAGAAAAGATACCAGCAATTGAAATAATGAAACGTATTATGATCAGCCAATTAGAAGCTGGTACACCATATATGTTCTATCGTGATGAAGTGAACAGACAAAATGCTAATTCTCACAAAGGAATGATTTACTGCAGCAATCTTTGTACAGAAATCACACAAAATCAAAGCGCTACAACTGTTGAGGAGCAATATACAGAGGACGGAAAAATAATTACTGTTAAAACACCTGGCGATTTTGTCGTTTGTAACCTCTCCTCTATTAATCTTGCAAAAGCTGTTACAGATGATGTATTAGAAAAACTTATCCCTATTCAAGTAAGAATGTTAGATAATGTCATTGATTTAAATACAATACCAATTCTGCAAGCAAAGCTAACAAATGAGAAATATCGTGCCATCGGTCTAGGTACATTTGGATGGCACCATTTATTAGCTCTTAAACAAATAAAGTGGGAGCATGAAGAAGCTGTTAAATTCGCAGACGAGCTATATGAGAAAATATCCTATCTTACAATTCGAGCAAGTATGGAGCTCTCAAAGGAAAAAGGTTCCTATTCCGTATTTGCAGGGTCAGATTGGGAAACTGGTTCGTACTTCGAAAAAAGAGGCTATCAGTCAAAGGAAAGCATATTCGATTGGGGCTTATTAAAAGAAAATGTAAAAAAATACGGAATTCGCAATGGATACTTAATGGCAGTTGCACCAAATGCATCGACATCGATCATCGCAGGAAGTACAGCTAGCATCGATCCAATTTTCCAAAAGGTTTATTCAGAAGAAAAGAAAGACTATAAAATTCCGGTTACAGTTCCTGATTTAAATACATCAACAACCTGGTTTTATAAATCTGCTTATTTTATTGACCAGCTCTGGAGTATCAAGCAAAATGCTGCAAGACAACGTCATATCGATCAGTCTATCTCCTTCAATTTTTATGTACAGAACAACATTAAAGCTAAAGACCTATTGGATCTACATTTGACTGCTTGGAGTGAAGGGTTGAAAACGACTTATTACGTACGCTCAACTTCTAGTGAAATTGAAGACTGCGATTCATGTGCTAGCTAACATAGAAAAGCGCAAGCGCCTTGTTCAGCCTCGGGTAATAAGACGCAAATGAATAGAAGACGTTCTTTGTCTTCAATTCATTTGTGACTTATGACCTCGAGGGGCTAGGCGCTGAAGCTAGACACCGACACTAAGTACATAATTATAAATTCTGGTGTATAAAAAATTCGAAGCTGACCTTATGTAAAGGGTCAGCCTCTCTATCTTAATTAATCAAAACGTTAAAAGGAGTTCCAAAATGGAAAACACAGCTTTAATTAAACGCAAAATCATGGATGCTTCCGCTCCAAACCGTTCAACTGCAATTATTAATGGCGAAAGCTCAAATGTTTTAAACTGGGATGATGTCACATTCCCATGGGCATATCCACGCTACAAAAAAATGCTAGCAAATTTCTGGACCCCATTTGAGATCAATATGGCTCAGGATATAAAACAATATCCCAATCTAACAAATGATGAGAAGGATGCATTTCTAAAAATCATTGGGCTTCTTGCTCTTCTAGATAGTATTCAAACTGATTATGCTGGAAAAGTTTCTGACTACATTACAGATTCCAGCGTCAATGCTTTAATGATTATTCTTGCTCAACAAGAGGTTATTCATAATCATTCCTATTCCTATGTACTCTCAAGTCTAGTACCTAAGCAGATACAAGATGAGGTATTTGAGTATTGGAGAAATGAACCCATCCTAAGAAAACGAAATGAATTTGTTACGGATGGCTATCAAGCCTTTTCTGAGCAACCAAACATTGAGAATCTGTTAAAATCAATCGTATATGATGTCATATTAGAAGGACTTTTCTTTTATTCAGGATTTGCCTTCTTTTACAATCTTGCACGTAATCAGAAAATGGTTGCAACGAGCACAATGATTAACTATATCAATCGTGATGAACAAATACATGTTGACTTATTTGTTCAAATCTATAAAGAAGTTTTAAATCAATACCCTGAATATGATACAAAAGAGCTAGCTACATTTGTAAAAAATACATTTATTCAAGCTGCTGATCTTGAGATTGAATGGGGAAAATTTATTATTGGCAATAAAATGGATGGGATTAATATGCAGGACCTTGAAGATTATATTAAGTTTTATGCAAATGTCCGATGCCATCAACTAGGCTATGACCGCCCTTTTGAGGGATACCGTACAAACCCTCTTAAATGGATTAAAGCTTACGAAGAAGTAGATCTAGGTAAATCCGATTTCTTCGAACAAAAATCAAGACAATATACGAAAGTAAACCATGTAGATAATGGCTTTGATGATCTTTGATCAATCATGAACAAAAGCGCAAGCGCCTTGAACAGCCTCGGGCAAATAAGACGCTTAAGAATAGAAGGTGTTCTTTACCTTCAATTCTTAAGTGGCTGTAGACCCAAGAGGGGCTAGGCACTGGAGCTGGATGCCAAGCGCTTATCCACAGTACAACAATTTTATAATTTCCTAGACATTAAGAAAAAGGAGAGTGACTTAAAGGGTCTGCGCCCTTGATTTTAAGTCACTCTCCTCTTCTTTACTCTTTTTCTTTTTCCTTATCATCTAAAAGCTTAGCTTCACTAATTTCCTTATCTGTCTCTACCTTAATACTTTCTTCCACTCGGATTCGACCTTTTCCCATCAGAGTTCCCTCCTCCCGAAAGCTTACCTACATTATAAAAAAATCATTGTATATGTAAACATAACGAAAGTACTAAATTAAAAGAATTTTTCTACTAAAATATTAATTCCGTCATATAGAATTCTTCTATTTTCTACATTTTATTACAAACTTCAGTTTAGGGACTTTTCTTTCGTGGTATGTAAAAGGAAAGTGGTTTAACAGCAAGCAACACAGCGATGATTGTTCTAAAAAGCATTAAATTAAAGGATGGTTTTCAATGAGATTTATAAAAATGTCAGATGAAACATTAATAGTAAGTTTTCATGAAGCATACAGATTACAAATAAGCTCTGACTTTATTAAAATGCTAGAAAAGGAGATTAATGAGAGAGGACTTCCTCTTCCGAACGTTTTTCATAAGCAGTTAAAGAAAGTAGATTAAGTTTTTTACAGTTGACCTAGAGAGTAATGAGATTTTTACATCTCACACCCTTTAGGTCAACCCAATATAGAAAAATCCTTAGTTTACTTTATTTCACAATCATAACCGGACATTCAACACGTTTCGCAACTTTGTGACTTACACTACCTAGAACCATTTCCTGTAAACCATTAAGACCGCGACTGCCCACAACAACTAAATCAAAGTGCTGTTTATTTGCATACTTTACAATCTCTGGACCAGGCTCACCCTTAAGCAATTCCACCTTAAAGTTCACAAGTTGTTTTTTTAGTATTTCCTCAGTTGGTCTTAGCTTCCTCAAACGCATTTCTTGAACTGCTTCCTTATTTCCTTCTGATAACATATCGGACTTAGATTTTGTTCCATCTATTACATAAACGACTGTAATGATTGCCTCAGGGTCCATTCTTGCAATTTCGGAAGCTTTAATGGCTGCACGTAAAGCATGTTCTGATCCATCTATTGCTAATAATATGTCTTTGAACATGTTTCCCCCTCCAAACTCTTTACTATTATTTTACAACAGCAATTGCTTCATTAATATAAACTTCTTTTTACAAATTTCTGCTTAAAACGGAGAATTTTAAAGATATTAAAAGAAAACATTCGATTAATACGCTTACATAGTATTACTATAATTTATTATTCGATGGTATAATCATGACCGATAATAACGGACCCGACTTTCATGAGAGTTGAAAGTCACATATCTTTTCAGACAATTAAATATGAAGAAAGAGGTGCTGTTTTGAACACACAAACATTAAAACAACAGTGGTTTGGAAACATACGAGGAGATATTCTCTCAGGTATTGTTGTTGCATTAGCACTAATTCCTGAGGCAATTGCGTTTTCCATTATCGCCGGTGTAGATCCAATGGTTGGATTGTACGCTTCATTCTGTATCGCTGTCGTGATTGCCTTTGTAGGAGGAAGACCGGGAATGATTTCAGCTGCGACAGGTGCAATGGCATTAGTTATGGTTACTTTAGTAGCTGACCATGGACTACAATATCTCCTTGCAGCGACAATTTTAACCGGAATAATTCAAATTATTCTTGGCGTATTAAAAGTGGGAAGGCTTATGAGGTTTATCCCTCGTTCTGTTATGGTGGGCTTTGTAAACTCTCTAGCTATCCTTATTTTCATGGCACAATTACCACACTTCATTGGTGAATCCTGGGTAATGTATGCAATGGTTGCTGGCTCACTAGCAATCATTTATATACTGCCTAGATTTACGAAAGTCGTTCCTTCGCCACTTGTAGCGATCATTGTGATGACAATCTATGCAATTATGTCAGGAGTTTCGGTTCGCACTGTTGGAGATATGGGTGAATTAACACAAGCTTTACCATTATTTTTAATTCCTCAGATTCCTTTTAATCTTGAAACATTGCAAATTATCCTCCCTTATTCAATCGCTTTAACTTTTGTCGGATTATTAGAATCACTATTAACTGCACAAATCGTTGATGATATGACCGATACTGAAAGTGATAAAAACAGAGAGGCAAGAGGTCAAGGTATTGCTAATATTGTAGCTGGCTTCTTTGGAGGAATGGCAGGCTGTGCGATGATTGGTCAATCAGGTATCAATATTAAATCTGGTGGTCGTGGTCGATTGTCTACACTTGTTGCCGGTGTATTCCTAATGGTGTTAATTTTACTACTGAACAACATTTTAGTACAAATCCCGATGGCAGCTTTAGTTGGTGTTATGATCATGGTATCAATTGGTACATTTGATTGGTCTTCTCTAAGAAAGCTAAGGGTAATGCCTCTTACTGATTCTGCTGTTATGATTGTTACAGTTGTTACTGTTGTACTTACACATGATCTATCTAAGGGTGTACTAGTAGGTGTTTTACTTAGTGCAATCTTCTTTGCCGCTAAAATTTCAAAGGTACAAGTTGAATCAAAACTTGATGAACAAAATCACAAAACTTACAATGTAAAAGGACAGTTGTTCTTCGCATCTGTTACAGATTTAGTGTCAAGCTTTGACTTCAAAGAAGATATTCAGCATGTTGTTATTGATTTTAGTCATGCACACCTATGGGATGATTCTGCTGTTGGAGCGATTGATAAAGTTGTCCTTAAATTCAAGCAAAACGGTACAAATGTTAGTATTGAAGGCCTAAATAAAGACAGTTCAACACTCGTAAAAAAACTTGCTGTTTATGATAAAGCAAAAGCTAAAATGGCAAATCATTAATAAACTCAAAGAAGATCCTGATCTTTATTGATCAGGATCTTTTTATAGTCTCATTTAACGCTCTTTAGCCTAAACTTTTAAACTTAATAAAAACGCTCAGTTTAATACTAAGCGTTAATGAGTTAATTAATCATTTGAAGAGTTGTCACCAACTGATAGGTCATCATTAGACAAAAGATGGTACGATTGCGTTAAGATTAGTGCAGACCGATTTTCTTCTTTAGGGTGTGGAACCACTTCAGCCTGAGCAAAAACCTCGTTATCATAGAATTCTTCATCTTTGGGGAACATTTTTTCATTCCTTTCTACTATTAGCAGTTCTATCGCTTACATTTTATCCATGTATTTGAGGCTTTATGTAAGAAGTATGACAATTCATTTTTTATTATGGTTTGATCAATTTATTTTAAGCAGGTTGAACCTGCTTTGTCATTTATTGAACCACTTATCCTGGTTATTTAACCAACCTCCAATTTAAGATCGTCGTTTTATTGCGGATTGAACCTCTTTTTTAGATAATTTAACCACCTATGTTATGAATTGAACCACTTATCTCATTTATTAAACCAACTGCAATTTGATGCCTCTCCTTATACTGCGATTGACAATTTTCCATACTAAAAAAAGTTGAGAGGCAATCCTCTCAACTTTTTTAAACAGGTTGTTTTGTTAATTTCTCTTTCTTATGCTGATTTTGTTGTGGATCAGGAAGGGCATCACTTGAACTTCTTAAAGGTATTTCTTTTAAGAATAAGGTTAAAAAGACAGCAAGGATCATAATAATTGCTGCAGTCATGAACACGCCAGATAATGCAAAACTCAATGAGTCCTGAAGCATACTTACAATTTTTTCAAAAAACACAATCATTTCTTCAGGAAGGCTTTGTTGGATTTCCGCTAACTTCTCATGATCCAATAATAGTTGTGGATTTTGTAGCTCAGCTAGCTTATCTTGCATTTCAGGTGGTACAGCTGCTGCCTGCTTACTGACCCCTGCAAACGATTCAGCCATTTTGTCACTCATTCGCTGATTTAAAACAGTTCCCATAATTGCTACTCCAACTGTTCCTCCAACAGAACGGAATAGCTGTGAAGTTGCAGTTGCCACTCCTAAATAACGCTGATCAACAGCATTTTGCACAGTTAATGTAAAGACAGTCATTCCGACACCAAGACCAAGTCCCACTAATACTAAATAAATAATCAATAACCACTGAGACGTTCCAGCATCCATTGTTGTAAATAAAAACATTCCAACTGTTGTTACAATTAATCCGATAATTGCTTGTAGCTTATATTTCCCTGTTTTCGTAATAATCTGTCCGCCTATGCCACTTGCAATAACTAATCCTAATGTCATGGTCATTGTAATAAAGCTTGAATGTGTTGCTGTAAATCCTAATACTCCTTGAACAAAATATGGAATATACATAACACCACCGAACATCGCAACACCAATTGCAAAACCGATAATATTTGATATTGTAAAAATGCTATTTTTAAACAAATAAAGTGGGAGAATTGGGCTCTTAGCTTTTCTTTCTACTAAAATAAATAAAATCAATGAAATGATCGCACTAGCAAATAAACCAATAATTTGCGTAGAATTCCAATCATATTTTGTACCTGCCCATGAAAATGCTAATAATGTAGGAACAATAGTAGTAGTTAAGAAAATCGATCCTAAGTAATCGACAGACTCTCCTTCTTTCTTCTCCGCCTTAGGGAAAAGCTTCCATATTAAAATAGCAGCTACAATTCCTAAAGGTAAAAACACCCAGAATACCCATTTCCATTCTAAGTTATCGACAATATATCCACCAAGAGTTGGGCCAAACACACTCGAAATTCCAAATACAGCTCCCATCGCACCCTGCCAACGGCCACGTTCACGCGGTGCAAAAAGATCTCCAACAGCTGTAAAAGCTGTGGACATAATCATCCCTGCTCCAAATCCTTGAAAACCTCGATAGGTAATTAGCTGAAAAATATCCTTTGATAAGCCAGATAAAAAGGCACCGACCATAAAAATAAAGATCCCGATTAATATAAATGGTTTACGTCCATATATATCTGATAATTTACCAACAAGAATCGTTGTAATAGCTGATGTTAACATATAGATTGTAAAGACCCAACTATAGTAATCTAGTCCTCCCAGGTCTGCAATTATCTTAGGAAGAGCATTCCCTACAATTGTTTGGTTTACCGCAGCAAAAAACATTGCTCCAATAATCGCAATCATAATTGTAATTTTTTCTTTCTTACTTAAATGTTCCATTATACGTTCCCCCTTATTTATTATTTATTATTTATTCGTCATAATGTTAACTAAATGAAGTATTAATCGATTTAAAAAGTGGAGATCATCTGAATGATTCCCACTTTCGACAGAGCTTTTACCTATTCATTTGTTGGATTCTATTCAATTTATCTATTCAAGAAACTAATACTTAACCTAGATAATATTTCATATAGAAAAATAATAGCAATACTGATTATATTCTGATTCCCTCTAAAATGCAATAAAATATATTTACAATGAACAAAAGCGCAAGCACCTTGATCAGCCTAAGGCAAATAAGATGTTTTAGAATAGAAGGCGTTCTTTGCCTTCAATTCTAAATTAGCTTTTGACCTCGAGGGGCTAGGCGCTGGAGCTGGATGTCGTGCGCATATCCACAGTTCAAGAATTTTAGAATTTCTAAACGACAAAAAGGGCTTACCAAAACGTAAGCCATGCATAAGATGTTTTTCATTAATATGTCCGTGGAGCTTTAAACTTTTTCACTAAATAGTAAACCACAGCCATTAATAGTGCACAGCTTATAATTGGAATGAGGTAAGGACGAGCAACCTCTTTTATATACATCCAATTACTCCCTAGCTCAATCCCTAAATATAAAAAGAAAAGCGTCCATGGGATCATCGCTGCAACAGTATATA
This sequence comes from Metabacillus bambusae, assembly GCF_017497975.1. Taxonomy (GTDB): domain Bacteria; phylum Bacillota; class Bacilli; order Bacillales; family Bacillaceae; genus Metabacillus; species Metabacillus bambusae. The sequence goes on along the minus strand of NZ_JAGDEL010000010.1, from coordinate 75,465 downwards.
AGGTGAATTTCCATAATGACATTTTTGCAATCCCAGCAGGTATACTAATTGCATGTCTTACAACTGGGATAAACCTTGCTCCGAATATAACACCAGAACCATACTTCTCAAACCAGGTTTCTGCTAAATCTAAATGGTGCTTTTTTAAAAGCAGGAATTTTCCATACTTCTCAAGAAAGGGCCTCCCCCCGTAGCTACCGATCCAATATAAGATTAATTGAGCAATTGTTCCTCCAATTACACCTGCAGCAAATGCTCCTATAAAACCAACCCGTCCAAGTACAATTAAGTACCCACCATAACCAAGAACTATTTCACTCGGAATGACCTCAAGCATTAGCCCTAGTGCTATACCTACATATCCAAGACCTGTTAGCCATTCTAATATGTTCAGAATCGCTTGCTCCATTTGTTCACACCCTTACCTTTTTAAAGTCCAAGCATTTCTTGTCCTTATAAAGGTATGAAGAAGTATAAGAAATTAGCCCAATTTTCAACACTTAAAGAAAAGCATTAATATAATGTTGTGCTCTTTTCAATAGGAACAAATTATGTAACCAGGAACAAAAGCGCGAGCGCCTTGAACAGCCTCGGGTAAATAAGACGCTCATGAATAGAAGGTATTTTTCACCTTCAATTCATGAGTGGCTGTAGACCCAAGAGGGGCTAGGCTCTGGAGCTAGATGCCTAGCGCTTATCCACAGTACTAGTTTTTTATAATTTCCTAGACAAAAAAAACTCTGTGGGATACGTTCTCCACAGAGCTGCAACATCATTAATGAATATCCTTTTTCTTAAACCTTCCGCCTCGCACCTCTGCAATGTTTGCAACTGCTAAAAAGGCAGAGGGATCTAAGTCTTCAACAATCGATTTTAATTTTGCTTCCTCTAATCGAGTAATGACACAGAAAATAACCTTCTTATCATCTCCTGTATACGCCCCTTCTCCATTGAGGTATGTTACACCACGGCCTAACCGAGCTAAAATCGCGTCTCCAATCTCACGGTAGTGCTCACTAATAATCCATGCAGATTTTGATTCATCAAGTCCCTCAAGAACAATATCGATTGTTTTAAATGCTACGAAATAAGCGATTAAAGAATACATAGCTCTGTTCCAGCCAAAGACAAAGCCCGCGCTTCCTAGAATAAAAATATTAAAAAACATAATGATTTCGCCAACAGAAAAAGGTAACTTCTTATTCGCAAGGATAGCTAAAATTTCAGTTCCATCTAACGATCCTCCATAACGAATAACAATTCCTACACCAACTCCAAGAATAATCCCGCCAAAGACTGTTGCTAGAAGGATATCTTCAGTGAAAGCTGGAACAGGGTGAAATAATGCCGTCGCTATTGATAACACGGTAATTCCAAACAAAGTAGATAGAGCAAATGTCTTTCCTATTTGTTTATAACCAATGAAGAAAAATGGAATATTTAATAGGAATATAAACAAACCAAGATTCATTCCTAGTAAATGGGATAAGATGATTGATATCCCAACAATTCCCCCATCAATAACCTTATTTGGGACTAAAAAGATCTCTAAACCAACAGCCATTAAGACTGCACCAATAAAAATGAAAAAAGCTCTTTTAAATATTTTCGCTTTCGTTAAACCCTGATGTTTTTTTATTTCCTTTTGTACTACCATTGGAATTTCTGTCATAAATGTCCCCCTTTTATTCAAATTTTCATTCTATCTATTAAGTAGAAAATATCTACTTATTTAAAGTATTATTACTCTATTATAACGTTAATTTAGTGAATAGTGGACTAAAATGCTTAAAGCAAAGCAACCTGAGAATTCCACAAAAAAGTTTGGGTTTGTTCACTTTCGAACAAACCCAAGTTTTTTGCTTTTTTAAAAAACGCACTATTTTTTTGAACTTTTCTCGTTATGGTTTTTTTCAGCTAAATCATTTCCAAAGTCCTTGTCTGTATTTATTGCGTCACTTGCTTTTTTCATTTTCTTTTGTTGATTTTTGTGACTATCTCTTTCAGCCATATTAATTAGCCCCTTTTTAGTTTATTGACTAGCATTAAAAAATAGTATGACCATATTTTCAAAAATCATTATGTTAAAGCTCTCATAATTTTGAAGTGATCATACAATGACTCTCCCTATTAATAAGGTTCAGCATCGTGCCCCTTATTCACAGCAGTTTTAGTTGCTTGATTTCCATCTTTGTTGCCAAGAGGTTTTTGACTTGATCCTTCCTTAGAAGCGTGAGCCAAGCCTTCTCTTAAAAGGCGACCATACTCTTCATCAGCTTCTTCAGCAAGAGCAACCATTTTATCTTGGATCCTTTGGTCACATGTAGAAAGATCTCCTACAAGGTTTGAAATGAGTTCATCTTTTTCCCATTGCTCAAATCTACGATATGTTTCACCCGCTTGTTTTGTATTACTTTGGCGATCAATGGATTCACGGACTAGGTTCCCTTCAACTTTTGGAGTGTGCTCTTTTCCATATTGTTTAGCTTCCTTTAACCCACCCAATATTGATGGCTCGTAGTTAATATGAGGATTTTGGTTAGGTGCGCGGTCTACTTTGTATTGCATTTGTCCCCCGCTTTGATTAGTCGCTACTCGTTTTTTTGGAGCATTAATTGGCAGCTGTAAATAATTTGCACCTACTCGATAACGTTGAGTATCAGAATATGAGAACGTCCGACCTTGAAGCATTTTATCATCAGAGAAATCAAGCCCATCAACAAGAACTCCTGTTCCAAATGCAGCTTGTTCAACCTCAGTAAAATAATCTTCAGGGTTTCTATCTAACACCATTTTTCCTACTGGTAGCCAAGGAAACTGATCTTCAGGCCAAAGTTTTGTATCATCAAGAGGATCGAAATCTAATTCAGGATGTTCATCATCGCTCATAACTTGGACAAGCAACTCCCATTCTGGAAAGTCGCCACGCTCAATTGCTTCATATAAATCCTGGGTAGCATGGTTAAAGTTTTTTGCTTGAATTTCTTGGGCTTCCTTTTGTGTTAAGTTTTTAATCCCTTGCTTTGGTTCCCAGTGATATTTTACAAGAACCCCTTCCCCTTCACTATTTACCCATTTGTATGTATTAACGCCAGAGCCCTGCATCATACGATAGTTAGCTGGAATTCCCCATGGTGAATAGACAAAAGTGACCATATGGAATGTTTCCGGAGAGTTACAACAAAAGTCAAAAAATCTTTCACTATCTTGAATATTCGTAACTGGATCTGGTTTAAAGGCATGAATCATATCAGGGAATTTTATCGCATCGCGGATAAAGAAAATTTTTAAGTTATTCCCAACTAAATCCCAGTTTCCATCTTCCGTATAAAATTTAACAGCAAACCCACGAGGATCTCGAAGTGTTTCTGGTGAATGCCCACCATGGATAACAGATGAAAAACGGACAAAAACAGGAGTCTTTTTCCCCTTTTCTTGAAATAATTTCGCACGAGTATATTTTGATACATGGTCATTTCCTGCTGTTCCATAAGCTTCAAAATAACCATGTGCACCAGCACCACGCGCATGAACAACACGCTCAGGAACACGTTCTCTATCAAAGTGGCTTATTTTTTCAATAAAATCGTAATTTTCCAACGTTGCAGGACCGCGATTTCCCACTGTTCGCATATTTTGATTATTTGTTACAGGATGCCCCTGTCTGTTTGTTAAGGTATCTTCGTTTTCTTCATTCGTATTTTGATTTCCTTGATTTGATTGATCCTTTGTCAACCCTCGACCTCCTCAGTATGCAAGTAAACATTGGTATTTTATGGTTTTTCATATTTTCATCTTTACTATCTCCCGCTTTTCAGTAAAATATTCCAGTTAATTAAAAAGGGGACAGTCCCTCACTGCTTTAAAGCAGTGAGGGACTGTCCCCAAAGAAAATTTACTTATCCGCTGGAAAAACCAATCCAATTTGTTTTCTAGTATCCTCTAATATTTTTGCTGTTATGATGGAATTTTGGTGAGAATTCATTTCTGATTGCTGCTTTTTATGCGTAATTAATTCAACGAATTCTTTTGCCTCATAATACATACTATCTGAGTCTTGTGTTCTTGTAATGTCTTCAACCGTTCCATCTTTATACTGAATTTTTATACTTAGAGGTGTATTCATTTGATCGATGATAATGCTGCCGTTTTCTCCTTGTATTTCAGAAGGCACATATGAGTTTGTAATCTTAGAATACATAATAACTGCATCCATCTCATCATACGTTAGCAGGATACTTCCCTCACCATCAACACCAGACTCAAGCATATAACTTGAAGCCTGAATTTGCTTTGGCTCACCAAATAATGCAACAGCAGGATACACACAATAAATTCCAATATCCATTAATGCTCCATTAGAGAATTCTGGATTGAATGCATTTAATACGATACCTTCTTTGTATTTATCATAACGAGAAGAGTATTGACAATAACTTGCAAAATAGCGACGAATCTGGCTAATTTTATGTAGATTTTCTTTTATTGCTAAAAAGTTCGGTAGTAAAGTTGTTTTAAGAGCTTCCATTAAGACAACAGAATTTTCATTAGCAACCTTAATCATTTCACTAATTTCCTTTGTATTAGATGCCATTGGCTTTTCACAAAGAACGTGCTTTCCATTTTTCATGCATAAAATTGCTTGAGACGCATGAAGTGAATTTGGGCTTGCAATATAAACTGCATCAAATTCGTTACTACTAGCAAATTGTTCTAAATCAGTGTATGTATGCTTAATATCAAATTTGCCAGCAAACTCCTCCGCCTTTTCACTTGTTCTAGAATAAACAGCTGTGAGTGAAAAGCCCTCCACTTTACTAGCAGCTTGAAGAAAGCTTTCTGTAATCCAGTTAGTTCCGATAATTCCGAATCGAACCATGATTTATCCCTCCATATGTACTCTATTTCTATTGGACAGTATATCTTTTTTTTGAATAAAGAAAAAGAGAACTATTATCTTTTTGTAAATTTATTATTATTTCATTCCTTTTTTATAATTAATTAACTGATAATATGTCATAATAAATAATTGAGTTATAATGTACATCATTTACATATATGTAGAATCGAAAAGTAGCAAAGGAGACAATTAGTATGAAAAAATTAATTGCAATTGATCTAGATGGAACATTGTTATCATCTAACATTGAAATTTCTGAGGTAAACGTTCAAGCTATTCAAAAAGCTCAAAAGGCAGGCCATGTCGTCATGATTTGTTCAGGTCGTGCACCAGAGGATATAAAAACAGTCATTAGCCAAACTCCACTTGAATGTCCTGTTGCAGGAAGCAATGGTACAATGGTTCTTGCTGACGGCAAATTATTAAGCCAAATTTCAATAGATAAAAATAACGTGAAAACCGTTGCAAATATACTTAATGAAAACAAATACCCTTTCAAAATTTATTCAAGCCAAGGTATTTTCGTTGCTTCAACCTGGACTGAGCGCATGCTTGCATTCTTAGAACAAAATCAAGAAGTTAGTAAAGGATTAACACCAAAAGAATATAAATTTATGACTGAGCAGCCTAAAGAAACAGATACTATTAAAATATTCGATCATATAGACGACGTTTTAAATAAAGAGAATATTGCTGTTCAAAAATTCTTTATCCCAACTATATCAGGAAAAACCGAACTCATTTCCAAGCTCGATGAAATTGAAGGCATTTCAATTACTACTTCAGGTCCATTCAATATCGAAATTATGGACACAAATGGACATAAAGGCAATGGGATTAAAGTAATGGCTGAGTACTATAATATTCCTATCGAAAACACGGTTGCAATCGGTGATAACTTCAATGATGTTCCAATGCTAGAAGCAGCTGGCCTTTCAGTTGCGATGGGAAATGCTGATCCGTTTGTAAAAGACATTGCTGATGTTGTAACCTTAACAAACAATGAACATGGTGTTGCTCACGCTATAGAAAAGTATGTTTTAACAAATAACTAAACTAAATCGCAACCATTGAAAAAAACTGCAATGAATACAAGAACTCTTCTTCCTCAAACGAAGCAGGGTCTATAATGATAATTAAAGCTAATTTCGAATTTCCATCACATTTCTTCCATACTAAAAAGCTAACAAGATCAACTAAGACTTGTTAGCTTTTTTTCTGGCTGCAACACTTACTCTGTTTCTCCCTAATTTCTTTGACAGATACAAACAGTTTAAACACTTCAACCAAATAAATAAAATAGACAACAATTATTACACGTTGTCTATTACCTTTTCTGAGTCAGCAGCATCAAGATTATAAATCATATCAAATAATCGATTTGAGATAAAAAACATAAAGAAGTGGAGCGGATATAGTAAGAATACGGTCTGTTTGTTTTTGAAAACCTTGAATCGATATAAAAGATAATCCAATATTGCAACAAAGAAAATCCTGAGGAGCAGAGAATATTTAAATCTAATTTTGTATGTTGTTAATAATATTGCCGATATAATAAAGGAGTAACACGGAATAATAATAAAGTGCTCTTTCCAAGTATGAATTACACCAAAGCCTGATTTAAACCTCCTACTGAAAATTGAAAGTATAAATAGAACATTCACACTAATAGAAGTAACAGATAGGTATGAAGTAATCCCCTGTGCAATCGGATTTTTCCTTTTTAATAACCGATAGCAGAAGTCACTTACATTAAAAAATAGAAACAAAAAAAAGAATGTATAGTATGTTTCCCACCATCTTTTCTTAAAGATCTTCCAATAAATAAATAAACGCTCAATTAAGGTAAAATAAATGGTGAAAAATAGCTTCCACTTCCATCCCAAACGAAATGCGGTTATTGTCGTCCCTATGATTGGTATATATATTGCCTGTGAAAATACGGCACCTAAAATATTATCCAATTGTCGATTCTTTAAGATTTTGGGCATGTATCTATATCCCTGGAATAAATTAAGGACAAAATATTCAAAGAGATAGGCAAATCCAATGTTTGACCATAATAATATACGGTAGCTTTTGTCTCTTTTTTTATAAAAAGTAAAGGCTAAAATTAGCACATGGACAATTAATAGCACTACAAATGGTACTGAATTGTTTTTTAACTTTCTCTTCAATCGCATTATCGCAATCCTACTCCTAATAACTAGATAGTAATTATCTTTCGTATTTTTAATAATAATTATACAAGATGCCTATAAGCCCAAATGAAAGTGAAATTGTATTGTCAAAACCTCTCAATTAATTAAATCAATTTTTTTTGATTTAATTAATTGACAAATGAAAATATTGGAGATATAGTTAAAACATCAAAAAAAATTGATTAAGAAAAGGTGTTTTTCATGAATCAAAATATTAACCTACAGGATGTGTCATTAGAAAAAGTTTTTGAGACATATGAAGGAAAATTTAAAGCGATTGCAGATAAAAAAAGACTACAAATTATGAATCTCCTTACACAAAAAGGCGAAATAAACGTTAATGATCTTGCTCCAATGGTAAACATGACACAATCAAAGTTATCGTACCATTTGAAAATACTCTTAGATGCAAACTTCATCATAAGAGATACTAGAGGTACATGGAATTATTACAAACTTAATCTAGATGAAGTTAACCACTTATTGTCTGCAGAACTCTGTTGTTTATTTAGACCTACCTGCTAATAAAACAAGACTGATCGACTTTTACGGTCAGTTATCCCTTATCTTTACTTCTTTTATCACCTAATGCTTAGACTTCAGGAACCTTTCTGTCAGGTTAATGTGGGGTAAATTTTTTTTGAAAATAACATCAATTTTTTTTGATTAATATATCAAAATTATTTGTTTTAGGAGGAGAAATAATGTTTAATGATTATGAATTCTATATGCTTTCAAAATTAAAACAAGAAGAAATGGTGACATTTGCTAACGAACGTATGTCATTTTCCTCAATAAAGGATCAGAAAAACACTTTTAAGGTACAAGTAAAAACTAAACCAAAAAATTCCACAATTTGCTGTGAAACAGCTTGCTGTTAATAGGGGGTGATTAAAGATGTGGATCGATCTAGTTAAAAGCTTTATTTATATTGCACTTGAATTAACGATTTTATTTGTCATCATTTCCTTTCTCATTAGTCTTTTACAAGGATATATTCCTTACAAAAAAATCGAGAAGAAGTTGGCAGGTAAAAATAGATTTTTAGCTGCTTCAGCAGCGATTGCATTTGCTTTTATTACGCCTTTTTGTTCATGTTCCACCATACCAGTAGTTGTAAATATGTTAAAAAAGAAGATGCCTTTTGGGATTGTGATGATCTTTTTATTTGCTTCACCTGTTTTAGACCCAACAATAATAACAATTATGGGTGTAGTACTTGGTTGGAAAGTAACCATTCTATACACCATTGTTACAAGCATCTTTTCAGTCATTATTGGCTTTGCACTTGAAGCATTTGGATTTGAAAAGTATGTGAAAAATGTAGTTATGACTGGATATCAAGATCGTAACAATAAGTTCAATTTTAAACTAGCTGTTAAAGAAACAATGGATCTAATGAAAAATGTTTATCCCTACTTAATAATTGGTGCAGCTATTGGAGCGATCATTAATGGATTAGTTCCAACTGAATGGATTTCATCTATTTTCGGTGAAGACCATTGGTGGCTAATCCCAATAGCTGCGATTATTGGAATACCATTGTATATCCGTCTTTCCAGTATGATCCCTATATCGCAAATTCTTATTATGAAAGGGATGGCACTAGGACCTGTAATGGCAATGATGATTAGCTCAGCTGGTGCAAGTTTACCAGAAGTCATTTTATTAAAATCAATCTTTAAAAAGGAATTGGTTGTTACCTTTGTTTTATCTGTTGTAACAATGTCCACGATTTCAGGTTTTATATTTTATCTAATTTAATGAAATGGAGATGATATTATGTTACGTTTTTTCAAAAATGGTTCTAAAAAGGATGCAAATTGTTGTAATGTCAAAATCGAAGAAGTTAAAGATAGCAATACCTCTACCTCTACCTCTACCTCTGAAGAAAGTTTAAATGAGGACGAAAAGAAAGTCTGCTGTTCAACAGATGATGCTAAGTAGGATTGTTGTTAGACAGCTAGAGATCGAATTGATTTAAAAATAGAAAGGTCTTCTTAGAACGGGGACCTTTTATTCTATTTAAGGGGTGCATAAATTGGCATTTAGTTTGTAAAAGCAAACTGTACATGTAATTATTTATTTAGAGAAAGAGAATGGTAGGTGTAGATGAGTGATTATTATTGCATTATTTCTTTTAGCAGGATTAGCGGAAATTGGTGGAGGTTATCTAATTTGGTTGTGGTTACGTGATGGGAAACCATTTTATTATGGAATAGCTGGTGGTGTGGCTTTAGCATTATATGGCGTGATAGCCACCTTTCAATCATTTCCATCATTCGGAAGGGTCTATGCTGCGTATGGTGGAGTTTTTATTGTTCTTTCTGTCCTTTGGGGATGGGGAGTGGATAAGAAAACACCTGATACATACGATTGGATTGGGGCAGTAATTTGCTTAATAGGAGTCTCAGTTATGCTCTTGCCTTCAAGGCAATAATAAAAACTCACCCAACTTGATCAGCCCCGACAATAATAAGACGCACATGAATAGAAGGTGTTTTTCACCTTTTATTCATGTGTGGCTTAATACCTAGAGGGACTAGGAGCTAGATGTCAAAGCTTTATACACAGTACAAGCAACACTGACTTCCTTCTTTATTTAACAACAATCACTTGCCCCTAATAAAACTAATCCTGCACCGTTTTGATTAGCTTCTTTATCTAATGTTAAATCTTCTGTTCCTGTAATTTGTGAATCGATAGCAACTTTGATTCCGTTAATGGTATGAACTGTATCTGCTTCTTGTGGTGCATCTAATGAGATCGTAAATTGCGGTCCACAGCAGCCAGCAACAGAAGTAAGACGAATTCCTTCTGCACCTTTTTCATTTAAAAAGTTTTCCAAGAGTATTTTTGCTTCATCCGTTATTTTCATTACTTTCTCCCCTTTACTTTATCCAATTCTTAACGAGCAGTAAGCCCTAATTTCTAAGCTTAAGTAAAGATGGGCGATAACTGCCCGTAAATATCCGACGAAGGACAGACGTCCAAGTCAGACGAAGCCACAAGACGTGGCGTTTTAAGTTTGATAAGTTTCACTACCGTTCAGTGGGGGATGAAAAAAAACCACTGAATGAAGTCTCACTTTATTATGCATTTGGATAGATTCTATTTAAAGTTTCTTTCATCTCAGCTTTTACATTGATTTTTGGTCGAGCAGTCATTGCCATATCTTCTGCTTCTTCAATTGTCTTAGCTTTTCCTAAAGCTAAAAGTGTTCCAATGGCAACAGTACCTGTACGGTTACTGCCTCCTTGGCAGTGGAAGTACACATTCTTCCCTTCGATATATGCATTTACTACTTGATCAATCGATTTCTTAACCGATTCATCTTGTTGGTCTGCATCATCAACAATTGGACTGTGCAAACGATTATATGTTGACTCTTCTTTCGGTGCCTCTGCTCTTAAATCAAATGCAATATCGATTTTTTCATTTTTCATCACTTCATGGATATCATCTGCACCACCGATATAAATACGATCTTTCAATAATTCATGGTAATTCTTAGTTGTCATATTAACTCCTCCTATTTATGTTATAATCTCACATACTCTTTAATTACTTCATAGCCTATCTTCTCTTCACTTATCCAAGGAATGATAGCAGAATGAGTGGCTAGTTCCAGGTTAACCTTATTAATCCATTTTTTTTCGGATGCAGCTCTTCCCTTTAAAATCGGATCTTTAGTTTTTGTTGCATACATACTTTGATTAATGATCCACCATTTTGGTTGAATATCTGCCCGTTTTAAATCCTCTTGAAGCCTATCAGCTTCTAAAACAGGTGTTGTTTCAGCTAAAGTAACAATCACTACACTCGTTTCTTCAGGATTTCTTAACCTTGGAAGCAATTTGCTTACACTTTCTGGCACATCTCCAGTAGAACGAGCAAGTTCTTTATGATAATTCTGTGCTGAATCTAATAACAATAACGTGTGCCCAGTTGGAGCTGTATCAATCACGACAATTTCTTGTTCTGACTTTGCAACAACTTCTGCAAAAGCTCGAAAAACAGCAATTTCTTCTGTACAAGGAGAATTTAAGTCTTCTTGTAAGTAGGCAATACCTTCTTCATCAAGTTCTTCTCTTGCTTTTGAAATGACTTCTTTCTTGTACTTTTCAACTTCCTCAACTGGATTAATGGCTCTAATGGTTAGATTATTATTACTCTCACTATTATCAAACATGTAATGAATATGGGAGGCAGGGTCTGTTGTTGTTAAATGGACCTTATGCCCTTTTTCTACTAGTCCAACAGCAATTGCTGATGCAACTGTTGTTTTCCCTACTCCACCTTTTCCCATGGTAAATATTATTCTTTTATTTGTACTTGATAAATCATCAATTACATCTTTTAGTCTATTTAAGGAGAGATTGGAATCTATACCTCTTACCTCTTCTGATTCTGATAATGAATACTGTTTAAATAAATAACGAAGGTTTTCGATACCTGTTAAAGGATATGACACAAATGGTAAGGAATAGATCGGCACTTGTTTTAATTCATCAGGAATGTTTTTCAGTGCATTTTGCTGACGATGATAAAAAGCAGTAGAGACCGCATCGTCCGAAACATGAGTTTGTAACTCTCCATTCATAATAAGCGTCTGATTTGTTATACCAATTCCCTTTAATTCAACTGATGCTCGCTTTGCTTCATTAATGGATGAAACTTCAGGTCTTGATACCAAGCATAATGTAGTTTTTTCGGGATCTGATAATGCCTCAACAGTTTTAGAATATATATCCTTCTTTTCTCCTAAACCAGATAATGGACCTAAACAGGAAGCACCATGTGTACTTTCTTCTAAAAATCCACTCCATGCAGTAGGCAATTGGAGAAGTCTTAATGTGTGTCCTGTCGGAGCGGTATCAAAAATGATATGTTCATACTTGTTCACAGTTGAATCATCAGTTAACAAACTTGTAAATTCATCGAAAGCAGCAATTTCAACCGTACAAGCACCAGAAAGTTGCTCTTCCATTGTAGCAATTACTGATTCAGGTAATTTACCACGATAAGGGCCGACAACTTTTTCTCGATAATTTTTAGCAGCTTCTACTGGGTCTAAATTACATGCATAAAGATTGGGTACATTTGGAATTAACTTCGGTGTATTCGTTAATTCCACTTCTAATACATCCTGTAAGTTTGAAGCTGGATCTGTACTGACAAGCAATACTTTTTTCTCTGCATCAGCTAATGCAACAGCTGATGCACAAGCAGTAGAGGTTTTTCCTACTCCACCTTTTCCTGTAAAAAATAGAAATGGAGTATGGATACTCTTTGGGTGAAAAGGGTGATACATTCAATCCCACCTTCCTAGGTTTTACAGTTGTTTTAAATCAATTGATAATTTCACCTTTGGCTTTTCTTTTAACTCTTCTGGATTAACACCAAACCATTCAGAAAGCTCTTCAGTGGTTGGATACTCTCCAACTTTTTTAATTTGGCTATTCAAGAGGGTTACAGGTAGAGCATCTGGACCCTTTTCAATAAGAATTCGAGTAATCTCACTATTTTCAGCAAATACACCAGGTTCATTTGTAAGATTGTACCTTTTAATTTCTAAGCCTTTTTTTTCAAGTGAATAAACGGCAGACGCTACTCGAGTTAACTCAGGATCAACACTTGGTCCACATACACCCGTTGAACAACACATAGCAGGATCAAATATCTCAACTTTCATATGTTTTCATCCCCTTTATTAAGATATAAGAATTTACTTATACATTCGTTAAAGTGAAAGCCGGGAGATATACTCACGGCTTTCGTTTTTTTTATTATTCTCCAGTTTTCGCGAAACGTTCAATTCTTTCTCCAATTTCATCACGAACACGGCCAAAAAATGCCCATTTTTCTTCTTCTGTTCCTTCAGCTTTAGCAGGATCATCAAAGCCCCAGTGTACACGTTTGATATGTGGAGGGGTCACTGGGCAATTGTCTGCCGCATGGCCGCAAAGTGTTACGATTAAATCAGCATTATTTAAAATTTCTGGATCAATCACATCTGATGTTTGATTTGAAATGTCAATTCCAGTCTCTTTCATTGCTTTTACTGCGTTCGGATTTAAACCGTGAGCCTCTAAGCCAGCACTTTTCACTTCCCATTCGTCACCTAAATGTTTTTTTGCCCAGCCTTCTGCCATTTGGCTTCTGCAAGAGTTCCCAGTACATAAAAAGTAGATAGTTTTTTTAGACATATTAATTACTCCTTTTTAAATAAGATTAATGGATGATAAGTAACCAAATATATAGACCAACAAGTGTAATAAACAATGTCGGAATGGTTAAGATAATTCCTGTTTTAAAGTAGGTTCCCCAAGAGATTTTCACATTTTTTAATGATAGAACATGTAGCCATAATAAAGTTGCAAGTGAACCTATTGGTGTAATTTTCGGACCTAAATCAGAACCGATCACATTTGCATAAATAAGCGCTTCTCTAATGACACCACTTGTATTTGTATCAGAGATCGCAAGTGCATCAATCATAACTGTTGGCATGTTATTCATAACAGACGATAAAATAGCAGCAATAAAGCCCATTCCTATAGTTGCTGCAAATAAACCTTGATCAGCTGTCACTTGGATTAAATCTGCTAAAACATTTGTTAATCCAACGTTTCGCAAACTGTAAACAACTACATACATTCCGATTGAGAAAAATACAATTGCCCAAGGTGCCCCTTTAATGACAGTCCTTGTGTTTACAGCAGGACTTCTTTTTGCCATATAGAGAAAGAAGATGGCAACAATACCTGCAATAATCGATACAGGAATTCCAATGAATTCACTTGCAAAATAGCCAACAAGTAATATGCCCAAAACAATCCAAGATAATTTGAACATCTTTTCATCACGAATTGCTTCAACAGGTTTTTTTAATTGAGATAAATCGTAATTACTTGGAATGCTCTTTCTGAAAAAGAGAAATAAAACCAAGATACTTGCACCTAAAGAGAAAAGGTTGGGAATGATCATCCTAGATGCAAACTCAACAAAGCCAATGCCAAAAAAGTCAGCTGATACGATGTTAACTAAGTTACTTACCACTAATGGAAGTGATGTTGTATCGGCAATAAATCCACTTGCTATAATAAATGGAAAGACCATTTTTTCACTAAAGTTTAAATTACGTACCATTGCAAGTACAATTGGTGTAAGAATTAATGCAGCTCCATCGTTCGCAAAGAATGCCGCAACAATTGCTCCTAGGATACTTACATAAACGAACATTTTAATGCCGTTTCCTTTAGCTGCTCTAGCCATGTGTAAAGCTGACCATTCGAAAAAACCTATTTCATCTAATATGAGTGAAATAATAATAATTGCAATAAATGCTAACGTGGCGTTCCATACAATTGATGTCACATCAATAACATCTTTAAAATCAACCACACCTACAATAAGAGCTAAAATGGCACCACCACATGCAGACCAACCGATGGATAGTCCTTTAGGTTGCCATATAACTAATGTAAGTGTAAGTAAAAAGATGACTGATGCTAAAATGATTGATGTCATTTGTTAAATCCTCCATTTATTCACACGAGATTCGTAAACCTTGTTCTTCTAATTCTTTTATTCGATAATCTTGATTCGGAAGGTGTTGAAGTAAGTTTTGGACAAGAGGATAATAATCACTATTTTTATTTAACGAATAAATGATCCACTGCCCTCTTCTCGTTTCTTTCACAATCCCTGCATCTTTTAGTTTACGAAGATGTTGACTAATTGCCGGCTGACTTGCTTTAAAGATTTCAACAAACTCACAAACACAGCAATCATTTGAATCTAACATTTTCACCATTGTCAGTCTTGTTTTATCACCTAAAAGCTTTAGAATTGTTGCAGCTTTTTCTATTTCAATCGTAGTTTCTAACATTTTATACACCTCCAATGATTATCCGTATATTACTATATAATAATTCACTTATATATTCAATAGAATAGATGTTTTTTTATTATTAGAAGCATCTTCTTAGTTTATGCAGATAATATGCTATTTTTTCCCCATTAAAAAAGCCACTGAAATCTCAGTGACTCTCTCCACTTATAAATATTTCCTAGAAATACTTTTACCATCATACGTAAACAGCACTGGCTTATCCTCTAGCACACTTTCCATATGAACTGGTCGACCCCAAAGTTGATACACATAAGGCAGAACCTTCTCCAAATACTTAAGATCCAATTCAATATCTTCAAACCAATGCTTTAAATAAAGCTCATTATTTTTCAAGTAGTCTCCATCATTTACAGTGATGTATGGAAATCCACCATTTACACGCATACTTACAAGCTGATCTCTGACCGCTTCCCACTCTTTATCAACAATTTTATAATCACGGCCCTGTTTTTGGAATAAATACATATCTTCACGCATGACTAGGTCCTTCGTTAAATAATTGCGAATAAACGATATATCTGATTCAACTTCACGTACTTCAAACATTTTGTCTCGACCAGATCCGGGTGTTGCACCAAACATTTTCATCTCTTCAGTTGGGTTGTTGTAGCGCTCCTCAATATCTTCAAAGATTTTCAATCCTAAATAGTAAGGATTAATACTAGTTTTAGATGGCTGAACTACACCTGCGTTTAATTTTGCAAATTCTATTGACTCATCAGATGTTAAATCAAGCTCACGGATGATCCGTTGATGCCAATAGGAAGCCCAGCCTTCGTTCATGATTTTTGTTTCAAGCTGTGGCCAAAAATACAGCATTTCCTCACGCATCATTGTTAAAATATCACGCTGCCAATCCTCTAGTTCCCGACTATATTCCTCTATAAATAAGAGAATATCCTTTTCTGGAGATGGTGGAAGTTTACGTTTTTTCTTTTTAATTGAACGATTTAGGTCTTGTTTTTGATCAAGCTTCCAAAGATCATCATAAGGTGTGACGGTTTTTTGTTCTTCTTCTTCGATGTCGATATCATCGATTGACCACGCAAGCTTTGGACGAACAAGTGATGGATCAATATGCTCTTGAATCGAAAGGACTGCATCTAAAAACGTCTCTACTTCCTGTCTCCCGTATTCAATTTCATAATTCTTTATTCGTTCAGCAGTTGCTGCCATACTTTCAACCATTTCCCGTTTTGTATTACTAAAACGAGCATTGTTTTTAAAGAAATCACAATGCGCTAATACATGGGCAACAATTAATTTATTTTGGATCAGGGAGTTCGTGTCTAACAAGAAGGCATAACAAGGATCAGAATTAATAACTAGTTCATAAATTTTACTTAATCCAAGATCATATTGGAGTTTCATTTTATGAAATTGTTTACCAAAGCTCCAGTGTGAAAACCTCGTTGGCATACCATATGCGCCAAATGTATAAATAATATCAGCAGGACAGATTTCATATCTCATCGGATAAAAATCTAGCCCAAATCCTTTTGCAATTTCAGTTATTTCACCAATTGCATATTCAAGGGCCTTTTGATCAGCATCTTTCATGGTCTCCCCCCTAAGCTATTCTTAACATAGTGTATGAGCGGAATTAGCGAAACATGAGGTTGTATTTTTCATATGAATAAGTTTTTATCTTAAAAATGAGAAATAACAAAACGAAAATACTTCTACATGCATCTACATCAACATACAAGGGTTCGTAATTATGAACATCAATATTTTCTTTTTGAGCGTTGTTAAAATTGCAAACATTACAAATCAGATGTACGGAATGTCCTTGAAAAACGAAAAACGCATGAAATGAGGGTCACAATTAAATTAACAGTTTAATTTTTAATAATTCGGAAAAAATGTATTAATGTTCAGAATTGTATATAAAGGAGAAAAAATTGTGAGTACAAAAACAAAAACAAGATTCATTAATATTGGTAGTTTTGTATTAGGATTTGGTTTTTTAGGGGCTTTGGATGGGATTATTTTTCATCAATTATTGCAATGGCATAGTGTGATAATGGCAACAGATCGGCCCGGACAGATTGTCAGTGATGGGATATTTCATTTTGCCGTTACCATTACATTAGTTCTTGGAGGAATTCTACTGTGGGTAGCTGGAAATCCAACTAATCTTTCAAAAGGTATTAGGTTGTTAGTCGGAGGTATTTTAATCGGGGGTGGTACATTCAATATAGTGGAAGGTATTATAAACCACCATATACTTCAAATCCATCGTGTGAAGCCAGGTGATCCGAATGCTTTAGCTTTTGATCTTGCTTTCCTAGCAGTTGGATTACTTTTACTTATCATTGGTATGATCATTAAGCGAAGTGGAAGACCACATCTAACATCAATTAATGCATAATGTAATTTTAAAAATAGGAGGACATAATGTATAGATTTTTTAGTTTTATTGTGATCTTTTCCTTTGTTTCAGTGATGCTATATTTCCATCTTCAAAATGGGCACGATCATGCATCGAGTAATTCTGAAGTTCATAACCATAAGCTAATTGAAATCCCTCACTTCCAACAACCACCTTCGTTAACAGGCTCTGTTACACAAGACCCATCTGGTACCTGGTTACTGGAAATCCAAACAGAAAATTTCAGCTTTACACCAAAAAAAATTGGAACAAATGATATTCGTTATGATGAGGGACATGCCCACCTTTATATAAACGGAGAGAAAAAGAATCGGTTATACGGTAATTTTTACAATTTAGATGTTCTCAAGCCAGGGACTTATCATATTAAGGTGACGCTTAATGGCAATAATCATGGGATTTTTACTTATAATGGCGATGAAATTGCTTATAACCAAACAATTAAAATTCCTATTGAAGTGAAATAAAACAAGGTTGACTCAGGACCACTATGAGTCAACCTCAATATCTAGGCTACGATTATGCTTGTTGATACTCTTTTAAATTAATAGAAGGTCCAAAGAATTCAAAGTGAATATTTTCTGTTTTCACACCTAGAGTTTCAAGGGCATCTATTACGTTTCTCATAAACGGAACAGGTCCGCATACATAAAATGCTGCTTCTTTATCTGTAACGATTTCTTGAAGCTTTTGGTAATCAATATAGCCTTCTAAGTCAAATGTCTTATTCTCTCTATCAGACGCTGTTGGATTTTCATATACATTATATGTTCTTGCATTTGGTAACAGGTTAATTGTCTCAGTTATTTCCTGATGAAAGGCTTGAACTTCACTATTTTTCGCTGCATGAATAAATGTTACAGCTCGATCTGTTTGCTGTTCAGCAACTCTTTTTAACATACTCATCATCGGTGTGATTCCTACACCACCACTTATAAGGTAAAGAGGGGATTTATTACTTTCATCAAGTACAAAATCTCCTGCTGGAGCAGTTAACTCAATTTCATCGCCTTCATTTACATGATCATGTAGATAATTTGAAACCTTACCTAGTGTTGAAGGTTCAGCCCCTTCTCTCTTTACTGAGATTCTTAAGTAATCCTTTCCAGGTGCATCTGATAAACTATATTGACGATTTAGTAAATACTCTTCACCTGATACTGTAAGACGAACGGTTACATATTGACCTGGTTGGAAGGCAGGCACATCTGATCCATCTGTAGCCTGTAGATAAAATGAAGTGATCAATGAGCTCTCCTTCACTTTTTTCATGACTTTAAAGGCTTTGAACCCTTCCCATTTATGTGTATTAGCTTCCTCATACATTTCATTTTCGATATCAATAAATACTTGAGCAATTACTTGATATGCCTCTCCCCATGCTTGAAGAACTTCTGGAGTGGCAGCATCACCTAGTACATCCTTAATCGCCTTTAGTAAAAATTCACCAACTATTGGGTAATGCTCTTTCTTTACATTTAGACTGCGGTGCTTATGCGCAATTTGTTTAACAGCAGGTAATAGCACTTCAAGTTGATCAATATACGTTGCAGCTGCATATACAGTGTTTGCTAAAGCTGTTTGCTGACGTCCTTGCTTCTGATTTGCATGATTAAAAATATTCAATAACTGTGGATGTGCCTCAAACAACGTTTTGTAAAAATATGAGGTAATTTCGACTCCTCTTTCGGCTAAAACAGGTGCAGTTGACTTTACTATTTTAATCGTGTTTTCAGATAACATAATTCCAGCCCCTTAAAGATGTATTTTAAATATATCTTTATAATAGTAATAATGATCCATAAAAGCAATATTCCTAATACATCTTTAATAAATCTGTCACAATTAAACGTAAAATATAAATTTTTAGAGGGATTATGGTATTATTAAATGAAACTAAAATTGTGAGGTCTTCTTTTATGAGATTAACAAATTATACTGATTACTCGCTTAGAGTCTTGATATATTTAGCATTGAAACCTCGCGATGAGCTTTCAAATATTAAGGAAATAGCAGAAGCTTATAATATTTCGAAGAACCATCTTATGAAGGTAACCTATGAGCTTGGTAAAATGAATGTTATTGAAACCATCCGTGGACGTAATGGTGGAATAAGGTTAGCCCATTTACCAGATCAAATAAACATCGGGGAAATCGTCCGTAAGACCGAAGAGGATTTTCATCTTGTTGAATGCTTTGACAATGATCAAAACCAATGTGTGATATCACCAGTTTGCGGATTAAAACATGCACTAAACAAAGCTTTACAAGCATATTTTGCCGTACTTGATCAATACACTTTAGCTGACTTAGTTAATAATCAAAATTCATTATTAGCTTATTTTTCTCTGAATAAAGACAAAGAATAATAAGCAAAAGAAGACGCTCCTACAACCCAGGAGCGTCTTCTACTTTTTCAACATTTACTGTTATAAGCTTACCTGTCTTCGGATTAAACACAACGTCTACATTTGCAACAAAAAGCTTATCCTTTTCTTTCACTTTCACATGAAAAATGTCCTTAGATTCTTCTTCATTTACTTCTTCTCGTTTTACATATTTGTAATCGATAAGCTGTGATTCTGGGTACTTTTCCTTAACAGATGATAGAGCAATTCGACTCCACTTTTCGTAATCAACATTCTCTACATTCTGTTCCCCATATGCTTTAATTCCAGCGGTGAAAATAATCGTTAATGCTACGAATGTGAATAGGATCTTTGATAGTGAGACAGTTTTCATTACATTTTCCTCCAAATTGCTTGAATATGAAGTTAATTTGCCCAATTTTTTTTATCCTATTCATCATCACTGCATCATTTTAGAACTTCACTCTCAGCATATTTAGCCATAATAAGTCCAATTTCCCTATTTCGTTTCCACTCTTCCTCCAAATCAGATAAAGGTGGGTTTGTTTCTTCTACTGGATAGCTCAGCTCAATGGTTAATGCTGGTTTTTTGTATGTTTGAATAAACCAATCCGTATACCCTCCACCAATTGCATTTGCAGGTGGATATGATATTTCATATCCCGTCTTATTTGCAATCTGTTCAATAAGATCATGATCACGTTGCAAATGCTCAATTTCATTAAAATAATACCAATAAATCATACGGCCAGAAGTATGGTACGAGGCAGATACTAAGGGACGAACTTGTTTAGTAAAGGTGGTAAGAGCCAGTGTTTCCTTCGCCTCTAAAGGCTTTTGACCTTTATAATGCGAATAGGATGCGTATCGTTGGTTTCCTTCAATTTGTTCCCAACCTGCTGGATACTGTCGGTTTAGATCGACACCTAAACCATTAGCTTTCCATCTAGAAAAGTCCTCATTTCCTTTATTCATATCTACATATATCTCTTGTAACAAAAGTGGTAACTCTTTTATCCCTTCCTGCTGTATCGTTACACCATCTGGATTAACCATTGGGACAAACCAAATTGAGATTTGATCCAATATATTAAGATTATGACCAAATAATGATTGGTTTTTCTCATATGCCGATGCATATTGTTCTATCATGTTCATGATGACATGCGTTGTAAGCCATTCCCGTCCATGATGACTTCCAGTTATCAGAATCGAATTCGAGCCCTGTCCAACCTTAACAGCTAAAAGGTCTCTGCCAAATTCAGATTGACCAATTGTTTTCAATTCCAACTGATATGTTTTAGCTAAGGAGTTTATTTGGTCCTTCATTCGTTCATATGTATACATTTCAGTTGTTAAGGCATGAGCATGGCTTATTCCTAAAAAGAAAACGATAAAAAATGTAAAAATCCTTTTAATCATTATTTGTTTAACATCCTTTTTGTTTTTTATCTTTCCAACACATTGTTTTTTTATTAGGGTAATCACTTCCATACCTTATATAGCAACAACACCAAGTTTTACACAGTAAGAAAATGCTCAGGAGACACACAATAATCATATCTCCTTAAGAAGGAGGGATTGAATGAACAGTGTTGATTATGATAAAGCATTGTACTACACTCATCGTTCACAGTGGGATAACTTGCTTATACTAATGGTCCGCACTAAGGACGATTTCCTGTCGAAGAAAATAGAGCAGTTTTTACATGCATATAACTTTGAACATGACTACAAAGAAGTCGAGAAACAGTTATATTCATTACTCAGATATATTGATCATGCTGTTGAATATCCAGAAATGGAATATGCTCATCAGATGTAAAGACTAAAAGCGCAAGCGCTGAACGTCAAACGCTTATCCACAGTACAATAAAAGATAAAAAAGAGGCTGTTACTTAGTTAGTATTTGCCATACTACCTAATGTCAGCCTCTTTCTTATTTATTTAATTCATTGAATACATTTGTGAAAACTGTTAATTCTTCAATTAATTGTTTAACAAGCAATGCAGGCTCTGTTTTGATTTCATTCTTGTCGTAATCAAAGCAAACCGGATCAAGTACTAATTGCTTCGGAATTGCATTCGCGTAAACTCCACGCATAACCGTTCTCATATTATTTAATGCATTTATTCCACCTTTACCTCCACCAGCAACAGCAATTAATCCTACTGGCTTATGTGCGAACTGTTCACTACTTAAAAAGTCTAACGCATTCTTTAATGCACCACTCATACCACTGTGGTATTCAGGTGATAATAAAATAATAGCATCTGCAGTTGATACTGCTTGCTTTAAATCTTTAACTACTTGGAGCTGTTTCTGTTCTTCTTCTCCATTAAATAATGGTACATCTTTTTCACTTATATCAAAGTATTCTGTATCATATGTCTTTGCAATAAATGATGCGGCTATTCTTGTTCTACCTTTTTTTCTTGGACTTCCATTAATAACTAATATTTTCAATTTTATCTACTCCCAATTATTCTTTCACTATATATCCATTTTTCACTGCATATAACGCAGCCTGTGTTCGATCAGAAAGCTGCAGCTTTGCAAGGATATTTGATACATGTGTTTTCACCGTTTTTTCAGTTATAAATAATGACGAAGCAATTTCCTTATTGCTCTTCCCCTTAGCTAGCTCGTTTAAAACATCTTTTTCCCGCTTTGTCAAATCACTTATTTTAGATGCTTTCTGATTCGCACCCATTGATAAATGGGTCATTACATGTGAAGTAACTTTTGGGTGAAGCTTACTCTCACCCTTTAATACATCCCGAATCGTTTCAACTAGCTCATCTGGCTCAATATCTTTGAGTTGGTAGCCAGATGCACCAGCACGAATGGCGGGGATAACATGATCCTGATCCGCATAGCTCGTTAATATAATAATTTTTACTGTCTCATTCATTTCTCGAATTGCTTTAGTTGCCATCACACCGTCCATTTCTGGCATAGACAAATCCATCAAAACAACATCTGGCTCGAGCTCAGCAACTAATTCTACTGCTTCTTTTCCATTTTTCGCCTCGCCAATAACCTCAATATCTCTTTGTGTTTTGAGGAAAAATAGCAAACCCCTACGCACGACATGATGATCATCTGCTATTAATACTTTTATTTTCTCCATGTATTAAACCCCTTTTTGCAATGGAATCATAATTTCTATCTTCGTACCCTTACTAGGAGTACTTATTATGTTAAAGCTTCCATTTAATCTCATGACACGTTCTTTCATTCCTTTAAGACCTAATGATGGGATCACAGCCTGCTCATCATAATGAAAGCCTATCCCTTGATCACTAACAATCATTTTCACAGTTTGCTTTGAACGAGTAATGGAAAGGAAAACCTCATTTGTACCGGAATGTTTTTTGCAATTATTTAATGCCTCTTGACCAAATCGCCAAAGCTCTTCTTCAATATGGCAAGGCAGTGTATTAACACCTGCAATTTCCGATTCTATCTTTAATCCTAATACTGTTGCATAATTTAACAGCGCTGCCGCGATTCCATTTTCTAATCCCTGTGGCCGTAACTGCCAAATAAGTGCCTTCATCTCTGTTAATGCTTCCTGTGAAAGCTCTTGCATATAAGTGAGCATTTCCTTAATATCAGGCTGGTCGGTCAATTCTTTCGTTCCTCGCGCAGTCAACATAATTGAAAACAGCAACTGATTAACGGAATCATGTAAATCCTGTGCAAGCCTGTTTCTTTCTTCAATTAACGCATGTCTTCTCTCTTTTTCTACAAGCTCAATTCGCTTTATCGCTGTTCCAATTTGAAAAGCAACTGATTCTAATAATGCTAGCTCTTCATTGGAGAAATGCGTTTTATTTGGAGCTGCAACATTTAGTAAACCAAACTTTTCATCACCAGCTCGTAATGGTACTGTTGCATGATGAGTAATGCCCCTTGTTTCCCCCAAGTTATGCTCGATCACTTCTTCAATTCTTTTACATGAAATAATATTGGCAGCCTTTTTCAATCGTCCATCTTTATAACTATCAATACACCAGCAGCCACCTTGGCACATTGGCTTTTTCCGATTCCAAGTTAAACCTTCTGGTAAGGAATAATCTGCAGCTAATTCATACTCACCCTGCTTATTAATTAAGAAAATCCATCCTGTATTAAGTTCTATAACTTGAAGTAATTCCTTTAGTACTTCCTTTAACATATCCTCTACATCTGTTGCTTCATTTAATTTTTCAGCAATTATTTTTAACGTAGTTAACTCGTGTACTCGATTATCATTCATTCAAGTCTCACCTAGCCCCAATGGTTTCTTACTACCTATTATAACAACTTCTTATCACCGAAAACCTTCGCTATCCGTATGAATTTCTACTAAGACTTTTGAAGTAGTTTTTTTACTTGGCTGTTTTCGCAAACTTTGTAGCTATTTACCGAGTAATGGGGTGTGGCTGATTGCAGCGAGAGTTACTCGCTTTCCGCGGGGCGTGCGGTGAAGCCTCCTCGACGTAAACGCCTGTATGAGTCTCACCTGTCCCGCTGCACCCGCAGGAGTCTCGCAACCCGTTCTAATCAACCTGAAATAGTTTTTGTTTTAAACGCAACAATCTGTTAGAAAAGAGCCTTTTTTTATATTGACTTAACTGTTCATATTGTACAAAATAAGGAGTTTTTAAAAGAAAGGCAGCTAAAGGTTATTGAGGATCAATTAGGTTTAATCGGACCTAATAGTGCAGGTAAGACATCTTTGATTCGTTGTTTGATGAATTTAATGCATATTGATTCTGGAGAAATTAGATTGTTTGGGAAGACTAATCTTAAAGCAACAAACGAAAGGAGAAAATCGGATTTGAATTATTTTTACGAGGATCATTCTATAGAATTTATTTGTACCTGAGAATCCAAAGTTCCCATCGGTAGAGGATTTCTTAGCTTCTAATGGTCAAAATAAATGGATAATTGCAAAGATTCTATTTGTTGTAGCTCTACTAATTACGTTTACTTCCTTCAACATTTATGTAAAAAGCACAAAAAAAGGGATCTATGAGGATAACAGATTTAACATTGACATACCATTAAAATATTTCCGTCAGGATCCTTAAAATTAAACCAATGATTGTGTTCTATTTCAGTTATTAGGTCTACATTCTTCATTTTCATATAGGTGTAGGCTTCCTTAATGTTATTTGTATTTAAATGAAATGCAGGTACTTTATAGACTACATCCTTCGAAAATATTTTACTATCTAATACAATATTTGTTCCATTCATTGGTAGCACATATAAATGCTCAAATAGAATTTCTCCATCCTTAGGCAAACCTATTATGTCACAATACCAATCACGTGCCTCTACAAGATTACTCACAGGGATAAAGATCGTACCAACTTGATTTAAAATTGGATTCATATAAAAGGCCCCCTAAATAATTGTTAGAAAGCGGACAACAGCTATTGTCCGCTTCAATCATTTTACTTGCTAAGTGCAGCAATTAATTCATTTACCTTTTCCATTACACCAGCTTCAAGTGCTGCTAGTTGTTGTTCACTTTGTTCTAGAGTGTCACTCTTAACCCCAAAGTAAAACTTTGCTTTTGGCTCTGTTCCTGATGGTCTTACACAGAACCATGAATTATCTTCTAGAATATATTTTAAAACATTGGAACCAGGCAAATCGATCTTTTCTGTTGTGCCACCTAATACGTTTTGACGTTCACTTGTTTTATAATCCTCAATTGTCGTAATTTTTTTACCAGCTACTTCAGTTGGAGGATTTGTTCTAAAGGAATGAAGAATGCTTTGGATTTGTTCTGCTCCTTCTTTTCCTTTTAAGGTAAGAGATTGCAAGCCTTCCTTATAGTAGCCATACTCTTTTAAGATTTCAAGCAAGCCTTGATACAGTGTTAGCCCTTTCTTTTTATAAAAGGCACTCACTTCAACTGCTAATAATGCAGCCTGGATTGCATCTTTATCACGAGCAAAATCTCCAATTAAATAGCCATAGCTTTCTTCATAGCCAAACTGGAATTGATATTGTCCAGTTCTTTCATACTCGTTAATTTTCTCACCAATAAATTTAAATCCTGTTAACGTATCTATAGTATCTAAGCCGAATGATTTTGCAATATCACGGCCAATTTCAGAAGTTACAATTGTTTTTAACACAACGCCATTGCTTGGTAGTGACCCATTTACTTTCTTCTCTGAGAGTAAATAATGAAGAAGAAGTGCTCCTGTTTGGTTACCAGTTAGGACAACATATTGACCTTCATTATCTTTAACCGCTACACCAAGTCTGTCTGCATCTGGATCTGTACCGATAAGTAGATCTGCATCAATTGCCTCACCGTCACGAATTGCAAGTGTGAAGGCATCATGCTCTTCTGGATTAGGTGATTTAACCGTTGAAAAATTTGGATCTGGTAGTTCTTGCTCCTTTACAACAGTTACATTTTCATAGCCTAGTGCTTGTAATCCGCGACGAACAGGTTTGTTTGCTGTTCCATGTAATGGAGTGAACACTACTTTTACATCTACCTCTTTTGAAAGAGTAGGATTAACAGAGATTGTTGTCAGTTTCTCTGTATAAGCTTTATCAATTTCTTCACCAATCATTTTGATGAGACCTTGCTCTTTTAATTCAGCCTCTTCCTTTACCTCTACTAGTAATTCATCCTCTACTTTATTTACATAGGAGATCACTGTATCAGCTGCGGCTGGCGGCAATTGTCCACCATCATCCCCATATACTTTATAGCCATTATACTCTGGAGGATTGTGACTTGCTGTAATCACAATCCCTGAAAATGCATTCAGGTAGCGTACAGCAAATGATAGTTCTGGAGTCGGGCGTAACTCTTCAAATACGTATGTTTGAATTCCATGAGAAGCCAACGTCTTTGCAGCTTCCATTGCGAATTCTGGTGACTTATGACGTGAATCATAAGCAATAGCTACACCACGCTTTTTTGCTTCCTCACCAAAAGAATCTATGTAAGATGCCAAGCCTTCAGATGCTTTACGAACAGTGTATAAATTCATACGGTTTGTACCCGGACCAATTTCTCCGCGCATTCCACCCGTTCCAAATTCTAAATCCTTGTAAAAGCAATCTTCTAACACCTTTTCATTGCCTTTAATTTCAGTTAATAGAGTTTGTAATTCTTGATCTAAATCTTGTTTATTGTTCCAACGTTGATAGCTTTGTTCCCAGCTCATCTTTACCTCCTGGATTTTTTCATAGTATTCTCTCGAAATAACATTCCTATTTTAGCATATTCTAGGACTTTCCACGTAATTGAATTTCTACAAATTCTGCAGTTTTCGACTACCTTTGAGAGGGTTAGTATTAAGAAGTTATTTTAGAACAACTTTGTAAAAGTAGATTAATATTAATAAGTAGAATACACTTTATTTTTTACTTTTTTAACATATTAATTGATCGACAAAAGCCGACGACTGCTTCTTGATTTTTATTTGAGAACTTTTTTACATTTGGGATAGCTTTAGAATAAAAGCGCTGAAGCTGGATGTCAAAGTGTTTTCCATAGTACAAGAATTTTGCAGTTCTGCTAACTACGAAAAAACTGACCCAGTCGTGAGTCAGCCTACAAAATCATTAATGATTCTTTTTATAATTAATCGAATAAATATCCTTTCTTCGATCTTTTAATTGATTCACAGTTCCTGATTGTCGTTGGCGTCTTAAGATCTCTAAGTCAACGTCCCCAATCGCCACCATTTCAATATTTGGATTACATTCCACAACGATTCCATCTCGCGCAAATTCAAAATCAGATGGTGCGAAAATAGCTGATTGGGCATATTGAATGTCCATATTTTCTGTTTGTGGTAGGTTACCGACAGTTCCAGCGATAACTGTATAGATTTGATTTTCAACTGCACGTGCTTGAGCACAATAACGAACTCTTAAATAACCTTGACGATCCTCCGTACAAAACGGCGTGAAAATGATTTTAGCTCCTTTATCAGTCGCAATTCTTGCAAGCTCTGGAAATTCAATGTCATAGCAAATTTGGATTGCAATTTTACCACAGTCTGTATTAAACACCTTCACTTGATCTCCACGGCTAATCCCCCACCATTTTCTTTCATTTGGGGTAATATGAAGTTTATATTGTTTCTCAATTGTTCCGTCACGTCTAAATAAGTAAGCAATATTGTAAATTCGCCCTTCTTCCTCAACAACATGTGAACCGCCGATAATATTCACGTTATAACGGACTGCCAATTCAGTGAAAAGCTCAATATATTCTTCCGTATACTCTGTCAATTTTTGAATTGCTTTACTTGGTACTTTTTCATCATGGAAGGACATAAGCTGAGTTGTGAAAATTTCTGGAAACACTGCAAAATCAGAACCAGCATCTGATGCAACATCTGTGTAATACTCTACTTGCTTTGCAAATTCCTCAAAGGAGTTAATTTGTTTCATCATATATTGCACAACACATACTCGGACTGGATGAGATGTTTTATAATAACGCTTTGTATTAGGCTGATAATCAACGTTATTCCATTCCATAAGTGTTGCATACTTATATGAAGCTAAATCATCTGATAAATAATTTGGGTTTATTCTCATCAATGTAAATTCATTTAAAAGTTGGAAAGATAGAACTGGATCATATATTTTATGTAATGTAACTTGCTGCACATATTCTCTAGGTGTTAATTCATCTGCATATTTGTAATAATTAGGGATTCGTCCACCAATGATTATGCTTTTTAAGTTTAATCTTCTAGCTAAGTCCTTCCTAGCCTCATATAAACGGTGTCCTATTTTCATGCGACGGTAGTTTGGATGTACCATCACTTCAATTCCATACATATTGTATCCGTCTGGATTATGGTTTGTAATATAACCATTATCAGTAATATCATCCCATGTATGACGATCATCATATTCATCAAAGTTGATTAACAAACTAGAGCATGAACCAATGATTTTCCCTTCTAATTCCGCACAAAACTGACCATCTTGAAAATGCTCTATATGACTTTCAAGGTGTTCTCGCTTCCAAGGTGTCATACCTGGAAAACATTTATTTTGAAGCTTTAAAAGTTCATCAATATCACTCTCTTCGATATTACGTATAATCATTTTTTTCTCAAATTTAGATAAATCTAGCTCTTCTGACATGATGGTAGCTCCTTTGAAATAAATATCTCAATGATATATTACCCTTTATTGCTATTCTAAAAACGAGATTAATTCCTTTAGTTCCATATGTGCCATTGATTCTAAGCTGTGATCTACTTGGCAAAAAACTAAATCTTTTGTAACTGTGTTTGGTACAGTTACGCATTTCATCCCTGCACGCTTCGCTGCTAACGCACCATTTGCTGAGTCTTCAAAAGCAATGCACTCCTCAGGTTTTACCCCAAGACATTTTGCTGCTTCTAAATATAATGCAGGGTCAGGTTTTACAAACTCAACATGATCAGAAGTCCGAATACATTTAAAACGATCTAATAGATTTAGTCTTTTTAAATGAGATGACACCCATTCGTAATTCGAGCTAGAAGCAAGCCCTATTTTTAGGCCAAGTGTTTTGGCTGCTTCTAAATAGTCAATAACACCTGGTCTTGTCTTTTCTTGAGCAATTCTTTGCGAAAATCGCTCTTTCTGTAGGTTTGACAATTCATTATGGTCAAGTGCTTTTTTAGCTTGTTCTTCAAGATATGTAAAAGGACTAAAATCTGATTTTGTACCAATCAATTTCCCCCAAATACTTAATGGTAATTCACATTCATGTTCTGCAAAAATTTCACATAATACTTCATATTCATGCGTTTCTGTATCTAAAATCAAACCATCAAAGTCAAAAATAATTGCTTTTATCATGGATTTCATCACCTCTTATGTATTATACAAAAATTGGATTAGTTTTTCATTCTTCAGCCCAATGTTATGAGTTTATGAAGCCAAATGGTCTTGATTGAACTCATTATTTAACCACTACCTTATTATTTGAACCACCTTGATAATAAAATTTCAACCATAAACCTTATTTAACACCATGAAAAAGAGGCAGGCAAAAGTGCCTACCCCTTCTTTGCTTATGATGTTTTATTTGGCTCAGAAATGTTTGTTAATGCTACTCCTGCAGCCTGATCTGACATTTGGTTAGTTGCTAAGTCTCCGAGAGCGACGATACCTACTAGCTGATTGTTTTCAACGATAGGTAAGCGGCGAATTTGATGCTGTGCCATTACCTTTGCTGCTTCCTCTGTGGACATTGATGTATGTCCTGAGACAAGGTTTGTCGACATGACTTGTGAAATAGGTGTATTACTATCTCCACCTTGTGCAGTTGAACGAGTCGTGATATCACGGTCCGTAATAATTCCTTTAAGCTGACCATTATCTACAACTGGAATCGAACCAACATTATTTTGGCTCATGATTTCTGCAGCTTCTTTAATCGTTTGATTAGAAGATACAGTTTCTACATTAGTTGTCATACATTCTTGAATTGTATTCAAGATGATCCACCCCTTTCGAATCATAGTATGGGCAGTTGTTTGAACTTTATTTATAGAAGTTTTTATCATGGATATTTTGTAAAATATCAGTGAAAATTAATAAGTAATCATGCTTACATTTCGTTCGATTATTAAAATTAAGTTAAATTCAACAATAATTTCCTGCAAATTCACAGTCTATCCATTTTACAGTCCATTGTGGAACGACTATAATTTAAGAAAACATAGTAATTGCGAGGGGATGTCATGTCGAGCTCGAATGAAAAGCGAGTTGAAAATTTATTGTCTATTGGCTGGATTGCTTCTTTTATTGCTACACTGGGAAGCCTCTACTTTTCAGAAATATTAGAATATACACCATGTGAACTTTGTTGGTACCAACGAATATTTATGTATCCGTTAGTTATTATTTTAGGAATTGGCGTATTTAAAAAAGATGCTTCGATCGCTCTTTATTCACTAATTCTATCAGCGATTGGCGGATGTATTTCCATCTACCATTACAGCATCCAAAAGATTGATTTTTTGGGTGAAAAATCAATTTCATGTGGTATCGTTCCTTGTACTGGTGAATACATAAACTGGCTTGGGTTTATTACCATCCCTTTCTTGGCACTGATAGCATTTATCATCATTTTCATTACAAGCATACTAATTTTAAAAAAGGCAGGTCGTTAAGTTGAAAAAAATACTTATTTTTGGTGCAATTATTATTGTTCTCTTTGGAACTTTAGCATTTGTAACAACCTATCAAAAAAGTGAAAAGGCAGAAGGCAATGTATACGGAAAGTCTGATTTACATACTGCCACAATAGATCAATTAGATGATCCTAATTATCAAAACATCATTCTTCCTGATGAGTTAGAACAAAAGTTAGAAGATAAAGAGGATATGATTGTCTATTTCTTTAGCCCTACTTGTGAACACTGTCAGGTTACTACACCAGTTCTTATGCCTGTAGCTGAAGAGGTTGGTGTTGAAATCAATCAATTTAACTTATTAGAGTACGAAGATGGTTGGAATCAATACCGAATTAATGCTACCCCAACTCTTGTCCATTACAAAGATGGAAAAGAAGTTGCTCGTAGTGAGGGATCTAATACAGAAGAAGCTTTCCATACTCTGTTAACAGATTGGAAGGCTGAGTAAAGAAATACTTGGATTTCGATCTGAAGTCTGAGGCTAATCTTTATTGATATTTCTACAATAAGCAAAAAGACGCGGTTCCAGTAAAGGACCGCGTTTTCTACTTATATTATCAAGCTATTTGCCGGCTTAATAAACTGACTGAATTCCCCGTCCTGACTCTTAGCCTCTTTAAATTGAGAAAATGATAGTGGGAAAAAGTATCCATATTCATTTAAATTATTGCAATTACGTTCAAACATTTCTTGATACTCCCGTTCATTCTTGCAATCGTTAATATGTTCCAATACGGCAATGACAGCTTGGAGACTAGAAATAATTTGAAAGGCATCTTTCAATGTACCATTATACATTTGATCTGAATCCTGGGGCTGTAACACTTTTTGGCCTTTTAAGGTTTTAATTTCAGTATCTGGGAAAAACCTTGGAAATACTTCCGTATATATTTGTTCAACAAGCTCATCTATATGACGTTCTTGTTCTTCTGTTGACGCAACAACAACCTTCATTACTATCACCCTTTTTAGAGTCTTATATTTAAAAAACCAAGGCTATCGATAAGCCAAGTTCTTCAAATCTTCCATTCTTCTTTATCTTAACTATAGTAAGCATACCACACTCTATTTCGACATTGCAGAGGTAAGTGTTACCGGAACTAGATTGTACATCCATTATTAGTTCTGTATACTTTTTAAAAGGCTCTTTAAAACAACACTGTTAATAAATAAAGGAAATCTGCGACACTACTACGGGAGAACTAACTGAGTGAGAAGGCTTGGCAGTTAGTCCGTGGAAAGGGAGAAAATTTCCCTTCCCTAATATAAAAACAACACGTACATAAAAGGATTGGTGATCAGCTTGAAAAAAATAGGCGAATGGCTAGAAATTGTAATTCCTAGTGAATGGACTCCTAACACCGTTTTTCACTTCCTTTCAAAGGAACTCGGTGTTTCTAAAGCGCTTATCCAGAAGTGGAATAATGAATCAGCTATAAAAAAAAATGATAGCAAAGCAGACGTCAATCATAGACTTAATCTTGGTGACCGCTTATATTTACATATATTTAAGAATGAAGATTTCGGAGTAATACCTGAGTATCGACCTATTGATGTTCTATATGAAGATGATCATTTGTTAATCGTCAATAAAAAAGCAGGAATTGACACGCATCCGAATGATCCTGAGCAAAAAGGAACTTTAGCAAATCATATTGCCTTTTATTATCAAATGAACGGTCTCCAATTAAAAATCAGACATATCCATCGGCTAGATAAAGATACGTCTGGTGCAATCATATTTGCAAAACATGACTTAGCCCATTCCCTTCTGGATCAAGCTCTAGAGCTAAGAAAGATTAAACGTACATATATGGCTATTGTCGAAGGAAAATTACCTCATTTAAAAGGAGAAATTAACCAACCGATCGGAAGAGACCGACATCACGCTACACGGAGGAGAGTTTCCCCCAAAGGTCAAAAGGCGTTGACACATTATCAAGTAGAACAATATCTACCAGCTAATAATCTATCGATTGTATCTCTTCAGCTTGATACAGGGAGAACCCATCAAATTCGGGTACATTTAAGCTCAATTGGTTACCCGATTATTGGAGATGTTTTATATGGTGGGAAAAAAGGGATCATTAGCAGGCAAGCCCTCCATGCAGCGAAGGTTTCTCTTCTTCATCCATTAACAGGTGAAGAAATAGATGTTGAGGCTGAGCTCCCAAAGGACATACTGCCATTAGTAAAGAAAGCATAACACTACTACTAATTACCTAACTAAATCAAGTTTAGCACCAGAATTTAAGGGTTGTGTTATTACCTATAACCTACTTAAAGACTGGTGCTTTTTACTTGTTTTTCTTAATTAATAAAACATTAACATAACACATGCATTTCGTTAATATTCAATTGGTAGCTTGTACATAGACTTACAGCAATGAAACTCATCTCAAAATATCAAGGAGGGATCTCCATTGAAAAACCAAAAAGAGTTTAAAAACATGAATCGTAGGGACTTTTTAAAGGTTGGAGGTATGAGTACAGTTGCATTGTCTTTAGGAGCTACAGGTGTGTTCTCACTTGCAAATGCAAAAAAAGGTTTTGCTGCATCAGGGACAGCTACGAGCGGATTTGGTGGGTATGGTCCACTTGTAAAGGATCCCAATGGAATTTTAGATCTTCCACAAGGTTTCCATTACAAAATTATCTCTGAAGAGGGTGGACAGCTTTCAGATGGACGTCCAATTCCAGCAATGTTTGATGGAATGGCTGCTTTTTCTGGACCTCATAATTCAACGATTCTTGTTCGGAATCATGAGCTTAGTGGAAACACAAAGTATCCTGTTGAAGGAAAGAACCCGTATGACAAGAGCAAAACAGGTGGTACATCAGCGCTTGTTGTTACACCTAATCGTGAAGTTGTAAAAGAGTATATTACTTCCGCTGGTACAATTCGTAATTGTGCTGGAGGGGCAACACCATGGGGCACTTGGTTAACTTGTGAAGAAACAATGAATGAAGGTCACGGCTATGTATTTGAAGTCGATCCTAATGAACCTGAAAATAACCTATCCAAAACGCCAATTAAAGAAATGGGTGCCTTTTCCCATGAGGCAACAGCTATTGATCCTGCAACTGGCTATGTTTACCTTACTGAGGATGCTTCAAAAAGCTTTTTATATCGTTTTATTCCAAACGATACAAGCAGAAAACCTGGAGCTCTTCAAAAAGGTGGAAAGCTACAAGCTGCTGCTATTGAAGAAATCGGACATACGTTAGCAAGTTCCTTTAATCAAGGTCAAAAGTTCGGGATTGTTTGGAAAGATGTAGATCCTGAGAAGCCAACTCTTGAAGCTGAGCAAAAAGGATGTATTATATTTAGTCGTCTAGAGGGTGCCTATTTTGCAGGAGGAGTTTTCTGGTTTGATGATACTTCTGCTGGTGATGCAAGAAAAGGTCGTGTTTATCGCTATATTCCTGCAACTAACACGTTAGAGTTATTTTATGAATCTTCAGATGCAAATGATTTAGAGGCACCTGATAATATTTGCATTACACCTTGGGGAGATTTATGGATTGCAGAAGATGGTGGAGATTCAGACAGAATGATCGGCTTAACTCCTGAGGGTGAGGTTTACGTATTTGCAGAAAACCGCCTAAACGGGAGTGAATTAGCCGGCCCTACCTTCTCTCCAGACGGAAAAACCTTTTTTGTTAATTGTCAGACTCCTGGAATAACTTTTGCAATTTGGGGTCCTTTTGCACGTCGTAACTCTGCAAGACAACGTCTAATGGGACATGCCGCACCACCAAGTAATTTTGCACCTATTGTTTCAGATAAGCTTGTTGCTTTTGCTGAAAATCAAGGGATGTCTGTTCTAGAAGCAGCTGCACTCCATAGAAATGGCATGCCTATCCTTTAAACAAACTATTACTTATATATTGGAGGTTTCATATGTTACAAAACATAGGTATTCCCGGACTAATCATAATCCTAGTGATCGCATTAATTATTTTCGGTCCTTCAAAGCTTCCTGAAATAGGACGAGCTTTCGGATCAACCTTAAAAGAATTCAAAAAAGCAACAAATGATCTAGTAAATGGAGATAGTAAGGAAAAGAATCACTCAGAGGATGTAAAACAGCTTCAAGCGATTGATAATTCCAAAAGTAAGACAGGTAGCTAAAAAGGAAAGATGTAAGTGGGTCAATTCAGTTGCCTGCTTACATTTTTTTCTCTTATAAAGCTGAAAACATAGTGTTTTGTTTTCTTTTTCAGAAAGGAGCTTTACATATGGATTTAACAGAAAAGAACGTTATTGAACATTTAGGAGAGTTACGAAAACGAATCATTATTACGCTGATTTCCTTTATTATTTTTCTGACTGTCTCCTTTATTTTCGTAAAGGATATTCATGACTTCTTAGTAAAAGACCTAGATGATAAATTAGCCATATTAGGTCCTGGAGATATCCTTTGGGTATATATGGCGATTGCTGGATTTAGCGCAATCACACTAACTATTCCTATTGCTGCTTTTCAAGTATGGTTATTTGTCAAACCTGGATTAAAAAAAGAGGAACAACGTGTAACATTAGCATTTATCCCAGGTATTTTTATCTTATTTATTTTAGGAATTGCCTTCGGTTATTTTTTATTATTCCCAATCGTACTAGGCTTTTTACAAAGTCTAGCAGGAAATCAATTTGAAACATTTTTTACTGTAGATAAATACTTTCGCTTTATGATTAACCTTACATTACCTTTTGGATTTTTATTTGAGATGCCAGCAGTCTTTATGTTTTTAACAAGACTAGGTATTATTAATCCACAGAAACTTGCAAAAACAAGAAAGATTTCTTATTTTATCTTAATTGTAATATCCGTTTTTATTACACCACCTGATTTTATATCTGACATTTTAGTCATTGTGCCGTTATTGCTGTTATACGAATTTAGCATTACACTATCAAAAATTGTTTATCGAAAGAAGATTTCCCTTGATCAACCTTCATTACATGCTAGCTAAAGGTAAAAGCAACAATCTCTTAGAAAAGAGCCTTTATCCATTAAAAACAAATAGCCTGAGTCCTTATCAAATCGGACTCAGGCTAATTACGTATTACAGCGTATTAAACTGTCTTCTTTTTAGCATAAATAATATATCGTTGTGGAGCATTTCCGACATAGCTGAATGGATAACATGTTGTGAGGAGAAGCTCTTCTGTTTCATTTTGCAGGGTAATGATACTTAAATCATCTGATTCCACAATTTTCGTTTCAGTAATTTCATATTCAAAGTTGCCGTATGGTAGGACAATTTCAAGTGAGTCGCCTATTTCAAGTTCTCCAGCCTTACGAAACACCGTGTCACGATGCCCTGACAAGACAATTTGGCCCTTTTCATCCGGGTAATAGCTGCCTTTATAGTGCCCAACCCCTTTTTCAAGATCATCAGGATCCGTTCCTTCAACGATAGGTAAATCCGCATTCAATCTTGGAATTTGTAAAATGCCGACTGCTTCACCCATTGGCGGTTTAAATGTTCCGTCCTCTACTTTATACACTTCTTTACTAGGCGGAGATTCAACAATTGCTTTTGCCTCATCTAAAGTCTTAGAAGTTTGCATCTTTGTATCAGCAATTTCCCATACAGCATAAGCAACTATACAAAGACCAACAACAATCAATAAATATGATAGCTTCTTCATTACCTTCCACTCTTTCCTCTATTAATAGGTTTATTATATCACAGCTATGATTACCAATATTAACAGAGTACATAGAATTACACCTTTAATTGTTAAAATTTTGTAAATAGGGGACTGTCCCCCATCTTTTCATCTTTTACATTTTATAAAATATCAACAATACCTTCTGCCTCTTTCAACATCTTTTCTCTCGATTCTTTATCAATATGCGGAACAGAAAAGAAGAATTTATGGGTGATAACATCTATTCCACAGTAATCAAAAATACCAACATCCATCGCTGTTTCCATTGATGATACAAGTTGATTAGGCTTCATAAACTCCTCAGTTTGGCTAGTTGTCTGAAAAATAACTGCCTTCTTTCCTTTAAGAAGTCCATCTACTTGACTTTTTTCAAATCTAAAAGCGAATCCATTGGTAAATACACGATCAAAATACCCTTTCATCATTGCAGGCATACCACACCACCAAGAAGGGAAAATAAAAATTAAGTTTTCCGCCCAAGATATCTCATTCTGTTCTAATTGAATTTCTTTAGGAAGTTTCGTTTGATAAAAGCTTGTATGATTGTCCTCTGTTAATATAGGATTAAATCTCAGTTTATACAAATCCCTTACTTTAACCTCATAGTTTTTATGTATTAAATGATTTGTTACTTTATTGCATATAGCATGATTAAAACTATCCTCACAAGGATGTACCAGGATTATCAGCGTATTCATACATGCCTCCAAAAGTCACTTTTTCTTCTAGTATTTGATGTTTCTTAGCCAATATGCATTTAAACAAACGTTTATTTAAGCTCCTCTGACCTTATTAAATGTGAGATACGCAATTCTTAATACATCATAAAAGCGTGCAAAAAACCCCTCTCAAACTAAATTAAGAAGGGCATTTCTACATATATTTTAATATTCTATAGGTAATAAAATCTTCACCTTTGTACCCATGTTGAGCTGACTCGTAAATTCAATTCTACCTTTATGATTTTGGATAATTTTATAGCTTATCATTAATCCTAAACCACTACCTTTTTCTTTATTGGAGTAAAAAGGTTCCCCTAGTTTCGAAAGTCTTTCTTTTGTGATGCCTATACCCTGGTCTTCAACTAAGACATACACAAACTGTTCCATTTCCGTTCCAATTTCAATAGATACCAATCCACCATCAGGCATCGACTCAACTGCATTTTCAATAATATTTTGGAATACCTGTTTAATCTGATTCTCATCACAAAGAATGGATATTGTTTCTTCATACATTTTTAAGGAAAACTGGATATCATGTAAGTTGGCTTGTCCTTCAATTGCATTCACAACTTCTTGTATTAACTTAACAATATCCCTTTTCTTATAATTTGTTTCATGATGAGGGTTTGCAAGCATGAGAATTTCATTAATAAAATTTTCAATTTGATTAAACTCTGATAGTAATATCTCTTTAAATGAAAATTGTTCATTATTAAGTAATTGCATAAATCCTTTAATACTAGTTAATGGATTTCTAATTTCATGAGCAATACTGGCCGCTAATTGTCCAACCGCTGCAAGCTTATCGGATTTTCGTAGTAATTCTTCCTTAATTTTAGAATCGGTAATATCTTCCGCAACTCCAGCTATTCTATAGACCATTCCTTCTTTATTAAAAATTGGTACAATTCGATTACGAATCCAACGCATCGTTCCATTTGTATGAAACAACCGATAATCAAATTCTCCACTTTCTTTTATATTTTTAAAACGATTGACTGTGTGTTCAAGGTCATCAGGATGAATAGCATTCAACCAATACGTAGGATTTTGGTTAAAATCTTCAATAGTAATTCCAGAAAGATCAAACCATGCGGAACTCATATATAGGAGTTTTTCCTTTTTTATATCAAACATCCAAAATGCTTCCTTAATATTATTTGCAATTTGCTGCAAACGTTCCTGACTTTCTTTTAGTTTTGCTTCAGATTGTAATCGTTCCAGTTCATTCCCAATCCACTGTGCCATTAATTGTAAAAACTCTAAATCTGAGGAAGATATCGTTCGTACATCATGACTTCCTGATATAAAACAAAACGTACCATAAAATTGTTTATTTACAAATATAGGTGCTCCTATATATTCGTCTATCTTAAATCCATTAACCGTGTATTGATTATATGAATCTTTTATATGGACCGGCTCTAAAGAAGCAGCTACTTTTGATGAAAACGTATCTGTTAAAGGAAGTAGATCACCTGGCGTTAAGAAATCTCCTGATTCACCAATTGCTTCAAGAACCTCATATTGGTCTTTCTTAATCCGTGATACAACACCATTAGGAAAATTAAACCGCTTGCATCCTAATGTCAAAAGATTTCTTAATTTATCTTGAAAACTTAACTCGTTATTACTTGTCACTTCATATAGCGTTCGAATGGATTGTTCACTAATTGTTCTCTCAATTAAATCAGCTTTTAGTTCTATTTCTGCAGTTACCCAGTTGCTTAAATCAATTAAAGTGTTTAACTCGTCTTCACTAAATAAACGAGGCTTTGTATCTATAATACATAATGAACCTAAAACATTATTATGTTTCGTAATAATAGGAGCACCTGCGTAAAAGCGTATATTATATTCTTTTACAAAGCGATTATTAATAAATCTATCAT
The DNA here is from genome assembly GCF_017497975.1 of Metabacillus bambusae. Lineage (GTDB taxonomy): Bacteria > Bacillota > Bacilli > Bacillales > Bacillaceae > Metabacillus > Metabacillus bambusae. Next base: position 36,192 of record NZ_JAGDEL010000010.1, on the reverse strand, counting down.
CCATTAAAGAATCCTGCACAACTAATGGGTTCCCATCAGCAACTACATAATGACAAAATGCAGCACTTCGTTCAGTTGAGCGCGATTCCTTCAAATTGTCTGGAAGCCCAACACAAGATTTAAACCATTGTTTTTCTTCGGTTATTAATGTTATAAGAGATATTGGAACCCCAAAAAGCCTACTTGCCAAATTTGTTATTTGATCAAATGATTTTTCCTCTGGAGTACCAATGAGATTAAGACTATATAGTTCTGTTAATCTCCTCTGTTCCTTTTCTAAAAAAGAGGAGTTACTTTCTTTGAATATACCCTCTAAATTAAAAATAGAAATCACTCCAAGCATTTTTTCACATTATAACATATGGGAAATATATGGTATAGAACGAAAGTTCGATATATTCCATAAACAGATAAGTATATTTATCGTTCCAAATTTGAAAATCATTTCTTAAGGCTCTTTTCTAAGAGATTGTTGCTTTTAAAACAAAAACTGTTTTAGGTTGATTGGAACGATTGCGAGACTCCTGCGGGAGTAGCGGGACAGGTGAGATCTCACAGGCGATTACGCCGAGGAGGCTCACCGCCCGCCACGCGGAAAGCGAGCATCTGGAGCGGAAATCAACCACACCGTACAACTTGGTAAATAGCAACAAAGTTTGCGAAAACAGCCTTTCTTAAAGTACAAACGTACTAGACAGAAGTTATTTTTGAAGTTAGAAAACGAAAAATACAGTTAGGAATAATTTGTCATCAGCAAACCCCATTCTGCAAAATTCTTTTTATTAATCATGATCATTTTGTTTTTTCAGATTCACCCTTTTTTCCCCACCAACCTTTATTTCTAAAATACAAAGCAATTCCAATTCCTAATCCAAAAATCAACAAAAGTACATATAAATACCCATAGTCCCATTTCAATTCAGGCATGTATTCAAAATTCATCCCATATAATCCTGCAATAAAGGTCATTGGAATAAAAATCACACTTACAAGAGTTAGCGTTTTCATAATTGTGTTTGTATGATCTGATTTTAATGAAAGCTGTAGGTTGAAAATGCTTGCCATGTTTTCTATAAACGTATCAAAGGCACTAATGATCCGAGCATAATTGTGTTGTAAGTCCTGAAAATAGAACCCCGAATCTTCATTTATATAAGGAAATTCTGACTGACCAATTGATTTAATGACGTTTTCTTGAGGTTCAATAATTTGCCTTAAATCATGTAATCTTGCTTTCCAGCGATACGCCTTTTTGCCAATCTTATTTTCGAATGGATCTTTAAATACACTTTTTTCTAAAGCTTGAATTTCATCGGCGATTTCATCAACTGCACGAAGAAACTCGATCGATACTTTATCAATGATCCGATACAAAATATAACCAGTATGGGACATATGCTCAGGATTTTCTTCAAAGTGTTTTATAATTTCTGAAAGTAAGTGAAGATTACTATCTTGCTCACGCGTAATGATGAAATTAGTACCAACAAGTATGTTTATTTTTACCGGTTGAAAATCCTCTTCAATTGAAAATAATGAGATAACAGCTTCATTCTTAAATATATTTACTTTTGGAAGATCACTAAACTCTTCCATAAACCGTTGAGCTAAAGGATGTACCTTTAACTGTTCAGTTATTGTATCAAGTGTTTTTTGATATGACTTATTTTCAATATGAAACCAAATAATCTCGTCAGTGGTTGGAAGTGTAAACGATTCAATTCTTTCTATGTTTTTTGATTGTTTATTATACTTAAGCATGCTGCTCCCCTTCACACAAAATAATATGATGATTACTATTATTGGTTATTAGAGAAAATTCATTCTTTAAGAACAAAAGCGCTGGAGCTGGATGTCGTGCGCTTATCCACAGTTCAAGAATTTTATAATTTCCTAAACGACAAGAAAAACAGTGGACCATTTTGGTTCCACTGTTTTTCTCCTAACCTTATTTTAATCCTGTTTCTACTTCTTTTACCATCTCATTTACAGAAACTAATCCGCCGCCAGATAAATACCATACCGCTGGATCTAGATAAACAATGTTATCATTTTTATAAGCTTTTGTGCCTTTAATTAATTCATTTTCTAAAGCTTCCTCTGCAGATGTCTCACCACCTGCCACCGCTGTACGATCGACAACAAATAGATAATCTGGGTCTTTTTCAACAATGTATTCGAATGTTACCTTTTGTCCGTGTGTAGAGGCTTCAATTCCATCATCAACTGCTGGGACACCCATTACATCATGGATAATTCCAAAGCGTGAGCCAGACCCATATGCACTAATAGCACCATCATTTAAAAGAATAACAAGTGCATTTTTATCAGCAGCAGCATCTCCTACTGAAGTAATTGTTTCCTTAATTGCTGTAATTTCTTTCTCTACATCTTCTTGTTTGTTAAAGATTTGACCAATTGTGTTCATGTTTCCTTCAAAAGATTTCATATATTTCGTTGTATCTACACCAAGGTAGATAGTTGGTGCAATTTCTGATAATTCTTCATAGAAATCACTTTGTCTGCCGGAAATAATAATTAAATCAGGAGCAACTTCACTTAATTTTTCATAATCAATTTCTTTCAGACTTCCTACATTCGTATAATCTTCACTTGTATATTTTGATAAATAGTCTGGAACATTATCTTGTGGAAGACCTGCAACTTCAATACCTAGTTTGTCTAAAGTATCAAGAACCCCAAAGTCAAAAACTACGACTTTTTCTGGATTTGTCATTAACGTTGTTTCACCTAATTCATGTGTGATTGTAATTTCTTCACTCTCTGCTTCAGCACCTTCTGTTGTATCCTCAGAAGCAGCTTCAGTTGATGCTTCTTTTGCCTTAGGCTCTTCACTTGTTGTTTCTGCTCCACAAGCAGCAAGTACGAAAATAAATAATGCTGTCATTAATAATGTTACTAATTTCTTCATTACTATCACCTCATAAATTTTTTTATTATAGATTTTGCATCTGAAGTTACGACAATTAACAATAATAATCATTATCACTATGACTGTTAAAATAAAGGGGTTTCCCCCATTCATTGACTACAAAACAAAATCGTTATTACCATTAAGAAAAATAAACACAGATTTTTTGGCCATTAATTGTCTGCACAGGAATATCCATATCATAGATTTCCTTTAGAACTTCGGTATCCATTATTTCATCCTTTGTTCCATCTCTTACTACCTTGCCATCCTTTAAACCAACAATATAATCTGAATAACAGGATGCAAAGTTAATATCATGTAGGACAATCACTACTGTTTTTCCAAGCTCATCTACAAGTTTTCGCAAATTTTTCATGATCTGCACAGAATGCTTCATATCTAAGTTATTTAGTGGTTCGTCTAGTAAGACATATTCTGTATTTTGTGCGATAACCATTGCGATATAGGCTCTTTGTCTCTGCCCTCCACTTAAATGGTCTAAAAAGCGTTCTTGTAGATCATCTAGTCCCATATAAGCAATAGCTTCATCGACAGCCTCCCAGTCTTCATCTGTTAGGCGACCTTGAGAATATGGGAAACGTCCAAAGGCAACGAGTTCCCTTACAGTTAAACGAATATTGATTGAATTCGCCTGCTTCAAAATTGAAATTTGCTTTGCAAGATCATTTGTTTTTACATTTTGAATATTTTGATCACCTATATATATTTCACCTTCATCCACCTTGATAAGCCGACTGATACCAGATAGAAGTGTACTTTTACCAGCACCGTTTGGACCAATGAATGAAGTAATCTTCCCTTTTGCAATCTTAACAGAAACATCATCTACTACTGTTTTCTGTCCATATTTCTTCGTTGCTTTTTTTACCTCTACCATGATCGATTCTCCTTTAATAGTAGATAGATAAAATACACGCCTCCTATAAAATTAACAATAACGCTAACTGTTGTTGAGAACGTAAATATCTTTTCTACGATGAATTGACCACCTACTAAAGCCAAAATACTAATTAAGATTGAGCCCATAATTAAGTGTTTATGCTTGTAAGTTTTATAGAATTCGTGTGTCACATTGACAACCAGTAGTCCTAAAAATGTAATCGGACCGACTAAAGCAGTTGAAATAGCGATCAAAATCGCCACAACGATTAATAACTTTTTCACTACTAAATCGTAGTCTACCCCTAAATTAATCGCATGCTCTCTCCCTAATGAAAGCACATCTAAATATTTATGGTTAGGTAGATAATAGATGATAGCTAATGCCATTAAAATTACCGAAATCACTAGAAGGTCTGTTTGTATATTATTAAAGCTAGCAAACATTCTTGATTGCACCATTAAAAATTCATTTGGATCAATCAATATTTGCATAAATTCTGATAGGCTTCCGAATAATGTTCCAATAATTATGCCAATTAACAATAGAAAATAAATATTTTCTTCCCGCTTGAACAAGAACCCAAATAATAATGTTGAGAAAATAACCATTAATACGACGCCAAGTAGAAAGTTAACATAATCATTTAAGATAAAAAATGACATCGAACCAGCAATAAAGATAATAATAGTTTGTAAGAGTATGTATAAGGCATCAAGGCCAATAATACTTGGTGTTAAGATTCTATTATTTGTTATCGTTTGAAAGATAATTGTTGAAAAGGCGATGGCAGCACCTGTAACGATGATAGCTGCAACCTTTGTAACTCTTCTAGGGAGGACATAATCCATATTTGGCCCGATATCGTAAAAGATAAAGCACGCTACTGCAATTATGACCATTCCTAATAGTATCAGTGTCTTCTTACGCATATGCCCTTCTCCTCATTAACAAGTACACAAAAATCACACTTCCGAGCACACCGACAATAACACTCACAGATATTTCGTATGGGAAGATAATGATTCGACCAATGATGTCGCAAAATAATACGAATACTGCTCCTAACAGCGCTGTTTCTGGCAAACTCTTTCTTAAATGATCACCTCGGTAAATACTGACGATATTTGGAACGATCAATCCGAGGAATGGAATTACCCCGACTGTTAACACAACACTAGTTGTGATAAGCGCCACAATTACCAGACCAATATTAACAATTTTTCGATAATGAAGGCCAAGATTTTTTGAAAAATCCTCACCCATACCTGCAACTGTAAATTTATTTGCAAATAGATATGCCAAGATAACGAACGGAATCGTTATGTATAAAAGCTCGTATCTTCCTTTCATAATGAGTGAGAAATCACCATGAAGCCATGATCCAATATTTTGAATAAGGTCATGTTTATACGCAAAGAAGGTGGTGATCGAGCCTATAATATTACCAAACATAAGTCCGACAAGTGGAATAAAAATTGTATCTTTAAATTTAATTTTGTCTAATATTTTCATAAATAGAAACGTACCGACAAGGGCAAATATAAAGGCAACAATCATTTTCTGAATGGGACTCGCAGAAGTAAATAACAGCATTGATACTAGTACACCTAATCTTGCAGAATCCATTGTACCTGCTGTTGTAGGTGAAACAAACTTATTTCTCGTTAGCTGTTGCATGATGAGACCACATATACTCATGCTGACTCCTGCAATAATAAGACTAATTAATCTAGGTAATCGGCTTAACAGTAAGATTTTTGTATTTTCATCTGTTAATTGAAGTAAATCCTTCGGAGTTAAATCAATGACACCTATAAAAATTGAGCAGCAAGATAGTAGAAACAGTGCAATACATAAATATAATTTTGACATATCTAACATCCCTTGAAAAATGGTTGCGTGCTAATTATGATAATCATTATCATTTGCATGTAAAAAAATATACCTGCTTTTATGTGCAAGTTCTATTTTCAAGAATCTGTGTTAATGAGATTGATTATCAACTTCAGTATTTAATGTATCACAAAAAATAAAAAGTGAAAAGGATTATTTTCCAATTATTTTTATTTGTTTCAACACCTTCATAAAATGTCCACATTTTGATTCTTTACCCTTGCTACTAGGAACAAAAGCGCAAGCGCCTTGAACAGCCCCAGGCAAATAAGACGCTCATGAATAGAAGGTGTTTTTTACCTTCAATTCATGAGTGGCTGTAGACCCAAGAGGGGCTTGGCGCTGGAGCTGGATGCCTAGCACTTATCCACAGTACTAGAATTTTATAATTTAAACGATAAATAAAAACAACGCTACTTAGAGCGTTGCCTTTATTCACTAACCTAATAATAGTTCAATTAAGTCCTTATTAATTTAGAGTTTATTGATTAATTGCCTAATAGCTTCAGATATTTCGATGTCTTTTTCCTTACAGTATTGGGTGAGTTTATCATAAGCTTCCTCATCAAGTCGCACATTAATTGTACGATTAAATTTGTCAGAATCTAATTTTTTGGGCCGTCCCCTCGCAATTTTCCTCTTGCCTATTTCATCCTTCCAAACCGTAATGACTACATAACCATGCTTTTCTATCCAATGATCACAATCATTTTCTTTCCACATTTTATTTGCTCTTTCTTTAAATTCTGTTTTAAATGTGGATAATTTTTCATCCTTTAGTCCTCTCATAACTGCCTTTTCCATAGCCTTATGCTTAATAAATTGCTGAAATTGTTCATATGATGTAAATGTTAATTCCTTCATATTCCCTCCACAAAATACACCTGATAGAAAAATCATACCCCTTCTTTTTTAAGATTGCAAAATGATTATTAAAAAGAAAAGCCAAGCTCGAGTTTTCTATCTTCCTCTAACTAAAAATATATATAAAAGGATTGATCCAAAACTTTAACCTAGTATAACAATTCCCATCTGAACAGCCGTATCTTCTACCTAATACTTTTGATGGTTCATCACGCCGTTTTACGAGGATGTCTCATCTTTTTTCTCTGAGATCTCGCCAAATTTCACTTTTATCTCGTCGTTTCGTAAGAATGAGCAGGAAAGAGCCAAAAAAGCTGACTAAAACAATTAGATCTTCAAAACTAGTGAAGTCTAAGTATGATAGTCAGCCATTAATCATCTTATAGATTGAAATTATTTTTTTAGTATCTCTTCTATTCTAGCTAATTCTTCTGCAGTAAATTCAAGGTTATTTAGTGCAGCAACATTCTCTTCGATCTGGCTCACCTTACTAGCACCGATGAGAGCCGAAGTAACACGTCCTTCGCGAAGGACCCAAGCCAATGCCATTTGGGCTAGGTTTTGTCCTCGTTCTACAGCAAGCTCATTTAATAGACTTACACGATTTAATACTTGGTCTGTGACTCTATCTTTATCTAAGTAAGTATTAGCCTTGGCTGCTCGTGAATCAGATGGAATGCCTGAGATATATTTATTTGTTAATAGCCCTTGTTCCAATGGGCAGAATGCGATTGATCCTACTCCATTTTCAGATAATACATCCTGTAGGCCATCCTCAATCCAACGATTAAACATGGAATAACTAGGCTGGTGGATTAGTAAAGGTGTTCCTAGGTTGTTTAAAATTTTAACTGCTTCAGCTGTTTGGACCGCATCATAGCTTGAAATCCCAACATATAATGCCTTCCCTTGTCGAACAATTTGATCAAGGGCTCCCATTGTTTCTTCCAAAGGAGTGTTTGGATCAGGACGATGAGAATAAAACACATCAACATAGTCTAGTCCCATACGTTTTAAGCTTTGGTCAAGACTTGCAATTAGGTATTTTTTTGATCCCCATTCACCATATGGACCATCCCACATGTGGTATCCAGCCTTCGTTGAAATCACCATCTCATCCCTATAAGGAGCAAAATCTGTTTTCATTATCTTTCCAAACATTTCTTCTGCACTACCTGGTGGTGGTCCATAGTTGTTCGCTAAATCAAAATGGGTAATTCCCAAATCGAAGGCTTTGCGCAACATCGCTCTTCCATTTTCATATGGATCTACTCCACCAAAGTTATGCCATAACCCTAATGAAATAGCAGGTAATAACAAACCAGAATTTCCAACTCGATTATATTTCATATCACGATATCGATCTTTATTAGCATAGTACGTCATATGTATCCCCTTTCATTTCGAACGTCAATGTTCATTTTACATATGTCTTAAGATTTTTACTACTAAAATGCCTAAAACCAACTCCATATTTCAGAAATTGGTTTCAGGCATTTTAATTTATTCACTTTCTTCTATTTCACCTTTTTCTAATTCTGATACCCTCAGAAGCATAATTCGTTTATCATCCATTTTTTCTACTTTAAATAAAATGTTTTCAAATTCAACTTCAGGTTTTTCATGTTCATTAGGTATATATCCTAACTGTCCAATAACAAAACCACTTAATGTATCAACATCTTCCGTTGGGAAATTGATATTTAATAAATCTTCCACAACATAAAGATTTGTCATTCCAGGAATTAGATATGTCTTGTCATCAAGCTCCAAAATCTCTTCTTCATCTAAACCTCGATCATCATATTCATCAAAGATATTCCCGACAATCTCTTCAATAACATCTTCAATTGTCACGACTCCATCTGTTCCCCCATATTCATCAATAGCAATCGCCATATGAATATTATTCATTTGCATTTCTTTAAATAGTTCATCTATCCGTTTTGATTCTAAAACAAAATAGGGTTCCCTGAGTAATTCTTTTAAGTTATAAGTTTGTTCATCACAATTTTCAACAAACTGAATTAAATCTTTAACATGTAATATCCCAACAATATGATCAATTTTATCTTCATAAACCGGAAACCTTGTATATTTTTCAATATTCACTAAGCGTACAGTCTCTAGTAAAGAATAATTAAAGGGAATAGCAATAATATTTGTCCGATGTGTCATAATATCTGATACTGTTTTATTATCTAATTCAAAGATATTATTAATCATCATTTTTTCAGTTTCTTGGATGGTACCTCTTTCTTTCCCAACGTCAACCATCATCCGTATTTCTTCTTCGGTTACATTTTCATCATCTGCATTTGGATCTACTCCAAATAGTCGAACGATAAAATTTGTTGATAATGTCAATAATTTAACAAATGGTGATGATACTCTAGATAAAATCGTTAAAGGCATAACAGCAAACATTGAGATTGCTTCTGCCTTTTGTAATGCCAGTCGCTTAGGTACGAGCTCACCTAAAACTAAAGTAAAATAGGATAAAACTAGTGTAATCACAATAACTGAAATGGTACCTAATAATTCCTCAGTGATCGGAACACCCATTTCATGTAATGTTTTTGCTAACCTTCCTGCAAAGCTTTCTGCTGCAAATGCACTTGCTAAAAACCCGGCAAGTGTGATTCCAATTTGAATTGTAGCTAAAAAACGACTAGGTTCTGATAGGAGACTATAGAGCATTTTCGCTTTTTTATCTCCAGTTTCTGCCATTATCCTAACTTTATTATCGTTTAATGAGATCAATGCGATTTCAGATGCTGCAAAAAAGGCATTTAAAATAATTAGGACTCCTAATATCAATAGTTCTGTTGCCAATAAAACCAACCTCCGGAGTTAATAAAGAAAAATAAGTTGTTATTTATTCCTAATATTTTTTATTATCATGCCCTAAAATTATCTTTTTTGTAAGGAAGATATTTCTGAATTACTTATGAAATGCCTGAATTCCTAAACGATGAACAAAAGCGCAAGCGCCTTGAACAGCCTCGGGCAAATAAGACGCTCATGAATAGAAGGTGTTTTTTACCTTCAATTCATGAGTGGCTGTAGACCCAAGAGTGGCTAGGCGCTGGAGCTGGATGCCTAGCGCTTATCCACAGTACTAGAATTTTATAATTTCCTAAACATAAATAAAGCCCTGCTCAAAATAAAATGAGTCAGGGCCTTTTCTAACTATGCATATAATTTATTCTCATCATCTTTTCTAAAGAAACTCGTCATTGCTTGGAAAACATCTGCTTTTTGCTTGAGGATGTAGTAGCGGAACTTCTCATCATTGATATTTTTATATGCGGACATTAAGGTTGAGTGGCGATTATACTGATTAACTTCACCATAACCAAATATATTGGAAACCTTCATAAGTTCCCCGACTAATTTCACACATCTCGCATTGTCTGAAGTTAAATTATCGCCGTCTGAAAAATGGAATGGATAGATATTATAGCGTGATGGGTTATATTTTTCTTCTATAACCTCAAGTGCTTTTCGGTAAGCGGATGAACAGATTGTTCCACCACTCTCACCTTTTGAGAAGAAATCATCCTCTGTGACAACTTTAGCCTCAGTGTGATGGGCAATAAACTCGATATCAACTTTCTCATATTTTGTTCTTAAGAATCTTGTCATCCAGAAGAAAAAGCTTCTTGCCATATATTTTTCCCAGAGACCCATCGATCCACTAGTGTCCATCATGGCAATTACGACAGCCTTTGATTCAGGTTTAACAACTTCATTCCAAGTTTTATATTTTAAATCCTCAGGAAAAATCGGATGAAAATTTGATTTTCCTGACATTGCATTCCGTTTATAAGCGGCAAGCATTGTTCGTTTTTTATCAATATTACCCATTAATCCTGTACGTCTAATATCATTAAATTCAATATCCTCAATGACAATATTGTCTCGTTCCTTTTGCTTTAAATTTGGAAGCTCCAACTCTTTAAAGAGTGCTGCTTCTAGCTCTAAAATAGATACTTCAGCCTCATAATAATCTTCTCCTGCTTGATCTCCTGCTCCCTGACCTTTTCCAGGACCCTTCGCATCTGCCTGTGAGCCATCTCTCGCTACAACATCGCCGACTTTACTTTCTCCATCTCCTTGGCCAACATGCTTATTCTTATCATAGTTATAACGAATTTTATATTCGTCCAGTGAACGAATTGGAATTTTCACAACATCCTTCCCATTAGACATAACAATACTTTCTTCTGTAATGAGATCTGGAAGGTTGTTGCGAATCGCTTCTTGTACTTTTTCTTGATGGCGTGTTTGATCATCCTGGCCTTTACGATGGAGGGTCCAATCTTCTTGTGAAATAACAAAATTTTGTTCTTCTTTACCTGACATATAAACAATTCCCCCTCCAATAATTTTTTTGAAAAAAGAGTCACATAACATGAATTTTTAGCATACATTAACGTGGATGAATAAATTCCGTACCCAATCAGTCTTGTATTTCATTGGATTACTCTATCCTATGCGAAAGATTCGATTTATTGACAAATAATTTAGAAAATAAATATGGAATCAATTAAAATGAGACAAGTCCCTAGTCATTGAAGTTCAAGGGTTCTTTGTTAACCATGGTCTCAAATAAAATACATATGTAATGTATTCTTTCCCTTTGTTGGACTAGCCCGTTTAAGTCATAGAATCTGGAAACAAAAGCTTAACTCACTAATCTTTATCAATAAAAGATTCTAAGACAACCAGATAAGTGAAAGTAGTTTCTTTCCTTCTATAAGGGGCAAAAAGCTGACAATCGTAAAATTGTCAGCCCGTCATTCCCTTTTTATCTATTTAATAAGCTACCTACATAACGCAATAAGTCATTAGCTGAGGTTGAGTTATATCCATGCTCATCAATTAGACGTGCGACAACCTCATTGATCTTCTTAAGCTGCTGTTCATCAGGTGTCTTCGAAGACGTTGTAATTTTAACAACATCTTTTAAGTCAGCAAAAAGCTTCTTCTGGATTGCTTCACGTAAACGCTCATGTGAATTGTAATCAAATCTCTTTCCTTTACGTGCATATGCTGAGATTCGAATAAGAATTTCTTCGCGGAACGCTTTTTTCGCATTTTCCGAAATACCTATTTGTTCTTCAATTGAACGCATTAGTTTCTCATCTGGATTCATTTCTTCACCAGTTAATGGGTCACGAAGCTTGTTTTTATTACAATAAGCTTCCACATTATCTAAGTAGTTATCCATTAGCGTTTTTGCTGATTCTTCATAAGAGTAGACAAAAGCTTTTTGAACTTCTTTTTTCGCCATATCATCATATAGCTTACGTGCTACTGAAATGAAGTTTAAGTATTTCTCACGATCTTCATTTGAGATTGATGCATGTTGATCAAGGCCTTCTTTAAGTGCACGTAATACATCAAGTGCATTAATAGAAGGTACTTCCTTACGAATAATTGTTGATGAAATACGATTAATGACATAACGCGGATCGATGCCTGACATACCTTCATCATTGTATTCTTTTTGAAGTTCAACGAGATCAACAGAATTAAAGCCTTCGACACTTTCTCCATCATATAATCTCATTTTCTTAACGAGATCAATATCACCACGTTTCGGATCCTTCAAACGTGTTAAGATCGTAAACATAGCTGCTACTTTTAACGTATGTGGTGCAATATGAACATCTGATACATCACTTTCGTTTATCATCTTTTCATAAATGCGCTCTTCCTCTGTCACTTTTAAATTATAAGGAACAGGCATGACGATAATTCTAGAATGAAGAGCTTCATTCTTTTTATTTGAAATAAATGAACGATATTCCGTTTCATTTGTATGTGCTACGATTAATTCATCTGCAGAGATTAATGCAAAACGACCTGCCTTGAAATTACCTTCTTGAGTTAAGGAAAGCAAATGCCAGAGAAATTTCTCATCACATTTAAGCATCTCTTGGAACTCCATCATACCTCGATTCGCTTTATTTAACTCACCGTCAAAGCGATATGCACGCGGGTCTGACTCTGATCCATATTCTGCTATCGTTGAAAAATCAATGCTTCCTGTTAAGTCAGCAATATCTTGAGACTTTGGATCTGATGGACTAAATGTTCCAATCCCTGCGCGTTTGTCCTCGGAAAGAAATACACGTTCAACTCTGACATCTTCAATTCGTCCGCCATACTCTTCTTCTAAACGCATCACATTTAACGGTGAAAGATTTCCTTCAATTCGAATCCCATATTCATCATAAAAGTCTTCACGTAAATGATGTGGAATCAGGTGCAATGGATCTTCATGCATTGGACAGCCTTTAATCGCATAAACAGCGCCTCTATCTGTTAACGAGTATGTTTCTAATCCCCTTTTGAGCATGGTAACAAGTGTTGACTTACCACCACTTACTGGACCCATTAATAGTAAAATACGCTTTCTAACATCTAATCTTTTTGCCGCAGGATGGAAATACTCCTCGACTAATCGTTCTAGTGCATTTTCTAACCCATACAGCTGGTGATCAAAAAACTTATATGTTCGTTTACCATCAACCTCTTCAATCCCAGCATCTCTAATCATATTGTAAACCCTTGAATGAGCTGATTGTGCAACCCAAGGCTTTTCCTTAACAATGTCCAAATATTCTACGAAGGTTCCTTCCCACTTTAAACGTTGCTCATCTTCCCTATACTTTTCAATTTTCTTTAAAATATCCATAAGGACCTCCCCCATCATTGGTCGTAGTTGTAAAAAACTCGTGCAGATTAATACACTTTATGCGAGGATGTCCTTTAACATTCTTCTAAGATGTTAAAAAGCTTCCTACAACCTACGACATTGGAGATATTTTTTTGAAAAAAGTTGTTACACATTCACATCACAAATTGAATGAGTTATAATGAAACTAGCTATGTAAGGGTACTCTACACATATATTCTTCATTCTTCCATACTAGAAGTATTGAATGATCCTTAGGAGGTACATCAATGAACTTTTTATTAGTTATTGGCGTTAGCTTAGCGTTTTTAACAGCTATTTTCACTGCAGGATATGAAAGCAAGCCAGGCGTAAAAAAATAAAAAATAGCCCCCAGTACCTAGTGTACAAGGGGCTATTTTTTATTTTAAACCAGGATAATCTTGTTGTCTTAATGCTTCATAAATTAAAATTGCTGCTGTATTGGATAGATTCAACGAGCGGACATGCTCTGTCATCGGCAAACGTAAGCATCTATCCATATTTGCCTCAATTAAATCCTTAGGTAGTCCTGTTGTCTCTCTTCCGAATACGAAGAAATAATCCTTCTCTACGTTACTATAATCAAATGTTGTATGTGGCTTTTGGCCAAATTTTGTTAAGTAGAAAAATTCTCCACCAGCGTAAGTTTCAAATAATTCGTCCAATGAATCATGATAAACGACATTTACATATTCCCAATAGTCTAATCCTGCTCGTTTTAACATTTTATCATCCGTAGAAAAACCTAATGGACGGATCAAATGAAGAGTTGTGTTTGTTGCTGCACAAGAACGCGCAATATTCCCTGTATTTGCAGGAATTTCTGGTTGATATAATACTACGTGTAAAGCCAAATTTTTCACCTCAACTATTTATTAGAAAAGCGCAAGCGCCCGTTTTTACTACAACATTATACCATTGTTATTTCGAACTCGTATCATCAATGATTCGAAAAAATGTGTACTTTATGTTTGGTGTATATGCAGTAGAATCTTCATATGACCAATAACGCATGCGACTATTATAAGTTTGCGCATTCACAAGCGGCATATTCTCTTTATCCTTTGCTACAACAAAGGTTGTGTGATCATAACGGCCATCACCTTGAAAATCATAACATATAACATCACCTGGCATTAATTGTTCAGCATTGTCGACCATTTCTGCCCTTAATCCAGCCTTTGAATGGATAAAAAAATTTCTCATCGCATTTGCTACAGACCAACTATAACTCCATTTGTTACTTTGCATCCACCATCCCGAGGAAGGATTTGGATACCCTCGCATTGAAGCACCGCCTGCATGGAGACATTGAGAAATAAAGTTGGTACAATTCACTTCAAAATTTTTATAGATTGAATTGGTACTATTCCACCATCGCTCTGCATATTGAACAGCTGCAAGCCGATCATAAATAAAAGAATCCTTGCTTCGTGGTTCTTCAATTTGAATGTCAGATTCAACCACATTTTCATGATTATCAATCATTCGGTCTTCAACTAACTCATCTCGATAAAAACGAGCCATACGCTGCTCGATTCGTTCCTCTAAATAAAAAGAATCTTGTTGTTTAATTAACCATTTGAAGTGACATATATACAATGCATCCTTTAGATCCTGAGATTGCTCTTCCACCTTCGTAATTCTTACTTGAGCACTTCCTTTTACAACCTCTGTTTTCCTATTTTCACTTGAAAGAAGTTTGCGTTCAATCGCCTGAAGTTCATGATCATTTCGATCAGTATTTCGCATCTTTTTATTAATCAGCATCTGAAGCTTCAGTTCATTTAATTCTGCGATCATTTGTTTCAACGTCCTCACCACCATCCTATATTTACTACAAGGTATGTAAATGGTGAATAGAAATGTCGATAAAATGTTTTTTAGACACTATTACTTTAGGAAAGGGTATAGAACATCCGTCTGATTGTTTTCACCCAATTTAACAATTATACTAAGGATTACTAAATAATAGAGGTGAACTTAGATGTTACAAGAATTTAAAAAATTTGCATTAAAAGGAAATGTATTAGATTTAGCTGTTGCAGTTGTCATTGGAGCTGCTTTCGGTAAAATTGTTACATCCCTTGTAAATGATATCATTACGCCAATTATTGGACTGCTTATGGGAGGAGTCAATTTTAGCCACCTATCTTACTCAGTCATTAAATATGGAGCGTTTATTCAATCAGTTATTGATTTTTTCATTATTGCCTTTTCAATCTTTTTGGTCGTTCGTTTCTTTAATCGATTTAAAAAGAAGGAAGAAGCTGCAGCTCCAGTAGTAGATACGAAAGAAGAACTTTTAAAGGAAATAAGAGATTTATTAAAAGAATCGAATAAGTAGACAACCTTAAATGATAAGAAACAGGCTCAATTCACGACTTCCGTGAATTGAGCCTGTTTGATTCATCCATATCATTTCCTCCCAAAAAAGCCAATCCTTTATTAACTTCTTCTCTCACTTCTTCATCCTTCTCATTCTCGTAGGCCTTATGCAGCTCTTTTTCAACATCTGCCCCACCGATTTTCCCAATTGCCCATGCAGCAGTCCCACGAATTACGGGTCTTGAATCATGGTGCATCAAGTCAATTAAGTCTGGAACTGCAGTTGTGTCCTTAAAATGTGCTAGTGCCAAGATCGCATTCCGTTGTAATGGCTTTTTCCCTCTCCACGATCCAGAAATATGACCATATTTCTCTTTAAAATCCCGATTACTAATTTTAAGCAGTGGTTTTAATTTCGGCTTGGCGATTTCTGGATCTGGCTCCATTTCTTCGTGAAAATGAAAGTCCTTCCCCTTATTAACCGGGCAAACTGTTTGGCAGGTATCACAACCATAAATACGGTTTCCTATTTTTGACCGATATTCGTCAGGTAAAAACCCTTTTGTTTGTGTTAGAAACGCAATACATTTTGACGAATCAAGCTGACCACCTTGAACAAGTGCACCAGTTGGGCAAACATCTAAGCATTTTGTACAGCTTCCACATTGATCCTCCATCGGCGTGTCAGGAGGGAAAGGAAAATTCGTTATCATTTCTCCTAAATAAACATAAGAACCAAATTCAGGAGTTATTATGGAGCAATTTTTGCCACTCCAACCAATTCCAGCCCGTTCTGCAACAGCTCTATCTGAAAGTTCACCTGTATCAACCATCGATTTAATTTGAATATCAGGCACCTTTTCTCTTAAGAAGGCCTCTAATTTACTTAATCTATCACGTAATACAGTATGATAATCCTGTCCCCATGAAGCACGGCAAAAAATTCCCCGTCTATCCTCTCTCGTACTTTTAGGGGCATTTTTCATCTTAGAAGGGTAAGCTAGAGCGATTGATATAATTGAACTTGCTTTCGGTAAAAGTTTTACAGGTGTGACCCGTTTCTCTATGTCTGACTCCTCAAACCCAGATTGAAATCCTTGCTCCTGCTGTGTGATGAGGCGTTGTTTTAGTTCTTCAAACATATTTGCACTAGTAAATCCAATTTTATCTATGCCAATCTCTTTACTATATTCAATGACTTCTTTTTTTAATTGCTCGATATTCATAGCTTTTCCCTCCCTTCTTTCTCTATCAAGCAGATCTAACGTTTCAACCCTCTTATTATGGTAAAATAACAGCACTACCATTGTGGAGGTAAAAATAATGGAAATTCTAATTAGTGATGAATTAAAGCAATTAGTACCTGAATTTAAAATCGGAGTCGTTCATTATCAAGATATACAGGTTTCCGACTCTCCTCAAATGCTTATGGGTCGATTACGATTGTTTCAAGAATCCTTATACTTTGATTATGCAGATCAAAAAGTCTCTGATATCCCAGCAATTAATGAATGGAGAAAACTATTTAAAACAATTGGTACCGATCCAAACCGTTACCGTCCATCTAATGAGGCGCTATATCGTCGTGTGCAAAAACAACAATATTTACATACAGTAAACTCAGCAGTTGATATGAATAACTTTTTATCCCTTCAATACAAAATTCCTTTAGGAATTTATGATGTTAGCTATCTCGATGGAGATGTTGTAATCAAAATAGGCAATGAACAGGACTCGTATATTGCTATTAATGAGCGTGAGGTGTCTTTATCAAAGAAACTAGTATCCGCTGATCAACACGGAGCTTTCGGAAGTCCTTATGTTGATTCAAAACGAACAGCTGTTACATCTGACACAACTCAAGCACTTCATCTTATCTATTTTCAGCCTTCACTTCAAAAAGATGAGGCGATTAATCTATTACAAGCATTATCAAATATGTTCACACAAATACATGGTGGTACAGCTGAGTTTAGTGTCATTTGATTGGGTGCTTAAAAGCATCCTACTTTTTATTTTTACATAATAAAAAACGCAATGCATCGTTTATCTAAGAAACGAAACACTGCGTTGCACCCGATTATTATGTATGGAGCGGGTGAAGGGAATCGAACCCTCATCATCAGCTTGGAAGGCTGAGGTTTTACCACTAAACTACACCCGCAAGAACACGTTTTAAATTATAACAAGCTTCGCAACAATAATCAACATTATTCTTATATAAATTTGTCGAACGTTGTCGATGGAAGTCGGAAAAGTTACTTAATTAGTATATAACCTGTACAACTATTAATCAAGATGTTTTTTAAAAATTTCTTTTACTATCTACTAAGGTAAAGAACAAAAGCGTAAGCGCCTTGATCAGCCTCAGGCAAATAGGATGATTTAGAATAGAGGCGTTCTTTGCCTTCAATTCTAAATTAGCTTATGACCTCGAGGGGCTAGGTGCTGGAGCTGGATGTCGTGCGCTTATCCACAGTACAAGAATTTTAGAATTTCCTAAACGAGAACAAAAGCGCAAGCGCCTTGAACAGTCTTGGGCAAATAAGACGCTTAAGAATAGAAGGTGTTCTTTACCTTCAATTCTTAAGTGGCTGTAAACCCAAGAGGGGCTAGGCGTTGGAGCTGGATGTCGTGCGCTTATCCACAGTACAAGAATTTTAGAATTTCCTAAGCAAGAACTAAAAAGATTATGCATTTTGAAATTTTTATCATAAAATAGACTAGGTAAAAATGAATAAGGAGGAATTAACGTTTTGAGTAATGAACCACTTTTTTTTAAGCCAATTTTTAAAGATAGAATATGGGGTGGAACACAGCTTACATCCTTTCATTATAATATCCCCACTGAGACTACAGGTGAATGCTGGGCTTTTTCTGCACATCCTAATGGACAGAGTGTTGTTAAGAACGGTCAATATGAAGGTGTAACCTTAGGTGAACTTTGGGAGAAGCACCGAGATCTATTTGGAAATATTGCCGGCGATCGCTTCCCACTATTAACGAAAATCCTTGATGCCAACCAAGATTTATCTGTTCAAGTTCATCCTAATGACGAGTATGCTAGAGTCCACGAAAATGGCGAACTAGGAAAAACAGAATGCTGGTATATTATTGATTGTGAAGAAGGCGCTGAAATTATTTATGGTCATCACGCACAAACAAAAGAAGAATTAATTAGTATGATTGAAAAAGGTGAATGGGATCAACTTTTACGAAGAGTAAAAATCAAGCCTGGCGACTTCTTCTTCGTCCCAAGTGGCACGATTCACGCAATCGGAGCTGGAACGATCATACTAGAAACACAGCAAAATTCTGATACAACGTATCGTGTTTTTGATTTTAACCGTAAAGACGCTGAAGGAAACCTACGTGAACTACATATTGAAAAAAGCATTGAAGTAACCGAAACACCATCTTCACATACAAAGGTTTCACCGGAAACAAAACAAATTGATGGTGTGGAAATTACAACATATATAGAGTGTCCTTATTTTACTGTACAAAAATGGAATCTTTCAGGTACAGCCTCTCTAATACAAGAAAAACCATTCACTTTGGTTAGTGTTATTGATGGTGAAGGAGAATTAGTTCACCAAGGTACAACATATAGCTTTAGAAAAGGTGATCATTTCTTGTTACCAAATGAGTTTGGTGAATTTACCCTTAAAGGTAACGCTGATTTAATTGCATCATATTTATAAGCAGAGTAGTATGTATTGGTTTGGTTTTAGATAAAGACAAACTATACATGTTTCCATAGAGATAAATCCCGAAATAGAGAAACTCGAACCTATGAGTTTCTCTATTTCATTACTTGAAAGATCTATAATGAACCTCACACCTACCACTTTTGTACTTGAAATAGTGGAATTCTGCCTTGGGTTAGTTAAATAAATTGAATAATACTCGCAACGACTGCGGCAACACTTATCCCTGTTCCTACTATCCATTTCACTAATTGTAAGTTGCTCTCATTGATTATACTCTCAATCACTTTCTTCGTTACATACTCTTTTTCTGTTAAAATACGATCAACAAGTGCTCTAACGTCATTTTCATCGAGATGACCTGAATGGATATCCTCAAAGTGCTCAAGTTGATGTTCAAGCTCTTTTAGCTTTATTTCAAGCTCTTTGATCTTCACCTCATACTCCTCCACATATTTACCTCCTTAACAGGTTTTACCTTTATACTATTCAAGTTTATAGAAAACGAATGGGTTAAACATTTTGATAAGCCTGAAAAAGATGGAAATGATATAGGGAATTTTTTATTCATTTAGATACAAAGCTTAATTCTCAAAAAAAGAGTCTGATCTCCGTAAATCAAATATATTAGCTTTGACTAAGAAAAAAGCTATATATATATTTGGAGTACAGACTCTTGCTATTCTATTAAAGTAACACTGCCTACTTAGACATCATTGATACTCGGTATTCATTCGGTGTAAGACCTACCGCTTTTTTAAACACTTTACTAAAATACTTTTCATTTTGATAGCCAACCTTAAATGATATTTCATATATTTTCAAATGAGGGTTTTCTAAAAGTTCCTTCGCTTTTTCAATCCGAATATTCGTTAAGTAATTTGTAATCGTTTCATTGTATTCCGCTTTAAATCTTCTAGAAATATACTCTCTACTTAAATAAAAACGATCAGCGATTTCCTGTAGTGGGATATCTCTCTCATAGTTATTTCTTAAAAATGACTCAATTTCTTGTATACTATTCTTTTCCTTTTGGTATTTTACTTTATATAAAGAATGAATTAATTCATGAAATTCCTTCCTTTTCTCTTCTTTAAATTTCTCATATGAAAAAGAGCCATCATCTTCCCAATAATCTTTTCCATTATATTGGGATATCTGCTCGTTAATATTGTATTCCTTTAGCCAATTCTTCCTTAAAAGTTCAAACTGATTTTCCCATACTTGTATTTGTTCAAATGATAGAATATGGGTTGATTGTAATGAACAAAAGATGCGATTTAGCACCTCATCCATTTGCTCAATACTCCCACTCTGCAATGCCCACATAATCTCCTGAGTATAATCTAATATATGGAGTAAAGGACTTGAAGAAATGTCTTGATAGGAAACAATCTTCTTTTTATTCGCTTCTACGATATTATGTTTTAGCATTGTTTGTATTGCAGATTGATAGGTTTCATGTAACTGCTGTGAAGGTTTACCGACAGCCATTGTCATTTTTATATGACAGTATTTAAAAATACACGCTTGAATTTTTTCAAGTAAATCGAATTGATTTTTATGATTCCACAAGAGAATTACAATCTCATCTTCCTTGTTTACATTTCTAAAACAAACACCATTACGATTTGACCAAACTATTTCATTACATATATTTAGCGTCGTAAAAAACGCTAAATCTTTATCTCCCTCAAAATACCTTGAAATAATCGAGTTAATTGATAGTAATGTAATTGTGCATTGGACCTCTGTAAGATTTATCCCAAATTCTTTATGAATCTTCTCTTTAGCATCAGAGGGAATTGTTGGTTTGTTAATAATACCTGTGAATAAATGATCCCAATATAACGGTTTAATTTCATTCATCACTCGTGTATTTTCTAGCGTAGACTCCCTCATTAAGGCTTGCTTCTTCCATTCCTTTGTAGCCCTTTCTAATGTCTCATTTAAAACATCTGGTTCTATCGGCTTTAAAATATAGTCAAAGCTTCCATACGTAATGGCATTTCTCATATAGTGAAAATCATCATAGCCGCTTACCACAATTGTTTTGCTATTTATTTCCGCGTCATGCAGCCATTTTAACAGCTGAATCCCATCTAGTTTTGGCATATTCATATCCGTAAAAATGATTTCAGGTCGATGCTCTAGGATCAATGTTTTCGCTTCTTCTCCATCTTTCGCCTCGAATATTTCATGAATACCAAAGCGGTCCCACTCTCCTAATAACAATAAACCATCTCTTACATGTTTCTCATCATCAATAATAATCGCCTTCATCCGTCCCACCTCCTGTTTCTATCGGTAGCCTTAGTATAACAAGAAGTCCTCCATCCTTATGATTTTGAATGTGAAAATTAGCACTCTCATTAAAATATAACTTTAAACGAAAATAAACATTTCTTAATCCAATATTTGTTCCATTGGTATCAATTTTCTGTTTATCTTTGTCAAAGGACTGATAAATTTCACTAAGTCGATGTTCACTTATTCCTTTTCCATTATCATGAATAGTGATGACAAGCTGATCATTTTCTTTCTTTCCCTTTATCATTAATTGCCCGATCGATTCATCACTACTATCAAAACCATGCTTAAAATAGTTTTCAATGATTGGCTGAAGAATCATTTTTGGAACTTCTATTGTTAATACTTCCTCATCAAACTGTAATGAATACTCAAATTGGTCTCCAAATCTTTCTTTCTGTAGTAATAAAAAAGCCTTTGTATAATCAATTTCCTTTGTTAAAGGCACCAAATCTTCATCAATATTCATTCCGTATCTCATTATTTTAGATAGATGTGTTACAAGTGTATACACTTGAGGTACATTGTTCTTTAAGGCCAAAGTGCCAATAGATTGGAGAGAATTATATAAGAAATGCGGGTTGAGCTGTGACTGTAGAACCTTTAATTGATTTGTCTTATTCTCAAGCTCAAGTTTATATTCCCGATTAATGAGATGATTAATCTTTCCAATCATTTGGATGAAACGGTCTCCTAAAATCCCTATTTCATCATTTCCTAATGATTCGAAATGAACATTCATATTCCCTTCTTCAACCTTTTTAATATTTTGAAGAAGAACTCGAATTGGTGATGTAATTTTAAAGGAAACAAAAAACGTTGCCATAATCACAAGGCATAAACCAATTACACCAAAAATGATGTTGATTTTCGCTACACTCATCGCACTTTCAAAGACAGATGTGTATGGAATACGTTTCACTAATATCCAACCGCCTGATGATTCAGAAATCTTGTCATACATCATCAATCCACGAAATGAATCCTTTTCCCATTCCATTGTTCCACTGGTTCCTGTGGAATTTAATACATTAGTTATCCATTCTTCACTTTCAGATACTTCACTATTTGAACGAAAAATAAGTTCTCCCTCTGGACTTAGTATATAGAATTCCTCTTTGTCTTTAACATATAGCTTTTCACTTATATCAATGATTTGATCAGGTGCGATATCTAATGAAATATATCCTAGCAATTTGTTTGAAGGAACGTCGATTAACGCTCGATGTAACCTAATTACATCCTTATTTTCCTTTTTATCTTTGACTATACTTTCCTCTTGAAGGACATGCATTGGTTCAATATAAATAAAATTAGAATTATTCCTTGCCTTCTCATAACTATCTTTATCTAGATTCTTTACTACTGGTGAGAACACTACACCTGATCTCTTTGAAACAGAAACATTTTGATTGTCTTCCTCAACAGCAATATTGACTCGATTGATATTTTTTTCTGCATAAAGGATCGTTAAAATGACATTTTTAACACTTTCTTGAGCTATATAATCATCATCATCTTGACTTGGATTTCGTAAATAATTCATAAAGTCAATGTTATTATAAAACGATAATGTTAAGTTCTTTAACTCTCCAACATACCCTTCTAAGTTTAATTTTCCTTGGTATAAAAGATTCACATTTTCCTGTACGAATTCGTCCTTTAATGACTCTTTCGTATATAAATAAGTAATAACAATCGAGGTTCCAAATGGAACGATTGTTATGAGTAATAAAAGAACAATAAGCTTATTTCGAATGCTCGTTTTAAACATAAGGAACCTCCCATCTTTAGGTAATCTCTTAGCACTAATACATGACTTTTTATAACATTATTTATAGTATAGTAAAAAGCATGCCTAATATAGACATGCTTTCGTTCATTTAATTTTACTTCATATTATCCCAAGTTGCTTGGAATTTTTCTAAAGCTGTATCATAATCAATTTTTCCAGCAGCATACTCTTGAATTGTTGCTGCAAGCTCTTTGTTTGCTCCATCAGGCCATCTGAACCAAGTCCAAGGAATCGTTTTTTCCGCTTTTGAATATTCCAAGATAGATTGACCTAGATCACCTAAACCAGTTGCTTCAATATTATCAAACGCTGGAATAAAGGCAAATTCTTCAGTAATATAACGTTTACCAGTTTCAGAGGAAACCATCCAATTTAAGAATGTTTTTGCTTCTTCTAAATGCTCAGAATTTTTGTTAAGAACCCAGTTATTAGGTACACCTACAGGTAAAACGTCCATGCTAGCATCATCATTAAGTGGAATTGGTAAGAATCCCATATTCATTTCTGGATTAATTTCAGTAATCATATTCTCAGTCCAGTTACCTTGTTGTAACATTGCAGTTTCACCAGAAGCAAACAATGTAACTTGAGTATTGTAATCTGTTGTTAATGGGTTACCATTTGCATATTTAATTTCAGTATCAATAACTTCTTTAAATTGTTCAAATTGTTCATTTCCTACAAATGATGTTGTTCCATCATATAAACCTTCAATAAATGCAGTCGGATCTTTTTGTTGAGCGAAAGGAATATTTAATAAATGCTGTCCAATTACCCACCATTCGCCATATCCTGCTGAGAAAGCTTTAATTCCAGCATCCTCAAGCTTTTTAGTAGCTGCTTTTAATTCAGTAAGAGTTTTAGGTGGCTCAGTAATACCTGCTTTTTCGAATAAATCCTTGTTGTACACAAATCCATAACCTTCAAGGTTAACAGGCATTCCATAAAGCTTACCATCTTCATCTGTAGTCGGAACTTTACCAATTGGAAGTACATGCTCTGCCCATGGCTCATTTGAAAGATCAGCTAAATGCTCTTTCCAAAGCTCAAGCTCTTTAAATCCACCGTTGTTAAAGATATCTGGCTCTTCTCCTGATGCAAACTTAGCCTTTAGAGCAGCACCATAATCTGCTCCACCGCCAACACTTTCAAGCTTAACCTTAATATTTGGGTGTTCCTTTTCAAATTCATCGATCATTGCTTGTAGCTGATCAGCAATTTCAACTTTAAATTGGAACATATTTAATGTAACAACTTCACCATCACCTGAACCAGAATCTGATTCTCCACCAGTATTTTCAGTCTTATTATTTGAAGCACATCCAGCCATAATTCCTAAAACTAATAGCATTGAGAGACATAAAAGTAATAGCTTTTTCATTAACAATTGACCTCCTTAGATTCTATGTTTCTTTTTTCTATTTATATAAATTATTGTAACTAGTTATCTAGCTATAATAATTTTATATCAAACTGATTTTTCTTACTTAATAGATCCTGCAGCAATTCCTTTAATAATGTGCTTTTGCAGGAATAGGAAGAATACAATAACTGGTGCTATCCCTAACACTAATGCTGCTAAACCCATATCCCACTGTTTTGTATACTGTGCGAAGAATGAACTAGTCGCTAAAGGAATTGTTCTTAACTCTGCATCCTGTAATACGAGAAGTGGTAATAAGTAATCATTCCATATCCATAAAGTATTTAGAATGATGACGGTTACAGTAATCGGTTTCAATAATGGGAATACGATTCTCCAAAAGACACCAAACTGACTACATCCATCTACCCTAGCAGACTCTTCAATTTCCTGTGGGATTGTTTTTACGAAACCATGATATAAGAAGAGAGATAACGAAACCCCAAATCCGAAATACATGATAACAATACCAGGTATACTATTCATAATTCCAAGCATTCCACCAAGCTTCATAAGTGGAATCATAACTGTTTGGAATGGAATAACCATTGCAGATACAAAGAAGATAAATAAAAACTTGCTTAGCTTGCCAGGTGTTCGAACCATCTTCCAGGCTGCCATCGAACTAATCACAACAATCCCTGCAATACTTAAAACAGTTATGATCAAAGAATTAAGAAATGCATCTTGGAAGCTAATAACTTCCCAAACCTTTGCATAGTTACTAAATAAAATTTCCTTCGGTAATGCTGCTGCGTCAATTAAGATTTCAGAAAAGCCTTTTACTGAGTTAATAAACACAAAGTAAAACGGTATAAGAAAGATTAAACCAAGCATAATTGCAAAGATCTCAAGGAGAAATGTGCGCTTTGAATAGTTCTTTTTCATTATGCTTCAACCTCCCTTTTCTTCGTAAACATAACTTGGAATGTTGTAAACAATGCTACAACAATAAAGAATAAAATTGATTTCGCTGTACCTAATCCATATCGATTGTTCATGAATGCCTCTTGATAAATGTTAATTGCTACTGACTCTGTTGAATTAAATGGACCCCCACCTGTTAATGAAAGGTTCAAGTCAAAGATTTTAAACGCCATTGAAATTGTTAAAAAGAAACAAATCGTAAATGCTGGTAAGATTAAAGGAATCATAATTTTCGTTAATACAGACCAGTTTGTCGCTCCATCCATTTTTGCCGCTTCTAGCAATGAAGTGTCAACACCTTGAAGTGCAGCAATATAGATAACCATCATATAGCCACTAATCTGCCAAGCAAATACAATGACAATCCCCCAAAATGCAGTTGTCTCATCACCTAACCATGGTAGTTTAAAGAAGCCAATATCTGTCATATTACCGATTGATGCAAATCCTTTTACAAAGATAAACTGCCAGATAAAACCAAGTAAAAGTCCACCGATTACATTAGGAATAAAAAACACAGTTCGTAAAATATTCTTCGTTTTTAACGCTGCGTTTAAGATTAAAGCTAATCCAAACCCGATCACATTACTGATTAAAACTGCGGCTAGCATAAACTTAGTCGTAAACAAAAACGAATTGAAAAACTTAGCATCATCTGTAAAGACCGTTATATAGTTTTCTAAACCAACCCACTCAACTGCCGAACTTACTCCATTCCAGGAAGTAAACGAATAATAAACACCCATAAAAAATGGAATAATTTGAACCAGTATGAAAAATAAAAGTGCGGGCCCTACGAAAGCTCCATAAGATAAGATCTTATTTAGCTTTACTTTTCTTTTTGCTTGCTTTTCCACATCTACATATCTTTCCTTTGTATCTAACTCTTTCACATTTAACTTTGCACTCACCTGATCGACACCACCTAACTGCTTATTTGCAAGCGCTTTCTTATTTCTAATTATATAGCCCTAAGTAATTAGTTTCGATCAACTGAATTGACTAAAAAGGTGCACAATTTTGACCTTTGACTTTTCTTTAAACAAACAAGCACTAAAAAAGACCTCACATTTTTGTGAGATCTCGGATTTTATTTTGTCGATTTTTGGTGAATTATATCTAATCGTTGATAAATTATTAAAATCGAAGATAAATTATAAGAATAGAAGATAAATTTGAATAATCGCAGATAAAATCATCAGAATCGAAGATAAATAAATTAGCAGGATCTCCGATGATTAAATCGCATTCAAAAATGATTGAATAAATGGTATGGCAGCACCTATAGGTACCCCATTTTCAGGTGAACGGCTAATCGATATAAATGGTTCATTCCTTGGAAATGCAGTTCTTTCATAAACTTTTTCATGAAGAATTTCAATATCATGATTCTTTAAATAAGGTGACATATGTCCACCAAGAATAAACTCTCTATTTATGACAAGATGAATATTGTTAATCGAAAACGCTAAATTATCTAAAAAGCAATTCCATCTCTCTACATATGAAAGGTTTCCAGAGCGTAGCTGTTGGAAGAAAAAGTCTAGTTTTTCACCATCTTCTAAAAGCGCACTAACAGAGCAATATGTTTCCATGCATCCTTTCTTTCCGCAATAACAAGATGAACCATTAGGATTAATCGTCATATGTTCTACTGTACCACTATGTCCTTCCTTACCCATATAAATCTGGTCATTTAAGATAATTGCTCCTCCAAGATGCGTACCAATCGACAGATAGACAGCATCCCCAATATCATTACCTACCCACAGCTCTGTTGTTGCCGCACACTTTGCATCATGAACAAACACACAAGGATAATTAAGATACTGTGAAAAAACATGAATATCTAATCCTGTACAGTTTAATATTTTTCCGTATGTAATTTTTTGTCCATCAATTGATGTTAATGCTTGTACTGCAAAACCGATACCTAGAACCTGTTCTTCTACCACATTAAGAGATGTGATGAACGATTGTACAGCATGGCTTAACTCCTTGTAATAACTGTCTACATTGGAATAACGAAGCAATAGCTCCGCTTCCTTAAAGGCAATACCAAGTAAATCAACTGCTAAAATTCGTACCGTCTTTTTTAAAATTTCCACACCAATACTAATACGTGCCTGAGGACATATTGCATAAGCAGTTGCGCGCCTACCAACTGAAGATTCAAACTGTCCACTCTTCTCAATCAGTTTTTGCTCTTCCAAGCGAACTAGGTTTTGGGTTACAGTTGGTAAACTCAAATGAAGTTGATTTGCAATTTCTTGTTTAGAAAGCTTCTCATTTTGATAAATGAGATGATAAATCAATGAGTAATTATTCTTTTTTATATCTTTAAATGTGATGCTATGATCCATGAAAATACCCCATTATATAAAATAATTTTATAAAAATATTTCACTTAATTCTATTTAAAATATATCACAGAAGATAATGCAATAACAACTTTGGCAAGATGTATTTTGCCAATTCTTAATTTTGTTATGTTGACTATCACAGAAAATAGTTTTAATATATAAATTAATTTTATAAAACTGTTTTACAAAATAAATTTATTAAAGGAGAGATAAATATGGGTATTATCGAAAAAATGAGACTGGACGGAAAGAAAATTTTTGTCACTGGTGGCGCAAGAGGAATTGGTAAAAGTGTAGCAACCGCCTTTGCTGAAGCAGGAGCAGATTTAGCTATTGTCGACTTAGATATCGAGGAAGCAAAAAAGACAGCAACAGAGCTTGAAGAAAACAATGGAATTAAAGCGATTGCAATCAAAGCTGATGTAACAAAACCAGAAGATGTTGATGCAATGATCGAGGAAATACTGAATGTTTTTGGACGTTTAGATGTTGCCTTCTGTAATGCCGGAATCTGCATGAATATTCCAGCTGAGGAAATGACCTTTGACCAGTGGAAAAAAGTAATTGATATTAATCTTACTGGTGTTTTTTTAACGGCACAAGCAGCTGGAAAAGTGATGTTAAAACAAGGAGGTGGTTCCATTATTAATACTGCCTCTATGTCAGGACATATTGTGAATGTGCCACAACCACAGTGCTCTTACAACGCCTCGAAAGCAGGAGTGATCCAGTTAACAAAATCACTTGCAGTCGAATGGGCAAAAAGAAATGTGCGTGTAAATTGTATTAGTCCAGGATATATCGGAACAGAACTTACATTAAATTCTCCAAGCTTACAGCCATTAATCCAACAATGGAATGAAATGGCACCGCTCGGGCGAATGGGTAAACCCGAAGAACTACAATCCATTTGTGTTTATCTTGCAGGAGACACTAGCAGCTTTACTACAGGTTCAGACTTTGTAATTGACGGGGCTTTTACTAGCATTTAATAGATTGAAAGAATCTGATTTTTTGTGAAAAGGAGACTATCTATGAACTACTTACTCGGAACAGATATTGGCACATCTGGTACCAAAACGATCTTAATGGACACAGATGGCAATCTGATTGCTCAGGATTTACAGGAATATGATGTATTAACTCCAAAGCCTTTATGGGCGGAGCAGTGGCCAGATGTATGGCTAAATGCAGCGAAAGCTTCGATTAAAAATACAGTAATGAACTCAGGAATTCCAGCGGAGAAAATTCGTGGGATCGCCATTAGTGGTCTGTATGGAGGTTCTGGAATTCCATTAGACGAGAAAATGGAACCTATTAGGCCTTGTATGATTTGGATGGACCGCAGAGCAGAAGCAGAAACAAAGTGGGTCTTAGACAATATTGGAGAAGAAAAGCTTTTGGAGATTACCCATAATGGGGCAGATCCTTATTATGGCTATACAAAAATATTATGGATGAAAAATCATGAACCTGAAAATTGGAAGAAGACAAAGCTCTTTCTCCCACCAAATGACTATGTCATTTATAAACTGACAGGAAATATTGCCATTGATTATTCTTCTGCAGGAAATATCGGCGGCATATTTGATATGAATAATAGAACCTGGTCGAAAGAAATGATGGATGCGATGGGAATTCCTCTGTCAATGATGCCAGAAAAAATCGTGGAATCAACTGATGTTATTGGCGGACTAACAAAAGAAGTCGCTGCTGAACTGGGTCTTTCTGAAGGAATGCCAGTAATAGCAAGTGGTATTGACTGTGGTGCAGCCAATATCGGCCTCGGTGTCTTTGAATCTGGTATTTATGCAGCAGCAATTGGTACGTCTATGTGTGCAGCATTAATTTCTGATAAACCTGTAAAAGGAAAAGATCTGATTGTATGGCCATATTTATATGATGCCAAAAGACTATCCTATTATTTTTCTGGTGGAGCTACAGCAGGAGCAATTGTGAAATGGTTCCGCCAAACGATGTGTCAATTTGAAATCGAAGCGGAAAAAGCTGGAGGAAAAAACACCTATGATGTTTTAAATGAGCAAGCAGCTAACATTCCAGCTGGAAGTGAAGGTCTGATTGTACTTCCTTACTTTATGGGAGAAAGAAGTCCTATTTGGGATTCAGATGCAAAAGGAACAATTGTTGGACTTTCATTGGCGCATACTAAAGCTCATATTTACCGTGCATTCCTAGAAGCCGTTGCGTTTTCCTTAAGAGATGCGATGGTTGCGACTGGAGAAAATCTAGGCGAATATATATTGCTTGCAGGTGGTGTGACAAAGTCAAAATTGTGGAGACAAATTTTTGCAGATGTAACTGGCTATCCAGTTGTCTGTCCAGTTCATGATGTAGAAGCCAATATGGGAGATGTCATCCTTGCTGGAATTGGGACAGGTCTTCTCTCTTATGAAGAAGTGAAAAAATGGCAGGTTTTAGATGAAAAGATTATGCCAAATATGCAGAATCATGAAAAATATAATGATTATTACACTGTTTACAAATCTATCTATCACAATTTAAAGCACGACATGAAAACGTTAACAAGACTTAAATAAATATCAAAATGCTTAATAAAGGGTTGTGATGTTAATGAATATATGGAAAAAAAGAATAGGATATGGGGTTGGCGATTTAGGCTGTAACCTAGTATTTAGTACAATGGCGTCTTACTTAATGTTTTTTTATACCGATGTCTTCGGAATAACAGCAGCAGTTGCAGGTACTTTAATGTTAGTAACGAAAGTAATTGATGCTTTAACTGATACTGGTATGGGGTTATTGGTTGATCGAACGAAAACGAGATGGGGGCAAGGAAGACCTTATTTTCTAATAGGAGCCATTCCTTTTGCTATCTTTACTTTTATGACATTTATTGTGCCTGATTTCAGTATAACTGGAAAAATTATCTGGGCTTATGTCACTTATTGCTTATTATGTACTGCCTATACTGTGGTAAATATACCATTAAATACAATTGTCCCAAGGTTAACCTCAGATAATCATGAACGTAACATTTTAGTATCTACTAGAATGGTTTGCGCATTGATAGGAACAGCTTTAGTAATGTCCATTACAACGCCGTTAGTAGATTTCTTCGGTCAGGGAGATACACAAAAAGGGTTTTTGATCACCATGAGCCTTTATGGCGTTGTAGCCATGTTATTATTTATCTTTACATTCATGAACACAAAAGAGGTTGTACCACCGTCCATACAACATGAGAAATCTTCTTTTAAAGAAGATTTAAAAGGATTGACTGGCCATAGTATCATTTTCTTTGTCTTGAATTTTCTCTATTTTGGATTATTCGTCATAAGAAATACAACCGTAATCTATTATTTCACCTATAATCTAGGACGTACAGATTGGCTAACATTTGTCGGGCTATTCGGAATTCTATCAGGACTTCCAATACTACTTATTTTACCTTGGCTTCAAAAGAAGATGTCTAAGAAACATGTTTTACTTCTAAGTACGGCCATTTATATTGTTGGAGACTTACTCATTTATTTTGGAAAATCATCAGCCGTTTTACTCATAGCAGGACTAGCAATAACCGGACTCGGTATTTATGGCATCTTTGGCATCACCTTTGCGATCCAACCAGATATCATTGATTATTCAGAGTATAAAAAGAAAAGAAGTATCGCTGGTATGATTGCAGCCTTCCAAGGATTTTCTGTAAAAGGAAGCATGGGACTTGCCAGTGCTTTTATCGGGGTTATTCTGAATATGGGCGGTTATGTTCCAAATGCAACACAAACTGCAACCGCTTTAAACTATATTGAAGTAACTTTTATATGGGTGCCATTAGTCATCTGTTTACTAATTGGAATCACGATTTGGTTTTATAAACTTGATGATAAACGTGAAGAGATGGATATTGAGCTTGAGCGTCGTCGTGGATTGTCAGAGCAGAAGGTTGTTAGTCTTTAATTTAAGTGGATTCATTCTTTATATTTCAGGTGAATAACATATGCATGTTTCATTACCCCATAGCAATGATTTCAAAGACTTGAATGTAAACCCTTCCCCACTTAGCGATGCTCAAGCTGGGGGAGGGTTTAATCACAATTAAGTATAAAATAAAAAAATTTTCTAGGGCATACCAATCTAATAAACTACTACAAGATATGCAGTTATATTTTATAACTCAATCCCATAAGAATAAGAAGCAATAAAAATAGGGGTTGAATTTAATGAGAACGAATTACAGACGATGGTCAAAATATCCTTACCATGGAGAGCAAAAACCTCCTATAGCTTATCAAACTCCAGCGGATTATCCAATGTTTTTTATATTTAGGCAAAATAAAAATGAATTCATAGATTCCTTTGGTCAGCGTATTAATTGGCAAATTAAAAATCCTATTGAGGTTAACTGGGGAACAGAATTAACTTTTGTAGAACAAACTTTATTATCCATTACTCCCCAACAAAAACGCATTGCACAATTCTGGGGTTCAGTCGAAGCAACACAAAATATGACTCCTTTGATTTTCAGTTTAGCGAAAAAATATCGACTAGGATCACCGCAGCTTGCGAGAGCACTAGGATATTTTCACGCCGCTGTTAGTGATGCCTTTGTGTTATCTTGGTATTTTAAATATCTTTGGGATGTAGCACGCCCAAATCAATATGATAGAAACATAACTCCAGTTTTGACTACACCGCGCTTTCCATCCTACCCTTCTGCACATGCTGCTGTTGCAGGATGTGCAAAATCGATATTAAGTTATTTTTTCCCATCAGAAGCAGTAGGAATAAAAAACACAATGGAAGAATGTGCTTTATCACGTTTGTACGCCGGAGTACATTTCCAAGTAGATAATGATGAAGGATTGAGATTAGGCAGGCAAATCGGCGGTATAGTTGTAAGGTTGATGAAATCACAAAAAATTAATGGTTTGTGATAATAAAACTCTTGAATTTTGACAGACTGCCTATTAATTGGCATACATCGGATCGGGAGAATTATGAAAGATCAAGGGCTAGTTTCTGTTTAAACGTGAGTTTAAAAACAGTTATGTGTCAAGGATAGCTATACCTGTGTTTATATTTATGATATGGGTGATTATTAAGAGGCACATGAGACTTAACGGATTTATCTCTATAACACGTAACGAGGATAAGGGCGTTGCTATAACAGAGGCTTTACGAAGAGTTACCAAGAATTATCGTGAGTATAAATAAGGCCCCGACTTAAGCGTCGAGGCTTTTCTTTTATTTGGACATTTCAATTATGTCCGAATTTTTATCCTTACGTGCTGCATCAATAAGAATAAATACAGCAGATAACATGTGCATGAACATACCGACAATAGGAATCCATCCGATAGCTGAAGTTACGATTCCGAGAATATTACCGTGTGCTTTAACTCCGACCTTTTTGGAAAGTACTAATACTACGATATGAAAAATAAGCATAACCAATAATGGCGTCCAACCTAAGCCTATTACAATACTTCCACCTAAAATAGGTATACCTAGAATCGCTTCTAATCCTCCAGATACCCATTTTAACGTTTTTACTGTTTGTTTGTTCAATTAATACCCATCACCTTTCTAGTACGTGGACTTTTCGACTTCTTCGTCATAAATATCATATTCTTTATAATTACTTATTACTAATACGTATTAATACCAAATAAGTTTCAAAATATTCATTGCGCTTAACCCCTGAGTTTTATCGGAAATTTTTATTCCCCCGAATTTTTAAATTTTGGTCGAACGGTCTATTAAAGCTAGTTTTGTTTTAGTAAACTCTCGAAAAACTGTAAACCAACTTATTCAACCTAAAAACCTATTTCAAATAATTTCTGTTATATAAATTTGTGTTTCATTCTCTAAAACAGGAATTTATTTCGATTACCTGTGCTTTATAAGAATATTTTTATAATAAGTACATTTTGGACAAATAAAAAACGTTCCTTACAATGTGTAAGAAACGTTGATATAATAGCATTTACATGTTGTCATAGATACCAGTGGTCGGGGTCGAACCGACACTCCTCACGGAACACGATTTTGAGTCGTGCGCGTCTGCCAATTCCGCCACACTGGCAAAAAAAATAAAATCAAAAGTGCCGAGGACCGGAATCGAACCGGTACGGTAGTCACCTACCGCAGGATTTTAAGTCCTGTGCGTCTGCCAGTTCCGCCACCCCGGCAAGGGTGTAGTTTAAATGGAGGCGGCAACCGGATTTGAACCGGTGATAAAGGTTTTGCAGACCTCTGCCTTACCACTTGGCTATGCCGCCATTCATAAAACTGGAGCGGAAGACGGGATTCGAACCCGCGACCCCCACCTTGGCAAGGTGGTGTTCTACCACTGAACTACTTCCGCGATCTAACTTATTTAACCCGTGTACTCCAGCCTATGCAAGAGAAACGAAAATGTGTATAAAAAATGGCTGGGCTAGCTGGATTCGAACCAACGCATGTCGCAGTCAAAGTGCGATGCCTTACCGCTTGGCTATAGCCCACTAATTAATCTTCATATTAATTATTTTCACTATAAAATAAATGGGGCGACTGATGGGAATCGAACCCACGAATGCCTGAACCACAATCAGGTGCGTTAACCACTTCGCCACAATCGCCACTATATTTTAAATTGGCAGGGGCAGTAGGAATCGAACCCACACCAAAGGTTTTGGAGACCTCTATTCTACCGTTAAACTATGCCCCTATTTTAAATGGTGGAGGGGGGCAGATTCGAACTGCCGAACCCTAAGGAGCGGATTTACAGTCCGCCGCGTTTAGCCACTTCGCTACCCCTCCATATGTGTGAAACAGTGCCGGCAAGAGGACTTGAACCCCCAACCTACTGATTACAAGTCAGTTGCTCTACCAATTGAGCTACACCGGCATACTTGTATTTCAAAAGCTTTTCTTTAAAGGTGGCTCGGGACGGAATCGAACCGCCGACACATGGATTTTCAGTCCATTGCTCTACCAACTGAGCTACCGAGCCATATTGAGTTTACGGCTTCCGCTAAACTTCGAACCTCTGCGTCAGCTCTTTCACTAACATCCTCACGTATTGACATACGCTATGGTGATCGTTCAATCGCTTCCTTGATCTTCTCGTTTATCGAAACCCTTTTACTTGAGAAATGTAACTTAAGAAAATGGCGGTCCGGACGGGACTCGAACCCGCGACCTCCTGCGTGACAGGCAGGCATTCTAACCAACTGAACTACCGGACCATTTGGTTGCGGGGACAGGATTTGAACCTGCGACCTTCGGGTTATGAGCCCGACGAGCTACCAGACTGCTCCACCCCGCGATAATAATAGTTACTTTAAGTTTATATGGTGGAGGATGACGGGATCGAACCGCCGACCCTCTGCTTGTAAGGCAGATGCTCTCCCAGCTGAGCTAATCCTCCATATGGTGACCCGTACGGGATTCGAACCCGTGTTACCGCCGTGAAAGGGCGGTGTCTTAACCGCTTGACCAACGGGCCAATGTTTTATTATAAGTAGTGGCGGAGAGCAAGGGATTTGAACCCTTGAGACAGCTTACACCGCCTACACGATTTCCAATCGTGCTCCTTCGGCCACTCGGACAGCTCTCCAAAATGGCTCCGCAGGTAGGACTCGAACCTACGACCGATCGGTTAACAGCCGATAGCTCTACCACTGAGCTACTGCGGAATAATATAACAGCCTGGCGACGTCCTACTCTCACAGGGGGAAACCCCCAACTACCATCGGCGCTGAAGAGCTTAACTTCCGTGTTCGGCATGGGAACGGGTGTGACCTCTTCGCCATCATCACCAGACATTTGTGACAAAGACTATTATACTATCTCAGAAGAATATTTCAAGTGTTTTTTAAAAACTTTTTATATTCCTTCAAAACTAGATAACGATACACAATTCAATTCACTTCATTTAACGCCTTTATTAGGTTAAGTCCTCGATCGATTAGTATCTGTCAGCTCCACACGTCACCGCGCTTCCACCTCAGACCTATCAACCTGATCATCTTTCAGGGATCT
>NZ_JAGDEL010000001.1 GCF_017497975.1 Metabacillus bambusae | reverse complement strand
TTCCATTTAATTTCCTCTGGATAAGGGATTCTTGTACCCATAAGAAAAACACCTCCGCTAGAATCATATTGATTAAATACGACTCAGGAGGTGTTTTTTCCTTGTCTCACTTTATGGGGTCACTTCACTGTCGCCAAAGATATGGCCTTAGCTTTTTTCGTCGTCTAGGAAATTATAAAATTCTTGTACTGTGGATAATCGCTTGGCATCCAGCTCCAGCGCCTAGCCCCTCGAGGTCATAAGCCACTTAAGAATTGAAGGTAAAGAACACCTTCTATTCTTAAGCGTCTTATGCTTGTCGGGGCTGTTCAAGGAACTTGCGCTTTTGTTCCTCATATGGATCATTCAGATTATCATGTGCAATAGGAATGTGAACTTTTTTCAGAGATGTTTCTATGCTGAATGATTTTTCCCCCCGATTTGACTTTCATTAGAGCCCTTTTTCAACCCGTATTTTAAGATGCTAGGAACAAAGCTAATAATAAATAGTAATCGAATAAATTGTAGAGAGCTAACCACGGCAGGGTCTGCACCAATAGTCGAAGCTGTTAACACCATCTCGACAAGACCACCTGGTGCTAAAGATAACATTGCTGTTGCTATATCTAAATCAGTTAATAATGTGAACAAATAACCTAAAACAAAGCTTGCTCCAATTAAAATAATTGTTGCCACAAAATATAACCCACAGTACTTCCCACCCTGTTTCAAATCATTAAATGTAATCATCAACCCAAAGCCAATTCCTATTGTCAGTTGTGCAAAGACCATAAAAACATCATGGAATGTAGGTAGTGAAACACCAATAATGTTCAAAACTGCAGTAGTAAGAAGGGGGCCGATGACAAAAGCAGCAGGGAGCTTAGTTCTAAATAACCAACCTACAAAACCTGCTAGAATAAACCATCCAAACGAAAAAATGCTTGATTGATTTGTGTTAGCTTGAGTTAAATGGATACCTGATTGAGGCTCAAACATATGAATGATAGCAAAAGGAACGAAAAATACGACTGTTAGTAGTCTTACAGTTTGAAAGATGGTTACAAGGGATGAGTTCGCATTAAGTGATTCGCTCGCCGCAACCATTTCTGTTAGTCCTCCTGGTATAGAAGCAAAGATACTTGTATTTTTATCAATATTCACAAATCTACTAATTAATAAACCATTTAATACGCTAATGATAATAAGTAAAACGGTAGTTAATAAGAAAGGTAATACATATGGTCCAACTGAAATAAAAGTTTGTTTTGTAAAAGATAGGCCAAAAGAAATTCCTAAAATGATAAAAGATCCATTTTTTAATAGGATTGGTTGAAGGAGGCTACTCTTTCTAACGAATATTGATCTCCAAACAATCAGAAATGTCATTGGACCAAGAATCCAAGCAAGAGGAACATGACAAATACTAAAAACAAAACCACCACAAATTCCTAATATGTATGGAAAAAGGATATTGTAAAGCTTTTTATGCATACGTTTCCCCCAATATAGATCTGTCTTGTTATTTTACCATACTCCTTATCTATATCTTATTGATGTGTCTATTTTAATGAATGCAATTTATGTAGTCTGTAAAAAAAATTAGTTTAATTTTGTTTGTATAAAGCTATGCAACTGTATAAAATAATGAAATTATGGTACGATTTTGTTAGCTTACGATTATGCATGAAATGATATTTATAATAAAAAAAAGTCATACAAGAAAAGCAGTCGTCTTGCGATCTGAAGGCATTGTATTTTCTAGTTAGCGGAGGTAATACATATGAAAAAAGAATTTGCAGTTATTGGACTCGGTCGTTTTGGCGGAAGTATTTGTCGAGCTCTTAGTGAAGAAGGCTTAGAAGTAATGGCTATTGATATGGACGAAGATAAAGTAAACGAGTTTGCGAATGTTGCTTCACATGCTGTGGTTGGGGACACCACTGATGAAACTGTATTAAAAAGTCTAGGTATCCGCAATTTTGATCATGTAATTGTTGCAATTGGTGATAATATACAAGCAAGTATATTAACAACATTAATACTTAAGGAATTAGGTGTTAAGGATATTACAGTAAAAGCTACAAATGATTACCATGAAAAAGTATTATCTAAAATAGGTGCCGATCGGATTGTTCATCCTGAACGAGATATGGGGAAACGTATTGCTCACAAAATTATATCAAACAATGTATTAGATTATTTAGAGCTTTCTGATGAGCATAGTATCGTTGAGATTGTTGCAAACGAGCGACTTCATGGGAATTCAATTATTGACCTAGATATTCGCGCAAAATATGGAATTAATATTGTCGCTATGAAAAGAAACAAAGATATTATCGTATCGCCGCAAGCGAATGAGATCATTAAGAAAAATGACATCCTGATTGTTATTGGTGCAGATACAGATATAAATCGTTTTGAAAAACGGTTATTAGGAGATTAACAGGCAGTCATTTGACTGTCTTTAATTTTGTTTAGCGAACTAAAAAATTCGTGATGAAGGACTATTATAGTCAAACAAAAAAGAGTGAAGTAGACGAATTTTTCGTCAATCTCACTCTTTTTCTTATGCTGCTATAATGTTTATACTTCCATAATAATCGGTAGGATCATTGGACGGCGTTTTGTTTTTTCATATAAGAAAGGTGCTAATGTGTCTGTGATTTCATTTTTAATTTCAGACCATTGGCTAGTACGACGTTCCATAATTTTATTTAAATGCTTAGTAATAAGCGATTGAGCATCGTTAATGAGATCTCCAGATTCACGCATATATACGAAACCACGAGAGATGATATCAGGACCGGCAGCAATTTTAAAGTCCTTCATATTAATGCTAACAACTACAATTACAAGTCCTTCTTCAGATAGTATTCTACGGTCACGCAATACGATGTTACCAATGTCACCAATTCCACTGCCATCAATATAAACAGAGCCAGATGGAATTTTACCAGCGACACTAACTTCATTGTCTCCAATCGCTAACACTTCACCATTATCCATAATAAAACAATTTTCTGCCTCTACGCCACAATCTACAGCCGTTTTAGCATGAGTTTTTTGCATGCGATATTCACCATGGATCGGCATGAAATATTTAGGCTTCATTAAGCGGAGCATAAGCTTTTGCTCTTCTTGACTACCGTGTCCGGAGGTGTGGATATCGCTTAAAGGACCATGGATAACTTCTGCACCAGCACGGTATAGCTGATTAATTGTTTTACTTACGCTAAGTGTATTACCTGGTATTGGCGAAGATGAGAAAACAACATTGTCTCCTGGAATAATTTGGATTTGTCGGTGTGTCCCGTTTGCAATACGAGAAAGGGCAGCCATTGGCTCGCCTTGACTTCCAGTACATAAAATCGCTACTCTGTGAGCTGGCATGCGATTAATTTCATGTGCATCAACAAACGTATCTTTTGGGCAGTTAATATATCCTAAATCTTGTCCAATTTGAATAGCTGCTTCCATGCTTCTTCCGAATACAGCGATTTTACGACCATGTGTAACAGCTGACTCTACTACTTGTTGAAGGCGGTGAATATTTGAAGCAAATGTAGCGAAAATAATTCGCCCATCAACTTTTCGAAAAATTTCATTGATACTTTCACCGACTCGTCTTTCTGACATAGTAAAATTAGGGACTTCACTATTTGTGCTATCAGATAATAGACAAAGTACGCCGTCACGGCCAAGTTCGGCCATTTTCGTTAAGTTTGCAGGTTCACCAACCGGTGTAAAATCAAATTTAAAGTCACCAGTATGTACAATGTTTCCTGGTGGTGTTTTCACAACAATTCCATATGCATCAGGTATACTATGTGTTGTTCTAAAGAATGTAACGGATGTTTTTCTGAACTTAATAATGTCTTCTTCTTGAATTTCAATTAATTTAGTCTGACGTAGTAATCCGTGCTCTTCAAGTTTGTTTCTTAATAAACCTAATGCAAGCTTCCCGCCGTAAATAGGAATGTTCACTTGACGTAGTAAATATGGAATACCGCCAATATGATCCTCATGTCCGTGCGTAATAAATAATCCTTTGATTTTATCTTCATTTTTTTGTAAATATGTGTAATCTGGGATGACATAATCAATTCCTAGTAGCTCGTCCTCTGGGAACTTAATACCAGCGTCAATAAGGACGATCTCATCCTGGAATTGCACACCGTACGTGTTTTTACCAATTTCACCGAGTCCGCCTAAGGCAAAAACGGCTACTTGGTCATTCTTAACAAATTTCATAACGATCAAATCTCCAATACTTTATAGTTTTCACTTTGTTTTTCATATTCTAAAAATGCTCCATCTAATGGTGAAACAAATTCGATATTATAAGGACGGTCTTTTAGTTTAGAGCGTACTTCCCCTTCAGTTGTTGCTTCAATATATAGAGTGTTTGTTCTTTCACGAACTGGCACCTCTGTAATTTTATCTTGATAGTACACTTTGAAAATCATTTACCAAATCTCTCCTTAACTTCCGTATGTTAGACTAACTTTTTCTATTATATGCGATATTTACGAACAAGCCAAGCCTAGAGGGGAATGTGTCGAATCTTCTTTTTATTTTCAACAACTTTTATTTCAGTTTTTTTGCCCAAAGACTTACAGGATTTATGGGGATGAACGTCGTGACAAACTATAGTTAGAAGCGTTTGGATAACATGTATATGCAAATAGGTGCATTTCGAACACTAAGCAATGGTTTTCCGTTTTAATAGCTCTTTCCATTGCTTTCTAATAGAATTTTTTAATCTTTTTAGCATCCTTAATTAACCTCCTTGTCTATTCTTCAAAATTTGCAAAGCATTTGCTAGTAATATTGAATCGGAGAGAAACCGTCCATTATAAACTTTCATTGATAGTATACGCCATACGAATTGGTCACTTACATGGGGATTCGTGGAAAAAAGAGTACAAAACAATTGACAATAAATTGAAATTAAATTAGCTTGAAAATTGCACTTACTAGTTGAAGTATTACGTATAACAACATCAGGAGGAAAGGATCAGTGAAAAAATTATACGGTGCTTTATTTACTTTGAGTATAATTTGGGGTACATCTTTTTTATTTATTAAACTATTGGTTAATGAATTAGGACCATGGGGAGTTGTGTTCTGGCGCTGTTTATTTGGGACAATTACGTTACTTATCTTGTTTTTTTTCAAAAAACAAGATATTTCTCGATTGCGAATAATAACTTTGCCTTGGATCCCTTTGATTTTTGTAGCGCTTTTTAACAATGTGCTGCCTTTCGGGTTAATTGCTATGAGTGAGATTGGAATTTCAAGTAGTCTCGCATCTGTGATTAACGCAACTACGCCGATCTGGACTATTGTAATTGGTTCAATTTTTTTTATGGTACCTGTTAGAGGAAAACAGTGGATAGGAGTTTTCGTAGGATTTGTCGGTATCCTTCTTTTATTAAATTTAGACTTCAAGAGCCTTATGAATGAAAATTTTGTAGGGGCAGGCACGATGTTGGCAGCGACATTTTGTTACGGATTAGGTGCCCAGCTTGCGAGAAAATATTTAACACAACTACCAACCATTATTGTTTCTACTACAACTTTATTTATGTCGATGTTGATAAGTTTTCCATTTATGTTGGTAACAAATCATACCAAAGGATATTCAGGTTTTTCATTTGAAACATTTTTATCACTAATTGGACTCGGTGTATTTGGATCTGGTTTTGCTTACCTTTTTTATTATTTTATGGTCAAAGAAGGTAGTGCTGAGTTTGCTTCACTTGTAACATATATCGTACCTATTACAGCTATGATTTGGGGATTTCTGTTGCTAGACGAACATATCTCCGCTAATATGGTAATTGGTTTACTTTTTGTTTTTGCTGGAGTTTATTTAAGCTCAGCTAAAGCCAATAAAAAACGTACTATTTGTACATCTATAGTACAAGAATAAGGAGCTTAATTATGAGCGGAAAAGTAATTTTTTTTGATATTGATGGGACAATCCTAGACCATAACAAAGAAATTCCATTATCAACGAGGGACACAATAAAAAAACTTAAAAATCATGGCCATCATGTAGCCATAGCAACTGGACGTGCGCCATTTATGTTTGAGGATTTGCGAAGGGAATTAGACATTCATTCGTTTGTTAGCTTTAATGGTCAATATGTAGTGTTTGAGGGTGAGGTCATTTACGAGAATCCTTTAAAAAAAGAGACGTTAGAGCATCTTTTACAATTTGCTGATAAGGAAAATCATCCTCTTGTTTTTATGAGTGAAGAAAATATGATGTCTACAACAGGCGACCATCCTTTAATTGAACAAAGTATGGGAAGTTTAAAAGTTGGACAGCCGAAGCAAAACCGAGATTATTATCTTGACCGTAATATTTATCAAACTTTATTGTTTTGTGAAATCGGTGAGGAAGAACGCTATAGCGATCACTATTCAGAATTAAAGCTAATTCGCTGGCATGATGTTTCAGCAGATATATTACCTGCCAATGGCTCAAAAGCTGAAGGGATTAAGCAACTCGCTAAAAGATTAAACATACAAAGAGAAAATATATATGCATTTGGCGATGGTTTAAATGATTTAGAAATGATTGAATATGTTGGAACTGGAGTAGTAATGGGAAATGCAGTACCTTCATTAAAGGAAGTCGCTGACTTTATTACAAAGCCAGTTGATGAGGATGGTATCCGTTATGGTGTTGAAAAATTAGGATTATTAAAATAAGAAGGGGACTCACCCTTCTTATTTTTGTACTTGTCTAGCAAATTATAAAATTCTAGTACTGTGGATAAGCACTAGGCATCCAGCTTCAGCGCCTAGCCCCTCTTGGGTCTACAGCCACTATTCATAAGCGTCTTATTTGCCCGAGGCTGTTCAAGGCGCTTGCGCTTTTGTTCTGTTTAGCGTTCAATCGCAATTGCATTTTCAGGTTCCTGGAATGGGTTAGATTCATTAATGTGATCGTAAAACATGATACCATTTAAATGATCAATCTCATGTTGGAATACGACCGCTAAAAGTCCTCGTAACCGAATATCAATTTGTTCACCCTCAAGGTTTGTTGCTTTTACACGAATACGAGCATAGCGGGGAACAAGTCCTGGTACTGCACGATCAACTGATAAACAGCCTTCACCACTTGTTAAATAACTTTTTTCCACAGAATGACTCACGATTTTAGGATTAAAAAGAGCATAGCTATGCTGTATACCTTTTTCATCAACAATGTGAATTGCAATCATGCGTTTTGCAACATTTATTTGTGGTGCTGCAAGACCTATTCCTGGACGAAGTCCATATTTTTCGGAAATTTCAGGATCTTGGCTGTTTTTAACATAGTCGAGCATCAAAGATAACGTTTCTTTATCCTGTTCCGATGCGGGTAGCGCAACTTCCTCGGCAACTTTTCTTAATGTAGGATGACCTTCTCTTATAATATTTTCCATTGTAATCATGATGAAACACTCCTTTTATATAGAAAGACCACTTCATTTGTATGTATTTTTAAATAGCACATCAATTAATGATATATAAGATTATAAAGGAAGATGCTAAAAACGAAAAGAATTCGTCTTTGTTTTTTATGCTCTTTTCTAAGAGATTGTTGCTTTTAAAACGAAAACTGTTTTAGGTTGATTGGAGCGGAAGTGCGAGACTCCTGCGGGAGTAGCGGGACAGGTGAGACCCCACAGGCGTTTACGCCGAGGAGGCTCACCGCCCGCCCCGCGGAAAGCGAGCATCTGGAGCGGAAATCAACCACGCCGTACAACTTGGTAAATAGCAACAAAGTTTGCGAAAACAGCCTTAACAAAAAAACAGTTAATGAAACTTTTCCTGATGTTTCGATGAATATAAGTGATACTAATCTTTTATAGGTCTAAATGAAAGACAAGCACATAGAATGGTATAAGTTTTAAGAGTAGTATTTTTTATGCGAAAAGTTTATTTGAATGATGATTGTAAAAATCTGCTGAACCGATTATAGTAGAAAATGTCTGAACGTTAGGGGGAATATTTTTGTTTACTAATAAAAAAAGCACATTAATAAAGGTTAGTTTGTTATCTTTTACTCTATTAATCTTTCTTTCTGGCTGTATGGGACCTTCTCCAGAAGAAAATATCTATTCTACATTAGAAAAAGTTGTGACATTAGAGGATGCCTTTAAAGATCAACAGCAGCCCCTTCTAGAGCTAGAGAAGAAAGAATCGGAACTTTATAATGAGATCATGAACCTTG
Source organism: Metabacillus bambusae (assembly GCF_017497975.1). Taxonomy (GTDB): domain Bacteria; phylum Bacillota; class Bacilli; order Bacillales; family Bacillaceae; genus Metabacillus; species Metabacillus bambusae. The sequence continues at coordinate 571,919 of NZ_JAGDEL010000001.1, read as the reverse complement.
GAATGAAAGAATTCGAAAAGGTAGTAGCTCTATCTAAAGAAGCACTTACACTTATAGATGAACGGGAATCAAAAATTGAGGCTGAATATGACAGTATTATCTCCTCAAAGGAAGAGTTTGTAGCAGTAAATGAAGAAATAGAAAAAATTGATGACGAAAAACTAAAAGAAAAAGCTGTAGATCTAAAAGCCAAAATGGAGGATCGTTACACCTCCTATGAAAGCTTATATAACACATATAAAACGTCAATTTCACTTGATAAGGAATTATATATAATGCTTCAAAAAGAGGACTTAACACTTGAAACCCTTGAAGCACAAATAACGAAGGTCAATGATTCATATAAAAAAGTAATGGAAGAAAATGAAAAATTCAATAAATTAACTGAGGAATATAATAAATTAAAAATAGAATTTTATAAAAATGCTGAGTTAAATGTTGAAGAAAGTGAATAGTTAGCTTTTTTAAAACCCAATCCTAGTGAATGGGTTTTTTATTTGAAAAGTAACATGAAAAAGACAAATTTATAAGCAATGTAATTGTAAGTGTAACCTTCTAACTAAATAATCAAAAAAGAACATTTATGATGAATGTGAAATCGAGGTATAGAAGAAAAGTGAAAAATAATAATCATAGAGAAAACATTCTTTATTAAAATTGTTACTTAATTAGAAAAATGAAATTTGAAGTAAAATAAAATGTTTATTGTCTGACTTTTCAAAAAGGAAAACTGTATTATAAACTACTAATACAGTTTTCCTTTTTGTAATAATACAGATTGAAAGAGGAGGTAAATTTAAAGTGGAGTTCTTGAAGAATCTTTTTTTAAAACCTTATACAAACTAATTGACGGACTCGAAAACATTAGTGTAAACTTGTTAATGAATTAACTAAGGTTGTATTAGTTACTTATGGAAGAAAACTGATACAGAATGATCAAAACAAGTTCATTAAACCATACATAGAGAAAGTTATAGGCAATCTCATGAGTGGTGAATAGTAGTTAAGTAGGTTTGAATTCAAAAAATTTGTGTCATTCATCATATTTTAGGGTAACCTAAAGCTGTGCATATTGGAATTCTCTTACTAATTACTAAACAAGTTCAAGCCATGAAAGCTAATAGTCCTTGTGACAATTAAACAATGCGGATTTATATCTACCCGTACATACATCAGTTGCCTAAGGTCTACCGAGCTTATTGTGTGTCAGAACAAACACTCTTAAAAAGGAAAGGAAGAGGTATAAGATGGCTGCAAAAACAAAAAGCACTGTTGTTGACAGTAAGAAACAGTTTGAAGCTATTTCTAAGCAGTTCGAAACATTCCAAATTTTAAATGAAGAAGGTAAAGTCGTTAATGAATCGGCTATGCCAGATATTACTGATGAACAATTAAAAGAACTTATGCGTCGTATGGTATATACACGTATTTTAGACCAACGTTCAATTTCTTTAAATCGTCAAGGTCGTTTAGGTTTCTATGCTCCAACCGCAGGTCAAGAGGCTTCTCAAATTGCTTCTCAATATGCTTTGGAAAAAGAAGATTGGATTTTACCTGGTTACCGTGATGTACCTCAAATTATCTGGCATGGACTTCCATTATACCAAGCATTCTTGTTCTCACGTGGACATTTCCACGGAAACCAAATGCCTGAAGGTGTAAATTGCCTATCACCACAAATCATTATCGGTGCTCAATACATTCAAACGGCTGGTGTTGCTCTTGGTCTTAAGAAGAAGGGTAAACAAGCTGTTGCAATCACATATACAGGTGATGGTGGAGCTTCTCAAGGTGACTTCTATGAGGGTATTAACTTTGCTGGTGCATACAAAGCTCCTGCAATTTTCGTTGTTCAAAATAACCGCTACGCAATCTCAACACCGGTTGAAAAGCAATCTGCAGCACAAACAATTGCTCAAAAAGCAGTTGCAGCAGGTATAGTAGGTGTACAAGTTGATGGTATGGATCCATTAGCAGTTTATGCAGCTGTTCGTGACGCTAGAGAACGCGCTATTAATGGTGAAGGTCCAACTTTAATTGAAACATTAACATTCCGTTATGGTCCTCACACAATGGCTGGAGATGATCCAACTCGTTATCGTACAAAAGAAACAGAAAACGAGTGGGAAGCAAAAGACCCATTAGTTCGATTCCGTCTTTTCCTTGAGGCAAAAGGCATCTGGAACGAAGAGGAAGAAAATAAAACAATAGAACAAGCAAAAGAAGATATTAAAGAAGCAATTCAAAAAGCTGATAAATATCCAAAACAAAAGGTTACGGACTTGATGGAAATCATGTACGAAGAAATGCCTTATAACTTAAAAGAGCAATATGAAATTTACAAAGCAAAGGAGTCGAAATAAGCCATGGCACAAATGACAATGATACAAGCCATCACTGATGCATTACGCACAGAATTAAAAAATGATGAAAACGTCCTCGTATACGGAGAAGACGTTGGCGTAAACGGTGGCGTATTCCGTGCAACGGAAGGACTTCAAAAAGAATTTGGCGAAGATCGCGTATTTGATACTCCTCTTGCAGAGTCTGGTATTGGTGGTCTTACAGTTGGTTTTAGTTTAACTGGATTCCGTCCAGTTATGGAGATTCAATTCTTCGGTTTCGTTTACGAAGTAATGGATTCATTAAGTGGTCAATTAGCTCGTATGCGCTATCGTTCTGGTGGACATTGGACAGCACCAGTAACAATTCGTTCTCCATTTGGTGGATTCGTACATACGCCGGAACTTCACGCTGATAGCTTAGAAGGTCTAGTTGCACAACAACCAGGGTTAAAAGTGGTTATTCCTTCAACACCTTATGATGCAAAAGGACTTTTAATTTCTGCTATTCGTGATAATGATCCAGTTGTCTTCTTAGAGCATATGAAATTATACCGCTCATTCCGTCAAGAAGTACCTGAAGAAGAGTACACGATTGAAATTGGTAAAGCAGATGTAAAACGTGAAGGAACTGACCTATCAATCATCACTTATGGTGCAATGGTTCATGAATCACTAAAAGCAGCTGAAGAATTAGAAAAAGAAGGGGTATCTGTAGAAGTTGTTGACCTTCGTACAATTAGCCCATTAGATATAGAAACTATTATTGCCTCAGTTGAGAAAACAGGCCGTGTAGTTGTTGTCCAAGAGGCACAAAAACAAGCGGGTATAGCGGCAAACGTTGTTGCTGAAATTACTGAGCGTGCAATTTTAAGCTTAGAAGCACCAGTACTTCGCGTTACAGCTCCTGACACTGTTTATGCGTTTACTGAAGCTGAAAATGTTTGGTTACCAATTTACAAAGATATTATTGAAACTGCTAAAAAAGTAGTGAATTTCTAAGAATAAAGATACTTGATGATAGCGTGAGAAAACCTTCGGCTCTCGCCATATGAATTAGGCGGCGAGCTAAGTTTTTTAATTATTTTTTTAATCCATAAGGAGGTAGAATGATTTGGCATTCGAATTTAAACTGCCTGATATCGGTGAAGGTATCCATGAAGGTGAAATTGTTAAATGGTTTGTTAAACCAGGTGACAAGGTAGAAGAAGATGATGTTCTAGCAGAAGTACAAAATGATAAAGCAGTAGTTGAAATTCCATCACCTGTTAAAGGTACGGTTACTGAGGTAAACGTTGAGGAAGGTACGGTAGCAACTGTTGGACAAACAATCATTACGTTCGATGCACCAGGCTATGAGGACTTGAAATTTAAAGGTGATCACGGTGATGAAGAGCCTAAAAAAGAAGAAAAAACAGAAGCACAGGTTCAAGCAACTGCTGAAGCTGGTCAAGACGTGAAAAAAGAGGAAGTTGAAATAGATCCGTCTAAACGTGTGATCGCAATGCCTTCTGTACGTAAATATGCTCGTGAAAAAGATATTGATATTCGTCAAGTATCTGGCAGCGGTAAAAACGGTCGTGTGTTAAAAGAAGATGTTGATACATTCGTTCAAGGTGGCGGTGTAGCAGCTACTCCAGCTGCAGTTGAAGAAGCACCTGCAACTAAAGAAGAAAAACAAGCGAAACCAGCGGCTATTGCGATTCCTGAAGGTGAATTACCAGAAACTCGTGAGAAAATGAGCCCAATTCGTAAAGCAATTGCAAAAGCAATGGTTAACTCAAAACATACAGCACCACACGTTACATTAATGGATGAAATTGATGTAACAAACTTAGTTGCTCACAGAAAACAATTCAAAAATGTTGCAGCGGAGCAAGGTATTAAGTTAACATATTTACCGTACGTAGTGAAAGCTCTTACTTCTGCACTTAAAAAGTATCCTGTTCTGAATACTTCACTTGATGATAAAACAGAAGAAGTTGTTCAAAAGCATTACTATAATATCGGTATTGCTGCTGACACTGAAAAAGGTCTGCTTGTACCTGTTGTTAAGAATGCTGAACGTAAGTCTGTTTTTGAAATTTCAAATGAAATTAATGGACTTGCTACTAAAGCGCGTGATGGTAAGCTTGCTCCAAATGAAATGAAAGGTGCATCTTGCACGATTTCAAACATTGGATCTGCTGGTGGTCAATGGTTCACTCCAGTAATCAACCACCCAGAGGTTGCAATTTTAGGTATTGGACGTATTGCAGAAAAACCTGTAGTTCGTGATGGAGAGATTGTAGTAGCTCCGGTTCTAGCTTTATCATTAAGCTTTGACCACAGAATGATCGATGGTGCTACTGCGCAAAATGCTCTTAACCACATCAAGCGTTTACTTAATGATCCACAATTAATTTTAATGGAGGCGTAATCGATGGTAGTTGGAGATTTCCCAATTGAAACAGATACTCTTGTCATCGGAGCAGGCCCAGGCGGATACGTTGCAGCAATCCGCGCTGCTCAATTAGGACAAAAGGTAACAGTAGTTGAAAAAGGTACATTAGGAGGAGTTTGCTTAAACGTAGGCTGTATTCCTTCTAAAGCATTAATTTCTGCAGGTCACCGTTATGAAACAGCTAAGCACTCTGAAGATATGGGTATCAAAGCTGAAAACGTAACAGTTGATTTCTCAAAAGTTCAAGAGTTTAAACAAGGTGTTGTGAAAAAGCTAACTGGCGGTGTAGCTGGATTACTTAAAGGTAATAAAGTTGACGTCGTTTATGGTGAAGCATATTTTGTTGATAACGAAACGGTAAAAGTAATGGATGAAACATCTTCACAAACGTATAAGTTTAAAAATGCGATTATCGCAACTGGTTCACGTCCAGTTGAAATTCCAGTATTCAAATACTCTAATCGTGTAATTGATTCAACTGGTGCATTAAATCTTCAAGAAATTCCTAAAAAGCTTGTTGTAATTGGCGGCGGAGTAATCGGAATTGAGCTTGGTTCTGTTTATGCTAATTTCGGTACTGAAGTGACTTTCATTGAAGCAGCTGAGGACATTTTAGTAGGTTTTGAAAAGCAAATGACTGCATTGGTTAAACGTGGTCTTAAGAAAAAAGGTGTTGAAATTCACACTAAAGCTTCAGCAAAAAGTGTTGAAGAAAGTGAAACAGGCGTAAAAGTAACATTTGAAGTAAAAGGTGAAGAGAAAACAATTGAAGCTGATTACTTGTTAGTTTCTGTTGGACGTCGTCCAAACACAGATGAGCTTGGTATAGAGCAAGTTGGTGTTGAAATGACTGATAGAGGTATCATCAAAATTGACAAGCAATGTCGCACAAATATTTCAAACATTTATGCGATCGGTGATATTGTTGAAGGTCCCCAATTAGCACATAAAGCTTCTTATGAAGGAAAAATTGCTGCAGAGGCAATTGCTGGAGAAAAAGCTGAAATCGATTATTTAGGTATTCCAGCTGTTGTATTCTCTGAGCCTGAGCTTGCAACTGTTGGTTATACAGAAGCAGGAGCTAAAGAAGATGGCATTGAGATAATCGCTGCTAAGTTCCCATTTGCTGCAAATGGTCGTGCTTTATCACTAAATGACACGGATGGCTTCTTAAAGCTTGTAACTCGTAAAGAGGATGGATTAGTAATTGGTGCACAAATTGCTGGACCAAGTGCTTCAGATATGGTTTCTGAATTAAGTTTAGCGATTGAAGCTGGAATGACAGCTGAGGATATTGCAATGACGATCCATGCTCACCCAACTCTAGGTGAGATCACAATGGAAGCTGCAGAAGTAGCGATTGGTAGTCCAATTCATATTGTAAAGTAATCATATTTTAGTTATAAGAGGTGACTCTTAATGAGATCACCTCTTATTTTTTTTTAAATGAAACCCCTTTTCGTGGAAGAAAAGGGGTTTCATTAAGGGGAAACGAAGGCATGTTCGAAATGTCATTGTGAAAGTGCATTAGCAATTGGCTCCATTATTTCTTCCTTTGTTAAAACAGCTCCTTCTATGTGAACAACAACTCCATCTTTATCAATAACTAGAAGCGATGGGTAAATGTCTACCTCTACTTCATAATGACCACTATCGCTATGCTCAGAAAAAACTTTCATGTTTTCAATTTCTTCAGGAAACTTCTTTTTTATATCAAGTAATGCATCATAGTAGACTGCTTCACGATCAATATTATCATCATCAGAAAAAAATAACAGCTGCTTTTCTCTTGTTAATTCTTCATCGGTAGTACCTTGTGAAAAAAGAACATTTTCACATGAAGAAAGAATAATAACTGGAATGATGAAGGCAATGAGTATTGATCTTGTCATCCTTGCCCACCTCTTTTATTTAGTATCGAATAGGTCTAATTTCGTATGTATATAAAGGAACTTTATAGCTAATAAAGTATAATCTCTGTTAAATTACACCTATTTTATCATAATTATTGAAGATTCTTCCTATTGTCATCTATTTGTTACATAATTGAAAAATAAATCGTTTATCCTACATTTACTAGCAAGGTTGCGAGGTGCATTGCTCAAACCTGGTAGGTAATTGGCTGTAATCTACAGTTCTAATTAATGAAAGACACTTAATAGATGGAAGATTTCTATATTTTACGCATAAGCTTTATATAGGTATAGATGAGGGGGAGAAGGTGGTATGAAATTAACCGTTTATTGTTATCATCTTATTCTGTGGAGTGGTTATAGTGTTGTAGGATGGCTTTCAAAGAAGGATAGTATGATTGCAAAAGCAATATTGCTTTTAGTATTTTTCTATTTGGCCTATTTGGTTGCTTTTATCTTGCTCAAAACAAGAAAGGGAGCAATGTTTATTTCTATTGTAAGCCTTATCTTTTTTATGCTTGGGCAACAACTATTCAACTTTGTTTTTTTATATTAGTGATTTGGATCTTAAATAAAGGCTGACTCGCCATACTTTGTTGCTATTTACCAAGTAATGCGGTGTGGTTGATTGCATCGAGAGGTGCTCCCTTTCCGCGGGGCGGGCGGTGAGCCTCCTCGGCATAAACGCCTGCATGAGTCTCAACTGTCCCACTGCTCTAAGCAGGAGTCTCGCAATCCGTTCCAATCAACCTGAATTAGTTTTTATTTTAAAAGCAACAATCTCTTAGAAAACAGCCTAAATAAAAAAGAGTACCATTTAGGTACTCGGGTAATTATTTTGTAAGCTTCTTTTCCTGTTGTAATGATTTTATCAATGAAAAAACCATTAATATCATTATGACTGCAAACGGTAGAGCGGCAGTTACGGCTTGTTTGGAGTGCTTCAAGACCACCAGCTGCTAACAGAATGGCTGCTGATGCAGATTGGATTTACCCCAAATAAAAATAATTTTTTTGGTGGATTAAGCATTCCATTTGTTGTCTGCATGCCAAGGACAAATGTTGCAGAATCTGCAGAAGTAATGAAAAAGCAGCTAATTAAGAAAATAGCAATAATAGACATTGCAGTACCTAGTGGAAAATGGTCGAGGACTGCAAACAATGCAACCTCTTGCCCTTGTTCATTCACGTTCTTAGTGATAGATATATTTTGTAGATAATCTAAATAAATAGCAGAGCCTCCAAACACCGAAAACCAAAGTGCTCCAAAGACAGTGGGAACAGCTAACACTCCGATTATAAACTCACGGATCGTACGTCCTCTTGAAATGCGTGCAATAAATGTGCCAACAAATGGTGCCCAAGAAATCCACCAAGACCAGTAAAAGATTGTCCAGTCTTGAACTCATGTATTATCCCTTTGAAAGGGTGTCATTTTAAAACTCATTGAAGGAAGGTTTTGAAGATAACTACCTAATTATGTTGTAAAAAGATACATAATAAAGTTTGTAGGACCAGCAAAAAGTAAAAATAACATTAAGGAAATAGCTAGTATCACGTTAAGGTTACTCAAATATTTAATTCCCTTATCAAGACCAGTTTGTGCTGAAAGCATAAATATACAGTCACAATTAAGAAAATAATTAATAACATTACCATATTTTGAAAAAATTAAGCCGATAGCAAAAATGAGGAAAGAAGTTGCAGTTAAAAGATAGAACCAACTGAACTTTTCAATAATAAATCCTTGTATTGCTGATGTAACGTCACTAATGTTTCCATTAGGTAAAACCCTTTTAAGAATTAATCCCCAATGATAAATAGTGAGGTTACAATTACTGATATTATAAATACAGGGGCGAACTTCTTCATAAATGAATAACACTCCTCCTTTAGTACTTATGTAAAAAACACGTTTTTTAGTGTAACATCACATAGGTATATAGTGATTCAATTAAACTTAATCTATTCTTAATTAATAAAATTATATGGAGGAAAGGTATGTTGAAAAAACGAAAACTAGTAACTTTACTACTTCCAGTTTTACTACTTCTTGCAGGATGTACTAATGAAAAGGAAAACAAAGATTCTAAAAATGAAATAAAGGTAGACAATGTTACTGACAAAATAGAGGATGAAGTAGAATCAGTTGATGAAGTAGTAGTAGATGTGGCAAATCCTGTCGAATTGGAAACATTATACGAACTAAATGATGTGAAGTGGACTGTCAATCCATTAAATGAGGATACTGAGGAAAGGGTTGTTTTACTTACCATCGATGATGCACCTGATAAATATTCATTAGAAATGGCTAAAACATTAAAGAAATTAAATGTTAATGCAATTTTTTTTGTAAATGGACATTTTATTCAAACAGATGAAAAAAAGAAAATGTTAAAAGAAATCTATGATCTTGGTTTTCAAATTGGTAATCATACAATGACCCATCGTAATTTGAAAGAGTTAACCGAAGAACAGCAATATGAAGAAATCATGGAGTTAAACTCACAAATCGAGAAAATTATTGGAGAAAAACCAAGATTTTTTCGTGCTCCATTCGGTAGCAATACAGACTATAGTAAAAAGTTAATAGCAAATGAAGGTATGCTCTTAATGAATTGGACTTATGGGTATGACTGGGAAAAAGACTATATGAAAGAAGATGCCTTAGTTGAGATAATGGTGAATACTTCGCTATTAACAAATGGAGCAAACCTTCTTATGCACGATAGAGCATGGACAAATGCGGCTTTAGAAGGGATTGTTAATGGGTTAATGGAAAAAGGGTATAAAATGGTTGATCCTGCTACGATAAAGTGAATTGTTTAAAAAGGTTGTATATATGATGTAAATTCTCTAAATCTGTACTGGAAAGTGTATTTGGTATTACATTCACTTTTATCTCTATGGTATGTATTGATTTTTTCTGTTAAAGGATGCTTATTCCTCTAAAAAAAATAAATGTGTTATACAAATTAACACTTGACGGATCAATTGTGACATATTATTATAATGATAACAAAGGTTAAACGCTTTCAAAGATTGAGAGACTTTGAGAGTGATAAAATCATGATTGAAAAGGGGTATGGAGATGGGAACAATCGTTTGTCAAAACTGCAACTCTACAATCGGTCATATTGAGGTAGAAAAAGTGACAACATTATACGGTAAATGCAATCATCATAATTGCTGCAAAGAAGATCAGAAAATAAATGTTGTCGAGGTCAAATAAGGGGTTATAGATAAAGGTTATAAGGGGTAATAAAGCACGCAACAATTTTGTTGCGTGCTTTATTTTTATTACAAAATTATAAAATTCTTGTACTGGTGGATGATACTTGGACAACCAGTTCTAGCGCCCAATGAACTTCACAGGAACAAATTTATCGAATAGCACGGTGTTCTTTGATCACTCGAATTGTATTTAAAGTTGGATCTTCAGGTCCTTGTACTGGTAATCCTACTTCTAGATTTTTAGTAACATATGCTAAATTATCTTCAGTTACAATCTCACCAGGAATAAAGATTGGGATTCCTGGCGGGTAGACCATTATAAATTCAGCGATGATTCTACCTGCAGATTCGTTAAAGGGGACGATTTCAGTCTCAGCGTAAAATGCATCTCTTGGTGTTAGAGCTAATACAGGTATATCAGGCAGTAAAATACGAGCCTTAACATCTAGATCATCCTTTTTTAATTGGAACTCATTAGAGAGCTCCTGAAGGGCTTTAATGAGGGTATCTACATCATTCTTCGTATCACCAGGAGTTATAATACATAAAATATTATATAAGTCAGATAATTCCACTTCGATTTGATACTTTTCACGCAGCCATTTTTCGACGTCATATCCTGTTAAACCTAGTTCATGAACTGGAATAATTAATTTTGTTGGGTCATAATCAAAGGTTGCTTTTGTTCCTAAAATCTCTTTGCCGATACAATAAATATTATCGATTGCATTAATTTTATCACGCGTATAATTAGCTAACTCAATTGTTTTATCGATTAATTCACGCCCCTCGGTAGCTAAACGCTTCCTTGCAACGTCAAGTGATGCTAATAATAAATAAGAAGTAGATGTTGTTGTCATCATACTCAATATCGATTGTACACGCTGAGGCGATACTAAACTCCCTCTAACATTTAACACAGAACTTTGTGTCATCGATCCGCCAAGCTTATGGACACTTGTTGCAGCCATATCTGCACCAGCCTGCATTGCGCTTAAAGGCAAATCTTCATGGAAATGAATATGGACACCATGTGCTTCATCTACCAATACTGGAACATCGTAGGAATGAGCGATTTCAACAATTCTTTTTAGATCAGCAGAAATTCCGAAATAAGTTGGATTAATAACAAGTACACCTTTAGCATCGGGATGCTGTTCAAGAGCCTTTTCTACCGCATCATTCGTAATCCCATGTGAGATGCCTAAGTTCTTATCGATTTCAGGATGTATAAAAATCGGGATTGCTCCTGAAAAAACGATCGCGGTCATAACTGATTTATGAACATTACGAGGTACAATAATTTTATCTCCTGGTCCGCAAACAGCCATAACCATCGTCATTATCGCTCCGCTTGTACCTTGTACAGAAAAAAATGTATAATCTGCGCCAAATGCCTCTGCAGCAAGATCTTGAGCCTTCTTAATCATCCCTTTAGGCGCATGAAGGTCATCTAATGGACCGATATTAATTAAATCAATTGATAAAGCATTATCACCGATAAAGCTTCTAAATTCAGGATCAATTCCCGCACCTTTCTTATGACCAGGAATATGGAATTGAATTGGATTTTTTTTTGCATGTTCAATTAAACCTGTGAACAACGGTGTTTCTTTTTGTGACAACGTTTTTCCACCTTCTTTTTTCATTAATAATTGATATATCCTACATGTTGTCTTCAGAGAAAATATGAAGTAAAAGGAAACGGGATAAGACATAAAGTAAAGACTAGTCTCTCATAATTGTATGAAAAATACCGTTGCCTTATTTTTGTGTTTTGTATAAAAAATCAATTTTACCGTCAGACGGATCATGTCGAAATCTGTATATTTATAAAAACAAATGAATTATACCTTTATCAATAATGACAGTCAATAAAAATGATGCTTAACTTTGCTTTATTAGCAATGCTATTAGTTAGTCTTCACAACCCCTAAACAATCATTCATGAAGGATTTTCTTTATTCGTCTAGAATAGAAAAGTATAGTTAGAGGAGGTTTAAGAGATGAATTGGAATTCAAGAGTAACAGATATTTTAAATACCCAATATCCAATTGTACAAGGTGGTTTGGCTTATTTAGCCTATTCTGAATTAGCAGCTGCTGTCTCAAATGCAGGAGGTTTAGGTCAAATAACGGCAATGTCGTTAGGAACGCCAGATGCATTAAGAGCAGAAATAAAAAAACTCCGAGAAAAAACCTCAAAGCCATTCGGTGTAAACTTTGCAATTGGTCAACATGGACGGGGATATGAAGAGTTTGTTGAGGTAGCTATTGAAGAAAAGGTTCCAGTCATCTCAATGACAGGTGGCAATCCTGCACCTATTTTTGACATGTTAGAAGGTGTGGATGTAAAGAAACTTGTCTTAGTTGCTGCAAAGCGACAAGCGGTAAAGGCTGAAGAGCTAGGTGCAGATGCTGTTATGGTTGTTGGTCAGGAAGGTGGGGGTCATTTAGGAAGAAGCGATGTCGGGACGATGGTGTTAATTCCTCAAGTTGTTGATGCTGTATCTATACCTGTCATAGCATCTGGTGGTATTGGTGATGGACGAGGTTTAATGGCAGCACTTAGTCTTGGTGCTGAAGGAATCGAAATGGGTACACGATTTATTGCAACGAAAGAATGTGTACATGCACACCAAGTCTATAAGCAAACAATAGTAGAATGTGATGAAAATGATACGGTCGTCATCAAAAAATCATTAGGTGCTCCAGGAAGGGCGATTGCGAATAAATGGACAGATCAAATTCTTGAGATAGAAAAAGATTCAGGTGGTTATGAGGAACTTAAGGATTATATTAGTGGTGTTGCTAACAAAAGATATATTTATGATGGTAAAATAGATGAAGGTTTTGCATGGGCAGGTCAAGTAATGGGACTTATCTCTGATGTACCATCTGTAAAAGACCTAATAGAGAAAATGATCTTAGAAGCTGAGACTATTCGCAGACAATGGATATAGGTAGTTAATGTGTAGGCTGCTTCTATAAAAGAGAGTGAGGAATGTAACATCATGGATTATCAATATCCGATCTCCTTGGACTGGAGTACAGAAGAAACCGTTGATGTGATTAAATTTTTCGAGTGTATTGAGAAAGCATATGAAAAAGGGATTGATCGTATACAATTAATGAATGCATACCGTAGGTTTAAAGAGATTGTTCCGAGTAAAGCGGAAGAAAAAACGATTGGTAATGAATTTGAAGAAGTAAGTGGATATTCAACCTATCGAGTTATTAAAAAAGCAAAGACATCTGAAGAACTTCATATTGTAAAGATGTAGCTAATATTATCAATATGAAATGTCCAGGCTCATAGAGTCTGGACATTTTTTTATTGTTGTCTAGGAAATTATAAAATTCTTGTACTGTGGATAAGCGCTAGGCATCCAAGCGCCTAGCCCCTAGCCCCTCTTGGATCTACAGCCACTTATAAATTGAAGGTGAAATACCTTCAATTTATAAGTGGCTTATGCTTATCGGGGCTGTTCAAGGCGCCCTGAGCTTTTGTTATTCAACTGACAGTTTATACAAAGGGATAAGTGTTTGAAAGGTCTCACGAATAACTTTAATCAATTTATCACCATCATTCAAAATTGGGTTTTCTACATTTATGTGACGACCGATAAGAAATTCAGCTTTCTTCACGTCTCTGAACCGCTCAAGAGAACTTTTTAAGTCAATAACATTGAATGGCATAGCATCTTTTTTTGTATGATCTAATGACACATAGAAATCATCTGGGATTGTATTTTTAATAATATCCATATTGTTCAAGAAATTTAACGCTATGTTTTCTTTATTAGGTAATTCGTAAATAAAGGCAAGCCAGATAAAGAGATGATCATCAAATAAACCAACTTGAAAATGGGGGTGTTGCTTGTAGCCGCGTTTATTTGCAGCGATCGCTAACCATGTATCCTTTGGTGGATTAATCGTTCTTCTTGCATGCTTAGCAATATGTAAAAACATTTCATTTTGTAAGACAGAAGATAAATCATCAGTTAATGCTTGGCCAATTACTTGAAATTTAGGCTGGATTCGCCCTCGAATTGCATCCATTCGCTCCTCTAAACCATCTATAGTAAATGTTTCAAAATCTTTACTAGTAAACCCATCAAAATTCATTTATCTAAATCCTCCTATTATTCCTACATTTCCTATTCTAAATGTTGAGCTTATATTATATACGGATAAGCACATGTAAGCACAATGATATGCTTTCAAAATACGAAGAACAACGTTTCGGTATAAAGTGAAGGTGGTATAAGAATAGAGTAAGCCTTGAACAAAACTCTGGCAAGTATATCACTGTAGTTGGGCATGAAACTAGGTAAATACACAATTTCATTCGGATAGTTCCAACTTTTTTTAGACTCACATATTATATAAAAAAACTATTAAATACCTTAAATGAATCTTTGAAATCGTTTCATGGTTACCTTGTTTAATGAAAAAAGAGAAGAAAGGGGCGGTAGAAAGATGAAACAAATTGTGAAAACGAGTGGACAAAAAATCATTAACAATCGTATTGGGGTGTTAAGGCTTGAATTGGATTACGAATTAGCCACCCTTTATGAAGCAATGCAAAATAAAGACTCAAAGAAAAAAACAGAATGTAAGCTAAAGCTAGAAAAGTTACGAAAAGAGTGGATGAAGCTCCAGGCATAGCAGGAGATGAGGAAATCTACAAACGAACCTCGTTGGGTTCGTTTTTATCTGCGCGACAATAATTGATTGATCTTACTTGCTTTCCTTTAATTCAATACAGTATCCTTAACATAGCACGAGTGATTTTTTACATAGAAATGAGGTTACTTTATGACGAATTGGAAGGACATTGATCAAAAGGCAAAACAGTGGGTAAAAGAAGCAGGGGAAAAAATTCGTAGCTCCTTTGAGTCCACACTTTCAATACAATACAAGTCTAATCCTAACGATTTAGTGACGAATATGGATAAGGAAATTGAACAATTTTTAATTGGTAAAATTCAAGAAACCTACCCAGAACATCGAATTCTAGGGGAAGAAGGCTATGGTGATGAAGTAACATCATTGGATGGAGTGTTGTGGATTATTGATCCAATTGATGGAACAATGAATTTTGTTCATCAGCAACGAAATTTTGCCATTTCAGTAGGTATATACGGGGATGGTATAGGATATATAGGGTTGATTTATGATGTTGTACATAATGAATTATATCATGCGTTTAAAGGTGAAGGAGCATTTATGAATGACCTCCCCTTACCAAAGCTTGACAAGGTAAAGATAGAAGAAGCAATCGTAAGTGTTAATGCTACATGGTTATTAGAAAATCCACGGATTGATCATAATCTAATGATCCCAATTGTAAAAAAGGTACGTGGGACACGTTCATATGGTTCTGCAGCACTTGAGTGTGCCTATGTTGCATCAGGTCGTCTAGATGCATATATGACAATGAGACTCGCTCCATGGGACTTTGCAGCTGGCCTGGTATTAATTGAAGAGGTAGGAGGCAGCATGTCAACAATTACGGGTGAGAAGCTTGATTTGCTTACAAAAAACTCTTTCTTTGTCGGAGAAAAAAATCTTCACAACTATATATTATCGGAATACTTAAATAAGTGATTTCACTCTCTTCAAGGTCTTTAGAAAAAGATGATTATGAGTTTTTTAAAGAAATCATTATTGAAAGCAACGAATGGCAAAATGAGGAATGTAATGTAGAAGATTTGCAAACATATTTATTGTCGTACAAAATGTTCAATGGTGAATGGAGGATTTGGAAATCAGGTGACAAACCGGTAGGTGTGAGCTATGTAATGGAATGGTCTCCAGCAAATGAGAAACCATGGATTGGAACCATTCTTGTTCACCCACATTTACGTATGAAAGGTTTTGGGAAAAGTATCTTAGCTGAGATTGGAAGTGAACTTAGTCGAAAAGGACATAAAGCGTTATTCGTTGGTTGTCCAATTCAACAAGATAAATGGCTTCAATTTCTTGGAAAGTGTGGATTTGAACAATTTAAGGTCGAGTTCGATGAATACACATCAAAAGAGTTCATGATAGCAGTAAAGCCTTTATAATTATTAGAAACAGGTAGTTCTCTTTCATAAGATAGTTATAGATAAGAAAAACGAAGGCTTTAGCCATTATTACTCAGCATAAGCCTTCGTTTTCTATTTATAATGGTTGTTGTCTTATAAAAGTCCTTTTTCGCGCATTCTTTTTTTCATAATAAAGCCTGATGCCATAACAGCATTTAATCCAATGATTGCTAATAGAATTCCAAGTATACTCCGCTCTCCTACAGCAATTCCTATTCCTATCATACAAGCTACAGCTAAGAACGCTAAAACGACAAAAATCCATTTCTCAAGTCTCATAAAAAACGACCTCTCCCAACCGAAAAGAAAAATATTTTATTATACTTCCTCTAGTTTAACTAAAATCTTAACACTTTTCTACATTGTTTATGGTATAATATCGAAGGTAATTTTGAAATTATAATGATAACAATTAGAATACTGCGAAAAGTCATACTGTATTACTTGTTAAAAGTATGGAAAACCTTTTAGTAGAGCCTATTTGAATATACATTTTTAGGAGATGAAAGAGTGAAATTACGAAACGATATTCGCAACATAGCTATTATTGCCCACGTTGACCATGGTAAAACAACATTGGTTGACCAATTATTGCACCAATCTGGAACATTCCGTACAAACGAACAAGTTGCAGAGCGAGCAATGGACTCAAATGATCTTGAGCGTGAACGTGGAATTACGATTTTAGCGAAAAACACAGCAATTAATTATAAAGACACTCGTATTAACATTATGGATACACCAGGACATGCTGATTTCGGTGGTGAGGTAGAACGTATCATGAAAATGGTAGATGGTGTTCTCCTTGTTGTAGATGCATATGAAGGATGTATGCCACAAACGCGATTTGTATTAAAGAAAGCATTGGAACAAAAATTAACACCTATAGTAGTTGTTAATAAAATAGACCGTGATTTTGCACGTCCATCAGAAGTTGTTGATGAAGTGTTGGATTTATTCATTGAGCTAGATGCAAATGAAGACCAATTGGAGTTCCCTGTTGTATTTGCTTCTGCAATTAATGGAACTGCAAGTACAAGCCCAGATCCAGCGGATCAAGAGGAAAACATGGTAGCTATATTTGATTCGATTGTTAATCATATTCCTGCACCAATTGATAACAGAGAAGAACCACTTCAATTCCAAGTTGCGTTACTTGATTATAATGATTATGTTGGACGTATTGGAATCGGACGTGTATTCCGTGGAACAATGCAAGTAGGTCAGCAAGTATCATTAATGAAAATAGATGGATCAATAAAGAACTTCCGTGTAACAAAATTATTTGGATTCCAAGGCTTAAGACGTGTAGAAATTGAACAAGCTGAAGCTGGAGATCTTGTTGCTGTTTCTGGAATGGAAGATATTAACGTTGGTGAAACGGTTTGTCCTGTGGAACATCAAGAAGCTCTACCAATCCTTCGTATTGATGAACCAACATTACAAATGACGTTTGCTGTAAATAACAGCCCATTTGCAGGACGTGAAGGTAAATTTGTTACTTCTCGTAAAATAGAAGAGAGATTAATGTCTCAATTACAAACAGATGTAAGCTTACGTGTTGACCCAACTGCTTCTCCAGATGCTTGGATCGTTTCTGGACGTGGGGAGCTTCATCTTTCAATCTTAATTGAAAACATGCGCCGTGAGGGCTTTGAACTTCAAGTATCTAAACCAGAAGTTATTGTAAAAGATATTGATGGTGTAAAATGTGAGCCGGTTGAACGTGTACAAATCGATGTACCTGAAGAACATACTGGCGGAGTAATGGAATCAATCGGTGCTCGCAAAGGTGAAATGATCGATATGATCAACAATGGTAACGGGCAAGTTAGATTAATCTTTAATGTACCTGCACGTGGATTAATAGGTTACTCAACAGAATTTATGTCTTTAACTCGCGGTTTCGGTATTATTAATCATACTTTTGATAGCTACCAACCAATGCAAAAAGGTCAGGTTGGAGGACGTCGTCAAGGTGTACTTGTTTCCATGGAAAATGGTAAATCTACAACTTATGGCATTCAAGGTGTTGAAGATCGCGGTATTATCTTCGTTGAAGCTGGTGTGGATGTTTATGAAGGTATGATTGTTGGAGAGCATACTCGTGAAAATGATCTAGTTGTAAATATTTGCAAAATGAAACAACAAACAAATATTCGTTCAGCTAACAAAGATCAAACGAACACGATGAAAAAACCACGTATCATGTCTTTAGAAGAAGCACTTGAATACTTGAATGAAGATGAGTATTGTGAATTAACACCAGAATCAATCAGACTTAGAAAGAAAATTCTTGACAAAAACGAGCGTGAAAAATCAGCGAAAAAGAAAAAATTAGCTGGGATCTAATAAACAGCTAAATTACCTTGTGTATAGTTTAAAGAAATAAAAAACTCATGAAAATAAAGGCATTATTTTTGCCTTTAATTTATGAGAGAAGAACATAAACTTAAAAAATATTTTTTAAAATAGGCTCTGTTAAAGCTCACTGTTGATTTTTGTACTTTGTTGATTGGGAGATATACGTGAGTCTCCTGCGGGAGGCTCATGGACCGCCCACGGAAAGCGAACGACTGCAGCGGAAATCAACAACCAAATTTAACAGAACCGTAAAATAAAAAAGAAGGCTGATTCTCTTTGATTCAGCCTCTTTCCATACATTCCAAAATTATATTTTGAGGAAAAAGAAAGGTACTGCGCTAGGAGGAGAAAAATTGGATGTAACAGAAAGGCTTTCGTTTTTTCCAAGCTTATATCGTGTTGTCGAATACCCAAAGGTAGGAATGTGGATGCTTTATATAACCATTCTCCTTTTATCCATCCTTGTTTTTAAGCTGGGATTTGCAAAAAAACTACCTATTTTAAAATCAGCTGTTATTTATTTGTTTTTAGCTTTGGGTTGTACAGTTCTAACCTTTTTAGGGATATTTTTACCGGTAGCAGAAGGATTAGTTGTTGCTTCGCTTATATTAATTATTTATAAGATAAGACTATATCAATCAAAGAAACAAGAAGCAGAAGAAGTTAAATAAAACAAAGGTTCTGATTCAAATATCAGAACCTTTGTTTTATTTGATTAAACAATAGTGGAAGAAGAAGTGCAAATAGAAAATGACCTATCATCCACCATAAAATGGCTAGTCCATCACTTAAAGCTGGAGTTTCTTTTATTGAAAAAATCGAAAGTGGAATATATATATAAACTGTTGGAGTTGTAAAAACGAAAAAAAAAACGAATTGTTGCCTGAGATCAAGGTTCAACTTTTCGGAAAAGAAAACATATACCACGCTTATAATAATGGAAACAATTAAATGGAGTGAGAACTCTAGCGATTCTGGTAAGTATTTGTTATACAAAAAATCAATGTTTAACAAAAGTGTATAGACTTTTAATTCTGTAATCGCTTGAATGAATTTTAAGAACAAACCTAAAACAGCTTCGCTAATCACCCCAGTTAAGATTCCTCTCCATATGTTTTTACTTACCAAGTATCTTCAGACTTTTTGTCCTGATATAATCGGAATTTTCCTGTAGCAATTCGGGCATTTGTTTTTTCTTCAATTCTCTCATTACATGGTTTACACATATATGTATGAATCGGACGGTTTCTTAGACGTTTCGCAATTAACGTTTCATCTTCAATCGTCTCAACCTTATCACAAATAACACATTTTACTCTCATTATGCACCTCAAACAATTAGTGTAGCAGCTTTATAATAGCGCTCTTTCTTACTAGTATATCACGTATTATACAAAAACAAATATGACGTTTTCAATCGCCGCTTAATTTGTAGAACTAACAAGCTGTTTCTCGTATTAAAGCGTTTAGAAGACAAAAGTGGACGAAAATAATAAGTTAGTTGATGCCTTCTATATTTCAGTGAAAACATACATGAAGAATGACTTATAGTTGGAACCATTTAGAAAAAAGGGTATGATATTAGTATAAAGTGGAAAGGGAGGGATTCTAATGGCAAATAAGGTTGAAACAAAATTGATTGATCCATTATTTGATGGTCTGCAAAAAGAACGCTTCGTGACAATTGCAACAATCGACCATGAAACAAATTCTCCAAATGTAAGTGCGATTTCTTGGGTATATGCACCTGATAGAGACCGAGTTTTCTTCGCAATTGACCAACGCTCAAGAATTGTTGAAAATATTAAAAAACATCCTGCAATTGTTTTGAATATGATTGCAAATGAATCTACATATTCGATTAATGGAAATGCACATATAAAAGAGGAAAGGCTTGAAGGTGTTCCGCTTAAACTAGCATTAATTGAATTAACAATTTCAGAAGTGCGTGATGTTATGTTTTATGGTTCAAAAATATCTTCTGAACCACTTTATGAAAAAACATATGATGAAAAAGCCGCTGCTAAGCTAGATAAGCAAGTATTAATTGCTATGAAGAATAATGTATAGAAAAAGGACTGCTACTAAGCTGATGAATTCTAAAGAACAGTACTACATGTATTCAAATACATGGTCATACTTTTTTTCGTATTTATTCATCAATTAGGGAGCAGTCCTTTTGAAATTTTGCAAGCATTTTTTAGCCTATTTCTTCAAATGGTTGTTAGATTGATCCTGTTGTTCTTTTTCTAACAATTTTTCTTCATCATTTGTTAATTGATCATTGTTTTGATTAGTAGGCTGTTTTTGTTGGTTATCAAGGATTTCATTAGGTATCTCAGGAACAACGCGTCCCACAATAGCAGCTAACTCATCGAGTATTCCGACAATAGGGCGACCTTCACTAATTTCACGGCCCATTTCTCGGAGTCTGACATTAGTATCGGCGTCAGCAATTACAATAGCACTTGCGCCATAAGGGTCATGCATCAAGCTTTCTGCAACAGTATATTTTATCGATTCAACCTTATTTCGGTCTAACTCTGAATTAACATCAATACCTACAACTGCAAATTGGCCTATTACAACTGCTGTTGCATCATTCACTTGAGGAATTTCATTCGCAAGTTCGACTAAATGTTTTGAAATTTGTTGACCTGTTTTCCGATCAATATTTTCATCAACACTATTTTTAACATTAATTGGTGTGCCAGCATCATTTTCTTGATCTGTTTTAGGTGCACCTTGATTTACAGTACAACCGGTAAGAGTAAAGGCTGATAGTAGTAAAACAGCAAATAAATATCTCATGAAATCACTCCTTAAAAGTTAGGATCACATATATGAAGGTTCCTGAATGAAGGTTTTTTCCTTGCTTTTTAATTTTATTGTCTAATAAACCTTCTATCTTTATTCATCCTTTCATATATTTTAGCAACGCTTCATTCACAGCTTGACTTTTTTTCACTACCTAATTGTTTCACTCCATAAAAAAATAGCAACGGAGTAGGAGGCGGAGGTTTGAGGAAGATTTATGTTCTAGACACAAATGTATTGTTGCAAGATCCGAATTCAATTTTTTCATTTGAAGAAAATGAGGTAATTATTCCCGCAGTAGTATTAGAAGAGGTGGATTCAAAAAAGCGCTACATGGATGAAATAGGTCGTAACGCTAGACAAGTATCAAAACTGATTGATCAACTAAGGGAATCAGGTAAATTGCATGAAAAAATCCCTTTACCAAACGGTGGATCATTAAGGATCGAATTAAATCACCGTTCATTCCATCAGTTGCAAGAAATTTTTGTAGAAAAAACAAATGATAACCGTATTTTAGCGGTTGCCAAAAATTTATCATTAGAGGAGCAGACGAAGGAAAATGGCCGAGCTGTAATTTTAGTCAGTAAAGACACTTTAGTTCGGGTTAAAGCAGATGCAATTGGGCTAATTGCAGAGGATTTTCTCAGTGACCGTGTAGTGGAAATTGATCATATATATACAGGCTTTCTTGATTTGTATATAAGCAGCGATAACTTAGATCGTTTTTATGAAAAAAATGAATTAATTCTTTCTGAGATAACAAATCATCCATTTTATCCCAATCAGTTTGTCATTATGAAAGACGCGTTAGGCGGCTCCGCCTCAGCAATTGGCAAGGTGGATCAGACTGGAAAGAAGATTCAACGACTTGTATTTGATCATGATCATATTTGGGGAATTCGTCCTCGAAATGTTCAGCAAACAATGGCATTAGAGCTATTACTACGAACCGACATACCGTTAGTAACGCTTATTGGCAAAGCTGGAACCGGCAAAACATTACTTGCTCTTGCTGCAGGACTCATGCAAACAGAGGATTTAGGTACTTATAAAAAATTACTTGTTGCAAGACCAATCGTACCTGTAGGAAAAGATTTAGGATTTTTACCAGGTGAAAAGGAAGAAAAATTAAGACCTTGGATGCAACCAATTTATGATAATTTAGAATATTTATTTAATACAAAAAAACCAGGTGAGCTTGATGCTATATTAGCGGGGATGGGTTCAATTGAAGTTGAAGCATTAACGTATATTAGAGGAAGAAGTATCCCTGAACAAATTATTCTGATCGATGAAGCGCAAAATTTAACAAAGCATGAGGTTAAAACGATTTTGACCCGTGTTGGTGAACGAAGTAAAATCGTCTTAATGGGTGACCCGGAACAAATTGATCATCCGTATTTAGATGAGTATAACAATGGACTCACGTATGTAGTTGAAAAATTTAAGGATCAGCCAATCGCCGGACATGTGCGCTTAGTAAAAGGTGAACGATCAGGCTTGGCACAGCTTGCAGCAGATTTGCTTTGAGTGGATGATGAAGAGGGGCAGAAGGTTTAGCTCTGTCTGCCCCCTCTTACAGATGATGAACCAGCATCCAGCATCATACTACATTGATTTGTTTTATATGCTTTATCGGATCAGTTGCATTAGAACCGTCACCTAAATAAACGTGAATTGGGCCATCTTCTTTTAATGGCTTGCCTTGCATGCTAAATCCTAATATGACGTTATTGGCTTCCTCAATCGATATTATGAATGGCTTATCATTTGTAACAAATTCAACATTTAAAGCATCATCTTGAATTCCTGCATTTTGAAGAAATGGCTTTAATGGAACACCAAATGAACCATTTAACACTCTTTGTTTTTCGTATGTACGTTCAGTTTTTAGTGTAGGAGGGTAAATTGCCCCTTCCCTAATTTCTCTTTCCCAATGCTTTGATACAGACTTCGTATATTCTTCTAGTTCATCTTTTGTTTCTTGCTCGGTGATAAAATAAGTGGTTAAATCAACTTTTCTATCATCGAAGATCCACACACCCGGATCTAATGTTATCTGATAATCTACCTTGCCTTTTACCATGACGATTGCTTCCATTATAAACACTCCTTTACATCGCAAGTATAAGCTTTTCAAGAAAATTTGTCACACTATATGAAAATAATGCTCGTATTTTTCTGTGTTACTTGAGCTGAAATTGCCTACTTTTTATTGAAATCACAATTCATTGAAAGTAAAAGTATATGTTTGGGCTGTTTGTCCTTGCTTTTTCAACGATTTGGATTTAATATTAATACATAGAAAAGGGTAATCGCTCGGAAACGGAGGGATTAATTTGGCGTCTGAGATTGCTATTGATCATCGAGAAAAAGCACTTGCCATACTTAAGGCAGATGCTGACAAAATCATGAAATTGATTAAAGTCCAAATGGACAATTTAACGATGCCTCAATGTCCTCTTTATGAAGAGGTTTTAGATACACAAATGTTTGGTTTATCTAGAGAAATAGACTTCGCTGTAAGGCTAGGCTTAATTGAGGTACGTGAAGGAAAAGACCTGCTCGATTCACTTGAGCGAGAGTTGTCTGCATTACATGATGCATTTACAGCCAAATAATTAACCAAAACTCAAACTAACTTTAAGTAAGTTTGAGTTTTTTTATTTTTACTTTCTATAATTTTAACAAGTTTTTAAAGGAATTTCATTTTTCCAAGTCGAAGATATAGTAAAATAAAAGCAACATAGAATAACCCCATGATTAGATAAGGAAGAGATAATAATGGTTAAGAAAATACTAAAATCCTATGATTATTCATTAATATTAGCTGTGGTTTTATTGTGCGCATTTGGACTGGTTATGGTCTATAGCTCTAGTATGATAACAGCTGTTGCTCGTTATGAGGTGGAAGCTGATTATTTTTTTCAGCGTCAAAAACTAGCTTTAATTGCTGGTAGTTTAGCTTTTATCGTCATGATGATTTTTCCGTATAGAGCTTTTCTTACAAGTGGAATGTTGAAGTTAATTGTGTTTGGTTCTATTGGTCTTTTAGGCTCTTTATTTTTTATTGGTCACGTTGCAGGAAATGCACAAAGTTGGATTAAGCTAGGTGGAATGAATCTTCAGCCTGGTGAATTTGTAAAGCTTAGTGTGATTATTTATTTAGCAGCAGTTTATGATAAGAAACAATCATACATAGATGAATTTGGCAGAGGGGTTTTACCACCATTGATTTTTACTGGGATCATTTGTTTTTTTGTGATTATTCAGCCTGATTTTGGGACTGCCTTTATTATAGGAATGATCGCGATTTGTATGATCCTTTGCTCGGGAATGGCGATTAAAAGTATAGGTAAACTTATTTCTCTCGTTTTCTTATTCGGTATTCTTTTGTCGCCTGTTATCATGTTTAAAGCTGATCAAATTTTTAGTGAAGAGCGGTTAAGTCGTTTCACTGGCTTTGCTGATCCTTTTGCTAATGAAGGTGGAGCAGGTTATCAGCTAGTAAATTCATTTTACGCCATAGGATCTGGTGGTTTAACAGGATTAGGCCTCGGTCAAAGTGTACAAAAATACGGATACCTGCCTGAATCACACACAGATTTTATCATGGCAGTAATTGCCGAGGAATTAGGAATCTTTGGTGTCATGTTCGTCCTGATTCTTCTCTCATTTATTGTCTTAAAAGGATTTTCCGTTGCTCGAAAATGTCAGGATCCTTTTGGAACTTTACTCGCGGTCGGAATCTCAAGTATGATAGCTATTCAAGCAATGATTAACCTTGGAGGCTTAACAGGGCTTATACCGATTACTGGTGTTCCGCTTCCGTTTATAAGTTATGGAGGTTCCTCGATCCTTTTATTGCTAATTTCCATGGGCCTACTAGTTAATGTTTCAATGTTTACGACATATCGAGAAACATATCAAAAGCCAATAATTCAAGAAGTCAAGCCTGCTGCAGTTATCAAGCCGTTACAACAAAAAAACAACTCTTCAATGCGTTAAAGAAACAATTAAATGTGTTACGTAATAAGTGCAATATGTTATACTTTTCGGTAAAGAACAACATATTGCACTGTCAAAAGGGGGATTATTATGTCGTTAAGAAAGATTAATAAATTATTAGTTGCAAACAGAGGCGAAATTGCCATCCGTGTATTTCGTGCATGTACAGAGTTACATATTCGTACAGTTGCGATTTATTCTAAAGAAGATTCTGGTTCGTATCATCGTTATAAGGCTGATGAAGCATACCTTGTAGGCGAGGGTAAGAAGCCAATCGATGCTTATTTAGATATTGAAGGTATTATCGAAATTGCAAAAAATAATCGAGTAGATGCTATCCATCCGGGTTATGGATTTTTATCTGAAAATATTCATTTTGCTAGACGCTGTGAAGAGGAAGGGATTATTTTTGTTGGACCTGAATCAAAACACTTAGATATGTTTGGTGATAAAGTGAAGGCACGTACACAAGCTGAGTTAGCAAGTATTCCAGTTATTCCGGGAAGTGATGGACCTGTTACTAGCTTGGAAGAAGCGATCCAATTTGGTGAAAATTACGGCTACCCATTCATGATTAAAGCCTCATTAGGCGGTGGTGGAAGAGGGATGCGAATCGTTCGTAGTGAATCTGGATTAAAAGAATCATATGAACGGGCTAAGTCTGAAGCCAAAGCCGCATTTGGTAATGATGAAGTTTATGTCGAGAAATTCATTGAAAACCCAAAGCATATTGAAGTGCAGATATTTGGGGACCATGAAGGAAATATTGTACACCTTTATGAAAGGGATTGCTCTGTTCAAAGACGTCATCAAAAGGTTGTTGAAGTTGCACCAAGTGTGTCTCTTTCTGAGGAATTGAGAATTGAGATATGTGAAGCTGCAGTGAAATTAATGAAAAATGTTCAATATTTAAACGCGGGAACAGTTGAATTTTTAGTTTCAGGTGATGAATACTTTTTCATAGAAGTGAACCCACGTGTTCAAGTTGAACATACGATTACTGAAATGATAACCGGAATTGATATCGTTCAAACACAAATTATGGTCGCTCAAGGCCATTTGCTTACTGGTAAGGAAATCGGTATCACATCACAAGAACATATTAAGATTAACGGTTATGCTATTCAATCCCGTGTAACAACTGAAGATCCACTTAATAATTTTATGCCTGATACAGGTAAGATTATGGCTTATCGTTCAGGTGGTGGTTTTGGTGTACGACTTGACGCTGGGAACGGCTTCCAAGGTGCAGTGATTACACCACATTATGATTCATTATTAGTTAAGCTTTCAACTCAGGCATTAACATTTGAGCAAGCTGCGTCTAAAATGGTCAGAAACTTAAGGGAATTCAGAATACGTGGCATTAAAACAAACATCCCGTTTTTAGAAAATGTCGTAAAACATCCAGACTTTTTATCCGGTAAATATAATACATCTTTTATTGATACGACTCCTGAATTATTTGTCTTTCCGAAACGTAAGGATCGCGGAACTAAAATGCTTACATATATAGGGAATGTAACAGTGAATGGATTTCCGGGAATTGGGGAAAAGAAGAAGCCTGTCTTTGATAAGCCTGTTATTCCGAAGGTCAAATACACTGAGGAAATTCCTAGTGGAACAAAGCAAATATTAGATACTCATGGTGCTGATGGATTGGTCAACTGGATTAAGGATCAGCCGCAAGTTTTATTAACAGACACAACTTTCCGAGACGGGCATCAATCCTTGCTTGCTACACGTGTACGTACAACTGACTTAAAGCATATTGCTGAACCGACTGCACGTTTAATGCCTGATTTATTCTCCTTAGAAATGTGGGGAGGGGCAACGTTTGATGTTGCTTATCGCTTTTTAAAAGAAGATCCATGGGAGCGTCTGTTAACGATTCGAG
Source organism: Metabacillus bambusae (assembly GCF_017497975.1). Classification (GTDB taxonomy): domain Bacteria; phylum Bacillota; class Bacilli; order Bacillales; family Bacillaceae; genus Metabacillus; species Metabacillus bambusae. The sequence goes on along the minus strand of NZ_JAGDEL010000001.1, from coordinate 544,803 downwards.
AGAAGGCACCTAATGTACTATTACAAATGCTGCTTCGTGCGTCAAATGCTGTAGGATACAAAAATTATCCTGATAATGTAATTAAAGAATTTGTAGAAAAGTCTGCTTTCGCAGGAATTGATGTCTTTAGAATTTTTGATAGTCTTAACTGGGTTAAAGGTATGACGTTGGCCATTGATGCTGTTCGAGATAATGGAAAAATCGCTGAAGCTGCAATTTGTTATACAGGAGATATTCTTGATTCTAGTAGGCAAAAATATGACCTTACTTATTATAAGGATTTGGCAAAGGAACTTGAACAATCAGGTGCCCACATTTTAGCGATTAAAGATATGGCGGGACTATTAAAACCGCAAGCTGCATATAACTTAATCTCAACACTTAAAGAAACAGTTGATTTACCTATCCATCTTCATACACATGACACAAGTGGAAATGGTATTTTCACTTATGCAAAAGCAATCGAAGCAGGGGTAGATATTGTTGATGTGGCGGTTAGTTCGATGGCAGGTTTAACATCACAGCCAAGTGTGAATTCTCTCTACCATGCGCTAGAAGGAATCAAACGTCAGCCAAAGGTCGATATAAATTCAATAGAGAGGCTTTCACAATATTGGGAAGGTGTAAGAAAGTATTATGCTGATTTTGAGAGTGGTATGAATGCACCTCATTCAGAAATATATATGCATGAAATGCCAGGTGGTCAATATAGTAACCTTCAGCAGCAAGCTAAAGCAGTTGGACTGGGTGATAAATGGAATGACGTTAAAGAAATGTATCGACGTGTTAATGATCTTTTTGGGGATATTGTCAAAGTTACACCATCTTCAAAGGTAGTAGGAGATATGGCGTTATTTATGGTGCAAAACAAACTGAATGAAGACGATATTTTTGAAAGAGGAGAAACATTAGATTTTCCTGATTCAGTTATTGAATTATTTGAAGGCTATTTAGGTCAACCACATGGTGGATTTCCAAAAGAGTTGCAACGGATTATATTAAAAGGTCGTACTCCATTAACAGAACGACCAGGTGAACGACTTGAGCCTGTTAATTTCCAGGCAATGAAAGAAGAGCTTTTCCACAGTTTAGGAAGACCTGTAACAAGCTTTGAGGCAATAGCAAATGCACTTTATCCAAAGGTATTTACTGAATATATTAAAACTTGTGATGCATATGGTGATATTTCAGTGTTGGATACACCTACTTTCTTATATGGCATGAGATTAGGTGAAGAAATCGAGGTTGAAATTGAACAAGGAAAAACACTGATTGTGAAACTTGTCTCAGTTGGTGAGCCTCAAGCAGATGGCACGAGAATTGTTTACTTTGAACTAAATGGTCAACCACGTGAAGTTGTCATTAAGGATGAAAGCGTCAAATCTACTGTAGCTACGAAGGTAAAGGCAGATAGTGGAAATGATGAACACATCGGAGCAACTATGCCAGGAACTGTAATAAAGGTTCTTGTTGAAAATGGTGAGAAGGTAAACAAAGGTGACCATCTCATTATTACAGAAGCAATGAAAATGGAAACGACTGTTCAAGCGCCATTTGCGGGAACTGTAACAGGGATTCATGTTTCAAATGGTGAAGGTATTCAAACCGGGGATTTATTGATTGAAGTAGCGAAAAGTTAAATGAAAAGGGACTGACAGCTAATTGTCAGTCCCTTTTCATTTATTTAAAGATAGTTTTCTCATTAGAATCATCAAGATCAGCTTGATTTTCTAAATTCATTTTGTTCCTACTTACTAACAATATAAAATAGCTTAAAAGCCCAAATAAGCAAGAGATGATTAATGCATGGGACAAAGCTATATAAAGATTTAATCCTGTAATAACAACAAGTGCACCTGTCGTCACTTGTAAGCATACTAGAATAAACGCAATGATCCAGCCCCAATAAATGACTTTTTGATGCTTATGATGTTTTATTGCTCGCCAAGTTGCATATGCAATCCAAATGAAGATAACACCAGCGGCAAGACGATGCCCCATTTGAATCCATTCATGCAAGGTTACGGGCATACCTCCAGCACGCCTACTACAAAGTGGCCAATCAGGACAAGCAAGACTAGCTCCTTTATGTCTCACATATGCACCTGTATAAACAACTACATAAGAGTAGAGAATAATACCAATCATGTGAAACTTCATTTCTTTATCGATAATTAACGTTTTTGCATCAAACTTTTTGTCTACTTCAAATATCAATAATGTTAAAAGTAAGACAGAAGCAAAGGAAATAAGTGATATACCGAAATGAAGAGCGAGTACAGCATCTGACTGACCCCACTTAACTGCAGCTGCGCCAATCAATGCTTGTAAGACTAAGAAGAACGTCGAGAGTAAGCTTAAGAATTTTGTCTCTCTAACATGGCCAATCTTTCTCCATGACCATATAGAAAGGATTAAAACTGTAATTCCTGCAAGTCCACTAACTAACCGATGGCTTAATTCTATTACAAGCTCAAATGTAATTTCACTTGGCACAAGCTCGCCATGACATAAAGGCCAAGAATTTCCACATCCTGCACCTGACTCAGTCTTTGTAACAAGGGCACCGCCGATAAGGACAAATAACATAATAATTGTCGTTAATACAGCAAACCATTTAAGAGCACGTTGCAAAATGTTCACCTACTTATATACTAAAATGATAAAAATGTAATGGTAAATACTCATCGATAGTACACAATGTAAAAGAAAAAGACAATAAACTAACTAAAAAGTTCACAAAGTTATAAGATATTAAGAAAAATTTGCGAATTCTTTGAACAGCTTCTGACTAATAAGACTTGCGGGAAAAAGAGAGTAATTTGTAGCTATATTGGAGCCCTAAATTGAGGGTTGTCATATAAACTAGTTTAAATAGTTTAATTTTAAGTAAAAGCGGAATCCACATTCACGAGAAAATGGTTCTTCATGACTGATAATAAAGTTTGTAACTATAATAAAAAAACGATTTGTAGAAAAAGGGTTGAATATTCAGTTGGAGTTTGCTAGAAATAAAAAGGGGATATATTACAAGTATTGTCATTAATTGAAATACAAGAAATTTTATTCCACATTGATTTTTATTTCTTAAGAATTACTTCTAAATTTATGATAAAATAGGAAGGCTTGGATTTAAGGAAAGGCTTACTTTATCTATCTTGATGGTACCCTTTCACAATTTCGACAAAATTACTTCATGAATTGTTCACAATTTCATGTGGAATTATGATTTAATATCAAGTAGACCGTTTTTAATTTGTCGTTTTTTTAGTATCATAGTATATAGAAAATTAGTAGGTTGGAACCGCCTTCATCTCCTTGCCTAATAAATAAGGAATACATGATAATAGAGTTTTAGCAGAATGATATGAAAGTTAGGAGGTACTAAAATTGGCAAATACAAAAGTTTTGGATGAAGCCGCAATAAAGCATCATTCAAACGATATACACGAAACAACGCTTTGGAAAGATTTTCTTTCTTTAATAAAAGTAGGAATTGTTAATTCAAATGCAATAACAACATTTACTGGTATATGGCTAGCTCTTTATTTTAGTGAAAAAGGATTTCTAGCTAATATCGATATTGTATTATATACATTAATTGGGTCTTCCTTAGTTATTGCAGGTTCATGTGCAATCAATAACTATTATGATCGTGACATCGATCACTTGATGGAACGTACCAAGGAAAGACCAACTGTAACTGGAAAAATGAATCCACTTCAGGCATTGTGGATTGGGATTTTCCTCCTAACTGTTGGGTTTGTATTTATGTTAATGACAACATTAACAGCAACAATTATTTCTTTAGTTGGAGTTGTTACATATATCTTTCTTTATACGATGTGGTCAAAACGACTGTATACAATTAATACTGTAATAGGTAGTGTCTCTGGTGCTGTACCACCTTTAATTGGATGGGCAGCTGTTGATGCGAATTTAAGTGTGATGGCATGGGTACTATTTTTAATTATGTTTATATGGCAACCACCGCATTTTTTAGCTCTAGCTATGCGTAGAACAGAGGAATATCGAGCAGCAAACATTCCTATGCTTCCAGTTGTACATGGATTTGACGTAACAAAACGTCAAATAATGGTTTGGATTGCATGCTTACTTCCATTACCATTCTATCTTTATGAATTAGGTACAGGCTTTCTGATTTTAGCCACGGCCTTAAATGTTGGATGGATTGTCGTTGGAATTAAAGGGTTTAATAATAAAGATTTAGAGATGAAATGGGCTACAAAGATGTTCGTTTACTCTATCAACTATTTAACAATCTTATTTGTTTCAATGGTGCTTTTCACCATTGTATAACGCTGAAATTCTTTCTTAAAAAGAATTTATTTATAAAAAGAGTTCCTGAATGAGATACTGATAGGACTTTTAAATTACTGAAAGAGGGGTTTGATTTAGCTATGAGAAATTGGCTGACAAAATGGCGTCTATTTTCATTATTCGCAGTTATGACGCTTGTCTTAGCCGGCTGTGGTGAACCGTTTCTTTCCACGCTTAAACCTGCTGGTAAGGTAGCGGATATGCAGTACGACCTTATGGTGTTAAGTACACTTATCATGGTTGTGGTCATTGCAGTCGTAACTGTAATCTTCATTTATGTTGTCGTTAAATTCCGTAGACGTAAAGGTGAAGAAAACAACATTCCTGTTCAAGTTGAGGGGAATCATAAGCTAGAAATCATTTGGACTGTTATTCCTATTCTATTACTTCTTGTCTTAACAATTCCAGTTGTAACTGCAACATTTAAACTTGCAGAAGTGGATGCAATTGAGGATGAGAATCGTAAGCCAGAAGACGCAATCGTCGTAAATGTGCGTGCAAATCTTTACTGGTGGGAATTTGAATATCCAGACTATGGTGTTGTAACTAGCCAAGACTTAGTTGTTCCAACTGATGAAAAAGTTTACTTTAACTTGATATCTTCTGATGTTAAGCATTCATTCTGGATTCCTTCTATAGGTGGTAAGATGGATACTAACACTGAAAATGTGAACCAAATGTGGTTGGAATTTGATTCAGAGAGAATGGATCAAGCTGAAGCAGGAGAATATTTCTATGGTAAATGTGCTGAGCTTTGTGGTCCTTCACATGGTTTAATGGACTTTAAAGTTAAACCGATTTCAAGAGACGATTTTGACCAATGGATCTCTGATATGGAAGGCTCAAAAGCTGTTGCTTCAACAGATTTAGCAAAGCAAGGCGAACAATTATTTGAAGAAAAGGGATGTATCTCATGCCACGCAGTATCACCTACTGATGAGCGACCGGCAGCTGCAAGGACTGCTCCTAACTTAGCTACATTTGGAGAACGTGCGCGTGTTGCAGGTATTCTTGAACATAATGAGGAAAATGTTCGTGCATGGTTAGAAGATCCTGAAAGCTTTAAGCCTGGTAACAAGATGACTGGTACTTATCCAGAATTAGCTGATGAAGAGCTAGATGCTCTTACAGAATACTTAATGGGGCTAAAAGTCTCTAGCAATTAACTATTGAGCAAAATGAAAAGGGAGGTAACACTGTGAGCACGTTAACTCAGAAAAAAGGGGTCGGTGCGGTTATATGGGACTACTTAACAACAGTGGACCATAAAAAAATCGCCATCCTTTACCTGATATCCGGTGGCTTCTTCTTCCTTGTTGGTGGATTAGAAGCAATGCTGATCCGCATTCAGCTGGCAGTTCCGAATAATGACTTTGTTAGTGCTGGTCTTTACAATGAAGTATTAACAATGCACGGAACTACGATGATATTCCTAGCTGCAATGCCTTTAATATTCGCATTAATGAATGCGGTTGTACCATTACAAATTGGTGCTCGTGACGTAGCATTTCCATTCTTAAACTCATTGGGATTTTGGTTATTCTTCTTTGGAGGAATCTTCCTAAATTTAAGTTGGTTTTTAGGTGGAGCACCTGACGCAGGTTGGACTTCTTATGCGTCATTGGCATTAAATTCACCTGGACATGGTGTAGATTTTTATTTACTTGGATTACAGGTATCAGGTTTAGGTACGCTTATAGCGGGGATTAACTTCCTTGCAACAATTATCAACATGCGTGCACCTGGAATGACTTACATGCGTATGCCATTATTTACATGGACTACATTTGTAGCATCAGCACTTATTTTATTTGCTTTCCCTGCATTAACCGTAGGATTAGCGTTACTTATGTTTGACCGTTTATTCGGTACAGCATTCTTTGACCCAGCATTGGGTGGTAACTCAGTGATATTTGAGCATCTATTCTGGATTTTTGGACACCCTGAGGTATATATCTTGATTTTACCTGCATTCGGTATTTTCTCAGATATTCTACCTACATTCTCTAAGAAACGTTTGTTTGGATACTCTTCAATGGTATTCGCAACTGTATTAATTGGTTTCTTAGGATTCATGGTATGGGCTCATCATATGTTCACAACTGGTTTAGGACCTATTGCAAATGCCATTTTTGCAGTTGCAACTATGGCAATAGCTGTACCAACCGGGATTAAAATATTTAACTGGCTATTTACAATTTGGGGAGGTTCTGTAAAATTCACTTCTCCAATGGTTTGGTCGGTTGCTTTTATTCCTACGTTCGTAATGGGTGGAGTAACAGGTGTAATGTTAGCGGCAGCAGCTGCTGACTATCAGTATCATGATAGCTATTTCGTAGTTGCTCACTTCCACTATGTAATCGTAGGTGGAGTTGTATTCTCATTATTTGCCGGTGCTACTTATTGGTGGCCAACAATGTTTGGAAAAATGTTGAACGAGAAGCTGAATATGATCATTTTTGCTCTATTCTTCACTGGCTTCCATTTAACATTCTTTATCCAACATTTCCTAGGTTTAATGGGTATGCCTCGTCGTATTTTCACATTTTTACCTGGTCAAGGTTTAGAAACAGGTAACTTTGTTAGTACAATCGGTGCATTCTTAATGGCTGCAGGTACAATTGTATTACTGATTAACATTGTTTATACATCTGTAAAAGGGAAAAAGGTTGGTAGAGATCCATGGGGAGAAGGTCGTACACTTGAGTGGGCGATTTCATCACCACCACCAGAGTACAACTTTAAACAAACACCACTTATCCGTGGTTTAGATGCACTTTGGGTTGAAAAAATGGAAGGCAATAAAGAAATGACACCAGCAGAACCTCTTGGTGACATTCATATGCCAAACGGTTCAATATTACCGTTTATTATGTCATTTGGATTATTCATCGTATCATTCGGATTACTGTATCGCGAAGACTATGGCTGGGCGTTACCTGCTATTATTGTAGGGTTCATTATTACATTTGCTGCAATGTTCTTCCGTTCTGTTCTCGATGATCATGGGTATCATATTCATAAAGAAGATCTACTTGATGAAGATAAAGGAGGGAAAGCATAATGGCACATGAAGAGAAATTAACTGCAGAAAATTTTCCTGCATCGCCTGAAAAAGCTACCCTCGAAGGCAAAAATAAATTTACTGGCTTTTGGTTGTTTTTAGGTGGAGAGACTGTTTTATTCGCTAGTCTCTTTGCCACTTTCTTAGCATTAAGAGAGTCGACAGCTGGAGGAGCAACTACTCAAGAATTATTTGAAATACCACTTACATTCGTAGCTACTATGTTACTTTTAACATCAAGTTTAACAAGTGTGTACGCAATGTATCATATGAAGAACTTTAACTTTGGCAAAATGCAGTTGTGGTTAGTGATCACAGTTCTTCTTGGATTAGCGTTCCTCATATTGGAGATTTATGAGTTTAATCACTATATACATCATTATGAGTTTACAATTACAAGTAGTGCTCTTGGCTCAGCATTCTATACATTGGTTGGAACACATGGATTACACGTTGCATTCGGTCTATTATGGATTACAACTTTAATTGTACGTAATGCAAAACGTGGATTAAGCTTGTACAATGCTCCTAAATATTATGTAGCTAGTCTTTACTGGCATTTCATTGACGTAGTTTGGGTGTTTATCTTTACAGTTGTATACTTAATGGGAATGGTGGGATAAATTGATGGCAAATAATCAAAATTCAGCAAACCCAAGAGTAGACTTAGCCTATCGTCGTAAGAAAAACAAAGAGGAAATGAAGCATCAAGTAGTAACGTTTGCAATGATGATTTTCTTTACAATTGTTGCATTTATCGCTGTTGGTTATGAAGGTGTTGGTGAATGGTTTAAAGTTCCATTTATTATCCTTTTAGCAGTGATACAGGTTATTTTCCAGCTTTATTACTTCATGCATATGAGTCATAAAGGACATGAAACGGCTGCGTTATTTTTATACTCAGGTGTTGGTGTTGCTGCATTAACTATATTAACATTTGTTACAATAATTTGGTGGTAATTTTAATGAAATGGAGCAATTGGCTATTATGCTAATTGCTCTTTTTTTGTATTTTTGGCTCTGAGCTTTTGTTCTAGAGCCAGAATTTATAACTTTTCTTACTCTGTTTTAGTTTCTAGCTCCAGCGCCTAGACCCTCGCGGTCATAAGCCACTCAGGATTTGAAGACAAAGAACGTCTTCTATTCCTGAGCGGCTTATCCCTGTCGGGTCTGATCAAGGCGCTTGCGCTTTCTTATTTGTCATAGAACGTTCATTGATACGTGATAATTGGATGTGTATAATAGTCGTGAAGGACTAGCTAAAGGAGCTGATTTGTATGAGCTTTGAGATATTTGGATTTCGTGCATTATGGAGTCCTTATTATTTGGTTGTGATGATTTTAATCATGGTATTATATTTTATGATAATTGGACCATGGCGTTCAAAATTTAAAGATCATACTCCAGTAACAACTAAACAACAGATTTTGTTTGTAACAGGTATTATTGCTTTATATGTAAGTAAAGGAAGTCCAGTTGACTTGTTGGGCCATATAATGTTTAGTGCACACATGACTCAAATGGCTATTTTATATTTGGTTGTTCCACCTTTACTTATCTTAGGTATTCCAGATTGGTTATGGAAGGCAATTATTTATCGTCCTTTTATTAAACCTTTATTCAAATTATTTACTAAACCTATCATCGCCCTGATTCTTTTTAATAGTATATTTTCGATTTACCATGTCCCATTGGTATTTGACTTTGTAAAAACTGATCCTGTTTATCATGCGGGAATGACGACTATTATCTTTATTACAGCGATGTTTATGTGGTTACCATTATTAAGCTCACTCCCTGAGTGGAAATCGCTTACAGGGATTAAAAAAGTAGGGTATATCTTTGCAAATGGTATTTTATTAACTCCAGCATGTGCTTTGATTATTTTTGCAACTGATCCTATGTATGCAACATACTCTGAACCACAAGCATGGGTAAATGCACTTCAATTATGTGTACCAGCTGATATGCTTGAAGGACTTAATTTAACTGGTCCTGAAATGTTTAATACATTACCAACTGTTGAAGATCAACAACTTGGTGGAGTACTTATGAAGATTATTCAAGAAATCGTTTACGGGTCAATCCTTGCTTATATTTTTTTCCAATGGGCTCGTAAGGAACGTCAAAAAGATGAGTTTGATTTGAAAAAAAACTTCTCTCCTGAACCAGTTAAATAAAATTTTGAGGGTGAGTCAAAACAATGGTCAGCCAGTTTTAATCACCCTCATTTTAATAATTATCATCACTACATAAACTATTTTATTGAAGGAATGGACTAAAAATGAATACATCATTACCTATATTACCAACCATTAGTACAACGTTTATTGTGTTAAGTGCAATAACTGTAGCAATTGGCTGGTACTTAATTAAACAACGAAAAATTGAAGCACATATGAAGGCTATGACAGTTGCGGCAATTTTTGCTGTAATCTTTTTCATAATCTATGCTTCTAGAACGATTTTCATCGGAAACACAGCTTTCGGTGGACCTGCTGATATTGAAATTTATTATACAATTTTTCTGATTTTTCATATAACCTTAGCAACTGTGGGTGCAGTATTTGGTATCATTTCCTTGGTCACTGGTTATAAGAAAAACTTAAAGAGACATCGTAAATTAGGTCCAATTACAAGTGTTATTTGGTTTTTTACTGGTATTACAGGTGTTGTTGTTTATTTATTACTGTATGTTTTTTATAGTGGTGGGGAAACAACATCAGTCATTAAAGCAATCTTAGGGTTTTAAACATATTTTCAAGGTGGTTTAGAATAAACTGTTCTAAACCACCTTTTTTTTTGTATTGGATATAAATCAAGTAATAAAAAGTTTGTGTATAGGTTCATTCGTATCTCTTTTGATGATGACCAAAATCAAAAAGAGGGGAGAGAATGTTTTGATTGAAATTTTAACGAATCGGCTAATGATCATACCTTGTTCACTTGATATTGCCAAATCATTAGTGTTTCATCGAAAGGAGCTAGATAAACGTTCTCCAATTGAATTCCCATTTGGTTGGCCTTCTTCTTTTGTAAAGGGCTTTCTTCCTTACTATATTGAATGCTTAGAGACGAAGGAAAAGGCAAATGATTGTGGACTATGGTTAATTATTTTGTACGAAGAGAAGAAAATAATTGGTGATATTTTATTGATAGGTAAGCCTTCTAAGGAAGGTGAGGTAGAATTGTGTTATCATGTGGAGGATAAGTCTGTAGATGAAACCATTGCCTATGAAGCTGTAGATGCTTTCATTGATTGGTTAACGTATCAAAAATCGGTTAAAAAGGTTGTAATGGAGTGTGATGTACAACAGGATCTATCAATAAGACTTTTTGATAAATTAGGAATGGTCTGTACGAAAAAAGATGGTCGTTTTTTGAAATGGGAAATTCAAAAGAAGGATTTGGAATAAACAACTGTTATTCAATTTAAAGTATATGATGAGACACAGGTGGATTGTGGGCATTTTCCCCCTCTCCACCAATTAGGAGTGAAGTTCATTGATACGAGTTATTACTAATGAAGACTACGAAAACGTTTTAAAATTATCAGAATTTGCGTTTCAATATACTATAGCTGAGAATGAACTAGAGAGTGCAATAAAAAAGCTGGATAAGCAGTACATATTAGGGGAGTTTGAAAAAGATGCCCTAAAAGCAAAGCTTCATATATACCCTCTAGATGTCAATATAAAAAATCAAGCCTTTAAAATGGGAGGAGTTGCTTCGGTTGCGACATGGCCAGAAGCAAGAAGAACTCGAAAGGTTGCTCAGTTAATAGAAGAGGGACTCCATTGGATGAATACCAAGGAATTTGATATCTCGTATTTACATCCTTTTTATGTTCCTTTCTACAGAAAATTTGGTTGGGAACTAATTTGCTCTGATAAAACATATACGATACAAAAAGAAGATTTAATATTTTTACATAGTCATAGTGGGAATATTGTTAGAAAATCAAAAGAAGAAGCTCTACCTTCTTTAATGAGCATATATCGTTCGTTTACAGATAACTATAATAGCATGTTAATTAGGGATGAAAGCTGGTGGACGGAGGTCGTTTTAAAAAAGGGAGAACATGTTGTTTTTCATGTTAGTGAAGAAAATGAAGAAGATGGTTACTTGATTTATTCACTAAAGAATCGTGAATTAATTGTTCATGAAGTGATTGTTTTAAATGAATCTATTAAAAAGGATTTCTGGAATTTTATATGTCAGCATGATTCAATGATATCCACGGTAAAATGGAAATCATATGACGGAGACCCTTTGACTTTGCTTCTACCAAATCCAAGAGTACAAACCAATATTCACCCATATTTTATGGGGAGAATTGTTAACGTACAAAGGTTTTTAGAGAAGTATCCGTTTTTTATTCAAGGTGAAAAGCCACTTATTCTTCATGTGTCAGATTCTGTCTGTAACTGGAACAATGGATCTTTTTTTCTCGAAGGTGAGACAATTAAGGTTTTTCAAAAAAAGGAAGGTACATGCAATAATTCACCAAAAAAAGGTTTAAGAATGGATATTGGAATTTTGACAGCAGTGTTACTTGGTCATCTAGATCCGATTCAGCTTTTTAAGTTAGGTACGATACAAGGGGAAGAACAACAACTAAAGTTATTAAAAGACATCATTCCCCCACTAGGATCATCTTTACTGTATGATTTTTTCTAAACCTAAAGATTGAGTGAAGTTAACAGTAATGGTAAAAGCGAAGCCTTATTTATATAGGTTTCGCTTTTTATCATTACAAACTGAATGATAAAAATAGTGTAATGAACGAAATTGTGGAAACAAAAAAGCAAAGGAATCAAATCCTTTGCTAGGTTATTGTACCTTTTGTATTTCCTCAGATACTTGTTTTAATAGACTTTTACTAGTGTTTAAAACACCTGCTGGAAAGTCTTCTCCTTCACCATATTCAACACCGTGTGGGTAATAATGCTTACCTAATAGTGGTGTGATTAATTTAACAACTGCATGCCGACCACCAATATCACCTTCTACAGAGTAGCCTTGAACACGAAGGTAGTAAACTTCGCCTTTAGCTTCGATTTTGCGGTCGTAAGTAACTCGTTCATAATCCCATTGACCTGCCAATACAAGCCCATTCTCTTCCATTATTTCAGTTAAACGAGATAAATCAATTGTTACTCCTTCTAAACCTGTGCCTTCTAATCTCATATGTATGTCCCTCCTAAAGCCTTTTCACCATTTATATTATAGCTTAATTCTCTTAAAAAGATAATATCTCCATTTTTAATAATAGTATGAATGCCCTTAACTTGCAACGCTTAGTTGTACTTTAAGACGGACAAAATAAAAATGTGTAGTTCAATGTATATCCATTCTTAACAGGCAGTAAGATCCTCAACCTCATATTCATGGTATATAAAGAAGAATATGAAGTTCACCTTATTATATTAAGTTAGCAAAGTTATTTTTAGAGTTAAATTTCTTTTTTTGGTAAAACTATCTGTGAAAGGAGGAGGTTATATGACAAAGTACTTACAACGTTTTGTACTTTTATTTTTATTAATTGGGCTTATCACGTTTCCTCAGCATGCATTTGGCCAAACTACTACTCATACAGTAAAAAGTGGTGATACGTTATGGATTATTGCACAACGTTACCAAGTTGGATTATCTGAGATAATAGGCGCGAACCCACAGTTTAAAAATCCCAATTTAATTTATCCAGGTCAGAAGGTTTACATCCCACAAATAAGTGGAACAAAATCAATAGAAGAACAAGTTATCTCGCTAACAAATGGTGAAAGACAGAAGGCAGGGTTGCCTGCGTTAAAAAACAATTGGGAATTATCAAGAGTCGCTCGCTATAAATCAGCGGATATGAGAGATCGAAATTACTTTACTCATGATTCACCTACATATGGATCACCTTTTACCATGATGAAAAATTTCGGAATATCTTACAGAACAGCAGCTGAAAATATTGCTGCTGGGCAACGTACTGCTGATGAAGTAGTTAAAGCTTGGATGAATAGTCCTGGTCATCGGGCGAATATTTTAAAACGTGACGTAACTGAAATAGGTGTTGGCTATGTACAAGGTGGGTCATACGGACATTATTGGACTCAGATGTTTATAGGAAGGTAATTGTAAGGAGGAAAATGGATGCAAACCCAAACCGTGAAAGATATTATGACGTCAAATATTGAGTATTGTACACCGTTAGATAATGTATATGAAGTAGCTGTGAAAATGAAGGATTTAAATGTAGGAGCAATTCCGATTGTTGAAGATCAAAAATTAATTGGCATGATTACAGATCGAGATTTAGTTGTTAGAGGCATTGCAGAGAAACATCCAGGATCTAATCAAGTGACAAATGTTATGAGTGATCATATTTATTCGATAGAATCAAATGCAACTTTAGAAGAGGCAGCACATATGATGGCCAAGCATCAAGTTAGACGTTTGCCCGTCGTAGATAACGGAAAGCTTGTTGGAATGGTTTCATTAGGTGACCTTTCTAAAAATTATACAACAGGTGAAGAAGCTGGAGATGCCTTATCAGATATATCTGAATCATATGAAAGTAAGTGAAATTGAAATGGGCACCTTCTATTTGGTGTCTATTTTTTACGTTATAAATTAATTTCTACCGGGTGAGGAATGAAGTTCTTTTTGAAGATATAAGTAGTATTTTAGAAAAGTTATGTTAATTTCGACCTATTTTGTTCTTTATGTTAGGAATTTACGGAATCATATACTATACTTTGTTTAACAGGCTTTTTATCGGGAATAATAGTAACACTACTTTACATGTTAATTAACAAGTATATCAATAAGAAGTTTTCATATAATGATAGAAAGAAGGAGTAGTGAGGAGGGGTTTAAACTGCGGATTATCATTCGAACGGTTGTCATATTTTTTATCATATTTATAAGTTATACGTTATTTATCTATTTCGGACAATATACCCCTAGCGAACAGCATGAGGAAGAAAATGTCCAAATTTCTAACGAAGAATTACCAAAGGAAAAAGAAGCTGTGACAAAGGATGAAACAGCTAACCTTCCAGCTGAAGGGATTTTGTCCTTAATGAATAAATCATCTGAGGAAATAACAGCTTTATATGGAGAGCCAGATCGAATCGATCCTTCAGCATATGATTATGATTGGTGGATTTATGAACAAGCAAATAACAAGTATATGCAGATTGGAATCTTAGATCAAAAGGTTGTTACTGTGTATGGAATCGGTAGTGAGGTAAATGCTAAACCTTTTAAAATTGGACAACCTGTACAAGAGGTATTTAAAATCGCGCCAGTATCACCAAGCTTGTCATTAGAATATGCAGGAAACTCTTATCGTTTTGAGTTTTCAGAAGAAGATATGAATACGAGACCTACAGTTAAACTTGGAGATGTCTTTGTGCAATTATATATTGATAAGTTTGATGGGATTTTATCAAGCATACGGGTATTGGATTCAGAAACGTTCATTAAACAGCGCTCATATGAAGTAACATATCGTGGTGAATTAATTGAAGCTAAAGAAAACAGTGAAGAAAAATGGGAGAAAATTGAGAGTGGCTCTGAGCAACAAATATTATCGATTACAAATGTGATTCGTACGAGACATGGGATTCCATTGGTTAAATGGGACGATGTAACATCACAAGTTGCTTTTTTACACAGTGAGGATATGAAGTTAAATAATTATTTTTCCCATGAATCTCCAACTGAAGGAACCTTGGTGGATCGCCTCGCTGAATTTAATGTGAAATATGAAATGGCAGGAGAAAATATTGCTGCACAATACGTGGACGGGATTGCAGCTTCAGAAGGCTGGTTGAATAGTAAAGGTCACCGTGAAGCATTGTTAAATGAGGAATTTACGCATTTAGGTGTTGGGGTTGACGGACTGTATTATACGCAAAACTTTATTAAAAAATGGGAACAAGTGAAGTGAGAAAAGGATGGTTACAACGATGTAGCCATCCTTTTTGTGTTTAGGAAACCAATTACCCCAATACCTTAACGAGCAGTAATTCAAAGCACGATGAAGTTTTTAAAGGAGAAAGTTGGGTATGAGGGGAAACTACTCTTAAAAATGCCCGACGTTGGACAGGTTGTCAAAGTCAGTCGAAGCCACAGAACGTGGCTTTTTAAGAGTGAAAAGTTCATCCATTTAATGGGAAAAAGCACCCCTCGGAATGAAGTCTCACTTTGACTTACCTTAAGATAGCCACGTCGTTCTGCATATTCTAAACAAAGAGAGCAGACAAATACCTTTTTTCTTTTGTCGTTCAGATAAAATTTACCAAATTTGATCTTTTTTTACAAACATTACACGTTTCTTTAGAAAAAAATTTTCTTATTTATATATCTCCAATTAACTTCTATTGATAATAAAAAAGCTTGCTGTACTATGTGCGATAAGTGTTCCGTCATCTCGGAAAACCTTTCCTTCAGTTACAACTGTTTTATTTCCCTTATGAATTGTGTTAGTCCTACATATTAATTCTTTTCCAACACCTGGAGCTACGTAATTTATTTTAATTTCTGTTGTAACAGCAGTTTTGTCAGGAGGAAGTATATGATGAACAAGTCCACCCATTGCTGAATCAAGTAACGTGGCTGTAATACCACCATGGACAATGTTTAATGAGTTTTGAATAATAGGTGTATTTGGGATTTTAATTGTAAATTGATTGTCTTTAAACTCGCCTTCTGCATGTAGTAATGCACCGATATAAGAGCCCTTCTCATGGTATTGCTTCCTTTTTAGTCCACTTAGTAAAAGTTCTAGTACATATTGATCCTCTATATCTGCGTTTTGTAAAACCTCATTTGTTAGTTGTAATAGCTCTTCCTTTGTCATATGGCTAACCCTCTCCTTTTGCTAGTGTTAGTTTACCAAAATTTTCTTTGTTGAAGCAATTGTTTCTTAAGACTCTTATCTATTTGTTTGTTTTTAACATCCTTTAAGTATTTCATGAGAAAAACCCGAAATCAGCCTATCTTAAAATGGGCGAACATTATTGCTGTTTTTCGATAAGATATTATAGGCAAATGTATCAACGAGGTGAAGATAATGGCATCGAAAAAACCACATCCATCTGTTCAACAATTTAAAGAATTTGTGAAAGAACATCCAAAGCTTGTACAAGAGGTAAGAAAAGGAAACAAGGAATGGCAGGAAGTATTTGAGGATTGGTATTTACTTGGTGAGAAAGATGTTGTATGGAAACAATATAGAGATGAAAATTCCGAGGAGCAAACGGAGGAAAAAAAAGCTGATTTTATGTCTCAAATGTTTTCAGCAGTAAAAAATATGGATATGAACACAGTTAACCATCATATTTCAAATATGAGTAGCACGATTTCAACGATTCAAGGATTATTTGATCAATTTGGACTCTCAAAGAGCTCAGGGCAAAAATCGTCTGGTAGTAATCAACAACCCTTCTCATTTAGAAAGGATTAATTGGCACAACTTTTTTAATTGTGTCAGGAAATAAAACGGAGGCACATGTAGGAGGAGTTGGATGAGAAAAGAAATTCAGGAACATATTCGCGCTAATAAGGAAAGACAGACATTTATCCGAGAACAGCCGCAATGGTTTCGCAAACTGTCTAGAAATCCTAACGACCTAGAGTCATTAGAAATAGAAATGATGAACTATTATCAAAAAACAATTCCCCATAAAGTACAGCAATTTTCTAATTCAGTTCAAATGGCACAAATGATGATTGCAATGTTCCAAACAATGAGACAACAGGATTAAACGACTTTTTTTAAGTCGTTTTTTCTTATTGTTGTGAAACTAAAAAAATTCTAGTGCTGATGATAAGCGCATTGACATTAGCTCTAGCGCCTAGTTACGTAGTACTCTAATTTCTATGTCGCTGATCAAGGAGCACTGAGCTTTTTGGACATTTAAAGTTAAAAACAAAGACTGGTTTCGTAAACTTTGTTGCTATATAACAAGTAAAGGAGAATGGTGACTTCCGCTCCAATCAACCTAAAAAGGTTTTTGTTCAAGAAACTATTTTAAAACCAACAATCTTTTAGAAAAGAGCCAAAACAAAACATGATTTTATCCTTATTTGTAAACAATACAAAAAAAGGAGGCGAAAAAATGAAACGTTTAATAGCTCTCGTTTTCATATTAATTGGTTTGACAGGTTGTGTAGAGGACAAGCCACGTCCTGAGGGAAGCGTAAAACTAGTCCCTCTCCATGTGACGAATATTTCTAATGATGTAGTTGAGGTTGTAAGTCATAATCAACGGGCTTATTTGAAAATAAAACATCATGTACGAAATCAAGATGTATATGTAGAATGTTATATTCCTAATTTTTCTTTTAAAGAAAAAGGCGGTAATAAAGTAAGTGGAGAAGGTCATATTGAAGTTTTTGTAGATGGGAAAAAGATTGATGACATGAACACTGCAGCCTTTATTGTAAAGGGATTGGACAGAGGTGTCCATGAAATGATGGTAGAGGTTGTTCACAATGACTCTACAACTTATGATCTGAAAAAAACATGGACGGTATCAATCCAATAATATATGTGACGAGGTAGATGTTTTTCATTTTCTTCTATTCATGGTAAAATGAATGCTGGAGGTGCAAATACTCTATGTTTGCTACAATTGAAAGCATGTTACTACTAGATGAAGCGGAACAACTTGCAAGCTTAGTTCTCAAGTCAGAGCCGGCAGAAGAATATCGTCGTAGTTTCTATAGATTAAAAAATGATAAAGACGCTCAACAGCTCATTTCTCAATTTGCGAAAACAAAGGACTTATATGAAGATGTCCAACGCTTTGGTAAATACCATCCAGATTATCGAAAGATATCCAAGGATATGCGTGATATAAAAAGAGAACTCGATTTAAATCAGAGTGTGTTCAATTTTAAAAAAGCAGAAAATGAATTGCAAGCATTACTTGATGAAATAAGTGTTCAAGTTGGCCAAGCCGTTTCTGTGAATATTAAAGTTCCAACAGGTAACCCCTTCTTTGACACAGGGTCAAGCTGTGGCGGAGGTTGTGGTTCTGGTGGAGGTTGTGGCTGTAAGGTGTCATAAAACGAGTTTAATACACTCGTTTTATTTTTTTTTTTTTTGAAAATTCCCTCAAGTAATATTGTTAGAATTGAAAATTTTTGCTAGACTTTTAAAGTGGAGCGATGAATAGTTACTGGAATAAGTTCTTTTATATAAATAAGGGAGAATCAATATGTTTGAAAAACGTCAAGGTATAGTCGTTTGGCTTCACTCGTTAAAGCACATAAAGATGCTTAGAAAATTTGGAAATGTTCACTATGTTTCTAAACGATTAAAATATGTTGTTTTATATTGCAATATGGATATGGTTGAGCAAACTGTTCAAAAGCTTACATCCTACTCGTTTGTGAAACATGCAGAACCATCCTATAAGCCTCATTTAAAACTTGAATTTGAATCTAAAGTAGATAAAGCGAAGGAATATGATTATAAGATTGGTTTATAACTTTGTAAAATAACCATATAAGAAAAGCGCAAGCGCCTTGATCAGACCCGACAGGCATAAAAAACGCTCAGAAAATAGAAGAAGTACTTGTCTTCAATTCCTGAGTGGCTTATGACCCCGAGGGCTTAGGCGCTGGAGCTAGACACCAATTCTGATTCGATAAAAAGGCTGTTTTAAGAAAGAATAACATGTAAATGTCTTTCTTAAAGGACAGCCCTTTTTACGTTTTTGGAAACGAATAAAACCTTAAATTGTGGAAATGCGAACTGATGAAATACAGAACATGCCTTTGTTTTTTGTGGTTATTTCAGATTTCTATTGCATTGGTGGAATATAATGATTTAACCGTAATATCCCAATTAAATGCTGATAATATAGTTCAAGCTCATTAAACATATTAGAAGGTTTAACATCAATTTGAATAATATCTTTGTTTAAATATACTGAAAGATCTTCAAATAACTCATAGCGTTTATTTGCCTTAAAATGTGGATTTGGAATCCCTTCACGACATATATAAAGAGCCTGGAATTTCCCTTGATCAGTTGGCTGCATAATCACAACTAAGGAAGAAACCTCTTTTTTATTTACTTTTGTATGTAAGGCAATTAGCTTAGACACACGATGTTTGTTAGCTCTTGCTGTTTCAATAAGTTCATAAATATCAGAATAGCCTTCACCTAACTCAATAAATCGTTGAATCATATAACTTCCCCCTGAAATAATATATAACGTACATTTTAAACTGAATTTTCACTATAACATGAAGATAAAAAAATGAGAAGTCAGCTATAAAGCAACCTGTTTTTAAGCATTCATAATTGGGATAATTTCTGGTGCTTGAAAAAAAACCCTACAGATATACTCTGTAGGGTCCTTCAAAACCTTTTAACATGTAAAAGGTTGAAGGCAAAGGGAGAGGAGAAACCGGAGGAAGAACTTATGGGGAAACGTAAGTCTTCTCCGCGGTTGGCAACAACATCAACGAATCGATGTTGTTACTACTCATTATCACCAAATGGTTTTTCCATATACATAAAAGAAAAAAATTTTTCTTAACTTCTTTCACAATGGTCAGATATTGTAACATATAGAAGTGCTATGGTAGGATAAAGTGAACCTTCTATATGAAAAGGATTTTCACATACATAGAGGTCAAATAGAAAATTCTTACTAGAGATGTAAATAAAAAAGTAGTGGTGAAAGATATGAGAGTAGTTTCAGGTAATTATAAAGGGAGACAATTAAAAGCAGTACCAGGGGTGACCACAAGACCTACAACAGATAAGGTAAAAGAAGCGATCTTTAATATGGTAGGTCCGTATTTTGATGGTGGAATTGCCTTGGATTTGTTTGCAGGTAGTGGTGGCTTAGGTATCGAAGCACTGAGTCGTGGGATTGAAAAGTGTATTTTTGTTGATCGTGAAGCTAAGGCAATTCAAACGATACATAAAAATCTTGAAGCATGTCATGCAGTTGAGGCATCTGAAGTATATCGAAATGATGCTGAACGAGCAATAAAAGCAATAATTAAACGCGAACTTCGATTTGAATTAATCTTTTTAGACCCACCGTATAAGCAACAAAAGTTGAAAGCGCTTATAGCCTCTATAAGTGAAAATAATTTGCTAGAAGAGGGTGGATTTATTGTTACAGAGCATGGATCAGATGTTCAATTGCCTTTAGAGATCGATCAATTTATTCAAATAAAGTATGAAACATACGGAATGACCTCTATTACCGTATATGGATATAAAAGTAGTTTAGGGGAGGAATAAAGATGGGAAGCAAAGCAGTATGTCCTGGAAGCTTCGATCCAATTACATATGGTCACTTAGATATTATTAAAAGGGGGGCAAAGGTATTTGATCAAGTTTATGTGTGTGTGTTAAACAATTCATCCAAACAACCGTTATTTTCGGTTGAAGAGCGATGTGAATTAATTAGAGAAGTAACAAAGGATATTCCAAATGTCGTTGTTGAGACTTTTAAAGGATTGCTCATTGATTATGCACGGGAAAAGAAAGCTCAAACGATTTTAAGAGGACTTCGTGCTGTTTCAGATTTCGAATATGAAATGCAAATAACCTCAATGAACAGAGTTTTAGATGATAATATTGAAACATTCTTTATGATGACGAATAATCAATATTCATTTTTAAGCTCTAGCATTGTAAAAGAAGTCGCAAAATATAAAGGGGATATAGCTGAGCTAGTTCCAGAAGTGGTTGAAAAGGCATTAAAAAGTAGATTTATTAATGAATAAAAGGTGAGGGAGGAATCCTCACCTTTTTACGTTATTGAAACATTATGGTGTTTTAGTAAACACATTGCGCTTACCATATAAGTAAACATAAATACATAATGAAAGAATCGTGATGAGTGGTCCTACATGTAAAATTGTTTCCCAATAGTCAATAGCCCACTCAGGACTATGTCTCATAAAAAAGACAGGTAATTCATTAGATTGATAAGATTGCAAATTTAAATAAAGTGGTTTAAATAAAAAGAATGCAATAACAGCAGAGTAAATACCTTGTAAAATCCGCGCAATGAAAAATGGTTGAAAGCGAATATCTGTATCAGCTAATATACTTGCAACCTGTGCTTGAATGGACAAACCACCAAAGGCTAATATAAAGCTGGCAACCATTACTTTATCTAATAAATTTGCTGTAGATTCACTAACAAACTGATTACCTAGAGTGATTTCAAAGATTCCTGTAATAAGCGGTACACTTAGATCAGTAGAAATATGTAATAAAGTTAATCCTCCAGAAAAAACGATCGCAATCCATTCAGTTACATGAATTAGTGATAATATTTTATTGAATACAGAGAAAAGGATGATAAACCCGCCAATCATAAGCAGTGTTTGGATAGAAGAGATCACAGCATCTCCAAGCATTTTTCCAAGAGGTCGAGATTCCTTTATTCTAGTTAAATGTAATTCTCTAAAGGCTAATTTTATCGGTGGAAAAATCACGTGTTTTTTTTCAGTATTTAGTGATGTGTCAAGTCCCCCATAATATCTCATCGTAAGACCGACACATAAATTACCTAAATAGTGTGCAGCCGCTAATAAAATGCCTAGAGAAGCATCATTAAAAAAGCCAACTGCTACCGCCCCGAAAATAAATAGGGGATTTGATGAGCTTGTAAAAGAGACTAATCGTTCTGCTTGTAATGCTGTTATTTGTTTTTCCTGCCGTATTCTAGCAGTAAGCTTTGCACCTGCTGGATTGCCTGATGCCATTCCCATCGCCCAAACAAAGCCTCCAACACCTGGTACACGGAAGATCGGTCGCATTAGAGGCTCAAGTAAAACACCAATAAACTTTACAACTCCAAAACCAATGAGTAATTCTGATACAATAAAAAAAGGGAGTAAAGATGGAAAGACAACCTCCCACCAAATTGTTAATCCTCTGATGGATGCTTCTAGCGATTCTTTAGGATTAAGAATGATGGCAATCGTTAGTCCACCTATAAAAACAGCAAAGAACATTGTTTTTAGTTTTGAAAGACTCAAATTGTGATGCCTCCTAAACATACGGGTCATAATAGGTATACGAACAATGTGGATGAAGCACTTTTCCATCTTGTTGTACAAACCTCTTTAGTTCAATATACGAGAATAGGTGTACATTTTAGACCATAAGAATGAGCTATATCATTGTTTTGAAAAATAAAAGTGCAGAGAATTGGATGAACCGGCTACTTTACTCATATCTTTATAGAAAAAATCTTTTATCATAAGGCTTTGTTAAATCTAATTGTTGTTTTTTATATTAGGGTAGAGGCATCTTGCTCCCTTTTATCAACAGTGTTTAACAGCGCCTATCATAAAGAAATGATTTGCTAATAATGAACTAAAAGGAGGGCATCTCCTTGACTAAGGAGCCAAAGATAGGACTAGCGCTTGGATCAGGTGGTGCAAGAGGGTTTGCGCACTTGGGGGTATTAAAGGTATTACATGATGAAGGGATTTCTATTGATTTAATTGCTGGAAGCAGTATGGGAGCGCTAGTTGGAAGCTTCTATGCTTCAGGCATAAGTATAGACAGATTGTATCAATTTGCTTTAGCTTTTAAGAGAAAGTATTACTTGGATTTTACAGTTCCGAAAATGGGTTTTATTGCAGGTAATCGTGTAAAGGAATTAATTCGATTATTTACACATAGAAAAACATTTGCTGAATTAGATATTCCAGTAGCGGTTGTCGCTACGGATTTATATGATGGAAAAAAGGTTATATTTAAAGATGGGCCTGTTGCAGATGCAGTTAGAGCTAGTATTGCTATACCAGGGATCTTTGTTCCAGAAAAAATTGATGGTAGACTATTAGTAGATGGAGGTGTTGTTGACAGAGTACCTGTTTCGGTCGTAAAGGAAATGGGGGCAGATATTGTGATCGCAGTTGATGTATCACATGTAAAGCGAAATGAGGATATAACTTCAATATTTGATGTTATTTTGCAAAGTCTCGATATTATGCAGGATGAGCTTGTTCATCATCGGGAAATCGCATCAGATGTAATGATACGTCCTCATGTCGAACAATATAATTCTCGAGCTTTTACAAATATAAAAGAAATAATTGAGATAGGTGAGAAGGAAGCCATACAGCATGTAGAAAAAATACATAGGGTTATAGCAAAGTGGAAGGAGACAAACAGTCATGAAAAGTAAAACTTTATTACGTTCTCTTATCTTGTTAGCAATAATTGTACTAATCATGACATTTATTAAGCTTCCTTATTATGTGACCCAACCAGGAATGGCTTCAGAGCTAGAGCCGATCGTTGAGGTCCAAAACGGATTTGAAGATGAAGAGGGAAGCTTTTCTTTAACAACAGTTCGGTTTGGAAGAGCAAATCCGTTAACTTATATGTGGGCAAAGCTACATGATTATTATTACATCCATCCTCTAGAGGAAATTAAAAGAGAAGATGAGACAGATGAAGAGTACTTTAATAGGCAATTACATATGATGGAAGCATCACAGGAATCAGCAATCACTATTGCTTATAAAAAAGCAAATAAACAAGTTGATTATACATTTCACGGTATATATGTTGATGGAATTGTAAAAGACATGCCTGCTGCAGATGTCCTCAAAGTAGGAGATCGAATTTATAAAGTGGATAATAAGGATTTTCAAACGGCAGAAGAATTTATTGAGTATGTTGGTCAAAAGAAAGCCGGAGATGAACTAACAATTACCTTTGAAAGAGATGAAAAACAAAAACAAGCAAAAATCAAGCTGGCAGCATTTACAGAGGATCCTAAAAAGGTAGGGATTGGAATTTCACTAATTACTGATCGACAAATAGAAGTAGAGCCGGATATTAAACTAAATACAAAGGAAATAGGAGGGCCTTCAGCAGGATTGATGATCTCACTTGAAATTTATAACCAGCTCACAGAAATGGATTTAACGAGAGGCTATGATATTGCAGGTACAGGAACAATTAACACAGAAGGAGAAGTTGGTCCAATCGGAGGGATATCACAAAAAATTGTTGCTGCAGATAAAGCAGGGATGGAAATTTTCTTTGCACCAAATGAAAATGACAGTCCTACATCAAATTATAAAGAGGCTATAGAAGTTGGAGAAAAGATCAAAACAGAAATGAAAATAATTCCGATCGATACGTTTGAAGAAGCAGTGGAATATTTAACGAAACTTGAAGAGAAAGGATGATTATTGATCATCCTTTCTCTTTTTAATTGGCTGCTTTCGAAAACTTTGTTGCTATTTACCAAGTAATGCGGTGTGGCTGATCAGCGAGAAGATGTTCGCTTTCCACGAGGCGGGGCGGTGAGCCTCCTCGGCGTAAACGCCTGAATGAGTCTAACCTGTCCTAAGCTACTCCCGTATGAGTCTCGCGAGGAGCACCAATCAACCTGAAATAGATTTTGTTTTAAAAGAAAGAATCTCTTTGAAAAGAGCCTTTAAATTAATTACTTATTTTCTAATCTAATTGGTGGAGTCGCAAATTCAGTTCTTAAGAGCTCTGAGCGAAGAGGTTCAGGAAAAATCATATTATATGTAGCTGCAGCCTTTATATCTAACTCCAGCAAAGGATGTTGAAAGGTTGATAGCTTAGATATAATCGGAAGTTCGATCTGTTTTTTTATAGAGTTCAAATATCCCTGGCCTTTTGAAGACATGCCTAATAATCTTATATATGGTGATGTTTCGCTATGATTGATATAACTCATCTGTTGTTTGGTCGTTTTCGTTAATAAATGTGTGCATAACCTTTGTAGTCTAGTCCATGTATACCGTTTCGTTTTGATACGTTCCATAAAGTCTTGAAAGCTAACAGCAGCACGAATATTTTTTTTGATTCTGTTTTCTAAGCCTTCTTCTACTTCATAAATCTTAAGTAGATCCTCTTCACTCATCGTCATAATAGAATACTTTAGTAAGTGAAAATAGTTTTCCCAATTGTGTAAAAGATCTTGTTGGTCTTTGTATTGGTCCATGATATCTACCGTTTCCTTAGGAACATAATTTGCGACCTGACCTTTATTTGAAAATATTGCTTTTCGAATACTTGTCGCACTAGCAATGGTAGGAGAGACAAAATCTTGTTCATGGTAACCGGCTGATGACCGTTTAATTGTATAAGGTTTTATTTTCGCCTGTTGTTGATGAATGGCTTTTACATAATGAAATCCAAGGATATTGTTGGGTAAAGATAAATCTAAAATTTCATGTCCGTTAGATAAGGCTTGAAAAGCAAGGGTTAATGCCGTAGGGTAACTCACACCAGTTTTCATATGGTGTTGGATTAACTCCTCATATTGCTCTTTGAAATGTAAAAGAAATTGATTTGCATTAAGGAAGGAAGAAATGTCACCAGATTCACTACCAAAGCATAGTGATCGACATTGTAAGGCCTCTAGTATAGAAACGGAACCATTTGCAAACGTCTCTGCTTTTTGTGTAGCAAATGCATAAGGCAATTCAACAACCAAATCTACTCCACTATGTAAAGCCATTTTCGTTCTTTCCCATTTTGAGACAATAGCAGGTTCTCCTCTTTGCAGAAAGTTCCCGCTCATGACAGCAATAACAATATCTGCATTAGTTTCTTTAATGGATTGTGTTAAATGATAGAAATGTCCATTATGAAAGGGATTATATTCTACAACAAGTCCTAAAGCATTCATATGATCACCACGTTCTATATTTTTGGCTCTTTCTAAGAGTTGTTGCTTTTAAAACGAAAACTCTTTAAGGTTGAGTGGAACGGATTTCGAGACTCCTGCTTAGAGCAGCGGGACAGGTGAGACTCATGCAGTCGTTTACGCTGAGGATGCTCACCGCACTCCCCGCAGAAAGCGAGCATCTCTCGATGCAATCAACCTCATCGCGCTACTTGGTAAATAGCAACAAAGTTTGCGAAAACAGCCATATTTTTAAATAGATATTGATATCCATTATAGGTTAAACGAATATAACTATAAACACTTTGTATAGGTTTATTTTTAACAAAAATGTAGAAAGAACTTGCAAATCAGTCATTTGATGATTAAAATAAGACATGCTAAATAAGACCGCATATGAGTGAAACAAGATATTCGTTTTGTAAAAATGCGATTATCCTGTATACTTATACTGTAAAGAAAAAATATTGACAAATATTATTGCGAAGGCTATAATTACCTTTGTTGCCTTGAGGTGATACACATTGAAATGGACAATTAGTCAACTAAATCAATTGCAAAGCAAGGGATTGAAGATTGAAGAAGAAATCGATTTAAGTGAGCTTGTCACTAGTCATCAAGACATTCGTGATATTTCTCCTGTAAGCGTTAGTGGAAGAGCTGACATTAGCTCAACTAAGGTAACGTTCCATTTATCAATTTCAGGTTCAATGGTTCTGCCTTGTTCTCGAACATTAGTGGATGTTCAATATCCATTTTCAATTGATACAACAGAAACATTTTTATTAAAACCAGCAGATTATGATACGGAAGAGGATTTTCATCTTGCTGAAGGTGATATTGTTGATCTAACACCTATAATCAAAGAAATCCTTATATTAGAAATTCCGATCCAGGTATTCTGTGATGATGGTGCAAATGAAGAAGGCGCTGCTCCTCAATCAGGGAAAGATTGGGAAGTTATTTCTGAGGAAGATCAGAATAACAAGATTGACCCTAGACTTGCTGGATTAGCAAAATTCTTCGAAAATGAAGAAAGCTAATATACTAAGCTTATAGCACAGACTGAACCGGTTTTACCGGATTCACAATGCAATGCTCTTTAAGGAGGTGGGAATAATGGCTGTACCTTTTAGAAGAACTTCTAAAACAAGAAAGAGACTACGTCGTACACATTTTAAATTACAAGTACCTGGTATGGTAGAATGCCCAAGCTGCGGTGAAAGCAAACTTGCTCACCGTGTATGTAAAGCTTGTGGAACATACAAAGGAAGAGACGTTGTAAGCAAATAATTATTTGTTACAGCTAATGAAGCGTGAGGATCAATGGATCTTCACGCTTTTATTATTGTTTTGCAACTATAAATCATAAAGTCCAGCGCCTAGCTCCTCTTGGGTCTAAAAAAACTCAGGAATTGAAGGTGAAAAACACAGTCGATTCATAAGCGTCTTTTGCTTGTCGGCGCTATTCAAGGCGCCCTGAGCTTTGTTCGCGTTTAGGAAATTATAAAATTCTCGTACTGTAGATAAGTGCTTGGCATCCAGCTCCAGCGCCTAGCCCCTCGAGGTCATAAGCTAATTTAGAATTGAAGGCAAAGAACGCCTTCTATTCTAAATCATCTTATGCTTGTCGGGGCTGATCAAGTCGCTTGCGCTTTTGTTCTTGTAAAAAACAGTAAATAGAGAGGAGGATACGTATGAATAAGCTTGTTATGAATGAACACGAAAAAGGAATTATCGAACTTAAGCTTAATCGGCCCTTGAAGTATAATGCTGTAGACCTGGATATGATGGATGAATTAAAAGCTAGCCTTAATTCTTTATATAAAAGAAACGATATAAAAGCAATGGTTATTACGGGAGAAGGAGAGAAGGCGTTTTGTTCAGGTGGTGATGTAGAAGCCTTTCATCAATTGAAAACAAAGGACGAAGCCTACCATATGCTTTCGAAAATGGGGGAATTGCTTTATCAAATTATGACGTTTCCAATACCAACGTTCGCCATTATGAATGGAATTGCCTTAGGTGGCGGCTGTGAAATTGCGACAGCTTGTGACTTTCGCATCGCCAAACAAGGTATTTCACTTGGGTTTATTCAAGGTTCTTTAGCAATAACGACTGGTTGGGGAGGATCCACTATGCTTCATGAGAAATTAGCATATGATAAGGCAATGACAATGCTTTTATCTGCAAAAAGAATGTCTGCTGAGGAAGCGTATTCTTTAGGGTTTATCCAAAAGATTGTTTCTGCTACAAATGCTCGAATCGAGGCATATCAATTTATACATGAGTCATTAGTTGATCACCCTAATGTACTAAGGGCCTATAAGTCTGTAAAAGTAAACCAGTGGATCAATACCCAATTGCATGCAAGAATGATGTCTGAAATCAATAGATGTGCTGAACTATGGGAGATGGAAGATCACCATAGTGCTGTTTCTTTATTTTTAAATAGAAAGAAGTAACATAAATAGCTTTAATTACATAGTATGTTTGGTTTTGTTAATGTCTCGCTTGTTTAGAGTTGAAGGTGGGAAACATCTTTAATTCTATTTCTTTACGAGCAGTAAAACTCCTACAGGAGAACTGCCTATCAAGACCCAGCAGTGAGGTGTGAGCGTGGAGAATTTGCAGTTAGTCCGCGGAATGGGAGTAAGCTTTTGCTTTCCAAATATAAAAAACAACAATTAAATTTAACAGAGCCTTTTTTAAAAGTAATAGATTGTATTTAGTCTATCTATTCTACTAGTTGCATATGTATAGAAAAAAAGTGACTATTGGAGGGATTATAGATGACTACTACGCGTCAAGATGCTTGGACCCATGATGAGGATTTATTGTTGGCTGAGGTTGTACTAAGACATATTCGTGAAGGTGCAACACAGCTTGCTGCCTTTGAAGAGGTTGGTCGAAAGTTATCCAGAACTGCTGCTGCTTGTGGGTTTAGGTGGAATTCTCATGTTCGCAAACAATATAAAACAGGCATTGAGGTAGCGAAGAAACAAAGAAAAGAACTTAGGACTGTTCCGCAACAGGAAGAGGAGCCACTAAAGGAGCCAATCGCACAAGAAGAAAGCAAATCGCCTAGTGTTCAATCTAAAAATACAATTAAGGATCTCATTTCGTTTCTTCAACAATATGAAGAAGCACCATCTATGCAAGAGGTTCAACAAGAAAATAGACAATTAACAGGTAAAATTAAGGAATTAGAAGAAGAAGTGGCGAAATTACAACATGAAAAGGAGTCACTCATAAATAACTTAGAAGTAATTGAGGAAGATTACCATGCATTAATTGAAATTATGGATCGTGCAAGAAAGATGGTTATTCTTCAAGAGGATGAAAGAAATAGAAAAGTGAAATTCCAGATGGATAAAAACGGAAATTTAGAAAGAGTTGAGAAATAAAGATCTAAGAAGGGGCTGACTTTCAAGTAGAAGTCAGCCCCTTTGTCATTAAAAAAGCACTTAGTATTTTAGTTAAAATAAGCTAAATTTCCTTGGATACTTACTTGTCAGAAACCGAGCAAGCAATCAGGATTGCTTATTGTTCACTGACACCTGCAGGATACCAGACTAATGGATTTTCTCCTTTGTCACGTTCCATCTCGTATTTAACTTGTTCAAAGTTCATTTTAGACCAAAAATCTCCTGATTTAACTCGTGGGTTTGTTTTAATAGGCAAATTAAATGATTTTGCATAGTCGACAAGTGCTCTTCCATAGCCTTTACCTTGATAATCAGGTAAAACTTCCAGCTTCCATAGCTCCAAAAAGTCCTGTTGCGGGCTAAAATACTGATCAAATCTTTTATTTACACGATAAAGGCTCATTCGTGCGACAAGCTTGTCGCCGTAATAAATACCGTAGAACGGTGAGTCACTATCATTTTCAATTATATTTGACTGCAGGTCCTCAAGCATAGAAAGCTCTTGTATTCCATATTCTCTAAATTTCTTAAATTCCTCTAGGGTTTTATAATTAACTAACAATCTTTCAACTTTTAACATAGCAAATTCCCCCTTGATGCACATCGAATTATATCGTTTCGTGTAAAGAATATTTTGATTTTAATGATAATAACACTACAATTATTATAGCATGACAAATGTAGTTCATGTAGTTTTTTGTTAACCGCTTCCAATAAATTAACTCGCAAATGGATTCAATTGCTTTTTCTAGTGAAAAAAGGCAAAAATGTGGTAATATTGACGCTTCATTTGATATGATGAATCTGATTAACGTAAAACTTAGCAAAGTAAATAGTAGGTGGGAACGATGGATATAGGAATTATAGGTGCTGGTTCATTAGGATTGCTTTACAGCTATTATCTCTGTAAGAACCATACAATTACCCTTTATACGAATCGGAAGGCACAGGCTGATCAGATAAATACAAATGGTTTGTTGATGATAAAGGATGGAATCCACACTAGAGTAATGATAAATGCTGATTCAACAAGGAATTATAAAGAAGAGCTCTTAATTGTAACTGTAAAACAATACGATATCGCTTCTGTTATTGCAGAAATAAACAATCTTTCACCAAGAACGATATTGTTCCTTCAAAATGGAATGGGGCATTTACCGTATTTATCAGCTCTATTAAAGCATCACATCATATTAGGTATTGTTGAACACGGTGCATTACGACTCGATGATCATACTGTCCAACATACTGGAGTAGGTACGACTAAAATCGCTTATTATAATAGAGATAACAGTCAAAACACATTGATTGAACAATTGGAAACTAATCGACAATCACTATTTTCAATTGAGATGAAAGATGACTGGAGGGAGATGCTCGCGGAAAAATTGGTTGTTAACGCTACAATAAATCCATTAACATCTATATTAAGGGTGAGAAATGGTGAATTGATCGAAAACGATCATTTTATTAAATTGTTAAAAGCTCTTTTTATTGAAGTCATTCAAGTATTGGGACTGTCGAATAAAGAGCTACTTTGGGAGCATGTGCAGAATATCTGTAAAACCACGGCACAGAATCAATCATCAATGTATAAAGATATTCAAAATGGACATCAGACGGAAATTGACTCAATTTTAGGTTATTTAATTCAGCAAGCAACAAACACTCAAAAACCAATTCCACATATTACATTTTTATATCATGCAATTAAAGGGATTGAGGTAGGTAATGATTGAAATAATGAAATGGATGATCTCATTTGCATTTGCTATACCTTTAGTTAATCTCGTTATATTCTTTTTAATTTTACGAGTAGTTGTTAAGAATAAAAAGAAATCCATTTTATGGACAATAGATTTATCAACCTTATTCTTTATTGTATCTGTTCATTTTCATTTAATTACCATATTTGAGCAATCATTTTTAATTTATATCATTTTAGGATTATTATGTTTATCCACACTTGTTTATTATCTTGAATACAATAGATCGAAGGAACCTTCGATGGCCGCTGTTACGAAAAAGATATGGCGGCTATCATTTATTTTCTTTTTTATCAGTTATCTTATTTTAACTTTATACGGTATTGCATCTGGAATAGTTAAAAATGCATTTATTTAAGTAAGGATCTTTCATAACAATATAGTTGTTAAGTTTGTAAGACAATAGGATATTGATGGAGATTTGTAAGCAAAGTTTTTTTGTTTCAGCAACATAAGTGCTATACTCATCCTGTTATAATATTAACCTAGAAAGGAAGTTACATATATGGAGATTCTTGAACTCTCCCTGCGCTCTTCAAATCAATTTATGAATGACTTTAACGAGCAGAAATTAAACAATGAAACATTCTTTGATTATAATATTCATAC
Source organism: Metabacillus bambusae (assembly GCF_017497975.1). GTDB lineage: Bacteria > Bacillota > Bacilli > Bacillales > Bacillaceae > Metabacillus > Metabacillus bambusae. The sequence continues at coordinate 512,915 of NZ_JAGDEL010000001.1, read as the reverse complement.
TAAAGAGGTTTTTCATAATAGAGCAGCGGATTTAAAAAATCGTTCCTTTCAGCGTGAAGAGATTTCGGCTTATTTGAAGCATTACGCAAAACGATTTTCAGAGAATAATGAGAAAGTATTAAAAAATATTGAAAGATTAAAACACCCTGAAAGTGTTGTTGTGATTGGTGGTCAACAAGCAGGGCTTTTAACCGGTCCATTGTATACAATACATAAAATTATCTCGATTATTGTATTAGCTAAAAATCAAGAAAAGGAACTTGGTATTCCTGTTATTCCTGTTTTTTGGATTGCTGGAGAGGATCATGATTTTGCAGAAATTAACCATATATTCGCTGCTAAGGATCATGTTCCTAAGAAATTTGCGATTAAAGATTCTCCTCTTAAAAAACAATCTGTAAGTGATTTGACATTAAATCAGTCTAAGACTTTGGATTGGCTTGAACAAGTTTTTGAAGCATTTGGAGAAACTGATTATTCAAACCATTTACTAGATCAATTAACAAACTGTGTAAAACGCTCCACAACATATGTAGAATTTTTTGAACATATAATTATGAAGCTTTTTCGTAATGAAGGATTAGTTCTTGTTAATTCAGGGGATCCAGGTCTTCGTCAGCTTGAGAAGTGTTGTTTTCAATCAATTATCGATAACAATAGCAGTTTGTATGATGCAGTTAAAATCCAGCAACAAGAAATGCGCTCACAGAGCTACCGTCCAATCATAGAAATGCCTGATAACAGTGCAAATCTTTTTTATCATCATGAAGGAGAGCGTTTCCTTATTGAAAGAAAAAATAACGAAGAGTTTGTCGTACCTGGTATTGGCTTAACATTATCAAAAGCAGAATTAAGCGATATCATAGAAACATATCCTCAAAAGCTGAGCAATAATGTTGTTACACGACCTATTATGCAGGAATACTTGTTTCCTACACTCGCGTTTATTGCAGGGCCAGGAGAGGTTACATATTGGGCAGAATTAAAACGTGTATTTTCATGTGTAGAACTGAAGATGCCACCTGTTTTACCGCGAATAATGATCACTTTACTTGAACGTTCTATTGAAAGAAATATGGCAGAAGCTGAATTGACGTTAGATGATGTTTTACATAATGGAGTAGAAAAATCAATCGAGACTTACCTGAAATCAGTATCACCTGTCGATATGAATCCACTTGTTGAAGAAGCCAAAAGGCAGGTTTCAGACATCCATGAAAAGCTAATTAAGTCGGCTCTAAAAATTGATAATAGCTTAGAACCGATGTTGAAAAAGAATGGTGCATTTATTCAAGAACAACTAGATTTTTTAAATCGTAGCGTAGAGAAAAGAAAACAACAGCAGCATGAGGTTCAGCTTTCGAAATTTAAAGCGATCGAATTATCTTTGGTTCCAAGTTTAAATCCACAAGAAAGAATGTGGAATGTATATTACTATTTGAATAAATTTGGACCGGATTTTGTTGGAGAATTGCTAAAATTGTCATATTCCTTTAATGGTAAACATAAAATTGTCAAAATTTAAATAAAAGTTTTTTGAAAATCCTGTTATTACAGGGTTTTTTTTTTGTGGAAACAAAGGTAAAATAGGAAGTGGAGATAAGTGGGGGAAAGTGGTGAGTTGAGGGGAGAAAGTGGGGGCAACGAACATGTTTATGGGAGAATACCATCACACCATCGATTTAAAAGGCAGAATGATTGTCCCAGCTAAGTTCAGAGATGGACTAGGAGAAACGTTCGTTATCACTAGAGGCCTCGACCAATGCTTATTTGGTTACCCAATGAGTGAATGGAAGCAAATTGAAGAAAAACTTAAAGCTCTCCCGCTAACCAAAAAAGATGCTCGTGCATTCACCCGTTTTTTCTTTTCAGGTGCGACTGAATGTGAGTTAGACAAACAAGGTCGTGTCAATCTCGCTACACCATTATTGCAATATGCAAAATTAGAGAAAGAGTGTGTTGTGATCGGCGTTTCAAATCGAATTGAACTATGGAGCAAGTCCAATTGGGAAAGTTATGTTGCTGAACAAGAAGATTCTTTTGAGGAAATTGCTGAAAATATGATTGATTTTGATATATAATCTTCACTTAAGCAAAAATGAGTAGCAGAGTGGACAAGCTAATAGAAAATTGATTTGAAAAGGTGGTACAACTTATGTTTGAACATACAACCGTTTTATTGAAGGAAACAGTCGACGGATTACAAGTTAAGGAAGATGGTACATATGTTGATTGTACGTTAGGTGGTGCTGGTCACAGTAGCTATCTTCTTTCTAAATTATCGAAAGATGGTCATCTATTTGCATTTGATCAGGATGATATCGCATTAGCAAATGCAAAAGACAAGTTATCATCTTATGAGGGAAAGGTAACATTTATAAAAAGTAACTTCCGCTACCTTACAGAAAAACTTGCAGAGCATGGTGTTGAAAAGGTTGATGGGATTATTTTTGATTTAGGTGTCTCTTCACCACAATTGGATAATCCAGAAAGAGGATTTAGCTATCATCATGATGCTCCATTGGACATGAGAATGGACCAACAATCAGATATATCTGCTTATGATGTTGTGAATCACTGGTCTTATGAGGATTTAGTAAGAATCTTTTTTAAATATGGTGAGGAAAAATTCTCAAAACAAATTGCACGAAAAATTGAAGCGCATCGGGAAAAAGAGCCAATTCGTACAACTGGAGAACTAGTTGAGATTATTAAAGAGGGGATACCAGCTCCCGCTCGCAGAAAAGGTGGACATCCTGCAAAACGTATTTTCCAAGCAATTAGGATTGCTGTAAACGATGAATTGAAGGTCTTTGAGGAAGCAATTGCACAATCGATTGAATTGCTTAAACCAGAAGGAAGAGTAAGTGTCATTACTTTTCACTCTTTAGAAGATCGTATTTGCAAATCAGCCTTTAAAGAAGCGGCAACTCCACCTGAGCTTCCTCGTAACATGCCGTATTTACCTGAAGGTTACGAGCCTAAAATAAATATTGTTACTAGAAAACCAATCGTTCCATCTGAAATAGAATTAGAGGAAAACAACCGTGCCAGATCAGCTAAGTTAAGGATTGCTGAAAAAGTTAAAAACTGAAGCACCTTAGTCAAATATGACTTTTGAGCTGGTAAAATTCCAAAATTATTGTAGTAATATAAAAGGAGGTTACATGAATGAGCAATTTAGCGATGAAATTAGAACAGCAAAGACAGGAAAAACAACAGCAGCAACATATGCCTGTATCAGAACCAATTATTATTAAACGAAGAGCCTCAATTACAAATGGGGAAAAAATACTGATGATTTTAGTTGTTGGTCTTTTTATTATAGGTGCAGTAAATATTGTTACTAATAGCTATACAGTATATCAAGCGAACATTGAAATTCAAAAAACTGAAGCTAAAATAGAAGAGCAAACAAAGCTAAATAGTGACCTCCACGTACAGGTTGAAGAGTTAAGTACATATGATCGAATTTGGGAAAAAGCAAAAGATTTAGGCTTGAAATTAGATCAAAACAATGTGAAAAGTGTACAAGAATAACACAGATATAAGGGGAAAAAGCTGAGTTACACTAGATATAAATGTGTAGCCAGCTTTTTTTCATCACTCGATTGTTTCTATGTGGTAAAATAAACACACGAGTAGGAGGTCCTTATGAAGCTAACACAGAAAAATACAAATATGAACCGAGGGGCAGCATTACTATCGTTACTATTTGCACTGCTCTTTTTTACAATTTTTATCCGCTTTTTTTACATACAAGCAACTGGAACTGTCCATGGGGAAGCCCTTGCGGCAAAAGCAGAGGAATTATATGAAAGTCAACGAACAATTGAAGCTGAACGAGGGAAAATACTAGATAACAAAGGTGAAGTTATAGCTGAGGATAAAGCCTCATATAAGCTTGTCGCTATTCTTGATGACAAAATGACAACTAATCCAAAAAAACCACAGCATGTGGTTGATATACAGGAAACTGCTCAAAAGCTTGCTCCATTAATTGAAATGGAAGTAAGTAAAGTGGAAGAGATTCTTTCAAAGGATTCAGATCAAGTTGAATTTGGAGCAGCAGGTCGAGATATAAGTCATACACTGAAAGAAGAAATAGCTAAATTAGAGCTTCCGGGTATTTCGTTTATACGGGATACACAGCGGTTTTATCCTAATGGTTTATTTGCTTCTCATTTAATAGGGTATGCTCAAAAACAAGAGGACACTGGCGAAACAGTAGGAATGATGGGGCTTGAAAAAACCCTTGAGAAATACCTACATGAAGAAGATGGCTATGTAAAATACGAAGAGGATCATTATAACTGGAAGTTGCCAAATAGTAATGACGAGATCATTGCTCCGACAAATGGCAAAGATGTTTATTTAACAATTGATCAAAAGATTCAAACCTTTCTAGAAGACTCAATGAATCAAGTTGTTGATGAATTCTCACCAGAGAAAATCATAGGTGTTGTTGCTGATCCAAAAACAGGGAAAATCTTAGCGATGGCTCAACGACCGAGTTTTGATCCAAATCTAAGGAATATTACATCTTATACTAATGATGTGATTTCTTATGCCTTTGAACCTGGTTCAACAATGAAAGTCTTTACACTTGCTGCGGCCATTGAAGAAGGCGTTTATAACGGGAATGCTATGTACCAGTCAGGATCTTACGATGTAGAAGGACCAGATATAAATGACCATAACAGTGGACGTGGATGGGGACCGATTACCTATAACGAAGGAGTTCAGCGCTCCTCAAACGTGGCGTTTTCAATTATTGCTGATAAGCTACTAGGAGTCGACCGCTTATATCAATATTTAAATAAATTTGGGTTCACATCAAAAACTGGAATTGATCTTCCAAATGAAGCTACTAGTAAAATAAACTATGAAATGCATCGTGATAAAGTAACAACTGCATTTGGGCAAGCTTCAGCAGTTACGCCGATTCAGCAAATCCAGGCTGCTACTGCGATTGCAAATAATGGAAAAATGATGAAACCATATGTGATAGAAAAAATCGTTAATCCAGATGACGATACTGTTGTGAAAGAAACGAAACCTAAAGCTGTAGGTCAGCCTATTTCAGAAAAAACATCAAAAGAAGTATTAGATATATTAGAAACCGTAGTTAGCTCTGAAAAGGGGACAGGAAAGCCATTTCGCATCGAAGGATATAAAGTTGCTGGAAAAACAGGAACTGCCCAAATTTATTCACCATCAGGTGGGTACTTATCAGGAAATGATAATCATGTCTTTTCATTTTTAGGAATGGCTCCAAAAGATGATCCTGAATTAATCGTTTATGTGGCAGTCCAAAAGCCGAAATTAGAAGGGAAAGCTGGATCAGTTCCTGTATCAATGATTTTCAATACTGTCATGAAGAACAGCTTACAGTATATGCAAATTGATCCAACAGAAGAAATGGAAAATACAGATAAAAGTAAAACAGTAGAGGAAGGAATCAAGCTTCCTTCACTGGTAGGTATGAAGCCTACTGAAGCAGAACACCAGTTAGAGGAATTAGGGCTAGAGCCGATCATTCTTGGTAGCGGACAAGAGATTATCGCTCAATACCCAGAGGTAGAAACACCTATCATCGTAAATGAGAAAGTGTTGCTGCAAGCTTCTGAAAGTGTAAAAATGCCAAATATGACAGGTTGGTCCAAGCGAGATGTAATGAAATTGGGTAATCTGATAGATTTATCAGTTAAATCCGAAGGCTCTGGCTATGTTGCGAAGCAAAGTATAAAGAAGGATAGTGTATTGAAAAAAGGGGATGTATTATCCGTAACTTTAAAGACAACTGAAGTTAAGAAACAAACTGAAGAAAAAGAAGAGGACTAAATGGTAATTTTAAGGATTGACCTACTATAAGGTCAATCCTTGTTTTTTTTAGAAATTGTGAGTATTTTTGAGACATAAATCACCAGAGTTTCCTTTATTTCTATTGTTCTATCTCCCGTCGTACAAGCATATATTTGAACGAGCCTAGACAAGGGGGAGTAAAGGATATGCGTGTTTCAAATGTGACCGTTAGAAAGCGTCTTGCTTTAACATTGCTATTCGGTTTGTTAATTTTTTTAGTGATTGATATACGTCTAGGGTATGTTCAATTTTTTCTTGGATCTTCATTAACTTCTGGTGCAAAAGATCTATGGAGCAGAAATATACCGTTTGAGCCTGAGCGTGGGGAAATTTTAGATCGTAACGGTGTTGAACTTGCTACAAATATGAGTGCTCCTACCATATATGTTGTCCCAAGACAAATTGAAAATCCTGCAGATACCGCTAAAAAGCTGGCAGCTGTGTTAAATATGTCGGAGGAAAAGGCATATAAACATATCACTAAGAAAGAATCGATTGAATGGATTAATCCTGAAGGAAGAAAAATATCTCATGCAAAGGCAAATGAAGTAAGAGAATTAAATTTAAAAGGGGTTTACATAGCTGAGGATTCCAAGCGCTACTATCCGTTCGGTAGCTATTTATCACATGTTCTTGGCTTTGCTGGGATTGATAACCAAGGTTTATTAGGTTTAGAGTCCTATTATGATAAGCAGTTAAAAGGCGAAAAAGGGTATGTGAAATTCTTCTCAGATGCAAAAGGTCAAAGAATGCCAGGTGAAGCGGATGACTATACAGCACCAGTTGATGGCAACAATTTAAAGCTTACGATTGATACTCGAGTCCAAACAATTATTGAGCGTGAATTAGATAATGTGCAGGCAACGTATAATCCTGATGGCATAATAGCCATTGCAATGAATCCTAATAATGGCGAAATTTTAGCGATGTCAAGTCGGCCAGATTTTGATCCTGCTAAATTCCAGGAAGTGGATTCAACAGTATACAATCGGAACTTACCTGTTTGGAGTACGTACGAACCTGGGTCTACATTCAAAATTATTACGCTAGCGGCAGCACTCGAAGAAGAAAAGGTGAATCTTGAAAAAGACACGTTTAATGATAGTGGATCTGTCGAGGTTGATGGTGCAAGATTACGATGCTGGAAAAGAGGGGGACATGGTCACCAAACATTTCTAGAAGTCGTTCAAAATTCCTGTAACCCTGGCTTCGTTGAACTAGGACAACGGCTTGGAGAAGAAACACTCTTTAAGTACATTAAAGACTTTGGCTTTGGGCAAAAAACAGGTATTGACTTACAGGGTGAAGGTAGAGGGATTTTGTTTAATCCGGAAAAAGTTGGCCCTGTAGAGCTTGCGACAACCGCATTCGGACAAGGGGTATCTGTTACCCCAATTCAACAGGTAGCGGCTGTATCAGCTGCAGTAAATGGTGGAATATTATACACACCATATATTGCGAAGGAATGGGTAGATCCTATAACAAATGAAGTGTTAAGTAGACAAACTCCAGAAGCGAAGAAACGAGTCATTTCTGAAGAAACATCGAAAGAAATACGTTATGCACTTGAAAGTGTTGTTGCACTTGGGACAGGGCGAAATGCATATGTAGATGGCTATCGTGTTGGTGGAAAAACAGGTACAGCCCAAAAGGTTAAAGATGGAAGATATATGGAGAATAACCATATCGTTTCATTTATTGGATTTGCTCCTGCTGACGATCCGCAAATTGTTGTCTATGTAGCAGTTGATAATCCAAAAGGCACGGTCCAATTCGGGGGTACTGTTGCTGCTCCAATTGTAGGTAATATTATGCGTGATGCATTACCAGAGCTAGGTGTAAAACCTAGAAAGGAACAAATTGAAAAGGAATATAAATGGCTGGACACAAAATTAGTCGAAATACCGAATATTTTAGGGTTGACTAAACAAGAACTATCAGAGCAGTTGGTTAATTTGAAGCTTGATGTAGCAGGAGAAGGAGATGTTGTTGTGCAGCAATCCCCAGATGTTGGTGTAAAAGTGAAAGAAGGATCGACATTGCGTGTTTATTTAGGTGAAAGTGATAAGAAAATTGAGGATAAAGAATAATTGGCAAGAAAGCATGACATTCGCTTGATACGAGATGTCACGCTTTCTTTATGTTTTTCATTTTTCAAGCATTAATATTCTAAATAATAAAACTTTTAAATATAGACTCGTTTTTTCAAAAGAAAATGAAACGAAGGATGGCTCTTTTTTTATAAGTAAGATAAAATAAGTACGGAGAACATTCTATATATGCTTCAATCAATCAAAAAGCTTTGGTAAATAGCCCGTTTCCTTTATAAAGTTGAATGAAGGGTAACCTAAGTTAATGGTTCTTTTCTACATTCAATTAAACGTGCATAGACCTTGTGGTGAAAGTAGGAACAATAATGAAATTAAACGAATTGCTTACATATTTACACGAACATGAAATTGATACAAAAGAAAACCCGATGATCACATCAATTGAGATGGACTCTAGGGAAATTAAGAAGGGAAGCTTATTTATTTGTATTAACGGTTATACAGTTGATGGTCATGACTATGCTAGAAAAGCTCAAGAAAGTGGAGCGGTGGCGATTCTTGCTGAAAGACCATTAGATGATTTACAAATTCCAGTAGTTTTAGTGAAAGATTCAAAAAGAGCAATGGCTGTGCTGGCGGATATTTATTATGGTCAGCCTACACATAATATGCATCTTATTGGTGTTACTGGTACGAATGGAAAGACGACAACGACACATATTATTGAAAAAATACTTAATGTAGCAAATAAAAAAACAGGGTTAATTGGGACCATGTACATAAAAATAGCAGATGAGTTAAAACATGTAAAAAACACGACTCCAGAAAGCTTGACACTTCAAAAAACGTTCCATGATATGAGAGAGAAAGAGGTAACACATGCGATAATGGAGGTTTCCTCTCATGCACTTCATATAGGAAGAATTCACGGATGTGATTTCAATGTTGCAGTCTTTACAAATTTAACCCAGGACCATCTAGATTATCATAAGACGATGGAATCTTATAAGTATGCTAAAGGCCTTCTCTTTGCTCAATTAGGTAATCGTTTTGATCATGAAGATGTAAAGATTGCCGTCTTAAATGCCGATGAAGAGGCATCAGAAGAATTTATAAAAATGACTGCTGCAAAAATTTTAACGTATGGAATTGAAACCTGTGCTGATGTGATGGCAAAAAAAATTAATATGACGTCAAAAGGTACAGAATTTGACTTGGTTACACCAGTAGGTACAAAAAAAGTAACAATCAATATGGTTGGGAAATTTAGTATTTATAACGTTCTAGCATCAGTGTCAGCTTGTTTAGCTTCATCAATTGACATAGATACAATTATCCAAGCGATTGAAGCAATGGAGGGTGTTAGAGGGCGTTTTGAACTCGTTGATGGAGGTCAAGATTTTACAGTTATCGTTGACTACGCACATACTCCAGATAGTTTAGAAAATGTTTTACAAACGATAAAGCAATTTGCAGAAGGTAAGATCTTTTGTGTTGTTGGCTGTGGTGGGGATAGAGATAAGACGAAAAGACCGCTTATGGCGAAAATTGCTACAGAATATAGTGATGAGCCAATCTTCACATCTGATAATCCGAGGAGTGAAGATCCATCCATGATTCTTCAAGATATGGAAGCTGGCGTTAGTGGAGAACATTATCATTTGATTTCTAATCGTGAAAAGGCAATTCACTTTGCAATTGAGCATGCTAAAAAGGGCGATGTCATCTTAATTGCAGGGAAAGGTCATGAAACATACCAAATTATTGGTAATGAAACATTCGATTTTGATGATAAAGAAATTGCATTAAAGGCGATCAATAATCGATATTACTAAAAAAACTATACCTGGTGCTTTATACTCAAGAAAACTAATCTATTTATGAAATGGAATGACAGTATGAATAAAATGAAGTAGTTCAGGCCCCATTTCCTTCATAGAATAGGTAACAAAGGATAGAAAGAGAAGTTGATAAAATGAATGATTTTAGATTTGATAAACATATAAAAGAAAATAGCTCATATGATATTCTCGTAAATTACCTATACGTGATTTTGGGAAAAACGAATAAAGATGGGGGGGAGCTTACATGCTAGAGCAGGTTATATTAATTACACTCGTAATGGGATTCTTAATAAGTGTACTACTATCTCCCATCATTATTCCTTTTCTTAGGAGATTAAAGTTCGGACAGAGCATTAGAGAAGAAGGACCTAAATCACATCAAAAGAAATCAGGAACTCCTACTATGGGTGGAGTGCTGATCATATTTTCGATCATCATTACAACAATTGTGATGACAGGGAAATATTCACAACTAAGTGTTGAGATGTATTTATTACTGTTTGTAACAGTTGGTTACGGATTACTAGGATTTTTAGATGATTTTATTAAGGTTGTCATGAAAAGAAACCTAGGATTAACCTCAAGACAAAAATTACTAGGCCAGGTGATTATTGCAGTCATCTTCTATATTATCTTTACACAATATGGATTTTCAACAGAGATTGGTGTACCTGGTACCTCACTTTCGTTTGATTTAGGCTGGGGCTATGTTGTACTTGTCATCTTTATGCTAGTAGGTGGATCAAATGCAGTTAACCTAACGGATGGATTAGATGGTTTATTATCTGGAACTTCTGCAGTAGCGTTTGGGGCATTTGCCGTATTAGCATGGAATCAATCTCAATATGATGTTGCGATTTTTTCAGTTGCGGTAGTTGGTGCAGTGCTTGGATTTTTAGTATTCAATGCACATCCTGCTAAGGTATTTATGGGGGATACTGGTTCACTTGCTCTAGGTGGTGCTATCGTAACGATTGCAATTTTAACAAAGTTAGAAATATTGCTTGTTTTAATTGGTGGTGTGTTCGTCATTGAGACATTATCGGTTATCATTCAGGTTATATCATTTAAAACAACAGGTAAAAGAGTATTCAAAATGAGCCCACTGCATCATCACTACGAATTAGTTGGATGGTCAGAATGGCGAGTAGTTGTTACGTTCTGGACAATTGGGCTTGTCTTCGCAGTGCTTGGAATCTATATCGAGGTGTGGTTGTAAGTGAAAAAGATTAGTGATTATTTACATAAAGAGGTATTAGTTATAGGGTTAGCAAAAAGCGGCTTAGCGTCCGCTAAATTATTACATCAGCTTGGTGCAAATGTAACAGTAAACGATTTGAGAGCAACTGATACAGATCCAGCGGTTCAAGAGTTAAGAGATCTTGGGGTTCAAGTTGTTTGTGGAGATCATCCACTTTCATTAATAAAGGATAAGGCGATTGATTTAGTCGTGAAAAATCCTGGAATACCATATTCAAACCCTTTGGTAGCTCTTGCTGTTGAACAAAATCTCCCAATTATTACAGAGGTGGAGTTAGCATATAAAATATCAGAAGCAGATATTATTGCTATTACTGGTTCAAACGGTAAAACAACAACAACAACATTAATTTATGAAATGCTTAAAGAAGATCAAAAACAACCTTTAATTGCAGGGAATATTGGGATAGTTGCATGTGAAGTTGCACAGAATGCTACAAGCGACAATGTTATTGTGATGGAATTGTCATCCTTTCAACTATTAGGAACAATTGAATTTAAACCTGCTATTGCCATTATTTTAAATATTTTTGATGCGCATTTAGATTATCATGGAACAAAAGATGAATACGTTTTTGCAAAGGGAAAAATTTATCAGAATCAATCTGGTTCTGATGTATCAATAATAAATTTAGATGATCAGGAAGTTTGTGAGCGTTCAGAAAAATCCCATGCAGAGAAACTATTTTTCTCGGCAACGAGAGAACTCGAGAGTGGTACATATATCAAGGATAAAAGTATTTGGTATAAAAATGAACGCGTAATTTTATTAAAAGATATCGTTTTACCAGGTGTTCATAATCTAGAAAATATATTAGCTGCTGTTTCAGCCGTCAAATTAAAAGGTGTTTCAAATGAATCAATTAAAAAGGTTCTTACATCCTTTACAGGTGTAAAACACAGACTTCAATTTGTTGATACAATTGATAACCGCCGTTTTTATAATGATTCAAAGGCAACAAATATTCTAGCTACTAGTAAAGCACTTCAGGCGTTTTCTATGCCGACTATTTTACTAGCAGGTGGTCTTGACCGCGGAAATGAATTTGATGAACTGAAGCCTTACTTGGATAACGTGAAAGCAATGGTTCTCTTTGGGGAAACTGCACCAAAGTTAGAAAGAATAGCAAATGAAAGTGGAATAGAAGTCATCAAACGTGTCGATAATGTGGAACAAGCAGTATCTGCGGCGTTTGAAATTTCCGAAGAAGAAGATGTCATTCTTTTATCTCCAGCATGTGCAAGCTGGGACCAGTACAAAACTTTTGAGGAAAGAGGAGACATTTTTATTAATGCCGTGCATAAGCTTAAGTAAGGGCTTGTACAATCTTTTCTAGACAATGAATTTTCGGTCTAGTTTTTAGAAGTTTTGTACTTAGTTTTGGTGTCAAGCTTCAGACGCAATCAGCGTGAGTTTATTAGGCAATCCGTCAAAAAGGTTAAAGACAACCTTCCTAGACGGCTCGTCTTAAGATTCGCTGACTACGGGCGTCTTGTGCTTTTCTTACAGCCCTTAAATAAAAGGTACAGGGGTGTTCGGCGTTGACAGCAAAAAGGTCTACACCAGACTTTATATTAGTTATCCTTACGTTGCTTCTTTTAACAATCGGTCTCATTATGGTATACAGTGCTAGTGCGGTATGGGCGACGTATAAATTCGATGATTCTTTCTTTTTTGCTAAGCGTCAGCTTTTATTTGCCGGGGTTGGTGTCATCGCAATGTTCTTCTTAATGAATGTTGATTATTGGACGTGGAGATCGTGGGCGAAAATGTTAATCATTATTTGCTTTTTTCTCTTAATTGCCGTACTGATCCCAGGAATTGGCATGGAGCGAAATGGATCAAGAAGCTGGATTGGTGTCGGTGCATTTTCGATCCAACCTTCTGAGTTTATGAAACTGGCGATGATCGCTTTTTTAGCAAAATTTTTGTCGGAAAACCAAAAGAAAATCACTTCCTTTAAAAAAGGGCTAGTGCCTTCCTTAGGACTTGTTTTTACTGCGTTTGGTATCATTATGTTGCAACCTGATTTAGGTACAGGAACAGTTATGGTTGGAACCTGTATCGTTATGATTTTCGTATCAGGGGCAAGAGTCATTCATTTTGTCTGGCTCGGACTATTAGGTGTAGCAGGATTTGTTGCACTAGTATTATCTGCTCCATATCGGATTAAACGGATTACCTCATTTTTAGATCCTTGGGAAGATCCACTAGGTAGTGGTTTTCAAATCATCCAGTCTTTGTATGCAATAGGACCTGGTGGATTATTTGGTTTAGGTCTTGGGCAAAGTAGACAGAAGTTTTTCTACCTGCCAGAACCACAAACTGATTTTATCTTTGCGATCTTAGCTGAAGAACTAGGGTTTATCGGAGGGTCTCTCGTACTGTTACTTTTTGGCTTGCTCCTTTGGCGGGGAGTAAGAATTGCGCTTGGTGCTCCTGACTTATATGGAAGCTTTTTAGCAATCGGAATTATCACAATGGTCGCAATTCAAGTTATGATCAATGTGGGGGTTGTAACAGGGCTAATGCCAGTTACTGGGATTACGTTGCCGTTCCTAAGCTATGGGGGATCATCGCTTACCTTAATGTTAATGGCGATTGGAGTATTATTAAATGTAAGTAGGTATTCAAAATTTTAAATTCAGAATCACCTAGGGTTTATCATTTATCCAAGAAACATTCATGGATGAGTTCACTTAATAATGACATAATCAGGCTGACGATAGCGAAGAGACAGACTTTAGGCTAATATCTATGCCTTTAGTTAATACCTTCATAGTCAGCCTTAATCACGTTTACATATGAAAAGCATTGGCGTCAAGCGTTGTTCATACTAAAAAAATTCCATTAAATTGGGGGAGTTATCATGAAAGTAGTTGTTAGTGGTGGAGGAACAGGCGGGCATATTTATCCTGCGCTTGCATTAATAAATGAAATAAAGAAACATAATTCTCATGTTGAATTTTTATATATAGGAACTGAAAATGGGTTAGAAAAAGGCATTGTAGAGCGGGCAGAAATTGACTTTAAAGCAATTGAAATTACGGGCTTTAAACGTAAGCTTTCATTTGAAAATGTAAAAACAGTAACGCGGTTTTTAAAGGGTGTCTCAGTTAGTAAAAAATATTTAAAGGATTTCAAGCCAGATGTTGTCATTGGGACTGGAGGTTATGTATGCGGTCCTGTTGTATATGCAGCATCTAAACTTAACATTCCGACAGTTATTCATGAACAAAATAGCCTACCAGGTATAACAAATAAATTTTTAGCTCGTTATGTCAATAAAATTGCAATCTGTTTTGAAGATGCAAAAAAGTATTTTCCAGAGCATAAAGTAGTATTAACAGGTAATCCACGAGCTTCAGAAGTTTTAGGTCAAGACCCAGAAAAAGGGAGACGTTCATTAGGTCTAAAAGACAATCTTAAAACAGTGTTAATTTTTGGCGGAAGCCGTGGGGCAAAAGCAATTAATGAAGCTGTATTACAAATGATACCGGCACTTACAAATAAGCCATATCAGGTCGTTTATGTCACTGGGGAGGTCCATTATGATAAAGTAATGGAGGAAATGAGGTCATTAAAGGATTCTTCAAATGTCATCATTAAACCGTTTATCCACAACATGCCAGAGGTTTTATCAGCTGTTGATTTAATTGTCTCTAGAGCGGGCGCGACATCATTAGCAGAAATAACAGCATTAGGATTACCGAGTATATTAATTCCTAGTCCATATGTAACAGCTAACCATCAAGAAAAAAATGCTAGCTCTTTAAGTGATAATGATGCAGCAATTATGCTTCGAGAACAAGAGTTAAATGGAAGCTTATTACTATCAAAAATTGAAGAAATTTTACTAAACGATATGAAATTAACTGAAATGAAAAGAGCATCGAAAGAATTGGGAATTCCAGATGCTGCTTCGCGAGTTTATCAAGTAATGAAGGAAATTTCAAAGAAATAAACGGATTTAGGAGGTCGTTATGTCTACTCTATATAAAGATTTAATTGAAGCGAATATCGGAAAAGTCCTTGAGAATGAACCGTTAGCAAAGCATACAACTATGAAAATTGGTGGCCCGGCAGAAATTTTTATTGAACCTAGCAACAGTGAAGACCTAACTAAAGCTTTCCGCATCATTAAAAAACATAATGCAAAGTGGAGAGCAATTGGCAGAGGTTCAAATCTTCTCGTTGCAGACCAGGGAATTGAGGGTGTGGTTATTAAGCTTGGTTTAGGAATGGATGATTTTGAATTAAATGGAGAAACCCTTACTGTTGGCGGTGGATATTCCATCATAAAACTTGCAACAATTATTAGTAAAAAAGGTTTATCAGGTTTAGAATTTTCTAGTGGAATACCAGGATCAATTGGTGGTGCTGTGTACATGAATGCTGGAGCACACGGAGCTGATATTTCAAAAATTCTTGTTAAAGCACATATTTTGTTTGAAGATGGTACTTTGGAATGGTTAACAAATGAAGAAATGAAGTTTTCCTACAGGACTTCTATTCTACAAGAGGAAAGACCCGGAATATGCATCGGTGCGGTTTTAAAATTGCAAAAAGGGGAAAAAGAAGATATTGTCGCTGTTATGCAAAAAAATAAAGATTACAGAAGAGATACTCAGCCTTGGAATTATCCGTGTGCAGGGAGTATTTTTCGAAATCCCCTACCGAAATATGCAGGTCAATTAGTGGAGGACGCTGGTTTGAAAGGTTATCAAATCGGTGGTGCGAAAATCTCAGAAATGCACGGAAACTTTATCGTAAATGCAGGTGGAGCAACAGCACAAGATGTGTTAGATCTTATTGATTTCGTCAAAAAAACCATCTATGAAAAATATGATGTATCGATGGAAACAGAAGTTGAAATAATAGGTCTTAATTAGACACAAACCTCCCAATAATTTCATTTCCTGTGTTATAATAACCATAGAGATCCATTGGTCAATGAGTTACGTTTAAAATGATATATTTTGTTTGTTAAAAATGATTTTTTAGATAAAACAAACGGCATTTTACATGCCGTTTGTTTTATCGTTTAAAATAAATAGCGACTTTTCGTATGTTTTCGAAAAAAAATAACCATGTGTAAGTTGTTTTTTTCCGCAATCAAAACGAGTGCTATGAAAGACAATGTCAAAATAATGAATCAAAGATTGCCTAGAGTGTCTGCTAGGATGGGGTGAAAATGATTGGAAAAAAAAGTTGTTTCGTTAGAGGACCGCATACCAAAGTTACAACAGCAACGAAAACAGAAAACAAACCGCAGACTAATTTCATTTTTATCCGTGTTTTTTCTCTTGATTTTGCTTGTAATCTACTTTCAATCTCCCTTAAGTAAGGTTGCGAGTATATCTGTTATAGGAAATGAAACGGTTGATTCGGAAAAGATCATTGAATTGAGTGGAATAACCACCTCATCTGGTTTTTGGAGTATCAATACAGATCAAGTCACAAATGCTGTTGAGAGTCTTTTACAAATAAAAGATGTCAAGGTAGAAAAAAAATTACCTAACGATATTGTTTTAATTATTGAAGAACATGATAGTATTGCTTATCTTGAAAAGGATGGTTCTTATTTACCTATTCTTGAAAATGGACAAGTATTAAAGGATAAAAAGGAGACAGCTCCTGCAGATGCTCCAGTGTTAATTGATTGGAAGCGCGATGAAGATATACAGGTTATGATTAGTGAATTAAAAAAACTATCACCAGGCGTTTTTAATTCGATCTCTGAGATCCACCATACTCCTGGGAAAACCGATCCTTGGCTAGTTCGACTATATATGAATGATGGTTATGAAGTGATTGCTTCTGTTCGTACTTTTTCAAAGAAAATGGACGCATACCCTTCTATTGTTAGTCAACTTGATGAAAATAGCATAGGAGTTATTCATTTAGAAGTAGGCTCTTACTTTGAATCCTATAAACCGCTACAGACAGAGGAGGAGGATGAAAGTGAAAATGAAACTGAGGGGTAGCTATGTTATTTTATCCCTTGTCCTCCTCGTTTTAGGTTTTTTAATTTCTTACTCATACCAGCTTACAAAAGAAAGAAATCAAAATCGGACAATATCTGCTGAACAATGGGATAAAGAGTATGAAACAAGATCTTTACTAATAAACAATGAAGAAATAAATCGAGATTTACAAAAGGAATTATATGCAAAACAAGAAGAAGTTAAGCAAATTGAAGAATCATTAAAAGATCAAAAGCAGGTGTATTATAATCTTGTTGAAGATGTAGAAAAATATCGTATGTATGTGGGCGATCTACCAGTGGTTGGAAAAGGAGTGCAAGTGACGTTAGAGGATGCATCTTATATACCTGAAGGCGATAATGTTAATAATTATATCGTGCATGAGAGTCATATATTTAATGTTATTAACGAACTTTATATATCAGGTGCAGATGCTATCTCCATTAATGGCCAAAGATTATCAAGTGATTCCTACATTTATTGCAATGGACCTGTTGTAACTGTTGATGGTAATCAATTTCCCGCTCCATTTGTTATTTCTGCAATAGGTGATCCTAATGTCTTACTCTCAGCATTGAATATTGCTGGTGGTGTTATCGATCAATTAGCTTATGATCATATTGTTGTAACAGTTGAAAAAAATGAGGAAATTAAAATGGATCCTTTATTACAAGAGCAGAAGACCAAGTCATAAGAATATCTACATACTCATAATTGATGCTTTAAAGATAGGCTTTGTTAAAGCTCGCTAGTTTATTGGCACTTTGTTGATTTGAACCGATATGGAGACTCCTGCGAGAGTGCAAGGGAAGAACCCACAGGTGCACAAAACACAAAAGCGAACGCATGCAATGGAAATCAACAACCAAGTTAAAAGAGCCCAAAGATAAAGAATACATGTAAAGACAGATAGGTGGATGTATTGAAGCAAACGAATTGGAAAAAGGGTATGAGTTTTTCTTTTTTAACGATGATATTTGGATTAATGCTTGCGATTCAATTTCAAACAATAAAAGAACCTATTGTACGAGATACACGTGATATGTGGCAACTTAGGGAAGACTTAAAAAAGGAGCAACAATTGCAAGTTGAACTGCTTTCTGAAATAAGGAAGTATAATGAAATTATCGAAACATATAAAGCAGAAGAAAATCAAAATCCAGAAGTAGCTTTAAAAGAAACATTAAATGTATTAAAAGAAGAAGCAGGTCTAACTGAAGTTACCGGACCTGGCATTATCATTACAATTAACAGATTGTTTTCTGAAGAATTAATTGGTGAACCGTTACCGAATATCTCGCCTGAACTGTTAAAACGCTTAATTAATGAATTAAATTCTTATGATGCCGAAGAAATTTCGATTCAAGGAAGGCGAGTAATTAATTCCACAGTGATAAGAGATATTAATGGACAAACGAAAATGGACAACTATAGCCTACATACATACCCAATTGAGATTAAAGTAATTTCAGAAAATGCTGATAAGCTCTATAATCGGATGAACGCTTCGACAACTGACGAAGATTTTGCGATTGATAACTTGAGTCTATCCATTTCTAACCCGATTGATAGCATGACAATCCCTGCATATGAAGATACAATTCGTGTTAAGAATATGAAGCCATTAGAAATCGAAGAAGGGGGAAAATAACATGTGGCTTCCTATATTAGGTCTTATTCTTGGTGTCTTTTTAGGATTGATATCAGAGATGCGTATTCCCCCAGAGTACTCAAATTATTTATCAATTGCTATACTAGCTGCACTTGATACATTGTTAGGTGGAATCCGAGCACATCTTCAAGATATTTATGATGAAACTGTGTTCGTTTCAGGTTTTTTCTTTAACATAATTTTAGCTGCAAGTTTAGCTTTTCTCGGTGTTCATCTTGGTGTAGACTTATACTTAGTAGCTGTCTTTGCATTTGGTGTAAGACTTTTCCAAAACATTGCGGTTATTAGAAGAATTTTGATATCAAAATGGTCTATTTCTAGAGGGAAGTTGAAAAAAAATTGAATATTTAAAAGGGAATATCAAGTATTTGACGAATAAACACTATTAAGGCAAAATCAAGAAAATATTCAAAAAATAATTTTGTTACAAACATGTAAAACTAGATTCATTGTCATGTTGTTCTTCAACGAATAGAATAGAAAGTATTGATAGATAAGGAGGTGCCTTAGAATGAACAACAATGAATTATTTGTAAGTCTTGACATCGGTACATCCAGTGTTAAAGTAATTATTGGTGAAATGACGAATGATGCTTTAAACATTATAGGTGTAGGTAATGTAAAATCAGAAGGTTTAAGAAAAGGATCTATAGTTGATATAGATGAAACAGTTCATTCTATAAAAAAAGCGGTTGAGCAAGCTGAAAGAATGGTTGGAATCTCCTTAAAGAGAGTAGTAGTAGGAGTAACAGGAAATCATGTGCATTTGCAAGATTGCCATGGAGTCGTAGCGGTCTCAAGTGAAAATCGTGAAATATCTAATGAAGATGTAAGAAGAGTAATCGAGGCAGCTCAAGTAATTTCCATTCCTCCAGAACGAGAAATAATCGATGTGATCCCAAGACAGTTTATTGTTGATGGATTAGATGAAATTAATGATCCTAGAGGAATGCTAGGTGTTCGTTTGGAAATGGAAGGCACAATTATTACAGGTTCTAAAACGATATTACATAATTTGTTACGATGTGTTGAACGCGCTGGCTTAGAAATTACTGATATTTGTTTACAACCACTAGCTGCTGGTTCTGTAGCGCTGTCTAAGGATGAGAAAAATCTCGGAGTAGCTCTTATTGACATCGGTGGTGGATCTACTACCATTTCTGTGTTTGAGCAAAATCACCTCTTTGCAACGATTGTTCTTCCAATTGGTGGAGAACATATTACAAAGGACTTATCAATCGGTCTTCGTACAACAACAGATGAAGCCGAACGAATTAAAGTAAAATATGGACACGCTTTTTACGATCATGCATCTGAAGATGAAGTGTTTGAAGCTTCTATTATTGGTTCAGATCAAAAACGAGACTTTAATCAATTAGAAATAGCTGATATTATTGAAGCAAGACTCGAAGAAATATATGAGCTAATTCTATATGAATTAAAAAGACTTGGTGTCAGTGAGTTACCAGGTGGGTTTGTATTAACTGGTGGAACTGTTAGAATGTCTGGAGTCCTTGAATTAGGACAAGCTGTCCTTCAAAACAGTGTAAGAATAGCTAGTCCGGATTATATTGGGGTGAGAGAACCTCAATATATGACTGGTGTAGGCTTAATACAATTTGCACATAAAAATGCTAAAATTCAAGGGAGAAAGATTGGTTCTAACGTTTCAGTGAATGCTGTTGAAGTAGCAGCTGCAAAGGAACCAACACAGCAACAACGTACAACACAAAAGCAACAACCAGATGATAAAAAAGTAAACAAAGTAAAGAAGTTCTTTGGTTACTTCTTTGAATAGTTCACATCAATTAGTTATTTGATGGATTAGGAGGATTTCGCATGTTGGAGTTTGATACAAATATTGACGGCTTAGCTACCATCAAGGTAATCGGTGTAGGTGGCGGTGGTAATAACGCTGTTAATCGAATGATAGAGCATGGTGTTCAAGGTGTTGAATTTATTGCTGTCAACACTGATGCACAAGCATTAAATTTATCTAAAGCAGAAATTAAAATGCAAATCGGTTCAAAGCTTACTCGTGGATTAGGAGCGGGTGCAAACCCAGAGGTTGGTAAAAAAGCTGCTGAAGAAAGTAGAGAGCAGGTTGAAGAAGCATTACGAGGCGCTGATATGGTATTCGTTACTGCTGGAATGGGCGGGGGAACAGGAACTGGTGCAGCACCAGTAATCGCTCAAATTGCAAAGGATTTAGGTGCGCTAACAGTTGGTGTTGTTACAAGACCATTTACGTTTGAAGGTCGTAAACGTGCGATGCAAGCTGCAGGTGGAATTTCATCAATGAAGGAATCTGTTGATACACTTATTGTAATCCCTAATGATCGATTACTTGAGATCGTTGACAAAAATACACCAATGCTCGAAGCTTTCAGAGAAGCAGATAACGTATTACGTCAAGGTGTTCAAGGTATTTCAGACTTAATCGCTAAACCAGGACTTATTAATCTTGACTTCGCGGATGTAAAAACAATTATGTCTAATAGAGGTTCTGCACTAATGGGGATTGGTGTAGCTACTGGAGAAAGTCGTGCTACTGAGGCTGCTAAAAAAGCTATTTCAAGTCCATTACTTGAAACATCAATTGATGGTGCTCAAGGTGTTCTTATGAATATTACTGGTGGCAACAATTTAAGCTTATATGAGGTTCAAGAAGCAGCAGATATTGTTGCATCTGCTTCAGACCAGGAAGTTAACATGATCTTTGGATCTGTTATTAATGAAAACCTTAAGGACGAAATCATTGTAACCGTAATTGCAACTGGATTTGCAGAACAAGATGTTAACCCTTTAAAACAACAAACGCGACAATTTGGTGGTAGTAACACAGGTACAAACCCAGCACCAAAACGTGAGATAAAGCGTGAAGAACCAATTCATGAAACAACATCTCGCAATAATGTTCAACAAGCGGATGAAGCGTTAGATATTCCGACATTTTTAAGAAATCGTAACAAACGTCGATAATCGATTACGAATAAACAAAAAGAGTGCAAATTCAATGATGAATTGCACTCTTTTTTTATCGTTTAGGAAATTAAAAAATTCTTGAACTGTGGATAAGCGCACGACATCCAGCTCCAGCGCCTAGCCCCTCGAGGTCATAAGCTAATTTAGAATTGAAGGCAAAAAACGCCTTCTATTCTAAATCATCTTATGCTTGTCGGGGCTGATCAAGGCGCTTGCACTTTTGTTATGTGTGTAATGCGCTAAGTTTTCCAATTTAAAGGTGGGTACCTTTTATTAGGATGGGGAAAAATGTATTGTTATATTTATTAAATGTAAAAAGCTACTACTTCGTACAAAAATCATACAAAAAAGTAATTTCCAAAATTGTAGATTACTCATCAAGCTTAGTGAAACTACTTGACATATCCTTTTAAAGTTAAGTCGCACTTAAAAATAGTTTCCTTATTCTATTTTTAACGTTTTCTATATTTATCTCCATTCACTCCCTTCCAAACGATTCGACAAAAATTCTAATAATCTATCAAAAATACTTACATTTTCTCGGCAGTAAGTGACAGACTTCATGGCTATGACGATTTATACTAAATGCTAACGGGTCCTCTTATATGAGCGATTCTAAATGGGCTTTTTAAAAGGATTAGAAGAACTGGTTTTAGACTTAGCTTGGGTGTCTAACTATAGCGTCTATCTCCCCTCAAGATCAAAAGAATTTTAATGTAAGAGGATAATCAAGCGAGCTTGCGCTTTTATAACAGGGAAAGGAGTAACAGATGTCTATCTATTTAGACGTTATTTGGCTCTTAAACTTTTCCTTTGATTTGTTTCTGCTCTTATTAACAGCCATTGCATTGAAAAGGAAAATTTTCAAACTACGAATACTTCTATCAGCTCTTTTAGGTTCAAGCATTGTCCTAATGATGTTTTCACCATTAGCTTTCATCGCTACACACCCATTAGGGAAAATGATCATTTCAATGATGATGGTATTACTAGCATTTGGTTTTAAACGATTTCGTTATTTTTTTCAAAGTTTGCTAACCTTTTATTTTGTCACCTTTATGGTAGGTGGCGGGATGATCGGTGCACATTATTTTTTGCAAGCAGAAATGAGTTACTTGGATGGGATTTTAATGACAAATTCAACTGGATTCGGACACCCAATAAGCTGGTTGTTTGTACTTATCGGTTTTCCAGTTGTATGGATCTTTTCAAGAAATCGCCTTGAAGGTTTAGAGACAAAAAAAATTCATTTCGATCAATTGGTATCTGTTACGATAAGAGTGGAGTCAACTCAGTTTACATTAAATGGGTTGGTTGA
Organism: Metabacillus bambusae; assembly: GCF_017497975.1. Classification (GTDB taxonomy): domain Bacteria; phylum Bacillota; class Bacilli; order Bacillales; family Bacillaceae; genus Metabacillus; species Metabacillus bambusae. The sequence goes on along the minus strand of NZ_JAGDEL010000001.1, from coordinate 489,932 downwards.
TAGTGGAAATCAGCTTTTTGATCCAATAACAAGAAGTCCCGTTATGATTATTGATACTTTGAAGGCTCAGAACTACATACCAAAGCTTTTAGTAAATCAAGCCATCCAAGATGATGTGATGAAATCGATGAGTGAGAGTGGCGATGAAAGTCACCCTTGGGAACATCGAGTGAGAATAATACCATATCGAGTTGTTGGGAGTGAGCATCAATTTTTATTAGGCTTTAAACCTGATGAAGTGTGGATAGAAACGAAAAACGAAAAAATTAAGGTACATAAAACCATTGTAGGTTTGAATCGAACGAAATTGTCCTCTGAAGATGAATATGAATGTATTGTCCATCCAAAGATGCTTCAAGGTCAATCAATCGGGCACGTATCTTAAAAGTATACTTTCTACTATCTTACTCTGATTCTTTTATTTTAGAAGTTAAGAAAGTATAAGTTTTTTACTTAGTTTTTGTGTCTATTTCCACCGCTTTAAGCAAGGCACTTCCGCATTTCTATGAAGGGGGAGGAAAATGAAAAAGTTAAAATTACACATTACTTACTTATGGTATAAGCTATTAATCAAGCTAGGACTCAAATCAGATGAGGTTTATTACATCGGTGGTAGTGAAGCATTACCACCACCTCTCTCAAAGGATGAAGAGGAAGTACTTTTACAAAAGCTGCCTACTGGTGATCAGGCAGCTAGAGCGATTCTGATTGAAAGAAACTTACGCCTAGTTGTTTATATTGCTCGTAAATTTGAAAATACGGGTATTAATATCGAGGATTTAATTAGTATTGGTACAATTGGCTTAATAAAGGCTGTTAATACGTTTAATCCGGAAAAGAAAATCAAGCTTGCTACGTATGCTTCTAGGTGTATCGAAAATGAAATTCTCATGTATTTACGAAGAAATAATAAATTGCGATCAGAGGTTTCTTTTGATGAACCTTTGAATATCGATTGGGATGGAAATGAACTACTTTTATCAGATGTATTAGGAACTGAAGATGACATTATTACAAAGGACCTTGAAGCAAATGTCGATCGTAAATTATTAATGAAAGCTCTTCAACAACTTAATGATCGAGAAAAACAGATAATGGAGCTTCGCTTTGGATTACAAGGTGGTGAAGAAAAGACACAGAAAGATGTTGCTGACATGCTTGGCATCTCACAATCTTATATTTCAAGGTTAGAAAAAAGGATAATAAAAAGATTACAAAAAGAATTCAATAAAATGGTTTAAAAAAATTTTTAACCTAACTTTTCCTTATTGTATCAATTAAAATTCGCATTTCTACCCTTTCTAACTCGAATAGCTTGTGCATATTTTTTCCTCTCGAGGAGATACTTAACACTGTACAGCAACTCCTGTTAGGAGGGAAAGAAGTGACAAGAAATAAAGTCGAAATTTGTGGAGTAGATACCTCAAAGCTTCCAGTCCTTAAGAACGAGAAAATGAGAGAGCTATTTAAGCAAATGCAAAGCGGAGACTTATCAGCAAGAGAAGAGCTGGTGAATGGCAACTTAAGATTGGTACTCAGTGTAATCCAGCGATTTAACAACAGAGGAGAATTTGTTGACGATTTGTTTCAAGTTGGCTGTATTGGATTAATGAAATCAATCGATAATTTTGACTTAGGCCAGAATGTCAAATTTTCAACATATGCTGTACCAATGATCATCGGAGAAATTCGTAGATATTTAAGGGACAACAATCCAATTCGTGTCTCCCGTTCACTTCGAGATATTGCTTATAAGGCTCTTCAGGTTAGAGAAAGACTTATGAGCGAGACATCAAGAGAACCAACTGCTGAGGAAATCTCAAAGGTGCTAGAGGTTCCACATGAAGAAATTGTTTTTGCGCTTGATGCCATTCAAGATCCTGTTTCATTATTTGAACCTATCTATAATGATGGGGGAGATCCAATCTTTGTTATGGACCAGCTAAGTGATGAAAAAAATCGTGATATTCAATGGATTGAAGAATTAGCTTTAAAAGAAGGAATGAGACGACTAAATAGTCGTGAAAAGCTAATTCTTAGAAAACGATTTTTTCAAGGAAAAACACAAATGGAAGTTGCCGAAGAAATCGGAATTTCTCAAGCTCAAGTATCTAGGTTAGAAAAAGCTGCTATTAAACAAATGAATAAAAATATTCAAAACTAAGACTGCTCCTTGTGAGTAGTCTTTTTTATGTGTGCCAGGCATGGCAACTATCTAGGCGGTGAAAGTCCACTGTGGGGGTACACATCGACCAACCACTAAGGAAGCGCAAGGTACTTATCGTGAGGTAAGGGCTGGAGGAAGCGTGGAATAAAATCTTGGCTCGACGAACAGAAATCTGATACTAAGGCTCTATAAAGGGATGAGACTCCATAACAAGTCAAAGTCCAAAAAGATGTGCGTAGCTCTGTAGAGTAAATCAGGTGAGTAAAAGAGGAAAGATAGTTGTCTTACCCTGGGAGGTCTTGCGGATGTACAGTAGTACAGTCGGAAAAGGTTAGTCGCAAGAAGTCAGCAGAAGCCATAGTAATGAAATAAATTCATGAAGGGCCGAACAATTTATAGTGTTTCTACGCCACGAATGCGTAAGTGACGTACTCCGAATATGTTAATGGTGAAAGTATAAGCGTATCTCAAAGGATAACCAAAACTGGAGCTATCACTTACTACGTGAGAGGAAAGGAGAAACGAGTGTGGAACTTTTAGAACAAATTCTAAGTAATCAAAATATGAATGAAGCATACTTGCGTGTCTATAAAAATAAAGGTACAAGTGAAGTCGATGGAGTAACAGTCGACGAACTAAAGCAATATCTGAAAGAGAACAAGGATGAACTGCGCCAGCGTATTAGAACAAGAAAATACCAACCACAAGCTGCCTTAAGAGTGGAAATCCCAAAAGAGAATGGAAAGATGCGCAAACTGGGAATACCAACAGTAGTGGATAGAGTAGTTCAACAAGCCATTCATCAAGTACTCAGTCCGATATTTGAAAAGCAGTTCAGTGAATTCAGTTATGGCTTTAGACCAAAAAGAAGTTGTGAGATGGCAATTGTTAAAAGCTTGGAATTTCTGAATGATAGACATGATTGGATAGTGGATATTGATCTTGAAAGATTTAGCGACATTAATATAGAACGGTATTCAGTTGTTTAAGTTATTAAAGGGTTATAATACTCCCTATTACTAACTCATTCGCAGTTTTACGATATTTTTTATTAGGTTCCTGTTCGAGCACCGTAAGGTGTCTGAAAGGAACTAACAGGATCGCCCTTCAGTCCAATAATCGTACGCATTTTTCGCATAGGGTGCTGTTTTGAAAGCTCTTTTAAGTCCGTGATCGTAATATGTAAATAAATTTGGGTTGTAGTCAAACTGTTATGTCCTAGTAACTTTTGAATGGACACCAAATGAGCCCCTTCTTGAAGAAGATGCGTAGCACAAGTATGACGCAATTTATGCGGAGTCACTGCTTTATCTATATTAGCTTCTTTAGCATATTTTTTAACCATATATTGAATAGCACGTGGAGTAAGGGCGCCGCCTTTCTTACTAACAAACAATTCTGGAATTTCACTTTTTCTAACCTCTATGTATTCTTTTAAAGATTCCTCAACAATAGAATCTAAAGGCACAAAACGTTCGCGTCCTCCTTTACCAGATATAAGGATCCGATTTTCTCTAAAACTAATATCCCTTACCTTGAGAGCACAGATTTCACTGACACGTAACCCGGCAGAGTAGATCAATGTAAGAATTACTCGATCACGACGCCCTAAGGTAGTTGTAGTATCTGGTTGAGATAGGATATCCTGCATTTCTTTGGTTTCTAAGACCACCGGAAGGTGCTTTGGTGTATCTAATAACTTAGGCCATTTTTCACGTTCATCTTGTTTCGAGTCTAGTATCTCCATCAGGATGAGAAAGTCAATATACGCTGAAAGAGTGGCTAACTTTCTTTGGACCGCAGCTGAAGAATTATTTCGTTCCACGCGAAGATAACGAATATAATCCACAACTAATTTAGCTTTAGAGGGATTATCCACATGTGGGCAGTGATAAGTGCAATAAGCTTTTAATACCTTTAGATCAATAGCGTAAGCTTCAGCTGTCTTGGGGCGGCAACCGCGAACCATTTGTGTATATTCTAAAAACTCTTGAATTAATGAATCATTCATTATCTGTTTTCTCTCCTGACAATGGTGGTATATTTTTACGTAATAAGCTTACGGCTTTTCTAAGATCTTCAAAATCTGCGTGAGCATAAGGATTTGTTTCAGCTAATGTCTTATGTCCTAAGGCTTTTGCGATTACCTCAATTCGCCCGCCACGTTGAATGAGGTGGGTTGTGAAGGTATGACGAATTGTATGTGGACTGACTGGTTTTTGAATACTGGCGATCTCTGCATAATGCCTAATACGTCTAGTAACTGTCCAGGGTTTTATGCGTGAACCTTGTAAATTTAATAAGAATGGTCCGGATTTTTCTTTCCGGTACAACCCAAGATATTGCTTAAAATCATTCAAAGCAGCTTTTGGAATGGCAACCTGTCTGTCACGTCCTTTACCTTCATGAATATGTACCCATCCTTTTTTTAGGTCTATGTCTTCAATGTTTAGGTTACTAAGTTCTCCCACACGAAGACCGGTAGAGTATAAAACAAGTAGCGTCATATAGTCAGTAAATCCCTCTGGTGTAGATCGATCTGGCGCAGATAGTAAACTGATCATTTCATCTTCCGTTAAATAAGATTGTTCTTTTGGTTGTTTTGGAACCAATTTCAACGCCTCCATTGGATTGTCCGACCTCCAGCCACGTTGAATGGAATAAGTAATAAAAGACCGAAGGTGGGAAAGATTTTTATCTATCGTACATTGAGAAATTCCAGCTTGTCTACGTGAACTCAACCAACGAATAATATCAGGACCACGGAGTGCTTCTATCCCATTGTCTATACAGCTAGGACAACCTAAGGCAAATCTAGTTAGGCTAAAACGAAATTCTTTAATCGTACCTTTACTATATTTTTTCATACCAACAGCTGTTCGAATAAACTCCTCGATCTGTTCCTGAATCTTTCCAACAAGGGGTTCATTGATAGGAGTTGTTTTAGTGTATTTTCGTCGTAGTGAAGTCATTGGTTTTTTACGTATATTGGTTACTGAATTAATCTTTGGGCTTTCTTGGATTTTTACTTCATTAATAGGATGAGATTCTAATGTAGCTGCGATTTCAGGATTCTCAATTCTTGCATAATGAAGTGTAGTTGTCGTTCTTTTATGGTCGAGCCAATCCTTAATATGTACAATATTTCCTCCTTCCTTGAATAGGTGCGTAGCACAGGTATGACGTAATTGATGAGGACGTAATGGTTTACTCCACATTTCAGAGTATGACTTAAAAGTGACTCCAATTAGATTATTGGTCATCGGTTCTTTCCTCCATGTGAGGAACAGTGGATCATCTATATCAAGGTCCTTGCGTGTAGATAGATAAATCTCAAGTAATTCTAGAACTTCACCAACAAGGGGTACTCTGCGATTTTTTCCGTCCTTTGCCAGCCCGTATACAAAGCACCTGATCCTCCCAAAGGACATCACGAAGTTGAAGATTAGCCACTTCACCAGCTCGTATGCCTGTGGCATACATCAGGGAGAATAAAGCTAAATTTCTCTTTCGGATAGGATCAAACTGACGTCTACCTAAAGAGGAATCGACTTGTCTTCTTAATTCTTTCAGGCATTCCTGTATTTCTTCAAAAGAAGCCACTTCAGGAAGAGATTGGTAAGCATCCAAGTTTGTGTAAGATAAATTTTCACTGGGGCTGTCAGAGCAATACTCCTGTTGAATTAAGTATTTAAAAAAGGAACGAATCTGGCTTACAATAAGGTTTCGATAGCCAAGAGATTTTCCTTCAGTCCGCTCAATACACTAGTTTTCAAGATTAACTAGTGTTACAGTTTGGAAGTTTAGGGAACGATTCTCAAAATATTTAATTAGTTTCTTTAATTCCCTCCAAGTGTTTAATATAACTTTTGGGGTATATCCTCTTACAAAAGTCTGGTATTCGCGATATTCTTCAACAATAGATTCCATAATCTTATCTCCTCTAGAATAGTTTACAAGATCGAACGATCTTGTCTATATTCAAATGATCATGTATCTATCTTATATCGCTAAAGAAAGATTCTTCGATACAGTCCACCACGATAAACTCATGCGAATTATATCTAACACAATAAATGATGGAGATGTCATTTCTCTAATAAGAAAGTACTTAGTCAGTGGGGTTATGGTGAATGGGAAATATGAAGAAACACCAGTTGGGACTCCGCAAGGAGGCAACCTCAGCCCTCTGTTGAGTAATATTATGTTGAACGAACTGGATAAGGAACTAGAAAGTAGAGGACTCCAATTCGTGAGATACGCTGATGACGCCCTTATCTTTGTGAAGAGCGAGAAAGCAGCGGTCAGAGTGATGAAATCAATCGTGAAGTTTATCGAAGGAAATCTAGGACTGATCGTCAATACTGAAAAGAGTAAAGTCTCTCGCCCAAAAGAATTAAAATTCTTAGGGTTTGGGTATTACTACGATTCTAAAACTGATAGATACCTATTGAAGCCTCACTCAAAATCAGTACAGAAATTTCAAAGAAAGCTGCGACAACTGACAAAGCGAAACTGGAGCGTTTCACTAGACATCAGAATGTTGAAGCTTAAGCAAGTCATATTCGGGTGGGTAAATTACTTTAGAATCGCAAATATGAAAACAGTAATGAGTCGAATAGATAAGAAGTTACGCTCAAGAATAAGGGTAATCATCTGGAAACAATGGAAGGTACCGAGAAAACAAATCAAATCGCTAATTCAACTAGGGATACCTGAAGAAGAAGCGAAAGGATTAACATTCTGCCGGAAAGGCTACCGGTATATCGGATTATCGAAAGTTGTTCAAAGAGCAATCTCAAACAAAAGACTAAAGCAGAGGGGAGTACCCTCTGCTTTAGAACATTACTTAAAAGTACACACTGTAATATAAATTGAAACGCAGTATACGAGATCCGTACGTACGGTGTTGTGAGAGGGGCGAAAATAAGTTAACTTATTTTCCCTCTACTCGATTACATTCAAATAGGCACTGTAAAAGCTCACTGTTAATTTTGGCACTTTGTTGATTGGAACGTATACGTGAGAATTCTGCGGGAGTGCGAGGTCAAAGGAGGCGCCACAGGTGCGAACCGCCGAGGAGCTTCCGAACTGCCCTCGGAAAGCGAACTACTGCACGGAAATCAACAACCAAGTTTAAGAGAGCCTTCAAATAAAAAATTTTCGATTCAATTGAATAGTTTATACTTCCTTAAACATAGATATGTAATAGGTGACGTTTTTGGGTATAAGGTAAAGGAGGCAGACTGATGTATATATCTGAATTTCAAACTAAGGATGTTGTAAATGTTTCTGACGGTAAAAAGCTAGGTAATATAGGTGACTTTGATATAAATGTGACTACAGGAAAAATACAAGCAATCATTATTAGTGGTCATGGAAAAATGTTAGGTTTTTTCGGGAAAGACGAGGAATTCGTCATTCCGTGGCGAAATATAGTGAAGATAGGTGAAGATGTCATTCTTGTTAGAATGAATCGACAAATTGAGGGTTCTGATGAATAATTTGTCAATCATGCTAAACGTATGGGGTAAGATGTGGTAAAATAAGTGCGAAAGATCGTTTTTTAATGTCGAAAACAAAGGGTTGAATAATAAATGACAGCAGAACCATTTCAACAAACAGACACATCCTTTTTATCACTGTCACAATGGGAAGAACTTATAGATGGTCTAACTGTTGGATTCTCTACAAAAATGGGTGGAATTAGCAGAGGGCCATTCTCCACTTTAAACCTTGGACTTCATGTAAATGATCATCGAGAAACAGTTGTAAAAAATAGAGAGATTTTAGCTGCAAAAACTTCCACTCTGATAAACAACTGGGTATTTGCTGAACAGACGCATTCTACACATATTAAAAAAGTATCAAAACATGATTGTGGTAGAGGTTTAACAACTTATGAGGATGGTCTTTCAAATTGTGATGGATTCTATACAAATGAAGCAGGAGTTATGCTGTCATTATGTTTTGCAGATTGTGTCCCTCTTTATTTTATTGCTCCCGAAAAGTCATTAATAGGTATTGCACATGCCGGCTGGAAAGGAACAGTAAATGATATAGGGGGAAAGATGATTAGTAGATGGGTTCATGATGAGGGCGTTAATCCTAAAGATATTCGAGTAGCGATAGGCCCCTCAATAGGTGCATGCTGCTACAATGTAGATTTCCGGGTAATATCAGCAATTAATAAAAATAATGTTGAGAAATATCCATTACCTTATACCTTGGTATCTGAAGGACAATATAAATTAGATTTAAAACAGCTTAACAAATACTTACTTCTTGAATCTGGAGTAAAAGAAGAAAACATTACGGTTTCACAGCAATGTACAAGCTGTGAAGAAGATGTGTTTTTCTCGCATCGTCGAGATGAAGGAAAAACAGGTCGAATGTTAAGCTTTATTGGAATAAATTAAGGAGGCTTAACTCTTGAAATGAACGTGCAGGACAACTATCAAACCATTAGAAGAAATATTGACAGCATATGTGAACGTACTGGACGAAATCCGAAAGAGATTAAAGTGATTGCTGTAACAAAATATGTAAGTGTAGACCGAGCAAAAGCGGCAATTGATGCTGGTGTTTATCATTTAGGTGAAAACCGTGAAGAAGGACTTCATCATAAGTATCAAGTGATAGAAGATAAGGCGATTTGGCATTTTATTGGTTCTCTCCAAACTAGAAAAGTGAAAAATATCATCGACAAGGTTGAATACATACATTCATTAGACCGTATTTCACTTGCAAAGGAAATTAATAAACGAACTCAAAAGCCCATTAAGTGCTTTGTACAAGTAAATGTATCTGGTGAAGAATCAAAGCATGGTTGTTCACCAGAAGATGTCATCCGATTTGTAAAAGAGCTTGAGTCCTTAGAAAATATACGTATTGTAGGATTAATGACAATGGCTCCATTTACTAACGATAGGCAACTTATTAGGACATGCTTTAAACAGTTGAAAAATCTCCAATTAGAAGTACAAGCTTTACAACTTCCTTTTGTACCATGTCATGAACTATCAATGGGGATGTCAAATGATTATGAACTAGCGATTGAAGAGGGAGCTACCTTTATTCGAATAGGTACTTCACTCGTTGGAAATGAAAACGGAGGTGTTTAATGTGTCGATTAAAAATAGATTTAAAAGTTTTTTTGCATTAGAAGATGAAGAGTATGAATACGTAGAAAATGAAGATCATCAAAACGAATATGAAGAACAGCAACAGATCGCACATAAACCGCAATCACAAACACAAAAGCAAAATGTTGTAAGTTTGCAAAGTCTTCAAAAGTCCTCTAAAGTAATTTTATGTGAACCAAGAGTGTATGCGGAAGCACAAGAAATTGCAGATCAATTAAAAAATCGCCGAGCAGTTGTCGTCAATCTTCAAAGTATTCAACGAGATCAGGCAAAACGAATTGTTGATTTTCTTAGTGGAACCGTTTATGCAATCGGTGGCGATATTCAACGAATTGGTATGAATATCTTTTTATGTACACCTGATAATGTAGATGTATCAGGATCAATTTCGGAGTTAGTATCAGAAGAAGAACATCAAAGGTGGTAATCACAAGATGAATATATTATTTAATTTAATTGTTACTTTGTTAACGTTTTATTCGTATGCGATTATTGTGTACATTTTACTATCGTGGTTCCCAGGAGCAAGAGAATCTGGTTTTGGACAATTTTTAGCTAAAATATGTGATCCTTATTTAGAACCCTTTCGCAAGATAATACCACCATTAGGAATGATTGATATCTCTCCAATTGTGGCAATATTAGCATTGAAATTTGCACAATCTGGCGTGGCTGCACTTTTTAGAATGATTGGCTAAGGGACTTTTTGGTCCCTCTTTTTTTCATACATATTTTAACCATGCATTATAGTTTAACTGGAGTTGTGGTCAATGGATCAATTATATCAACATTTTCGTGGTGAAGAACGGCATTTTATCGATCAGGTTTTAGAGTGGAAGGAAACCGTGCAAAATCAATATAGTCCAAAGCTATCAGATTTTTTAGATCCTCGAGAACAAGAAATTGTTGCGTCTGTAATTGGTGAAAATTCAGATGTAAAGGTGTCTTTTTTAGGTGGTGTAGAAGACACTGAACGAAAAAGAGCTTTATTATACCCAGACTATTTTCAACCCGATCAAGAGGACTTTAAGTTAATTCTTTTTCAAATACAATATGCTAGCAAATTTATCAATCTTCAGCATCGTCAGGTTCTAGGCTCGCTTATGAGTCTGGGACTAAAACGTTCAAAATTTGGTGATATTCGCTTTTTTAATGACATTGTGCAATTAGTTTGTGCAAGTGAAATCGCCGATTATTTAAAGGCGAATTTTCAAGAAATTGGTCGAGCTAAAATAACTCTGAAAGAAATAGGCTTGAACGAATTAATCACTCAGACAGAAGACATACAAGAGCTAACTACGACAGTTTCGTCACTGCGACTTGATGTTGTTTGCTCTGCGATCTATAATCTTTCACGGCAAAAAATCCAGCCTCTTATTACAAATGGATTTGTTAAAGTTAATTGGAAAACAGTAGATTCCGTATCATTTGAGTGTCGTGAGGGAGATACACTCTCCGTACGAGGATATGGTCGCAGTAATATAACAGCAGTTGAAGGGAAAACGAAAAGAGACAAGTGGAGATTAATTGTTAATAAACAAAAATAATAAGCTTACATGACCTTTTCCTTATAAAAGTAAAATATTTTTGCCTAAATAGCAGGATTTTCAACAAACCTGTCGAATTATGATTTATAATGTTGACAAGGATTAACTATTTAACTACATATTGGAGGTGGCATCCGTGCCTTTAACACCGTTAGATATCCATAATAAGGAATTTAATAAAGGGTTTCGAGGATATGATGAAGACGAAGTAAATGAATTTTTAGATCAAGTAATAAAAGATTATGAAATGATTATCCGCGAAAAGAAAGAGCTTGAATCTCGCGTTGTAGAACTAACTGAAAAATTAGGTCACTTTACAAATATTGAAGAGACATTGAATAAATCAATTATCATTGCTCAAGAAGCAGGAGAAGACGTAAAGCGAAATGCCCAAAAAGAATCAAAGTTAATTATTAAAGAGGCTGAGAAAAACGCGGATCGTATAATTAATGAATCATTGTCAAAGTCTCGAAAAATTGCAATGGAAATTGAAGAGCTTAAAAAGCAATCTAAAGTATTTAGAACACGTTTCCAGATGCTAATTGAAGCACAGCTTGATCTTTTGAAAAATGATGATTGGGATCATTTATTAGAATATGAAGTAGAACCAATTTTTGGTGAAGCAGAAGAAACTAAAAGCTAAACTTGACTTTTTCATTTTTTTTCGCATATAATACGAAAACATAGATGTTTTTCTTAATTAACAATCTTATAGTAAAACGGTGAAAGGGATAGTACTCCTTTACAATTCTTATATAGCGAATCGAGGATGGTGTAAGCTCGACATAAGGAAAAAGGATGAAGATCACCCTAGAGTTCCATGCTGAACATATTTATTAGTAGGCACAGGCGAATCATTCTCGTTACGAATGCTTGAGTGGATTAGTTTGAATGAATTAATCTAATAGGGTGGTACCGCGAGATAAACCTTCTCGTCCCTTGTGGGATGAGAGGGTTTTTTGTGTTTTCTAAAGAAAGTTGTATACGACACATACACAGGTAATTGGGAAAAAATCTGATTCTTGTTAGTCTCTCTTCAACCTTTAACAAATAGAAATAAAATTCATCCTGAAGTGAAGACACTGTTACAAAGCAGCAAATTTTACGAAAACAATTAACTATTTAAAGCTGGAGGAATGAAAATGGAATATAAAGATACCTTACTAATGCCAAAGACGGAATTTCCAATGCGTGGAAACCTTCCAAACAGAGAACCACTAATGCAAGAAAAATGGGAGCAAATGAACATTTACAATAAAGTACAAGAACGTACGAAAGATCGACCACTGTTCATTTTGCATGATGGTCCTCCTTATGCAAATGGTGATATTCATATGGGCCATGCACTTAATAAAATTTTAAAGGATTTTATCGTTCGTTATAAATCAATGACAGGCTTCTGTGCACCATATGTTCCAGGCTGGGATACTCATGGATTACCGATTGAAACTGCATTGACTAAAAATAAAAAAGTAAAAAGAAAAGAAATGTCGGTTGCTGAGTTCCGTAAGCTATGTGAAGAGTATGCTTGGGAACAAATTAATGGGCAACGTGAACAATTTAAACGTCTTGGTGTACGTGGTGATTGGGATAACCCATATGTTACGTTAAAGCCTGAGTATGAAGCTCAGCAAATCAAAGTATTCGGTGAGATGGCTAAAAAAGGTTATATTTACAAAGGTCTTAAACCAGTTTATTGGTCACCTTCAAGTGAATCTGCTCTAGCAGAAGCTGAGATTGAATATGCTGATAAACGCTCTCCTTCTATTTATGTGGCATTCCCAGTCCAAGATGGGAAAGGTGTTTTAACAAATGAAGAAAAAATCATCATCTGGACAACGACACCTTGGACAATTCCAGCAAACCTAGGAATATCTGTACATCCTGAATTAGATTATAGTGTTGTTGCTGTAGAGGGTGAAAAATTCGTTGTTGCTACTGCCTTAGTTGAATCTGTGGCAAATACAATTGGATGGGAAAATTATGAGGTTGATCGTACAATTAAAGGTGCAGAGCTTGACCGTGTGATTGCAAAACATCCAATTTATGAACGCGAGTCTCTTGTCATGCTTGGAGAACACGTAACAAGTGATGGTGGTACTGGTTGTGTTCATACTGCACCAGGCCATGGGGAAGATGATTTTATTATTGGTAGTCAATACGGTTTAGATGTTTTATGTCCTGTTGATGAGAAAGGGTATATGACAAATGAGGCTGAAGGCTTCGAAGGATTATTCTATGACGAAGCAAACAAGCCAATAACTGAAAAGTTACAAGAGACTGGTGCATTATTAAAGCTTCAATTTATTACCCACTCATACCCACATGATTGGAGAACAAAAAAACCAACGATCTTCCGTGCAACAGCTCAATGGTTTGCATCAATTAAAGATTTCCGTGACGACCTATTAAAGGCTGTTAATGAAACAAAATGGGTTCCAGCATGGGGAGAAACTAGACTTTATAATATGGTACGTGATCGTGGAGACTGGTGTATTTCACGTCAGCGTGCATGGGGAGTACCAATTCCAGTATTTTATGCTGAAAATGGTGAACCAATTATTACTGATGAAACAATTGAACATGTATCAAACCTATTCCGTGATAAAGGATCAAATATTTGGTTTGAACGTGAAGCAAAAGATCTACTGCCAGAGGGCTTTACACATGAAGGAAGTCCAAATGGTACCTTCACTAAAGAAAATGATATTATGGATGTTTGGTTTGATTCAGGTTCATCACATCAAGCAGTTCTATTAGAAAGAGATGACCTTCAAAGACCAGCTGATTTATACCTTGAAGGATCTGATCAATATCGTGGCTGGTTTAACTCTTCTTTATCAACAGCTGTTGCAGTAACTGGTAAAGCACCATATAAAGGTGTATTAAGCCATGGTTTTGCGCTTGATGGTGAAGGAAGAAAGATGAGTAAATCACTAGGAAACACGGTATTACCTGCAAAAGTAATGAAACAATTAGGTGGAGATATTTTACGATTATGGGTAGCTTCAGTTGATTACCAAGCAGATGTAAGAGTATCTGATGCGATCCTAAAGCAGGTTGCTGAGGTTTATCGTAAGATCCGTAATACTTTCCGTTTCTTACTTGGTAATTTAGCAGACTTTAATCCAGCTACAGATATGGTAAGTCTAGAAAATCTCCGTGATGTCGACCGCTATATGCTTGTGAAATTAAACAAGCTAACACAGCGTGTTAAAGATGCATATGACCAGTATGAATTCGCAGCAATTTATCATGCTGTTCATAATTTCTGTACAATTGAATTAAGCTCATTCTACTTAGATTTTGCTAAGGATGTACTTTATATTGAATCAAAAGAAAATCAAGAACGTCGTGCTATTCAAACTGTACTATATGAAACGCTGTTGTCACTCGTAAAATTAGTCACACCAATTCTTCCACATACTGCTGATGAAGTATGGGAGCATATTGATTCAGTAACAGAAGAAAGTGTTCAATTAGTTGATATGCCAGAGGTTAAGAACTATCCACAAGCTGAAAAGCTTGAAAAAAAATGGGATACGTTTATGGCATTACGTGATGATGTCTTAAAAGCATTAGAGGTAGCTCGTAATGAAAAAGTAATTGGTAAGTCATTAACTGCGAGTATTTCACTTTATCCTAATGCTGAAGCAAAAGCATTGCTTGAATCTGTAGAAGAAGACTTAAAACAATTGTTTATTGTTTCCGGTTTTGAAATCGCTGGCGCTTATGAAGAAGCACCAGAAAATGCAGAAGGCTTCGATTCAGTAAAAATTGTCATCACACAAGCAGAAGGGGAAACATGTGAGCGTTGTTGGATTGTAACACCAGAAGTAGGCCAGGTTACAGAGCACCCAACACTTTGCCCGCGTTGTGCAGGGATTGTGAAAGAACATTATTAAACAAAAAAATAGTTAAGAACGAGGGTCAGACCCCTACAGAGCGTAGTGCTAGGTATTATAGTCTACACTTTATAGGGGTTTGACCCTGTCTTTTTACTAAGTTTATGTTGTATAGGGTTCTGGCCCTGCTTTTTAATAAGTTTAGTGTTTAGCCAGCCCATTTTTAATTAATAATGTTTTACCAATAAAAACAAAGGGTAAAAAATATCTATTCACCAAAATTAATTGAAATCCTTTTTAGCATGCATTTCAATCACAGGAAAATTCTTAATAGGGTGAGCATAGAATTCTCGGGATAAACTATAGGTACATCATGAGAAGGATAAGGAGTTGTCCATCTTGAATCAATTTTATGGGATCCGTTATGAATTGCAAGTGATGAGAGAAGAACTGCGAACTAGGTTGTTTGATCACAGTTTGTTTGAAATGACTTGTGATGATCATCAAGGAAAAGATTCTACTTTGATGCATCATATTAAAGAGGAACTTCAAGATGTAGAACGTGCCTTAATGAAATTTGATAAAGGTATTTACGGGTATTGCGAAGAAACAGGTGAAGAAATTCCTTTTGAGAAATTAAGGATACTCCCCACAGCTAGGACAAAATATGATTTTTATTTCCAGGAATTATATGAACGAAAGTCTCTCCCACAATACGATTATACTCATGAAGAAACATATATTACAGGTAGTGATTTTTAAGTCACTATCGATGTTGGGGGCTCAAATTTTCTCTGTAATAGGAGTAGGTTTGGGCTTTTATTTTCGTTTAGGAAATTATAAAATTCTTGGACTGTGGATAAGCGCACGACATCCAGCTCCAGCGCCTAGCCCCTCGAGGTCATAAGCTAATTTAGAATTGAAGGCAAAGAACGCCTTCTATTCTAAATCATCTTATGCTTGTCGGGGCTAATCAAGGCGCTTGCGCTTTTGTTCTTATTATTATTTATCTAAGACGACAAAAATAAAGCTGCAACAAGCAAGCCCCGTCCAAGTAGTGCTTAAAACATGATTATATGGTACAATTCATAAGGATAAATATCACATTTAGCAAAAAAGGAAAGAGGAGAGTTGAGGAATTCGTGTTCTATTACATAATTGCAGCAATAATAATTTTGATTGATCAAGTGACGAAATGGCTTATTGTTAAAAATATGCAGCTTGGAGAGAACATAACTGTAATCGAAAATTTTTTATATATTACATCCCATCGAAATCGGGGAGCTGCATGGGGAATTTTACAAGGACAAATGTGGTTTTTTTATATCATCACAACAATAGTCATTGTTGGTATCATCTATTATATACAAAAGTATACAAAGGAAAATAAGGTAATGGGAATAGCACTTGGTTTAATGCTAGGTGGAGCAATTGGTAATTTCATTGACCGTTTATTCCGTAAAGAAGTTGTCGATTTTATAAATACATACATCTTTTCATATGACTTCCCAATTTTTAATGTTGCCGATTCTGCATTATGTGTGGGTGTTGTATTATTATTTATTCATATGTTGTTTTTTGAAGGGAAACAAGAGAAGGAGCAAGTATAAATGGAAATCATTGAATTACAAGTTAGTGAAGAACATAAGCAAGAACGGATTGATAAATTTTTGTCAACATACAATGACGAGTGGTCACGTTCACAAGTACAACTTTGGATAAAAGATGGTTCAGTTAAAGTAAATGATAAGGAAATAAAAACGAATTATAAATGTCAAATTAATGACAAGATCGTCGTTTCAATCCCAGAACCTGAACCATTAGACGTTATAGCTGAAGAAATGGATCTTGATATTTATTATGAGGATCAAGATGTACTTGTTGTAAATAAACCAAAAGGGATGGTTGTTCATCCAGCACCAGGTCATATGAGTGGAACACTTGTGAATGGTTTAATGGCTCATTGCCAGGATCTTTCCGGTATTAATGGTGTACTTAGACCAGGAATCGTACATCGAATTGACAAGGACACCTCTGGTTTATTAATGGTCGCAAAAAATGATATGGCACATGAATCCTTGGTTGGACAACTGGTTGAAAAGTCTGTGACAAGAAGATATAAAGCAATTGTTCATGGGAATATTCCGCATGATCATGGAACAATCAATGCACCAATTGGTCGTGATAAGGTTGATCGTCAAAGTATGACCGTTACAAATGTGAGCAGTAAAGATGCTGTAACACATTTTCATGTAATTGAGCGCTTTGAGAACTTTACTTTTGTAGAATGTCAGCTTGAAACGGGAAGAACTCATCAAATTCGTGTTCACATGAAATATATTGGCTATCCATTAGTTGGTGATCCGAAATATGGTCCGAAAAAGACGTTGCCTATTAATGGACAGGCACTTCATGCCGGTGTGTTAGGCTTTGAACACCCTCGTACAAAAGAATACCTTGAATTTGAAGCACCTTTACCAGTTGAATTTGAACAAGTTTTAGACCAAGTGAAAAATAATCGTTGACACATTTCTACATGTTTGGCATAATGGGTTTAACTTAATAGGAACCTTTAACACAGTCCCGTGAGGCTGAGAAGGAAAACGGAAAAGATGACTATGGTCATAATAAAATGCCTTAGTCTATCTATGTCTTCGTAAACCCTCTCCCATATCGGTGAGAGGGTTTTTCGTTTTTCAAGGTTACTTTTTAATCCATATTGAACTTGGAGACTCAAGTAACGAAAGGAGATCGAACAATGACACAAAAAGCAGTTGTTTTAGATGAGCAAGCAATACGTAGAGCATTAACAAGAATTGCTCATGAAATTATTGAAAGAAATAAAGGGATTGAGGATAGCGTCCTAGTAGGAATTAAAACTAGAGGTATCCATTTAGCAAAAAGACTAGCAGAGCGTATTGAACAAATTGAAGGAAAAAAAATTGCCATTGGTGAGCTTGATATTACGCTTTATCGAGATGATCTTTCAAAAAAGACAAACGATCAAGAGCCACTAGTAAAAGGTTCAGATATCCCTGTCGATGTTACAAATCAAAAGGTTATCTTAGTTGATGATGTTTTATATACAGGAAGAACAGTAAGAGCAGCAATGGATGCATTAGTAGACATTGGAAGACCTGCTAACATACAGTTGGCAGTCCTAGTTGATAGAGGACACCGTGAACTACCAATTCGTGCTGATTATGTAGGGAAAAACATCCCAACATCCGGCTCCGAAAAAATAGTAGTAGAGCTTCATGAGGCAGACGAAAATGATCAAGTAACAATCCATGAAAACGAATAGAACCCTTTAAAGAATAGTCCAGAGAGGCTACAAAGGGGAACAAAAAAGGCTCAGGTCGCAGTATGCGAATGACGACCTTTTTGTACCTCTTTGCACCTTTTGGCAAAGAGGTTTTTTGGATTAAAAGTATATCCTTCACACAATCTAACAACATGAATACCATTACGGAGGTCTTAACGTGAAAGAAGAACAAATAATACTCGATGTAAATGATACACCAAAGCCAATGACTTGGTTAGCATTAAGCTTTCAGCATTTATTCGCGATGTTTGGAGCGACTATATTAGTACCATATCTCGTAGAATTAGATCCTGCTGTAGCACTTATCTCCAGTGGTTTAGGTACAATTGCCTTCTTACTTATTACAAAGGGAAAAGTACCAGCATATCTTGGTTCATCTTTCGCATTCATTACACCAATAATTGTTGCAAAGGCTGCAGGTGGTGTTGGAGCCGCGATGGTTGGAAGCTTCTTAGCTGGTTTAGTTTACGGGATTATCGCCTTGATTATCAAAGGAACTGGTCATAAATGGATTATGAAAATCCTCCCACCAGTTGTTGTAGGACCAGTTATTATCGTTATCGGTTTAGGGTTAGCTGGAACTGCAGTTGGAATGGCAACGAATGACCCATCAGGTGAATATAGCTTACAGTACTTTTCAGTAGCGTTAGTAACTTTGCTAATCACAATCTTATGTTCGATCTTCTTAAAAGGGTTTTTTAACTTAATACCTGTATTAATAGGGATCACAGGTGGTTACTTATACTCATTAGCAATTGGTATTATAGACTTTTCAAAAGTAACTGCTGCTGGATGGATACAAGCACCAAACTTTGTTATCCCGTTTGTCGACTATACACCATCAATATCATTTGAAATCATTTTATTAATGGTACCAGTTGTAGTTGTCACAATTTCAGAGCATATCGGACACCAATTGGTCTTAGGGAAAGTTGTAGGGAGAGATTATATCGAAAATCCTGGTCTACACCGTTCGATTTTAGGTGATGGGGTTGCAACAATGATCGCAGCGTTAATAGGTGGACCTCCAAATACGACGTACGGTGAAAACATTGGCGTACTTGCTATTACTAGGGTTTATAGTGTGTTTATCATAGCGGGTGCCGCAGTTTTGGCTATCATCTTTGGATTCATCGGAAAAATATCTGCTTTTATTAGCACAATTCCTACACCAGTTATGGGTGGTGTATCGATACTTCTTTTCGGAATCATTGCTTCTTCTGGACTTAGAATGATGATTGACAGCAAGCTTGACCTAGGTAGTAAACGAAACCTGATCATTGCATCTGTTATACTAGTTATTGGGATTGGAGAGGCAACATTAAAGATTGGAAACCTTGATTTACATGGAATGGCTTTAGCGGCAATCATTGGTATCATCCTAAATCTTGTTTTACCTTATGATAAAGAAGAAACAATCAATAATAATGAAACAGCATAAATTTGCTTAGATCTTTTAAAGAAAGTCCAGAGAGGCTTGAAAGGGTGTAAGGCAATGTAAGGTATACCAATACCTGAATTTGCTCTACCTTTAAACACCCTGATGGATATGAATCAGGGTGTTTTTTACTAAAGAGGATTAAAGGAGTGGCTAAGGTATGAAAAACCTACTTACAATGAACCAGCTATCAAATGAAGAAATTTACGCGATACTAGAAGATGCCGAGCAATACAGATTAGGAAAAGGGTGGACACCAACAAACATGGTGTTTGTCTCAAATCTTTTTTTTGAGCCTAGTACTAGAACTCGTTTCAGTTTTGAAGTCGCTGAAAAAAAATTAGGGCTTCAGGTGCTAAATTTTACGGCTGAACATTCAAGTGTTCAAAAAGGTGAAACCTTATATGATACAGTTAAAACGTTAGAATCTATCGGTGCAAATGCAGTTGTAATCAGACACCAAGAGGATCACTTTTTTGAGGATTTGATTGGTAAGGTATCGATTCCAGTTATTAATGCTGGTGATGGCTGTGGACACCATCCAACACAATCACTCCTAGACCTATTAACGATTAAACAAGAATTTGGTAAATTTGAAGGATTGACCATTTCTATCCATGGAGACATTAGACATAGCCGGGTCGCACGTTCAAATGCTGAAGTATTAACAAGGCTTGGAGCAAACGTATTATTCTCTGGTCCTTCCGAGTGGCGTGACCCTCTTAACACATACGGACAGTATGTAGAAGTAAATGAAGCAATTGCAAAATCAGATGTTGTCATGCTACTTCGAATTCAGCATGAGAGACACGATGAAAAATCAAATGCAGAAAATTATTTACAAGTATATGGACTAACGAAAGAAAGAGAAAAACAAATGAAAAACGGTGCGATCATCATGCATCCTGCACCTGTTAATCGAGATGTTGAAATCGATGGTGACCTAATTGAGTGTGATCGATCAAGAATTTTTAAGCAAATGGAAAATGGTGTCTTTGCAAGAATGGCTGTTTTAAAAAGAGCTTTACAACAAATTGAGCAAAATCAGGAGGTAAACAATAATGTTATTTATTCTTAAAAATGGATTTATTTTAGATGAGCTTGGTGAGTTGAAAAAGGCAGATGTAAAAGTAGAAAACGGAAAGATTACAGAGATCGGAGCAAATCTTCTAACAGATGGCTATGAAGTCATCCCTGTAGATGGGCAGCTAGTATCAACTGGATTCATTGATTTACACGTCCATTTAAGAGAACCTGGTGGCGAGCATAAGGAAACAATCGCCACTGGAACGAATAGCGCGGCAAAGGGTGGATTTACAACGATTGCACCAATGCCAAACACACGACCTGTTCCAGATACGAAGGAGCAAATGGAATGGTTACAAAATCGTATTAAAGAAACAGCGGTTGTAAAGGTGCTACCATATGCTTCAATTACAACGAGACAGCTTGGTGAGGAATTAACAAACTTCTCCGCACTAAAAGAAGCAGGTGCGTTCGCATTTACAGATGATGGTGTTGGTGTTCAATCAGCTGCAAAAATGCTAGAAGCGATGAAGCAAGCTGCAGCAATTGGAGCAACAATTGTTGCACATTGTGAAGAAAATACTTTAATTAATAAAGGTTCAGTACATGAAGGTGAGTTTTCAAAGAAACATGGTATCAATGGAATACACTCTGTATGTGAGTCTGTACATATCGCAAGAGACATTCTTCTTGCTGAAGCTGCAGGCTGTCATTACCATGTTTGTCATATTAGTACAAAGGAATCTGTCCGTGTGGTAAGAGACGCGAAACGTGCAGGAATTAACGTAACAGCAGAAGTAACACCACACCATCTCCTATTATGTGAAGATGATATTCCAGGACTAGATCCTAACTATAAAATGAATCCTCCTTTAAGAGGGAAAGCAGATCAGGAAGCATTAATTGAAGGCTTACTTGATGGAACAATTGATTTTATCGCAACAGATCATGCACCTCATGCTGCAGAAGAAAAAGCCGAAGGGATGCAATTAGCCCCATTTGGGATCGTCGGCTTAGAAACAGCATTTCCGTTATTATATACACATTTAGTAGAAACCAAGAAATTTACGCTTAAACAAATCGTTGATTTCTTAACTATAAAACCTGCTCAAGCATTTGGATTAAATGGTGGAAGATTACAAGTAGGTGAGGTTGCAGATTTAACAGTGATTAATCTAGAAACAGAAGCAAAAATTGATCCAAAAGAATTTCTTTCAAAAGGAAAGAACACACCGTTTACTGACTGGGCTTGTAAAGGCTGGCCAACACTAACAATCGTAGATGGAAACATAGTTTGGAGCATAGGGGGCATAACAGTATGAAAAGACAATTAATTTTAGAAGATGGTACAGTATTTTTAGGTGAAGCATTCGGAAGTAATGAAGAAAAATTTGGAGAAGTCGTA
Organism: Metabacillus bambusae; assembly: GCF_017497975.1. GTDB lineage: Bacteria > Bacillota > Bacilli > Bacillales > Bacillaceae > Metabacillus > Metabacillus bambusae. The sequence continues at coordinate 468,034 of NZ_JAGDEL010000001.1, read as the reverse complement.
TTTAATACAGGTATGACAGGTTATCAAGAAATTCTTTCAGATCCTTCATACTGCTGGCAAATTGTAACATTAACTTATCCATTAATCGGAAACTACGGAATTAATCGAGACGATTTTGAAACAATCACTCCTTTTATTAATGGTTTTGTTGTAAAAGAATATTGTGATTATCCTTCTAACTGGAGAAGTGAGTATTCAATCGATGAATATTTCAAAATGAAAAATATTCCTGGAATCGCAGGAATTGATACTCGTAAATTAACAAGAATTATTAGAATGCATGGTACGCTGAAAGGTGCTATTTGTTCGGCAGATGCAAATCCAGAGGAAGTTATTAATAAACTAAAAGGCACTGAATTTCCAAACAACCAAGTGCAAGTTGTATCAACGAAAACTGCGTATCCAAGCCCAGGCAGAGGTCCTCGTATAGTTTTAGTCGATTATGGGATGAAGCACGGCATTCTTAGAGAATTTAATAAACGAAATTGCGATATCGTTGTTGTTCCACATTCGATAACAGCTGAGGAAGTTTTACAGCTAAAACCTGATGGAATTATGCTTTCAAACGGTCCTGGGGATCCAAAGGATGTTCCAGAGGCAATTGAAATGATTAAAGGTATTATTGGGAAAGTTCCATTTTTCGGTATTTGCTTAGGTCATCAATTATTTGCTTTAGCTTGCGGAGCTGATACAGAAAAAATGAAGTTCGGCCATCGTGGGTCAAACCATCCAGTTAAAGAACTTAGTACTGGTAAAGTTGATATCACATCCCAAAACCATAGCTATACAGTAAAAATAGATTCAATTAAAGATACAGAATTAGAAATTACACATGTAGCACTAAATGATGGAACGGTTGAGGGCTTAAAACATAAACATGCTAAAGCATTTTCAGTACAATACCATCCAGAGGCTTCACCAGGTCCAGAGGATGCGAACGGATTATTTGATCAATTTTTAAATCTGATTGAAGCTAATAAGAAAGAAGGGGTTCTATAATGCCAAAACGTACAGACATCAAAAAAATTCTTGTTATCGGTTCAGGCCCAATTGTAATTGGTCAAGCAGCAGAATTTGATTACGCGGGGACACAAGCATGTATCGCTCTTAAAGAAGAGGGCTATGAAGTTGTTCTAGTAAATTCAAATCCAGCAACAATAATGACTGATACGGAAATTGCAGATAAAGTTTATATTGAGCCCCTTACTGTAGAATTTTTAAGTAACATTATTCGCAAAGAGCGCCCAGATGCACTTGTCCCAACACTTGGTGGTCAAACAGGACTTAACCTTGCTGTTGAACTTGCTGAATCAGGTGTATTAACAGAATGTGATGTAGAGATTCTTGGAACTAAGCTCTCTGCGATCAAGCAAGCTGAGGACCGTGATCTATTCAGATCCTTAATGAATGAATTAAATGAACCAGTACCAGAAAGTGACATTATCCACAATCTTGAAGAAGCTTTTGCATTTGTTAAGCAAATTGGCTATCCAGTAATCGTTAGACCAGCCTATACATTAGGGGGAACTGGTGGTGGAATATGCGAAAATGAAGAGGAGTTAATTGAGACTGTAACAAGTGGATTAAAAAACAGTCCAGTTACACAGTGTTTACTTGAGAAAAGTATTGCTGGCTTTAAAGAAATTGAATATGAGGTAATGCGTGATTCTAACGACCATGCGATTGTTGTTTGTAACATGGAAAACTTTGACCCTGTTGGCGTTCACACTGGTGATTCGATCGTTTTTGCACCAAGTCAAACATTAAGTGACCGTGAATACCAAATGCTACGTAATGTTTCATTAAAAATCATTCGTGCGCTAAAAATTGAGGGTGGCTGTAATGTTCAGTTAGCATTAGATCCAGATAGCTTCCAATATTACATCATTGAGGTAAATCCGCGTGTAAGTCGTTCATCTGCACTAGCTTCGAAAGCAACAGGCTACCCAATTGCTAAGCTTGCTGCGAAAATTGCTGTTGGATTAACATTAGATGAAATGGAAAACCCTGTAACTGGAAAAACATATGCATGCTTCGAGCCAGCACTTGATTATATCGTATCAAAAATTCCGCGCTGGCCTTTTGATAAATTTGAGTCTGGAAACCGTCATTTAGGGACGCAAATGAAAGCAACTGGTGAAGTAATGGCAATCGGACGTACACTTGAAGAATCGTTTCTAAAAGCAGTTCGTTCACTAGAGTCTGATGTAGATTACTTACGCTTAAAAGACGCGGAAACATTCACAGATGAATTAGTTGAAAAAAGGATTCGCAAAGCAGGCGATGAGCGACTATTTTATATCGCAGAAGCACTTAGAAGAGGTGTAACAAAAGAGCAAATACATGAGTGGAGCAAAATTGATTTGTTCTTCTTAATGAAAATAGAAAAAATCATCTCATTTGAGAAGATTATTAAAGAAAATCCTTATGAACTAACTACTTTACAAAAAGCAAAGGAAATGGGATTTGCAGATGCAGAAATCGCCAACCTTTGGAACTCAAATGAACGTGAAGTTTATGAGCTTCGTAAGCAAGCAAATATCATCCCTGTGTACAAAATGGTTGATACTTGTGCAGCTGAATTTGAATCTGCAACACCATATTTCTATGGTACGTTTGAAGATGAAAACGAATCAATCGTATCAGAAAGAGAAAGTGTTGTTGTATTAGGCTCTGGTCCAATCCGAATTGGTCAAGGTGTTGAGTTTGATTATGCAACAGTTCACTCTGTTTGGGCGATTAAGGAAGCTGGCTATGAAGCAATTATCGTAAACAACAATCCTGAAACAGTATCAACAGATTTTAGTATTTCAGATAAGCTTTATTTTGAACCGTTAACAGTTGAAGATGTTATGCACATTATTGATTTAGAAAAACCAAAAGGTGTTGTCGTTCAATTCGGAGGACAAACAGCGATTAACTTAGCAAGTGAATTAGAGGCTAGAGGTGTAAAAATCCTAGGAACTACGCTTGAAGATCTTGATCGTGCGGAAGATCGTGATAAATTCGAACAAACATTGGTGAGTTTAGGAGTTCCACAGCCACTTGGTAAAACAGCAACATCTGTTGAGCAGGCAGTTAAAATAGCAAGTAATATTGGCTATCCGGTATTAGTACGTCCATCCTATGTATTAGGTGGTCGCGCTATGGAGATTGTGTACCAAGAAACAGAACTTTTACATTACATGACTAATGCAGTAAAAATTAATCCACAACACCCAGTGTTAATCGATAAATATTTAACAGGTAAAGAAATTGAGGTTGATGCGATCTCTGATGGAAATACAGTGCTTATTCCAGGGATCATGGAACACATTGAACGTGCTGGTGTTCACTCTGGAGACTCAATTGCTGTATACCCACCACAATCTTTATCTAAAGAAGTAAAGAATAATATCATTGATTATACAATCAAGCTTGCTAAGGGCTTAAATATCATTGGATTGTTAAACATTCAATTTGTCTTATCCAAGGGTGAGGTTTACGTATTAGAAGTAAATCCTCGTTCAAGCCGTACAGTACCATTCTTAAGTAAAATTACAGGTGTACCAATGGCTAACCTTGCAACAAAAGTAATCTTAGGTGCAAAACTTGAGAAATTAGGTTATGAAACAGGACTTTATCCTGAGAGTGAAGGCGTCTATGTTAAAGCACCTGTGTTCTCATTTGCAAAGCTTCGCAACGTAGATATTACGCTTGGACCTGAAATGAAATCAACTGGTGAGGTAATGGGGAAAGACAGCACTTTAGAAAAGGCTCTTTACAAAGCTTTAGTTGCATCAGGAATTCAAATTAAAAATCATGGTTCTGTTCTTCTTACAATTGCTGATAAAGATAAAGAAGAAGGCTTGGAGATTGCAAAGAGATTCCATCAAATCGGCTATCAAATTCTTGCGACAAGCGGAACAGCAGAATATTTAAAATCATTCAATATTCCTGCAAAAGTTGTTAATAAAATTGGCGTGGAAGAACCAAATCTACTTGATGTAATCCGCAAAGGGGAAGCACAGTTTGTCATCAATACGCTAACAAAAGGCAAGCAGCCTGCAAGAGACGGCTTTAAGATTCGCCGTGAATCAGTTGAAAACGGTATTCCATGCTTAACATCATTAGATACAGCTGTAGCGATTTTACGTGTCCTTGAGTCAATGACATTCTCTACTGACACAATGCCTAAGATTAACAAACAGCTAGAGGTGAGCTTAACGTGATCAAACAAGAGCTGATGGTCGTTACAAAACATGAGAAAATCGCAGAACATATTTTTCAGCTAACACTTCAAGGTGAACTTGTATCAGAAATGGGGAATCCTGGTCAATTTGTTCATCTTAAGGTAACAGAAGGGTCTACACCACTCTTAAGAAGACCAATCAGTATTTCTGAAATTAATCTAGAAAAAAAGCAATTCACTATGATATACAGAGCAGAAGGGGCTGGCACACAGCTCCTTTCAAAAAAGAAAACGGAAGATGTTGTTGATGTATTAGGTCCTTTAGGTAATGGATTTCCAATTGACGAAATCGAAAAAGGTCAAACAGCCTTACTAGTCGGTGGTGGAATTGGTGTTCCACCTTTACTAGAATTATCGAGACAATTGGTTGCAAAAGGTGTAAGTGTTCAACATGTATTAGGGTTTCAATCAAAATCTGCCGTCTTTCTTGAAGAAGAATTTTCTATGCTCGGAAAAACGATAATCACAACAGATGATGGTACTTACGGGTATCAAGGTTTTGTCACAGATGCCATTAAAGATCATGACATACAATTCGATACGATGTTTTCTTGTGGTCCAACACCAATGCTTAAAGCCCTTGAGAGGCTTCATGGACATAAACCGTTATTTTTGTCACTAGAGGAAAGAATGGGATGTGGCATCGGTGCATGTTTTGCATGTGTGTGTCACACTGGTGATGATCCGACTGGTACAAGCTATAAAAAGGTATGTAGTGATGGCCCTGTGTTTAAGGCCGGAGAGGTGGTTTTATAATCATGTTACAAGTTAACTTACCTGGGTTATCGCTTAAAAATCCGATTATGCCAGCATCCGGTTGCTTTGGCTTTGGACGTGAATATAGTAAGCTTTATGATTTAAGTCAGCTTGGTTCGATTATGATTAAAGCAAGCACTCAAGAACCACGTTTTGGTAATCCGACACCACGTGTCGCTGAAACAGAAGCTGGTATGCTTAATGCAATTGGGCTTCAAAACCCAGGTGTAGAAAAAGTTGTCTCTAGTGAGCTTGTCTGGCTTGAGCAATACGATGTACCCATTATCGCAAATGTGGCTGGTTCGCAAATTGAAGACTATGTCTATGTTGCGGAAAAAATCAGTCAGTCAAAAAATGTTCATGCTCTTGAATTAAATATCTCATGCCCTAATGTAAAAACTGGTGGAATTGCATTCGGAACGATACCTGAAATTGCTGCTCAATTAACAAGAGCAGTAAAAGAGGTTTCAGATGTACCTGTATATGTAAAGCTTTCTCCAAATGTTGCGAACATTGTTGACATGGCAAAAGCAATTGAACAAGCAGGTGCTGATGGATTAACAATGATCAATACTTTAATAGGTATGAGGCTTGACATAAAAACAGGTAAACCTGTCATTGCGAATAAAACAGGTGGTTTATCAGGACCTGCAATTAAACCTGTTGCAATAAGGATGATCTATGAAGTAAGCCAAGCTGTAAATATTCCAATAATCGGAATGGGTGGCGTTCAAACAGTTGATGATGTGATCGAATTTTTATATGCTGGTGCAAGTGCAGTAGCAGTAGGGACGGCTAACTTTGTGAATCCATTTGTTTGCCCAGAAATTATCAATCAACTACCTGGCAGATTAAAAGAGCTAGGTTTTGAGCATGTAACGGAATGTATCGGAAGGAGCTGGAAGTAATGATCGAAAGACCTCTAATTATTGCACTTGATTTCAAGGATCATGCAGAAGTAGATGAATTTTTGAATCATTTTCATGATGAAAAGCTTTTCGTAAAGGTAGGAATGGAGCTGTTTTATCAAGAAGGCCCTGCGATTATTTCCCATATAAAGCAACGTGGACATAATATTTTCCTAGATTTAAAACTACATGATATTCCAAACACAGTAAAACAAGCGATGCGTGGCTTAGCCAAACTTGATGTTGATCTTGTGAATGTACATGCAGCAGGTGGAAAAAAAATGATGGAAGCAGCAATTGAAGGCTTAGAAGCTGGAACACCTGCAGGAAAACAGCGTCCAGCATGTATTGCTGTTACACAGCTAACAAGCACATCACAAGCAATGGTTGAAACAGAATTGTTAATTAATGAAAAAATAGATAACGTCGTTCTTCATTATGCCAATATGGCTAAGGAAAGTGGCTTAGATGGTGTCGTATGTTCAACACATGAGGTTGTAGCAATAAATGAAAAGCTCGGTTCGTCATTTATGACGGTTACACCTGGAATCCGTATGAGAGAGGATTCTGCTGATGATCAAACGAGAATCGCGACACCAGATCAAGCTCGTCGCCTAGGTTCTACAGCAATTGTCGTTGGAAGAAGTATAACGAAACAACAAGATCCATATAAAGCATATCTGAAGGTGAAAAATTCTTGGGAGGAAATAGAATCATGAAACAATCAATTGCAAAACATCTATTAGAAATCAAGGCAGTCTATCTCCAACCAAATGAACCTTTTACATGGTCTAGTGGAATAAAATCACCTATTTATTGTGATAATCGCCTAACTTTATCATTTCCAGAAATCCGCACACAAATAGCAGAAGGCCTTGCCGGCTTAATAAAAGATCATTTTCCAGGAGTGGATGTAATTGCTGGAACTGCAACAGCTGGTATTCCACATGCTGCCTGGGTTAGTGATAAATTAAACTTACCGATGTGTTATGTGCGAAGCAAAGCAAAGGGGCACGGAAAAGGTAATCAAATTGAAGGGAAAGTATTGGAAAACCAAAAGGTTGTTGTTGTTGAAGATCTTATCTCAACTGGAGGAAGTGCAATTACCGCTGTTGATGCGCTTCGTGCTTCAGGTTGTGAAGTACTTGGGATCGTTTCGATTTTCACTTATGGTCTTGCAGTTGGAGAAGAAAAGCTTAATGATGCAAACGTAGTAGCAAAGTCATTATGTGATTACGATACTTTAATTGAAGTTGCCGCTAAAGAAGGTTATGTAAGTGAACAAGAACTTAACAAGTTAAAAATGTGGAGAGAAAATCCCTCATCAGAAGCTTGGTTAGAAAATTAAGTGAATAAGAAAAAATTTATCAGAAGGCCATTTTCTAGAATGATAGAGGGTGGCTTTCTTTGTCTTTTTGATTGTCTTTGCGCTGTCAGTACATCTTGCTTTTTAAGCATATTATTGGATAACCTCATCAAAATTTGATAACTTTAATGAAATGAAAAAGAAATGCTAATTCAATGCTGAGGTGATGAAGATGAATCTTAATAATTGGTTTTTTAAAGGGCTTACATTTGAACAATATAAAAATCAGATGACTGTAAATAAAGATGAGATGCTCTCAATCTATGACCGTTTTATTTTAAATGAGGATGATGATGTATTTTTAGAGAAGATTCAAGGGAAACAGCTTAGAGTCATTGTTTTGACCGAAGACTGGTGTGGTGATGCACTTGTTAATAATCCTATTTTGTTAAAAATTGCAGAAGCTTCTAATATGGAAGTGCGATTTTTACTAAGAGATCAAAATCTTGAGCTAATGGATCAATATTTGACAAATGGTACTTCTCGTGCGATTCCAATCTTTATTTTTATTGATCAAAACGGAGTTGAACAAGCTGTTTGGGGACCAAGAGCACAGAAGATTCAAAACCTAGTGGATCTTGAAAGAGGTGCACTACCAGCAAACGATTCACCAGACTTCAAAGATAAGCAAATGGAGATGTATAAAAAGCTCCGGAATTCTTATCTAAATGATGAGTCAATCTGGGAAACGATTTCTTATAGTATTATAACTCTACTTAAAGGTAAGGATCTTCATCATCAATGAATTTTACTAATATATAATAGGTTAAATTCGAAAAAAAGCAGTGGATTTCACTAGATGAAATTCACTGCTTTTTATGTTTGATTGTCTTTATTTAACATATATGAAAGATACCTTCTAATAAACTAAATTATTACATGTATTAATTAGGAGGAGTCAAATGGGATACTTCATTACAGTTGAACAGAATGTGAATATTTTTGTAGAGGATATTGATCCTGGACAGGGGAAACCAATCTTATTTTTACATGGATGGCCTGCTAATCATAAAATGTTTGAATATCAGTTTAACCATTTTCCTAAACTAGGTTACCGTTGTATTGGGCTTGATTATCGTGGATTTGGGAAATCGGATCGACCATGGAAAGGATATTCGTATAATCGAATAGCAGATGACATCCGAATCGTGATTGATACACTTAGACTAGAAAGTGTAATCCTAGTAGCACATTCTATGGGTGGGGCAATTGCAATAAGGTATATGGCACGACATGGAGGACATAAGGTTGCTAAATTAGCCCTTCTCGGAGCAGCAGCCCCTGCTTTCACCCAGCGGCAAGGTTATCCTTATGGAAAAACAAAAGAGGAAGTAAATAAATTAATCGAAGACACATATACTGATCGACCTAAGATGCTTGAGGACTTTGGGGATATTTTTTTTGAGCGTTATTTAACAGAAAGTTTTAAAGCTTGGTTCCAAAGCTTAGGACTTGAAGCATCAGGTCATGCAACAGCAATGTGTGCTATCTCTTTAAGAGATGAAGATTTGCGTCAGGATTTAGTTAAGATTAGTATACCAACTGGTATTTTCCATGGTAAACATGATAAGATCTGTCCTTTCGTTTTTGCCGAATTACTACAAGCAGGAATAAAAGGCTCAAAACTTATTCCGTTTGAGTACAGCGGCCATGGTTTGTTTTATAGTGAGATGAAAAAATTAAATAAAGAGATTGCACAATTTATAGTTAGTTAATTTGCGTGGATGAAGGCAATCTCTTAAAAAGGGTTGCCTTTTTGAACAGAATAAATCGCTATTTTAGTAAGAAGTGATTTTACAAACTAGAAACCATGAAAATAAACGCAGCAACCGCTCCTGTCAAAAAAACTCCTTTGTAAACGACATTAAACCATTTATCAGGAATTTTCATTTTTTCTAAAACGACCCACAACGCAAGCCCAAGTAAAGAAAAAATGTAGGCGTGTTTCGTGGATTTTATATCATTTAAAAAGTGTTTGTTTGGTTTATATATAAACACATACGCTATACAGAGACAAAAAAAATAGAATCCAACAAATGAATATAAAATATTTAGAATGATCACCCACATACTTGAACCACTCCCAATTCTGCCTTTTAGTATTAGTTTACTAGGTGAAAAAAGGAATATGCTTATTGCTAGACAAGTTTTACCCTCGAATTGAAATATCCATGTACGTTTGTAATATATAACCTGTATTACAATAAAAATAACTTGATGCTTTAATCAAATAATTGTCCAAAATGTTAAGAAATTATGAATGAAAATAAATTCTCAGTAAAATTATTAATCCGATGGATAAACTCGGGTTGACATTTAAAAGAATTGTGTTAAAATTTTGAATCAATAGCATATTTCTTATCAAGAGTGGTGAAGGGAACTGGCCCTTTGAAGCCCAGCAACCTACTTAACGTAAGGTGCTAATTCCAGCCAAAACAATACCAATTTGGAAGATAAGGGTAGATCGTCCTTATATAGTCTTCCGCCGGTTGGAGGGCTTTTTATCGCCTTAACACTAATTTTTATTGTAAGGGGAGTTTAAAGGCGAATAGTTACAATTAAGATGACCATACTAAATGTTTGAAAAAATGAAACTTACGTGTATAATTCATACTGTAATGGTTGGTTTTTGGTTGTAATTCCGACTATTAACGTAAGAATATACGGGTTTTAAAACCAAGTTAAATAGTATGAAAGAAAGAGGTGAATAGTATGCTAACTTATCAGAATTGGACTGAAGTGAGCGAGGATTTTGAAGTAGATGACACCTATAAAGGTGCACTGAATGTATTAAAATGGGCATATGACCATTATGGAGAAGAAATTGTTTATGCTTGTAGCTTTGGAATTGAAGGGATCGTTTTAATCGATTTAATTTCGAAGGTAAAGCCTAATGCTAAAATCGTATTCTTGGATACAGATGTTCACTTTAAAGAAACATATGAGCTAATAGATAAAGTGAAGGAGAAGTATCCAACACTTAATATCGAGTTAAAAAAACCAAAGCTAACATTAGAAGAGCAAGCTAAATCATTCGGTGATAAGCTCTGGGAAACTGCTCCAAATAAATGCTGTGATATCCGCAAAATTGCTCCTTTAAATGAAACACTACAAGGATCTACTGCATGGATTTCGGGTCTAAGACGTGAACAATCTGAAACGAGAAAACACGTTAATTATATAAATAAGGATGATCGCTTTCATTCAATTAAAATTTGCCCGCTTATTCATTGGTCGTGGAAGGATGTATGGAGATACGTTCATAAAAATGACTTAATTTACAATCCATTACATGACAGAGGATATCCGAGCATTGGCTGTTTTCATTGCACAAAGCCTGCTTTTGATGAAAATGATTTAAGATCTGGCAGATGGTCTGGGCAAATGAAAACAGAATGTGGCCTCCATCAATAGGGGGAAATGAACGATGTTAGAGATAATTGCAATTGTGATCAGCTTCTTTTTTGCGATGAATATAGGTGCAAGTGGCGCTGCTGCTTCAATGGGAGTCGCATATGGGGCAGGGGCGATTTTACGTCCAAGAAATGCTCTTATTTTATGTGCGATAGGCGTTTTATTAGGGGCAGTTATTGGCGGAGGAGAAGTAGTCAAGACGATAAGTTCAGGAATTATTCCATCGTCACTTATCTCAATAAAAATTGTTGTCATTATACTTTTTTCAGCAACTTTTTCACTTTTTTTAGCTAATTTACTAGGTATACCTCTATCTACAAGTGAAGTAACAGTTGGTTCTGTAGTTGGTGTAGGGATTGCTAATCAAGCATTATATGTGAACAATTTGTTTTGGATTGTTTTTTATTGGGTCATTATTCCAATTATTGCCTTTGGGATAGCCTTTATTTTCATAAAAATATTACATTACTTTAAACTAACTGAAAAATATGCTTTTCAAGGAAAGATTATTACGTATCTTCTTATTTTCGCTGGGTTTTTCGAGGCCTTTTCAGCAGGAATGAATAATGTAGCAAATGCTGTTGGTCCTCTAGTAAGTGCAGAAATCCTTTCAGTTTCTAAAGGAACATTGATTGGGGGATTATTTGTTGCGTTAGGTGCACTAATATTAGGTCGTCGAGTACTTGAAACTAATGGTAAGAAGATTACTAGTTTTTCAAAAATTGAAGGAATACTTATTTCAAGCACAGGTGCAACCTTGGTTACTATCGCATCGATCTTTGGAATCCCAGTACCTCTTACTCAAATTACAACATCGTCAATATTAGGGATTGGAATTGCAAAATCAGGTGCAAATGTGTTTCAGCAAAAAATTGTTAAAAACATGTTAATGGTTTGGTTAATCTCTCCACTAATTTCACTAACGATGTCATATTTTTTAGTTAAGCTGTTTATTGAAACTGATTTATATACGATTTTTGTCTTGGCTAGTCTTTTGCTTGCAACAGTTGGAGCTCTGAGTTTAATGAGGGCTAGTAAACAAGAAAGAAGTACTGTTCATGAAGAGGGTGGGGGGATTTAAGGTTATTCCCCATTAAATATAATATATTTATCAGAATTTGAATATTAAGAATGATTTAATGTGTTAAACCTAGGCTGTCGTTAATAGGATTTGGCGACAAACCAAGTGTTTTTCTAATATGAATTGGAGGATATTAAAATGAGCTTACTTCCACACGGAGGAAAATTAATTCAAAAATTATCTTTAGGAGCAAATGTTTCACATATTCATCAAGAGATCGAGCTTGATGCTATTGCATTGAGTGATTTAGAGTTAATTGCTATTGGTGCTTACAGCCCAATTGAAGGATTTTTAACACAAGAAGATTACGAGTCTGTTGTTGAAAATATGAAATTAAAAAACGGTCATGTGTGGAGTATTCCAATCACATTACCAGTAACTGAAGAAAAAGCAGCTACTCTAGCAATTGGTGACGAGGTTCGTCTTGTTGCAGGAAATGTTACATACGGGACGATCACCGTGTCAGACATTTTTACACCTGATAAACAAAAAGAGGCAGTAAATGTATATCGTACAAATGAGCTTGCACATCCGGGTGTTAAAAAAATGTTTGAACGAGGGAATGTATATGTTGGAGGAGAAATCACACTTGTTCAACGTCCAGAAAAGAAATTTGCTGAATATTATTTAGATCCTAAAGAATCAAGAGCGAAATTTGCTGAATTAAACTGGAAAACGATTGTTGGCTTCCAAACTCGTAACCCAGTGCACCGTGCACATGAATATATTCAAAAAACAGCACTTGAAACAGTTGACGGATTATTCTTAAATCCACTAGTGGGAGAAACAAAATCTGATGATATTCCTGCACATATTCGCATGGAAAGCTATGAGGTTTTACTGAAAAACTATTATCCTAAAGATCGTGTACATTTAGCTGTGTTCCCAGCTGCAATGAGATATGCAGGGCCACGTGAAGCAATTTTCCATGCAATGGTTCGTAAAAACTACGGCTGCACACATTTCATTGTTGGAAGAGATCATGCTGGTGTTGGTGATTATTACGGTACTTATGAAGCACAGGAAATTTTCTCTAACTTTACTGCAGATGAACTAGGCATAACACCGTTATTTTTTGAACACAGCTTCTATTGCACAAAATGTGAAGCAATGGCTTCATCAAAAACTTGCCCACACGGTAATGAGGATCGCGTGATTTTATCTGGGACAAAGGTTCGTGCTATGCTTCGAAATGGAGAATTACCACCAAGTACGTTTAGCCGTAAAGAAGTTGTTGAAGTGTTGATTAAAGGAATGAAAGAAACAGTAAATTCATAAGGAGGTCATCCACATGGCTACGAACAACATTGTGTGGCACGACTCATCTGTCACTAAAGAAGAAAGAAGAAAGAAAAATAATTATCAGAGCTATGTCTTATGGTTTACAGGTCTTTCGGGGTCAGGAAAATCAACATTAGCAAATGCACTTGCAAGACATTTATTTGAAACAAACATTCAATCATATGTCTTGGATGGAGACAATATCAGACATGGATTAAATAAAGATTTGGGCTTTACTGATGAAGATCGTAAAGAAAACATCCGTCGTATTGGCGAAGTATCAAAATTATTTGTTGACAGTGGTCAAATCGTGTTAACTGCATTTATTTCACCATTTCGTGAAGACAGACAACAAGTGAGAGATATTCTTTCAGAAAATGAATTTTTTGAAGTGTATGTTAAATGTTCATTAGATGAATGTGAAGTTCGTGATCCAAAGGGATTATATAAAAAGGCGAGAAATAATGAGATAAAACATTTTACAGGAATTGATTCACCATATGAGGAACCAGAAAATCCAGCTATTATTGTAGATACGGAAACTCAAACTGTTGAAGAATCTGTGAAACAAATAGTAGACTTTCTTGTCAAAAAAGAATTGATTATGGTAAATTAACGTTATAGTTACGATTAAATTTTCGGTAAGTGTATAGACCATAAAGGTAGCAATCGGTGATTATTCGATTGCTACTTTTTCACATCTGGCCTTACATCTTAAGGGTTAGTATTATTCATTGGTGTTAATTTTTGTTCAGACACATAATTGTTAAAATTAGCTTAATTAAAAGGAGGGGAGAAGTCGATGGCGAAGGTTTATTTAGTTGGAGCAGGCCCTGGTGACGAAGATTTATTGACAATTAAAGCACTTAAATGCATTCAAAAAGCCGATGTAATTCTTTACGATCGCTTAGTTAATCAAGAAATATTAAAGCATGCAAAAAAAGATTGTGAACTAATTTATTGTGGGAAACTCCCAAATTATCATACGATGAAGCAAGAAACCATTAATCATTTTTTAGTTAAGTATGCGAACAGTGGCAAAGTTGTAACAAGGCTTAAAGGTGGAGATCCCTTCGTATTTGGCCGGGGTGGAGAAGAAGCTGAAGCCTTAGCTATTCATAATATCCCCTTTGAAATTGTACCAGGTATTACATCTGGAGTAGCAGCGTCTGCGTATGCTGGTATTCCTGTTACACATCGTGATTTAAGTTCATGTGTAGCTTTTGTAACCGGTCATCGAAGAGCTGGAGCTAATGAAGAAACGAAATGGGAATCGTTAGCGAATGGCATCGACACATTGGCCATCTATATGGGTGTGAGTAATCTACCATATATTCAAGAACAGCTAATAAAAAATGGAAAAGATCCGAACACTCCCGTAGCAGTAATACATTGGGGAACGACAGATGTTCAAAGAACTATTACAGGTACACTTGAGAATATCTATGACCTAGTGAAGCAGCATATGATTAAGAATCCAAGTATGATTATCGTCGGTGAGGTTGTTAGCTTAAGGGATAAGCTTAACTGGTATGAGGATATGCTAATGAAAAATACCCAAAGCGAGGCATTAACAATATGAAACAAGCAGTTTTGTATATTTGTCATGGAAGTCGTGTTCCAAAGGCTCGCACGGAAGCATGTGCATTTATCGATAAAATAAAACCACAGGTACAAGCACCAATTCAAGAGGTGTGCTTTTTGGAACTTGCAGAGCCATCAATCGAGGCAGGATTTACATCATGTGTGGATCAAGGTGCAACACATATTGCAGTAGTCCCGTTACTTCTTTTAACAGCTGCCCATGCAAAAAGTGATATTCCAGAAGAGCTTGCTCATGTGAGGGCCATGTATCCTAAGGTTTTCGTAACATACGGTAGACCAATTGGTGTTGACAACAAATTAGCACATATGCTAGTCGACAAAATGATTGAAAAAGCGGATATCGAGAATTCTTCGATTGCGATTCTTGTTGGTAGAGGTAGTAGTGATATGGATGTTGTTCATGATTTGAATGAAATTTCGTCTGTCCTACATGATAAATCAAACTTAAAACAAGTTCATACTTGCTTTTTAACGGCAGCAAATCCAAGATTTGATCAAATGATAGATGATATTTACCATTCTAATGAACATTCGATATTTGTAATTCCTTATTTAATCTTTACAGGTTTATTAAAGAGAGAAATCGACCAAACGATTAATAAGTATGATTGGGGAGACCGACAAATCGAGGTATGTTCATATCTTGGTCCTCACCCAATCCTACTTGAGTTATTTATAGAACGAGTAAATGAAGCAATTGATAACAAAGATAGTGAATATACCTTTACTAGAGGTTTAAGCCATGATTCCACTCCACATTAATGTAAAAGATAAGATCGTACTAGTAGTTGGTGGAGGCAAGATCGCGCTTAGACGACTTCTTCTTTTTTTAGAGGAAGGAGCAAATGTCATTGTTGTCAGTCCAGAGGTAGTTGCAGAAATTAAAGAATTAAGCAATCAGAAGAAACTACTTTGGCTAGAAAAAGAGGTTGAGTTTTCTGATTTAGAGCATGCGTTTATAATCATTGCAGCAACAAACGTCCCAGCAATAAATGAATGGATTGCTGAAAATGCCAGAATAAATCAATTAATAAACGTTGCAAGTGAAGCTGAAAAAGGGAATGTAATAGTTCCAAAATCCGTAAAAAAAGGCAGGTTAACCTTGTCTGTTTCAACAAATGGGGCAAGCCCAATACTTGCCAAACAAATTTGTGAACAGCTCTCATTACAATTTGATGATCAGTTTATAGAAGAGTTAGATCAAATGTATGAAAAACGTATGAACAAAAAACGTAAAAATTAGCATGGTTTGGAGAATGGATGGACTTATCTTAGTTCATCCATTTTTTTGTTTTATCTAATTATTAGGCTCTGTTAAACTTGACTGTTGATTGCAGCGAGAGGAGTTCGCTTTCTGTGGGCGGTCCGGGAGCCTCCTCGGCGCCTTGCGCCTGTGGTGTCTCCCTTTGACTCGCTTTTCTAAGCAGTAGTCTCACGTATCCGTTCCAATCAAACATAGTGCAAAAAAACAACAATAATTTTAACATAGCCAAAAAAATAAACTTAGAAATCACAAATTATAAATAATTGTTCTTATTGGTAAATTAATGTATTTATATAGTTAATATTACCTAAAAGATACACATTTCGTCATTTTTATTTACAATATATGCTAAGATTATATTGACCACTACTTTAATAGAGTTATAGAGTTTGGGTGATACATAATTTAGTCATATTAGATTAAGTAAGGAGGAATTATGAAAAGGGCATTATTACCTACTTTTTGTTTTGCAGTACTATCAACAATTGCATTTGAAGAAACAGTTTTTGCTGCACAAAGTGAAACGGTAGATAGCGAAAGTGTGTATACATCAACAAAATATGTAAATGTAAGCAGTGGTTTCCTAAACCTAAGAGAAAGTGCGTCGACTAGTGCAAAAGTTATTGCAACTTTTATTAAGGGGACAGAAGTTACTGTTTACTCGGAAGCAAATGGCTGGTCGAAAATTAAGGCAAATGGAAAAGAAGGATATGTAAGTTCTAGATATTTAACATCGAAAAACTTAGACAAAAGCACTATTTCACAACAAACACCTGAAACCATAACAAAATATGTAAATGTAAGCAGTGGTTCGTTAAACTTGAGGAAAAGTGGGTCAACGAGTGCAGAACTGATCACATCCTTAAAAAAGGGAACTGAAGTAACAGTTTACTCCGAAGCAAATGGCTGGTCGAAAATTAAGGCAAATGGAAAAGAAGGATATGTAAGTTCAAAATACTTAACAACGACAAACTCCGAAAAAATCACTAGTTCAACGCCTGAAGCAACACCAACTGCCAGGTCAACAACAAAAAATGTAAATGTAGGCAGTGGTTCGTTAAACCTGCGGAAGAGTGGGTCAACGAGTGCAACAATTATCACAACCTTAAAAAAGGGAACCGAAGTGACCGTTTACTCGGAAGCAAATGGCTGGTCGAAGGTGAAGGCAAGTGGAAAAGAAGGATATGTGAATTCTGCTTACTTAATACCGAAGAATTCGGATGTAGGTAATAGCTCAACACCTACACCTGAGCCAACAACTAGGTATGTAAATGTAAATAGTGGATCGTTAAATATGAGAAAAAGTGCATCCACCAATGCTTCTATTATTGTAAAATTAGCAAAAGGAAAAGAAGTTAAGGTGTACTCAGAAGCTAATGGCTGGGCGAAAGTCGAAGTTTTTGGACAAACAGGTTATGTTAGTAGTCAATACCTAATTTCTTCAATAACAAGTAAAGATAAAGATACTAGTCCAAGCTCTTCTGCTCAACAACCTTCAACGAAGTATGTCAATGTTAGTGAAAAGTCGAGCTTAAACGTAAGAAAAACAGCTTCGGTGAGTGGAACGGTTCTCACAAAATTAACGAAGGGAACAGAAGTGACCGTTTACTCGGAAGCAAATGGCTGGTCGAAAATTGAAGGGAATGGAAAAGAAGGATATGTGAGTTCAGATTATCTCACTGCAGTAAAACCAAATTCCGAAACGATCGAAAAGCCTGAACAGATTGAGGAAAAGAAATATGTCAATGTAAGCCTTGGTTCCAGCTTGAATATGCGGAATAGTGCATCAACTAATTCATCGATTATCCTTAAGCTCGCTCGTGGTGTCGAGATAACTGTATACTCGGAAGCTAATGGCTGGGCGAAAGTAAAAGCCTATGGGAAGTATGGGTATGTAAGTTCACAATACCTCTCTACCTCTAAGCCGAGTGCTGGATCAGAACCTGATGCTGTTCAGGGTGAGCAATCTGATAAAAATGATAGCAATGAAAACAAAACGATATCTAAGTATGTAAATGTTATGTATGGATCAGCTTTAAACCTTAGATCAGAGGCTTCCACAAGTGGGTCTATCGTAACGAAACTTTCTAGAGGTACAATTGTTACAGTTTATTCTGAAGAAAATGATTGGGCTAGGGTTACAGTTAACGGGAAAACAGGCTATGTAAGTTCACAATATTTGTCATTGACAGAACCGTATAATCCAAGCACACCTAATGATGTTGATACTGAAAAAACATCAAATTACTATGACATTTCTTTGAGCGAATTAACGGATATTCAAATGGCTGTTAATCCACAAACAGATAAGGAATATAATACGTATATTAGGGAAGATGCTTTAACCATAAACAATTCTACTTCTGCTACAGTTAAAGGTGTCGGATGGAATGTTCGTGGAGGTGCGGGAACTAATTTTTGGGTAGTTGGCACTGTTAGTCAAGGACAACCTTTGCAAATCTTGTCAAAAGTAAAGGGCAATGATGGATATGATTGGTACCAAGTTAACTATAATAAATCTTGGGTAAATGCTAGTCCTGAAGATGTCACCTATTACTTAGATCCTAATAATTTCTTAAATACGCCAGTTGATTCACTTCAATATCTGAAATTATCTCTTCCAGCTAATCTTAATCCAACTGAAGTAAATGAGAAAATCCTTTCTGGAAAAGGTAGTTTAAAAGGATTAGCTTCTGCTTTTATAACAGCAGGACAAGCATATAATGTGAATGAAATTTATTTAATCTCACATGCATTACTAGAAACTGGTAATGGTACCTCCCAGCTTTCAACAGGAGTCCAAGTAAACGGGAAAACTGTTTATAATATGTATGGAATTGGTGCATATGATGGATCTGCTCTATCTAGTGGTGCGCAGTATGCTTATAATGCTGGATGGTTTACTCCTGAAGCTGCGATTATTGGTGGATCAAAGTTTATCGCGCAGGGCTATATTAATGCAGGTCAAGATACCCTTTATAAAATGAGATGGAATCCTAGCTCTAGTGCTTCAAATGGCTATGCTTCACATCAATATGCAACAGATATAGGCTGGGCAGCAAAGCAAGTAAAACAAATACATAATTTATATAGTTTAATAGACTCCTATAAATTAGTATTAGATATTCCAACTTTTAAAAATTAATTATGAATGAGGGTGACTCAGGAAGGGGATGTTCCTTAGATTGAGTCACTCTCTTTTTAGTGAATTCTTTAGTCGTTTCTTGAACAATAAAGACCGCTAAAATAACCAATAAAATGCCAAAGTATTGCCAAAAACTTAATTTTTCATTAAAAAGCAAAATACCCACAATTGTTGCTACTACAGATTCTATAGTAGCGATAATAGATGCTCGGCTTGATACTATGAAATTCAACCCTTTTGTATATAAAGTAAACGCAAGCATTGTTGAAAGAAATCCGAGGCCTAATATGTATAGCCAGACTTCTAAACTCCTGAATAATGGTAAAACAGTCCATAGACCACTAAAGGGTGTCACAGCAGCGGCTGCAAAAATAAAGGTATATACTGTCACAGTTAAAGTGTCATACTTTACTAGAGCAAATTTCCCAAAAATACTGTAAAGGGCATAAAACACCCCTGATCCAAGGCCAAGCATTACTCTATATAATGTAATAGATTCATTTGAATTAGGTAAGATACCAATAACATATGAACAACCTATTAAAGTAGTAATCAAAGATAAGATCTTTCTAGGTGTTAGCAATTCTTTAAACAAGACTCTTGAAAAAATCGTTACAAAAGCAGGTGCTGTATAGAGAAGGATGCTTGCTATTGAAATGGAGGTTTCTTGGATCGCGTGAAATAAACACCAATTGAAAAGGACTATACTAAAAATACCGGTACCTATAAAATACTTACTATCTGAAATGTTTATTTTTAATGATTGTGGGTTTTTAATTAAGACAAACATTAATAGAAAGAACATTGCCGACATAGCACGAATCGCGACCACCTGTGTAGGTGTAAAACCTATCTCATAAAGATAGGTAACAAAAATGCCAATCATACCCCATAAAGCTGCACCTGTAGCTATATAAAGATAGGATAATTTTTAGTTCATAATTCCACTCCTACATTAAAGATGTAAATCCATCATAATAGAAAAAATAAGAGTTAAATAAAAAAGTTTAGTATATAGTATAAAGTGCTAATAGCATGAGGGTGACTTAGAAAGGGAGTGATCCTTCTGAGTCACCCTCATTAAGATAATATTCTAAATAAGAATTTATCCTTTCCGTAATTGGAAAATCAAATCCTCACTTGGAGTGATATATACGGTTTGCTGATGATCATAAATAACAAATCCGGGCTTAGAACCACTAGGCTTTTTAACATGTCTTATAGCTGTAAAATCAACCGGTACGGAGCTTGAATTTTTTGCTTTACTAAAATAGGCAGCAATATTTGCAGCTTCTAAAATCGTCTTTTCTGAAGGATCTTTACTTCTGATCACTACGTGAGAACCTGGGATATCCTTTGTGTGAAACCAAACATCATCGCGTGCAGCCAATTTATTTGTTAGGAATTCATTTTGTTTATTGTTTTTGCCAACTAAAATTTCAGTTCCATCGCTTGAAACATAGTGCTCTAATTGTGGTTTTTGTAGCTTTTTCTTTTTAATTGCTTTTGGTTGTCTTTGCTTTAAATAGCCGCCTTCCATTAATTCTTCACGAATTTCTTCAATATCTCTAGGAGAGGCAGATTCTATTTGTTGTATCAATCCTTCAAAATAAACAATTTCATTTCTTGCTAGTTCAATTTGTTCTTGTACAACCTCAACTGAATTTTTCGCCTTTTGGTATTTAGAAAAATACTTTTGAGCATTTTCAGATGGAGTTTTTTGTACATCTAAAGGTATGGTGATTATCGTGTTATTTTCATCATAATAGTTGACAACCTCTGCCGTTTTATCTCCTTTGTTTACAGCATATAAATTAGCTGTTAACAATTCACCGTATAACTGAAATTGATTGGCTTTTTCGGCCTGATCTAATGTCGCTTCTAATTTTTTTATTTTGGTTTCATTTTTCTTTTTTTCATTTATAATGAAACGTTCCAAATCATTTCCTTGCTGCTTTACACGGTCTCGTTCGGATTTTCCATAATAATATCGATCTAGCAATTCAGAGATGGTTGTAAAGATTTTACGCTCCCTACTATCTAGGTGTGTGAGATTCATCATATAAAATACTTCTCGTTTCGCTTGATAGAAAATTTGCGGTTCAATCTGTTCATTTCTTAATTCATCTAGCATGGATAAAAATGTTTTTGGTAAGGTTGTTCGATTAACGAGCCCTGATCGGTGGATTACCTCTTTTGCAAAAAGCGGAGATATCCCTGCAAATTGCTCGACAAGCTGTCCGTCAAGCTTTCCTGAATTAAAGTCTAGCTTTTTTAGTATAGTTTCTTCATCAGCTTCAAAAGGGTTCACTTTACCTTGTCCTGGTGGCAAGACATACGTATGGCCGGGAAGAACAGTTCTATGGCGGTTAACCGCTGGTGATAAATGTTTCACACTATCTAAAATCATATTACGGTCTTTATCAACGAGTACAATGTTGCTATGTCTGCCCATAATTTCCACCATTAACCGCTTTTCTGTTAAATCTCCAAGTTCATTTCTACTTTTTACATCAATGATAATTATTCTTTCCATATCAAGCTGTTGAATGTTTTCGATCACACCACCCTCAAGATGTTTTCGTAAAAGCATACAAAACATCGGTGGCTCACTTGGATTTTCATAGCTCTCATTCGTTAAATGAATTCTTGCATAGCTTGGGTGGGCAGAAAGAAACAATCGGTGATTTTTTCCACCTGATCGTATTTGGAAAATAAGATCATATTTATATGGCTGATGAATTTTTGTGATTTTACCGTTATAAAGTGCTCCTTTTAATTCCTGTGTAATTGTATATGTAAATAAACCATCAAATGACATGGCATAAACTCCTTCTGTCAACATGCACCTTGAGTGTATGAAATATTTATATATCTTACCAATTTTCAAAACGTTTTTAGGTTTCCTGATCTCTAGGTAAGTTTTCTATCTGATTATAGCATGTTTTAGGACGAGTCTGAATAAGTTGTGATATAGCGAAACTTCCAACAGGGGGAGTGAACTTGTCTCTGCTGTTGATTAGAAAGACTTATCGGACATTTACGGGGAGTGAAAAGGAAAAGGAGCAAGACTTCTAGCTAGATATAGCCGTTAATCAAACGTAAAATTTTTTCTGTTTAAGGGGTGTGTAGGTGATTCATGAAATGGCATGAGATGAGATCAGAAGAGGTAATGAATTCAATTCATACGGATGTTGATTCAGGACTTACAAGTAAGGAGGTTCATAAGCGCGAACAAAAATTCGGATATAATGAATTAAAAGAGGCTGATCGACCTTCCGCAATATTAGTGTTTTTAAGTCAATTTAAGGACTTTATGGTTTTAGTATTATTAGCAGCAACCTTAATTTCTGGTTTACTGGGAGAATATATTGATGCTATCGCCATTATTGCAATAGTGATCGTTAACGGTGTATTAGGATTTTTTCAAGAACGAAAAGCTGAAAAATCATTAGAGGCTTTAAAGGAGCTTTCAGCACCTCAAGTAATGGCTTTAAGGGACGGAGAATGGATGAGGATTCTTTCTAAAGAGCTTGTCCCTGGAGATGTTGTAAAATTCACAACTGGTGATCGAATCGGCGCAGATATGCGTTTGATTGAAACAAAAAGCTTAGAGGTTGAAGAATCAGCTCTTACTGGAGAATCTCTCCCTGTGCAAAAATCGATTCAACCTATTGTAGCTCAGGATGTTGGAATAGGTGATTTAACAAATATGGTTTTCATGGGAACATTAGTAACAAGAGGATCTGGTATTGGTATTGTTGTTGGAACTGGTATGAATACAGCAATGGGACAAATTGCGGACCTTCTGCAAAATGCAGAAACAATGGATACGCCATTGCAGCGACGTTTGGAACAGCTTGGTAAAATACTAATCGTTGTTGCTCTTTTCTTAACGGTACTGGTTGTCGGTATCGGAGTGTTACAAGGTCATGATCTTTACAATATGTTTTTAGCAGGTGTATCACTGGCTGTTGCTGCGATACCTGAAGGCCTACCAGCAATTGTTACCGTTGCATTATCACTTGGTGTACAACGAATGATCAAGCAAAAATCAATTGTTCGTAAATTACCAGCAGTCGAAACACTTGGCTGTGCTTCAGTAATTTGTTCTGATAAAACAGGTACATTAACACAAAACAAAATGACTGTAACACAAGTTTGGTCTGGAGATAAACTATGGAATGTAAGTGGTACTGGTTATCATCCACACGGGGAGTTTTTGCATCAAGATAAAGCAGTTGATGTAGCGAAAACAAAAACATTACAACAAATCCTAACCTTTGGTACATTGTGTAATAGTGCTGGCATCGTTGAAAAAGATGGACAATTTCATTTAGATGGCGATCCAACTGAAGGTGCTCTAATTGTAGCCGCATTGAAAGCGGGCCTAAAAAAAGATTCGTTGCTTCGAAATTTTGAAGTTGTTGAAGAATTTCCTTTTGATTCAACACGGAAAATGATGAGTGTGGTTGTTAAAGATAAAGCAGGTAAACGCTTTGTTGTAACAAAGGGAGCACCAGATGTACTACTAAGTGTTTCAAAAAGTATTTTATGGAATGAACGACAAGAAGACTTAAGTCGTGAATTTGAAACTAAGGTGAAAAATGCAATAGATTCTCTTGCATCTCAAGCTCTACGTACAATTGCAATTGCTTTTAAACCTTTACAAGAAAGTGAAAAAGTCAATACTAGCTTTGAGGCTGAAAAGGAATTGGTTTTTATTGGCTTACAAGGGATGATTGATCCACCACGACCAGAGGTAAAACAAGCTGTTAAGGAATGTCGTGATGCAGGTATTAAGACTGTTATGATCACAGGAGACCATATCATAACAGCAGAGGCAATCGCAAAGCAGCTAAATATATTACCGGCGAACGGCAAGGTGATGGAAGGGAAAGACCTATCAGCACTTACTGTTGAGGAGCTAGAAGAAATTGTTGATGATGTTTATGTGTTTGCGAGAGTATCACCAGAACATAAATTAAAAATTGTAAAAGCACTCCAGAATAGAGGGCATATTGTTGCAATGACTGGCGACGGGGTTAATGACGCTCCAGCTATAAAAGCTGCTGATATCGGTATTTCAATGGGGATAACTGGTACAGATGTTGCAAAGGAAGCTTCGTCATTAGTTTTAGTGGATGATAATTTTGCGACCATTAAATCGGCAATTAAAGAAGGAAGAAATATTTATGAAAATATTCGCAAATTCATTAGATATCTTCTTGCTTCAAATGTCGGAGAAATTCTTGTGATGCTTTTTGCAATGTTACTTGCATTGCCATTACCACTAGTTCCAATTCAAATCCTATGGGTGAATTTAGTAACTGATGGTTTACCTGCGATGGCATTAGGCTTAGATCAACCAGAAGGTGACTTAATGAAACGGAAGCCACGTCACCCTAATGAAGGAGTTTTTGCTAGAGGTCTAGGCTGGAAAGTAATCTCGCGCGGATTTTTAATTGGTATTGCTACACTTGCTGCGTTTATGATTGTGTATTATCGTAATCCAGATGATCTTGCTTATGCACAAACCATCGCATTTGCAACTCTCGTTATGGCTCAGCTTATTCATGTATTTGATTGTCGAAGTGAAAAGTCGATATTTGAACGAAATCCATTTGAAAATTTATATTTAATTGGTGCGGTCATTTCATCGGTCTTGTTATTGCTTGTTGTTATTTATTATCCACCGCTTCAACCAATTTTCCATACGATTCCAATCCTGCTAAGAGATTGGTTATTAATTCTAGGATTATCTGCGATTCCAACTTTTTTACTAGCAGGTTCACTTTTAACAAGAAAATCAGCGTAGACTATGGTATAATCCAAAAGGGGGTGACCCACAAAGTCATCCCTTTTGCTTGTTGGATCAAGAACGTGATATTTTAAATAGAGGCTTTATCGTTATTTGTATATCGAATTTACATAGACGTCACACAACAATTAAGCTTTTAGATAGAAAGTGATGTGATCCATAATGGTAGCAAGTATGACTGGATTTGGTCGTGCAAGTGGGCAAATTGATTCATGTCTTCTTACAGTTGAAATGAAATCAGTTAACCACCGATTTTTAGATGTTAGTCTAAAAATGCCAAAACAGTTCATGAGTAGCGAAGATAAGCTGAAAAAACTTATCTCCCAATTTGTGAGTAGAGGGCGAATTGAGGTTTATGTCAATCTAGAAGGTGAGTCATTAGTTGATAAATCAATTCAAGTTGACTGGGATTTATTAGAGCAATATGTGAACTCACTTCACCAAATAAAAGAACGTTTTTCTTTTAAGGATGAAGTTACCCTAAATCAGATTCTTGGGTTAGGTCAGGGGATAGACATTCGTGAAGAGTCAATTTCAAATGAGAATTTTGAAAACAAACTTCTTCATATAGTCGATGCTGCGATTAAACAATTAGTAGAAATGAGAAAAATTGAAGGTGATCAACTTTCTGTTGATCTAAAACAAAGGCTCAAGGATATAAGTATGTTAACGGTTGAGCTTGAAAAACTGGCACCTTCTGTTGTTGAACAATACCGTGAACGAATTGAGAAAAGGGTAGCAGAATACGTCTCAGGTAAAATCGATGAAAATCGCATCTTAACTGATGTTGCACTGTTTGCTGATAAAGCTGATATCAGTGAAGAATTAACAAGAATACATAGCCATATCCATCAGTTTAGTGAAACACTAAACACTAGAGGTCCGATTGGTCGTAAGCTAGACTTCCTAGTACAAGAGCTAAATAGGGAGGCAAACACAATTGGTTCGAAAGCAAATAATGGATATATTGCAAAAAATGTTGTCGAATTAAAAAGTATTATTGAAAAATTAAAGGAACAAGTCCAAAATATTGAATAGGTTAACATACCTTTGATTATAAAAGGGCTTATAAGGCAAAAATAGTTTTGTCCTTTAATAGGGGGAGCATACATATGAGCATTAAACTAATCAATATCGGGTTTGGCAACATCGTATCAGCCAACCGTATAATTTCGATTGTTAGTCCTGAATCAGCTCCAATCAAAAGAATCATTCAAGACGCAAGAGACAGAGGCATGTTAATAGATGCAACATATGGTCGTCGTACCAGAGCAGTTGTTATAATGGATAGTGATCATATTATTCTTTCAGCTGTACAGCCTGAAACAGTGGCTCAGAGGCTTTCAAATAAAGATGATCTATCAGATGAAGGGTAGGGAGTAGAAACGTTGATAAAAGAAAGAGGATTGTTAATCGTCCTATCGGGTCCTTCTGGAGTAGGAAAAGGAACGGTAAGAAAAGAATTATTTTCACAAGAAGACACTGCATTTGAATATTCGATTTCAATGACAACAAGAAAGCCGCGAGAAGGAGAAGTTGATGGAATCGATTATTTCTTTAAATCTCGAGAAGAATTTGAGAAATTGATTTCACAAAATAAACTTTTAGAGTGGGCTGAATACGTTGGAAATTATTATGGTACACCTGTAGATTATGTAGAGAAAACATTAAGTGAGGGAAAAGATGTTTTTCTTGAAATCGAAGTTCAAGGTGCACTTCAAGTACGCAATGCGTTCCCTGAAGGATTATTTATTTTCCTAAGTCCGCCTAGTTTAAATGAACTTAAAAACCGTATCGTTACAAGAGGAACTGAAACAGAGGAATTAATTAATAATCGTATGAAAGTGGCAAAAGAGGAAATTGTCATGATGGATGCATATGATTATGTAGTTGAAAACGAAAATGTTCTTTTCGCATGTGATCGCATTAAGGCAATCGTGACAGCAGAGCATTGTAGACGCGAAAGAGTAGCACCACGATATAAAAAAATACTGGAGGTTGAATAATATGTTATACCCATCTATTGATGTACTAATGAATAAATTAGATTCAAAATATACACTTGTAACAGTTGCTGCTAAACGTGCACGTGAAATGCAGGAGCTTAGTGATCAACAAATTGCGAAACCTGTTTCGTATAAATATGTTGGAAAAGCATTAGAAGAAATTAATGCAGGTCTTCTTAATTATCAAAGACCAGAGAAATAATGCCTTAAAATAACAACCTAGGTTATAGGTTGTTATTTTTTTCAATGTAAACATTTATTGGTACAATAAATGTTATAACTCCATAAAGCTTATTACCACCATCAACAAAAAAAGAAGGTAAAATGGAGTCTTAGAATACAATCCCACCTCAATAGTGGTGGAACAAATAAACTATAACTATTAAGAATAATCGAGTTTCATAATAGGGTTCAGAAATTACGAAAAGGTAAGCGGATCTCGTCCCCATACCTTATACAAAAAAGATTTTTCAAAGTGGGTGGAGAATATGGTATCAGGGAAAAAAATATTATTATGTGTTAGCGGTGGAATCGCGGTTTACAAAGCATGTATTTTAACAAGTAAATTAGTACAAGCTGGTGCAGAAGTAAAGGTGATTATGACCGATTCAGCGATGGAGTTTGTCTCTCCTTTAACCTTCCAAGCGCTTTCCCGTAATGATGTCTTTTATGATACGTTTGATGAGAAAAATTCCAAAGTGATTGCCCACATTGATTTGGCAGATTGGGCAGATTTAGTCCTTGTTGCTCCTGCCACAGCTAACGTTATTGGCAAGCTAGCTAATGGTATTGCAGACGATATGCTGACAACAACGTTACTTGCGACAACTGCAGGTGTTTGGATAGCTCCAGCCATGAATGTACATATGTATGATCATCCAGCAGTAAAGAAAAATATCCAAACTCTTTTTGACTTTGGATATCAGTTTGTTGAGCCAAGTGAAGGGTTTTTAGCTTGTGGTTATGTTGGAAAGGGTAGGCTTGAAGAGCCAGAAAAAATCGTTAACTTACTCAATCATTATTTTGAAAAAATAGAGTTGGGAAGACCGCTTAACAATGTGAAAATATTAATTACTGCAGGTCCAACAAGAGAAAAGATTGATCCAGTTCGTTATTTCACAAATCATTCTACTGGGAAAATGGGATATGCGATCGCAGAAATGGCGGAAAAGCTTGGTGCCAATGTAACACTAATTACAGGACCTACCTCACTTACCCCACCAGAATTTGTTACAACTATTCAAATTGAGTCAGCTCAAGAAATGTATGATCGCGTCATCGAGCTATACCCAAAAGCAGATGTTGTGATCAAATCTGCTGCAGTAGCAGATTACAGACCAATTATCACATATGAGCAAAAGCTTAAGAAACAAAATGACGACTTACATATTGAAATGGAAAGAACAACGGATATATTAAAGGAATTAGGTAAACTGAAAACACATCAACTTTTAATAGGCTTTGCAGCTGAAACAAACAATGTTGAGGAATATGCTAAGAAAAAGCTAGCGACGAAGAATTTAGATTTAATTGTGGCCAATAATGTAACCCGAGAAGGTGCAGGGTTTGGAACAGATACGAATATTGTGACGATTTATGGTCGTAATCAAGAAAGTCTCGAGTTACCACTATTATCTAAACAGGAAGTAGCAAAACTTCTACTAGAAAAAGTCCATGTGCTATTAAAGGGAGCAAGATAATGAAATACGCAAGTGTTATTGTTGATGTTCCCGCTATGCAAACTGATCGAGCGTTTGATTATAAAATTCCAGAAGAGTGGCAAGAGTTAGTAACACCAGGTATGAGAGTAATTGTTCCATTTGGTCCTAGAAAGATTCAAGGATTTGTGATTGAGACAAAAAATCATTCTGAGTTCAAGCGCATAAAAGCTATTTCAGAATTACTAGATTTAACTCCATGTTTAACTAGTGAGCTTTTACAGCTAGGTCAATGGTTAACAGAAAAAACATTATGCTTTAAAATATCTGCATTTCAAGCAATGTTACCGGCTGCAATGAAAGCAAAATATGAAAAAGCACTTGGACTTACGACTGATGATGTAACGAAATTAGCAGATCAACTACAGTCTTTTTTTATGAACGGCAATCAAGTCGATTTAAAAGAGATTGAACAATCTGTTTCATTAAAGATGATTCAAAAGGAAATTGAGCAAGGTCATTTAGAAGTCATCTACAAAGTGAAACAAAAGACGAATAAAAAAACAATCAAAATCATTAAACGGAATGAATCGTTAATAAGACTCACAGAGCTTATAAAAGAGCTACCTGCGAATGCAAAAAAACAAATCGAAATCATTTCCTATTTTACGACCAATGAAATAAATGAAATAGCTTTACAGGATTTATTAATAGAAGCTAACACGTCTGATACTTCTGTTAAAGCACTAATATCTAAAGGGATTTTAAAGGAAGAGATAAAAGAAGTTTATCGTGATCCTTATCAAGATCGTCATTTTGAGAAAACTAAAAGACTAATGTTAAACAATGAGCAACAGCAGGCGATAACACCACTATTAAAATCAATCAACGAAAATGTACATGACGTATTTCTTATGTACGGGGTAACAGGAAGTGGAAAGACAGAGGTTTATCTTCAGTCAATCGAAGAAGTGTTGAAAAATGGTAAAGAAGCAATCGTCCTCGTGCCAGAGATTTCTCTTACCCCGCAAATGGTTCACCGTTTTAAAGGTCGCTTTGGATCAAAAGTGGCTGTCCTTCATAGTGGACTTTCTACTGGTGAAAAATATGATGAATGGCGAAAAATCCAACGAAAAGAGGTTCAACTTGTCGTTGGTGCAAGATCTGCTATTTTTGCTCCATTTGAAAATCTTGGTATGATTATTATCGATGAAGAGCATGAATCAAGTTATAAACAAGAAGAGAACCCACGATATCACGCTCGTGATGTTGCCATATACCGTGCGAAACTTCATAAATGTCCAGTTGTGCTAGGGAGTGCAACACCAACCTTAGAATCGTTTGCACGATCTAAAAAAGATGTTTATAAGCTACTCACCTTAAAGGAGCGTGTGAACAAAAGATCAATGCCTCGTGTTGACATTATCGATTTGCGCGAGGAGTTAAGAAGTGGCAATCGAAGCATGTTTTCAACATCGTTAATTGAGAAATTAACCGAAAGATTAGAAAAAGGGGAACAGTCGGTTTTATTCCTTAATAGAAGAGGATATTCTTCATTTGTTATGTGTCGAGATTGTGGTTTTGTTATCCAATGTCCACATTGTGACATTTCATTAACCTACCATCGGCATGGGCAACAGCTTAAATGTCATTACTGTGGTCATGAGGAACACATGCCAAATGTATGTCCGGAATGTCAAAGTGAACATATTCGTTTTTTTGGAACAGGTACACAGAAAGTAGAAGAAGAATTAGTCAAGGTATTACCGCATTCGAGAATCATTCGTATGGATGTAGATACGACAGGAAGAAAAGGTGCACATGAAAAGCTTTTAACGAGATTTGGCAACAAAGAAGCTGATATTTTATTGGGAACACAAATGATTGCAAAAGGTCTTGATTTCCCAGATGTCACACTTGTTGGCGTGTTAACCGCAGATACGATGCTTAACTTACCTGATTTTCGAGCCTCTGAAAAAACATTTCAGCTATTAACACAAGTAAGTGGTAGAGCAGGGAGACATGAGCTTCCAGGTGAGGTTATCATTCAAACGTATACTCCTGAGCATTATAGTATTCAACTGGCAAGTCAATATGATTATGACTCATTTTATAATCATGAAATGCAGCTTCGTAAAAATCATGCTTATCCACCATATTACTATCTAGCACTTCTGACGGTCTCACATCCAGAAATAACAAAGGTTGTATCAGTGACAGAGAAAATAGTTCAGATTTTAAGAAGAAATGTTGAAAATGAAACAAAGATATTAGGACCTGTTGCTTCACCGATCCCGCGGATTAAAGATAGATATCGATACCAATGCATGGTAAAATACAAGCGGGAAAAAAACTTACATGTAACATTAAGAAAGATCATTGAACACTTTCAACAAGAAATGAGTTCAAATGATTTAATGATTGCAATTGATCTAAGTCCTAATACGATGATGTGAGTTGGACTTGTGTTTTAAGAATAATAAAATTTTTATACTGAATAAGCGCTATGCATCCAGCCCCTAGCCCCTTTTGGGTCTACAGCCACTAATGAATTGAAGGCAAAGAACGCCTTCTATTCATTAACGTCATATTGCCCGGAGCTGAACAAGGCGCTTGCGCTTTAGAGTATGTTTGGAGGAGTTTTTTTGGCGGTTAAACCAATCGTGATGTTTCCGGCAGATGTTTTAGAAGCACCTTGTGAAAAGGTAACTATTTTTGATCGGAAGCTAACAAAACTTTTAGCAGATATGTATGATACCATGATTGAAAATGATGGAGTTGGACTAGCTGCACCACAAATAGGTATTTCACAGCAAATAGCTATTGTTGATATTGATGATCATAATGGAACAATTGAATTAATCAATCCAGTTATTGTTGAAGAACGTGGTGAACAAACTGGACCTGAGGGATGCTTAAGCTTTCCTGGTTTGTACGGTGAAGTAACGAGAGCAAACTATGTAAAGGTTAGAACATTTAATCGAAAAGGAAAAGTAAAAATCATTGAAGCTGAAGGATTTCTCGCTCGAGCGATTCAACATGAAATGGATCATCTTGAAGGTGTGCTATTCACAACGAAGATAGAAAAATACTTAGAAGATAATGATTTAGAAAGTGCGGAAGGATGACACGTATGACAAAAATCGTATTTATGGGAACACCCGATTTTTCTGTGCCGATTTTACGGAAGCTTGTAAAAGAGGGCTATGATATAGTCGGCGTTGTAACCCAACCAGATCGACCAAAAGGTCGTAAAAAAACTCTTACTCCTCCACCAGTAAAAGTAGAAGCTGAGAATCATGGTATTAAAGTGTTACAGCCTGAAAAGATTCGTAAAGAGGTTGAGGATGTGCTTTCATTAGAGCCAGATCTTATTGTCACGGCAGCTTTTGGACAAATTTTACCAAAGGAATTATTAGAAGCACCGAAATTTGGCTGTATAAATGTTCATGCTTCCCTTTTACCGGAATTAAGAGGTGGTGCACCAATTCATTATTCTATTCTTCAAGGGAAAGATAAAACAGGAATCACGATAATGTATATGGCAGAAAAGCTTGATGCTGGTGATATCCTTACCCAGGCAGAGGTGGAAATTGAGGAGCGAGACACAGTTGGTTCATTACATGACAAGCTTAGTGAAGCAGGAGTAAAGCTTTTGTCTGAAACAATTCCTCAATTACTCGAAGGAAAGCTTACACCAAAGAAGCAGGATGATTCAAAAGCAACCTTCGCCTCTAATATTAAACGTGAACAAGAAAAGGTTGATTGGACCAAAACAGGGGAAGAAATCTATAACCAAATTAGAGGTCTTAATCCTTGGCCAGTTGCATTTACCACTTATGAGAATCAACCGCTTAAGCTATGGTGGGGAGAAAAAATGCCAAATAAAAACGATTCATCTCCCGGGACAATTATCGGAATTGACCAGGACGGTTTTGTCGTTGCAACTGGAAATAAAACAGCGATTAAAATCACTGAACTTCAACCATCTGGTAAAAAGAAAATGAGTGGAGAAGACTATTTGAGAGGGACAACAATTTCCGTAGGGAATAAATTAGGCGATGATGATGAAAAAACAACCAAATAGTGTACGAGATGTAGCAGTAGAAACCTTATTACAAGTCGAGAAAAATCAAGCATATAGTAATTTGCTCTTAAACTCAATGATAAAAAAGCATAAAGTAAATGAGAAGGATATAGCATTACTCACCGAAATCGTTTACGGAACTTTGCAAAGACGTGAAACACTCGACTATTTTTTAGCAGGCTTTTTAAAAAAGGCAAAAAAAATTGAGGCTTGGGTACAAATTTTATTAAGGATTTCCATTTACCAAATGGTTTATCTTGATCGAATCCCAGAAAGAGCTATCTTTTTCGAGGCAGTAGAAATTGCAAAAAAACGAGGTCATAAAGGGATTGCTGCTTTTGTAAATGGCGTGCTAAGATCTGTTCAACGAGAAGGTATACCCACTTTTGATGATATATTTGATTCAGTTGAGAGACTAGCCATTAAAACAAGTCACCCGAAATGGCTAGTTGACAAATGGGTAAAACAATTTGGATATGAAGAAACCGAAAAAATGTGTGAAGTGAATTTAATGCCACCTTCGCAAACAGCACGAGTAAATCAAACGAAAACAACTGTTGAAGAGCTTTTTCATGACCTAACAAACAAAGGGATTATGGTTGAGCATGGAGATTTATCAGAGGATGCTATAAAGGGTATGAAAGGAAATCTAGCCTTAACAGAGGCGTTTTCAAAAGGACTACTTACCATCCAAGATGAAAGTTCAATGTTAGTTGCTAGAGCACTAAATCCTCAAGTTGGTGAAAGGGTTTTAGATGCATGTGCAGCTCCTGGTGGAAAATCTACACATATAGCCGAACGCATGAAAGGGACAGGTACTGTTCATTCCCTTGATTTACATGAGCATAAGGTAAAGCTTATTAAACAACAAGCAGACCGATTGCAGTTAGAAAATATTTTTCCAGAAGCATTAGATACCAGGTTGGCAGGTAACCGGTTTGAAAAGGAGAGCTTTGATCGGATTTTAGTTGATGCCCCATGCTCTGGTTTTGGAGTTATTCGAAGAAAGCCTGATATCAAGTATACAAAAAATCAAGAAGATGTATTGAAGCTGGCCGACCTACAACACAATATTTTACAGGCTGTTGCCCCTTTATTAAAAAGAGATGGTGTGTTAGTTTATAGTACATGCACAATTGATAAAGAAGAAAATAGCGACGTCGTTCAGACATTTTTAGAGAACCATCCAGAGTTCGTGCGGGATCAAGATGCAGTAAAATACTTACCTGAAAAACTTCAGCCTATTTTTCAAAATGGGGAAGTACAGTTGCTGCCACATTACTTTGGAACGGACGGTTTTTATATAGCATGTTTACGAAAGAAGGGTTAAAATTGGAACAGATGAAAACAACAAGGACGAAAAAAGACAGCGAAGAAAAGAAGAGTAACCCGTCTATCTACTCATTAGAACTTCATGAGTTGGAAGAATGGTTAAAGAATAATGGTGAAAAATCATTCCGAGCTAATCAAATATTTGAATGGTTATATACAAAACGTGCAACTAGCTTTGAGGATATGTCAAACTTGTCGAAAAACCTAAGAACGCTTTTGAGTGAAAACTTTACTTTAACAACACTTAATACTCTTATTCAACAAACATCAAAAGACGGGACAATTAAGTTTCTTTTTGAATTACATGATGGATATTCAATTGAAACGGTTTTAATGAGACATGAATATGGCAATTCTGTATGTGTAACAACTCAAGTTGGTTGCCGAATTGGCTGTACATTTTGTGCCTCAACATTAGGAGGATTAAAAAGAAATTTAGAAGCAGGAGAAATTGTTGCTCAAGTCGTAAAAGTACAACAGGCACTTGATGAATTTGATGAGCGTGTAAGTCATGTTGTCATAATGGGAATTGGTGAACCATTTGATAATTATGATGAGATGATGTCTTTCTTAAAAATTATTAATCATGATAAAGGCTTAAATATTGGTGCTCGCCATATTACTGTTTCAACAAGTGGGATCATTCCGAAGATCTATAAGTTTGCTGATGAAAAGCTACAAATTAACTTTGCTATATCATTACATGCTCCAAATTCGGAATTACGGTCTCAACTTATGCCGATTAATAAAGCGTATAAATTGCCCGATTTAATGGAGGCTGTAAAGTATTATGTAGATAAAACAGGAAGACGCGTTAGCTTCGAGTACGGACTTTTTGGTGGGGAAAATGATCAAGTTGAACATGCCGAAGAATTAGCTAAATTAGTAAAGGGTTTAAAGTGTCACATTAATTTAATTCCTGTAAACTATGTACCTGAAAGAAATTATGTACGTACACCGAAAGATCAGATTAAGTTATTTGAAGATACGCTTAAAAAGTTTGGAGTTAATGTAACAGTAAGAAGAGAACAAGGCCATGATATTGATGCAGCATGTGGACAACTTCGAGCTAAGGAGCGTAAAGAGGAGACGAGGTGACCAAGGTGGATACTTTCTATTTGTCAGATAGGGGAAGAGTAAGACAGCATAATGAGGATTGTGTTGGTGTTTTTGAAAACGAAGCTGGTGTGTTAGCGATTGTTGCTGATGGAATGGGAGGTCATCTGGCTGGTGATGTAGCTAGTCAAATGACCATCTCTACCTTTAAAGGATTATGGGAGCAAGTGAAGAATATTGATAGCCCTAAAGATGCAGAGGCTTGGTTTATTGATAAGGTATCAGAAGTAAACAAAGCTGTTTATGACCATTCTTTATTAAATCCAGAATGTCAAGGCATGGGAACAACAATTGTTGGTGCAATTATAACACCAAGCTTCGCGACCATTGGTCATATTGGGGATAGTCGTTGCTACCTATTAAACAACAGTGGTTATAAGCAAGTGACTCAAGACCATTCACTCGTAAATGAATTGGTACGATCAGGGCAAATTTCTAAAGAAGATGCTGAACACCATCCTCGAAAGAATGTCTTGTTACGGGCATTAGGCACAGAACAAACAGTAGAACTGGATGTTTCTACAATTGAATTTGAACAAGAAAATGTGCTTTTATTATGCTCTGATGGGTTGTCAAACAAAGTTTCTGATGAAGAAATGCAAGAAGAACTTTTAAAAAGTCATCCACTTCCTGAGATTGCGAATTCACTTGTTCAGTCAGCTAATGCTAACGGTGGAGAGGATAATATATCCCTAGTCATTATAAAAAAGACCGCAAATCTTGAATTAGGTGAAGCGCAGTGCTAATAGGTAAAAGAATTAGTGGTCGTTATAAAATTCTAGAGGTTATTGGCGGAGGTGGAATGGCAAACGTCTATCTAGCCAAGGACATGATTCTAGAAAGAGAAGTTGCAATGAAGGTGTTGCGATTTGATTTTTCTAACGATGACGAATTTATTAAAAGATTTAGAAGAGAAGCACAATCTACAACAAGCTTGGCCCATCCTAACGTTGTAAGTATATATGATGTCGGTGAAGAAGATGGCATTTACTATATTGTAATGGAGTATGTAGAAGGTCAAACCTTAAAGCAATACATACAGCAGTTTGCTCCAGTTCACCCGAGAAAAGCGGTTAACATAATGGTGCAGATTGTTTCAGCGATCCAACACGCACATGATAATCATATTATTCATCGTGACATAAAACCACATAATATATTGATTGATCATCATGGTAATGTGAAAGTAACAGATTTTGGAATTGCGATGGCGCTTAGCTCAACAACAATAACACAAACCAATTCAGTACTAGGTTCTGTCCACTACTTATCGCCTGAACAAGCTAGAGGTGGTTTAGCAAATAACAAATCTGATATCTATTCAATTGGAATCGTATTATTTGAGTTATTAACTGGACGTTTGCCATTCGATGGTGAATCTGCTATATCGATTGCGTTAAAGCATTTGCAATCAGAAACACCATCGCCAAAAAGATGGAATCCCGATATCCCACAAAGCTTAGAAAATATTATTTTAAAATCGACAGCAAAAGATCCTTTTCACCGCTATGATTCTGCAGAAGAAATGGAAAAAGATCTTGAAACTGCATTTGATGTAAGTCGGATATCTGAACCTCGTTTTTCAATACCTGAGGATTTCGAAGCAACTAAAGCAATACCTATTATTACAAATGAAGATATTGAACAAAATAAAATCGAGGATACAATTGTTCATTCCCCAATCGACAATCAAAAAGAAGAACCAAAAATGAACATTAAGCAAAATAAAAAGCTAGCAAAGAAGGAAAAGAAACCAAAAAAGCGAAAAAGCAAACTTGCCATTTTTATTATTACCACTTTTATTATTTTAATCACGGCTAGTGTTGCTGCTTTTACAATAATACCTCCCATGATGCTACCAAAGGATATCGAAGTACCTGATGTTTCAGGGGAAACGTACGAGGATGCAGTAGATATTCTCTATGAAAATGGATTTGAAGTTGGAGAACCTGTTCTTGTCTCTGATGAGGAAATAGAGGAAGGATATGTCATCAAGACAAATCCATCAGCTTCTGAAATAACAAAAGAAGGTGCAACAATTACGATTTACGAAAGTACTGGCAAAGAAAAAGTAGTGCTTGATGATTATGTTGGGAAAAATTTTGACAGAGTCAAATCGATTCTCGAAATGAAGGGCTTTAAAATTGAAAGGAAAGAGAAGTCGGATGAAATAGAAAATGCAGGAACGATTCTAACTCAAACGCCTGAAGTAGGGGAAGAAGTGATCCCTTCTGAGGAAACCATAGTGTTTACGGTAAGCTCTGGACCTAAGCTTGAAAAAATCGAGAATTTAATTGGTCAAAGTAAGTCTCAGGTCGATGAATATGTAAGATCTAAAGGATTTTTCCCCAACGAATCAGAGCAATATTCAGATGAAATTCCTATAGGGCATCTTATCTCAATATCACCTGGAGTAGGAACAGAAGTTGTTCCTAAAGATACGACTCTAACGCTTGTATATTCCATGGGTCCAGAACCAGATCCGCCTAAGAAGGTAGAAAAAACCGTAGAAATTCCATATGAACCTGAAGAAGAAGGTCAAGAGCTTGAAGTTAAAATTAGTATTGATGATGCTGAGAATTCAATTTCAGAAACATTTGATTCATTCAAAATTACAGGTCCACAAACTAAGAGGTTGGTATTTACAATTGCACCAGATGATAGTGCGTTTTACCAAATTACGATCGATAATAAAGTTGTCACCTCTGAAACAATTCCATATCCAGTGGAGTAAAAGTTAAAAATTAGTAGCAGAATTTTGTTTTTTATTATGGAATATCACAAGAATATTAATCACAAACTTTTATTATGGATTTTTGTAAAGTAGTTCGTATAAATTAACATCATGTTTAGAGAAACAACAATATTGTTCTAGGAGGTTATTCATGCCACAAGGGAAAATTGTGAAAGCTCTTAGTGGTTTTTACTATGTGCAAGACGGCGAAAGAATGATTCAATGCAGAGGTAGAGGTATTTTTCGGAAAAATAAGATCACCCCACTTGTTGGTGATGAAGTTGAATACCAGGCAGATAATGATCAAGAGGGCTATATACTTGAGATATTTGACCGAAAAAATGAACTTGTCAGACCACCTATTTGTAATGTGGACCAAGCGATTCTTGTTTTTTCGGCAGTTGAACCTGATTTTAGTCCAGCGTTGCTTGATCGCTTCCTTGTTTTGATTGAAGCTAATGATATTGAGCCAATACTAGTTATTAGTAAGGCAGATTTAATTCCATCAGAGAATATAAAAGAAAAAGTGTTGTCATATGCTAAAGATTATCAAAATGCAGGGTACAAAGTGTTATTAACCTCTACTGTTGAATCTAGTGTAGAACATGATTTACAACCGATTCTAGATAATAAAATTTCAGTTTTTGCTGGACAATCTGGAGTAGGGAAATCATCATTATTAAATGTTTTAAGACCAGATCTTGATCTAAAGACAGATGATATTTCAACACATTTAGGGCGCGGTAAGCATACGACAAGACATGTAGAATTAATTGCAGCAGGTTCTGGCTTTGTTGCAGATACACCTGGTTTTAGTTCATTAGATTTTACAGGTATTGAGGTTGAAGATTTAACCTATTGTTTTCCGGAAATGAAAGAAAGAAGTGGGAATTGTAAATTTCGTGGTTGCACACATGTAAAAGAACCAAAATGTGCGATCAAAGAAGCGGTAGATAACGGAGAAATACCGCAATATCGATATGAACATTATTTAACCTTTGTTGAAGAAATAAAAGATAGAAAGCCGAGGTATTAGTATGATAAAAATTGCCCCATCAATCCTATCGGCAAATTTCGCGAAATTGGGTTTGGAGATTAAAGATGTAGAAAATGGAGGTGCTGACTACATTCATGTAGATGTAATGGATGGTCACTTTGTACCAAATATTACGATCGGGCCTTTAATTGTGGAAGCAATTCGACCTATTACAAAGCTTCCTTTAGATGTACACCTCATGATTGAACAACCAGACAGTTACATACATGAGTTTGTGCGTGCAGGTGCGGATATCATTACTGTACATGTTGAAGCATGTAAACATCTGCATAGAACCCTTCAATTAATCAAGTCAGAAGGTATTAAGGCAGGTGTTGTATTAAACCCACATACACCTATCGAGTCAATACAGCATGTTCTAGAGGATATTGATATGGTTTTATTAATGACAGTAAATCCTGGTTTTGGGGGACAAGCTTTTATTCCACAAGTTTTACCAAAAATAAAACAGCTTGCTACGATTATTAAAGAAAAACAGCTTCCAATCGAAATTGAAGTGGATGGTGGAATTAACGAAGAAACGGCCAAGCTTTGTGTTGAAGCAGGAGCAACTGTACTTGTTGCAGGCTCGGCTATTTATAATAAACCCGATCGCCATCAAGCAATTCAGAGCTTAAAACAAGCCATTCATTCATAAAACTGAAATAAACTCATCCAAGATTTAAATCAAAACAATAATGAGTTCTGACGCATTCCGTGTGTCAGACTTTTTTTATACCATTAGCAATAAAACCTCCGGTACTCGATTCAAGAGATAAGCAACTACAAAGAAGCTGGGCTTATCCGACGAAGGTTAGAATGCGGGGTTCAGGCTTAGCCTAGCCCATAGGACGTAGCGTTTTTAAGCGTGATAAGTCAAGGTATCCATTAGTGAGGATAAAGAAAACAAATCTAATAAAATTTTGATCTATAAGGAGTAAATATGAAAACAATCGCACTTGTTGCAGGAGGACCAAAAGAAAACCTCCCTGTATTAATAGATTATCATCACGATGATGTTATATGGGTTGGAATTGACAGAGGGGCGTTATACATACAAGAGTCGGGATTGCCCCTAAACTATGCTTTTGGAGATTTTGACTCCATTACAAATGAAGAGAGGAATGAGTTAACAAGGGCTTTCACTAATTTGTCTATTTTTTCAGCTGAAAAGGATAAAACAGATACAGAGCTTGCATTAGAATGGGCAGTGCAACAATCACATGAATTCATTCAAATTTTTGGAGCAACTGGTGGAAGAATCGACCATATGCTAGGGAATATTCAACTCCTTTCTAAAACAATAAATTATAATACGAAAATTGAAATAATCGATCGACAAAATCATATCACGCTCTTCACTCCAGGAACATATACAATAAAGAAACGCAAGGAGTGGAAATATATATCGTTTATTCCGATTAGTCATGAAGTGAAGGGTATTACGCTAGAAGGATTTAAATATCCATTAAAAAATTGTCATATCAGCATTGGATCGACATTATGTATTAGTAATGAACTCATTCATGAACTAGGTACTTTTTCTTTTCATGACGGCATAATATTAATGATAAGAAGTCGAGATTAAGCCTTGTGGATTCAAAGAGATAAGGTCTCGCGTCATTTTTTTCCACAGACTGAATATAATGCTAAAGAACTGATTTAATTTTTTGAAACTTTGACGCTAATAGTACCTTTAAACAAGCATGTTTAATGATTTGGTTGAGGAGGGAAACAATGAGATTTTATACGATCAAGCTACCAAAGTTTTTAGGAGGAATTGTTCGAGCAATGCTCGGTTCGTTTAAAAAAGATTAAGAAAAAAGCACCGTAATTTCGGTGCTTTTTTCTTAGCTTATGTGTTTTATATTTATGGAATATGAAACATAGCTGCAATATAGCAAACTAAGATAAGCTATCATTTCATGTTTTCTGCTTTATAGGTAGTTCAAAAAGTCCGGGAAAAATAGCTATCGAATTTCTACGAAGCTTGTTTTTTCGACTTCTAACGTATATATACGTTTTGGTGGTTGAAAATTTTGCTTTATTGAAGTTCTAGGCTCTTTTTGTCTTCCTTTTTGAACATTAATTTAGAGAGAGCTTAATATGAATTAAACTCGCTCAACTTTACCTGATCTTAAAGCGCGAGCAGATACATATACTTTTTTTGGTTTACCGTTAACTAAGATGCGAACTTTTTGAAGGTTTGCGCCCCAAGTACGTTTATTAGCGTTCATCGCGTGTGAACGTGCATTACCTGAGCGAGTCTTTCTACCAGTAACAACGCATTTACGTGCCATGTTATTCCCTCCTTACTACAAAAAAACCTAACATTTTTTACAATAGTCATGTACATAGCCATGAGATACTTTAATAATTTATCATAACTGCCTCAGGAATGCAATACTTCAACGTAAAGCTTTCAAGAATTTTTCCTTGACATAGTATTTTATGATGTATTGTATAATAATATGGAAAAAAGGAATTACATTTAGTTCTTTTATGGTTTCTTACCGATCAAGCCGCTTCTGCTTTTCAAGGTGTCTGGCTCCACCGCCTAGCCCCTCGAGTCATAAGCCACTCCATAATTGAAGGCAAATAACGCCTTCTATTATAAATCGTCTTATGCTTTTCGGGGCTGATCAAGCCGCTTCCGCTTTTCATTTGTCCATGCTTATAGTAAAATAACTATAGCCAGTGAGAGCAATTCCAAAGGGGGAACGATCATGTCCATTGAATTAAAAACGAAGTACGGACAAATTGATATATCAAACGAGGTCATTGCAACTGTTGCCGGTGGTGCAGCAATTGACTGCTATGGTATTGTTGGAATGGCATCAAAGAATCAAATAAAAGACGGTCTTACAGAAATTCTAAGAAAAGAAAACTTTAGCAGAGGCGTAATTGTTCGCCAAGAAGACGAAACGATTTATATTGATATGTATATTATCGTCAGCTATGGTACAAAAATTTCTGAAGTCGCACATAACGTTCAAACAAAAGTTAAGTATACGTTAGACCAGACGGTTGGACTTGCTGTTGATTCCGTAAATATTTTTGTACAAGGT
Organism: Metabacillus bambusae; assembly: GCF_017497975.1. Lineage (GTDB taxonomy): Bacteria > Bacillota > Bacilli > Bacillales > Bacillaceae > Metabacillus > Metabacillus bambusae. The sequence goes on along the minus strand of NZ_JAGDEL010000001.1, from coordinate 426,125 downwards.
GTTCGTGTAGCGAACTCGTAGTAAGGAGGAAATTACCTGTGTCAATTACAACTTTAGATGGTAAGCGTTTTGCAGAGATGATTTTGCAAGGGGCAAACCACCTATCGAATAATGCAAAATTAGTCGATGCACTTAACGTTTTTCCAGTTCCTGATGGTGACACTGGAACGAACATGAATTTATCGATGACATCAGGGGCAAAAGAAGTCCAAAACAATACATCAGATCATATCGGTAAGGTTGGTAGCGCTCTATCAAAAGGTCTACTAATGGGTGCTAGAGGAAATTCTGGTGTTATACTTTCGCAGTTATTCAGAGGTTTCTCAAAATCAATTGAATCGAAGCAGTCGATTAACAGTTTAGAATTTGCTAACGCACTACAGGCAGGTGTTGATACAGCGTATAAAGCAGTCATGAAGCCTGTAGAAGGTACAATTTTAACTGTTGCAAAAGACGCTGCTAAAGCTGCAGTGCTTGCAGCAGAAAATGAGATTTCTATCGATAAATTAATGGAATTAACATTAAAAGAAGCTAATAATTCATTAAAGCGTACACCTGATCTTCTTCCAGTATTAAAAGAGGTTGGAGTAGTCGATAGCGGTGGTCAGGGGTTAGTGTTTGTATATGAAGGGTTCTTAACTGTTCTAAAAGGAGAAAAACTTTCAACAATAAATGCATCAATGCCGTCTATGAATGAACTTGTAAACGCTGAGCATCATAAAAGTGTTCAATCTCATATTAACACTGAAGACATTGAGTTTGGCTATTGTACTGAGTTCATGGTGCGTTTTGAAGCTGGTAAGACACCATTCAATGAAGATAACTTCAGAAATGATTTAAGTCAATTTGGTGATTCATTACTCGTTATCGCTGATGATGAGCTTGCAAAAGTACATATACATGCAGAACATCCTGGTGAGGTTTTGTCATACGGTCAAAAGTATGGAAACCTTATTAACATGAAAATCGAAAATATGCGTCAACAACATACTAATATTGTTGGTGAAAATCCACAAGCTGCTTCTACAGCAGAATCAAAGCAAGAAAAGCAGAAATATGGCATCGTGACCGTAACAATGGGCAAAGGTATTGCAGAGCTATTTAGAAGCATCGGAGCGAATGAAGTGATTGAAGGTGGACAAACGATGAATCCTAGTACAGAGGATATCGTGCAAGCAATCAAAGATGTTCATGCTGAAACCATTATCATCCTTCCTAATAACTCAAATATTGTCATGGCGGCACAACAAGCTGCCTCTGTTGTTGAAGAAAATGTCATTGTCATTCCTTCTAAAACAGTACCACAAGGAATGGCTGCATTACTCGCTTTTAATCCTACTGCAGATCCTAGTGATGTAGAAAATGCACTAATTGATGCCTTAAGCAATGTGAAAAGCGGTCAAATAACGTATGCAGTTCGCGATACGAATATTGATGGACTTGATATTACAAAAGGGGACTTCATGGGGATTTTGAATGGTAAAATCACCATTACAGATCGTGATCAACTAGCTGCTTCGAAGAAACTACTTTCAGAAATGATTTCTGCCGAGGATGAGATTTTAACGATTATCCAAGGTGAAGACGCAAACGATGAAGAAGTAGAGAAACTCGTTCAATTTGTTGAAGAACAGTTTGAGGACATTGAAGTTGAAACACATAAAGGTGAACAACCTCTATATTCCTATATTTTCTCAGTTGAATAAAATCACACTTAAAAACTCGGCATTTGCCGAGTTTTTTGAGTTGGATAATTGAAGAATTCCTCTGTTACAAACTTCTAATAACCAATTTTCCATGATGAAAATTTAATTATATATAAGAACTTTTGTCAAAATATTAGTTCAGTCTTTTGGATTAGTAAGCTTGTACAGCTTGAAGGGAAATCTGTTAAACTAAGCATATTACGTATGTTGCAAGAAAAGAACAAGCACAAGGAGGTTAGCTGCGACTCCTGAAGGTCAACAGCTAAAGACCATAATAATAGGGAATCGCAAAATAAATGTGAAGAAAAGACTAGCAGAACCTATTTCAACAATTAAAGGTGTTGGTGATGAAACAGAAGACCTTTTAAACGATTTAGGTATATATACAATTGATGATCTTTTAGAATATTTTCCATATAGATATGATGACAACAGCTTAAAAGACCTTGCAGATGTTAAACATGATGAAAGAGTAACGGTGGAGGGGAAGGTTCATAGTGAACCGTTACTTTCTTATTTTGGTAAAAAGCGTTCTCGCCTTACATTCCGTTTATTAGTTGGTCGATACTTACTTTCTGCGGTTTGTTTCAATCGTCCTTATTTTAAGAATAAACTTACGATCGATTCAACGGTGACCGTTATAGGAAAGTGGGATAAGCATCGACAAACCATAACCGTTCAAGAACTTACATTTGGACCTAAGCAAGTGCTTAATGGAATTGAACCAGTATATTCTGTAAAAGGTAAGCTTACAATTAAAGGAATGAGGAAATTTATTTCTCTTGCGTTAAATGAGTTTTTAGATGAAGTAGAAGAAATCCTTCCAACAGAGCTTTTGCAAAAATATAAGCTTCAGACGAGAAAGGAAGCATTACGTTCGATTCATCTACCAGATGGAAAGGAAGAATTAAAGCAGGCAAGAAGGCGCTTTGTATATGAAGAATTTCTTTTATTTCAGTTGAAGATGCAAACGTTACGCAAAGTGCAGAGAGAACAGTCAAAGGGAATATCGCATGAGTTTTCTGAAGAAAGTCATGAGAACTTTATTAAGGCATTACCTTTTCCTCTAACGAAAGCTCAAGCACGTGTAATTAATGAAATAATAACAGATATGAAGTCGCCATTTAGAATGAACCGATTACTTCAAGGAGATGTTGGATCCGGAAAAACAGTAGTTGCAGCAATTGGAGTTTATGCTGCAATTTTATCTGGGTATCAAGCTGCTTTAATGGTCCCAACGGAGATTTTAGCTGAACAACATGCAGAGTCTTTATCAAACTTGTTTGAATCATTTGATGTAAATGTCGCTCTGTTAACAAGCTCTGTTAAAGGTAAGAAACGCCGCGAGCTTTTAGAAAAGGTGAAAAATAATGAGATTCAGCTTTTAATTGGGACACATGCTCTGATTCAAGATGACATTCATTTTCACAAGCTTGGCTTAGTTATTACAGATGAACAACATCGATTTGGAGTTGAGCAAAGACGGATGCTACGTGAAAAGGGAGTTAATACAGATGTTTTATTTATGACAGCTACCCCGATTCCTCGAACACTAGCGATTACTGCGTTTGGAGAAATGGATGTCTCTGTTATAGATGAGTTGCCTGCTGGGAGAAAAACAATTGAAACATATTGGGTAAAGCCAACAATGCTTGAGCGAATTTTAGCTTTTATTGAAAAAGAAGTATCTAAGGGGCGTCAAGCTTATGTGATCTGTCCTTTGATCGAGGAATCAGATAAGCTTGATGTGCAAAATGCGCTGGATGTTCATAGTATGCTCAACTCTTATTATAAAGGTCGTTATCAGGTAGGGCTTATGCATGGTAGGCTAACATCTGATGAGAAAGATACTGTAATGCGAAGCTTTAGTCAAAATGAGGTAAATATTTTAGTCTCAACAACAGTTGTTGAGGTTGGTGTAAATGTCCCTAATGCAACAACAATGGTTATATATGATGCAGAGCGTTTTGGCTTGTCACAGCTTCATCAGCTCCGCGGTCGAGTGGGAAGAGGAAGTGAACAGTCATATTGTATTTTACTAGCTGATCCGAAATCAGAAGCAGGAAAAGAAAGAATGAAGATTATGACAGATACGAATGACGGCTTTGTTTTATCAGAAAGAGATTTAGAGTTGAGGGGCCCAGGAGATTTCTTCGGTAAAAAACAAAGTGGTATGCCGATTTTCAAAGTTGCTGACATGGTCCATGATTATCGTGCATTAGAAGTTGCAAGACAAGATGCCGTAGAATTAGTTCGTTCAAAATCTTTTTGGGTTGAAGATAAATATGAAGGGTTAAGAATGTACTTAATTCGATCAGGTATTCTAGATGGGGAGAAGTTAGATTAATAGATTAAATGGTTTTGAAATAGTTTTCTCTAGCTCCAGCGCCTAGTCCCTCAAGTCAAAAGCTACTCCTGAATTGAAGGGAAGAACACCTTCATTTCAAGAGTGTCTTATGCTTTTCGGGGCTGTTCAAGGCGCTTTCGCTTTTCTACTGTCTAGCTCCAGCGCCTAGTCCCTCAAGTCAAAAGCTACTCCTGAATTGAAGGGAAGAGCACCTTCATTTCAGGAGTGTCTTATGCTTTTCGGGGCTGTTCAAGGCACTTCCGCTTTTCTACTTGCATTCTTTTTTCTTTATCTATATACTACTATTAGTACCTAGTCTTAATAGTTCGGACGGTGTCATAGGGATATGAGAAAAAATAAAAAAGAGAGACAGCAATTATTACAGGAAACTATAGGTGAAACACCTTTTATAACAGATGAGGAATTAGCTGATAAGTTCCAAGTGAGTATCCAAACAATTCGTCTTGACCGCTTAGAATTGTCAATTCCAGAATTAAGAGAACGTATAAAACATGTTGCAGAAAAGAAACTAGACGATGAAGTGAAATCGTTACATATAGAAGAAGTTATCGGAGAAATTATTGATCTTCAGTTAGATGATTCAGCAATTTCTATTTTAGAAATTAAAAAAGAGCATGTTTTTAGTAGGAACCAAATTGCTCGTGGTCATCATTTGTTTGCACAAGCAAATTCATTAGCAGTTGCTGTTATTAATGATGAGTTGGCGCTAACTGCAACTGCAAATATTCGATTTACTCGACAAGTAATGGAAAATGAACGGGTAATTGCGAAAGCAAAGGTTGTAAAGGGCGAATCTGAAAAAGGACGTACGACTGTTGAAGTAAACAGCTATGTCGGAAGTGAATTAGTGTTTTCAGGTGAATTTGACATGTATCGCTCAAATCCAGCACAAAGGTAGGTAGCATAAATATGAAGTTAGCAATCGACGCAATGGGTGGAGATAATGCCCCACAGGCTGTAGTAGAAGGTGTTATAAAAGCCATTTCTGCTTTTTCAGACTTAGAGGTGACACTTTTTGGTCATGAAGATAAAATTAAACCCTATTTAACAGATCAGACGAGAATTAAAGTTATACATACAGATGAAGTTATTGAAAGTACAGATGAACCAGTACGTGCTGTTAGAAGAAAAAAGAATGCTTCTATGGTGCTAATGGCTAATGAAGTGAAGGAAGGACGAGCAGATGGCTGTATATCTGCTGGTAATACTGGGGCATTGATGACAGCCGGTCTATTTATTGTAGGTAGAATTGAAGGAATTGAACGGCCAGCACTTTCACCAACATTACCAACTTTGGATGGAAAAGGCTTTTTATTTTTAGACGTCGGTGCAAATGTGGACGCTAAACCAGAACATTTGCTTCAATATGCAATCATGGGCTCAATTTATGTAGAAAAGGTGCGTGGAATTAAGAATCCTCGTATCGGCCTATTAAATGTTGGAACGGAAGATAAAAAAGGAAATGAATTAACGAAACAAGCTTTCGAACTTTTAAAAAATACTCAGTTAAATTTCGTTGGAAATGTTGAATCAAGGGACTTGATGAATTCTATTGCAGATGTTGTTGTAACTGATGGCTTTACCGGAAATATAGCTCTAAAGACTATTGAAGGTACCGCATTATCTGTGTTTTCAATGATGAAGTCTGCTTTAACAAGCAATTTGAAGTCGAAATTAGCTGCAGGGATATTAAAACCTGAGCTCCGAGGAATAAAGCAGAAAATGGATTACTCTGAATATGGTGGAGCCGCACTTTTTGGCTTGAAGGCACCCGTTATTAAAGCACACGGTTCATCTGATGCTAATGCCATTTACAACGCGATCCGTCAAACACGTGAAATGGTTTCGAACAATGTTTCTGATACAATTCACGCTTCACTTTAAGGTGAGGTAGAGTAAGAATTAGAAGAAAACCAGAAAGAAATGAGAGGGACAGAGATATGACAAAACTAGCATTTTTATTTCCTGGACAAGGGTCACAAGCTGTTGGCATGGGGAAAGATCTTTTTGATCACGTACTTGAATCAAAACGTATTTTTGAAGCAGCAGATAACCGCTTAGGTGAGAAGCTAACAGAACTTATTTTTGAAGGACCTCAGGATACATTGACATTAACTTATAATGCCCAGCCTGCATTGTTAACAACAAGCATTGCGATATTGGAGCATTTTAAACAGCACGGAATAACTGCAGACTATGTTGCCGGACACAGTCTTGGAGAATACACAGCACTTGTCGCAGCAGGTGTTTTAAGCTTTGAGGATGCTGTTTATGCTGTGAAAAAACGCGGTGAGTTTATGGATGAAGCTGTACCAGCAGGTCAAGGGGCAATGGCGGCAATTTTAGGTATGTCTGTAGAAAAGCTTGAGAGTGTTACATCTGAAGTAACAAATACAGGACATTCTGTTCAATTAGCTAATTTAAACTGTCCTGGTCAAATTGTGATTTCAGGTACAGCTGAAGGGGTCGAACAAGCTTCTGCAATCGCAAAAGAAAAAGGTGCGAAACGTGCGATTCCGTTAGTAGTTAGTGGTCCGTTTCATTCAGAGCTTATGAAGCCAGCAGCAAATCAATTACAGGAAGTTCTTTCAGAATTAAGCTTTCAAGATGCAACAATTCCAGTCATTGCAAATGTAACGGCGAATCCAGTTGAGAGCCAAGAAGAAATTAAGGATTTACTTGTGAAACAGTTATACTCTCCTGTAAGATGGGAAGAATCTGTAAAAACAATGATTGAAAACGGCGTAACGACATTTATTGAAATTGGGCCAGGTAAGGTATTGTCAGGATTAGTGAAAAAAATTGATCGATCTGCTACTGTTTATTCTATATCAGATCAAGAAACAATGAATACAACTGTTGAGAAGCTTAAGGGGGAGTCGTAATGCTAGAGAACAAAGTAGCATTAGTTACAGGTGCGTCACGTGGAATTGGAAAAGCTATTGCGCTTGAATTAGCTGAAAATGGTGCAAGTGTAGCTGTCAATTATGCTGGTAGTGAAGCGAAAGCAAATGAAGTTGTAGATGAGATTAAAGCAAATGGTGGAAACGCCTTTGCTATTAAAGCAGATGTATCAAATACTGAGGATGTTCAAAATATGATTAAAGAAGTTATTAGTCAATTTGGTCAATTAGATATCCTCGTGAATAATGCAGGAATAACTCGCGATAATCTACTAATGAGAATGAAAGATGCTGAATGGGACGATGTTATTAATACGAACCTAAAAGGTGTATTCCTTTGTACAAAAGGTGTTACTCGTCAGATGATGAAGCAACGAAGCGGTCGTATTATTAATATAACTTCTGTAGTTGGGGTAAGTGGAAATGCAGGACAAGCAAATTACGTAGCTGCAAAAGCTGGTGTCATTGGTCTAACAAAAACAACAGCAAAAGAGCTTGCATCTAGAAATATTACTGTAAATGCAGTTGCACCTGGCTTTATCACAACAGATATGACAGATGAGCTATCAGAAGAGATGAAAGCCGAAATGTTAAAACAAATTCCTTTAGCAAAATTAGGAGAACCTAGTGATATCGCAAATATTGTTACCTTCCTTGCTTCGGAAAAAAGCAAATATATTACTGGTCAAACCATGCATGTTAATGGCGGAATGGTAATGTAACCTGTGGTTGTGTCTAGTTCCAGCGCCTAGCCCCTCTAGGGTCTTGCCACTCAATAATTGAATGCAAAGAACGCCTTCTATTATTGAGCGTCTTATGCTAGTAGGGGCTGAACAAGGCGATTCCGGATTTCTTTTAAAAAATGCTAGTTTGAAACCTAGTTTTTCTATTAAAAATCACTTATAATACTTGAGGGGAGGTGAAGGAAAATGGCAGAAGTATTAGAACGTGTAACAAAGATTATCGTTGACCGTTTAGGTGTTGATGAGGCTGAGGTAAAATTAGAGTCTTCATTCAAAGATGATCTTGGAGCAGATTCCCTTGATGTAGTTGAGCTTGTTATGGAACTTGAAGATGAGTTCGATATGGAGATTTCTGACGAAGATGCAGAAAAGATCGGTACAGTGGGTGACGCTGTTAACTACATAAATAGCTTACAGTAATGTTTGCTTAAAAGTCCCGTATTCTTACGGGGCTTTACCCCTTTTATAAAGTAATTTTATGATTATGAAAAGATAAATTTCGGACGGAGTACACTTTTTTTGCTCCTGCGCCTTTTTTCCAAAAGCACAAAATGTGTGTGTGGAGTTACCACGATGAACGTCGTAAATGTAACTGCCTTTTAGGTCATAAGCCCCTCCCTAATTGAAGGTATTAACTCCTTTTATTATGGAGTGCCTTATTTTCTTAAGCTAAAAAATGCGCGCTTCCGTTTTTAAATGGAGGACCCTATGCCAAGACATATTAACTACAAAGAGAAAAGAACCTTTGCAAAAAAGGTAGAGGAATTCAAAAAATTTCAAGAGCTTATAGACCATTCATTCAAGAATGAAAAGCTTTTATATCAAGCTTTTACACATTCATCATATGTGAATGAGCATCGCAAGAAGCCTTATGAAGATAATGAGAGGCTTGAGTTTTTAGGAGATGCTGTTTTAGAGCTAACGATCTCACAGTACCTTTATAAAAAGTATCCGATGATGAGTGAAGGGGAGTTAACGAAACTACGTGCTGCAATTGTTTGTGAGCCTTCCTTAGTAGCATTTGCTAATAACCTTTCTTTTGGTAGCTTAGTGCTACTAGGAAAGGGTGAAGAAATGACTGGGGGGCGTGCTCGTCCTGCGTTACTTGCAGATGTATTTGAGGCATTTATTGGTGCTTTATATTTAGATCAGGGCTTGGAGGCTGTTGTACAATTTTTAGAACAGTTTGTTATTCCGAAGATTGACGAAGGTGCTTTTTCGCATGTGATGGATTTTAAAAGTCAACTGCAAGAATTTGTTCAAAGGGACACGAAGGGCATTTTAGAATATAAAATTCTTCAAGAAAAAGGACCTGCACATAATCGGGAATTTGTATCAACTGTATCATTAAATGGTGAAGTTTTTGGAACTGGGAGTGGCAGATCTAAGAAAGAAGCGGAACAGCATGCTGCACAGGAAGCATTATCAAGGCTCCAACAAATTAATAATTAACTTTTACTAGGGCAGACTCATTCGATGATGTCATGTACTTCACATTTTTATTAAATCATTTCCTTTAAGCAAATTGATTTATGGTGATAAACATGACTTACCTGAGTCGTCCTTTTTTCATGTCTTTAAAAGTTATCGACCTTTATCCGACATATTGTGATAAAATATGAGAGGATTTGTCATGTTTTAGACATGACTAATAAATGAAAATGTTTATTTGATCTTGACATTGATAGAGTGATTTTTCTAGCGTCTAGGAAATTATTAAAACTGTGGATAAGAGCGCTAGGCATCCAGCTTCAACGCCTAGCGCCTAGCCCCTCTTGGGTCTACAGCCACTCATGAATTGAAGGTAAAAAACACCTTCTATTCATGAGCGTCTTATTTGCCCTAGGCTGTTCAAGGTGCCATGAGCTTTTGTTAGCAGATTAAAATCACATACTAAATAGAAAAATAGTAAGGAGGAAATCACAATGTTCCTCAAACGATTGGATATTGTTGGATTCAAGTCCTTTGCTGAAAGAGTAACAGTGGACTTTGTAAAAGGTGTTACAGCAGTAGTTGGACCAAATGGAAGTGGCAAGAGTAATATTACTGATGGTATTAGATGGGTGTTGGGGGAGCAATCAGCTAAGTCTCTTCGAGGTGCAAAAATGGAGGATATCATTTTTGCTGGAAGTGATTCTAGGAAGGGTTTGAATATTGCTGAAGTGACATTAACGTTAGATAATGAAGATCATTTTCTGCCAATTGATTACCACGAAGTGAGTGTTACACGCCGTGTGTATCGTTCAGGAGAAAGTGAATTTTTTATTAATAAGCAAAGCTGCCGCCTAAAGGATATTATAGATTTATTTATGGACTCTGGTCTTGGGAAGGAAGCTTTTTCAATCATTAGCCAGGGTAAAGTTGAAGAAATCCTTAGCAGTAAATCAGAAGAGCGCAGAAGCATTTTTGAAGAAGCTGCAGGTGTTTTAAAATATAAGTCACGTAAAAAGAAGGCTGAATATAAATTAGCCGAAACACAGGAAAACCTAAATCGTGTTCATGACATTTTGCATGAGTTAGAGGGTCAGGTTGAACCATTAAAAATACAAGCATCTATTGCCAAGGATTTTTTGCAAAAGAAAGAAGAACTCGAACAAATTGAAGTAGCACTTACGGTTTATGAAATTGAAGAGCTCCACCAAAAATACGAAGCACTTGCTAAATCTGTTGATGATGGAAAAGATCGTGAACTTAAGCTTTCTGCAACCATGCAAAAAAGAGAAGCAGAAGTTGAGCGAATGCGCGATCATTTAATCGCATTAGATGATTCAGTTAATGATCTACAACAGGTTTTACTATTGGCAAGCGAAGAGTTAGAAAAGTTAGAAGGAAGAAAAGAAGTTTTAAAAGAGCGAAAGAAAAATGCCCATCAAAATAAGGCTCAATTAGAAAAATCAATAGAAGAATTAACTGAGCGACTTTTAGGGTTGAAAAAGGAAAAACAAGAGCAGGAAGCATTCTTGCAAAACTCTAAAAAAGAGCTAAAAACCATTCAAGATCAATTAGCAGAAAAACAACAGATGATGACATCTTACGATCAAAATATTGAGGAATTAATTGAAGGCTTAAAAAGTGAATACTTTGAACTTTTAAATGAGCAGGCTACAGCACGGAATGAAATTAATTATTTAGAAGAGCAGCTAAGTCAACAAGAGCGGAAAAATGCTAGACTGCTAGACTCGAATAAACGATATATAACAGAACGCGAAGATATTATTGAGAGAAAAACCAAAATCGAAGCGAAATACTCGCTAATTGAGAGCCAGTTATCTGATCAAATAAAGAGTTTCCGAGATGCACATACAAAACTTGAAAACCTAAAAAGTGCGTATCAAAAGAAGGAATCGACTTTATACCAGGCCTATCAGATACTCCAGCAAACTCGCTCAAGAAAAGAAGTCTTAGAATCAATGCAGGAGGATTATGCCGGGTTCTTCCAGGGTGTAAAGGAGATTTTAAAAGCAAAGGATAAGTTAGAAGGAATTCATGGAGCGGTTGCTGAATTAATTTCTACTGACAAAACCTACGAATCTGCAATTGAAATTGCCTTAAGTAGTTCGATGCAACATGTGGTTGTTGAAGATGAATCAGCAGCAAGGAAGGCGATTCAATTTTTAAAGCAGAACTCTTTTGGGCGAGCTACATTTTTACCATTAACAGTCATTAAGGAACGTTCAATCGGTTCACATGATCTTAAAACGATTCAGTCTCATCAAGCATTTGTTGGTGTTGCGACAAATTTGGTGAAGTATCAACCACAATTCAAATCCATTATTGGCAATCTTCTTGGAACGGTTATTGTTACTTCAGACCTAAAGGGTGCAAATGAGATCGCGAAACTCATGAATTATCGTTATCGACTTGTTACACTTCAGGGTGATGTTGTGAATCCTGGTGGATCAATGACAGGTGGTGCTGTTAAACAAAAAAATAATTCCTTATTAAGTCGCGGGCGTGAATTGGAAACAATTAATGAAAAATTAGCCGATATGGAAGAGAAGACAGCTAAGCTTGAACAAGATGTAAAGGTAACAAAGGAAACGATCAAAAAGCAAGAAGATATTCTCGAAGAGTTACGTTCTAAGGGTGAGAAGCTTCGTTTAGAAGAGCAAATGATCAGAAGTGAAATAAGGGAAATTGAATTAAATGAAAAGAATGTTAACGATCATTTAAAATTATATGATGCTGAAAGAGAATCATTTGAATCTGAAAAAGATAAGTTTTTAGCACGGAAAACTGAGCTTAGTAAAAATCTGCAGTCAATTTCTATGAAGCTTGATAAGCTAGATAAAGAGATCGAGAAAATGTCCGAGAAAAAGGTATCCCAGCAAACCTCAAAAGACGAATTACATGATGAGTTGACCGAATTAAAAGTCATCCTTGCTAGCAAACGTCAGGTTTATGAAAACCAAACGGAAAAGGTTGAACGGATAAACCAAGACTTGGAACAATCACAGGAAAAGTATGATGAAGCAACTGAAGATTATTCCTTGCTATCAAATGAAATGAATTCAAGTTCATCTGGTCAGGAAAAGCTAGAGGAAGCCGCGAGAAATAAGCTCCAGGATAAAAATAAAACGATTGAATTAATCGCTAGAAGACGTGAGGAACGACTCCAATTACATGAAAAACTTGAGTATGAGGAGCGTGAACTGAAGGAGTTAAAGCGTCAAGATAAGCAGCTTCAAGATAGTTTAAAGGATGAAGAGGTAAAATTAAATCGCTTAGATGTTGAATTAGATAATCGGCTTAACCACCTTCGAGAAGAATATTTGTTAACCTTTGAAGGTGCAAAAGAAAAATATATCCTTGAAATGGATATAAATGAAGCAAGAAAACGTGTGAAGCTGATCAGGCTTGCAATTGATGAGTTAGGAACGGTAAACTTAGGAGCGATTGATGAGTATGAACGAGTATTTGAACGCTTCACGTTCCTATCTGAGCAACGAAATGATTTGACCGAAGCAAAAGACACTCTTTACGAAGTTATTGGTGAAATGGACGAGGAAATGAAGAGAAGATTTGAGCAAACCTTTAATGCGATTCGTGCTCATTTTGAATCTGTTTTTCAGGCGTTATTTGGTGGTGGACGTGCTGAATTAAAGTTAACGGATCCAAATGACTTATTGAATACAGGTGTTGATATTGTTGCACAACCTCCAGGTAAAAAGCTGCAAAATCTTGGTTTGTTATCTGGTGGGGAACGAGCCCTAACAGCAATAGCCTTATTGTTCTCGATTTTGAAAGTTCGACCAGTACCTTTTTGTGTACTTGATGAAGTGGAGGCAGCACTTGATGAAGCAAATGTTCATCGCTTTGCACAATACCTGAAAAAATTCAGTCATGAAACACAATTTATCGTGATTACCCACCGTAAAGGAACAATGGAAGAAGCTGATGTCCTGTACGGAGTAACGATGCAGGAATCAGGTGTTTCTAAACTCGTATCTGTAAGACTTGAAGAATCAAAAGAACTCGTACAATCTAGCTGAAAGGATGAACAAGCATGAGCTTTTTTAAAAAACTAAAGGATAAAATCACAAAGCAAACAGATTCTGTAACAGAAAAGTTTAAAGAAGGCTTAACGAAAACAAGAGATTCATTTGCTGGTAAAATGAATGATCTTGTTGCAAAATATCGTAAAGTTGATGAGGAGTTTTTTGAGGAGCTTGAAGAGCTATTAATTAGTGCAGATGTCGGTGTAACGACAGTTATGGATCTCATTGACGAATTGAAGATGGAAGTTAAACGTCAAAATATTCAGGATACGAAAGAGGTACAGGCGGTAATTTCCGAAAAGCTTGTAGAAATTTATCAAGGAGATCAAGATGGAGATGATAATGAGCTAAATCTTCAAAAAGATCGCTTAAATGTCGTGCTATTTGTTGGTGTTAATGGTGTTGGTAAAACGACAACAATTGGAAAATTAGCTCACAAGCTTAAAAGTGAAGGGAATTCTGTGCTTTTAGCAGCAGGGGATACGTTTAGAGCGGGTGCAATTGAGCAGTTAGAGGTATGGGGAGAACGAGTTGGTGTAGATGTAATCAAGCAATCTGAAGGTTCAGACCCTGCAGCCGTAATGTATGATGCGGTACAGGCTGCAAAGGCAAGAAAAGTAGATGTCCTTTTATGTGATACAGCTGGAAGGCTGCAAAATAAAGTGAATCTTATGAAGGAACTAGAAAAAGTAAAGCGTGTCATTGAAAAGGAGGTCCCTGGAGCTCCACATGAGGTTTTGCTTGTACTGGATGCAACAACAGGGCAAAATGCAATGACACAAGCAAAGCAATTTTCACAAGCAACAAATGTATCTGGTATCGTGTTAACAAAATTAGACGGTACTGCAAAAGGTGGTATTGTATTAGCTATTAAAGGCGAGCTAGATATACCTGTGAAATTTGTAGGTCTTGGAGAAAAAATGGATGATCTTCAAGAGTTTAATACTGAACAATATGTATATGGTCTTTTCTCTGGAATTATTGAAGAGCAAGAGGAACAATAAAAGATCGATAAAATAGAAAGGGCTAACTTTTACTTTGAGATAATGTGAAAGTTAGCTCCTTTTTATGTTTCCACCGAACTTATAGATAGATTTATTCTTTAAAATCCGTAGTTTCTTCCTGTATTACTTGACAAGGATCGGCTGCGAATGTAGACTAATAACATGTAAAGGTAATTCACTTAACAAAGGGGTGAAACGGCATAATGCTTGAAAAAACGACAAGGCTTAATTATCTGTTTGATTTTTATCAATCATTATTAACTCCTAAACAAAAAAGCTATATGTCGTTATACTATTTAGATGATTTCTCCCTTGGTGAAATTGCGGAAGAATATAATGTTAGTAGACAAGCTGTTTACGATAACATTAAACGTACTGAAGCAATGCTGGAGCAATACGAAGAAAAGCTATTATTATTTCAAAAATTTCAAAAGCGTCAAGAGTTAATGACAAAACTTCGTGAATCCTCTGCTAAGACAGACAGAAATGCGGAAATTGATTCATTGCTAAATGAACTTGAGAAATTAGATTAGGAGGCGGCATTATGGCATTTGAAGGATTGGCCGACCGACTGCAAAATACGATGGCAAAAATTCGCGGAAAAGGGAAGGTTTCTGAAGCTGATGTAAAAGAAATGATGAGAGAGGTTCGCCTCGCTCTTTTAGAAGCCGATGTAAACTTCAAAGTTGTTAAAGACTTTATTAAGCGCGTAAGTGAACGTGCTGTTGGTCAAGAGGTAATGAAAAGCTTAACACCTGGCCAACAGGTTATTAAAGTTGTAAAAGAGGAACTAACTGAATTAATGGGTGGAGAGCAAAGTAAAATTGCTGTTTCCAATCGTCCTCCAACAGTCATTATGATGGTTGGTTTACAAGGTGCTGGTAAAACAACGACAACTGGAAAGCTTGCAAACCTTTTACGTAAAAAGTTCAACCGTAAGCCATTGCTTGTTGCAGCAGATATTTACCGTCCTGCCGCAATTAAACAATTGCAAACATTAGGTAAGCAATTGGACATGCCTGTTTTTTCTATGGGTGATCAAGTTAGTCCTGTTGAAATTGCAACGAAAGCACTTGAACATGCTAAGAATGAACATCATGATTATGTCATCATCGATACAGCAGGTCGATTACACATTGATGAAAATCTCATGGAGGAACTAGAACAGGTAAAATCCATCGCGAAGCCAGATGAAATATTCCTTGTTGTTGATGCAATGACAGGTCAAGATGCAGTAAACGTAGCAAAAAGCTTTAATGAACAGCTTGGATTAACAGGTGTTGTGCTAACAAAGCTTGATGGTGACACACGTGGTGGGGCTGCATTATCGATTCGCTCTGTTACAGATACACCAATTAAGTTTGTCGGTCTTGGTGAGAAGTTGGATGCATTAGAAGCATTTCATCCAGAACGAATGGCATCAAGGATTCTTGGTATGGGGGATGTACTAACCCTTATTGAAAAGGCTCAGACAAATGTTGATGCCGAAAAGGCAAAAGAGCTTGAGCAAAAAATGCGTACGATGTCATTTACGTTTGATGATTTTCTAGAGCAGTTGGGTCAAGTTCGCAACATGGGTCCTCTTGAAGATCTAATTGGTATGCTTCCAGGAGCAAACAAGGTTAAAGGACTCAAAAATCTTCAGGTTGATGAAAAACAGATAAGTCATGTAGAAGCCATAATTAAATCCATGACAAAGGCTGAAAAGATTAACCCTGAAATCATGAATGCTTCACGTAAAAAAAGAATTGCAAAAGGTAGCGGAACATCTGTTCAAGAGATTAACCGTCTATTAAAGCAATTTGAAGATATGAAAAAAATGATGAAGCAAATGACAAGTATGTCAAAAGGTAAGAAAAAAGGGATGAAATTCCCGTTTATGTAAGAAAAGGGATTTTGTTTTTATCCTAAAAGTACTAGTTTTCCGACTTTTTACAAAGGTCGTTCTGTAGGAGCTAGACACAAAAAACTAATATTTTTTAAAGGAAATTTCTTCTGACAAGAAAAAAACCTTTACATCATATAACTTATTTGATAATATACTATCTTGTTGAAATATTTTCGGAGGTGCTTTATAAAATGGCAGTAAAAATTCGTTTAAAACGTATGGGATCAAAAAGATCACCTTTTTATCGTATTGTAGTAGCAGATTCTCGTTCACCACGTGATGGTCGTTACATCGAAGTAGTTGGAACATACAATCCAGTTGTTCAACCAGCAGAAGTTAAAATCAACGAAGAATTAGCAATGAAATGGATGCAAGATGGTGCTAAACCATCTGATACAGTACGTAACTTGTTCTCTAAACAAGGCATTATGGAAAAATTCCATAATGCAAAATTAAGCAAGTAATGAATGCAAATGAGATGAAAGAGTTAATCGAAGCCATTGTTAAACCGCTTGTTGACTCACCAGAGAATGTTGAAATAACAGAACTGGTAACTGAGAACCAAATTACGTATCGCCTTTCTGTTCAAAAAGAAGACATTGGTAAAGTGATTGGTAAACAAGGCCGTATAGCAAAAGCGATTCGAACTGTTGTTTATGCAGCAGGATCTAATTCATCTAAAAGAATTCAACTTGAAATTAATGACTGAAAAAGGGTGAGGATCGATCCTCCCCTTTTTTTGTACATTAGAAAACAATTTTTTTAGTTCTGGTGTCAAGCTCCGAAGCACTGGACGTGCAAGTGCAGTCGTTGCGACAGGAAGTCGCGTTTTTAGACTTCTAGCCGCACATACATAGTAAAACAGGAGTTTGCGCTTTTCTAATAGTATTAAGCTCAGGTAGGGGAGGAATAATAATGGATATACTCCACCAAGTTACTGTGAAACAAATCTTGACTGAAACAAGTAAGCAAGCATTAATTGAGCAGTTTACAAATAAGAAAAAACTACTAGAGCAAGAATGTGATCAATTATATTTTCAATATAAAAAGGTAGAAAAAACAAGCAATCAGCTAGCAACGCAATTTTTAAAAGAGATCGAAAAAAGACGAGAAAAAATAAAACTCGTTGAATTTCAGCTTCAACAAGTAAATACATTACCCCTAGGTAGTGAGCTTAAGGAAAAAGAAGTGGAAGCAATTATTGAAGTAAATGTTGGTGACAATTGGAATGAACTTATGAAAGAAAGAACGATTGTCATAAAAGACGGTATTGTAGATCAAATACGCCTGAGGTGATGAACATGGCCGAAAAATGGTTTAATGTTGGAAAGATCGTAAACACGCATGGAGTTAGAGGTGAGGTTCGTGTTATATCAAAAACGGATTTCGCTGAGGAAAGATATGAGCCTGGCAATAAATTATACATATTTAAAGAAGGCTCCAATGATCCGATAGAGGTTGTTGTGGATAGCCACCGGGTACATAAGAACTTTGACTTACTAACATTTGAAGGAATGCATTCCATTCAAGATGTAGAGCAATTTAAAGGTTCTTTACTAAAAGTAGACGAAAATCAGCTGTCAGAACTAGATGAAGGCGAATACTATTTCCATGAAATCATTGGTTGCCACATGTATACGGATCAAGGAGAAGAAATCGGGAAAATCCATGAGATTTTAGCAACAGGTGCTAATGACGTATGGATAGTGAAACGAAATGGTGGTAAAGACCTCCTCGTTCCTTACATCGATGATATTGTTAAGGAAATTAATATTGAAGAAAAGAAAGTAATCATTACACCAATGGAAGGATTACTAGACTGATGAAAATTGATTTTATGACACTTTTTCCAGAGATGTTTAACGGTGTATTGAATGAATCGATTTTAAAAAAAGCACAGGAAAAAGAAGCTGTTCAGTTTCGGATTATTAATTTTCGTGATTATTCTTCAAATAAACATAATAATGTTGATGATTACCCTTATGGCGGTGGAGCAGGTATGGTTTTGCAGCCACAGCCCATATTTGATGCTGTAGAGGATATTGAAAGGCAAACAGATACAAAACCTAAAGTAATCCTTGTATGCCCTCAAGGAGAGCGTTTTACGCAAGCAAAGGCGGAACAATTAGCAACTGAAGATCATCTCCTTTTTATATGTGGTCATTATGAAGGGTATGATGAAAGGATAAGAGAGCATCTTGTTACAGATGAAATTTCAATTGGAGACTTCGTCTTAACAGGTGGAGAGCTTGCATCCATGGTAATTGCGGATAGTGTAGTTCGTCTTCTTCCAGGAGTATTAGGAAATGAGGATTCACCAGTTTTAGATTCATATAGTTCAGGCCTACTTGAACATCCACATTATACGAGACCTGCAGATTTTAGAGGAATGAAGGTTCCTGAGGTCCTTCTATCAGGTAATCATAAGCGTATTGAGGAATGGCGTGAGCAAGAGTCACTGCGAAGAACATTTACCAGAAGACCAGATCTATTAGAAACATATCCGTTAACAGAGAAGCAAAAATCTTTGATTAAACAATGGGAAAATGAGAAGTAGCTATTGCAGGCATTACGTCTATATGGTATGATAAATCTCGTGACTTGCTGACTAGAAGCTTACTATGTAATCTTTTATTCTGTAGAGTCTTAAAACGATGTTCCGCTGCAATACGAAATGTTGGAATGAGCATCTGTTGGAAGGAGTTGAAAACGATGCAAAAACTAATTGAAGATATCACAAAAGAACAATTAAAAACTGATCTACCTGCATTCCGTCCTGGTGACACAGTACGTGTACACGTAAAAGTTATCGAGGGTACTCGTGAACGTGTTCAGGTGTATGAAGGTGTTGTGATTAAGCGTCGTGGTGGTGGAATTAGTGAAACATTTACAGTACGTAAGATTTCTTACGGTGTAGGTGTTGAGCGTACTTTCCCTGTACACACACCAAAGATCGCGAAGTTAGAAGTTATCCGTCGCGGTAAAGTTCGCCGTGCGAAACTTTATTACCTACGTCAATTACGTGGTAAAGCTGCGCGTATCAAAGAAATTCGATAAGATAGCTTAGCAATGCTAAGTCTCTAATATATGGGTCAGCACTTATTGCTGTCCGTATAGGTGAAAAGGAGCTTGTTTTTATAACAAGCTCCTTTTTCATCTAAGCTCTTTTGTAAAAGATTGTTGCCTTTAAACGACTCCAAGAAATTTCAAGAGAATACCACTAAATAAAAAACGGTAGATTGACTTACCTTGTAATAGGGAATAGTAATAAGTAAAAGTGTTGATAATGATTGCTAGAGTAGGTGAAATAATGACAAAAAAGAAAAACGAACTGTTAGAATGGATTAAGGCTTTGGCGATAGCAGTGCTATTAGCAGCCGTCATACGTTATTTCTTTTTTGCTCCAATAGTAGTTGATGGATATTCCATGATGCCAACCTTACATACACAAGATAGAATGATTGTGAATAAATTTTCATATAAAATCGGTGAACCTAATCGTTTTGATATTGTTGTTTTTCATGCAACGATTGACAAGGATTATATTAAAAGAGTAATCGGATTACCGGGGGATCATGTTGAGTATAAGGATGATACTCTTTATATAAATGGAGAAGCGTTTGACGAACCATACCTTGAAGAATATAAAAATCAACTAATAGATGGACCATTAACAGAACCCTTTGATCTCGAAAGTATCATTGGACAATCAACTGTACCAGAAGGCCATATCTTTGTTATGGGTGATAATAGAAGACAAAGTAAGGATAGCAGGCACATTGGTACAGTTCCGATTGAAGAAGTTATGGGGAAAACCAGTTTGGTATACTGGCCCATCTCAGGTTTTAGAATCGCTGAGTAATGGAAAAAGAAGGTGTTTTTTATGACTATACAATGGTTTCCAGGACATATGGCAAAAGCTAGAAGACAAGTAACAGAAAAGCTTAAATTAATTGATATTGTTTTTGAACTTGTTGATGCTAGAATTCCAATGTCTTCTCGAAATCCTATGATCGATGAAATTGTGTCATCAAAGCCTCGTATTGTATTATTAAATAAGGCAGATAAGGCTGATGATGCCATAACCAAGCAATGGCTGGAGTTTTTCAAAGAAAAAGGTATACCTGCTCTTGCAATCGATGCCCAAACAGGAACTGGATTAAAACAAATTACCGCTTTATCAAAGGTTTTGTTAAAAGAAAAATTTGATAAAATGGCTTCAAAAGGAATAAAACCCCGGGCTATACGTGCGTTAATTATCGGGATTCCAAATGTGGGGAAATCAACATTAATAAATAGGCTGGCAAAGAAAAATATTACCAAAACAGGCGATAGGCCTGGTGTAACAACTGCTCAGCAGTGGGTCAAGGTTGGACAAGAACTTGAGCTCTTGGACACTCCAGGAATTCTCTGGCCAAAATTTGAAGATCAGCTTGTAGGTTTTAAGCTTGCAACAACTGGTGCTATTAAAGATGCAATCCTAAATTTGCAAGAGGTTACAGTTTTTGCATTGAATTTTCTAAAGGAACATTATCCTAAACGGCTAATGGGTCGCTTTCATTTGGATGAGCTACCTGATGAGGTTGTGCCGCTTTTTGATGAAATCGGAAAAAAGCGTGGATGCATTATGCCAGGAGGTTATATTGATTACGATAAAACCTCTGAACTTGTTCTTAGAGAAATCCGTGCTGATAAATTAGGAAGATTATCCTTTGAAACACCAAAACAATTTATTGAACAATAACATATAAAAAGGGCTCGCAATTTTGCGAGTCTTTATTTAATTTAAATTAGACCGATATAATTGGTAGAGGTAAAAGTGTAAGGAGCTAATAACTATGCAATTAACAACGAAGGAAATACAAGAAAAATTATCTGAAATCAAAAGTGATAACGATCCTTTTCTAAAAGAGTGTAAAACTGATTCAAGAAAAGGCGTACAACAGCTTGTGCAGAAATGGCTGAAAAGGTATGAACAAGATAAGATTCTTCAGCAGCAGTTCTATAGCATGCTCAGCTATGAAAGGAGTGCACAAAACAAAGGTTTTCATTTGATAGCAGGTGTTGATGAAGTGGGGAGAGGACCACTTGCTGGACCTGTGGTAACAGCAGCGGTCATCTTAAAGGAAGAGTGTTACATACCTGGATTAAACGATTCTAAGAAGCTATCTGCACCAATGAGAGAGAAATATTTCGATCTTATTAAGGAAAATGCGCAGGCAATTGGGGTTGGTATTGTCCAACCAGAGGTCATTGATCAAATAAATATTTATGAAGCAACAAAATTAGCTATGAAGAATGCGATCAATGAACTAGAAATCCAGCCGAATTTTTTATTACTTGATGCAATGAAATTAGAATTACCAATTTCACAGGAGTCTATTATTAAGGGTGATGCAAAAAGTGTATCAATTGCAGCAAGCTCTGTTATCGCAAAAGTTACTCGTGATCGCATCATGCAGGATATAGCAAAGCAATTCCCTGAATATGGTTTTGATCAACATATGGGATATGGAACAAAGTACCATTTGGAAGCATTGCGAAAATATGGTGTTACAGAACATCATCGTAAAAGCTTTGCACCTGTAAAAGAATTACTATAATCATTTTGACAAGGGAAGGAGCGTAACAATGGAGCGTGCATCTGTCATAGGTAATCTCTTGCAACAAGCTGTCTCTCAACTTACCCAGCCTCAAAGACAGCTGACATTAAAAGAGAATCAAGTCGTATTGGGACATGTACTCAAGCTCTTTCCTGACCAAAAAGCACTAATCCAGGTTGGACACTCAAAACTTGTAGCTCATCTAGATACACCAATTCATGCATTGGAAAAGTATTGGTTCACAGTGAAAGGGTCAGATCAGCTAGGGATAAAACTAAAAATAGTCAAACAAGTTGAGGGGGATAAAAACTCCCAACTAGCTCCTGTGAAAGATCTATTAAGCTTATTTCAGCAACAACATACAAAGAATAATCTGTTGTTAGCAAATGAACTTATAAGACTTAACATTCCAATAACGAAGCAACAGCTTATTACTGCAAATGAAATTATTAAAAATACACCTAAGGCTGAAATACCTGAAACAATAAACACGATAGTCTCAGCTTTAAAAAAGTATTATCCGTTATCAGAAGTAGTTGTTAGATCGATTATTGAATCCCAAAGAAGTGAGCCGTTAGCACAACAAATTGACAAGCTCTTACAAACACTTCAACAAGAAAACGTTCAAACGAAACCGATCAAACTGCTAACAGAATTAATCCAGGGACTAATGCAAGTTTCAAATGGAAATATTGATAATGATTTTCAATTAGTTTCAAAGGATATCGTACTAAATATTCTTTTAGCAACAGAAAAAAACTTAGGTCTCATGGATGAAACTAAATTATGGCACCAGTTAAACAGTGACCGAGAAAAAATGAATGAAACGCTCTCCTTTAAAAATATGTTAATTTCTGCTAGTAAAGAAGTTGCAATTCCGGGGTTGAAAGAGCAAATTGATCAACTCATACATCGTTTAAACGGTCAATCATTACTATATCAAGATAATGGTCCGACCCAACAAATTATGACTCAAATTCCACTCTTCATGCACAATCAGCAGACAGATTTGACGATTCAATGGAATGGGAAAAAACAAGCGGATGGTACGATAGACCCGGCGTTTTGTCGAATCATATTTTATTTACAACTTCCTAGACTGAATGAAACGATGATCGATGTTCAAATCCAAAATCGCGTCATGAATATTATAATCAGAAATAATAGTAAGGCACTAGGAAAACTTGTCACACTTTATAGTAATGAATTAAAAGAACATTTAAGCAATATGGATTATCATGTAACCTCGGTTAAAGTTAAGCCTTTTGAAAAGAAAGCTGAATTTCAAGGAAATTCTATCAAGCAAGTAAATATACAAACTCCCCTATCCTCATACACTGGAGTTGATATTAAAATATGACAAGTAGCAAGGAAATAAAACAAGCAATTGCCTTAAGATATGATAACGAAAAAGAAACTGTGCCAAAAGTTATAGCAAAAGGAAAAGGACTAGTTGCGGAAGAAATAATTAAAGCTGCAAACAAACAAGAAATCCACATACAAGAAGACCCGGCATTGATAGAATTACTAGCTAAACTTGAAATCCATCAGCAAATTCCTGAAGAACTATACGAGGCAGTTGCAGAAATTTTTGCATTTCTTTATAAACTTGACAAAGATATATAAAATTTTCGTGTTGGGGACAGTCCCTCAGTGAGTAAACCCTTTGTTTACCATGAAAATTGTTTGGTGAAAGCTAATCTTATATAGAATTTGGGGAATATCCCCAAATTCTATAAATTCTTCTATCTTAATAAAATAAAAATTAATTTTATTAAAGGAATATATAATTTTGTGTGGAATGGTAGACAAGGTGAAAACTATTATATAAAATGAAAGCGCAGTATATTTTTTCTTGTAAATAGGTTAGGAGGATGGCAAATGAATATCCATGAGTACCAAGGGAAAGAACTCCTTCGTAAATACGGGGTTTCTGTACCAAATGGACGAGTGGCTTTTTCTGTGGATGAAGCAGTTGAAGCTGCAAAAGAACTTGGAACAGATGTAGTGGTAGTTAAAGCTCAAATCCATGCAGGTGGACGCGGTAAAGCTGGCGGGGTAAAAGTTGCTAAAAACCTTGATGAAGCTCGTACATATGCTGAAGAAATTCTTGGAAAAACATTAGTAACACACCAAACAGGTCCTGAAGGTAAAGAGGTTAAACGCCTACTTATTGAAGAAGGCTGTGATATTAAGAAGGAATATTACGTAGGTCTTGTATTAGACCGTGCTACATCACGTGTTGTTCTTATGGCTTCTGAAGAAGGCGGAACAGAGATTGAGGAAGTAGCAGAGAAAACTCCTGAAAAAATCTTTAAAGAAGTGATTGATCCTGCTGTAGGATTACAAGGCTATCAAGCTAGAAGAATCGCTTTTAACATTAACATTAAGAAAGAATTAGTTGGACAAGCTGTGAAATTCATGATGGGCTTATACCAAGCATTTGTTGAAAAGGATTGCTCAATTGCAGAAATTAATCCATTAGTTGTTACTGGTAATGGAAAAGTTATGGCACTTGATGCGAAATTAAACTTTGATTCAAATGCACTATATCGCCATAAAGATATCGTAGAATATCGTGATCTTGAAGAAGAAGATGCAAAAGAAATTGAAGCTTCTAAATATGACTTAAGCTATATTTCTTTAGACGGTAACATTGGCTGTATGGTAAATGGTGCTGGTCTTGCAATGTCTACTATGGATATTATTAAGTTTTATGGCGGAGATCCGGCTAACTTCCTTGATGTTGGGGGCGGTGCAACTGCAGAAAAAGTAACAGAAGCATTTAAAATTATTCTATCAGATGAAAATGTTAAAGGTATTTTCGTTAACATCTTTGGTGGAATTATGAAATGTGATGTTATTGCAGAAGGTGTTGTAGAGGCAACAAAACAAGTAGGCTTAGAGATTCCACTTGTTGTACGTCTAGAAGGTACAAATGTAGATTTAGGAAAGAAAATTTTAAATGAGTCTGGTTTAAATATTACTTCTGCAGAATCTATGGCTGACGGCGCACAAAAAATCGTTTCATTAGTAGGGTAAGAAAGGCAGGGGACAATCATGAGTGTATTTATTAATAAAGATACGAAAGTTATCGTACAAGGTATCACTGGTTCAACAGCACTTTTCCATACAAAGCAAATGCTAGAATATGGTACAAATATTGTTGGTGGTGTAACACCTGGTAAAGGTGGTACTGAGGTAGAAGGTGTACCAGTTTTCAATACAGTTCAAGAGGCTGTTCAAACAACTGGTGCTAATGCATCTGTAATTTATGTGCCTGCTCCTTTCGCTGCTGATGCAATTATGGAAGGTGTAGATGCAGAATTAGATTTAGTTATCTGTATTACAGAGCATATTCCAGTATTAGATATGGTTAAGGTTAAACGTTATATGGAAGGCAAGAATACTCGCCTAGTAGGACCTAACTGCCCAGGTGTTATTACACCAGAAGAATGTAAAATTGGTATTATGCCAGGTTATATTCACAAAAAAGGTCATGTTGGTGTAGTATCTCGATCAGGAACGCTTACATATGAAGCGGTTCATCAATTATCACAAGCTGGAATTGGGCAATCTACTGCTGTAGGTATTGGTGGAGATCCAGTTAATGGGACAAACTTTATTGATGTTCTTAAAGCTTTCAACGAAGATGAGGATACATATGCTGTCATCATGATCGGTGAAATCGGTGGTACTGCTGAAGAGGAAGCTGCAGAATGGGTTAAAGCAAATATGACTAAACCAGTTGTTGGCTTTATCGGTGGTCAAACTGCACCTCCAGGAAAGCGTATGGGCCATGCTGGTGCAATTATTTCAGGTGGTAAAGGTACTGCCGAAGAAAAAATTAAAACAATGAACGAATGCGGTATTAAAGTGGCTGAAACACCATCTGTTATGGGGGAAACACTTATTTCAGTACTTGAAGAGCAGGGTTTATTAGAGAAATGTAAAACACATTAATTATATATCATAGAAGGGACAGGTTTTTGCCTGTTCCTTTTCAGCGTATTTAAAATTTTATAATTTGCTAGTTAAGAAAAGTAATAGTAGGAGGGGAACATGGACATTGTTACTAAAAGATTATTTCTATTATCACATTGTAAAGGTGTAAGTAATCAACTTCTCTATAAACTCTATAAAATTGACCCAACTTTAAATATTTTTTACTCGCTTAATGATGATGAATGGAACTTTTATTTTAATGTGAAGAAAGATAAGGTTCAAGCAATCAAGAAAGAATATAATTTAATAGATTTTGACACACTTTATGAAAAATACATTGAGCACAATATATCTTTTGTTTCTATATATGATGAAAAATATCCGTATTTATTGAAAGAAATTACCGACCCACCGCCTATAATGTATTATAAGGGGGATATTAGCTTAGCACAGCGTCGCCATTTAATAAGTGTAGTTGGTACGAGGTATCCAACTGATTACGGTAAAAAAGCTCTGGAGCACCTTTTAAAGCCGCTTATTTTAGCTAATAGGGTAATTGTAAGTGGAATGGCTAAAGGAATTGATACATTAGGTCATGAAACAGCCATAAATAATGGTGGGAAGACGATTGCGGTTATTGCAGGTGGTTTATTTCATATCTATCCAAAACAAAATATACCATTAGCCAATATACTTATGAAATCACATCTTATCCTCTCAGAACACCCCCCATTTACACCACCTCAAAAATGGCATTTTCCAATGAGAAACCGAATAATAAGTGGGTTATCAGAAGGGACAATTATTATTCAGGCAAAAAATAGAAGTGGATCATTAATTACAGCATACCAAGCTCTTGAGCAAAATCGAGAGGTATTTGCTGTACCTGGTTCCATATTTGATGAATGTAGTTCTGGTACAAATGAACTAATACAAAGTGGGGCAAAATTGGTTCAAAATGCATCACATATTATCGAGGAATTTCCAATCAGTTCTGAACGTTTTTGATTCAAAAGTTGCAGTATTAATTAAATAACTATGTACAAAATTTACAATATTAGTGAAAATATTCATGTTCTTTCTTATTAAATTGGTATATGATAAGGTTAATTTCTTTATTAGTGTTTGACAAATAGCATGGGAATATTTAATAATAGTGGAGATTTATATAGTGAAACTTCGGTCTCATGGGGGTTTTCCAATAGCAGTAAATGGATAGATGGACATAACAGAATTTTATTAGTAGCATTCTTTATAGATTCTGATGATTACTCTTATATTTGAGTAAGTGCCAAACTAACGATAATAATCAAAAATGAATAAGAAGGTCTCTTCTTTCTAAATGTGACCTAAGCGAAACATTCACATTCAAATAATCTTTCAATAAATTTGGCTTTGTTAAAGCTCACTGTTGAATTTGGCACTTTGTTGATTGGAGCGGAAATCAACAATCAAGTTAACAGAGTCATAAATTAATGAAAATAAAAGAAATATTAAAGAGAGAATACCTCTTAAGGAGGACAAAATGCATGTCGGACTATTTAGTCATTGTTGAATCACCTGCAAAAGCCAAAACAATTGAACGTTATTTAGGGAAAAAATATAAAGTAAAAGCGTCAATGGGACATGTACGGGATCTACCTAAAAGTCAAATTGGTGTAGATGTTGAACATAACTTTGAACCAAAGTATATTACAATTAGAGGTAAGGGTTCTGTTTTAAAGGAATTAAAGACTGCTGCTAAAAAGGCAAAAAAAGTTTACCTCGCAGCTGACCCGGATCGCGAAGGGGAAGCGATTGCATGGCATTTGGCGCATAGCCTTGATGTTGATATACACTCTGACTGTCGCGTAGTATTTAATGAAATTACGAAGGATGCAATACAGGAGTCATTTAAACATCCTCGTTCAATTAACATGGATCTTGTCGACGCACAACAGGCAAGACGTGTCCTAGACAGACTTGTTGGCTATAAGATTAGCCCAATCCTGTGGAAAAAAGTAAAAAAAGGCCTAAGTGCTGGACGAGTACAGTCTGTCGCTCTTCGATTAATCATTGATCGTGAAAAAGAAATCAAAGAGTTTATCCCAGAAGAGTACTGGTCAATTGATGGTCAGTTTTTAAAGGGTCAAAAAGAATTTGATGCAGCTTTTTATGGTGTTAATGGAAAGAAAAAAGAATTATCATCAGATGCTGATGTTAAAGCAGTATTACAGAATATTGAAGGAAACAAATTTACTGTCGATAAAGTGACAAAAAAAGAACGAAAAAGAAACCCAGCAGTACCTTTTATCACCTCTACTTTACAACAGGAGGCTGCACGTAAATTAAACTTTAGAGCAAAGAAAACAATGATGATTGCTCAGCAGCTGTACGAAGGTATTGATTTAGGTAAGGATGGTACTGTTGGATTAATCACTTATATGAGAACTGATTCAACAAGAATATCTGAAACTGCTCAGCTAGAGGCAGCCCAATATATAGAAAGTAAGTACGGTAAAGAATTTCTTGGTACACAAACAAAAACAGCTAAGAAAAATTCGAATGCTCAAGATGCTCATGAAGCGATTCGTCCAACATCAACGTTACGTGATCCTGCATCACTTAAAGAGTTTTTGAGCAGAGATCAACTAAGGTTATATAAGCTTATTTGGGAACGATTTGTTTCAAGCCAAATGGCATCAGCTATTTTAGATACAATGAGTGTTGATTTAACAAATAATGGTGTAATGTTCAGAGCCACTGGGTCTAAAATTAAGTTTCCTGGATTTATGAAAGTATATGTCGAAGGAAATGATGATCAAATCGAAGAAAAAGATCGATTACTGCCTGACTTAAAAGAGGGAGATGAAGTCTTTTCTAAAGATGTTGAACCGGCACAGCATTTTACTCAACCACCTCCACGTTATACAGAGGCACGCTTAGTAAAAACATTAGAAGAATTAGGGATTGGTCGTCCTTCAACATATGCTCCAACACTAGACACAATTCAAAAGCGTGGCTATGTAGGACTTGATAATAAACGCTTTATTCCAACAGAGCTTGGTGAAATTGTTCTTGAGCTTATCAGGGAATTTTTTCCAGAAATCATTAATGTCGAGTTCACTGCCAATATGGAAAATAGTCTAGATGAAGTAGAAGATGGAAATATACAGTGGATCAAAATAATTGATGATTTTTATAAAGATTTTTCTCCAAGATTAGAAAAAGCAGAAAATGAAATGGAAAAAATCGAAATTAAAGATGAACCTGCTGGGGTAGATTGCGAAGAGTGTGGTCATCATATGGTTTATAAAATGGGTAGATTTGGAAAGTTTATGGCTTGTTCAAATTTTCCTGATTGCCGTAATACTAAACCGATTGTAAAGGAAATAGGTGTTAAATGCCCGAATTGTGAAGAGGGTACAATAGTAGAACGGAAATCGAAAAAACGGAGAATTTTTTACGGCTGTAATCAATATCCAGAATGTGAATTCCTATCGTGGGATAAACCAATTGCAAGAAGTTGTCCTAAATGTAACAATATGCTTGTTGAGAAGAAGCTGAAAAAGGGCATCCAAGTACAATGTATGGAATGTGATTATAAAGAAGAACAGCAAAAGTAGGTGAGCAGCTTTTAAGCTCACCTCTTTATAATTATGAAAAAGAATTTTTAGCTTGAGAGCTTTATGTGGAATTTCTTATTTGATGGAGGGTAATACAATAATGAACCAAGATGTAGTAGTAAATGTAATAGGTGCAGGCTTAGCAGGTAGTGAGGCTGCTTGGCAGTTAGCAAAAAGAGGTATTCAAGTTCGTCTATTTGAAATGAGACCAGTTAAACAAACTCCAGCACATCATACAGACAAGTTTGCAGAATTAGTATGTAGTAACTCATTAAGAGCTAACACGTTAACAAATGCTGTTGGGGTATTAAAAGAAGAAATGAGAATTCTTGACTCAGTTATTATAAAAGCAGCTGATGAATGTGCTGTTCCTGCAGGAGGGGCTTTAGCGGTAGATCGACATGAGTTTGCTGCTAAAGTAACGGAGCTAGTTAAAGGACATCCAAATGTTACCGTTGTAACTGAAGAAGTTGGAGAAATTCTTAGCGGTCCAACAATTATTGCAACAGGTCCACTTACTTCAAAAAATCTTTCAGATCAACTTAAATCACTAACTGGTGAGGAATACTTATATTTCTATGATGCAGCTGCACCAATTATTGAAAAAGAAAGCATTGATATGGAGAAAGTATATTTAAAATCCCGATACGATAAAGGGGAAGCAGCTTATTTAAATTGCCCGATGACAGAGGAAGAATTCGATCGTTTTTATGAGGCTTTAATCTCTGCAGAAACAGTTCCATTAAAAGAGTTTGAAAAAGAAATCTTCTTTGAAGGATGTATGCCAATCGAAGTAATGGCTAAAAGGGGCAGAAAAACTATGTTATTCGGTCCGTTAAAGCCGGTTGGTTTAGAAGATCCAAAAACAGGGAAAAGACCATTTGCTGTTATTCAACTCCGTCAAGATGATGCAGCTGGTACATTATATAATATAGTAGGTTTTCAGACACACCTTAAGTGGGGACCGCAAAAAGAAGTACTTTCTTTAATTCCGGGTCTAGAAAATGCAGAAATTGTTCGTTACGGTGTTATGCATCGAAATACGTTCATCAACTCACCAAGACTTTTAAAAGCAACTTACCAATATAAAGATCGTGAAGATTTATTTTTCGCAGGACAAATGACAGGTGTTGAAGGATATGTTGAATCTGCTGCATCAGGGTTAGTAGCTGGTTTAAATGCTGCCCACTTTGTTTTAGGTAAAGACTTAGTTGAATTTCCAAATGAAACAGCGATTGGTAGTATGGCGAAATATATTACAACTACGAATGCTGATAATTTTCAACCAATGAATGCAAACTTTGGCATTTTTGCAGAATTACCAGTACGTATCAAAAGTAAAAAAGAGCGAAATGAAATGCATGCAAATCGTGCATTAGAAACAATTCAAAAAATTTCGAAAAATTTATAGAAATAATTTGCAAGGGCTACTAAAGTTGTGATAACATTTAGTAGCCCTTGTGAGGTGTTATGATGGAAAATGTTAAGAATTATTTAAATTTCTTCATAGAATATTTACAAATTGAGAAAAACTATTCACAATATACAGTTGTGAATTATGCCACTGATATAGAGGATTTTTTTTCCTTTATGAAAGAACAAGCGATCCTACATCTAGAAGAAATTACATATAATGATACACGTTTATTTTTAACGCAGTTACATAATAGAAAGTATTCTAGAAAAACAATTTCAAGAAAAGTATCTTCCTTAAGAAGCTTTTTTAAGTTTCTTGTTAGAGAAGAAAAACTTAGTGAAAATCCTTTTTCGTTAGTGTCATTACCGAAACGAGAACAGAAAATCCCCCAATTTCTTTATGAAGAAGAAATTGAAAAACTGTTTTCAATCTCAGATTGTACCACTCCATTAGGGCAAAGAAACCAGGCACTAATAGAAGTTCTTTATGGAACTGGGATTCGTGTAAGTGAGTGTTGTAATATACGGTTAACAGATATTGACTTTTATATCGGAACCGTACTTGTTCATGGGAAGGGTGGCAAGCAAAGATACGTTCCATTTGGCAGCTATGCCCAGGATTCGATTGAACACTATTTAAGCCAAGGAAGAAAATCATTAGTAAGTAGATTAAAAGAACCTGATCAACACTCATATTTATTTGTCAATCATCGAGGTAGCCCTTTGACAGATCGTGGTGTAAGACACATATTAAATGAATTGATAAAAAAAGCATCCTCGACACTTCATATACACCCTCATATGTTTAGACATACATTTGCCACACATATGCTAAATGAAGGTGCTGATATGAGGAGTGTTCAAGAGTTGTTAGGACATGCACATTTGTCTTCAACTCAAGTGTACACCCACGTTACGAAAGAGCATTTAAAGAGGATTTATATGTCACATCATCCACGAGCTTAAAAGCCAGATTATAGGAGGTAAAAAAATGTCTCAATTTCATGCGACAACAATATTTGCTATTCAGCATAATGGTGAGTCAGCAATGGCTGGTGATGGTCAAGTCACATTTGGCAATGCTGTTGTGATGAAGCATACTGCAAAGAAAGTTCGGAAAATATTTAATGGAAAAGTGATTGCAGGGTTTGCGGGTTCTGTTGCAGATGCGTTTACTTTGTTTGAGCTTTTTGAAAGCAGACTTGAAGAATATAATGGTAATTTACAACGTGCAGCTGTTGAATTAGCGAAAGAATGGCGTAGTGATAAGGTGTTAAGAAGACTTGAAGCAATGCTTATCGTCATGAATGCAGAACACATTTTACTTGTTTCTGGTACAGGAGAAGTGATTGAACCTGATGACGGCATGTTAGCGATCGGTTCAGGTGGTAATTATGCTTTATCTGCTGGTAGAGCTTTAAAGCGCTACGCAGGTGAGAACTTAACTGCCAAGGATATTGCAAAAGGTTCATTGACTATTGCAGGTGAGATTTGTGTATATACCAATCAAAATATTATTGTCGAAGAGCTTTAATAAGGGAGGTAAAAGGGTTGAATAAAGAACTAACACCAAAAGAAATTGTTGAACGATTAGATCAATATATTATAGGGCAAAAGGATGCAAAAAAGGCGGTAGCAGTTGCACTCCGTAATCGCTATCGAAGAAGCTTATTAACCGAAAAGCTACGTGAAGAGGTAGTTCCTAAAAATATTTTAATGATCGGACCTACAGGTGTTGGAAAAACTGAAATTGCGAGAAGAATTGCAAAACTTGCCCGAGCACCTTTTATTAAAGTTGAGGCGACAAAATTTACTGAAGTTGGATATGTAGGTAGAGATGTCGAATCGATGGTACGTGATTTAGTTGAGACGGCAGTTCGTTTAGTGAAGGAAGAAAAAATTTCTGATGTAAAAGGTCTTGCAGAAGAGAATGCAAATAAGCGTTTAGTAGAGCTGCTTGTACCTGGGAAAAAAAAGCAATCTACTGCAAAAAACCCATTGGAAATGTTATTCGGCGGTGCGAGTAACCAAGTAAACGAGCAAGAGGATAGTTCTGAAGAAACGACGATTCAAGAAAAACGCCGTCGTATAGCACATCAATTAGCTCTAGGGGAATTAGAGGATCACTATGTGACGATCGAGGTTGAAGAGCAACAAGCATCGATGTTTGATATGCTTCAAGGCTCTGGTATGGAGCAAATGGGTATGAATATGCAGGATGCTTTAGGAAGCTTTATGCCAAAGAAAAAGAAAAAAAGAAAACTTACTGTAAGAGAAGCAAGAAAAGTCGTTACTAATGAAGAAGCAAGTAAATTAATTGATATGGATGAAGTGACACAGGAAGCAGTTATTAGATCTGAGCAAAGTGGAATCATCTTTATCGATGAGATTGATAAAATAGCTGGGAAATCGAAAGGTGGATCATCTGCTGATGTTTCAAGAGAAGGGGTTCAACGCGACATCCTTCCAATTGTAGAAGGTTCCACAGTGGTAACCAAATATGGATCTGTAAAAACAGATCATGTCCTATTTGTTGCTGCTGGTGCTTTTCATATTGCAAAGCCTTCTGATCTAATACCTGAACTGCAAGGTAGATTTCCTATTCGTGTAGAACTTACTAAGCTAAGTGTTGATGATTTTGTAAAAATTTTAGTAGAACCTGATAATGCACTTTTAAAACAATATCAAGCATTAATTGAAACTGAAGGTATACAATTAGAATTTTCTGACGATGCTATACGTAAAATAGCAGAAGTTGCATTTGAAGTGAATCAGGATACAGACAATATCGGTGCTAGAAGATTACATACTATTCTTGAACGTCTACTAGAAGATTTATCTTTTGAAGCGCCTGATATAAATTTAGAAAAGATTGTTATTACACCTCAATATGTTGAAGACAAATTGGGTAAAATTTCAAAAAATAAAGATCTAAGTCAATTTATACTATAGGATCAATAATAATTTTCTTATGTTGATTCTAATAGAAGGAAGATACATTTCGCTAACAAATAAGGAATGCCGAAACTTCCAAATAACAATTTAATATGCTACAGGAGGAACCAATTATGGCTCTATTACAAAAAACGCGCAAAATTAATGCGATGCTCCAAAGAGCAGCTGGAAAACCAGTAAACTTTAAAGAAATGGCAGAAACGTTAAGTGACGTGATCAAGGCAAATATTTTCGTCGTAAGCCGAAGAGGTAAACTACTTGGTTTTGCGGTAAATCAACAAATTGAAAATGACCGTATGAAAAAAATGCTTGAAGATCGTCAATTTCCTGAAGAATATACAAATAATCTATTTAACATTACTGAAACATCTTCTAACATTGATGTTGAAAGTGAATACACAGCATTTCCCGTAGAAAATCGTGAACTATTCCAAAATGGTTTAACAACAATTGTACCAATTATTGGCGGTGGTGAGCGTCTTGGTACACTTATTTTAGCAAGAGTACAAGAGCAATTTGAAGATGAAGATTTAATTCTTGCAGAGTACGGTGCTACAGTTGTGGGAATGGAAATTCTTCGTGAAAAATCTGAAGAAATCGAAGAAGAAGCAAGAAGTAAAGCTGTTGTACAAATGGCTATTAGTTCATTATCTTATAGTGAATTAGAAGCAATTGAACATATTTTCGAAGAATTAAACGGCAAAGAAGGACTTTTAGTTGCAAGTAAAATTGCAGATCGAGTTGGCATTACACGCTCTGTCATTGTAAATGCACTTCGCAAACTCGAAAGTGCTGGTGTGATTGAATCTCGCTCATTAGGTATGAAAGGAACGTATATCAAGGTATTAAATGATAAGTTCCTAATTGAATTGGAAAAATTAAAAACAAATTAATCAAAAAGCACTTCAAGTTAAACTTGAAGTGCTTTTTTTATGCTCGTAATATGGAAAAATATAATATCTGCCTTGTTGTAGAAAAATGTGTTATTTTGATATAAGAAATGAAATGATGAAATAAAAAAATCCTCTGCTCTTAACGTTTCTATGACTATTTTCATGTGTTTCTAATAGGTAAATAGTCCTCATTTTGGAATTCATAGAAATTCCGACTTTTTTTTACAGTAGCTTAATAGACTTTAAGACTATTATTTCATACAATTGAAATATCGATTAACAAAATTCGACACTATACGATACGTGTGGATTTTTATTTTTGTGGGGGGTACCATGAAATTATTTTCTAATACAATAAATAACCTTGAAAAGGCAATAAGCCAATCAACTACGAAACAAAGAGTTATCTCAAATAATATAGCAAATGTAGATACTCCGAACTATAAGGCTCAAGAAGTTCGTTTTAATAATGCACTAAGCAATGAAATGCAAAAGTTACAAGCACATAAAACAAACAATAAACACTTTGATTTTGGTTCTTCTTCATCAGGGTATCAAATAACAACTAGAGCGAATACCAACTACCAACACAATGGAAACAATGTCGATATAGATCAAGAAATGACGGATATGGCAAAAAACCAAATCCAGTATAACGCCTTAATCGACCGATTAAGTAGTAAATTTTCTTCATTAAAAACAGTAATTAAAGGTGGAAATTAAGCATGTCAATCTTTCAATCAATTAATACGTCTGCATCTGCTCTAACAGCACAACGAGTTAGAATGGATGTTATTTCATCCAATATGGCTAATATGGATACGACTAGAGGAGAGATGGTTGATGGGGAATGGCAACCATACCGTAGGAAAATGGTTGTAACTCAGCCGCAAGGTAATCATTTCTCGTCCTTTTTAAACAAGGCTATGGGCTCATCTTCGAAAGCAGATGGTGTAAAAGTAACAGAGATTGTCGAAGATGACACACCGTTTGAACTTTTCTATGATCCTGACCATCCAGATGCAAATGATGAAGGATATGTTGCCATGCCAAACGTTGACCCATTAAAGGAAATGGTTGACCTTATTAGCAGCACCAGATCATATGAAGCAAATGTAACTGCAATGAATGCAACAAAAGGGATGTTAATGAAAGCATTAGAAATTGGAAAATAGGGTGGATTAAATGATAAACAAGGTAAATCCTTTTCAACTAACTACACAACCAACACAAATACAACAAAAATCTAATTCTTTAATGAATAATACAAGTACAAGTAAAACAAGCTTTGCTGATTCATTAAAACAAGCGATTAATCAAGTGAATCAATCACAAATTGAGTCGGATAAAATGACTGAGGCGCTTGCTTCTGGTAAAAATGTTGAATTACATGATGTGATGATAACAGCTCAAAAAG
Organism: Metabacillus bambusae; assembly: GCF_017497975.1. Lineage (GTDB taxonomy): Bacteria > Bacillota > Bacilli > Bacillales > Bacillaceae > Metabacillus > Metabacillus bambusae. The sequence goes on along the minus strand of NZ_JAGDEL010000001.1, from coordinate 390,181 downwards.
CTAGCGTATCAATGACACTTGCAGTTGAGGTTCGAAATAAAGCGATAGAAGCTTATCAAGAAATGATGAGAATGCAAGTGTAGTAATTGTTCTTACGTTTAAGGGCGGTTATCGGTAACTACAAATAGAATATGTCATCATAACCGGGGGACTATATGAATGAACGAAAAAATAAAAAATACGACAAATAAACTAAATGGGATATGGCAGCAAAGAAGTAAAGTGCAGAAAACATTAATCATTACTGGTGCACTTTTATTTTTTGTGTTCACAGGTTTATTAACATACTTTATGTCAAAACCTAATTTAGTTCCTTTATATTCAAATATTTCACCAGCTGAGACTGGTCAAATAAAAGAAACACTGGATTCCAAAGGTATTCTATCTGAAATTACAAATAATGGTGCTACTATTTTAGTGCCGAAAGAGCAAGTTGATACATTAATGGTTGAGCTTGCAGCTGAAGGAGTTCCTGATTCAGGAACAATTGATTACTCCTATTTTGGACAGGACTCTGGTTTTGGAATGACTGATAAAGAATTTGATGTCATAAAGTTAAAAGCCACACAGACTGAGCTTGCCAATTTAATGAAGGGGATTGAGGGTGTTAATGATGCGAATGTCATGATTAATCTCCCAGCAGAATCTGTATTTGTTGGTGATCAACAAGAAGGTTCATCAGCTTCAGTCGTTCTTAATTTAAAACCTGGTGCCGGGCTAGATCAAGAAAAAGTAAATGCACTATTTCATTTAGTGTCAAAAAGTGTACCAAACCTTACTACTGATAACATCGTCATAATGGATCAAAACTTTAACTACTATGATTTAAATAATGGTGAAAATTCTACAGCAGGGACTAGCTATGCATCTCAGCAGGAAATCAAGTCGCAAATTGAACAAGATATTCAGCGTGATGTACAGAAAATGCTAGGTACGATGATTGGACAAGATAAGGTTGTTGTTGCTGTTACTACTGATATTGACTTTACTCAAGAAAATAGAGAAGAAAACATCGTTACTCCTGTAGGAGAAGATAGTGATGAAGGAATTGCAGTAAGTGTTGAACGAATTACAGAAGCGTACACAGGAAACGGAGCTGCTGCAGCAGGTGGAGTTAATGGAACCGGTGACACTGATGTTCCTGGCTATGAAGCTACAACAGAAGCTTCAGGTGACGGAGATTACGAACGAATTGAAGAGAGAATAAATAATGAAGTGAATCGTATTAATAAACAAATTGTTGAAAGCCCATATAAAATTCGTGACTTAGGAATTCAAGTGATGGTAGAGCCACCTGATCCAGAGGATCCTCTTTCATTCACAGCAGAGCGTGAAGAAGATATTCAACAAATACTCTCAACTGTTATTCGAACATCAATTAATAAAGATACTACAGAAGAACCATTAACAGAGGAACAAATTGCTGAAAAAGTAGTTGTATCTGTCCAACCGTTTGATGGTAAACAACAATTTGCTGAAACAGAAGCAACACAAGTCATTCCATTGTGGATGTACATGGTTGCTGGTGCTTTATTAGTAGCAATTATTATTTTAGTTATTTTGTTAGTTAGAAAGAAAAAACAAGATGATATTGAGTTAGACGAAGAAGAGGATTATATGATTGATGAGCCGATTAGAGTACAAGATATTAATAATGAAGTCGAAACAGAAGGAACTGTTCGTAAAAAACAGCTCGAAAAAATGGCTAAAGAAAAGCCTGAAGATTTTGCTAAGCTTTTACGCACATGGATTTCAGAGGAATAGGGGGTTAAGGTTATGGCGAGAAAAGATAATTCTAATACACTAAATGGTAAGCAAAAAGCTGCCATCCTCTTAATCTCATTAGGTCCTGAAGTCTCAGCGTCAATATACAAACATTTGTCTGAGGAAGAAATTGAGAAGTTAACGTTAGAAATATCCGGTGTTCGCAAAGTTGAAGCGAATAAAAAGGAAGAAATTATTGAAGAATTTCATGATATTGCAATGGCTCAGGACTATATCTCTCAGGGTGGTATAGCATACGCCAAGCAAATTCTAGAAAAGGCTTTAGGTGACGAAAAAGCAACTAGTATCATTCAGCGATTAACATCGTCATTACAAGTTAGACCTTTTGATTTTGCAAGAAAAGCAGATCCAGGACAAATTTTGAACTTTATTCAGAATGAGCATCCACAAACAATTGCGCTCGTTTTATCCTATCTTGAGCCAGCCCAGTCAGGTCAAATATTATCTGAGCTGCCGCAAGAACTGCAAGCTGATGTAGCAAGGAGAATAGCTGTAATGGATCGAACTTCTCCTGAGATTATTAATGAAGTAGAGCAAATTCTAGAACGGAAGCTTTCATCTACAGTCACACAAGATTTTACCCAAACTGGTGGAATTGAAGCTGTAGTAGAAGTGTTGAATGGAGTAGATCGTTCTACTGAAAGAACAATTCTTGACTCACTAGAAATACAAGATCCAGTACTTGCTGAAGAAATTAAAAAGAGAATGTTTGTCTTTGAGGACATCGTTACTCTTGATAATCGTGCAATTCAAAGAGTCATCAGAGATGTTGAGAATGAAGATTTAATGCTTTCACTTAAAGTTGCAAGTGAGGAAGTTAGAGATGTTGTCTTTAAAAACATGTCTAAAAGAATGGTTGATACCTTTAAAGAAGAAATGGAATACATGGGACCAGTTAGGCTGCGCGATGTAGAAGAGGCTCAATCAAGAATCGTTGGCGTCATCAGAAGACTAGAAGAAGCTGGTGAGATTGTCATTGCTCGTGGTGGAGGAGATGATATTATTGTCTAGGTTGATTAAAGCACAATACACCTATAAAAATGACAATGATAAACAACCCATAGCCGTACAAGGGCTAGAGGTACTGCTAAACGAAAAATATAAACACTCAAATGACCCAGAAACAGATATGCATGCTTCATATATTATTCAAACTGCAAAAGAAGAGGCAGAGCAATTAATTCAATCAGCTCAAGATGAAAAAACAAGGCTACAACAACAAATAGAAAATGAACGCAGAGCTTGGGAACAAGAGCGTGAACAGCTTTATGAGCAAGTAAGACAAGAAGGTTATGCTGAAGGTTTAGAACTAGGTAGACAAGAGGCTTTAAGGCAATATCAAGGTCATATTGAAGAATCACAGAGAATCGTTGACATAGCGAAAAAAGACTATGATGAAACGATTCAATCGGCAGAGGATTCGATTTTATCTTTATCAATTAAACTGGCCGAAAAGATTATTTCAGCAAAATTAGCTGAATCACCTGACAACTTTCTACCACTTATTAAACAAGGATTAAATGAAGTAAAAGAATATGAAAATATAAAAATACATGTTCATCCCTCATATTATGAGCTTTTGTTAGGTCAAAAAGATGAATTGAAATTATTAGTGACAAATGACACTGACATAAGTATATATGCTAATGCAGAGTTAAATGTAGATGACTGTTATATTGAATCTGCTTTTGGACGAATTGACGTTAGTATTGATACTCAATTAAAGCAATTAAAAAATCAGTTATTACAATTACTGGATGAAGGGTGATCCTCAAATTGAGAGCATTGGACTTGATTCATAAAATTGATTCACTAGATTCCTATAAACGCTATGGAAAAGTAAAAAGAGTAGTTGGACTTATGATTGAATCAAGAGGTCCAGAAAGCTCAATTGGAGATCTGTGCTATATCTACACAGGTTCAAATAAAAAATCAAAGATTCCAGCAGAAGTAGTAGGTTTTAAGAATGAAAACGTACTGCTAATGCCATATTTACAAGTAACAGATATCTCACCTGGTAGTATTGTAGAAGGAACAGATGACCCGTTAAAAATTAAGGTTGGTACAGGATTGATTGGAAAAGTAATTGATGCTTTTGGACAACCTATGGATGACTCAATTTTACCTAAGGGCTTAACGTATGTACCTACCGATCAATCACCACCAAACCCTATGAAACGTCCGCCAATTCATGAAAAAATTGAAGTTGGTGTTCGAGTGATTGATAGTTTATTAACGGTAGGTAAGGGGCAACGTGTTGGTATTTTTGCAGGTAGTGGAGTTGGGAAAAGTACCTTGATGGGGATGATTGCACGCAATACGAATGCTGATATAAATGTGATTGCTCTTATTGGGGAACGTGGTCGTGAAGTTCGAGAATTTATAGATCGAGATTTAGGTCCTGAAGGCTTGAAAAGGTCTGTCGTTATTGTAGCTACTTCAGATCAGCCAGCCCTTATGAGACTAAAAGCAGCATATACAGCAACAGCTGTGGCAGAATATTTTCGTGATAAAGGCTTAAATGTCATGTTTATGATGGACTCGGTAACACGTGTTGCCATGGCACAACGTGAAATCGGATTAGCTGTTGGTGAACCACCTACCACAAAAGGATATACACCTTCAGTTTTTGCCATTCTTCCTAAGCTCTTAGAACGAACCGGTACAAATGAGCATGGGACAATTACCGCATTTTATACAGTCCTGGTTGATGGAGATGATTTGAATGAACCCATTTCAGATACTGTTCGTGGGATTCTTGATGGGCATATCGTTTTAGACCGTCAGCTTGCAAATAAAGGTCAATTTCCAGCAATAAACGTCTTAAAAAGTATAAGTCGTGTTATGAATCATATTGTTGATCAAAACCATCGATCCTCTAGCATTAAACTTAGGGATCACCTATCAACCTATTTGAATTCAGAAGACTTAATCAATATAGGAGCCTATAAAAGAGGGTCTTCACGTGAAATTGATGACGCAATAAAATTTTATCCGAAAATCATTTCCTACTTAAAGCAAAATGTTGAAGACAAAGTTACGATTGAGCAAAGTATTTATTCGCTTATTCAGTTAATGGAAAAAGGTGAATTTTAATGACTTACCAATTTCGGTTTCAAAAAATTATGGATATAAAAGAAAATGAAAAAGAGAAATCGTTAGCAGAATATAATCAATCGGTTAATGATTTTGAAAATGTTGCGCAAAAGCTTTACGATTCTCTAAAACAAAAAGAAGTGCTTGAAGAGAATACACTTTCTAGACTTAATCAAGGAATGCAAGTTCAAGAAATAAGACATTATCAGCAATTTGTTAATAATCTAGAAAAGACAATATCACACTATCAAAAACTTGTCCTTATGACCCGAAGTCGGATGAATGAAAAGCAAGTAAAGCTTATGAAACACAATATTGAAGTTAAAAAGTATGAAAAGCTAAAAGAAAAACAACAAGAAGATTACCAAATAGGTATGAAGTATGTTGAAAACAAGTATATGGATGATCTCTCAATTCAGACATATATGTATCGAGGAAATTAGGTGGAAGAACGATGGAAAATAACAAACAAGAATATGGTAAATTCCAATGGTTTTTCTTCGTTATTTTAATTCCGACTATCTTCACAGCTACGTTAGTCCTAGTAATCTTGTCAGTTGCTGGATTCGATGTCTTAGGCAAAACAAAGACACTCTTAGCAGAAGTACCAGTGGTTGAAAAATTGTTTAAAGATGATAAACAAGAAACAACAACTAATGCAGAAGCTGATTTGAAGGAAGCTATACAACAAAAGGATGAGAAAGAAAAACTCGAGAAAACAATCGAAGAACAATCATCAATAATTGGTGCACTAGAAAATGATGTAACGATTAAAGAAAAAGAAATTCAAAATTTAAATCAAGAAATAAACTCTCTAGAATCTCAAATTGAAGAAATAAATAATGCTAAATCAGAAAACAAGTCGAAGGATATTACGAAGCTTTACGATAATATGACGAGTAAAAAAGCAGCTGAAATCATTCCTAATTTAAATGAGGCAGATGCAATGCTTATTCTTACATCTTTAGATGACAAACAGGTAGCAGATATATTAACAAAAATGACTGTTGATGATGCAGTAAAATATACAAATCTTTTAGCATCAACAACTGAATAGAAGGGTGGTGAACTAGTGAAAATCGCTCCACTATTACAAATGATGAATCAAAATGCAAGTTCATTCAGAACGATCTCAAATTCAGGTGGCTCGAAATTTAGTGAGTTTTTAGTTGGTGATCAAGGAACAAAACAACTACCTAATATTGATCATAATAAAGCATCTTCTGAAGATGTTTCCTTGCAACAAATTACTGATGAATTAAAAGCAATTTTAGGTGGGGGGGCACTTGATCATGTTAGCATAGATACTAGCTTCCACGATGATGATCAAACCGTTGATACCAAATCATCAACTGTGTCACTACTTGAAAATCAAATAATGAGTAATTTTAATGATGCTGAATCTGTAAAAGAATTGATTGATCAAGTTATAACTTCACCTACTGCAGTAGGAGTACTATCGTTAGTAAAAGCGATCGAAGAATTACCTAATAATGAAAAAGTGGATTTTTCACCTTTCTTATCTAAGTTAAATGATGTGTTAGACGATAAGTATCCTAGTTATAATAATGCTAATTCCTTTTCATTATTAAGCATGATGCAAGCAATTGATCAGATGAATGGAAATGACAAATCCTTAGTAGAAGGAGAAATATTGTTTAGTAAATGGACATCAGATGATGATTCTACTAGGTTACTAATCATTGATAAATTAATCGAAATAAATAATAAATTAACCGATACAAATATCATGCCAATACAAGAAACACAGATGAAAAAAGAAATTATTAATGATATTTTAAGCGTACCCTCGGATGATGAGATTAAGTATAAATTAGAAACTACTTTTGAAAAAATGGATTTGACATCAATAAAATCAATTGTCAACAAAACTGTGGAAAATCTTTTTGCAGGTGAAACGAGATTTAATCAGTTATATCAATTGGCAAATGATGAAAAAGGAGTAATTGGAGATATTAGATTTTTTTCGGATGAAATGATCTTCAATGATGACCAACTACTAGAGAGTTATCAGTTGATTTCTTCAACTGAAGACCAAGATCCTGTAAGAAGTAATTTATTATCAACACAGCGTTCATTTAATAAGAATGAATTATACTCAAAAATTGATAGTAGTATTCATGCTATGCTTACTGATGATAATCAGAATGGACAAAAAGGATCTTTGATTGAAAATGTTCCTTTACTTTACGAGAGTTTAGTAACCAAATTATCTAAACAAGACGGGAAATTATTCGGAGACTTTTCTGACGAATCTTTAAGTAATAAACAGGAGTTAAATAGTAAAATAAATGTCCAGTCAGACCGTATTATTACAGCGATAAATACGATAGTACCAACAAGACAACAAATGATAGATTTAAACCATTCAAAGCTTCAACCACAAGAAGCACTAAAAATGATTGAGGTAAGAGAAGAAACCGTTACGATTCAATTAGATTCACTTATCTCTAAACAACTTAATTTATCAGGAGAAAACCAAAAACCTGATGTACCAATGAGACAGGAATTCACAAATCAATTAGTGAATGCGTTTAAAACAAGTAAATTTGCACAACTTCCGAACGGTGCAAATCGTTTAGTAATCAAATTGAACCCTGAACACCTAGGAGCCCTTACTGTTAGGCTTGTTCAAAAAAATGGTGAGATGGTTGCACGGATCATCACATCTACTGAGTCTGCAAAGGACTTACTTGATCATAGTATTCATCAACTAAAGCAAGCCTTACCATCAATTCAGATTGAGATTGAGAGGTTTGAAGTAAATACAGAACAAATTGTAAAAACATTTAAGGATCAAAATAATGATCAAGAAGAAAAGCGTGAAAAAGAATTTGATGATTCTAGACTTGAAGAAGAACCGGAGAACGAACAGAGCTTTTTAGAATCATTAAAAGAGGCATTAAATACAACTGTTTAAGGAGGATGAATGGTGACTTCAATAGATCCTAGTTTACTAATTTCAAATAAGTCCAATACAATTAGCACAGGCAATTCAAGTCTCGGTAAGGATGAATTCTTAAAAATCTTGATGGCGCAGTTACAAAATCAAGATCCACTTAATCCTATGGAAGATAAAGAATTTATCGCTCAAATGGCTCAATTCTCTACATTAGAACAAACAACAAATATGTCATCTTTGCTAGAAAAATTCATTAATACCCAGACGCAAAGTGACTCTATTTTAAAATACTCAGAAATGATCGGAAAACAAGTTGAATGGAAGAGCACTGATGATACTGGCAGTGGCATTGTTAAATCGATAAAACAAAGTGACACTGGGATTATATTAGAGCTTGACAATGGTGAAGAGATTTCAAGCGATTCAATTACAAAGGTTAGTATGGCTGAGTAACAGTGAGGACTATGGCAATTAAATATTGACTATTAAGTAATAGATCATTTCAGGATCTTGATCTGAAGCCTATAGTTTTGGAATGATTCGAAGCAACAAAATATTATTATAAAGGGAGAGAACAATAAATGTTACGTTCATTATATTCAGGAATAAGCGGTATGAAAAACTTTCAAACGAAATTAGATGTAATTGGTAATAACATTGCTAACGTAAATACTTACGGATTTAAAAAATCACGTACAACTTTTTCTGATTTAGTAAATCAGCAAGTTGCAGGTGCTGCAGGAGCAACTAATGCAACTGCCGGCACAAACCCACAACAAGTTGGACTTGGATCATCAATTAGCTCGATTGATACTATTCACACAACAGGTTCAATGCAAACAACATCAAGAACCCTAGATTTAGCACTTGCTGGTGACGGATTTTTCCCAGTGGGTACATTTAAGCAAGGTTATAACTTAGCAGGAGTATCAGCTAATGATAACCAAATCGCTGGACCAATTGAAGAGACAATTGATTTAAATTATACAAGGTCTGGTAATCTATATTTGGATGATCAAGGTTATATAGTAACTGCAGATGGTATGTATCTAATTGGCGAAACTGGAACTAAAATTGATGAGAATACCTTTGGAACTTCACCAAATGGTAATTCTGGTCTCATTCAAATCCCATTGACAGCACAAAGCTTTAGTATTTCGCAAGATGGTACAGTATCGTTCGTAAATGAAGCTGGAGATTTAAATGTAGCTGGTAGAATTCTATTAGCGAAATTTGCAAACGATGGGGGTTTAAGTAAAGTCGGTGGAAACTTATATAAAGAGTCCTCTAATTCAGGTAAAGTAGATACAGATGGAGATGGAATCACACTTGCTGATTTTTCAATTGCTGGTGAGAATGGAACTTCATCAATAATTTCTGGTGCACTAGAAATGTCCAACGTTGATCTGTCTGAAGAATTCACAGAAATGATTGTAGCGCAGCGTGGCTTCCAATCAAATACGAAAATCATTACTACTTCAGATGAAATCTTACAAGAATTAATGGGCTTAAAACGTTAATTAAGGGGGAATGAGGCGGATTTAATATCACCTTTTTAAGTCAGCCACACATAATATGATTCAGTTAACAAGGTTAAATGGAAAATCATTTTCACTAAACGCATTATTTATTGAGGTAATTGAATCATTTCCAGATACAACGATTACTTTAACAAATGGGCATAAATATGTTGTGAAAGAGCCAGAACAAGAGGTTTGTCAGAAAATAACTTCTTTTTATAGAGATATAAATGTTCTGTCGTTAAGAAAAGGCTCGGAGGTCTTGGACGATGAATAAGAAGCTTTTAAGTATTATGCTTATCATTATCGTTTCTATTACATTAATCGGTGTAACAGCACTTGTTGTCGTTATGAAATTTCTTGGTAATGAAGAGCATAAAGAACCTTCTATTGAAGAGGTAGTGGAAGCATCCGTGGATATCCCGGAAATCACCACAAATTTATCCAGTGGAAATATAGTACGCCTGTCATTTAAAATTGAAACAGATTCTAAGAAGGCAAAAGAAGAATTGGAACAAAGAGAGTTTCAAATCCGTGATATTATCATATCTGAATTAGCAAATATGACTGCAGAGATGCTTGAGGGAAAAGAAGGAATGGACAAGCTAAAGGAAACAGTTAAACAAAAAGCAAATGGATTAATGCAAGAAGGCAAGGTCAATAAGGTTTATACCACTTCCTATATCCTTCAGTAGTTTCAAACATATAATCCAAGGAGGTGAAAACTTTGGCAGGAGATATTTTATCACAAAGTGAAATTGACGCCTTGCTCTCAGCCATTTCTACTGGTGAGATGGATGCAGATGAATTAAAGAAAGAAGAATCTACCAAAAAAGTTAAGGTATATGATTTTAAAAGAGCATTACGTTTTTCTAAGGATCAAATCAGAAGCTTAACACGTATTCATGATAACTTTGCTAGATTGTTAACTACTTATTTTTCAGCTCAATTAAGAACTTATATTCAAATAACAGTTGGATCAGTCGATCAATTACCCTACGAAGAATTTATCCGCTCGATCCCTAAAATGACTGTACTAAATGTTTTTGAGGTTCAACCACTTGATGGCCGTATCCTTATGGAAGTTAACCCTAATATAGCATACGCTATGATGGATCGGGTTATGGGGGGACTTGGCTCAGGTGTTAATAAAATTGAAAATTTAACAGAAATTGAAACGAAAATTATCTCTAATATTTTTGAAAAATCATTAGAAAATTATCAAGAAGCATGGGATTCTATCATTGATATTGAGCCAATGATGTCTGAATTTGAAGTAAATCCTCAATTTTTACAAATGGTATCACCAAATGAAACAGTTGTCGTGATTTCATTAAACATTCAGGTTGGTGAAACAAGTGGAATGATCAATTTATGTATTCCACATGTTGTCCTTGAACCGATCATTCCAAGACTTTCAGCTCATTATTGGATGCAATCAGATAGAAAAGAGCCTAAACCAAATGAAATAGAAGCTCTTAAGAGGCAAATACAATTAGCTGATTTAATAGTGTCTGCAGAGCTAGGGGCTTCTGAATTATCCGTTCAGGATTTTCTACAATTACAAATTGGTGATGTCATTCAGTTAAATAGCTCGATCGACAAACCATTGGTGGTTAAAATAGGTGATAAGCCAAAGTATACGGCACAACCAGGGAAATTGAACAAAAAAATAGCGGTTCAGATTATTGACCACTTATTGAGAGGTGACGAAGATGGTGAGTGACGGTATGTTATCTCAGGATGAAATTGATGCACTATTAAAGGGAAATAGTTCTGAAGTTGACCAAACTCCTGTAGAGAACGAAGAGGCATTTAAACTAAATACTGAAGATTACTTTAATGCGATGGAAGAAGATGCGATAGGAGAAATTGGAAACATCTCTTTCGGTAGTTCTGCAACTGCATTATCAACACTACTACAGCAAAAAGTTGAAATTACAACACCGAGTGTTTCAGTTGTTCAAAAAAGCAAGTTAGGTGACCAATTCGAGCATCCTTATGTTGCAATCGAAGTGAATTATACGGAGGGTTTTTCTGGTAGTAATTTATTAGTGATTAAGCAAAGTGATGCTGCAATTATTGCGGATTTAATGATTGGTGGGGACGGTCTGAATCCTGATGAAATGCTTGGTGAAATTCAAGTAAGTGCAGTTCAAGAAGCGATGAATCAAATGATGGGTTCTGCTGCTACATCAATGTCTACAATATTTAACAAGAAGGTTGATATTTCACCACCGAGAGTCGAACTGCTCGCTGCAAACGAAACTGATGAAACTCAGGCAATTCCAGATGAAGATTTATTTGTTCAAGTTTCATTTAGACTTAAAATTGGAACGTTAATTGACTCAAATATCATGCAGTTATTACCATTATATTTTGCTAAGGATTTAATCGACCAATTAATTAATCCAGTACAAGAGGTTGCAGCTACAGCTGAAGCAGTAAGAGAGGCACAACAGCCATCATCAGTTATGAATGATATACCTGTGCAATATCAAGAAGCTCAATCTCAGGACTATCACATGCAAATGAATCAACAAATGAACCAACAAATGAACCATCCAAATCAATACATGGAGCAGCCTAGTCAGCAAATGTACAATGCACCACAAAGACAACATACACAAACAACACACCAGCAACCAGCAGTTAATGTGAAACCAGCTGATTTCACTTCTTTTGAACCAATGCAATATCAGCAGCAAGATATTCAAAATTTAGATATGCTACTCGATATACCTTTACAAGTTACGGTAGAATTAGGTAGGACAAAGCGTTCAGTGAAAGAAATTTTGGAATTATCATCAGGCTCAATTATTGAACTCGATAAGCTAGCTGGTGAACCTGTTGATATTTTAGTGAACAGTAAAATTGTTGCTAAAGGGGAAGTAGTTGTTATTGATGAAAATTTTGGAGTTCGTGTAACTGATATTATTAGCCAAACTGAACGGTTAAGTAAACTAAAATAATATTACGTATTAGGAGTGGAGAACAATATGGCACATAAAATTATGATCGTAGACGATGCAGCATTTATGAGAATGATGATTAAAGACATACTAACGAAAAATGGGTATGAAGTTGTTGCAGAAGCTGCAGATGGAGCACAAGCTGTTGAAAAATATAAAGAACATCAACCTGACCTAGTTACTATGGATATTACAATGCCAGAAATGGATGGTATTGCGGCTTTAAAAGCAATTAAAGAAATTAATGCCAACGCAAAAGTTATTATGTGTTCTGCAATGGGACAACAAGCGATGGTTATCGATGCGATCCAAGCAGGAGCAAAAGACTTTATTGTTAAACCATTCCAAGCAGACCGTGTTTTAGAGGCTATTGGTAAAACATTAAGCTAAAGGTGGAGTGAAATTGCTTCATAGAAACTATGCTTTATTGATGTTAGTAGCGCTTATCATTTTTTCTCCGCAAGCTTCAATGAGTGCACTTGCGGAGGAAACAGTTAATGAGAGTGTGTATGAAAATATAAAAGAAGAGAATAAAGAGCCTGCTGATAACACCTCGCTTGAAAATAATCAAGAAGTAGAGCCGATTGTTCAGGATGATGCGCTGTCAGTTTCAGCCTTTGATTTTATTAAAATGTTTCTCGCTTTAGCATTTGTTCTCTTTTTGGTTTACTTCTTATTGAAATTTGTCAGCAAACGCAACCGGATGTTTCAACAAGGTCAGTCAATTGTCAATCTAGGAGGTACAAGCCTAGGACAGAGTAAATCAATTCAAATAGTCAAGGTTGGAAATCGCTTATTCGTGGTAGGTGTGGGTGAATCGATTTCATTACTTAAAGAAATAGACGATGAAAAAGAAAGAAAACAATTAATTGAAGATTTTGAGCGTAAGCAAGAACAAATCGTTGAGCCTAAGGATTTTATCCAAAAGGTGACAACTATACTTAATGACAACTTAAAAAGAAATCGGGCAAAAGAGAATGAATCAACATTTTCAACTTCATTTAAAGACCAGTTAGAAAAGGTAAAGAACGACCGAACGAAACAGCTTGATGATGTTAAAAGAAAGGGTTTAAACAAGCATGAATGAATTTATGGAATTTTTTAATAATAGTGATGCAGAAAATGTCAGTACATCTGTAAAACTATTACTATTATTAACTGTCTTGTCAATTGCCCCGAGTATTTTAATCTTAATGACTTGTTTCACACGAATTATTATTGTTCTGTCGTTTGTTCGGACATCTCTGGCAACACAACAAATGCCACCAAATCAAATTTTGATTGGAATTGCCTTATTTTTAACCTTTTTTATTATGGCACCGACTTTTTCAGAGGTAAATGAACAAGCATTAACACCTCTTTTTAATGAGGAAATTCAATTAGAAGAAGCTTATGAGCGAGCAGCATTACCGTTTAAGGAATTTATGAGCAAGCACACAAGACAAAAAGACTTAGCACTTTTTCTAAATTATGCAGGTATTGAAAGTCCTGAATCGGTCGAAGATATCCCATTAACAGCTCTTGTCCCTGCGTTTGCAATAAGTGAAATTAAAACAGCTTTTCAAATTGGATTTATGATATTCATTCCATTTTTAGTCATTGATATGGTAGTTGCAAGTATTCTCATGTCCATGGGGATGATGATGTTACCACCAGTTATGATTTCTCTACCATTTAAGATATTACTTTTTGTGTTAGTAGATGGTTGGTATTTAATTATTAAGTCTTTGCTACAAAGTTTTTAGAATGGGTGAGAACGAATGAGTTCAGAGTTTGTAATTTCTTTAGCAGAAAAAGCGGTGTATACAACTTTAATCGTTTGTGGACCATTATTATTGCTAGCACTTGTAATAGGTTTAGTAGTCAGTATCTTCCAGGCTACAACTCAAATTCAGGAACAAACACTTGCGTTTATTCCCAAAATTGTTGCAGTGTTATTAGGATTAATTTTTTTTGGTCCATGGATGCTTTCAACACTTGTTTCCTATGCTCAAGATATATTCGGTAATTTAAATAGGTTTGTGGGGTAAAAATGGTTACAATTCTTGAAAATTATCCAGCATTTCTTCTAGTATTTATGAGGATAACAGCTTTTTTTGTTACTTTACCTCTATTTTCTTATCGAAATATCCCTAATACACATAAAATTGGTTTTTCATTTTTTTTAGCATGGATTATGTTTATTTCGTTAGAACCACCAGCAATTGAGATTGATAGCCAATATTTTATGCTTATTTTAAAGGAAGCACTTTTCGGGCTAATGATTGGCTTTTCTGCTTATTTTATTCTTGCAGCTGTCCAAATTGCAGGAAGTTTTATTGATTTTCAAATGGGATTTGCTATCGCAAATGTTATTGATCCACAAACTGGTGCACAAAGTCCCCTTATAGGGCAATTTCTCTATACATTGTCACTATTGCTTATGATTAGTCTAAATGCTCATCACCTTTTATTAGATGGGGTATTTTATAGTTATCAGTTTGTTCCTATCGATCAACTTTTTTTACCGTTAGGTGAAGAAAATATTATTGAATTCATTGTTCAAACATTTAATTCCATGTTTATTATTGCGTTTCAAATGTCGATTCCTGTTGTAGGCTCATTGTTTTTGGTTGACATAGCACTTGGGATTGTGGCAAGAACTGTTCCTCAATTAAATATATTTGTAGTAGGATTGCCATTAAAAATTGGAGTAAGCTTTATCATGCTTATTCTTGTAATGGGTGCATTATTTGTGTTAATGCAACAGCTATTTGAAACGATGACATATACAATGCGTGGACTTATGGAATTGTTTGGAGGAGTAGGCAATGAACCTTCTTAAATTAGATTTACAGTTTTTTTCAGGAGAGAAAACAGAAAAAGCTACGCCTAGAAAAAAACAGGATGCAAGAAAAAAAGGTCAGGTTGCTAAGAGTGCGGATGTTAATACTGCATTATCACTATTAACTGTATTTTTATCGTTTCTATTCATTGGCGCTTTTATGAGAGACCGAATTTTACTGATGATAAAAGGTGTTTTTCAAGATTACTTACTTTTAGATTTAACCGATCAAAATGTGCATGATTTTTTTTTAACAATGGCTTTTCAAGCTGCAATGATTCTTGCTCCGATTATGGGAATCGCATTAGTAGCAGGTGTACTTGGTAATTACCTTCAAGTAGGTTTTTTATTTTCAACGGAAGCAATTCAAATGAAATTAAATAAATTGGATCCCATCCAAGGCTTCAAGCGAATTTATTCAATGCGTGCCATTGTCGAGCTGTTAAAGTCACTGTTAAAGATCTCATTTGTTGGATCAGTCACATTTGCTGTTATATGGTTTGATATGGAAAATGTTTTACGGCTATCGCAAATGACTGTAGAACAATCTTTTCAATTTATTGCTTCCTTAACTGTGAAAATGGGATTATTTGCATCGGCAGCCCTGCTGTTATTGGCATTAATGGATTATCTTTATCAGCGATATGATTATGAAAAAAACCTCAGAATGTCGAAGCAGGATATAAAGGATGAATATAAAAAATCAGAAGGTGACCCATTAATTAAATCGAAAATTAAGCAAAGGCAACGTGAAATGGCGATGAGAAGAATGATGCAGGATGTACCAACTGCAGATGTTGTCATTACGAATCCAACACACTATGCCATTGCTTTAAAATATGATGAATTAAAAATGGATGCTCCATTTGTTGTTGCAATGGGGGTTGATCTTGTTGCACAAAAAATAAAAGCAATTGCAAAAGAGAATGAAATAATGATGGTTGAAAATAGACCTCTTGCACGAGCACTGTACGATCAAGTTGAAATAGGCCAAGCTGTACCGGAGGAGTTCTTCCAAGCGGTCGCAGAAATCATAGCATATGTTTATCAAGCGAAATCAATGTAAAAAGATCGTTACATTAGATGCAAGTTTATATTGGATAAAATAATTACTATGCACGAAAGCTAAAGATAGAATTGACTGGTTTTAAGGAGAGAAAAAAATGTCTGCAAGAGATTTATCCGTATTACTTAGTGTTATCTTAATCATAGCAATGCTTATCATCCCGTTTCCAGGCTGGTTGTTAAGCTTTTTAATTATCATAAATATTTCTCTTGCGTTGTTAGTTATCCTTACGTCAATGAATATGAACGAACCATTACAATTTTCCATCTTTCCCTCATTAATATTACTCTTAACCTTATTTCGTTTAGGGTTAAATGTTTCAACAACTCGTGCTATTTTAGCTGAAGGTGATGCAGGAAAGGTTGTCGAAACGTTTGGTACATTTGTAACCGGGGGAAACATCCTTGTAGGAATGGTTGTTTTTATTATTTTAATTGTCATCCAATTTGTTGTAATAACAAAAGGTTCTGAGCGTGTCTCTGAAGTTGCAGCTCGTTTTACCCTTGATGCAATGCCAGGTAAGCAAATGAGTATTGATGCAGACTTAAACGCTGGTATGATTTCAGAGCAACAAGCCAGAGAACGCCGAGAGAAAGTTGCAAATGAAGCAGATTTCTATGGAGCTATGGATGGAGCGAGTAAATTTGTAAAAGGGGATGCTATTGCTGGAATCATCATGGTCTTGATCAACATGCTATTTGGAATTATTATTGGCATGATGCAAAAAGGGATGGCGATTGGTGAAGCAGCATCACATTATACGATGCTTACAGTTGGAGATGGGATTGTCAGCCAAATACCTGCATTATTAATTTCAACTGCTACTGGGATCGTTGTAACTAGAGCAGCATCAGAAGGTAACTTGGGTAGTGATATTACAGCACAATTGTTTGCATATCCTAAAATGCTTTATGTAGCTGCTGGGGCCATTTTTTTATTAGGTATTTTTACTCCAATAGGTCTTTTGCTAACCTTACCGATTGCTGGATTACTAGGTTTTGGGGGGTACATGATTTCTCGATCAAAAGAAAAACAAGTTCCAGATGAAGAAGAAATTGAGCAGGAAATTGAAATGGATGAAATGAAAAGTCCGGAAAGCGTTGTAAATCTGTTAAATATCGATCCGATCGAATTTGAATTCGGTTATGGCTTGATCCCACTTGCAGATACAAATCAAGGTGGGGACCTCCTCGATCGGGTTGTCATGATAAGAAGACAGTTAGCAATCGAATTTGGAATTGTTATACCGGTTGTCCGAATACGTGATAATATCCAGTTACAACCAAATGAATACCGTTTGAAAATTAAAGGTAATGAAGTAGCTAAAGGTGAGATTTTACTTGATCATTATTTAGCGATGGCTCCAGGAATTGAGGACGATTCAATTGATGGTATAGATACAGTCGAGCCTTCATTTGGGCTACCTGCTAAATGGATTACAGAAGAAATAAAGGATACAGCTGAAATGTACGGTTATACGGTTGTTGATCCACCTTCAGTCGTTTCAACACACATCACTGAAGTTATTAAACAACATGCACATGAATTGCTCGGAAGACAAGAAACGAAACAGTTGGTTGATCATTTAAAAGAAACCTATCCAATTTTAGTAGAAGAAGTAACGCCGACACCACTAGGAATAGGAGATATTCAAAAAGTACTTGCAAAGCTTTTAAGAGAAAAGGTTTCTATTCGGAATCTGCCAATTATTTTTGAAACAATGGCGGATTTTGGGAAAATGACTTCTGATACAGAGCTATTAGGTGAGTATGTGAGACAGGCTCTTGCTAAACAAATTACTACTCAATATACAGATCAAGACCAACAATTAAAGGTGGTTACCTTATCAGGGAAAATTGAGAAAATAATTGCCGATGGTGTACAACAAACAGAACATGGAAATTACTTATCATTAAGTCCTGACGTTTCTCAATCGATTATTGAGGCAATAGCTAAGGAAATAGAAATGCTTTCGCTTCAGCAACAAACACCAATTCTATTATGTTCACCTGCAGTAAGAATGTATGTGAGACAACTTACAGATCGTTATTTTCCTCAGGTGCCAATTTTATCCTATAATGAATTAGAAGCAAATGTCGAAGTACAGAGTGTTGGGGTGGTGAATGTCGAATGAAGGTAAAGAAATTTATTGCACCTTCAATGCAAGAAGCAATGAAAAAAATCCGTTCTGAGATGGGAAATGACGCTGTTATTTTAAATTCAAAAGTCAGTCATTCAGGTGGATTTTTAGGGCTTTTTGCAAAAAAACAAATTGAAGTGATTGCAGCCATAGACCCAGATGAACCAGAACGGCAAAAAGTGGGAGAAACGCGAACTAGTACACAAGAAAAAAACGCTTTTCCTAAATCAAAAAATAAAACTGTAATGCACAACGAACACGTGCCTCAATCAATTAATGTCGAGAATAATCAGGGTGTATTAGACGAATTAAAAGAATTAAAAGGCTTACTTCAGTCAATCTCTACTAATGAAAGAAGTGACTTTTATCCAGAGCCACTGAAAGTAATCTTAAAACAGTTGACAAAACAAGAGATAAATCCATCACTACGAGGTCAGGTTATGTCAGAGCTTTTAGATTATTGGTATCTTGTTAATGGAAACTTGACCATTGAACAATTAAGAGAAAAAGAAACAGAAATCTTCCTTAAAGAGTTAAAGGAGCTTGAATTTGGTGGGATGTCCTATCAAAAAAAATATATTAATGTAATTGGTCCAACTGGTGTTGGGAAAACAACAACTCTCGCAAAGCTTGCTGCACATTGTGTATTACAAAAAAAGAAAAAGGTCGCTTTTATCACGACAGATACATATAGAATAGCAGCAATTGACCAGTTAAAGACTTATGCGAAAATTTTAAACGTTCCAATTGAAGTTTGTTATAGTGTTAATGATTTTAAAGAAGCAAAAACAAAACTGGATATTTATGATTTTATTTTTATCGATACTGCTGGAAGGAATTTCTTAGAATCTCAGTATGTGGAAGATCTTCAATCAATTATTGATTTTAATGATGAGATGGAGACATTTCTCGTATTGGCTGCAACGGCTAAACCATCAGACATGATTGCGGTTTATGAGCAATTTTCAGTCCTTCCAATTAATAGGCTAATTTTCACAAAGCTCGATGAAACTTCGACCAGAGGATCATTGTTTGAGGTTATGATAAAAACGAATAAAGGTATTGCCTATACAACACATGGTCAAACTGTCCCCGATGATATCGAAGTAGCAACAAGAGAACGCATAGTCGAACAGATATTGAGGTAGAGTGATATGGAGAATGATCAAGCAAAAAGCTTAAGAGAGCGATTAAAGACATTGAGAACGCAAGCGAAATCAATCGCGGTTATGAGTGGTAAAGGTGGGGTTGGAAAATCTAACTTTTCCTTGAATTTCTCTTTAGCCTTACAAAACGCTCAAAAAAGAGTTTTATTATTTGATTTAGATATTGGCATGGGTAATATTGATATTCTTATTGGTGAAAGCTCTAGACTTACTATCGTTGATTTTTTTAATAAAAATGTTTCACTAACTGACATCATTACAACAGGTCCAAATAATCTTGATTATATTTCAGGAGGAACTGGTTTAGGTACAATTTTTAGACTAAGTGAAGAGATATTTCAACGTTTTATTCAAGAGCTTGAGCCTTTATTTAATGCATATGATTTTGTTATTTTTGATATGGGAGCAGGGATTTCTGAAGACAGTTTAAGGTTCATACTATGTGTTGATGAAATAATCGTTATTACAACTCCAGAACCAACATCAATGACTGATGCTTATGCTGCTATAAAGCATATTTGTGTAAATCATGAAACGATGCCATTTTCAATCGTTGTTAATCGTGCATTTAATCGTAAAATTGGTGATTTTACCTTTAATAGGTTAGCACAAACAATGAAACAGTTTTTAAAACGCGAAGTCACACTGTTAGGTACTATTCCTGATGATTCAACTATCATGAAAGCAGTTATTGATCAAAAACCTTTCTTAATGTACCAGCCAAATTGCCATGCAAGTAAAGCGATAAACAAAATAGCAAATGACTTTATAAATAGACAGTCATCAATTGATGTGGAAGATGCTAAACCTTTTATAGCAAAATTAAAATATTTCTTCATGAAAGGCAGGTAAACTAGGGTGAGTAAAATACGTGTACTTGTAGTTGACGATTCTGCCTTCATGAGAAAAATAATTACAGATTTTCTAAATGAAGAAGAAAAGATTGAAGTCATTGGAACTGCTAGAAATGGACAAGATGCTATAAAGAAGGTCAAGTTACTAAATCCTGATGTGGTCACAATGGATATCGAAATGCCTATAATGGACGGACTTGAAGGATTGAAAGTTATTATGGATCAATTTCCAAGACCAATTATTATGCTATCAAGCACAACAACTGAGGGTGCTGAAAATACAATAAAATCATTGCAATATGGTGCATTTGATTTTATCGCAAAACCTTCAGGAGCAATTTCTTTAGACTTATTCAAAGTAAAACAAGAGATAATAGAAAAAGTTGTTCTTGCAAAGTCAGCAAATGTTCGTAAATTGTCAAAAGAAGTAAACAAAAAAAATATTCCCCTAAAACAAATGGAATATAGTAAAATAGACTCAAGAAGAGACAAAAGTCCTATAACTATCGACAAAAACAGCCTTACAAAAAAAATTGTCTGTATAGGTACCTCTACTGGAGGACCTAGAGCGTTGCAACAAGTATTGTCAAAAATACCAGTAGACATAGATGCACCAATTCTCATTGTCCAGCACATGCCTCCTGGATTTACTCAATCTCTAGCTAATCGCTTAAACTCAATTTCATCTATCACTGTAAAGGAAGCCGAGAATGGTGAGCAGGTACAAAATGGAATTGCTTATATTGCGCCAGGTGGCTCTCATATGAAGATAATGAAATCGGGAGGCTATTTAACAATTAAAATTGATCAATCAGATATAAGAAATGGACATCGTCCCTCTGTTGATGTGATGTTCGAATCAATTAGTAAGCTACAGGACTATCGTAAAATTTCTGTCATTATGACTGGAATGGGCTCTGATGGGACCGAAGGGTTAAGAAAGCTTAAATTAACGGGTGTTGTTAATGCCATTGCAGAATCAGAGCAGTCCTCTGTAGTTTATGGTATGCCTAGATCAGCACTTAGTACAAACCTTGTTGATAAAGTTGAACACCTGGAAAATATAGCTACTGCTATTATGGATTTTATACGAAACTAAGGGGTGTTACTCTATGGATATGAATCAATATTTAGAAGTTTTTATTGAAGAAAGCAAAGAGCATTTACAAGCATGTAATGAAAAATTACTAGATTTAGAGAAGAATCCCAATGACTTAATCATTGTAAATGATATTTTTCGATCCGCTCATACTCTTAAAGGGATGAGTGCAACTATGGGATATGAAGACCTCGCAAGCTTAACTCACCAAATGGAAAACGTCCTTGATGCCATAAGAAATGAAAAGCTTTCAGTAACACCAGCCTTGTTTGATGCCGTTTTTTCCTCTGTTGATGCACTTGAGGAAATGGTTTTTTCCATTGCGGAAGGTGGAGATGGAAAAAAGGATGTATCAGCTATAGTTGCCATGTTAAAATCCATAGAAAATGGTGAAGAGGATAGTCAAGAGCATACTAGCCAGCAACTTACTAACATTGATTCTAGTAATCATACAATACAGGAATATGATGATTTTGAATACACTGTCATTCAACAATCGAAAGAACAAGGGTTTACTGCATATGAATTGTCAGTTTCTCTTCGTGAGGATTGTTTATTAAAAGCAGCCAGAGTATTTATGGTTTTCGAAATTTTAGAACAAATTGGTGAAGTGATCAAGTCTGTTCCTTCTGTAGAGCTTTTAGAAGATGAAAAGTTCGATTCACAATTCACTGTGGCAATAGTTTCTAAAGATACAAGCGATGATATTCAAAGTAAAGTTATGAAAGTATCTGAAATCGAAGAGGTTAAGGTTCATATTTTAGATCCTTCAAATATGACTAACTCGCAATCTTATGTCAGACAGGCTGATTTAGATGGTAATGATTGCTCGGTGAAAAGTGAAGAAATCGAACAAATTCAAGGACAAGAAGCTAGTATAAAAACTGCAAAAAAACAAGTTGCAGCAACAAGCACGAAAACAATTCGTGTAAACATCGAACGCTTAGATATTCTTATGAATCTATTTGAAGAGCTTGTAATTGACCGTGGGAGATTAGAGCAAATTTCAAAGGATTTAAACAATAACGAATTGGATGAAACAGTTGAAAGAATGTCAAGAATCTCAGGTGATCTTCAAAATATCATTTTAAACATGAGAATGGTTCCAGTTGAGACAGTATTTAACCGTTTTCCTCGTATGATTCGTCAACTTGCAAAGGATTTAAATAAAAAAATAAACTTGGAAATTATTGGTGCTGAAACAGAATTAGATCGAACAGTCATAGATGAAATTGGTGATCCACTGGTCCATCTTTTACGAAATGCAATTGATCATGGTATTGAGATGCCAGATGTTCGAGTGAAAAATGGGAAAACAGAAGAAGGAAATGTAGTTTTAAGGGCTTATCATAGTGGAAATCATGTATTCATAGAAATCGAAGATGATGGTGCAGGAATAAATCGTGATCGAGTTCTAAAGAAGGCCCTTGACAGAGGGGTTGTTACTGAACAAACAGCAGCAACCTTAACTGACAAACAGGTTTATGAGCTTATCTTTTCTTCTGGTTTTTCTACTGCCGATCAAATCTCAGATATATCAGGTCGTGGAGTAGGTCTAGATGTTGTTAAAAGTACAATTGAATCACTTGGTGGCTCTGTATCAATTGATGCTGAGGAAGGAAAAGGATCCTTATTCTCAATTCAGCTTCCGCTTACTTTATCAATTATCTCAGTGATGCTTGTGGAATTACAAAATGAAAAATATGCAATCCCACTATCTTCTATTATTGAAACAGCAGTTATTAAAAAGGAAGAAATTCTTCAAGCACATAATCAGAAGGTCATTGATTATCGCGGGAAAATTGTTCCGTTAGTATTCTTGAGCGAGATCTTTGAAGTACCAATGGAAAATCAAAATGAAGATTTTGTTTCCTTAATAATTGTCCGAAAAGGTGATAAAATGGCTGCGTTAGTAGTGGATTCGTTCATCGGGCAACAGGAAATCGTTCTAAAATCACTCGGGAATTATTTGAATTCAGTTTTTGCTATTTCAGGTGCAACAATTTTAGGAGATGGGCAAGTAGCTCTAATTATTGATTGTAATTCTTTAATAATATAGGGGATTGTTTGTGTCTAGCCTGTAAAGGGAAGGCTCTGTTAAAGTTCACTGTTGATTTTTGTACTTTGTTGATTGAAACGGATACGTGAGACTCCTGCGGGAGGAGCACGGGCCGCCCGCTGAAAGTGAACGTCTGCAGCGGAAATCAACAACCAAGTTTAATAGTAAAAGGAAAAAAACAACCATTTTTATCTAGGGCTTAAGCTACTAATGAATGGAAGGTGAGAATACCTTCTAGCTATTATTTTCTTATACTTGTCGGGGCTAACTAAGGCATTCTGCATTACTAAGAAAGGGGTCTTTCCAATGAGTGAATACATGTCAGAAGATGTAAAAGTAATTGTGTTTCAATTACAGGATGAGGAATATGGAATTCCTGTTCAACAAGTTAAATCGATTGAAAAGGTTCAACATATTACACGTGTACCTAGAACAGCACCATATATAAAAGGTGTCATTAATTTAAGAGGTGTTGTTACACCAATAATTGACTTACGTAAACGTCTCGGTCTAGAAAAACTTTCAACGAATGAAAGTACAAGAATGATCATTGTTTCCAAGGACGACATGGAGGTAGGCTTTATAGTTGATGCAGCAAATGATGTAATTGATATTCATTCAGAAATTATTGAACCAGCACCCGAAGTAGTAGGCACTGTCCATTCTGACTATATTCAAGGTGTAGCTAAATTAGAAAAAAGATTAATTGTCATGATTGATTTAGAAGAAATATTAAAGACTGAAAATCAGCCTTCATTACTAGTTTAGGAGCATACAGATGGATTTTTTAAAAAGTATTTCTTTTAAGCATTTAGACGTATTAAAAGAGGTAGGTAATATTGGAGCTGGTCACTCTGCTACCGCCCTTTCTAAGCTTTTAAATAAAAAAATTGATATGACAGTTCCAGATGTAAAAGTTGTTTCTTTTAATGAGTTAACAGAATGGTTAGGTGGTCCTGAAGTCTTTATTGCCAGTGTTTTTTTACGAATTGAAGGCGATATTCCCGGTTCTCTATTTTTTGTTCTTAGCATTGAACAAGCTGAACGCTTTGTAAAGCAATTAATTGATGATGCTAACTTTTCCCTTAGACAATCAACTTATGATGAAATTGGGTTATCTGCTTTTCAGGAGCTTGGAAATATATTAACTGGATCATATCTTTCATCATTATCTGACCTCACTGATTTACATCTCTATCCTTCTGTACCTGCTCTATCATTCGATATGTTTGGAGCAGTGATTAGTCATGGATTGATTGAATTATCTCAAGTGAGTGATTATGCAATTATTATTGACACAGTAATTAAAGAAGAAGATCAGCAAGAAGTTGATACAGTTAAAGGTCACTTTTTTCTATTACCAGATCCAGCCTCATTTAAAATACTCTTTGACGCATTAGGTGTAACAGATGATGACTAAATCTAAAGAAATAATAAAAGTAGGAATTGCAGAGCTTAATGTAGCTAAGTCACCTAATCAAATTAGAACCTCAGGATTAGGTTCTTGTGTCGGTTTGATATTATTTGACAAGGTAAACGAAGTAGCAGGTTTGGCACATATCATGCTTCCGGACTCTTCTCTCGCAAATAAAGGCTCTATGAACCATGCTAAATACGCTGATACTGCCATACCACAGCTAATGGATAGATTAGTAGAATCAGGAGCTAGGGTAAGATCACTACAAGCTAAAATGGCTGGCGGTGCACAGATGTTTCAATTTCAATCGTCTAATGACATGATGAGAATTGGTCCAAGAAATGTAGAAGCAATTAAGCAACAGCTAAAAAGGTATAACATCACTCTATTAAGTGAAGATGTTGGCGGTAATAGTGGTAGAACAATCGAATTTGACCCGAAAACATGTGAATTGATGATAAGAACAGTAAATCAAGGTACAAAAGTGATTTGAATAATAGAGGTATGTTTACAATTCTTGGTGTGGGGGATCAAAATGACTCAATTAACATTAAATGAAGAACAAGTGATATGGCAAAAATGGATAGATGTACGTGACACCAATGCTGGCGATGTTCTCATAAAAAGATACATGCCCCTTGTTTCTTATCATGTACAGAGGATTTCTGTGGGGCTTCCTAAAAGTGTAAGTAAGGATGATTTAATGAGTTTAGGCTTATTTGGCTTATACGATGCTTTAGAAAAGTTTGATCCAAATAGAGATTTGAAATTTGATACGTATGCGTCTTTCCGAGTAAGGGGAGCAATTATTGATGGGTTAAGAAAAGAAGATTGGTTACCACGTAGTTCTAGAGAAAAAGCAAAACGTGTTGAAGCAACTATCGAGAAATTAGAGCAAAAGCATCTAAGAAATGTTTCTTCAAAAGAAATTGCCACTGAGTTAGGACTTTCTGAAGGTGAAGTCGTAAGCGTCATAAATGAAGGTTTTTTTGCGAATGTCCTTTCCATCGACGATCAGCTTTTTGATCAAGATGATGGAGAAGGCATCGGGTTTACGATTAAAGATGAACATCAGCACACTCCTGAAGATAAAATTCTTAAAGATGAATTAATTGGACAATTATCTGAAGTGATTACCCAGTTAAGTGAGAAAGAACAGCTTGTGATTAGCTTTTTTTACAAAGAAGAATTAACCTTAACTGAAATTGGACAAGTTATGAACTTATCAACTTCAAGAATTTCACAAATTCATTCAAAAGCTTTATTTAAATTAAGAAAAATATTGGAAAATGTGATTCATTAACATTAGTCAGGTGTGAGTGAATGTGAGCCTTAGGAATATTGAAATGCAAATTGCCCTCCCACGTACACATGATGCTGGAAAGCTACAGGAGCAACTAAATCAAAGAAGCCAGCTAGCTCAGGAACAGCTGGCTAATTCATTTCAAAAAGAATCTGACATAAAAAGATCACAAGTGCAAGAAAATAGTGATAGTGAGAAATTACATCTAAAAAAGGAAAGCTCTGAGCAACATCAACAGCACAATCAGAAAAAAAGGAAAAAGGAACAAAAACAAGATGAGAATCCTGACCATCCTTATAAAGGGAAAAAAATCGATTTTTTTGGTTAAGAGAGGATGTCTATGACTACAATATTGCTATTGATAAGTTTACTACTCCATGTAGTAGCTTTTTATTTTATCGTCGTTTTATATACAAAATATTCAACTATTAAAGATCTTTCAAAGTCTCAAAGGGCTATCCTTGATGAAACGGAAACTTCAATGACAAGCTTTTTAATTGAGATGAAGGAAGAGAACGAAAGACTGATCCAGCATTTTAAACAAGGCTCTGCACATTATAATCACGATAGAAAAGAGTTGGACGAGAAGACAAATGAGAGCAATCATCACATAGCCAACTCCACGATGATTCATACGAATAATATAGTACCGGAAGAACCTCTAGAGGAGGATCTACCTGACTACTTTTCTCAGCTTAATGAAATCGAAGATATTGTTGAAATCAGTAAACCAGAACAGAAAAAAAATCTTCCTTTTGAAATTCATGCTATAAAACTTTATGAAAACGGTCATACTGTTGAACAGATTGCTAAAAAATTAAGTAAGGGGAAGACCGAAATAGAGCTTCTTCTTAAATTTCGTCAAAAGTAGTCAATATATCCTTGATTGTCATATTTCAATATGGTATATTAATTTTTGGTGTTATTACACACGTTTATAGATTTAAGCATTGGTGCTGTTAGTAACAGTTATGCTTAAAGATGATATAAGCGGAGGAGAACAAAACCATTAGGAGGAACAAACACATGTCAGTTATTTCTATGAAGCAATTGCTTGAAGCTGGTGTTCACTTCGGTCACCAAACACGCCGTTGGAACCCAAAAATGAAACGTTACATCTTTACTGAGCGTAACGGTATCTACATTATCGACCTTCAAAAGACAGTTAAAAAGGTTGAAGAAGCTTACAAATTCGTTAAGGAACTTGGAGCTGAAGGTGGTACAATCCTATTCGTTGGTACAAAAAAACAAGCACAAGACTCTGTTAAAGAAGAAGCAGAACGTTCTGGAATGTACTTTGTTAACCAACGTTGGTTAGGTGGTACGTTAACAAACTTTGAAACAATCCAAAAACGTATTAAACGTTTAAAAGATATTCAAAGAATGCAGGAAGATGGAACTTTTGAAGTCCTTCCTAAAAAAGAAGTTGTTCAACTTAACAAAGAGCTTGAGCGTCTTGAAAAATTCCTAGGTGGAATTAAAGACATGAAGCAATTACCAGATGCATTATTTATTATTGATCCTCGTAAAGAGCGTATCGCAGTAGCGGAAGCTCGTAAATTAAACATCCCGATCGTTGGTATCGTTGATACAAACTGTGATCCAGATGAAATTGATTACGTAATCCCTGCAAATGATGATGCAATTCGCGCTGTTAAGCTTCTTACTGCAAAAATTGCAGATGCAATTTTAGAATCTAAACAAGGTGAAGAAACAACACCTGCTTAATGTGCAAAAGGTGATAAGGGGAATTGACCTTTTATCACCTTTTTTTAAGCAAGTTACATAAAGTACAAAAGCGTAAGCGACTTAATTAGCCACAGGCAAATAAGGCACCTAAGCTTAATATGTAAGTTTTCTAAAGAACAAAAGATTCTATACGATAAAACAATTGACCTTAAGGAGGAATACCGTTATGGCAGTAACTGCACAAATGGTAAAAGAACTACGTGAAAAAACTGGCGCTGGAATGATGGATTGTAAAAAGGCGTTAACTGAAACAAACGGAGACATGGATCAAGCAATTGATTACCTTCGTGAAAAAGGTATTGCAAAAGCAGCTAAAAAAGCTGACCGTATTGCAGCAGAAGGATCTACATTAGTAAAAGTTAACGGTAATGAGGCAGTTATTTTAGAAGTTAACTCTGAAACTGACTTCGTAGCGAAAAACGAAGGCTTTAAAGAATTAATCAATGGGTTAGCTGATTTCTTATTAACTAAAAAACCAGCTGATGTTGATGCTGCATTAGCAGAAACAATGGACAGTGGTACAACTGTTGGAGATTACATTAACTCAGCAATTGCTAAAATTGGTGAAAAAATCACTCTTCGCCGTTTTACAATTGTAACTAAAACTGATAGCGATGCATTTGGTGCTTACTTACACATGGGAGGCCGTATTGGTGTTCTAACATTATTAGAAGGAACTACTAATGAAGATGCTGCTAAAGATGTAGCTATGCATATCGCTGCTGTTAATCCTAAGTATGTTTCTCGTGATCAAGTTTCTGCTGAAGAAGCTGAACATGAACGTAAAATTTTAACTGAACAAGCTCTTAACGAAGGCAAGCCTGAAAATATCGTAGCTAAGATGGTTGAAGGCCGTTTAGGTAAATATTTTGAGGATATTTGCTTACTTGATCAAAGCTTCGTTAAAGATCCAGATCAAAAAGTTAAACAATTTGTCGAGTCAAAAGGCGGTACTGTAAAAACATTTATCCGTTATGAAGTTGGAGAAGGTATCGAAAAGCGTCAAGACAACTTTGCTGAAGAAGTAATGAGTCAAGTTAAAAAATAATTTTTGCTATCTAGCACTTATTCTAAATTCTTAGAATATAAGTGTATATGATCAAAAAAATGGAAGAGGGAACACAGGCTGTGTTCCCTTCTTTTGGAGATATATATAGGCAGTAGCCGATTTGCGCTTTTTCTTATAAGGAACAGAGTTGGAGGTAAATATGAGTAATCCTAAATATCAACGTATAGTACTTAAATTAAGTGGTGAAGCATTAGCAGGTGATAATGGTTTTGGTATTAACCCTACTGTGATCCAATCAATCGCAAAACAAGTGAAGGAAATTGCAGAGTTAGATGTTGAAGTAGCTGTTGTTGTTGGTGGCGGAAACATTTGGCGTGGTAAAATCGGTAGTGAAATGGGGATGGACCGAGCGACTGCAGATTACATGGGGATGCTTGCTACTGTGATGAATTCTTTAGCATTGCAAGATAGTCTTGAAACACAAGGGATTCAGACACGTGTTCAAACCTCTATTGAAATGAGACAAGTTGCTGAACCATACATAAGAAGAAAAGCGATTCGACACTTAGAGAAAAAACGCGTCGTTATTTTTGCAGCCGGAACTGGTAATCCATATTTCTCTACCGATACAACAGCAGCTTTGCGTGCTGCTGAAATCGAAGCAGATGTTATCTTAATGGCTAAAAATAATGTTGATGGTGTTTACAACGCTGATCCTAGAATTGATAAAAATGCTGTGAAATATGAAACATTATCTTATTTAGACGTACTAAAAGAAGGTCTAGCAGTGATGGATTCAACTGCATCATCTTTATGTATGGATAATGATATACCGTTAATTGTCTTCTCAATAATGGAAGAAGGAAACATTAAACGTGCCGTAACTGGTGAAAATATTGGAACAATTGTTAGGGGGAAATAACCTTGGCTAAACAAGTATTAGCGAATACTAAAGATAAAATGGAAAAAGCAGTGGCAGCTTTAAGTCGAGAATTAGCATCTGTAAGAGCTGGTAGAGCTAGCGCAAACTTACTAGATAAAATTTCTATGGATTATTATGGTGCTCCAACTCCAGTTAACCAACTTGCTTCTATTAGTGTACCTGAAGCACGTCTTCTCGTTATTCAACCATATGACAAGACTGTTTTAGGTGATATCGAAAAAGCTATTCTTAAGTCTGACTTAGGTTTAACTCCTTCAAATGATGGCTCAGTTATCCGTTTGTCTATTCCAGCTTTAACAGAAGAAAGACGTAAAGAGCTAGTGAAATTAGTTAAGAAATATGCAGAAGAAGCAAAGGTTGCCGTTCGTAATATTAGACGTGATAGTAATGATGACCTGAAAAAGCTAGAAAAAAATGGTGATATCACTGAGGACGAATTAAGAAGTAACACTGAGAATGTTCAAAAATTAACAGATGATTATATTGTTAAAGTTGATCAGGTTGCAAAAGATAAAGAAAAAGAAATCATGGAAGTTTAATGAAAAAATAGGTACAATAGAAAAGTGAAAAACCCTCTAATGTTTACAGGGGGTTTTTTTGTTAATACTGTTAACGTCATCATGGTAAAAAGAGATCATGAATTATTGGGTGATGGAGGAATCACATGCTCAACTTATTAAAAAAGTGGAAAGGTAGTTCCCAAGCCACAAATGAACAATCGATTGCTAAAGAGGATATAGAAAAAGGAGAAATCCCTAAACATATTGCGATTATCATGGATGGAAATGGTAGATGGGCAAAAAAACGCGCACTTCCAAGGATAGCTGGTCATCATGAAGGAATGAAAGTTGTACGAAAGATTACCAAACAAGCAAATGATCTTGGTGTTAAAGTACTTACACTATATGCTTTTTCAACTGAGAATTGGAAAAGACCTAAAACAGAAGTAGATTTTTTAATGAAGCTTCCAGAAGAATTTTTAAATACTTACTTACCTGAACTAATTGAAGAAAATGTACAAGTCCGAATTATAGGTGATAAAAATAGACTTCCTGCACACACATTAAGAGCTGTAGAAAAAGCTATGAGTGATACTGCGAATAACAAGGGGCTTATTCTGAATTTTGCATTAAACTACGGAAGTCGAGCAGAAATCATTTCTGCTGTCCAAAAAATTACCCAAGATGTTAAAGAAGGACGAATCGAAGAAACAGCAATAAACGAAAGCCTATTTTCTGACTATTTAATGACACAGTCATTACATGACCCTGACTTATTAATACGTACAAGTGGTGAAATAAGACTAAGTAATTTTATGCTTTGGCAGTTAGCTTACACAGAATTTTGGTTTACTGATGTGCTTTGGCCAGACTTTAACGAACAAAACTTACTTCAAGCTATTTACACATACCAACAAAGAGGGCGCAGATTTGGCGGCGTATAAAAGGTGATGAAATACAATGAAACAACGAATATTAACTGCAGTATTAGCTGCAGCTATTTTTCTTCCATTTGTCATTTACGGGGAGCTCCCGTTCACAATATTTGTTTATTTATTAGCATCAATTGCACTATATGAGCTTTTAAAAATGAAAAACATTTCATTAGCAAGTATACCGGGACTAGTTAGTTTATTAATTTTATGGGTTCTATTGATCCCAACTTCTTATATAAAAATACTAGACGGTGTTAGTTTTTCAAAGTCTGAATTTGCTTTATTGGCTTTGCTATTGTTATTAACCTATACTGTTGTAACGAAAAATAAATTTACTTTTGACGATGTTGGCTTTGTTGTCATTGCCATTTTTTATCTGGGGATTGGTTTTTATTTTTTCATTGAAACAAGAAATATATATGGTCTAGAACTAGTTTTTTATGCATTAATATTGATATGGGTAACTGATTCAGGAGCTTATTTTGTTGGGCGTGCAATGGGGAAAAACAAGCTTTGGCCTGAAATCAGTCCTAATAAAACAATTGAAGGTGCAGTTGGCGGTGTTCTATTTGCAGTTATTTTTGCATGGATCTACCATTATTTCACAGGGGTTCTTGATTATAACTATGTAACAGTTACTTTCATGACCATTTTCCTTTCTATTTTTGGACAAATTGGTGATCTTGTTGAATCTGCATTAAAACGCCATTATCAAGTAAAAGATTCAGGTAATATCCTTCCAGGACATGGCGGGATATTAGACCGTTTTGATAGCTTATTATTTGTTTTACCAATTTTACATTTCTTAAGGTTACTGTTTTGAAAAACATTTTTACCTAATTTTTATGTCTAGCTCTAGCGCCGTGGCTTTCGACACCAATGAACGTTTATATCACAGGAACAGCTATAAATGTTACGTTCTTTACTTCGAAGGTCTATACCGAGATTAGACAAGGCGCTCTGAGCATTTCTTAATTTGATTGGAAGTGACTTCGTGAAAAAGATTAGTTTGTTAGGGGCTACAGGTTCAATAGGGATTCAAACTCTAGATGTCATTGAATCACACCCTGAAGAGTTTAAGCTAGTTGCAATGTCTTTCGGAAGAAATTATAAATCTGGAAGCGACATTATCAACAAATTCAAGCCTGAATTTGTTGCAGTTAAAGATAAAGAAACATATGAACATCTTAAGAGTGAGTTTTCAAGTCAAGATGTTAAATTAGGATATGGTGAAGAGGCCCTTATTGAAGCAGCAATTTATGATGGAGTAGAGTGTTTAGTAAATGCTGTTGTTGGAAGTGTAGGGTTAATACCAACTTTAAAAGCCATTGAAAATAACATAACAATTGCACTTGCTAATAAGGAGACTCTTGTCACTGCCGGACATTTAGTAACAGAGCATGCAAAAAAATACAATGTTAATATTTTGCCAGTAGATAGTGAGCATTCTGCGATTTTTCAATGTTTGCAGGGTGAGAGTTTCAAATCGATAGACCGCTTGATCATAACCGCATCTGGAGGTAGTTTCCGTGATCGAAAAAGGGAAGACCTTGTAGATGTAACGGTGGACCAAGCATTGAATCACCCAAATTGGTCTATGGGTGCAAAGATAACGATAGACTCAGCTACGATGATGAATAAAGGCTTAGAGGTAATTGAAGCACACTGGTTATTCAATTTGCCTTATGACAAAATTGATGTCTTATTACATAAAGAAAGTATTATTCATTCTTTAGTTGAGTTTCACGATCGCAGCATCATTGCTCAACTAGGGACACCAGATATGAGAGTTCCTATACAATATGCATTAACATATCCCGAGAGATTACCTTTAAAAGAAGCGAAAAGGTTAGAGCTTTGGGAAATTGGAAAATTACATTTTGAAAAAGCGGATTTTACCAGGTTCCGATGCTTACAATATGCGTTTGATTCAGGTAAAATAGGAGGAACGATGCCAACGGTTTTAAATGCTGCAAATGAAGAAGCTGTGGCGGCATTTTTAAGTGGAGAGATTACGTTTCTTCAAATCGAGGAATTAATTGAAAGATCGTTAGATAAGCATGAGAGCATCGCAAACCCTAGTTTGGAGCAGATTCAAGAAGTTGATCAACTAACACGAAATTTTGTACAAACTTTAATCTAGATAAAGGTGGTCATACAAGGTGAATACAGTGATAGCGTTTGTCCTCATTTTTGGTGCTCTTGTCTTTTTTCATGAGCTAGGACATTTACTTCTAGCTAATCGAGCTGGGATATTATGCCGTGAATTTGCAATTGGTTTTGGACCGAAAATCTTGTCTTTTAAAAAGAATGAAACGGTTTATACGATACGTTTATTACCTATAGGTGGTTTTGTAAGAATGGCTGGCGAGGATCCTGAAGTGATTGAGGTAAAGCCTGGCCATAACGTAGGATTACTTTTCAATAAAGAAAATAAAGTTGAAAAAATTATTTTAAATAATAAAGAAAAATACCCTCAGGCACGAATTATTGAGGTGGAGAACGCAGATTTAGAACATAGCATGTTTATTTCCGGCTATGAATTTGGGGAAGAAGAATATATAAAACGATTCGATGTTAGTGAAACATCTTATTTTATTGTTGATGGTCAAGAAATCCAAATTGCTCCATATAATCGTCAATTCCAGTCGAAGAAAGTTGGACAGCGAATTGCAGCGATTTTTGCAGGACCATTAATGAATTTTCTGCTTGCATTTGTCATTTTGTTTTCATTAGGATTATTGCAAGGTGCTCCTGTTGATGATCCCAAATTAGGTATATTAACTGATGACGGATCTGCAAAAGAAGCTGGTTTACTTGAAGGTGATGTTATTCAGTCGATTGAAGGACAATCTACTTCTTCTTGGGAGGAAGTAGTAAATATTATTCAAGAAAACCCTGACAAGGAATTAACCTTTGAAGTTGAACGTAGTGGAGAAATCCTTTCATTTGAAGTAGTACCTGAAGCAACAAAAGTCGGTGAAGAGACAATAGGACGTATTGGTGCCTATAATCCCGTAGATAAATCGTTTAGTAGCTCTATAAAATATGGATTTATTGAAACATACACTTGGACAAAAGAAATATTAATTGGTTTTGGGAAGCTAGTAACAGGTCAATTTTCTATTGATATGCTATCAGGCCCAGTTGGTATTTACGATATGACAGATCAGGTTGCTGAATCTGGTACATTGAACTTGTTAAGATGGGCAGCACTTTTAAGTATCAATTTAGGAATAGTCAACTTATTGCCCCTTCCAGCTCTTGATGGTGGACGTTTATTATTCTTATTTATTGAAGCGTTAAGAGGGAAACCAATTGATCGACAAAAAGAAGGGGTTGTTCATTTTATTGGTTTTTCGTTATTAATGCTATTGATGCTTGTTGTTACATGGAATGACATTCAACGTTTATTCTTATAAGAATATACGATTGAAATTGGAATCGGTTATTCATCGAACTCGTCTTTTAAAGATTTAGCAACTTACATGGGGAAATATGAATGATAATATAGTAACCTAATTAGGTGAAACTAGTTTAAATAAAAATAGAGGTGCTCGTAATGAAACAAAGTATGACGTTTATTCCTACTCTTAGAGAAGTTCCTGCTGATGCTGAAGTAAAAAGTCATCAGCTTATGCTACGGGCTGGATTTACAAGACAAAATACAAGTGGTGTATATAGCTACTTACCATTGGCACATAAAGTATTAAAGAAAATCGAACAAATTGTACGCGAAGAAATGAATAATGCTGGAGCATCTGAATTATTAATGCCAGCACTGCAACAAGCTGAGCTTTGGCAGGAATCTGGACGTTGGTATTCATATGGCCCTGAGCTAATGAGGTTAAAAGATCGACATAAGCGTGAATTTGCTTTAGGTGCAACACACGAAGAGATGATTACAAGCTTAGTTCGTGATGAAATTAAATCTTATAAGCGACTTCCGCTTTCCTTATATCAAATTCAGACAAAGTTTCGTGATGAAAAACGACCTCGTTTTGGTGTTTTGCGAGGTCGAGAATTTCTTATGAAGGATGCATATTCTTTCCATGCCACACACGAAAGCTTGGATGAAGTCTATGTAAAAATGTTTACCGCTTATCAAAATATTTTTTCTCGTTGCGGCCTAGACTTTAGGGCTGTTATTGCAGATTCAGGAGCTATGGGTGGTACTGATACACATGAATTCATGGTGTTATCTGATATCGGCGAAGATACAATTGCTTACTCTGATACCTCTCAATATGCTGCAAACATTGAAATGGCACCTGTCATTGCTACTTATGAAAAAAGTACAGAGGAACAAAAAGAATTGGTAAAAATTGAAACACCTGATCAAAAAACAATTGAAGAAATTTCAACGTTTTTAAATGTTTCAAAGGAATCATGCATTAAATCCGTTCTTTTCAAGGTTGATGATAAATTTGTTTTAGTCTTAGTTCGTGGCGATCATGAGGTAAATGACATTAAGGTGAAAAATCTATTTGGTGCTTCAGTTGTAGAATTAGCAACAGCAGAAGAGACAATAAAGGCTTTAAAATGTGTTCCAGGCTTTATTGGACCTATTAATGTCTCTGAAGATGTAGAAGTTGTAGCAGATCATGCAATTTCTTCAGTAGTTAATGGAGTTTGTGGAGCAAATGAAGAACAATTCCATTTTCAGGGTGTAAACATTGAGCGTGATGCCAAGATTACACAATTAGCTGATCTACGCTTTATCCAAGAAGGGGACATATCTCCAGATGGTGAAGGTACTATTAAATTTGCTAAAGGGATTGAAGTTGGTCACGTGTTTAAACTAGGCACTAGATATAGTGAGTCAATGAATGCAACGTTCTTAGATGAAAACGGCCGCACGCAGCCTATGATTATGGGTTGCTATGGAATAGGTGTTTCAAGAACATTAGCGGCTATTATTGAGCAGCATAATGACGAAAATGGGATCGTATGGCCTGAATCAGTTGCACCATTCCAAATCCATGTTATACCTGTAAACGTTAAAAATGATTCACAAAAGGATTTAGCTGAAAAACTATACACTGAATTTACTCAAAGTGGATATGAGGTCCTAATTGATGACCGCGCTGAGCGAGTAGGAGTCAAATTTGCAGATTCAGACCTTATTGGTTTACCATTACGTGTGACTGTTGGAAAGAAAGCAGAAGAGGGTATAGTAGAAGTGAAAATTCGTAAGACTGGTGAATCATTTGAAGTTTCAGTTGATGAACTTCATGAAAAAGTGAAGCAAATACTTGGAAACTAAAAAAGGTTACAGCAAGGAATAAACCATGATAAAATAATACAAGAGCAATAACGAGAAGAGGCTGACTCGAAAGTAATAGACAAGCCTTTATATACTAAGTGTATATAAAGGCATTAGTCTATAAATGAGGCAGCCTCTTCAGTTGTGATAAAACTAATTTCATTTATATTTTAAAATGTTAGGCTCTGTTTAAGCTCACTGTTGATTTTCGCACTATGTAGATTGGAGCTAACGCCTGCAGCGGAAATCAACCACACATCAATTCTGGGTAAATAGCAACAAAGTTTGCTAAAACAGCCAAATTAAATAAAAAATTAATCAACTATTAGTAGAATTAATAAGTAAGAGGGGGAAAGGGGATAAAATATGGACATGCAAATCAACCAAATTGAGCGATTTCAACTCCTGCTCCAACAAATAAATCTAACAGAAGATGCAGTTGTCGTTCACTTTAAGAACGGTTCAATCGCAAAGTTGACCGTGCATAAACAAACGAAAAAGTGGCATTTTCATTTTCAATTTGAAAAAATCCTTCCTTTTGATGTGTATCAATTGTTTCACACTAAGCTTGCAAAAGCGTTTTCTCATATTGCAGATGTTACATTTTCAATTGAAACGAAAGAACAATTTTTTGACGAAAAACTTGTGCAGGATTATTGGTCAATATGTATTCAGCAAATGGACGGGATCTCGCCTCCAATGCTCGCACTATTAAATGAGCAGAAACCAACTGTACAGGGTATAAAGGTCATCGTTAAAACCAAAAATGATACTGAGGCAATGACGATCAAGCGAAAATATGCATCTCTCATTCAAGAAAGCTTTCAGGAACTTGGATTTCCTGCCTTTCAATTAGATACAACTGTAGCCGTCACACAAGAGGAAATTCAGAAATTTCAAGAACAAAAGCTACAAGAAGATAGAGAAAAAGGGCTAAAAGCGCTAACTGACATGGTTAATGCTGAGAAGGAAGAGGCTAGTCAAGCTGAATATACTGGACCTTTAACAATTGGTTATACGATCAAAAATGATGAAGAAATTCGTACCCTTGCTTCGATTGAAGATGAAGAGAGAAGAACCGCTATTCAGGGGTATGTATTTGATGCAGAAACAAAGGAACTTAGAAGTGGAAGAACACTACTGACCTTTAAAATAACTGACTACACAAGCTCCATCCTTGTTAAAATGTTTGCTAGAGATAAAGAGGATGCCGTTCTAGTACAAGCTGTTAAAAAAGGAATGTGGTTAAAAGTACGCGGTAGCATCCAAAATGACACATTCGTACGAGATCTTGTAATGATCGCAAATGATATTAATGAAATAACACCTCAAGAGAGACGAGATCAATCTCCAGAAGATGAGAAGAGGGTAGAACTTCATCTTCATTCACCAATGAGTCAAATGGATGCGGTAACGTCTGTGAGTAAGTATATTGAGCAAGCGAAGAAATGGGGACATAAGGCGATTGCATTAACAGATCATGCTGTTGCACAGTCCTTCCCAGAAGCGTATTCTGCTGGCAAAAAGAACGGGGTCAAGGTTTTATACGGTGTCGAAATAAATCTTGTAAATGATGGAGTTCCTATTGCTTATAATGATGATAATCGTTTTTTACCTGATGAAACATATGTTGTATTTGACGTGGAGACGACTGGTTTATCAGCTGTTTACGATACAATCATTGAGTTAGCTGCAGTAAAGGTTCGTGGAGGAGAAATTATCGATCGTTTTGAATCATTCGCAAATCCACATCATCCATTATCAGCAATCACAATTGATTTAACAGGAATTACAGACGATATGGTAAAAGATGCACCTAATGTTGATGAAGTTTTACGGAAGTTTAAGGATTGGATCGGAAATGATATTCTCGTTGCACATAATGCTAGCTTTGATATGGGATTTTTAAACGTAGGGTATAAAAAACTCCTTGGTGAAGAAAAGGCAAAGAACCCTGTTATCGATACCCTTGAACTCGGACGTTTCCTATATCCTGAAT
This sequence comes from Metabacillus bambusae, assembly GCF_017497975.1. Classification (GTDB taxonomy): domain Bacteria; phylum Bacillota; class Bacilli; order Bacillales; family Bacillaceae; genus Metabacillus; species Metabacillus bambusae. Next base: position 351,556 of record NZ_JAGDEL010000001.1, on the reverse strand, counting down.
TTAAAAATCATCGACTAAACACACTATGTAAAAAGTTTGATATCGAATTAACTCAGCATCACCGAGCAATTTATGATGCTGAAGCAACAGGCTATTTGCTTGTTAAGATGCTAAAGGATGCAGCGGAGAAGGGCATTGAAAATCACAATCAATTTAACGACAATATGGGTAAAGGTAATGCATATCAACGATCAAGACCATATCATGCTATAGTACTCGCTCAAAATGAGACTGGGTTGAAAAATTTATTCAAACTAGTGTCCATTTCACATATGAATTACTTTTACAGAGTTCCACGAGTTCCTCGTTCACAACTCAATAAATATCGAGAAGGTCTTATTGTCGGATCAGCATGTGATAAAGGTGAGGTTTTTGAAGGTATGATGCAAAAATCTCCCGAAGAGGTAGAAGAGATTGCAGCATATTATGATTATTTAGAGGTCCATCCTCTAGAGGTTTACAATCACCTTATTGCATTAGATTATATTAAGGATGAAACATCTTTAAAAGAAATTGTCACAAATATTGTTATGCTTGGTGAAAAGCTAGAAAAGCCTGTTGTGGCAACAGGTAATGCGCATTATTTAAATCCTGTTGATAAAGTCTATCGGAAAATATTGATTAGCTCTCAAGTTGGAGCAAATCCATTAAATCGTCATGAATTACCAAATGTACATTTCCGAACAACAGATGAAATGATGAGCTGCTTCTCTTTCCTTGGAAAAGAGAAAGCAAAAGAGATTGTTATAGATAACACAAATAAGATTGCTGATATGATCGACGAAATTAAGCCAATAAAGGATGATCTTTATACACCTAAGATTGAAGGTGCAGATGAAGAAATCCGCGCAATGAGCTATTCAAGAGCGAGAAGTATATATGGAGAAAATCTTCCAGAACTTGTTGAGGCTCGTCTAGAAAAAGAACTTAAGAGTATTATTGGCCATGGGTTTGCGGTTATTTATCTTATCTCACATAAACTCGTTAAAAAATCACTTGATGATGGCTACCTAGTAGGTTCACGTGGGTCTGTTGGTTCCTCATTTGTCGCAACAATGACAGAAATAACAGAGGTAAATCCACTGCCACCGCATTATGTATGCCCAGATTGTCAGCATTCAGAGTTTTTTAATGATGGGTCAGTCGGTTCTGGTTTTGATTTACCTAACAAAGAGTGCTCGAATTGTGGTGCTCAATATCAAAAAGATGGACATGATATACCTTTTGAAACATTCCTAGGCTTTAAAGGGGACAAAGTTCCCGATATTGACTTGAACTTCTCAGGTGAATATCAGCCTACTGCCCATAACTATACGAAGGTTCTTTTTGGTGAGGACAATGTGTATCGTGCTGGTACAATCGGGACAGTAGCAGAAAAAACTGCTTATGGATATGTTAAAGGATATGCAAACGACCATAACCTCATCTATAGAGGTGCAGAGGTTGATCGCCTTGTTCAAGGATGTACAGGAGTAAAAAGAACAACAGGACAGCATCCAGGTGGAATTATTGTTGTACCTGATTATATGGATATCTTTGATTTTTCGCCGATTCAATTCCCAGCAGATGCAACCGGTTCTGAATGGCGTACAACTCATTTTGATTTCCATTCCATTCATGATAATCTATTAAAACTTGATATTCTTGGACACGATGATCCAACTGTAATCCGTATGCTTCAGGATTTAAGCGGTATTGATCCAAAAACAATTCCGACAGATGATCCAGAGGTAATGAAAATTTTTAGTGGTACCGAGTCTTTAGGCGTGACTGAAGAACAAATTATGTGTAAAACAGGGACATTAGGGATTCCTGAGTTTGGAACAAGATTTGTTCGTCAAATGCTTGAAGACACAAAACCTACAACATTTTCTGAGCTTGTCCAAATTTCTGGTCTATCACATGGGACAGATGTATGGCTTGGGAATGCTCAAGAGTTAATTCATAATAAAATATGTACGTTAAGTGAAGTTATTGGTTGTCGTGATGACATCATGGTGTATCTTATCTATCAAGGATTAGAGCCTTCATTCGCTTTCAAGATTATGGAGTCTGTTCGTAAAGGAAAAGGATTAACAGATGAAATGGAAGAAGAAATGAAAAAACAAGAAGTGCCTGCTTGGTATATTGATTCATGCTTGAAAATCAAGTACATGTTCCCAAAAGCCCATGCTGCGGCATACGTGTTAATGGCTGTTCGTATTGCGTATTTTAAAGTCCATCATGCTCTACTTTATTATGCTGCATATTTCACAGTTCGTGCAGATGATTTTGATATTGACACAATGGTAAAAGGTTCTACACCAATTCGAGCTATAATTGATGAAATTAATCTAAAAGGGTTAGATGCTTCTCCAAAAGAGAAAAACTTACTAACTGTATTAGAACTAGCTCTGGAAATGTGTGAACGAGGATATGCCTTCCAAAAGGTTGACCTTTATCGTTCTAGTGCAACAGACTTTATTATTGATGGGAATACACTAATTCCCCCGTTCAACTCCATACCTGGACTAGGAACAAACGCAGCGTTAAATATCGTAAAAGCTAGAGAAGACGGAGAATTTCTATCAAAAGAAGACCTCCAGCAACGAGGTAAAGTCTCAAAAACAATCATTGAATATTTAAACACTCATGGCTGTCTTGATGAACTACCTGATCAAAACCAACTATCACTGTTTTAGATCTCTATGTCTCAAGCGGAGGTCTGACCCCAAGAGCACAAAATAAATTTATGAGGTTAATTAAATAGGGGTCAGACCCCACCACTAATTTAACTAAAACACTAGAAATTTATAAGGTGCATTTATACCGTTGCTCAAAGTAGGGTCAGACCCCTGCAAAGACTTGTTCAAATAACTTATATATTCTCTGGGGGTCAGACCCTGGGTAAATTAAGGTATATTTGCAATAAAAATACGGTTATGTTATGCTTTTAATGGAAATGCTAACGATAAGCAGAGGAAAAGAGTGGGGAAACCCACTCTTTCGTATTGTTATCGTCCTCGTCACTCGGATAGTATAGTACATACCATTCCCTGCTCAAAAGGCAGGGTTTTTCAGCAACTTAAAGGTGTCAAATTGCTGTTTAGGATAAGAATGCTAGTTTTTTGGACTAAAGAATCATGTCTAGCTTCAGCGCCTAGCCTTCAAGTCAATAATCACCAAAGGTCTGTGATTATCGTCTAGTTTGCCCAAGGCATGCGCTTTTCTTAGCAAGGAGGAAGAGAATGAGCAAAAAAGTAACGGAAATCGTGGAACAATTAGTGACACCAATTTTAAACGATATGAAATTAGAATTGGTAGATATTGAATATGTGAAGGAAGGTTCTAATTGGTTTCTTCGATTATTTATTGATTCTGAAAAAGGCATTGATATTGAAGAATGTGGTGTAGTAAGCGAACGATTAAGCGAGCAGCTTGATGAATTAGATCCCATTCAACATAACTACTTCTTAGAAGTTTCTTCGCCAGGTGCTGAGAGACCATTAAAAAAAGAAGAAGATTTAAAGAAGGCAATTGGTAAACAGGTCCATATTAAAACATATGAACCAATAAATGGAGAAAAGTTATTTGAAGGTGTCTTAACTGATTTTGACGGTCAAACGGTTACTGTAACTGTAACGATTAAGACTAGAAAAAAACAGGTTGAAATCCCTTATGATAAAGTGGCAAAAGCTAGATTAGCCGTAACATTTTAACTAGCATCGACTGCAGTATCTCCAGCGGATTTGTGAATATTTATCTATTTACAAGTCCAAGCATTCTCCTCATTACTTCTTAAGTGTACTAAGCTTGTACCTTAACTGTAGAAGGTGGATTTAGCAAAACAATATGCATTTAGCTTATTTTTTAAGGGGGAAGCCGTTAAAATGAGTAGTGAACTATTAGATGCCTTAACAATCTTAGAAAAGGAAAAGGGCATCAGCAAAGAAATTATCATTGAAGCAATTGAAGCTGCATTAATTTCTGCTTATAAACGAAACTTTAACCAAGCACAAAATGTTCGCGTTGATTTAAATCGTGAAACAGGTACAATGAAGGTTTATGCAAGAAAAGATGTTGTTGATGAGGTATATGATCCTCGTCTTGAAATATCTCTAAGTGAAGCACGAGGAATCAATCCAAATTATGTGCTGAACGATGTAATTGAGATGGAAGTTACTCCAAAGGATTTCGGTCGTATTGCAGCACAAACAGCTAAACAAGTTGTAACTCAGCGTGTTCGTGAAGCTGAACGTGGTGTAATTTATAGCGAGTTTATTGATCGAGAAGAAGATATTATGACAGGTATTGTTCAGCGTATCGACTCTAAATTCATTTATGTAAGCTTAGGTAAAATAGAAGCTCTTTTACCTGTTAGTGAACAAATGCCAAATGAAACATATAAACCACATGACCGTATAAAGGTTTTTATTACAAAGGTCGAAAAAACGACAAAAGGCCCACAAATTTTTGTGTCTAGAACACATCCGGGTCTTCTAAAGAGATTGTTTGAAATCGAAGTTCCAGAAATCTATGATGGTACTGTTGAAATTAAATCTGTTTCTAGGGAAGCAGGAGATCGCTCAAAAATCTCTGTACATTCCGAGAATCCTGAGGTAGATCCAGTTGGATCATGTGTTGGGCCAAAAGGGCAACGTGTACAAGCAATTGTCAACGAATTAAAAGGAGAAAAAATTGACATTGTAAAATGGTCGCAAGATCCTATTGAATTTGTCGCTAACGCATTAAGTCCTTCTAAAGTAGTTGAGGTTCTTGTAAATGAAGAAGAAAAAGCCACTACAGTTATTGTTCCTGATTATCAATTATCATTAGCAATTGGTAAACGTGGACAAAATGCTCGTTTAGCAGCTAAGCTTACTGGATGGAAAATAGATATTAAAAGTGAAACAGATGCAGAAAAAGCTGGAATTTATCCACTTCAAAAGTCTGAATCCGACGTTGATGTTGATGACGAACCACTTTTAACTAGTATTCATGAACCTGAGCTTAGTGAATAAGAGGTGAAATCACATGAACAATCGCAAAATTCCTTTACGTAAATGTGTTGCAACAGGTGAAATGAAAACAAAAAAAGAATTAGTCCGCGTTGTCCGATCAAAGGAAGGCGATGTTTCTGTCGACCTAACCGGCAAAAAAAATGGACGTGGAGCTTATATTACACTTGATAAAGAGTGTATTCTTTTAGCAAAAAAGAAAAACATTCTAGCTAATCATTTAAAGACAAAAATTGATGAAACTGTATATGAAGAGTTACTTCAATTAGCTGAGAAGGAGAAACAATAAATACATGAATCAGCAGCAACGATGGACGTCCTTATTGGGCTTAGCAAATCGAGCACGAAAAGTTATATCAGGGGAGGAACTTGTTGTTAAAGAAGTTAGACAACAACGCGCTAAACTTGTTCTTCTTTCACAAGATGCATCCGCTAATACAATGAAGAAGGTAACAGATAAATGCAAATTTTATCAGGTCCCCTTAAAAACCGTTGAAGATCGCTACCAGTTAGGTCAAGCAATTGGTAAAGATGCGAGAGTCGTTGTAGCGATAAATGATGCAGGCTTTGCTGCAAAGTTAAAAACCTTGCTCGATTAATATTCTTGGGGGTGAACGTATGACAAAAATGCGAGTTTATGAATATGCAAAACAAACAAATGTATCAAGTAAAGACATTATTTCTACGTTACAAGAAATGAATGTTGAAGTTAATAACCACATGTCAACAATTGAAGATGATGTCATAGTTAAACTTGATCAAAAATTTAAAGCAAAAAGTCAAGTAAATACAAATAACGAATCAACTAAGAAACCGGGGAAACAAGTGAATAATTCTAATACAAGTACTAACAATTCAGAAAATGTAAAAACAACTAGTGGAGAAAAATCTGCTAACAATAAATCGTTTAAGCAAGCTCCAACTAGCACTAACCGAGATAACAAAAAGCCAAATCAATCTAATAATAAATCCTTTAATCAAAATAAAGGTAAGAAAAACAACAACAATAAGAAAAATAAAGGTAACTTCCAACAACCTGTTCAACCAAAGCCTAAAAAGGAACTACCTAGTAAAATTACCTTCACAGATAGCTTATCTGTAGGAGAATTAGCTTCAAAGCTTGGTAAAGAGCCGTCTGAAATTATTAAAAAGCTTCTTTTACTCGGAACTATGGCAACAATTAATCAAGAGCTTGATAAAGACTCAATTGAGTTAATTGCTGGTGAATATGGTGTTGAAGTGGAAGAAGAAATTGTATTTGAAAAAACAGAATTCGAGAAGTATGAAGAAGAGGACCGTGTTGAGGATCTACAAATTCGTCCTGCCGTTGTAACAATCATGGGTCACGTTGATCATGGTAAAACAACTCTTCTTGACTCCATTCGAAATACAAAAGTAACTGAAGGTGAAGCTGGCGGTATCACTCAGCATATTGGTGCTTATCAGATTGTTTCTAATGATCAAAAGATTACCTTCCTTGATACACCAGGTCATGCTGCTTTCACGACTATGCGTGCTCGCGGAGCGCAAGTGACAGATATTACCATTTTAGTAGTTGCAGCAGATGATGGTGTTATGCCTCAAACAATTGAAGCTATCAACCATGCTAAAGCAGCTGAAGTACCAATCATTGTTGCTGTAAACAAAGTTGATAAACCGACAGCAAATCCTGATCGTGTTATGCAAGAATTGACAGAACATGGTCTAGTACCAGAGGCTTGGGGTGGGGATACTATTTTTGTACCAGTCTCAGCATTAACTGGTCAAGGACTAGATGATCTACTTGAAATGATTATCCTAGTAACAGAAGTAGAGGAATTAAAAGCTAACCCAAGCAGACGTGCTACAGGTACGGTTATTGAAGCACAATTAGATAAGGGTAGAGGCTCTGTTGCTACATTACTTGTTCAAAATGGAACACTTCGCGTTGGTGATCCAATTGTAGTAGGAAATACATTTGGTCGTGTACGTGCAATGGTTAATGACATCGGTCGCCGTGTGAAAGAGGCAGCACCATCAACTCCTGTTGAAATCACAGGTTTAAATGACGTACCATTAGCTGGAGACCAGTTCATGGTATTTGAAGATGAGAAGCAAGCTCGTCAAGTTGGGGAAGCAAGAGCTCAGAAGCAGCTTGATGCACAACGTAGCGAAGGCTCTAAATTAAGCTTAGATGATTTATTTGAGCAAATTAAACAAGGTGAGATCAAAGACATTAATTTAATTGTAAAAGCTGATGTTCAAGGTTCTGCAGAAGCATTAGCAGCAGCATTGCATAAAATTGATGTTGAAGGTGTTCGTGTAAAGATCATCCATACGGGTGTAGGTGCAATTACTGAATCTGATATCATCCTAGCAGCTGCTTCTAAAGCAATTGTAATTGGGTTTAACGTAAGACCTGATAATGGTGCTAAGAAAACAGCTGATGTAGAAGAAGTTGACATTCGCCTACATCGTATTATTTATAAAGTTATTGAAGAAATTGAATTAGCTATGAAAGGTATGCTTGACCCTGAATTCGAAGAAAAAGTAATTGGTCAAGTTGAAATAAGACAAACTTTCAAGGTTTCCAAAATTGGTACGATCGCAGGTGGATATGTCACTGAAGGTAAAATCACTCGTGATAGCGGTATTAGACTAATTCGCGATGGTATTGTCGTATTTGAAGGTGAAATTGATACCTTAAAACGCTTCAAGGACGATGTGAAGGAAGTTGCTCGTAACTACGAATGTGGAATTACAATTAAAAACTTCAATGATATAAAAGAAGGCGACATTATTGAAGCATATGTGATGGAGGAAATTGAACGTAAATGATCGGTTATATAGATTGTGAATGTATCATTTATGATTCACAGTCATTAAAAGATAAAAGAGCTGTTTTACAACGAGTGCTTACAAGAATAAAGCAAAAGTATAATGTTTCAATTTCAGAAATTGAATTTCAGGACACTTGGCAACGTACAAAGTTTGGTATTGTTTCCATTAGTTCCTCAAAGGTACAAACAGAACGAGAATTGCAAAATGTTTTGCAATTTATTGATTCATTTCCTGAAATTGAGCGTACAGTAACTTCGTTTGAATGGTTTTAATGAAGAGGTGATTGGCATGAGCTTAAGAGCAAACCGTGTCGGTGAACAGATGAAAAAAGAGCTTGGCGATATTATTGGTCGAAAAATAAAAGACCCTCGTATAGGCTTTGTGACAGTAACAGATGTAAGTGTTTCAGGAGACCTACAAATTGCTAAAGTATTTATCTCTGTTTTAGGTGATGAAGAACAAAGGCAAAATACGTTAAAAGGCTTAGCGAAGGCAAAAGGGTTTATCCGTTCAGAAATTGGCCAACGAATCCGCCTAAGAAAAACTCCAGAAATACAATTCGAATTTGATGAATCAATTAATTATGGAAATCGGATTGAAACACTTATTCATGAGTTAAATGTTCAAAATAAAGAGGAGGATTAACTCCTTTATTAAAGGGATAGACACCTTCGTCTATCCCTTTTCTATGTATGGTGACACAATTTATTGATAGGTATCAGTTTTATCAAATAGCTTTTATCTTATTTCTCGCTTCAGGAAAGTGAAATGCTAATTATTTTTTACATAGTAACATCATTTCACTTTTTAAATAATTGCATGGAGGTCTTTAAATGGAAGGTGTACTTTTACTAAATAAGCCTGTTGGGATGACATCCCATGACTGTGTAGCCAAAATGCGTAGGCTCGCAAAAACAAAAAAGGTCGGACATACAGGTACACTAGACCCTGATGTAACAGGTGTATTGCCACTATGTCTTGGAAGAGCAACAAAAATTGTAGAATATTTAACAGCCGCATCAAAAACGTATGAAGCTGAGGTAACAATTGGTTTTTCCACAACAACTGAAGATTCATCAGGAGAAGAAGTAGCGAGGAAAAAAGTGAATCCTAAAATTACCCAAGAAGAAGTTGAACATGTCTTTAATTCAATGCTTGGATCTATAGAACAAATTCCACCAATGTACTCAGCTGTAAAAGTGAAAGGGAAGAAGCTTTACGAATATGCAAGAGCCGGTATAGAGGTTGAAAGGCCAGCTCGAATGATTACAATTGATGAATTAGTTCTTCTTGGAGACGTAATAAACGAAAATGACTTAACTAAATTTCGCTTTCGTGTTACCTGTTCAAAAGGTACATATGTCCGAACTTTAGCTGTAATGATTGGAGAAAAACTTGGCTATCCTGCCCATATGTCCCATCTTATTCGTACAAAATCAGGAGAATTTGATCTTGCAAATTGTTTAACCTTTGAAGAAATTGAAGCAGCAATTGAATGTGGATCACTAGAGGATTCTTTACTGTCAATTGGTGAAGCGTTAAAAGATTTGCCGAATCTAATTATCCATGATACGCTAGCAGAGAAAGTGAAAAATGGTGCAGTGCTAGAGTTACCTTCAGAGTTTCAAGATCTTGAAGTGGGTTCTCCAATTGCTGTTTATGGTGAAGATGGACGTTGCCTAGCTATTTATTCTAAACATCCTACTAAGCAACACCTGATGAAGCCTACGAAGGTGCTGTATAATGAAATTTAACATGTTATAAGTGAGAAAAGGTGAAGTGACCGTGAAACTAATTAAGCTGTCTCAACCACATAATTTTATGAAGCAAGACTTTGATGAAATGGTTTTAGCATTGGGTTATTTTGATGGAGTTCATATTGGACATCAAAAAGTTATTCTGAAAGCCAAAGAGGTTGCAAATAATCTTGGGATAAAGTGTGCAGTAATGACATTTAACCCACATCCTCTTGTAGTTCTTCGTGATCAAAAGGGGATTGACTATATTACACCCCTTGATGAGAAGATCCGCTTGATTGAGGCATTAAATGTTGACCTGTTATTTGTTGTGGAATTTACGAAGGATTTTGCAGCTTTATTACCACAACAGTTTGTGGATGACTATATCATAAACTTGCATGTTAAGCATGTAGTTGCAGGTTTTGACTTTACATATGGACATTTAGGTAAGGGGACTATGGAAACTTTGCCGTTTCATTCTAGAGAACAATTTTTCCATACTACTGTAGAAAAACAAACAGATCATGATCGAAAGATTAGTTCTACATTAATTCGTGAAGTGATAAGAAGCGGTGACGTAACATATGCTAATAAACTGCTAGGAAGACCACATAGTGTTTCAGGCTCTGTTGTACATGGTGATAAAAGAGGGAGAACGATCGGATTTCCAACAGCTAATATTGAGGTATCTGATGTCTATTTATTGCCACCAACAGGAGTATATGCCGTTTCAATAATTGTAAATGGTCTAGAATATGAAGGGGTTTGTAACATAGGCTACAAGCCTACCTTTAATAAAGAAAAATCTGCAAAACCAAGTATTGAAGTCCATATCTTTGATTTTCAAAGTGAAATTTACGGGGAAAAAGTCTCAGTTTCTTGGTTTAAACGTATAAGAAGTGAACAAAAGTTCCATAATGTAGATGAATTAATCTCACAAATTGCAAAGGATAAAGCTGCCACACTACAATACTTTGGAAAAAAAACAGTTTAGCTCTTGCAAAATCATTAGAAAAATAGTATTCTAATTGATGTAACTTAAAACCATTGCTTGGCAAATCGATTCACCAACGGTTGCTCGGTAATTGGGGTTTTGTAAATTAAGGAGGTGAAAAGGATGGCTATCACACAAGAACGTAAAAACGAACTAATCGCTACTTTTAAAACACATGAATCTGATACTGGATCTCCAGAGGTTCAAATTGCTATCCTTACTGAGGACATCAATAACTTGAACGATCACTTACGTGTTCACAAAAAAGACCACCATTCACGTCGCGGTCTATTAAAAATGGTAGGTAAACGTCGTAACTTATTAACTTACCTACGTAATAAAGACGTAACTCGTTATCGTGAGTTAATCAACAAGCTTGGTTTACGTCGATAATTACTTCAAAAGCGGGATTATTCCCGCTTTTTTAGTGTATTTAAATAAAGAGCCTGTATAAGAAAAACTTAACCTATCGTCAATAGTACTTGGTGAGGAATCAAGATTTTCTAATTAACCTATTTACATACAATAACAACATTGATATGTTGAATATAAATGGTTCATACTAATACATAATATTAAAACTAACTAGTAAGAGAGGAGTTTTACATATATGGGACAAGCAAAGCAAAAGTTTTCCATAGACTGGGCTGGTAGAAACCTAACAGTTGAAATTGGGCAATTAGCCAAACAAGCAAACGGTGCCGTGTTAGTTCGTTACGGTGATACTGCAGTATTAAGTACAGCAACTGCTTCAAAGGAACCGAAACCACTTGATTTCTTTCCGTTAACTGTAAACTATGAAGAGCGACTATATGCAGTTGGGAAAATTCCTGGTGGATTTATTAAAAGAGAGGGTCGTCCAAGTGAAAAAGCAATTTTGGCAAGTCGATTAATCGATCGTCCAATAAGACCATTATTCGCTGACGGCTTTAGAAATGAAGTACAAGTCATTAGTATTGTTATGAGTGTTGATCAAAATTGTTCTTCTGAAATGGCAGCAATGTTTGGGTCATCATTAGCACTTTGTGTTTCGGATATCCCATTCGAAGGACCGATCGCAGGTGTAACAGTTGGTCGAATTAATAATGAGTTTGTCATTAATCCAACTGTTGAACAAGCTGAACAAAGCGATATTCATTTAGTTGTTGCAGGTACAAAAGATGCAATTAATATGGTTGAAGCTGGTGCAGAAGAAGTACCAGAAGAAATTATGTTAGAGGCGATTATGTTTGGACATGATGAAATAAAACGTCTAATTGCCTTCCAAGAGGAAGTTGCTGCAGCAGTTGGCAAAGAGAAAATAGAAATTGAGCTTTTTGAATTAGATGCTGAGCTAGAAAAAGAAATTCGTGATCTATCAGAAACGGACTTATTACAAGCTATTCAAGTTCAAGAAAAACATGCTAGAGAAGCTGCGATTACAGAAGTGAAAAATGCAGTTATCGCTAAATTCGAAGAAAAAGAAGCAGATGCTCAAACAATTAAGCAGGTTAAACAAATTCTTTCTAAGCTAGTAAAGGCTGAGGTTCGTCGCCTAATTACGGAAGAAAAAGTAAGACCTGATGGCCGTGGTGTTGATGAAATCAGACCACTTTCATCTGAGGTGAATTTATTATCAAGAACACATGGTTCAGGCTTGTTTACACGTGGACAAACTCAAGCATTAAGCATTTGTACGCTCGGTGCACTTGGGGATGTACAAATATTAGACGGTCTTGGTATCGAAGAATCAAAACGATTCATGCATCATTATAATTTCCCACAGTTTAGTGTTGGAGAAACAGGACCAATGAGAGGGCCAGGACGACGTGAAATCGGTCATGGTGCTTTAGGTGAAAGAGCTTTAGAACCAATTATCCCTTCTGAAAAAGATTTTCCATATACAATACGTCTTGTTTCAGAAGTACTAGAATCAAATGGATCAACATCACAAGCAAGTATTTGTGCAAGTACATTAGCAATGATGGATGCTGGTGTTCCAATTAAAGCTCCAGTAGCTGGTATTGCGATGGGTTTAGTGAAATCTGGAGAGCACTATACAGTATTAACAGATATCCAAGGTATGGAAGATGCATTAGGTGATATGGACTTCAAAGTTGCAGGTACTGAAAAAGGTGTAACTGCCTTACAAATGGATATCAAAATTGAAGGACTTTCTCGTGAGATCCTAGAAGAAGCGTTACAACAAGCGAAAAAGGGTCGTATGGAGATCCTAAAATCAATGCTTGCTACCATCTCAACACCAAAGCAAGAGCTTTCACAATATGCACCTAAAATCTTAACAATGGCAATAAATCCAGATAAGATTAGAGATGTTATTGGACCGAGCGGAAAACAAATCAATAAAATTATTGAAGAAACTGGCGTGAAGATCGACATTGAACAAGATGGAACTGTATTCATTTCATCTGTAAACGAGGAAATGAATCAAAAAGCGAAGAAAATTATTGAAGATCTTGTACGTGAAGTGGTTGTTGGCCAATTGTACCTTGGTAAAGTTAAGCGTATTGAAAAATTCGGTGCATTTGTTGAAATTTTCAGTGGGAAAGATGGATTAGTTCATATTTCTGAACTTGCTGAAGAACGTGTTGGTAAGGTAGAGGATGTTCTCTCCCTAGGAGATGAGATTTTAGTTAAAGTAACTGAAATTGATAAGCAAGGTCGTGTAAACTTATCACGAAAAGCTGTATTAAAAGAACAAAAAGAAAAAGAAGAGCAAGAAGGATAATAGTGGAGGCCGGGGTAACCGGGCTTCTTTTTAGGTTTGAAAGGTTATTGGGGAGAGCGGTTGCAAATACTGCAATACTGAGTTTATTACATAAAGGTGACTTTCTATAAAAGTGCGTTTTTTCTTAGAGGTCCTGGAATTAATATGCTTTAGAATTAGTTTTTGTTGTCTAGCTCCAGCGCCTAGCCCCTCGAGTCATAAGCCACTCCATAATTGAAGGCAAAGGACGCCTTCTATTATGGAGCGTCTTATGCTTGTCGGGGCTGAACAAGGCGCTTGCGCTTTCCGTTAGTCCAGCTGCAGATGCCATCGGCTCGAGGAATAAGCCAATCCGTCTAGAAGGTTAAAGAACAACCTTCTAGTCGGCTCGTCTTATTCTTTTCACCGATAAGCAGGCACCTTCCGCTTTCTAGTTCTACCTTGTCCTCTTTTTACATATTTTTTAGTAAAAAGGGGGATACATAATGAAAAGGAAAATTATTCATCTCGTTGGATTTCTTTTAATCTTAACGGTTGGCATAGGGTTTATTGAAAATCCTTATACATCATCTTATGTTGATCAAATAAAGCATGCTAGCATCACCGTTTCAAAGCATCAGGACAATTTATATGAGGAGATTGCTGCTAAATCCCAAGAATATAACATTCCTGCTCAAAATGCAGAAATACATAAGGTTTGGAAGGCAACACCAGGCTATAATGGAATAGCCGTTGATATTGAAGAATCATATAAGAAAATGAAGGGTAAGGGAGTATTTGATGAAAAGCTCCTTGTGTACCGTCAAGTAGAACCGACTGTTCATTTAGCAGATTTACCTGCAGCACCGATTTATCGAGGACATCCTGATAAACCTATGGTTTCCTTTCTAATTAATGTTGCATGGGGAAATGAGTATATTCCTGATATGCTAGAAACGCTAAATAAATACCATGTAAAAGCAACCTTCTTCTTAGAAGGAAGATGGGTCAAAGAAAATCCTGAAATGGCTAAGATGATTGTTGACGCGGGTCATGAGGTTGGAAATCATTCATATACACATCCAGATATGAAACAGTTGTCTTCATCGTCTATTAGAGAGCAATTAGCGAAAACAAATGAGGTCATCAAGTCAGTAACAGACGTAACTCCAACTTGGTTTGCACCACCAAGTGGAAGTATGAGGGATGAGGTTGTAGAAATTGCTGACGAAATGAATATGGGAACAGTTATGTGGAGTGTCGATACAATTGATTGGCAGCGTCCTGAACCACATGTGCTAGTTCAGCGAGTCATGGGGAAAGTTCATAATGGCGCTTTAATTTTAATGCACCCAACCTCTTCAACTTCTGATAGTCTTGAAACACTAATTTTATCAGTCAAGCAAAAAGGGTATTCGTTCGGCTCTGTTTCAATGATGGTTGATGAAGGAAGACTATCAACAAATGATAAGAATAACAAAACAGATGAGTGATTCATGTAGCATCTATGAAGGAGGAGCAAGTTTGATAAAAAAATATACTTGTCAAAATGGAGTAAGAATCGTATTAGAAAACATACCAACTGTGCGATCAGTTGCAATTGGGGTATGGATTGGCACTGGATCACGTAATGAAAATTTACAAAATAATGGTGTCTCCCACTTTTTAGAGCATATGTTTTTTAAAGGAACAAAAACGAGATCTGCACGCGAAATAGCAGAGTCTTTTGATAGTATAGGTGGGCAAGTTAATGCGTTTACATCAAAGGAGTATACATGCTATTACGCTAAGGTTCTAGATGACCATGCACAATATGCTCTTGATGTATTAGCAGATATGTTCTTTCATTCAACATTTGATGAGGAAGAACTAAAAAAAGAAAAGAACGTTGTATATGAAGAAATAAAAATGTATGAAGATACACCAGATGATATCGTTCATGATGTATTAAGTCGTGCTACATATGGAGATCATCCACTGGGTTATCCAATTTTAGGTACGGAAGAAACACTAGCAACCTTTAATGGAGATACTTTACGACAATATATGAATGATTATTATACACCTGATAAAGTTGTTATCTCTGTTGCTGGTAATATATCAGAGGAATTTATAAAAGAAGTTGAAAAACTTTTTGGATCATACGAAACGAATTCAACTAAAGGCGAGGTTGAAAAACCAGGCTTTATGGATCAAAAGCTAGCAAGAAAAAAGGATACTGAACAAGCACATCTTTGTATCGGGTTTAATGGCTTAGAGGTAGGTCATGAAAATATTTATAGTTTAATCGTATTAAATAATATTTTAGGTGGAAGTATGAGCAGCCGTTTGTTTCAAGATGTAAGGGAGCAAAAAGGACTTGCCTACTCGGTCTTTTCTTATCATTCTTCATATGAGGATAATGGCTTACTAACGATCTACGGTGGTACAGGTAGCAGCCAATTAAACCTGTTATTTGAAACGATTCAAGATACGTTAGCGACATTAAAAGCAGAAGGCATTACCGCAAAAGAATTAGCAAATAGCAAAGAGCAAATGAAAGGAAGCTTAATGCTAAGCCTTGAAAGCACAAATAGTAGAATGAGTAGAAATGGTAAAAATGAACTTATGCTTGGACGTCATCGTTCACTTGATTCAATCATTGAAAAGGTAAATGAAGTTAGTGAAGAAAGCGTCAATACTCTTGCAAACCAATTGTTTACAGATACGTATTCAATTGCCCTAATCAGTCCAGACGGACAGCTTCCTGAAAAACTAAAATAATTTTAAAAGCCTACAATTCATGAAAATTGTAGGCATTTTTTTATGGTATAGTCCGATAAGATAATAGAAAGGGGGAATGAACATGAGATTAAGTGAGTTAAGTGGAAAAGAAATCGTCGATGTTAAACGAGCAGAGCGGTTAGGTGTGCTTGGTCAAACAGATCTTGAAATCAATGAACAAACAGGTCAAATTACTACCTTAATTATCCCTTCTTTAAAGTGGTTTGGTCTAAGAAAACAAGGGCAAGAAATTCGTGTACCATGGCAGCATATTAAAAAGATCGGGACAGATATGATTATTCTTGATATTCCTGATGAACAGATTGAAAAAATAGAATCATAATTGTATTCGATTGGCATAAGCCAATCGTTTTTTTTTATACACGAATCCTCATTGATAGGTAATAAACACTTAACACAAAGGAACGTACCGTTTTCCAATTCCTGAACCTCAAGCTTCCATTTTCAAAATTCCTCTTGTTTAATCACCCATATTACATTCTCTACATAGTATGTTGAAGTAAGTTATCCTAGAAAATCAATGAATTTAAAACAGATAACATGCCGAAAAGAAGGTGAAAAATCAACATGTTAACAGGATTAAACGTAGCTGTTATCGGTGGCGATGCAAGGCAGCTTGAAGTTATCCGTAAATTAACTGAACTCGATGCAAAGCTATTTCTCATCGGTTTTGATCAATTAGACCATGGCTTTACTGGTGCTACGAAAGCAAAGATAGATGAGGTTCAATTTGAAGAAATAGATGCAATAATTTTGCCCATCAATGGTACCACACATGAGGGGGCTATTGATACTGTGTTTTCGAATGAAGAAGTTAAATTAACTGAGGAATTACTTTCAAAAACTCCTACACATTGTGTTATATATTCAGGAATAACAAATTCTTACTTAGATAAAATTGTTCAATCAACCAATCGAACATTGGTGCAACTTTTTGAGCGGGATGATGTTGCTATTTACAATTCAATACCTACAGTCGAAGGTACGATCATGATGGTCATTCAGCACACTGATATCACTATCCATGGCTCGAAAATCGCTGTTCTAGGCCTTGGAAGAGTAGGAATGAGTGTTGCCAGAACATTCGCTGCATTAGGAGCAAAAGTAAAGGTAGGAGCAAGAGATACTGCACATTTAGCTAGAATTACTGAGATGGGACTTACACCATTTTTGTTAGAAAACCTTCAAGAAGAGGTTGAGGACATTGATGTCTGCATTAATACAATTCCACATTTAGTTGTTACTGCAAGGGTCATCTCGAATATGCCTACACACACTCTAATCGTTGATTTGGCATCAAAACCAGGTGGAACTGATTTTCGCTATGCTGAAAAACGGGGAATTAAAGCTCTATTGGCACCAGGATTACCTGGCATTGTTGCCCCTAAAACAGCAGGCCAAATTGTAGCTAATGTTCTCACCCAGCTTTTGAATGATTTATTAATAGAAGGAAAGGGGTCTTCTTGATGAAGTTAACTGGTAAACGTATTGGATTTGGAATTACGGGATCACATTGCACATATGAAGAGGTATATCCACAAATTAAGTCATTATTAGATGAAGGTGCTGATGTTATTGCTGTTGTATCACATACAGTTAAAAATACAACAACACGCTTTGGAGTTGCTGGAGAATGGGTAGAAAAAATAGAACGACTTACAGGTAATAAAGTAATTGACTCGATTGTAGCAGCGGAACCATTGGGTCCGAAGCTCCCTCTTGATTGCATGGTGATTGCTCCATTAACAGGTAATTCAATGAGTAAGTTTGCGAATGCATTAACAGACTCTCCAGTTCTAATGGCTGCCAAAGCAACGTTAAGAACACATCGTCCTGTTGTAGTTGGAATTTCAACTAATGATGCACTTGGGTTAAATGGTGTAAATCTGATGCGTTTAATGGCTACTAAAGATATTTACTTCATTCCTTTCGGTCAAGATGCTCCTGATAAGAAGCCTAATTCAATGGTTGCTAGAATGGAATCATTACTTGAGACAGTCCTATCTGCACTAGAAGGAAAACAATTTCAACCTGTTGTTGTCGAAAAGTTTCGCGATTTAGAAAAATAATTTTAAAATTCAATTAAACAAAAATAAATTTTTGAATCCATTCGACAATTAATGTGATAGAATAATACGTAAAAGATTTGAAGCTATTTTACATGTTTGTTTAAAATAGCTGGAAGGAGCTAGTGTTTAATGGAAGCAAGAGGTTATCATGTAGCAGTAGTCGGTGCAACAGGAGCGGTGGGGCAACAAATGCTTCATACGCTGGAGGAACGTAATTTTCCAATTTCTAAATTAACTTTGCTTTCTTCTGAACGTTCAGCTGGTACTAAAATCACGTTCAGAGACGAAGAATATATTGTTCAAGTCGCAACTCCTGAAAGCTTTGAAGGAGTTCAAATTGCATTGTTCAGTGCTGGTGGAAGTGTATCTAAACAATTTGCACCAGAAGCAGTAAAACGTGGAGCAATCGTTGTTGACAATACAAGTGCATACAGAATGGATGAAAATGTTCCACTTGTAGTACCTGAAGTTAATGAAGAGGCTCTTAAAGATCATAATGGGATTATTGCAAACCCAAACTGTTCTACGATTCAAATGGTTGTTGCACTTGAACCAATCCGCAAGCAATATGGCTTAAATAAAGTGATTGTGTCAACATATCAAGCAGTATCTGGAGCAGGTGCAGCAGCAATTAATGAATTAAAAGAACAATCTAAAGCCATCCTTAATGGTGAAGAATACACACCTGAAATTCTTCCTGTAAAAGGTGATGAACAACACTATCAAATTGCATTTAATGCAATTCCACAAATTGATAAATTCCAAGATAATGGCTTTACATTTGAGGAAATGAAGATGATTAACGAAACGAAGAAAATTATGACTATGCCTGAGTTACACGTAGCAGCAACTTGTGTTCGCTTACCTGTTGAGACTGGACATTCAGAATCTGTATACGTTGAAATTGATCAACATGATGTCACAGCAGAGCAAGTTAAAGAACTATTAAAAGAATCAGATGGTGTGACACTTCAAGATGACCCATCCAGACAAATTTATCCAATGCCAGCACATTGTGTAGGAAAGAATGATGTGTTTGTAGGTCGAATTCGTAAAGATTTAGACCGTGATAATGGGTTCCATATGTGGATCGTTTCTGATAACCTATTAAAAGGTGCAGCTTGGAACTCTGTTCAAATCGCTGAGAGTCTTGTAAAATTACAATTAGTTTAATCTTTATTAGGAAGAGAGCATGGTTAACCAGCTCTCTTCTCTCACGTCTATAGTTGAGGTGTTACAATGAAAATTATTGTTCAAAAATTCGGTGGAACGTCTGTTAAAGATACTCACGGTCGAGAAATGGCCTTAAACCATATAAAAGAAGCAATAGCGGAAGGCTATAAGGTTGTTGTTGTCGTTTCTGCAATGGGTAGAAATGGTGATCCATATGCAACAGATACGCTGCTTAGTTTGCTATATGGTGGGATTGAATCGATTTCGAATCGGGAACAGGATATGCTCTTGTCTTGCGGTGAAATGATCTCTTCAATTGTATTTTCAAGTATGTTAAATGAGAATGATATTAAAGCCACAGCGCTAAATGGATCACAAGCTGGTTTTGTTACAAATGATGAACATACAAATGCTAAAATTCTTGAAATGAAGTGTGAGCGATTGCTTGAGACATTCGAAACTCATGATGTTGTAGTTGTCGCGGGTTTTCAAGGTGCTTCATCGACAAATGGAGATATAACGACGATTGGTAGAGGTGGAAGTGATACTTCTGCAGCTGCACTTGGTGCAGCATTAGACGCTGAATTTGTTGATATCTTTACAGATGTTGAAGGTGTCATGACTGCAGATCCACGAATCGTAGAAAATGCAAAACCTCTTTCAATTGTAACATATACAGAAATTGTTAATCTTGCATATCAAGGTGCTAAGGTTATCCATCCTCGTGCAGTTGAAATCGCAATGCAAGCAGAAGTACCTATACGTGTTCGATCGACATATTCACAATCCTCTGGAACACTCGTTACATCAAATCACTCTAGAAAAAGAGGAAGCGATGTTCATGAACGTCTAATAACCGGAATTGCGCATGTCTCTAATGTCACTCAAATAAAAGTGACTGCAAAAGAAGGTCAATATGATGTTCAAACAGAAGTTTTCAAAGCAATGGCAAAGGACGGTATAAGTGTAGACTTTTTTAATATAACTCCAAAAGGTGTTATTTACACTGTTACTGATAAGGTTACCGATCGTGCAATCCAAATTTTAGAGAGTCTCGGTTATGAACCAATTATTAATAGACATTGTGCAAAAGTATCCACAGTAGGGGCAGGAATTATGGGTGTTCCTGGTGTGACAGCAAGAATAGTGACAGCACTTTCCGAAAAAGGAATCCAAATCCTTCAATCTGCCGATAGTCATACGACGATTTGGGTTTTAGTAAAGGAAGAAGATATGATAAAATCGGTTAATGCTTTACACGAAGCATTTGATCTATCAAAATAAGAAAAGCGGAAGCCTTTGGACATTCTTGGGCAATTAGCCGCTATCATTAGCAACAAACTAAGCTTATATTTAGAAGGCAACAAAAGGAGTGAGAGAGAGAATGAGTCATTTTGGAAAACTTTCAACAGCAATGGTAACTCCGTTTGATAAAAATGGAAATATTGACTTTCAAAAAACATCTAAATTAATTGATTACTTAATCAACCATGGATCTGATTCATTGGTTGTAACAGGTACAACTGGCGAATCTCCTACACTAAGCAATGAAGAGAAAATTGCGCTAATTAAACACACTGTTAAAGAGGTAAATGGTAGAGTTCCTGTTGTAGCTGGGACTGGTAGTAATAATACTGCTGCTTCAATTAAATTAACAAAGCTTGCTGAGGAATCAGGTGTGGATGCAATTATGCTTGTTGTTCCATATTATAATAAACCTAGCCAAGAAGGACTTTATCAACACTTTAAAGCTATAGCAGAATCAACGACTCTCCCGATCATGCTATATAATATTCCAGGCAGAAGTGTAGTTAATATGTCCGTAGAAACAACGGTGAGACTGTCAGAGCTGCCAAACATTGTTGCAGTTAAAGAAGCTAGTGGTAATCTAGATGCGATGTCAGAAATTATTGCTAAAACAAAAGAAGATTTCGTCCTATACTCAGGTGATGATACATTAACATTACCAGTTCTTTCAATTGGTGGTGCCGGAGTAGTATCTGTGGCTTCTCATATTTTTGGAAATGAGATTCAATCTATGATATCAGCATTTGTTAGTGGAAATTATGTTTCCGCTGCAAACCAACACCGTAAATTATTGCCCGTAGTTAAGCAATTGTTCACAGTTCCAAACCCAGGACCTGTAAAAACGGCTTTACAAGTTAGAGGCTTAGATGTTGGTTCTGTACGCTTACCATTAATCCCATTAACAAGTGATGAACGTAATAAGCTTATGGAAGTAATTGATAACTATTTAAACGAATAATTATTTTTGTTGATTCATTTTCGTTAGACCTGATACAAGAGTATCAGGTCTTATTTATTTCGACGGAAACAAACATAATTGCCTTCTAGTCTTAAACACTTAAGATTGAAGGTGAGGAACCATTTATTTATGGGGACTAATACTAAGGTTGGAGAAGGTGTTTATGATGATGATTAAGTATTAATCATCAGAAAAACTATACGGAGAAAATTTCCTTGTGTTCCATTTCTTTCATCAGGTATAATGTTTCTAAGTGCCGTTGAACGGGTACTTCAGTGGGGAGGATTTATTAAATCATGGAAAAGACAGAAAATATTAAATTAATCGCTTTAGGCGGCGTAGGTGAAGTCGGGAAAAATATGTTTGTAGTTGAAATTAACTCTGATCTATTTGTCGTTGATGCAGGGTTAATGTATCCTGAAGGTGAAATGTTAGGTATTGATATGGTTATACCAGATATTACGTATTTAAAGGAAAATAGAGAGCGTGTAAGAGGGATTTTTCTAACACATGGGCATGATGAGAATATCGGTGGGATTTCCTATCTCCTAAATAATATTAGTGTGCCTATATATGGTACAAAGCTTACATTGGCATTTGTCAGTGAAAAACTAAAAGAAAATCGAATGAAACAAACGGTATTGGTAAAAGAAATTGATAACCAAACAGTCTTGCGGTTTTCAAGTACTGAAATTTCTTTTTTTAGAACAAATCATAGTATTCCAGATTCAGTCGGCATAAGTTTTTCTACTTCAATGGGTTCTATCGTCTTTACAGGTGACTTTAAATTTGATCAAACACCTGTTGGTGATAGTCAAATGGATATTGGTAAAATCGCTAAGATCGGAGATGAAGGTGTTTTATGCTTATTATCTGATAGTATTAATGCAGAAAAGCCTGGATATTCTGGTTCAGAAGCCATTATTGGAAGTGAAATATCTGATGTCATGTATAATGCCGAAGGAAGGGTAATTGTTGCAGTAATTGTTTCTAACTTATACAGGATTCAACAAGTAATAAATGCTGCAGTAAAAAATAACCGTAAGATAGCAATTGTAGGGAAAAATATGAAGAATACCCTAAATTTAGCTATCAATCTAGGATATATTGATGTTGATGAAGAGTTTATCATATCTGTAAACGAAATAGACAAGCATCCAAAAAATGAAGTTGCTATTTTAACAACAAGTAATCATGGAGATCCACTAGCTGTCTTATCTAGAATGGCTAAACAGTCTCATAAGCAAGTTAATGTAAAAGAAGGAGACACCATCCTTGTAGCAGCTACTCCAATTCCTGGTCAAGAGTTAATTTTCTCTAAAACAATTGATTTATTATTTAGAGCAGGAGCAAATGTTGTATTTGGTCAAAAGCAAATCCAAGTTTCTGGCCATGGTCACCAAGAAGAGTTAAAAATGATGCTTAACTTAACAAAGCCAGAGTTTTTTATTCCAATTCATGGTGAATATAAAATGCAAAAAGCTCATGCAAAATTAGCGAAACAAGTAGGCTTGGATGAAGAGAACATCTTTCTAATAGAAAAAGGAGATGTTGTTGAGTTTAAAGGAGATCAAGTACATACAGGTGCTAAAGTATCATCTGGAAATATATTAATCGATGGCCTAGGAATAGGGGATATAGGAAACATCGTGCTTCGAGATCGTCGTTTATTATCTCAGGATGGAATTTTAATCGTTGTGGTTACTCTTGATAAACAGAAAAAACAAATCATATCAGGTCCAGAGATTATAACGAGAGGATTCGTTTATGTCCGTGAATCAGAGGAGTTAATTGGAAAAGCAACTGAGCTTGTTTCTGATATTGTAGATCGTAGTGTGAGGGAATATGCTATTGAATGGTCAGCAATAAAGCTTAGTATAAGAGAGTCGCTTAATCAATACTTATATGAGAAAACGAGAAGAAGACCAATGATCTTACCGATTATTATGGAGATTTAATGAAAAATCAATGTAACGTTGATTTTTAATAGATTGAAAACGCTTGTAAGACAAAGTTGTTGAATATACTTTAATTTGGCTTGAGACTGACACATGATTGAATTGTCAGTCTCTTTTCAATGTGAAGAAAATAATAAAATTGTTTCTATTGTGGTTAAGAGCTTTGACATCCTCCTCCAGCGACTATTGAACTTTACACCCCTTATACGCTAAGTCAACATCGAACGCTCGTGCTCTTTGTGTTTTATTTGCTGCACATTAAAGGTTAGTAAATGTAAAAGTCCGTTAAGTCTTACTATCCATCAGAAAACCACTGATGTAAGTCTCGCTATATCCCATACAATTTAAAAGCGAGGCGACTGTTCAGCTCTGACAAGCATAAGACAAGCAGATGATTGTTGTGGTTTTTTCTCAGGCAGCTGATTGGCTTATGACTCGAAGAGCTATAAGCCGCAGCTAGATACGGAGTCCTCCAGTTCATACATCGCTGAACAAGGTACATGCGCTTTTGTTTTGAATCGTCTATTTCTTATCATTCGCATGAAATAAACAAGGTTGTAAATACTACAAACAGAATGAAAAAGAAAGGATGATGAAGCTTGACGAATCATGATCATTACATACAGGGGAACGATCATAGCGAAGTTGGAGAGAAGCAAGAAGGAAAAGAAAGTTCAATTGTTGAAAAGATACAACAACTGGGCCAAACAAATGTGCCACAGATGGGACAAGATTCTAAAATCCATTGTTTAACAATTGTTGGACAAATTGAAGGTCATATTCAACTTCCACCTCAAAATAAAACAACGAAATATGAACATGTCATCCCGCAGATCGTTGCAATTGAACAAAATCCTAATATAGAAGGATTATTAGTAATATTAAATACCGTTGGTGGTGATGTGGAAGCAGGTTTAGCTATAGCTGAGATGCTTGCCACGATTTCAAAACCAACTGTCTCCATAGTATTAGGTGGAGGTCATTCGATTGGTGTCCCAATCGCTGTTTCATGTGACCATTCCTTTATCGTAGAAACTGCAACAATGACAATCCACCCTGTTCGTTTAACAGGATTAGTTATTGGGGTACCACAAACCTTTGAATATTTAGATAAGATGCAGGATCGAGTCATCAATTTTGTTACGAAGCACTCAAATATTACTGAAGAGAAGTTTAAAGAGTTAATGTTTTCAAAAGGGAATTTAACGCGAGATATTGGGACAAATGTTGTTGGGAAGGATGCAGTAGAGTACGGGTTAATTGATGAAGTCGGTGGAGTTGGTCAAGCAATTCAAAAGCTGAATAGTATTCTTGAAAAATCTGATGATAAGCAGGTGCTTCAATGATCTACTATACAATGATGCCAGAAGAACTTATGTTCCCAACCATGGAAGATGAATATAAAAAGCAATCAGTCATTCATATGAACGGTGTTCAACTTTTAGTCCAGGAAACAGCAACTGCTCAATATGAAATTGTTCGAATTCTAAGTAGTGATCCACGTCATTTTTTAGATAATCAGTATTGTCCGGGTCAAAAAATTACCATGACCATTTCAACCCCAGAGGAGAAATATGGTATAATAGGAGAGCAACGATAAGGCAGCCAGTTTCGGCTGCTTTCTTCATTTTTTTAAAGAAAAACATTAACTATACATAGGTGATCATTTTATGGCAAAACGAAAAAGAAAACAAAGAAAAAC
The DNA here is from genome assembly GCF_017497975.1 of Metabacillus bambusae. Lineage (GTDB taxonomy): Bacteria > Bacillota > Bacilli > Bacillales > Bacillaceae > Metabacillus > Metabacillus bambusae. Next base: position 326,368 of record NZ_JAGDEL010000001.1, on the reverse strand, counting down.
GAAGGAAGATTGGAAAAAGACGTTAAAATATGAGCTTGCAGGATTAATTATTTTAGCAATTGCACTAATAGCTATTTCAAAGCTTGGATTTGTGGGTACAACGTTCGTTCATTTATTTCGCTTTTTTAGCGGAGAATGGTACATGCTGTTTTTAATTGGAATTGTCCTTTTCTCACTCTGTTTAATTTGGAAGCGACAAATCCCAAGGTTATTTAGTCGGCAAATGATTGGCATATATTGTGTAACAGCCTCTCTATTACTACTTAGTCATGTAACACTTTTCAAAATGCTTTCACATAATGGCACTTTTGCATCCCCTAGTGTTCTCTCTAACACACTTGAACTGTTTTGGTTGGATGTTAGAGGTGAGGGAAGCACTGTCGATTTAGGTGGGGGAATGCTAGGAGCACTCTTTTTTGCTGCTTCCTACTATCTATTTGCTGAAGCGGGTTCAAGAATCATTGCAGTTGTCCTAATTGTTATTGGGGTTATTTTAATTACAGGTAGATCATTACAAGCAACATTGGCTAAGGTGTTAATGCCGATTGGAAGATTTATTAAAAATCAGGCTATAGGTTTTAAAGATGATATGAAAAGTCTACCCTCTGCAATGAAAAAGAAGCGTGAGGAGCAAAAACAAAATAGAAAGGACAAGGAAGAAGAGAAGGCTAGAGAAAAGGAAATGGAATCGTTTGATGATGAAGAGGTTATGAAACCAATCATTTCAAGTTTTTCTGATCTTGAGGAACCATCAGAAATGGTCGTTCATATGATGGACACACATCAACAAATAAATCCTGCTAATGAATCAACTCAAAAACAAAGAACTACCAAATCAACAACAGAAGAATCAACACAAGAGCAAGAGGCTCTTCAGCCAATAACATTTGTGGAGGTAGAGAACAAAGATTATGAACTACCGCCAATCGATTTATTAAAAGCACCTAAGCAAAACGCTCAAAATGCAGATAAGAAAAATATTTACGAAAATGCTAGGAAGCTTGAAAAAACATTTCAAAGTTTTGGTGTCAAAGCTAAAGTTACTCAGGTACATTTAGGACCAGCTGTTACGAAATATGAGGTATACCCCGATGCAGGTGTTAAGGTTAGTAAAATTGTTAATTTAAGTGATGATTTAGCATTAGCTCTTGCTGCAAAGGATATTCGGATAGAGGCCCCTATTCCAGGAAAATCTGCTGTCGGTATCGAAGTACCAAATTCAGAAATAGCAATGGTTTCCCTAAGAGAGGTATTAGAGTCGAAATCGAATGATCGACCTGATGCAAAACTACTAATCGGTTTGGGAAGAGATATTTCTGGTGATGCTGTTTTAGCTGAACTTAATAAAATGCCTCACTTATTAGTTGCAGGTTCAACTGGTAGTGGGAAAAGTGTCTGTATTAATGGGATCATCACAAGTATCTTAATGCGTGCAAAGCCACATGAAGTCAAGCTTATGATGATAGATCCTAAAATGGTAGAACTTAATGTATATAATGGGGTCCCGCATTTGCTCGCCCCTGTCGTAACAGATCCAAAAAAAGCGTCCCAAGCTTTAAAAAAAGTAGTCAATGAAATGGAAAGACGATATGAGCTGTTTTCTCATACTGGAACGAGAAATATTGAGGGTTATAATGAGATAATCAGAAGAAATAACCGAGTTGAAGAAGCAAAGCAGCCAGAAATCCCCTATATCGTTGTTATTGTTGATGAGCTCGCAGATTTAATGATGGTTGCTTCATCTGATGTTGAGGATTCAATAACTAGGCTTTCACAAATGGCTCGTGCGGCAGGAATCCATTTGATTATTGCAACACAACGTCCGTCAGTTGATGTTATCACAGGAGTAATTAAAGCAAATATTCCTTCACGAATCGCTTTCAGTGTTTCATCACAAACTGATTCTAGAACAATACTTGATATGGGGGGCGCTGAAAAGCTATTAGGTAGAGGAGATATGCTCTTTCTACCTGTCGGTGCATCAAAACCTGTTCGTGTTCAGGGAGCATTTTTATCGGATGATGAAGTTGAACAAACCGTTGATTTTGTTATTGCTCAACAGAAGGCACAATATCAAGAAGAGATGATTCCTTCCGAAGTAGTTGAAACAACAAGCGAAGTACAAGATGATTTGTACGAGGAAGCTGTACAGCTTGTAGTTGATATGCAAACGGCATCTGTGTCAATGCTACAACGTCGATTTCGTGTCGGTTATACGAGAGCGGCTCGATTAATTGATGCGATGGAAGAAAGAGGAGTAGTAGGCCCATACGAAGGGAGCAAGCCTCGTGAAGTCCTTCTCTCAAAAGAAAGACATGAAGAACTAACCTCATAATGAATAAGACTAAACAGTGTACGAAGTGAAAATCATTTTGTATGCTGTTTTTTTGTTTTCAATTGCAAGTTCAATAATAAAATGAAAATTTATAATAAATTTGTTACTAGTAGTTCCAATAAAAATTGGACACATTACATCTAAAATTTACATATTGAGTATAATAAATCATGAAAAACAGAAATATAGTTAACAAACTAATTTTATTTTTCTACTTATTTCGACAAAAATATTTAGTTTCTATTTATTTCTAACGAAAAACATGATATAGTATTTTCGATTAGAGATAGGTGTATAACATCAGATGTCTGATCTCTTGTACATAGCGGAAAAGGTTGGGGGCGGACTAATGACCATAAAATCTGACAATCGTCACTTGTATTTACAAGTTATTGATAAAATTAAAGAAGATATTGAAAATGGCACTTACAAGGAAAAAGAAAAACTACCATCTGAATTTGAACTTTCAAAAGGTTTAGGAGTCAGTAGGGCTACTCTAAGAGAAGCACTCCGTATACTTGAGGAAGAAAACGTTATCATAAGAAGGCATGGTGTTGGAACATTTGTAAACTCCAAACCGCGATTCACTTCAGGTATAGAACAATTAAATAGTGTAACAGCAATGATTGAAAAGGCAAATCTTACACCAGGCACTATATTTCTTTCATCCTTGATTACTGGTGCTACAGATGATGATGTGAAAAGGTTTAAATGTGACAAAGAAGAGGAAATCTTCTTACTAGAAAGAGTACGGACAGCAAATGGTGAGCCAGTAGTCTATTGTTTAGATAAAATTCCGACACATATTTTACCAGAAACTTTTGATCATGAGCAGGAATCCTTATTTAAATTATTGGAAGAAAAAGCTAATATATATATTAGCTATGCTGTTACTCATATCGATCCTATTGGCTACCATGAGAAAATTTCTCCAATTTTAGAGTGTGATCCTGAAACCTCATTGCTATTGTTAAAACAAATGCACTTTGATGACCAAGATAGACCGGTTTTATACTCATTAAATTACTTTAGAGCAGACCACTTTAGTTTTCATGTTGTAAGAAAACGATTATAGGTAAATGATAATAATAGACCCTTAACTTTTTTTCTATAGTTCTTACATAAGTTTGTCAGAAAATCTACACTAGTTAGTGCTAAACTCTTGTGTGTTATTTATCCCATTCATAACGGGCAGTAAAACCCCCACCTCAAGATTCTAGAGAGGCCAAGCAGATTGGTGTGGGGGGAACTGCCCGTAAAGATCCGATAAGTCTCGCTATCCATCAGTAGGGATGAACATAACCCCTCCGATGGAATTCTCGCTTTATGATAAAAGTAAGTGTAATTTGGACTTTAAGGAGGTGATCGTACCGAAAAGTCTGTTTGTAGTTAAGAGCTATATTAAAATTATTAATTAGGGGGTTATAAAAATGAAGAAAAAACATGGACTTGCATTATCTCTAGTGCTTGCAGCAGGAACGCTTTTAGCTGGCTGTGGCGGTGGGGCTGATAAAAATGAAGAAGCTGGTGGAGAAGGCGGCGGTGAAGGTTCAAAAGATAACTTCACTTTAGCGATGGTTACTGATGAAGGTGGGGTAGACGATAAATCATTTAACCAATCTGCTTGGGAAGGCATTCAAGAATATGGTGAAGAAAACAACCTTGAAAAAGGGGAAGGTTATAACTATTTGCAATCAACAAGTGATGCAGACTATGCGACAAACTTAAATACTCTTGCCCGTAAAGACTATGACTTAATTTACGGAATTGGTTTCCAATTGCAAGGTGCAGTAGATGAGATCGCACAGCAACAAAAGGATGCTCATTTTGCTATTGTTGATAGTGTTGTAGAACAGCCAAACGTTGCCAGCATTACATTTAAAGAGCATCAAGGTTCATACTTAGTTGGAGTAGTTGCTGGTTTAACAACGAAAACTGATAAAATTGGATTCGTAGGTGGTATGGAATCTGATTTAATTAAAAAGTTTGAAGTAGGTTTTGTTGAAGGTGTAAAAGCAGTTAATCCTGCTGCAAAAGTTGATATTCAATACGCTGGATCATTTACTGCAGCTGATAAAGGTAAAGCGATTGCTTCAAGTATGTACGGTGGTGGCGCAGACATTATTTATCATGCTGCTGGTGGTACTGGTAACGGTGTATTCTCTGAGGCTATTGACTTGAAAGTAGAAGATCCAGACCGTGAACTTTGGGTTATCGGTGTTGATAAAGATCAATATGAAGAAGGAAACGGTAAAACGAAAGACGGAGAAGACTTTAACGTAACACTTACTTCTATGGTAAAACGTGTTGACGTTGCTGTTAAAGATCTTGCTGAAAAAGCTTCTGCTGGTGAGTTCCCAGGTGGAGAAATTATAGAATACGGTATTGAAGAGGAGGCAATTGGTATTGCTTCAGCTCCACATGATGAACATCTATCAGATGATGTAAAAGCAAAAGTGAAAGAATATCAAGAGAAAATCTTAAATGGTGAAATTGAAGTACCTACAAAATAAAGATAAATAAAAAGGGGCTGACTTAATGATAAAGGTCAGACCCTCTAGCTAAACGAATATAGGACAATGTGTCTATATCTCCATTTGTTAGAGAGGTCTGTACTATTTAAAAGTCACCCCTTTATTCCTGAAAATCAATAAATGCAAATCTTCTAACTATTTAGAGGACTTGCATTTGGTGATTTTCATACCAGCTAGCTTTTGTCAATAGAGCATTAAGTTACAAAATGAATAATAAAAAACTTCATGTTGTTCAGGGAAAAGGAGTGAACAAGTTGGAATATGTAATTGAGATGCTAAATATTCGCAAAGAATTTCCTGGAATAGTTGCAAACGATAACATTACTTTACAAGTTAAAAAAGGGGAAATTCATGCGTTATTAGGTGAAAATGGAGCAGGAAAGTCAACATTGATGAATGTGCTTTTTGGACTTTATCAACCGGAAAAAGGGGAAATTAGAGTTAAAGGAAAAAAGGTTGATATTACGAATCCAAACATCGCAAATGATTTAGGAATTGGGATGGTTCATCAGCATTTTATGCTCGTTGATACGTTTACTGTTACAGAAAATATCATCTTAGGTAATGAACCGAAAAAAGGTACTTCAATTAATTTAAAAGAAGCAGAAAAACAAGTAAAAGAAATATCAGAGAAATACGGTCTTAAAGTTGATCCTACAGCAAAAATTTCAGATATTTCAGTAGGTATGCAGCAACGAGTAGAAATTTTAAAAACGTTATTTCGCGGTGCAGAAATATTAATCTTTGACGAACCGACAGCAGTTTTAACTCCTCAAGAAATTAAAGAGTTAATTCAAATTTTAAAAACTTTAATTAACGAAGGAAAATCGATCATATTAATTACACATAAATTAAAGGAGATTATGGAGGTTTGTGATCGAGTTACAGTCATTCGTAAAGGGGAAGGAATTGGAACAGTAGATGTATCTGATACAAATCCAAATGAACTAGCTTCATTAATGGTAGGACGAGAGGTCTCATTTACTACAGAAAAAATTCCTGCTTCTCCTAAAGAAGATGTATTAACAATCGAAAATTTAGTTGTTAAAGATAATCGTCAAGTTCCGATGGTAAATTCTTTAAGTTTATCAATCCGTGCCGGTGAAATAGTCGGTATTGCTGGTGTAGATGGCAATGGTCAAACTGAATTAATTGAAGCGATTACAGGGTTAAGAAAGGTGCATTCTGGTACTGTTAAAATAAATAATAAAAACATTACAAATATGCACCCAAGGAAAATTACAGAGACAGGCATTGGTCATATTCCGCAGGATAGACATAAACATGGCCTTGTATTGGATTTCCCTGTTGGCGAGAACATGGTGCTACAAACCTATTACCAAAAACCATTTTCAAAGAGAGGTGTCTTAAATTTTAAAGCCATTTATGATAAAGCTTCCCAATTAATAAAGGAATTTGATGTAAGAACACCAAGCTCAACAACCTTAGCAAGGGCTTTATCAGGTGGAAATCAGCAAAAGGCTATAATCGGACGTGAAGTTGATCGAAACCCTGATTTATTAATTGCAGCACAGCCTACACGTGGATTAGATGTTGGAGCAATTGAATTCATTCATAGCCGGTTAATAGAACAACGTGATAACGGAAAAGCTGTCCTCCTTATTTCATTTGAATTAGATGAAATTATGAATGTAAGTGATAGAATTGCTGTTATCTACGAAGGAAAAATAGTTGATATCGTTGATCCTAAGGAAACAACTGAACAGGAGTTAGGATTGCTAATGGCTGGTAGTAAGCGTCAGAAAGAAGGTGAGCCATCATGAATTTAAATCGTTATATGAATTTGCTAATTCCGATAATTGCCATTATATTAGGTTTAGTTTGTGGTGCAATCATTATGTTAGTTAGTGGTTACGATCCGATTGCTGGGTATAGTGCATTATGGTATGGGATCTTCGGAGAATCTTATTATATAGGTGAAACGGTTAGACAGGTAACACCTTATATTTTAACAGGTTTAGCGGTAGCGTTTGCCTTTCGTACTGGTCTATTTAACATTGGAGTTGAAGGGCAAGTAATAGTCGGTTGGCTTGCTGCGGTTTGGGTCGGTATTGCATTTGAATTACCAATGATTATTCACCTTCCACTAGCAATTATCGTTGCTGGTTTAGCAGGTGCACTTTGGGGATTTATTCCTGGTTTTTTGAAAGCCCGATTTAAAGTACACGAAGTCATCGTTACAATTATGATGAATTATGTTGCTTTACATGTAACAAATGCATTAATTAGAGACGTAATTACTGATAATGCTGATAAAACGGAAAAAGTACTTCCATCTGCATCTTTACGTTCTGAATTTTTTGAGAATATAACTGACTTTTCACGTATGCACTTTGGGATTTTTATTGCACTAATTGCAGCATTTTTGATGTGGTTTTTACTTGAAAAAACAACAAAAGGATATGAGCTTCGTGCAGTAGGTTTTAATCACGATGCAGCACATTATTCTGGGATGAATGTAAATAAAAACATTATTTTATCTATGGTTATCTCTGGTGCGTTTGCGGGTGTTGCTGGGGCGATGGAAGGTTTAGGAACGTTTGAATATGTTTCTGTTAAGGGTGGCTTTACAGGAATTGGTTTTGATGGAATCGCTGTTGCCCTTATTGGAGGAAACACGGCAATTGGAATCATATTCGCTGCTGCATTATTTGGTGGACTGAAAATTGGAGCATTAAACATGCCTTCAGAAGCTGGTGTACCGAATGAACTAGTTGAAATAGTTATTGCACTTATTATCTTCTTCGTAGCTTCAAGCTACTTTATCCGTTGGATTTTACTTCGTTTTAAAAAGGAGGGGAAATAAGTGAGCATTTTACAGGCTTTAGAAATTATAATTCCAACAGCTTTGTTTGTGGCAGCTCCACTTATTTTCACTGCACTTGGTGGAGTTCTTAGTGAACGTGCAGGTGTTGTAAACATTGGTCTTGAAGGCTTAATGATTATTGGTGCTTTTGTAGGTATTGTTTTTAACCTTAATTTTGTAGATGTATTTGGAAGTGCTACCCCTTGGTTAGCCATTTTAGCTGCAATGGTTGCAGCAGCTATTTTCTCCTTGCTTCACGCAGTCGCTTCGATTACCTTTAAAGCAGATCAGGTAGTAAGTGGTGTAGCAATAAACTTTTTAGCATTAGGTTTAACATTATTCTTAGTAAAAAATATATATGAAAAAGGGCAAACAGATCGAATAAGTATAAGCTTTAATAAGATGGACGCACCAATCTTAAGTGACATTCCTATAATTGGTAAAATTCTTTTCTCAGGAGGATATATTACTTCTTATATTGCAATACTAGCAGCTGTGATTGTTTGGTATGTTGTATATAAAACACCATTTGGTCTTCGTCTGCGTTCAGTTGGAGAGCATCCAATGGCAGCAGATACAATGGGAATAAATGTAACAAAAATGAGATATATCGGGGTCATGCTCAGTGGAGCGTTTGCTGGAATCGGTGGTGCTGTATATGCTACGATTATTTCAAGAGATTTCGGTCATGCAACAATAAGTGGCCAAGGATTTATGGCGCTTGCAGCGGTTATTTTTGGAAAATGGCATCCATTAGGTGCGATGGGGGCCGCACTATTTTTCGGACTTGCACAAGGATTAAGTATTATTGGAGGAACCATTCCGTTTTTAAAAGATATTCCAACGGTTTACTTACTTATACTACCTTATGTCTTAACTATTCTTGCGCTAACAGGATTTATTGGACGTGCCGATGCACCTAAAGCATCTGGAACCCCATATGAAAAAGGAAAACGATAAAAGTAATAATCGAAAAAGGCTACCTCACTATGTTGGGGAGCTTTTTTTGTCGTTTAGTAAATTATAAAATTCTTGAACTGTGGATAAGCGCACGACATCCAGCTCCAGCGCCTAGCCCCTCGAGGTCATAAGCTAATTTAGAATTGAAGGCAAAGAACGTCTTCTATTCTAAATCATCTTATTTGCCTTAGGTTGATCAATGCGCTTGAGTTTTTGTGCCTTTTAGAATTAATATTCTAACAAGAAATAAATTAAAATAACGAACTAATAAATACGAATGAATTTCCATTTGTTAGTTACTACTTAATTCTAGTATATGTTCGTAGGTAACTACACAAAATGTAATTGAATAAAAAATAATGTAGACAAGGTGAAGCAAAGATGGAATCACGAAAGAAGCTCGATTTGTTAGCATTATCATCTGTTCCGCTTGTAATGACATTAGGAAATTCAATGTTAATTCCTGTACTTCCTTTAATCTCTAAAAAATTAAATATCGGATCTTTTCAAGTTTCTTTAATTATAACCGTGTATTCAATTGTGGCGATTATTTTAATACCGATTGCAGGATATTTATCTGACCGTTTTGGTAGAAAAATGGTCATGGTACCATGTTTAATTATTGCAGGTCTAGGTGGAGCAGTTTCAGGTTGGGCTTCTTGGCAAATGGATGATCCTTTTATGTTTATACTGATGGGGAGGGTATTACAGGGGATTGGCTCTTCTGGTGCCGCACCCGTGGTGATACCGTTAGTAGGGGATATGTTTAAGGAAGATGAACAAGTTAGTGAGGGATTAGGATTAACTGAAACAGCTAATACAGCAGGAAAAGTGTTAAGTCCAATAATCGGAGCTGTTTTAGCTTCATTTTTATGGTATTTGCCCTTTTGGTTTATTCCTTTTTTTAGTTTAATTAGTGTATTACTTGTCTTTTTTTTCGTTAAGGTTCCTAAAAAAAAGGAAAAAGAGAAACAGTCATTTAAGGAATTTGCTCATTGTATAAAAGACATTTTTAAAGAAAATGGAAAATGGCTTTCTGCTGTTTTTGCGGTAGGTTGTATTATTATGTTTGTCTTGTTTGGGGTTTTATTCTATTTATCAGATATGCTTGAAAAGCAATATAACATAGATGGTATTCACAAAGGGTTAGTATTAGCCATTCCGTTATTAGCGCTTTCAGTTAGTTCATATGCAGCGGGGAAAAAAATTGGTGAAAGCAAACAACTGATGAAAATGGTCATTGTCATTGGGATGGGAATCGTAACTATATCCTTTATAGCATTAAGGGTACAACATTCTTTTTTATATTTAGTTGCCTTTTTAGTCATTACTGGCATTGGCATTGGAATCACACTGCCAAGCCTTGATGCGATCATTACAGAGGGTATTGAGAAAGAGCATAGAGGAACAATTACCTCAATATATAGTTCAATGAGATTTATAGGAGTTGCAGCAGGTCCACCAGCATACTCATATTTTATGACGATATCAGAACATCTCATCTATTATATATCTGGTGGTGTTAGTTTTTTGGCTGTAATGATTGTTATGTTATTTATTAAGCCTAAAAATAACCCGCAAAAGGATTCGGATACAAAGCGAATGCCTAAGCTTGCTTAATGCTGATGTAAGGGATTTTCTCCCTTATATCAGCCTGTTTATATTCATTTGTATATAGATGTTTGTTTATAGAAAGAATAAGATGGAGAAAAAAGTGTATTATTTCCTTTATTATCCTCGTATTGATATAATTACAAGCAAATACTTACAAAAGCTAATTGCCATAAAGGAGGGTTTTCATGTCGTTTATTAATGAACAGCTCGTTAATGTAAACGGGTTGTCCTTGCATACTGTTACAACGAGTAAATTTAAAACCAATACTATTGTTTTAAAACTACTCGCCCCATTAAATGAACAGGATGTTACATATCGTGCATTGCTTCCGTATGTACTTCAAAGAGGTACGAAGAGTTTTCCAACTAGTACGAGTTTAAGGCAGCATTTAGATGAACTATATGGTGCAACTCTACATGTTGATCTTGCTAAAAAGGGTGAAAATCATATCATTTCATTTCGCATGGAACTTGCAAATGAAAAATTCTTGTCCAATCCCGCGCCTTTATTAGAAAAAGGGATTAAGCTATTATCAGAAATTTTGTTAGATCCGGTTGTCGATGGAGAAGCATTTAAAGAAGAGATTGTGACACAAGAAAAGCGAACGTTAAAGCAACGCATACAATCTGTTTATGATGACAAAATGAGATATTCTAATTTACGCCTTGTGCAGGAAATGTGTAAGGGTGAACCATATGCGCTACATGTTAATGGTGATATTGATGATATAGAACAAATATCTCCAAAGACATTATTCGATTATTATCAGAAGGCAATAAGCTCCGATAAAATTGATCTTTATGTTGTTGGTGATTTAGATCAACAAGAGGTGGAAGGTTATGTAAATCAGTACTTTCCTATACAAAACAACCATCATCCAGTTAGTGAAACATCTAAGAAACAAGAAGTAGAAGAAAATGAAGTGATTGAGGAACAAGATGTAAAACAAGGAAAATTAAATATTGGCTATCGAACAAATAGTACGTATCGTGATGATGACTACTATGCTCTACAAGTCTTTAATGGAATTTACGGTGGTTTTTCACATTCGAAGCTATTTATCAATGTCCGTGAAAAAGCAAGCTTAGCTTATTATTCGGCATCAAGGGTTGAGAGCCACAAAGGTTTATTAATGGTTATGTCCGGCATAGAGGTTCAGAATTATGAACAAGCTGTCACAATCATTCGGGAGCAAATGGCTGCGATGAAAAGTGGAGATTTTACAGATCAAGAATTCGAGCAAACTAAGGCAGTTATCCGAAATCAGCTTTTAGAAACAATTGATACTGCATATGGCTTAGTTGAGATTGTCTATCATAATGTTATTGCCCAAAAGAATCGCTCATTTGACGAATACCTACAAGGGATTGAAGAAGTTTCAAAAGAAGATGTTGTGAAAGTTGCTGATAAGGTGGAGTTAGATACAATTTACTTCTTAAAAGGAATGGGGGGAAATGCATGACAAATCCTATTCGTTTTGAGCAATTACAGGAAGAGCTATACTATGAAAAGATGGATAATGGGCTTGATGTCTATGTATTACCTAAAAAGGGTTTTAACAAAACATTTGCTACATTTACAACAAAATATGGGTCAATTGATAATCGCTTTGTACCTTTAAATAAGGAAGAGATGAATACTGTTCCAGATGGAATCGCCCATTTTCTTGAACATAAGCTTTTTGAGAAAGAAGATGGAGATGTATTTCAGCAATTCAGTAAACAAGGGGCATCTGCAAATGCGTTTACTTCGTTTACTAGAACAGCTTATTTGTTCTCAAGCACAAGCAATGTTGAACAAAATCTTGAAACATTAATAGATTTTGTGCAAACTCCATATTTTTCAGAGCAAACTGTTGAAAAGGAAAAAGGTATTATTGGGCAGGAAATCAATATGTACGATGATAATCCGGATTGGCGATTATATTTTGGATTAATCCAAAATCTATATCAACATCATCCGGTAAGAATAGATATAGCAGGTACAATTGATTCAATTGCTAAAATTACAAAAGACTCGTTGTATGAGTGCTACAATACATTCTACCACCCAAGCAATATGTTGCTATTTGTGGTTGGTGCTGTAGAACCAGAGGAAATATTAAAACAAGTAAGAGATAATCAACAGAAAAAAGATTTCACAGCTCAATCTGAAATCAAAAGAGAATTTCCAAATGAGCCGAATCAAGTTTATCAAAAGCTTGATCAATTAAAAATGAATGTCCAAGGGTCTAAATGTTTAGTTGGATTAAAAGCAAAAAATCCTAATCGCTCTGGAAAAGATTTATTAAAATATGAGCTAGCTATGAATATTATTTTGGATATGTTATTTAGTAAAAGTTCTAAGTACTATGAGAATCTCTATAGTGAGGGTCTTATTGACGATACATTTAGTTATGACTATACAGAAGAAAAAGGATTTGGTTTTGCAATGATCGGTGGAGATACAGAAGATCCTGATAAACTTGCAGAGCAAATCAAACATATTTTATTAACGGCAAAAGCTGATGGTGTTGATTTTACAACTTTTGATTCAGCGAAAAACAAAAAAATTGGAGCGTTCTTAAGAGCGATTAACTCTCCAGAATATATCGCAAATCAGTTTACGCGTTATGCCTTTAATGATATGAACCTTTTCGATGTCGTACCAACACTCGAATCGCTTTCACAGGACGATATTACATCTGTACTCAAAGAGGCAGTGGAAGAAGAATTATTCACAGTTTGTCAGGTAGTACCTAAGTAACGATAGGTTTAAGAAATAATGTAGTTAATAGATGACTTAAAAGGGTCTGACCCCTTCAAACTTCACTAGTTTATAGTATTTTTCCACTTTTTAAAATACTATAGATTGTGTTAAGGGGTCTGACCCTTTTGTTTGAGGAGAGAAACAATGGATAAATATGCATTAATCACTGGGGCTAGTGGTGGAATTGGTACAGCAATTGCGAAAAAACTTATAAAGGATGGTTACCATTTATTTGTTCATTATCATCAAAATGAACAAGCTATTCAGGAGCTTGTGCAATCTAATGCCCAATATAAACGGATGATCCTGCCAATACAAGCAGATTTAACTAAGCAAACGGGTGTACAAGATCTTATCAATCAAATGGAAAAGCCAATTGATTTACTTGTATTAAATAGTGGCATGAGCTTTTACGGTTTAATTACTGATATGAATGATGATGACATAGAACAAATGATCAATTTACATATTACAAGCCCTTTTCGTTTAACACAAAAGCTTATTCCTGCAATGGTAAGTAAGCGCGAGGGAAACATCATAGTGATTTCATCAATTTGGGGAATAGTAGGAGCATCGTGTGAGGTATTGTATTCGATGGTTAAAGGTGGGCAAAATTCATTTGTTAAAGCTCTCGCTAAAGAGCTTGCCCCTAGTCAAATTCGAGTAAATGCGATTGCACCAGGTGCTATTAACACTCAAATGCTCTCGAATTTTACTGAAGAGGAACTTAATGATCTTAAAGATGAAATTCCAATTGGTCGTTTAGGTCAGCCTGATGAGATTGCTCAAACGGTATCTTTTTTAGCATCAACAAAAGCCTCTTATATCACTGGTCAGGTTATATCGGTGGATGGTGGATGGTATTAATTAAGTGCATTATTCAACTTGCTATGGTTTGAACCGATATCTAGGCCCTATTTTTGAAATTGACGAAATATCTATTTCTACAAATAAGATTTTTCTAAAAAATATGGAATAAAAAATTTAAGCCAAAGGAACACTAAGCTTGTAACAATTAAAAAAGGGGGTACTCCTATGTCTGTTTTAGAAAATTGGGATGAGTGGAAAAATTTCCTTGGTGACCGTTTACATCATGCTCAAAACGAAGGAATGAATGATCAGGTTATTAATAATCTAGCATTTGAAGTTGGTGACTACTTAGCAAAACAAGTAGACCCTAAAAACACTCAAGAAAGAGTATTATCAGATCTTTGGAGTGTTGCTTCTGATCAAGAAAAACAGGCAATTGCAAGTATGATGGTAAAGCTTGTTCAAAATAACGGTTCGCACTAAAAAAGAGAGGAGATATCCTCTCTTTTTCAATATCATTTATTATAGAACCCTTTTGGTTTGTTTTACATAGACCTTTTTTGGATAAAGTAAGATTAAGATGGTTGCACTTTTTATTATTTGTCAAGTAATTGTTCTTTCTTCTTTTGGATAAATCATATATTATAGGTTATAGTGGTTGTTTAAAGGGGGACTTACTTTGCCATTTGAATGGTATTTAGAATATGAAATTCAAAAAAATCGTCCCGGGCTCCTTGGTGATGTTTCATCCTTATTAGGGATGTTATCAATTAACATTATCACCATTAATGGTGTAGATGATTCCCGTCGAGGTTTGTTATTGAAATGTGAAAGTAATGACCAAGTACGAAGACTCGAATCAATCCTAAAAACTATGGATCATATAACTGTTACCAAGTTAAGAGTCCCAAAGCTTCGAGACCGATTAGCAGTTCGCCATGGACGATACATACAGCGAGATGCAGACGATAAAAAAACCTTTCGATTTGTACGAGATGAACTTGGACTATTAGTTGATTTTATGGCAGAATTATATAAACAGGATGGTCATAAACTAATTGGAATCCGTGGAATGCCGAGGGTTGGAAAAACAGAATCGATAGTTGCATCTAGTGTTTGCGCAAATAAAAAATGGTTATTTGTTTCATCTACTTTACTCAAGCAAACAATTCGCAGTCAGTTGATTGCTGATGAATATAGTGAAGATAACGTATTTATTATTGATGGGATCGTATCAACGAGAAGAGGCTCTGAACAACATCTTCAGTTAGTTAGAGAAATAATGAGACTTTCTGCAACAAAAGTAGTGGAACATCCTGATATTTTTGTGCAAAATACAGAATATACATTGGATGACTTTGATTATATAATAGAAATTCGCAATGATCCTGATGAGGAAATTACCTATAAAGATGTTGAAGAACCACAGATGATGTTTGATTCTTCAAGTCTTTCAGGCTTTGACTTTTAAATATGGGGTGTTACGGTTGAGTGAACTAGGAGATCGACTGAAACAAGCAAGAGAAGAAAAAAACATTAGCTTGGACGACCTTCAAGCAATGACGAAAATTCAAAAGCGCTATTTACTTGGTATTGAAGAAGGCAACTATTCCATGATACCTGGTAAATTTTATGTTCGCGCGTTTATTAAGCAATATGCTGAAGCAGTGAATTTAGATCCAGATATGATTTTTGAAGAATTTAAAAACGAAGTTCCAAGTACATATAATGAAGATTTACCTGAACAGCTATCACGAGTAAAAACACATAAAGAACTTCCTAAATCCGCGTCTAAATTTCTCGATATGCTACCTAAATTATTAATTGTCGTAGTTATTGTTATTATTGCGATTGTCTTCTGGCTGTGGAGACAAAATGCAACTGATAGTAATCAAGGTGGCGATACTAATACAGTTGAAAACGAGAACGAATATACAAACAATATCGAAAATACTACATCCACTGATGAGGAAAACGAATCAGTAGAAAAAGAGCAAGAGAATACGACAGCAGAGGAAGAAACTGAACTAGAGCCAGAGAAACCAGTTCAAACACTTTCTGTAAAAGAAGTGAAAGGCAATACTACAACATATGAACTTACGGGTACAGATAAGTTTGAATTAGAGGTAATTGCTAAAGGTAGAACATGGGTAGGTATTAAAAATGGAAAAGGTAAAAGTTTCTTTGGTGCTGAAATTGCAGAAGGGGAGTCAGAAGTATCTGACTTTACAGCTGAATCAGAAATCACAGTAAGGGTTGGGAATGTTCCTGGTACTGATCTAAAAGTCAATGGTGAGCTGTTAAAATTTGAAGATACGAAGACAACACCTCAAAACATTACGATTATTTATAGCAAAGAATAGGGATTGACTCATGTTAATGTGTCAGACACCTCTTCCGCCCTGATGTCGGATTAGGTGTCAGACTTTTATTTTGAGTCGTTCCCTTTTACTATTTGAACGATTGAAAACATTACTTTGAAATGTTTCTCTTTGTAAGGAATTGAAACATTCAGCTTAGCTTTTAATTTTAAAGCTCTCTTAAGCTCACAATTATTTTTGGCACTTTGTTGATTGGAGCGGAATGCGTGAGTCTCCTGCGGGAATGTGAGTCCAAAGGAGACTCATGCAGGTGCAAAGCACCGAGGAGGCTCCTTAGACCGCCCGCAGAAAGCGAACGCATGCAGCGGAAATCAACAACCAAGTTTAACAGAGCTAATTTAAAAAAACACGGAGGAAATCTAACATGAATTTACCTAATAAAATAACGATCTCGAGAATATTACTAATCCCAGTTTTCATGGTGATTATGCTTGCCCCATTCAATTGGGGAGAGCTAACTTTTGGTTCTGAAACAATTTTAGTCACACATTTTGTTGGTGCACTTATATTTATTATTGCATCAACAACAGATTGGGTTGACGGATATTATGCTCGAAAACTTAACCAGGTTACTAATCTCGGGAAATTTTTAGATCCTTTAGCAGACAAGCTACTTGTTTCTGCCGCATTAATTATCCTAGTAGAACTTAAACTTGCACCATCTTGG
This sequence comes from Metabacillus bambusae, assembly GCF_017497975.1. Lineage (GTDB taxonomy): Bacteria > Bacillota > Bacilli > Bacillales > Bacillaceae > Metabacillus > Metabacillus bambusae. The sequence goes on along the minus strand of NZ_JAGDEL010000001.1, from coordinate 309,491 downwards.
ATGGTCATTCTCATCATTAGTCGTGAGTTCGCAGTAACAGGTCTAAGACTTGTATTAGCAGGGGAAGGTGAGGTTGTTGCAGCGAACATGTTAGGGAAAATTAAAACATGGACACAGATCATAGCCATCTCAGCGCTATTACTTCATAACCTGCCATTTGAATTTATAAATCTTCCATTTGGTATGATAGCCCTATGGGTTGCGACCTTTTTTACAGTAATATCAGGCTGGGACTACTTTAATAAAAACAAGCAGGCCTTTATTAACTCCAAGTGATCTAAAACCCTACAGGAGGAATACATAATGAATATACGTACAGAAATAATTGCTGTTGGCTCTGAATTACTGCTTGGGCAAATCGTAAACAGCAATGCTCAATTTTTATCTAAAGAACTTGCTGAACTTGGAATGAATGTTTATTACCATACTGTAGTTGGTGATAATCCAACTCGACTTGAGCAAGCAATTAAAATTGCTCAGGAACGATCAAACGTTATTATTTTCACTGGAGGGCTTGGGCCTACAAAGGATGATTTAACGAAAGAAACCATCTCTAAATCACTTGGTAAGGAACTTATATTTGATCAGGCTGCGTTAGATAGCATTGAACAATATTTTGTTCAAACGAAACGAATCATGTCTGAAAACAATAAAAAACAAGCACTTGTACTAGATGGTTCATACATATTGAAGAATGATTATGGGATGGCGCCTGGGATGGCCTTAGTGGTTGATCAAACCATCTATATGCTTTTACCAGGTCCCCCGAGTGAAATGAAACCAATGTTCCAAAACTATGGTCGAGATTATTTCCAAAATCAACTTGGTTTTCAGGAAAAGATTATTTCTCGTGTGTTAAGATTCTTTGGTATTGGTGAATCTCAGCTTGAGACAGACATACAAGACATCATTGATGAACAGATAAACCCAACTGTTGCACCATTAGCATCTGAAGGTGAAGTAACTTTACGTTTAACCGCAAAGCATGTAGATGAAGAAGTTGCGAATCAACTATTAAACGAACTTGAACAAAAAATTCATGCCCGTGTTGGTGAATTTCTATACGGTTATGAACAAACAACGCTTGCTCAAGAACTTAAAAACCTGTTAATAGATAAACAGAAAACGGTATCTGCAGCTGAAAGTTTAACAGGTGGAATGTTTTCTGAACAACTAACAGCCTTAGAGGGTTCATCAAAATTTTTTAAAGGTAGCATTATCTGCTATACAAACGAAATGAAGGCACAAATACTAAAGGTGTCAAAGCAAACACTTGATGAAAATGGGGCTGTCAGTGAGCAATGTGCAAAGGAAATGGCAGAGCAAGTACGCAAGATATCAAATAGTGATATCGGTATTAGCTTTACAGGTGTTGCAGGTCCAAAACCACATGAGGGACAACCTGTAGGTACAGTATTTATCGGTATTTCTATGAAGGATAGTGAAACAAAAGTTTATCCGTTTCATTTTGCTGGATCAAGAAAAGGAATTCGTGTGAGAACGGTAAAGTATGGATGTCATTATTTAGTCAAACTTTTATCGGAAATAGAATGATATAATAACCTCTCGTAAACTTCTTAAATGATTACTTACTTGAGAGACTGAAATAGGATCTGATTTTCAGATCCTATTTCATTTATGGGAACATTGATTAATAAATAGATAAAATTAGATTTTATGGCATCATATTACTCTTAATTTCAAAAAACTCTTTAAGGAAAAGTGAAAATTAAGAACGTTTTTCAAAAGAAAACAATCGAATAAATGTTCGATTTTTACTTGGCAAACGATAAAAAAAGCGTTATATTAAATATAGATTCATTTAAAGGAGGAAATTTTGTGAGCGATCGTCAAGCTGCCTTAGATATGGCGTTAAAACAAATAGAGAAGCAATTCGGTAAAGGTTCCATTATGAAATTAGGGGAACAAACAGATAGAAAGATTTTAACATCTCCGAGTGGTTCACTAGCTCTTGATGCGGCATTAGGAGTAGGTGGATACCCTCGTGGTAGAATTATAGAGATATACGGTCCTGAAAGCTCTGGTAAAACGACTGTTGCTCTTCATGCTATTGCTGAAGTTCAGCAACAAGGAGGACAAGCAGCATTTATCGACGCAGAGCACGCACTTGATCCAGTTTATGCACAAAAGTTAGGTGTTAATATAGATGAACTATTATTATCTCAACCTGACACAGGAGAACAGGCACTTGAAATTGCTGAAGCGCTTGTTCGAAGTGGCGCTATAGATATACTAGTTATTGACTCAGTTGCTGCGTTAGTACCAAAAGCTGAAATTGAAGGTGAGATGGGTGATTCACACGTTGGTCTCCAAGCACGTTTAATGTCACAAGCATTGCGAAAACTGTCAGGTGCTATTAATAAATCAAAAACAATTGCTATTTTTATCAACCAAATTCGTGAAAAAATTGGTGTTATGTTTGGTAACCCAGAAACAACACCAGGTGGAAGAGCGTTAAAATTCTATTCATCAGTTCGTCTAGAGGTTCGTCGTGCTGAAACACTTAAACAAGGAAATGATATGGTCGGAAACAAGACCAAAATCAAAATTGTGAAAAACAAAGTTGCTCCACCATTCAAAGTTGCTGAAGTGGACATCATGTACGGTGAAGGGATCTCTAAAGAGGGAGAAATTATCGATTTAGGATCTGATATTGATATTGTTCAAAAAAGTGGTTCTTGGTATTCATATAATGAAGAACGTTTAGGACAAGGTCGTGAAAATGCGAAGCAATTCCTAAAAGAAAACCCAGCTCTTCGTTTAGAAATTCAAGAAAAAATTCGCAAACATTATGGCTTGGATGAAGATGTCATTGCTCCGGATGAGAGCCAAGAGGAATTAGATTTATTAGAGGATTAATTTAAAAAGGGCAGCTTGCCCTTTTTTTGTATGCTCTTTTCTAAGAGATTGTTGCTTTTAAAGCAAAAACTATTCAGGTTGATTGGAGCGAAAGTGCGATACTCCTGTGGGAGCAGTGGGGACAGGTGAGACCCCACAGGCGTTTACGCCGAGAAGGCTAACCGCCTGCCCCGCGGAAAGCGAGCATCTCTCGCTGCAATCAACCACATCTCATTCCTTGGTAATAGCAACAAAGTTTGCGAAATCAGCCTTTCTAAAAGTTTACCTCTACAAAATTTAAAAGAGTAAACGAATCAATAAATAAGTGGGATGAGCATGAAGAAAAGCTAAATCCGGGAAGTCAGAGGTATGGATCATTGCGAAAATATTCTTTCTATTCAATCCTATAAGAGCATAACAGCGTCTTTAGAAAAGTCTTTATATGAAAATAGTATTTTTACCGTTATACAATTCTAATAGAAAAGAAAATGACTAAAGATAACTTGAATACGTATAGAAAGGTATCATATTTGGATATAATCATTATAATTAATTTTATCTAAAAACAATATATTATGACACAATTCTACAAAATTCACTCTAGCTTTCTCAATTTCAAATAGGGTAATCAATCTTTCTAATTGTTTAAGTGGCTACAATCGTTAGAATGACGGGCTTGACAAGAAAATTTCACACATTTACAATTAGGATGTATATTTTACAATTTTGTAGAATGATGATTGAAGCATTTTGAAAGCAAAAATGTTGGTACTTGATTTTGTCTTCCTAAAAAAAATATTGATAAGACGCAAAGTTCAACATGAAAACAAAGCTTTGTGCTGTATGTTGACAACTTAAAATTGAACAATGTACATGCCGACACTTTAATCTAGAAAAAACAAGTTCATAGCAAGAGGAGGTGTAATGATGGACATCGTATCAATAATCATCTCCATTTTGCTTGGCCTAATCGTCGGTGCAGTTGTTGGCTATTTTGTTCGTAAATCCATTGCCGAAGCGAAAATTGCTGGTGCTAATCATGCTGCAGAGCAGATTCTTGAAGATGCAAAGCGTGATGCAGAAGCAACGAAAAAAGAAGCACTTCTTGAAGCAAAGGACGAAATCCACAAGTTGCGAACAGATGCAGAGCAGGAAGTTCGTGAGAGACGAAATGAGCTTCAGAAACAAGAAAATCGCTTATTACAAAAGGAAGAGAATCTTGACCGTAAGGACGAGTCTTTAGATAAACGTGAAGTTATGCTAGAGAAAAAAGAAGATTCTCTGAATGAAAGACAACAGCATATTGAAGAGATGGAAAGCAAAGTGGACGAGATGGTGCGTAAACAGCAAACAGAGCTTGAGCGCATATCTAGCCTTACACGAGATGAAGCAAAGTCGATCATTCTTGAAAAGGTTGAAAAAGAACTTACACATGATACCGCTATAATGATTAAAGATAGCGAAAGTCGTGCCAAGGAAGAGGCTGACAAGAAGGCTAAAGAAATCCTGTCGCTTGCTATTCAACGATGTGCAGCAGATCATGTAGCCGAAACTACCGTATCTGTTGTCAATCTTCCGAATGATGAAATGAAGGGTCGTATTATTGGACGTGAGGGACGTAATATTCGTACATTAGAAACATTAACGGGTATAGATCTAATCATTGACGATACGCCTGAAGCAGTTATTTTATCAGGGTTTGATCCAATCCGTAGGGAAACTGCAAGAATAGCGTTAGACAAGCTTGTTCAGGACGGTCGTATTCACCCTGCACGTATCGAAGAGATGGTTGAGAAGTCTCGACGTGAAGTAGATGAATACATCCGAGAAATTGGAGAACAAACGACATTTGAGGTTGGTGTACATGGACTTCATCCTGATCTAATTAAAATTCTTGGTCGTTTGAAATTCAGAACAAGTTATGGTCAAAACGTATTGAAGCACTCTACTGAGGTTTCATTCTTAGCAGGCCTAATGGCTGCCGAACTTGGTGAAGATGTGTTATTAGCTAAACGAGCAGGGCTCCTGCATGATATTGGTAAAGCAATTGATCATGAAGTGGAAGGAAGTCACGTGGAAATTGGTGTTGAGCTTGCAACAAAGTATAAAGAGCATCCTGTTGTGATTAACAGTATTGCTTCACACCATGGTGATACAGAGCCAACTTCAATCATTGCTGTTATTGTTGCAGCAGCAGATGCATTATCAGCGGCAAGACCTGGTGCACGTAGTGAAACGCTTGAAAATTACATTCGTCGCCTAGAAAAGCTCGAGGAAATCTCTGAATCATATGAAGGTGTTGAAAAGTCGTTTGCGATCCAAGCAGGTCGAGAAGTACGTATTATGGTTAAGCCTGATAGTATTGACGATCTACAGGCTCATCGCTTGGCAAGAGACATCCGAAAAAGAATTGAAGAAGAGCTCGACTATCCTGGTCACATTAAAGTAACTGTTATCCGTGAAACAAGAGCAGTTGAATATGCAAAATAAAGTGGTGCAGAAATGCGCCACTTTATTTTTTATGAAGTTTGTGCAAAACTAAGAAAGATACATAGTAAAAACTTTTTGCAGAATAGCGTTTATAAGGTAGAGGCTCTGTTAAAGCTCACAGTTGATTCTTGCACTTTGTTGATTGGAGCGGAAGGATGAGACTCCTGGGGAGTGCGAGTCCAAGGGAGACTAACACTGGTGCAAAGCACCGAGGTGGCTCCCAGAACGCCCGCGGAAAGCGAACGCCTGCAGCGGGGAAATCAACAACCAACTTTTACAGATCCAAGGAAAAAAATAAAGATTACTTAAATAGAGGGGCTTCAATTATGAAAATATTGTTTGTTGGAGATGTATTTGGTTCACCAGGTCGAGATATGATTAAAGAATATATACCAAAGTTAAAAACAAAATATAACCCACATGTCGTAATTATTAATGGAGAAAATGCTGCACACGGTAAAGGAATTACAGAGAAGATTTATCAGCAATTTATTGAATGTGGTGCACATGTTATTACGATGGGAAATCATACTTGGGATAATCGTGAAATATTTGAGTTTATAGATCATGCTAAAAAGATGATCCGTCCAGCTAATTTTCCAGAAGGAAATCCTGGAAAAGGCATGATCTTTGTAACAATTGGTGGAAAAGAAGTAGCCGTGATTAATTTACAAGGGAGAGCATTTTTGCCGCCATCTGATTGTCCGTTTAAAAAGGCAGATGAGCTTGTTGCAGAAGCTAAAAAACGTACACCAATAATATTTGTTGATTTTCATGGAGAAGCAACTAGTGAGAAGCAAGCGATGGGATGGTATTTAGATGGGAAGGTTTCAGCTGTAGTTGGTACACATACACATGTCCAAACAGCAGATGAACGTATTTTAGATAAAGGGACAGCATACATAACAGATGTCGGTATGACAGGCCCTTATGATGGGATATTAGGTGTAAATCGAGATATGATTCTAAAAAGGTTTCTAACGAGTTTACCTGTACGTCATGATGTTGCAGAAGGTCGTACACAATTAAGTGCAGTTGTCGTTGACATTGATGATAAAACAGGGAATGCCAAAAAAATTGAAAGAGTTCTTATTAACGACGATCATATGTTTTTTGAATAAAGATAGGTTAAAGGAATTAAAGGATAGAACACTATATAATCGAGAGTGTTTTATTTACAAGAGGATTTGTAAATCGCTTACACTGTTAGGGATAGGATTTTTCATAATAATGTGCGAACAAGCAGGAATACTTTCCATTTCTAGTGAATATAGTATCAATGGATGATGAACTAACACTGTTTAGAAGGCAAATGAGGGGAAGCCTTTTAAACAAGATATGCCAATGATTGTTCTAATGAACACTCAAGGATTCATTGAAAATTAAGGGGGAACTAGAAATGGAAATATTAAAAGTTTCAGCAAAGTCTAATCCTAATTCTGTCGCTGGTGCATTAGCTGGGGTTTTAAGAGAACGTGGAAATGCCGAGATCCAAGCAATTGGGGCTGGTGCACTCAATCAAGCTGTAAAAGCTGTAGCGATAGCTAGAGGCTTTGTAGCACCGAGTGGTGTTGATTTAATATGTATTCCTGCTTTTACTGATATTCAAATAGATGGAGAAGAACGAACTGCAATTAAATTAATTGTCGAGCCAAGGTAATGTAAAGGTTACAAGATTAGGAGATATGTCAAATAGGGGTTTGACTCGTAACTTTGAGTCAGACCCTTGTTTTGTTAAAGACTTGTTTTTTGAAGGGGAGAAATCATTGATGAGAGTGTTTGATGCACACTGTGATATGTTATTCAAACTTTGGAGAGATCCGAAAATTGATGTTTTTGAAGACAAAAGCTTACACGTCTCTATTACAAAACTTAAAGCAATGAATAAGGCCATCCAATGCTTTGCAATCTTTGTTCCAGAGGATGTTCCATTTAATAACCGATTATCGGTTGTTCATTCGCAAATCAATATTTTTTTTCAAAAGGTGTTAAAAAGATATCCAGAAATAAAATTAATAAAAACAAAATCTGATATCGACCGCCTCTCGGAAAATGATATAGGTGCTATTTTAACACTAGAAGGCTGTGATGCAATTGGGGATCAGCTTGAACAATTAGAAATTCTTTATCAGTTAGGGGTTCGTTCTGTCGGCTTAACTTGGAATTATGCAAATCTCGTTGCTGATGGTGCAAATGAGAAACGAAATGGTGGTCTTACAAACTTTGGAAGGAATGTGATTAACTATTTAAATGGACAAAGAATTTGGACAGATTTATCTCACACAAGTGAGAGAAGTTTTTGGGAGGCTTTAGAAATAGCTGACTATCCAATTACTTCACATTCCAATGTTCATATGCTTTGTCCACATGTACGTAATTTAAAAGATGAACAAATCCTAGCCTTGTTTAAAAAAAATGGAATGATTGGCGTAACGTTTGTCCCATTCTTTACGACCAATACCCCACAGCCAACCATTTCTGATGTCCTAAAACATGTAGATTATCTTTGTGCCTTAGGCGGAGAAAATCATATAGGATTTGGTTCAGACTTTGATGGGATTGATGAAACGATAATCGGTCTAGAGGATTACTCATGTTATTACAATTTTATCAATCAGTTACTCAACTATTATCCTCAAAAAATAGTAAATAAGCTGGTCTATCAAAACTTTATAGACAACATTTCATATTAAATAAATAAGATTGATAAGCTGTGAAAACTAGACTTTATTTTTCTTATTATTTTGAGTCAAACACTTGTTTTTTTCTAAAGTAGGGTCTACAATTGTAAAAGTTTAGAGTAAATCCAATCAAATAACTCAGTTTAATTGAAATGGCCATAAATCAATTTTTCATAGGCTCCAAGAAGTATAGTAATGAAAATGGACGAGATTATGGTACACTGTTAATTATATTTAAAAACATATAAATTAAAATTTTGTATTCTTTTGAGGGGTGTAAATACATGATAAGTCAACTTTCCTGGAAAGTTGGAGGACAGCAAGGAGAAGGTATTGAAAGTACTGGTGAAGTATTCTCTATTGCATTAAACCGACTAGGCTATTATCTATACGGATATCGTCACTTTTCGTCACGAATCAAAGGTGGACACACGAACAATAAAATTCGTGTAAGTACAACACAGGTTCGTTCAATTTCAGACGATCTTGATATATTAGTAGCTTTTGATCAAGAAACAATCGATGTAAATTTCCATGAGCTACGAGCTGGTGGGATTGTCCTTGCAGATTCAAAATTCAATCCAACCATTTCTGATGAAGCAAATGTTACGCTTTATTCAGTTCCATTTTCAGCAATTGCTACTGAATTAGGTACTTCTTTAATGAAAAATATGGTTGCAATTGGAGCAACAAGTGCAATCCTTGATATAGATCCGAGTGGATACCATGAAGTCGTAAATGACACATATGGCCGCAAAGGAGAAAAGATTGTTGAGAAGAATATGCAAGCAATTGAAAAGGGTGCAGAGTATTTAAAAAATGAACTTGGATTTGATCGCCAAGATATGTACCTTGAAAAAGCTGATGGCAAAAAGCGTATGTTTATGATTGGGAATGATGCGATCGCATTAGGTGCATTAGCTGGTGGTTCACGTTTCATGGCTGCTTACCCAATTACACCTGCTTCAGAAATTATGGAATATTTAATTGATAAACTTCCAAAATTCGGTGGAGCGGTTATCCAAACCGAAGATGAAATTGCAGCTTGTACAATGGCAATTGGTGCAAACTATGCAGGTGCACGTACCTTTACAGCATCAGCAGGTCCTGGCTTATCGTTAATGATGGAAGCAATTGGTCTATCGGGTATAACAGAACAACCTCTTGTTATTGTTGATACACAACGTGGAGGCCCAAGTACTGGTTTACCAACAAAACAAGAACAATCTGACTTAATGGCAATGATTTATGGAACACATGGTGAAATTCCTAAAGTTGTTATGGCTCCAAGTACAGTTCAAGAGGCATTCTACGATACAATAGAAGCATTCAATATTGCCGAAGAATATCAATGCCCTGTCATTTTGTTAACAGACTTACAACTTTCATTAGGAAAACAAACCGTTGAACCGTTAGATTATAGTAACATCGAAATTCGTCGTGGAAAGCTTCAAACAGAAGAATTACCAGAAATAGAGAATAAAGGCTACTTCAAACGCTTTGAAGTAACAAAAGACGGAGTATCACCTCGTGTTATTCCAGGTATGAAAAACGGAATTCACCATGTTACAGGTGTAGAGCATGATGAGACTGGTAAGCCATCTGAGGCTGCAGGAAATCGTATTGATCAGATGGATAAACGATTAAGAAAGCTAAATAGCATTCAGTTCAAAAATCCTGTTCATAAAAATATCAAACATGAAAATCCAGATGTGCTACTTGTTGGTTTCATTTCAACAAGAGGAACAATCGAAGAAGCAATCGTGCGCTTAGAAGCAGATGGTGTTAAGGTAAATCATGCTCAAATTCGCCTAATTCATCCTTTCCCAACTGAGGAAATGCTTCCATTAGTAGAAGCTGCAAAAAAAGTCATTGTTGTTGAAAACAATGCAACTGGACAACTAGCAAGTCTTTTAAAGATGAATGTTGGTCATGCTAACAAAATCTCATCAATATTAAAATATGACGGTAATCCATTCCTACCTCATGAAATTCATACGAGAAGCAAGGAGTTGATCTAAACATGGCAACAACGTTTAAAGATTTCAGAAACAACGTAAAACCAAACTGGTGTCCTGGTTGCGGTGACTTCTCTGTACAAGCTGCTATCCAGCGTGCTGCAGCAAATGTAGGTCTACAGCCAGATAATCTTGCTGTTGTGTCTGGTATCGGATGTTCTGGTCGTATTTCTGGATACATTAATTCGTATGGTTTTCACGGTATTCACGGTCGTTCATTGCCCATTGCACAAGGTGTGAAAATGGCAAATCGAGACTTAACAGTAATCGCATCTGGTGGCGATGGAGACGGCTTTGCGATTGGTATGGGTCACACCATCCATGCTATTCGTCGTAACATCGACATCACGTATATCGTCATGGATAATCAAATTTATGGATTAACAAAAGGTCAAACATCACCACGTAGTGATGCAGGCTTTGTTACAAAAAGTACACCTAAAGGCTCGATTGAATCTGCCTTATCTGTAATGGAAATGGCGTTAACAGCTGGTGCGACATTTGTTGCACAAAGTTTTTCAACTGACCTTAAGGATTTAACAGCATTAATTGAAGCAGGTATTAACCATAAAGGATTCTCACTAATTAACGTTTTTAGCCCTTGTGTAACGTATAACAAGGTCAACACGTATGATTGGTTTAAAGAGAACTTAACAAAGTTAGCTAATGTAGAAGGTTATGATGCTAATAATAAAGAATTAGCAATGCAAACTTTAATGAAGCATAAAGGCTTGGTTACTGGATTAATTTATCAAAATACTGAGCAAAAATCTTATCAAGAACTGATTAATGGTTACAGCGAAACACCGTTATCAGAAGCTGAATTAGCGATTGATGAAGCAGTATTTAATAAACTAGTTGCAGAATTTATGTAATAGTTGATAGTGAAGGACTGATGGGAATGCATCAGTCCTTTTTGTATGTTCAGAATTTAAATGGTAAGGAATTTCGTATAAAGAAAAAATTATTTTGTTCGTAATCAAATGTCCGTTCACAGTAGACATCCTTATTTACATTTTATAATAACGTGTTAAACTATTATTATGTAAGGGTTTTCAACAAAGGGGTGTTCATATTGAACGGAAAAATGAAAGCGGTTATTAAACATCATCGAGGATATGGTGCCCAAATACAAATAGTTGAGATTCCTCAAATAAATGAGGATGAGGTATTAATTAAAGTGAAAGCAACATCAATTTGCGGGACTGATGTTCATATTTATAAGTGGGATGAATGGTCTGAGAGCAGAGTGAATCCTCCATATGTTTTCGGGCATGAGTTTTCTGGAGAGGTGGTAGAAAAAGGCTCAAAGGTAATGAATGTTGATTATGGTGATTCTGTATCAGCTGAAACTCATATTGTTTGTGGAAAATGCTCACAATGTCTAACAGGAAAATCGCATATATGTAAGTATACAAAAATTATTGGTGTTGATACACAAGGATGCTTCGCAGAATATGTTGCCCTACCAGCAGCTAATCTTTGGAAAAATCCAAAAGAAATGCCATATGATGTTGCAGCTATCCAAGAACCGATGGGTAATGCTGTACACACTGTATTATCAGGTGATGTCATCGGTAAAACTGTGGCAATTATCGGTTGTGGACCAATAGGATTGATGGCTGTTGGTGTGGCGAAAGCAGCAGGCGCAGCACAGGTAATTGCCCTTGATATAAATAATTATCGCTTGAATTTAGCGAAGCAAATAGGGGCAACAAGTGTCATAAATTCAATAAATGAAGAGCCACTGCAAGCTGTCAAACAGTTATCAAATGGAGTTGGTGTTGACGTAGTTTGTGAAATGTCAGGACATCCAATTGCCATGAATCAAGGCTTTAAAATGGTCACCAATGGTGGCAGGGTGTCAATTTTGAGTTTACCAGTAAGACCAGTTGAACTAGATGTGACAAATGACATTGTATTTAAAGGAATAACCGTACAAGGGATAACAGGTAGAAAAATGTTTGAAACATGGCAGCAAGTATCTGCATTACTTCACTCGGGGCAAGTTGATGTAAAACCAATCATTACACATCATTTTTCACTCGAAGAATTTGAAAAAGGCTTTGAACTAATGATCAAAGGTAACTGTGGAAAGGTTGTATTACATCCTTAAAAGCCTATAATCGAAGCTCTGCTGATTTTTTTACTAGTTTAATAGGAGGAATGAAAATGAAAGGCTTTGACTATTTACATGCTGAGCTTAATGAAATGAAAAAACAGGGAACATTTCGAACGTTAATTCCATTAGAAAGTGATCAAGGTGCAAAGGTTGTCATAGATGGCAAGGAAGTCATTCAACTTTCTTCAAACAACTATTTAGGGCTAACTTCACATCCTCGTTTACGAAAGGCTGCAATAGAAGCGATTGAGAAATTTGGTGCCGGTACTGGTTCTGTTCGTACAATTGCCGGAACATTAACAATGCATAAGGAATTAGAAGAAAAACTCGCGAAATTCAAGCATACGGAAGCTGCACTAGTGTTTCAATCGGGCTTTACAACAAACCAAGGAGTACTCTCTGCCATCTTAACAAATGAAGACGTTGTCATATCTGATGCTTTAAACCATGCTTCTATTATCGATGGAATTCGATTAACAAAAGCAGCAAGAAAAGTATATAACCATGTTGATATGAAGGATCTGGAAAGAGCACTTAAGGAATCCATTAACTTTAGAGTTCGGGTAATCGTGACTGATGGGGTGTTTTCAATGGATGGAAATATCGCACCACTACCTGAAATCGTAGAATTAGCAGAAAAGTATGATGCGTTAGTGATGGTTGATGATGCACATGCTTCAGGGGTTTTAGGTGAAAATGGTCGCGGAACTGTTAATCACTTTGGTTTAGACGGACGGGTTCACATTCAAGTAGGGACATTAAGTAAAGCGATAGGTGTTTTAGGTGGCTATGTAGCTAGTTCGAAAACGCTTATTGACTATCTGATTCATAAAGGTCGACCGTTTTTATTTAGTACATCACATCCACCAGCTGTGACAGCTGCTTGTAGTGAGGCAATTAATGTGCTATTAGAAGAGTCTGAACTGATTGAACGCTTATGGGAAAATACAAAGTTTTTTAAACAAGGACTAGAGCATTTAGGTTTTAATACAGGAAAAAGTGAAACACCAATCACTCCAGTCATAGTCGGGGATGAAGCACTTTCACATCATTTTTCTGATAAATTATTAGCATATGGAGTATTTGCACAAGGGATTGCCTTCCCTACTGTTGCAAAAGGACTTGCACGTGTGAGAACAATTGTCACCGCAGAACACACAAAAGAAGAGCTTCAAGCTGCTTTAGACATTTTTGAGAAGTCAGGAAAAGAATTAAAGATAATATAAAAAGATCTTACTTTGACAGTACTGATATTTTCAGTGCTGTTATTTTTTACATAAAGATGCTTGTATAAGAAAACTAATTATTCATTTTTATTTCGGTATTTAACATGTAAACATGATTTGGAACTAGCTTAATAGGGGCATACTTATACTCATATAAATATAAACCAGTTTTTGATTGGAGTGTACCTATGAAAGCCGTTACTTATCAAGGTCCTAATAATGTAAAAGTAAAAGAAGTTGAAGATGCAAAGCTGGAAAAAAAGGATGATGTAATTGTCAAAATTACTTCAACAGCAATTTGTGGATCTGATTTACATTTATATCAAGGAAATATGCCATTACCAGAAGGTTACATTATTGGTCACGAGCCAATGGGGATTGTCGAAGAAGTGGGTCCAAATGTGACGAAAGTAAAAAAAGGCGATCGTGTTGTCGTCCCATTTAATGTTTCATGTGGGGAATGTATTTATTGTCAGCATGATATGACAAGTCAATGTGATAATTCTAATCCACATTATGATTCCGGTGGGTATTTTGGTTATACTGAAAAGTTTGGGAATCATCCTGGTGGACAAGCCGAGTATTTAAAGGTTCCTTTTGGGAATTTTACTCCTTTTCTCATTCCTGAAACTTGTGAATTAGAGGATGAATCACTTTTATTTTTATCAGATGTTCTGCCTACTGCATACTGGAGTGTTGAGCATGGCGGAGTCAAACAGGGTGATACTGTTATCGTTTTAGGGTGTGGACCAGTCGGTTTGATGACACAGAAATTTGCCTGGATGAAAGGGGCAAAACGTGTGATTGCCATCGATCACTTAGATTATCGACTAAATCATGCAAAAAAAATGAATAGCGTCGAAGTGTTCAACTTTACTGAATATCCTGATATGGGTGAACATTTAAAAGAGATTACTCAAGGTGGAGCAGATGTTGTGATTGATTGTGTAGGAATGGATGGTAAGAAATCGCCGCTTGAATTTATTGAACAAAAATTAAAGCTACAAGGTGGAACACTTGGACCGATCCAAATTTCAACAAAAGCCGTAAGGAAATATGGAACGGTACAAATCACAGGTGTTTATGGTGCGAATTATAACAATTTTCCACTAGGCGCATTTTTCACTAGAAACATAACATTAAAAATGGGGCAGGCTCCAGTCATTCCAATTATGCCAAAGTTATTTGATATGATTACGAAAAAAGAATTTGATCCTAAGGAAATTATCACTCATAAAACAACACTGGATGAAGCAGATTATGCTTATAAACTATTTAATGACCATCAGGATAATTGTATTAAGATTATTTTAAAACCTTAACATATAACACTTGGACGATCACTCCTCACATATTATTAGAAATAATACAAAAAAAGGGAGTGATTTTTTTTGGCTGTTGTAAAAGCAACTGAAGCTGATGTGAAATTGTTAGCTCGCTTAATGAGAGCAGAAGCAGAAGGTGATGGGCAATTAGGGATGCTGATGGTTGGCAATGTAGGCGTCAACAGAACGCGATCTGGATGTTTAGACTTTAACGATATTAATACGTGATTAGAAGAATGGTTTTTCAACGACCAGGTGGGTTTGAAGCAACGATAAAAGGATATTTTTATCAAGGTGCAAGAGAACTGGATATACGACTCGCCCGTAGAGTTATTAATGGCGAACGTTTCCACCCAGCAAGTTACTCATTATGGTTTTTTAAACCTTCTGGAGCCTGTCCAGCTCAATGGAATAACCAATGGAACTCAGGACGATTCAAGGCTCACTGCTTTTACAAACCAACAGAATCCTCATGTCCGGACGTATATAATACATTTTAAATTCTATTATGAAACGCATCACATAGTTTTGTGGTGCTTTTTCTCGTTGTAATAGGTAAAATGGGGAAAGGTGTATTTCATCAGAATTTATTCTCTGAAAATGATTGTATACAAATGATTTCCTCAATAGGAATTAGATTAAGTCATGTTTTCTACTATTAAACTTTGTTTTCTTACATTTTTCATCTAAAGAAAAATACTGTAAACTAAAAGTAGATTGCAAGGAAAATAGAATGAATTAAAGTGTATGGGTGATTAAAACAATGAAGGTAATTATTGCAGAAAAACCCGATCAAGCTTCAACTCTGTGTGCGCAATTTCAGAGAGTGAAGAGAGATGGCTATTTCGAAGTGAAGCCAAATGAACTCTTTCCAAATGGTGCCTATTGTACGTGGGCAATTGGCCATTTAACTCAATTAAGTGCACCTGAAGCTTATAAGTCGGAGTGGAAAAAATGGTCATTAACGATGTTGCCGATCATTCCTGATAAGTTTAAATATGAAGTCACAAAGTCAAAAGCAAAACAATTTAATATTGTCAAACAACTTTTAAAAGATCCAGCAGTTAATGAAATCATCCATGCTGGAGATGCCGGTCGTGAAGGTGAGCTTATCATACGTAATATCATTCACCTATCTGGTATAAAGAAGCCTTTAAAAAGATTATGGATTTCATCACTAACTCCGGCTTCTATCTTTGAAGGTTTTCGCCAATTACTTGATGATGAAAAAACGAAAAATCTATATTTTGAAGCTTATTCTCGTGCTTGTGCTGATTGGTTAGTAGGCATGAATGCTTCTAGGGTCTATTCGCTTTTATTAAAAGAAAAAGGGATGAATGACGTTTTTTCAGCTGGTAGAGTTCAAACACCAACACTCGCATTAATCGTTAAAAGAGAAAAGGAAATTGATGCATTTAAGTCTGAGCCATTTTGGGAAATTGTTGCAACGTTCCAAATAAACGGTAAGAAATATCAAGGGAAATGGCAAAAGGATCAACAAACAAGAGTAATGGATGTTGAGCTTGCAAACAGGATGGCAGCATTTTGTAAAGATAAGCCCGCTGAAATAAAAGAACTAATAACCGAGCGCAAGGAATATCAACCACCGCTTCTTTTCAATTTGTCATCACTTCAAGCAACAGCAAATAAGGCATTTAAATTTTCGCCAAAAAAGACGTTAGACATTGTTCAATCACTCTATCAAAAAGGGATTGTTTCTTATCCTCGTAGTGATTCAACCTATGTAACAAAAGGGGAAGCAGAGCTATTTTCAGAAATTTTAAAGAAATTAAGTGCCTTTGATGACTTTAAGAATTTGTTTCCGTTACCAAATCCATCTATCATAAATAATTCTCGATACGTAAATGAAAAAAAGGTAACAGATCACTATGCAATCATCCCAACTGAACAGGTAAAGGATCCAAAAAGACTATCTGCTGACGAACAAAAAATGTATGACATGATTGTTAGAAGGCTAATTGCCGCCCACTATGAAAGTGCGATTTTTGATTACTCAACATTAACAACCCTTGTTGATGGGCGTGCAGAATTTATAACCAAGGGAAAACAACAAATTCAAGAGGGCTGGCGCAAAGTCATTTTTCAATCTGACAAAGAAAAAGATCAACTTCTCCCTAATGTTTCGAAAGGTGATTCTGGACATGTTCATAAGGTTGAAACAAAGGAAGGAAAAACTCAGCCGCCGAAGCGATATACAGAAGGCCAGTTAATAACTTTAATGAAGACAGCAGGGAAATATTTAGATAATGATGAATTAGAAAAGGTCTTAAGCAAAGTAGAAGGGTTGGGCACCGAAGCGACGAGAGCAGGTATTATCACAATGTTGAAGGACAGAAAGTACATTGATATTAAAAAGAACCAAGTGTATGCGACAGATAAAGGAAAAGTGCTAATTGCGGCAATTGGTGATCACATTTTAGCTTCACCAGAAATGACAGCCAAATGGGAGCAACGGCTATCAGAAATAGGTGAAGGGCAAGCATCACCATCTGTTTTTATGGAACAAACAAAAAAGCTGTCTACAAAGATTGTATCTGATGCAATAACAGTTGCACCTAATTGGAGCTTCGAAGGATTAAAAGTAGACTCAATCCAGCGAACTTCTTCCCGGTACACAATAGGCAAAAAGGTTGGAAAATGTAAGCTGTGTGATGGTGATATTGTCGATAAAGGTGAATTTTATGGATGTACAAACTACAAAACAAACAAATGTACCTTCACCATTTCTAAAAAAATATTAGGGAAAAAAATCTCTCAGACTAATATTCAAAAGCTATTAAATGAGGGTAACTCTAATTTAATTAAGGGATTTAAAAAGGGAGAAAAAACGTTTGATGCGAAATTAGAGTGGAAAGAAGGCAAAATTCAATTTCTTTTTGAAGGAAGTGCATCCAAAAACTAGATTCGCATTTTATTGAAAAATCATGTACAATTTTCAACAGTATGGTTAAATAATTGTGTTACACAACTATAATCGATATACTATTAAGTTGTATGTTTCTATAATATTATTTAAATAAATGAGATACATGACCAACACAACGTTTAAAGACCTTAGTTTATGTCCAATTAGTTTTACGCTAAGGATAATAAATTAATTGTTACAAAGTAAGAAATTTACGAACAAGTTTTTAAATGGGTAGTTTGAAAGGAGAATCACACGATGAATGAACAGCAACGTAAGGAAAGTACTCAAGTAACTCCTTCGGACAAAAAATCCGATAAGGACTACAGCCAGTATTTCCAAGCAGTGTATATGCCACCTTCTTTGAAGGAAGCTAAAAAGCGTGGGAAAGAAGAAGTAAAGTATGATGGCTTTTCGATTCCAGAAGAATTTCGAGGAATGGGACAAGGTAAGAAGTTTTATATTCGCACATACGGATGTCAAATGAATGAACATGATACTGAAGTAATGGCTGGTATTTTCATGGCACTAGGCTATGAGCCAACTGATGGTGTTGAAGATGCGAATGTAATCCTGCTAAACACTTGTGCAATTCGTGAAAACGCAGAAAACAAAGTGTTCGGAGAACTAGGTCACTTTAAAACATTAAAAAAGAAAAGACCTGATTTATTATTAGGAGTTTGTGGCTGTATGTCACAGGAAGAATCTGTTGTAAACCGTATTTTAAAGGTTCATCCGTTTGTTGACATGATTTTTGGTACACATAACATCCACCGTTTGCCTAACATTCTAAATGAAGCATATCTTTCAAAAGAAATGGTTGTTGAAGTATGGTCTAAAGAAGGAGACGTTATCGAAAACCTTCCAAAAGTCCGTAAAGGGAATATTAAGGCATGGGTAAATATTATGTATGGCTGTGATAAATTCTGTACGTACTGTATCGTTCCATATACACGTGGAAAAGAACGTAGCCGTCGTCCAGAGGAAATTATCCAAGAGGTCCGTCACTTAGCTGCACAGGGCTATAAGGAAGTAACTCTCCTTGGACAAAACGTTAATGCTTATGGTAAGGATTTTGAAGACATTGATTATGGTTTAGGCGATTTAATGGATGAAATTTCTAAAATTGATATTCCTAGACTTCGCTTTACAACAAGCCATCCGCGTGATTTTGATGATCACTTAATTGAAGTATTAGCAAAGGGTGGAAATCTGTTAGATCATATTCATTTACCAGTACAATCTGGTAGCACGGATATTCTGAAAATCATGGCACGTAAATATAGTCGTGAACATTATTTAGAGCTCGTTCGTAAAATTAAGGAAGCAATGCCAAATGCATCCCTTACAACTGATATAATTGTAGGCTTCCCAAATGAAACAGATGAGCAATTTGAAGAAACGTTATCTCTATACCGTGAAGTAGAATTTGATAGCGCCTATACGTTTATTTATTCACCTCGTGAAGGTACTCCGGCTGCAAAAATGCAAGATAATGTACCTGATGAAGTGAAAAAGGAACGTCTTCAACGATTAAATGCTCTTGTAAATGAAATATCTGCAAAGAAATTAAAGGAATACGAAGGTAAAATTGTAAATGTTCTTGTAGAAGGCGAAAGTAAAAAGAATCCTGATGTTTTAGCAGGTTACACGGAAAAAAGTAAGCTAGTAAACTTCAGAGCACCTAAATCTGTTATTGGGCAAATTATAAAGGTGAAAATTACGAAAGCAAAAACATGGACGCTTGATGGAGAAATGATAGAAGAAGCGGTTGAGGTGAAATAAGATGACATTATATACAAAAGACGATATTGTAGCAAAAGCTCGTGAGTTAGCACAAATGATTTCTGAATCAAATGAGGTTGATTTCTTTAAACGTGCAGAGGCACAAATCAACGAAAATCAAAAAATACGTGAAATGATTGCAAGTATTAAAAGTCTTCAAAAACAAGCAGTCAACTTTCAACATTATGGAAAACACGAAGCATTGAAACAAGTTGAGGCAAAAATTGAAAAAATTCAAAATGAATTGGATGAAATTCCAATTATTCAAGAATTCCAAGAATCACAAATTGAAGTAAACGACTTACTTCAACTAGTTTCACATACCATTTCGAACAAAGTAACGAATGAAATCATTACGTCAACAGGTGGAGATCTTTTAGCAGGAGAAACAGGATCTAAAGTTAATAATGCATCTGGTGGTAGCTGTTCATAAAATGCTATAGATACAAATTAAAGAGAGGTGGAATAAACATCCTCTCTTTAATTGTATCTTTTTTTTATTGTTTTCTAATATTGCTCAATAAAAACGTGTAATAACGGTTCTTTCTTTCATCTTAACATGATGCAAATAAGTTTTATTTTTCTTTCCAAAACAGATTAGGCTTAAGTATTTTTAGATGATCATGCACCTTTTTTCTTTTTTAGGCACATATTTATCACCCTTAGCATACAATGAACTATAGGTTTCATGTATTGGCGTAACATGTCATCATTTCAGTCAATTATTTTGGCACAATCGTTACTAGCCTAGCATAGGATTAAAAGAAGATTCATTGAGGAGGGTATGCTCGAATGTCTGAATACAGAGAAATAATTACAAAAGCAGTTGTTGCGAAAGGACGCAAATTTTCACAATGTACACATACGATTTCACCATCGCAAAAACCTGCGAGCATTTTAGGTGGCTGGATTATTAACCATAATTATGATGCTCAAAAGAATGGAAAAACAGTTGAAGTAGAGGGTACTTACGATATTAACGTTTGGTATTCTTACAATGAAAACACAAAAACAGAGGTTGTAACAGAACGAGTAGAATATGTAGATGTCATAAAGTTAAGATATAAAGATGATAACTTTATTGATGATGAGCATGAAGTAATCTGTAAAGCGTTACAACAACCAAACTGCTTAGAAGTGACGATTTCGCCAAATGGAAACAAAATAATCGTTCAAGCAGAACGAGAGCATCTGGCAGAAGTAATTGGGGAAACGAAAGTGTGTGTACATGTAAATCCCCATGGCTGTGATGATGACGAAGAGTGGGAAGAAGAGCTAGATGATGAATTTGAAGATTTAAATCCAGAATTTCTAGTTGGAGATGTAGAAGAATAACTAGGAGGAATTGTCCTCCTAGTTTTCTTTATTTCCTCACAATCTAAATTCAATTGTTTTGTTGGACAAGTCTTTCTGATGCACTATCACGGTTATTGGTTGCTTAAACCGCATTTGCTATTTTCAGTGTCCTCCAAATAGCTTCTTTCCACGCTCACTAACTGATTAATAAAAAAGTTTCAACTAGATTCCTATGTTTCCCTTTAGTTAAAATCACAAGAATATGTCGATATATGTTATAATAAACAGTGATTTTTAAAGAACGTTATGGTGATATTGGAGGATAAACATGGCTACTTACACGCCGATGATACAGCAATATTTAAAGGTTAAGGCAGACTATCAAGATGCCTTTTTATTTTTTCGTTTAGGTGATTTTTATGAAATGTTTTTCCAGGATGCGATTCAAGCATCACAGGAACTTGAAATTACTCTAACAAGTCGCGATGGTGGGGGAGAAGAGCGGATTCCAATGTGTGGAGTTCCATATCATGCTGCACCTACCTATATTGAACAATTAATCTTAAAAGGTCATAAAGTAGCAATCTGTGAACAAACAGAGGATCCCAAGCAAGCGAAAGGTGTTGTGAGAAGAGAGGTTGTTCAGCTCATTACACCTGGTACAGTGATGGATGGAAAAGGGCTTCATGACAAAGAAAACAACTATATAGCCTCTATTACTGCCTTTGATACACAGATTGGACTAGCATTAAGTGATTTAACTACGGGTGAAAACCTTGTAGCAATATGCTCGAACTTTGATGAGCTTTTAAACGAAATCTACTCAGTAGGAGCAAAGGAAGTTGTCATCTCAAGAGAGTTTCCTGATGAATGGAAAAAACAACTGATTGATCGCTGTCAAGCAACATTATCGTATGAAACAGAGACGGCGATTTCTTCTGATTTTGTGGGGATCCTTGGGGAACTTCATGATGAGAGACTTATCTGCACATTTGGAAGACTGTTAACCTATCTACAACGTACGCAAAAGCGTAGTCTTGATCATCTACAAAAGGTAAATGTTTATTATCTACAAGATTCAATGAAAATTGACCTTTATTCAAAACGAAACTTAGAATTGACCGAAACAATCCGTTCTAAAGGGAAAAAAGGATCGTTACTTTGGCTCCTGGATGAAACGAAAACAGCAATGGGCGGAAGATTACTCAAACAGTGGGTGGATAAGCCTCTTGTTGATCGCACAAAAATTGAAGCTCGTCTTACTATGGTTGAAACATTTATTGCAAACTACTTTGAACGCGAAGATTTGCGAACTCTACTTAAAGAGGTATATGACCTAGAAAGGCTTGCGGGCAGGGTCGCATTTGGAAATGTGAATGCTCGAGATTTAATTCAATTAAAAAAATCACTCCAACAGGTTCCAGCCATTGAAGAGCTTTGCAGGTCCTTACAAAATGATGTCTATCTGTCAGAACGCTTAGATTCATGTGAGGAATTAAGCAATCTATTAGAGGAAGCTATTGTTGATAACCCTCCCCTTTCTGTCAAGGAAGGGAATATTATGAAGGACGGCTTCCATAATCAGCTTGACCAATACCGTGATGCAAGTCGTAACGGAAAAACATGGATTGCTCAACTTGAGCAGCAGGAGCGTCAAAAAACAGGAATTAAATCCCTAAAAATCGGCTATAATCGAGTGTTTGGTTATTATATTGAAGTAACGAGAGCTAATCTTCATTTATTACAGGAAGGTATGTATGAGCGCAAGCAAACCTTAACAAATGCTGAACGCTTTATTACTCCGGAATTAAAGGAAAAAGAGACGCTAATATTAGAAGCGGAAGAAAAGATTGTTGAGCTTGAGTATCAGTTATTTGTTGATTTACGTGAACAGGTGAAACAATATATTCCTAGATTACAGGTGTTAGCGAAGCGTTTAAGTGAGTTAGATGTCCTTCAATGTTTTGCGACTGTTAGTGAAAACCGTCATTATAGTAAGCCAATATTTTCAAAAACAACTGAGCTTTTCATAAAGGACGGTCGCCATCCAGTTGTCGAAAAAGTGATGGATTCACAGGAATATGTGCCAAATGATTGTTATTTAAATGCAGATCGTCAAATGCTTCTTATTACTGGTCCCAATATGTCAGGGAAAAGCACATATATGCGCCAAGTTGCCTTAACAGCAATATTAGCGCAAATTGGTTGTTATGTTCCTGCTTCAGAGGCTGTACTACCAATTTTTGATCAAATATTCACGAGAATTGGTGCTGCGGATGATTTGATTTCCGGGCAAAGTACATTTATGGTGGAAATGCTTGAAGCTAAAAATGCAATTGCACATGCCACATCACAAAGTTTAATCCTTTTCGATGAAATTGGAAGAGGAACGTCAACCTATGACGGAATGGCATTAGCACAAGCAATTATTGAACATATTCATGAACATATTGGAGCAAAAACGTTATTTTCAACGCACTATCATGAGTTAACGATCCTTGATGCGCAATTAAGCTCATTAAAAAATATCCATGTTAAAGCAATTGAAGAGAATGGCAAAGTAGTATTCCTTCACAAAATTGAAGAAGGTGCCGCTGATAAAAGCTATGGTATTCATGTTGCCGAATTAGCTGATCTTCCCAAATCGTTAATAAAGCGAGCTAAGGAAATTTTATTAGAATTAGAAGCAGACAAGTTAAATACAGAAACTGTTGAAAAGAAATCGATTGTGAAAGAAGATCTATTGACCGACTCGCAACTTTCTTTATTTGCTGAAGAAAAGCCAGTACCAAAAAAGGCTCCTGCTCATCCAAAAAAAGAACAAGCTGTCATTGAACTATTAAAGTCTATGAATCTGTTAGAAATGACACCCCTCGATGCAATGAATGAATTGTATCAACTTCAGAAAAAAATAAAATAAAGTACAACACATGTTACTAAACATAAGTGGGGCTTTAATTAAAGAGATTGGCAAATCGCCGATCCTAACAAGTCCCACATCTAACCTCATAACTCATGAAGGGTTAATTGAACAGACCTTGTATAAAAAAGTTATGAAACTAACAAAATGAAAAGGGCGGTGAAATTCTTGGGAAAAATTATTCGCCTCGATGACCAGCTATCAAATAAAATTGCCGCAGGTGAGGTTGTTGAACGACCAGCTTCGGTTGTAAAAGAGCTATTAGAGAATGCGATTGATGCTAATAGCACAATTGTAGAAATTGAGATTGAAGAAGCGGGCTTAGGTAAAATAAGAATTCTTGATAATGGTGATGGAATTGAACAAGATGATTGCCTAAATGCTTTTCATCGTCATGCCACAAGTAAGATTAAAGATGAAAATGATCTCTTTCGAATTAGAACATTGGGGTTTAGAGGAGAGGCTTTACCGAGTATCGCCTCTGTTTCAATGCTTGATATGAAAACGAGCACGGGTAGTGGTGCGGGAACAAACCTCGTTTTAACCGGTGGGAAAATGGAAAAACATGAATCAACAGCTAGCCGAAAGGGTACGGACATTACGGTTAGAAATTTATTTTTTAATACACCAGCACGCTTGAAATATATGAAAACCGTTCATACAGAGCTAGGTAACATCACAGACATTGTGAATCGCATATCCTTAGCTCATCCACATGTATCAATTCGTCTCGTTCATAATGGCAAAAAGCTCTTACACACGAATGGAAATGGTGATGTACGACAAGTATTGGCTGCGATTTATGGTATGTCAATTGCTAAAAAAATGAAAAAGATATCGTTAGAGTCTCTTGATTTCGAAGTGAATGGCTATGTGGCACTTCCTGAAATAACAAGAGCATCTCGAAACTATATCTCGACAATTATTAATGGGCGTTTTATTAAAAACTACCCACTTGTAAAAGCCATTCAACAAGGCTATCACACATTGCTGCCGATTGGACGTTTTCCAATCGTTTTCTTAGAAATAAGAATGGATCCAATCCTTGTTGATGTCAATGTTCATCCTTCAAAGCTAGAGGTTAGATTAAGTAAAGAAGCTGAATTAAATGAACTAATAACAAAAGGGATTCGCGATGTATTTAGACAGCAACAACTCATTCCATCTGTTGAAACTCCTAGGGCACAAAGGGTAAAAACAACCGATGAACAGCAACAATTTACATTTGATCATTCATCAGAGATTTCATCTCAGGAACAAAAATTGAATAATCCTTTTAAGCATCCGACCATTGTAAAAGAAAAACCATTTGAAACCATAGCTACTCAAATACCTGCTACTATTGAGGTGCAGGCTACAGAAGCTGAAATGGATCCATTTGAAGAGGTTGAACAAGAAGAACCATCTCAACAATGGGATCTACCGTCTGAAGATGAAGTACTAGTTGAGGATGCCTCATATAGTAAAGAAGAAGTAAAAGAAACTAATTCCTTAAGTGAGCGGGTTCCACCATTGTATCCAATCGGACAAATGCACGGAACCTACATTTTAGCCCAAAATGAACGTGGCCTCTTTATCATTGATCAACACGCTGCCCAGGAACGAATAAAATATGAGTTTTACCGTGAAAAAGTCGGAGAAATCCATTCAGAGGTTCAAGAGCTATTAGTACCATTAACTTTTGAATATTCGAACGATGAAGCAATGATCATCGAAGCACACATTGACACTCTCGCCAAGGTTGGTATTTTCCTAGAACCATTTGGTCGTAATAGCTATATTGTCAGATCACACCCACAATGGTTCCCAAGGGGTGATGAAGCGACAACAATTGAAGAGGTTATTCAACAAGTCCTTGAAGAGAAAAAAATCGATATTAAAAAACTTCGCGAAGAGGCAGCCATTATGATGAGCTGTAAAGCTTCAATTAAGGCAAACCATCATTTACGTAACGATGAGATCTTTGCTTTACTTGAAACCTTAAGAAAAACGTCAGATCCGTTTACTTGTCCACATGGACGTCCGATTATTGTTCATTACTCAACTTATGAGATGGAGAAGATGTTTAAGCGGGTTATGTAATTTATCTGAGGGTAAAGTGCTTGAAACAAAAGTGTTTTACCCTTATTTTATAATGATTTGACCACAAAACGACCACATTCATTGCTCAGTGCTCGTTTTTTTTAGTGCTTTTGAAAAATTTTCTGTAGATTCATTCTGTATATTTGGTGTAACATGACTGTACTTTTCTAAAGTAATTGTAATATTAGCTTGACCTAATCTTTCGGACACAACCTTATTGGTTCTGCATCAGATTTAAGAGGAGGATATTAAAATGTATACAGAGTATGAAAAAGATATATTATCTATATTATCTAAATTTAAACTTGATATATCAGATAATGATTCATTTAAAGAAAAATTAAATCTTATGCAGGGAATTGAAGAAAAATACAATTTATTTTTACCTGAAAGTTATAAGTGTTTCCTATTATTATGTAATAATGGCTTTTTTTCAGATGCAGTTTCATTTAATATTGAAAATTCAGAATTTATACTAAATGAGCTCTATTGCTTAACTGGTAATAATAACCTTACTGCGCAAATCGAAACATTTTTATTTAGAATGCCACAGAATCTTATACCGATTGGAGAGCGGCCAAATGGTGACCAAGTATGCATAGGTGTGAAAGAAGAAACCAATGAAGGGGTCTTCCTTTGGTATCATGAAAATGAATTAGAAGCTAGGAAAATGATAGGTGAAATAAATTCCGATACTGATATAAATTCTTATTACGAAAATATAGAAATTATTAGTAATAGTTTTTTAAACTTTTTAAACTCATTAAAAATAAATGATAAAATTGCAGAAGAAGTAGACCTTAATGATGTGGAAATTTGGTTAGATGAGGATTTACTTAATGATTAATCCGCATTTAATCTATTAAATCTTTGGAATTATACAGATAGTTTTGGAATAAAAACTAACTTACAAAATTCACTTCAAGTATTAGATGATATTAAGCAGTTGGATCAGAAACTTTTATGTATATTATTGAAGCAGGTTATGTAATAGATTTTTATCATGATGGAGAAATAACAGTAGAATTAAGTAATGTTAAATAATAACTTAAAAGAAATACTCTTACAATTGATTAAGTAAGGCTATTTCTTTTTTTATCTAAAAAAGAGTACATGTAATAGAAGGAAAAATAAAAATAACCCTATTTAGAGTCCTATTATCTAGACAAGTTATCTAGACAAGTTATCTAGACAAGACATTCTGTCAAGATAATAGGACAATGAATAATTATTTTCTTGTTAAACTAACGCCCCCGTTTGTTTAAGTATATTCCTTCACAATCTTCGTTGTATTTGTAAAACTATTCTCTAACTATAAATTCCTATCTAACAAAATCCCTACTTGTTCTGCCACGACTTGAGTTGGTTCAGATAATCCATTGGTGATCCACGCTATTACTATCTCTACGATGGCAGCTCCAAAAAATTTAAGAATTAAATCTTTACTTAATCCTTGATTTTTTCCTTCGGTTACATCTACTTCACCCTCCAACTCCTCGATTACAAATTCTAGGAAATGATTCCGAAAAGCAGGGGCCCCTTTACTCGCTAGTATTGTTGAAAAGAATGAATAATTATGTTCAAAATATTCAAACCAAATCAGATTTCCCTCAACAAAATCCAATTCAGATGCCGATTCGCACAGTTTCTTTAGTTCGTTAATATGTTCTTCAATGAGCTTTTCCAGAAGATCATATTTATCCATGTAATGGTCATAAATGGTTCTTCGACCGACATTTGCCCTGTCGGAAATATCTTGTATCGTAATATGATCAAAACTATTTTCAGACAGTAGTTCAATAAAAGCATTTTTTATTGCTTCTTGAGATTTTTGTACTCTTCTATCCACCCTAGACATTGTAGTAATCACCAAGCTTTCTTAAAAGTTATCGCACAATTTTAATCAACTTGTGCAGTAACGCACAAATCACGGCATTTTGATTGTTGCAGTCATCCTCTTTTCATTTTATATTATACACAGATGTGCGATAACGCATCAACATGCGATTTGCTAATACATCAAATTTTACTAGCCTCGAAATAATAGAAGAGTTAATTAAATTAAAAGAGGAGGTTTAGTTATGGACCGTATTGAAAAGAGCAAGGAAAAGTTCAACCAGCTATTTGGTGCGGGAGTAACTGCCGCATATGCTACCGATCCTGATTTTCAGGACATTCTTAGCGATTTCATTTTTGGGGAAGTTTTTTATCAAGGTAATTTGAATGACAAACAGCGTGAGTTGATCACCCTGGTTGTTCTTTCAACCAATCAGACGTTGCCGCAGCTAAAAGCACATGTTAGTGCCGCACTGAATGTTGGGCTAACACCTGTAGAAATTAAAGAGGCTGTTTACCAGTGTGTTCCGTACATTGGATTCCCTAAAACACTGAATGCCATAAATGAAGTCAATGAGGTTTTCAAAGCGAAGAATATCGCTTTACCAATCGAAAGCCAAAAGACTGTAGATGAAGATAATCGTTTTGATAAAGGGCTTGCAGTGCAGGTAGAGATATTTGGTGAGACAATCGCAAAAATGCGGGAAAATGCCCCGGCAAACCAAAAGCATATTCAGGATTATCTTTCGGCTTTTTGCTTCGGAGACTTCTATACCCGTGGTGGACTTGATTTGAAAACACGGGAGTTGTTGACACTTTGTATTATAAGTGCATTGGGTGGCGCTGAAGGTCAAGTGAAGGCACACGTGCAGGGTAACAAAAATGTGGGCAATGATAAGGAAACATTGATCACCGCTATCACCCACTGCCTTCCATATATGGGCTTTCCGAGAACACTGAACGCATTAGCTAGCGTTAACGAAATTATTCATGAAATTTAAGAAAGGGTGTTATTTATTATGTCAAATATTCAAGATAAAGTTGTCATTATTACGGGTGCTTCTTCTGGGATTGGAGAAGCTACTGCAAAAGAACTTGCGTCTAAAGGTGCAAAGTTGGTACTCGCAGCTCGTCGTGAAGACCGTTTAAAGAAATTACAAGATGAGATTCAAACCAGTGGCGGAAAAGCAATTTATAAAGTAACAGATGTAACTTCCCGTCATCAGATGGTAGAACTAGCTGAATATGCTCTTAAAGAATTTGGAAAAATCGATGTATTAGTCAACAATGCTGGAATCATGCCACAAGCTTTTCTTGCTGAAAATAAAGTTGATGAGTGGGATAAGATGATCGATGTCAACATCAAAGGTGTTTTGTATGCCATCGCTGCTATCGTTCCATCTATGAGAGAACGCAAATCCGGTCATGTTATCAATCTTTCATCGGTAGCTGGACATAACATCTACCCAGGTGGAACGGTATATTGTGGCACTAAATTTGCAGTAAGAGCCATTTCTGAAGGCTTGCGTCAAGAAGAAGCGATGAGTGGCACTAATATCCGTATGACAAATATTTCTCCTGGGGCTGTCAGCAGTGAATTATTAGAAACTACGTCAGACCCAACGATGAAAGCAGGTTTAGATGAATTTTACCAAGTGGCAATTGATGCTGTCCGCATTGCTCGTGCAATTGCATTTGCCATTGAGCAACCATCCGATGTTGCCATTAATGAAATGATTATTCGTCCAACAGTTCAAGTTGGTTAATCATAAAAAATAAAGTTTATTGGAGGAATTAATTATGGCAAAACATGAAGAAGTAAAAAATGGCGTTATTTTCCCAGTGGGCGAAAAAAATGAAGCATATGCACAATTTTTTGTGGGACAAAGTTATCTGAAAACATTAATTGCTGATCCTAAAGTGAGTGTTGGTGTTGGGAATGTGACCTTTGAACCGGGATGCCGAAATAACTGGCATATCCATCGTGATGGATTTCAAATTTTATTAGTAACTGGTGGCGAAGGTTGGTACCAAGAAGAAGGAAAACCTGCTCAATTCTTAAAAACTGGCGATGTTATTGTCACTCACGATGGTGTGAAGCACTGGCATGGTGCCGCAAAAGATAGTTGGTTTGAACATATTGCAATCACTGCAGGTACACCGGAATGGTTGGAACCTGTTTCAGACGAAGTATATGAAAATGTAACTAAATAAATTGTAAACAATTAACGCATCGAATCAAAGAATTCGATGCGTTAGTTATTCGCGATTATACAACCGAAAGGGAGGAAACAACATTGGATAAACATGTAAATGAAACTGGTACAGCCGTTACCTTAACTGTTGGAGACACGGTGATTCCTGCAACACTGAATAATAGTAAGGCAGCTCAGGATTTGATTTCCAGACTTCCTTATACCATTACACTAAATCGTTATGAATATGATTACTGTGGTGTGATGGATGACCGGTTTGAATATGATGAAAAAGATAAACATAATGGTTGGAAAAAATGGAGACATTGATCTTGCTGGGAGCTACTTTAGCATCCTTTTTGATGGCGAAGAAGTTTCCGGGAGTTATGAAAATATGATTACATTAGGGCGAATAGACGGAGATTTATCAGTGATTAAAAGCCTTGGAAATACAATTAAGCTTACTGTGGAATTGGCTAAATAGCTTTATTTGCTGATTTTATCTTGGACTTAATTCCACTTTGAAGCAACATATATAAAAGTAGTCTCAAAAAGGCTACCTTTTTGGTGATGATGTGTAGTTGTTTTAGGAAAAACGACTTTTCAATAACTTTGTGAAGAATTGTACTTAAACTAAACTGCCAGTTAGTTGAAGAAGAAATAAGTATAGGTCTTTTAATAAAATTTGATGTCGGTTATAACCAAACTGTCAACTACTGGTCGATCTCCGATTTTATCTAAATCAGTCCTTTTAACAATCATTTGTAGTAACATCTTCTTTTCAAGAGAGTCCATATTGAGGGGCGATTTGACCTCAAAATAAAAGGTGACCACAAGAATGACCATCTTTTGTCCATTTGGCGTTAAAATTCTACGGAAGACTATTATAAGATTTATATTATAATAGAAGAAAAAATTCAAGGATCGAAACAGAATGAACGTTCGTTAAAGTGGATAATTAAACGGGTTATATAAGAAAACTAGTGATTAATATTGTAATAATCAAAGCGTTAAATAAGAAGTTATTTCTTATTTAACGCTTTTTTGTTGTCTAGCGAAATTATAAAATTCTAGTACTGTGGATAAGTGCTGGGCATCCAGCTCCAGCGACTAGCCCCTCTTGGGTCTACATACAGCCACTCATGAATTGAAGGTAAAAAACACCTTCTATTCATGAGCGTCTTATTTGCCCGAGGCTGTTCAAGGCGCTATCGCTTTTGTTCATTTTATGTTATTTAACTGCCAATCGCATCCGATAGCTAAATAGTACGTCACACATTTCACCAGCAAATGACTCTTTCACTTGTTTTTTGAAATCATTAACTGCTTCATGCAAGTCGTCAGCGCCCAATTGTAGCGCGGTTTGTAAACCGCCATTGCTAAAAGCAATATTTGCATATCGTGTTGCATCACATTTTTCCCAATGATGAAAGACAATTTCCTTTGAAAAACGAAATAGGTTTGACTCACGAAATTTCTGTAGATGCTCAGACTTATTCCATCTGTAAGGTTGTTCGTCCTTTTCAGTCAAATTTATTAATTTCTCATTGGTAAGCGAAATTAATTGTTTGTATTGTTCCTCAATTAACCAGTCAAAGGTAGGTGGCCAGTCGCAATCGTAAGCAGCGAATACTCCTCCATGACGAAGGACACGGGAAAATTCTTGCAATGTACTGTGTGGATCCATCCAATGAAAGGATTGCGAACATGTCACGACGTCAGCAGATTCTGTTGGCATCTTTAATTGATGTGACAAGCCTTTTAAAAATTGAATGTTTGATGGCCGATCAAGCACTTGCAATTTTGCAAGTGCCACATTTCTCATGTCATCATTTGGCTCGAACCCAATGATGGAGTCAGCTTCATTTACCCATAAAAATGTAGAAAGACCAGTGCCACAGCCCACATCTAAAACAGTTTGAGGTTGTCTTCGTAAGTATTTTTTTACGATCCCCACAATATCTTGAGGTGGTATAGGCCGATTTTCATCATATAGTGTCCCGAACCCCTCAAATCGATTCACATTATTTCGTATATGTCCATTCACTATTACCATCAACCCTATCTATTATTTTCTTTTTAGAAACTAAACTTCAATAATGGTGGAGTTTCGTTAATAAATTCTTTATTCATCTCTTTAAAACTTCTCAAACTGACAGGTTCTGTATAAAATGCTTCCTTTCTTTGGAGAACCAAATACGAATTATTGAATACTATAACAAAAAGGGAAAGGAACATCCTTATGCTTATACTTCTGATTTATATGATGATTGGTGTAGTGTATTCAGTATATAAAGTCAATGAGTTAAAGCGTCATGAGGTCGTCCTGATTAGTTTATTCTGGCCATTAGACTTGTTATTAAAATACATCAAGCTAGTTGACCATGTAAAAAAACAAAATAAGAGAATTTAGGTTATCACGGTAATGGGTTCCAATACTAGGTACTAAAGGTAAATCAAATTTTGCTTAAAACGTGAAGTCACATAGGATTTCACGTTTTAACTTTTTATAAAATCAACACTACAAATAAGATGTTTTTTATAATGATCAGTTGCATAATATTATTATGTAAACAGCATAGATAGAAATTATCACTAAAACAATTTGGGTGATATTTCTCTTTAATTCAAAAATAGTAATCATTGCATTAAAAGGAAGTGTTTTACATACAAAATGTTTACAATTAGATTAAAAAGGAAACAATAATATGGTGTTCATGTAGTTCACATGATAAGATGATGAACGTAGAATCTATCTGTTGTGAAAGAGTGGTTTTAAGTGGAGAAAAGGAAACTCGTCGTCATCATTGGTCCAACAGCAGTTGGAAAAACAAAACTAAGCATTGATTTAGCTCATCGCCTTAATGGTGAAGTTATTAGTGGTGATTCAATGCAAATTTATAAGAATATGGATATCGGTACAGCAAAGATTAATGAAGATGAAATGAATGGTATACCTCATCATTTAATTGATATAAAAAATCCTGATGAAGATTATTCTGTAGCTGAATTTCAGGCGACTGTCCGTCCTTTAATTGAGGATATTACCAATAAAGGGAAAACACCAATGATTGTTGGAGGTACAGGCTTATATATACAATCTGTTTTATATGATTATCAATTTACAGAAAACCCATCAGATCCTGAATTTAGGTCTAGGCTTGAAAAGGAGCTAATGGAAAAGGGCGAACTAGCGCTTCATCAAATACTTGAAGAAATCGATCCTGAAGCAGCAAGTAAAATTCATCCAAATAATAGTAGAAGGGTGATTCGAGCCCTTGAGATTTATCACTGTACAAACAAAACGATGTCTGAATACATAAGTAGTCAAGAACAGGAACTGCTTTATGATGTAGCATTAATTGGATTAACAATGGATCGAGAAGTGTTGTATGACCGCATCAACCAACGAGTTGATCTTATGGTTAACCAAGGCTTAATTGAAGAGGTTAAGCAACTTTATAATCAAGGTATCCGTAATACACAAGCGATTCAAGCGATTGGTTATAAGGAGTTATATGACTATTTTGATGGAAAAATAACATATACTGATGCGATACAATTGTTAAAGCAAAATTCAAGAAGATATGCAAAACGTCAGTTGACTTGGTTTCGAAACAAGATGGATGTCAAATGGTTTGACATGACCCCACCAATCAAGCATGATAAAATGGTTGATGAAATTTTTACATATATTGCAGGAAAGCTTCAAGATTAATCGAATTAAAAGGTATAGAGAAAAGAGGAGGACGAAACATGAAACAAACTATCAACATTCAAGATCAATTTCTTAATCAATTACGTAAGGATGGTACTTTTGTAACTGTATTTTTACTAAATGGATTTCAATTAAGAGGCCTAGTTAAGGGCTTTGATAACTTTACAGTTCTTTTAGAAACAGAAGGTAAACAACAACTTATTTATAAACATGCAATCTCTACTTTTTCACCACAAAAAAATATACAATTAGTGCTTGAATAAAAAATAGAAATGGAGCTGATGATTAGTATCGTCAGCTCCATTTCTATTTCCCCCACATACTCATTCTTAACTTTTAAGTTATCAATACTCCTAAAAAAGTTACTACTATGGTGGTAAATTTCTAATAAATGAATATAAATAAAGGAATGAATATTTCTTGGGAAAGCGCAAAATACAACACCTTTCTTGCATTTTCATCACGATTGTCGAAGATTGAAAGCGACATTATGGAAGTACATCATAGTTTATTAGTAAAAAGCCTAAGTATAAATAGTTTCAGATTGTGAGGTGAACATCTTTGGAAAGAGATCGAGCAGTCACTTATAAAACAAATGGACAGATTAACATCATATTAAATAATCAATCTAATGAAAAAATCGATGATAAAGTAAGCTCATCCTCCTATGATTTAAAAATCCCAAAAGTAGAAGGAAAGCATACGATTTTAAAAGAAATAGAAGCCGAAATGAGTTCCCTTGTAGGAATGAATGAAATGAAACAAATGATAAAAGAAATATATGCTTGGATTTTTATTAATAAAAAACGTGAGGAGCAAGGTTTAAAGGCTGGAAAGCAAGCCCTCCATATGATGTTTAAGGGGAATCCAGGAACTGGTAAGACAACGGTAGCAAGATTAGTTGGTAAATTGTTTTTTCAAATGAATGTCCTGTCAAAAGGGCATTTAATTGAAGCTGAGAGAGCTGATCTCGTAGGAGAATATATCGGGCATACGGCTCAAAAAACCCGAGATCTCATAAAAAAAGCACTAGGTGGCATCTTATTTATTGACGAAGCCTATTCACTTGCTAGAGGTGGGGAAAAAGATTTTGGTAAAGAAGCAATTGATACGTTAGTAAAACATATGGAGGATAAGCAACATGATTTTGTATTAATCCTCGCGGGTTATCCAAGAGAAATGGAAAACTTTTTATCTCTTAATCCCGGACTATTGTCAAGATTTCCATTAGTTGTAGATTTTCCTGATTATTCAGTAGATGATCTAATGGAGATATCTGATCGTATGATGTCTGAGCGGGAATATCGCTTTAATGATGAAGCAGTAATAAAACTAAGGGAACATTTAATGAACGTTAAAACGATGACACCCCCAGCAAAATTTAGTAATGGCCGATATGTAAGAAATATCATAGAGAAATCAATTCGTTCTCAAGCAATGCGTTTATTACTTACAGATAAATATAATCGTGAAGATCTTTTAACAATTAAGGGTCAAGATCTTGTGTTAACAGATGAAAAGTCAAATTAACGAAGGGCTGTAATGGATAAAAGGTGGCTGACTCAACAAAGAGACAGTCACCTTTTTATCGTCGTTTAATTGGAAACTTCAATACTGTGTATAAGCGCTTTGACATCCAACTCCAGCGCTGAGCCCATCTTAGGTCTACAGCCACTCAGGAATAGAAGGTATAAAACACCTTCTATTCCTGAGCGTCGGGGCTGTTCAAGGCGCCCTGAGCCTTTGTTATTGTACTGTAAAAAATTCTAATTCTCGTCATTAGCCGTTCTTTTTTTGACTCGTTCGTCATACAAGATATATCAGATTTATATTTTTGGAGGTAAAAATGAAAGGAAAACTAATCACTCTCTTCATCCTACTTAGCGTGCTACTTGTACTTGGTATTTACTTATGGAACCCATCTGAAAAACTAGAAACAAATCAACCAACAAAAGATGCGGAAATGCTAGATTCATATAAAACCTTTACCTATGTCATTACTGAAATAAATGGAAATGACTATTATGGTCAATCTCTTGATGGGACAACTAAAATTTATTTTAATCGTAAAAATGTGAAGTATCCTATTGAAGATAACATTCATGTGAAGGATAAAATATTAGCATATGTTGAATCTGAAAATCATATTGGTGGGCTTGTGAAGATCGAGAAACTTGAATAAATGATGATGTAGAAGTGAGAAGGGTATAACTCAAATGATAAAAATGAGTTATACCCTTTTTTAGAATAAATATATATTTTTTAACTGAGTTTTGAGTTTTGCAACAACACTGCAGCTTAATAAATGATCTCTTGTTTATTAAGGTACTTGTGATTTTCACCTTTCATCTGGTGGATATCTACGATAAGGTGTTATTTCTTCGGATGTTTGATTATCTGACGAATTAACTAAATGATCTGAGTAATCTTGTGGACTTTCTGAGTTGGTTATTGCTTCGTTTTGTGATGCTTCATTATTCCCATTAGTGGTATCATTAGTAGAATCATTTTCATTTGTAGGAACATGATCAGCTGGTATTTTTGCATTGAAAAATCCCTTACCACTTTCAGGGTTTGAAATAACCCCTAAAGCAACCAATATACCTAATATTGCAGTAACATATGTGTCCCATCGTGTTAAATCAATCTGATACCCTAGATCATTAATGACCATATATAAAACAGATGCAATTGACACCCATAACCCATAATTTTTCCATTTCACGAATCACTCACACCTTTCAAAGGATCGTTCATTATAACTTATTCTTTTCTTATTAAACCGTGAGGCTATATTGCAAAAGGGCGTAAAAAAATCTCAATCAAAGAATACGGCTTAGAACGGAGAGCGTGAAAAACAAACTATATTGCTAATTACATTATATTTACGTGCAAAGTAATTGGCAGAAATATATAAAAATACATAACGATAATAATGAGATAGCTTGTATTTATCCCAACAATTCTGTGAAGTAACAATGTAATGAACAAAGATTAGTATATATTTCTTTATTGTTTATAGATTGAAATGAATAAATATATAGAGTCATATATAAATAGCATTAAACTCATACTTTTCATTCGAAAAAAGCTATAGAAATCACCATTGATAACGCTTTCATTTCTCTTGTGACGATGATAAAATACAATGTATAAGAGGGAGTGATCAGGATGAGTGATAACAAATTATTTTTAGAAGAGCTTAAATATCTTGTTGAAAATGAATTGTCACTTAACGAATATGTTATTGATCAATTACAGGAAAAATTTGACAAAAGCCCGTTTCTCATAACACAGCTTTATCAAATTCTAGCAAGTAATCAAAAAATCCTACCGTTTTTTAATGATATAGAAGCAACAATATATGATTATATAGTGGATAAAGAAATGTCCCATGAAAAAACTTACTATGGAGCAACATTGTACGTTGCGGATATGTTTGATACAACTCAGACGTATATTAAATGTAAAGTAAACCAATCAAGACATTCACTTCAAAAAATTAGCTAATGAAAAAAAGAAACATGACACAGTCGTCCGTGTTTCTTTTTTTATTTGAAAAAGTAATGCATTCATTATGCATTTGCATCTAATTGTAATATCAAAAAAATGTATTCTATCATCGATTAAGTTTACATAATAATATTATCGTTGTATTAAAATTGTTAAAAAACGATAAACAAAAAGAACAACAAATAAGTTGTTCTTCTCCTAAATCTTAGGTTATTAATATTATGGCATATTTCTATAATGATTGTTCTTTTGATAATGTTTGTAAACTCCGATTAGGTAATTTCCAATTATACGTGTAGGAAAATACGCGGAGTACAACGATTCCAACGAATAATATATATAATTCAATAGGTTGTTTGACAACTTCAAAACCGATGAGAAGCCCAGCAATGATTGCCCAAAATGCATAGATCTCAGCTCGAAGTACTAATGGTTTACGACCAGCTAGTAAATCTCTAACAATCCCTCCGCCACTTCCGGTTAGGACAGCTGCAACTACAACGGCACTTGTTGGATGACCCATGTTCACCGCATAAAGTGCTCCCTGGATGGCAAAGGCAGAAAGACCGATGGCATCAGTCAAGTTACCCCATTTATGCCAATGCTTTAATAAACTATGCGGGAAAAGAAATACAGTTGTCATCGCAAAAAGAGCAATTTGAAAGAGTACCCCTTGCTCCCATAATGCAGTGACCGGAACCCCAATTAAAAGATTCCGAATTGCACCGCCACCAAATGCTGTGACAATACCTAATATATATATCCCTAAAATATCATACTCCTCTTCCATTGCTACAATTGCTCCGCTTATTGCAAAAGCAATCGTTCCGATAATACTTAATACTTCCCATGTCATATCACCTGAAACCTCCATGTCCGTTCATTCTTGTAGTTGAACTTGATTTTAAAGCTCAAATATGGAAAGGTCAATGATTTTTTCATGAATGGAAATACTCAAAAGATAAAGAAGTTACATTCTGGTATATACTAAAGAAATAATTAGTGAAATATCCAAATGTTTGATATGATTAGATTGCTAAAACAGCGTAAGGGAAGGGTTTTATTGAATAATACAATTGATGTTTTAAAAGAAAAAGTCATTTTAGTTGGTTGCCAGCTTCAAACAATGCTGGATGATCATTTTCAATATTCCATGGAAGAACTTGCTTCATTAACTAAGACCGCAAATGGTGAAGTAATAATTAATATCATACAAAAACGTGATCGACCACACCCGGCTACTTACATAGGAAAAGGAAAAGTTGAAGAACTAGAAAATCTGGTTGGAGAGCTTGAGCCAGATATAGTTATCTTTAATGATGAATTGTCACCTAGTCAACTTAGAAATTTATCATCTACTTTAGATGTAAGAATCATTGACCGTACACAACTAATCTTAGATATTTTTGCTCAGCGAGCTAAATCAAAGGAAGGTAAGTTACAGGTTGAATTAGCGCAACTTCAATACTTGTTACCAAGACTTACTGGACAAGGGATTGCACTCTCACGTCAAGGTGGGGGAATAGGGACGAGAGGACCTGGTGAGACACAACTCGAAACTGATCGTCGACATATTCGAAATCGAATCCATGAAATCAAACAACAGCTTGCAACAGTTGTTAGTCACCGAAATAGATATAGAGAGCGCCGTAAAAAAAATCAAGCTTTTCAAATTGCTCTTGTTGGCTATACAAATGCAGGTAAATCAACAATATTTAATCGTTTGACAACAGCAGGAAGCTTTGAAGAGGATTTATTGTTTGCAACACTTGATCCAATGACCCGCAAGGTGGTATTACCATCTAATTATCAAGCTCTTATCACAGACACAGTTGGGTTTATTCAAGATCTGCCAACAACGCTAGTAGCTGCCTTTCGTTCTACATTAGAAGAAGTGAAGGAAGCAAATTTGATTTTACATGTTGTGGATAGCTCAAATGAGGATTATGCAAACCATGAACAAACTGTTTATAAACTTCTTGAGCAGTTGGAGGTAACAGAAATTCCAATATTAACGGTCTACAATAAAAAAGATCAAGCACCTGGCTCATTTGTTCCATCACCGAATGAAGAGTATATCCAAATTACCGCATTTTCAAAAGATGATTTGGATAACCTGATGGATCATGTAGAGAGTTTTGCAAAGGGTGTAATGAATCAATATAGTGTGAAAATACCTGCGAGTGAAGGTAAATTACTATCTCAATTAAAAACAGAATCATTGATTAAAAAGTTAATATTTAATGAACAGGATGAATTGTATGAAATTGAAGGATTCGTACTCCCAACTCACTCAATAAACGGACAGCTAGAGAAGTATAATGGGGAGGGTAAGAATTAATGTTTAATTATTTAAAACATGGTGCAGTACTTGCACCAATGGTAATAAAGGTAGAAGAAAAGATAAAGGAAGTACAAGAAGCGATTGAAAGACAAAGTGAAGCAAACCAATTTCGTGTCCTTAAAAGTTTTCAAAAGCATCGTGTAAGTGATTCTCATTTCATTCCTACGACTGGTTATGGCTATGATGACATAGGCAGAGACACATTGGAAGAAATATATGCAGATGTATTCGGTGGAGAAGCAGGATTGGTAAGACCACAAATCATTTCTGGTACTCACGCGATCTCAATTGCATTATTTGGTGTGTTAAGACCAGGCGATGAACTTATTTATATTACTGGTAAGCCTTATGATACACTTGAAGAAATTGTAGGGATTAGAGGAAATGGAGTAGGCTCATTAAAAGAGTTTCAGATTGATTATCAAACCGTTGATCTTCGCGAAAATGGAAAAATTGATTTTGAAGCTGTTAAGAATGCGATTACACACAAGACAAAAATGATTGGTATTCAACGTTCAAAAGGATATGCAACCCGTCCATCATTTACACTTGCTGAAATTGAAGAAATGATAACTTTTGTAAAATCTTTGAAAGAAGATGTTGTCATTTTTGTCGATAATTGTTATGGTGAGTTTGTGGAAGAACTCGAACCATGCCATGTAGGTGCAGATTTGATGGCCGGATCACTAATAAAAAATCCAGGTGGAGGAATCGCTAAAACTGGT
The DNA here is from genome assembly GCF_017497975.1 of Metabacillus bambusae. GTDB lineage: Bacteria > Bacillota > Bacilli > Bacillales > Bacillaceae > Metabacillus > Metabacillus bambusae. Next base: position 269,430 of record NZ_JAGDEL010000001.1, on the reverse strand, counting down.
GGATATATTGTAGGCAAAAAACCACTTATAGAAGCATGCTCCTATCGGATGACGTCACCTGGCATTGGTGCAGAAGCAGGAGCTTCCCTTTATAGCTTACAAGAAATGTATCAAGGTTTCTTTTTAGCCCCACATGTGGTAGGACAAGCTTTAAAAGGTGCTGTTTTTACATCAGCCTTCTTAGAAGAACTTGGATTGCAGACGAATCCGTCTTGGAATAGTACGAGAACAGATCTAATTCAATCTGTTCAATTCGATGATGATAAGCTGATGGTGGCTTTTTGTCAGGCGATTCAATATGCTTCTCCAATTAATTCACATGTGACACCCTATCCTAACTATATGCCTGGTTACGAGGATGATGTAATCATGGCTGCAGGAACATTCGTACAAGGTGCAAGTATTGAACTATCTGCAGATGGACCAATAAGAGCTCCGTATGTCGCATATGTACAAGGTGGACTTACATATGCCCATGTGAAAATAGCGATTTGTTCAGCTATTGATTCTTTACTCGATCAAGATCTACTCTCGATAAATAGCTAACTAGTAATTTTATTTGAAAATGATGTTACAACATCTTACATATTATTGACACATAATATAACATGACATATAATAAAAATAGTTAAACAAAAGGAGCGAATAACATGAGTGATAATATTCGACGCTCAATGCCCCTATTTCCGATTGGTATTGTTATGCAGTTAACAGATCTTTCTGCAAGACAAATCCGATATTATGAAGAGAATGAATTGATATTTCCCGCTAGAACCGAGAGCAATCGAAGACTTTTCTCTTTTAATGATGTTGATAAGTTATTGGAGATTCGTAACTTAATTGAGCAAGGTGTAAATTTAGCAGGGATTAAACAAATTTTCTCCCGCAATGATAGTGCGCATAAAGAAGCTCAACTAGAACAACCTAAAACTGTTGAGAAGCCAGACATAAGTGATGCAGAATTGCGCAAACTACTGAAATCCGAACTAATGCAAGCGGGTCGCTTTAATCGACCAACGTTAAGACATGGTGACATGTCAAGGTTTTTTCATTAATTATGAGTAATTCCAATTAATTATAAAATTTTTTGCCTGTAGGAGAGGAGATTTTCGATGTCTAAATATTCAAGAGAAGATATTGTAAGTTTAGTAAAAGAAAATAATGTAAAATACATCCGTTTACAATTTACGGATATTCTTGGAACGATTAAAAACGTTGAAATCCCAGTTAGTCAGCTTGACAAAGCTTTAGACAACAAAATGATGTTTGATGGATCTTCAATTGAAGGGTTTGTACGTATTGAAGAATCTGATATGTATTTATATCCAGATCTAGATACTTTCGTCATCTTCCCTTGGACAGCTGAAAAAGGTCAAGTTGCTCGCTTTATTTGCGACATTTACAATCCGGATGGAACTCCATTCGCTGGTGACCCACGTAACAATTTACGTCGTCTATTAACAGAAATGGAAGAGCTTGGATTCACAGACTTCAATTTAGGACCTGAGCCAGAATTCTTCTTGTTCAAATTAGATGAAAAGGGCGAACCAACTTTAGAACTAAATGATAATGGTGGATATTTTGACTTAGCACCAACAGACTTAGGTGAAAACTGCCGTCGTGATATCGTTTTAGAACTTGAAGAAATGGGCTTTGAAATTGAAGCATCTCATCATGAGGTTGCACCTGGACAGCATGAAATTGATTTTAAATATGCAGGAGCAATCAAAGCGTGTGATGATATTCAAACATTTAAATTAGTTGTTAAAACAATTGCTCGTAAACATGGTTTACACGCTACATTCATGCCAAAACCGTTATTCGGTGTAAACGGATCTGGTATGCACTGTAACTTATCATTATTCCGTAATGGAGAGAATGCATTCTTAGACACTAGTGCTGACCTTCAATTAAGTGATACAGCTAGACAATTTATTGCAGGTATTATTAAACATGCATCAGCGTTTACTGCAGTAACAAATCCAACTGTAAACTCATACAAACGTTTAGTACCAGGTTATGAGGCACCATGTTATGTTGCGTGGTCTGCACAAAACAGAAGTCCATTAATTCGTATTCCAGCATCTCGTGGCTTAAGCACACGTGTTGAAGTACGAAGTGTTGACCCAGCTGCAAACCCATACTTGGCTATGAGTGTTCTTTTAGCTGCTGGACTTGACGGTATTAAAAATAGTCTTGAAGCTCCAAAACCAATCGATCGTAACATCTATGTAATGTCTAAAGAAGAGCGTGTTGAAAATGGGATCGTTGATCTACCAGCAACTCTTGCTCAAGCATTAGATTTACTAAAAGCTGACAGCACAATGAAACACGCTTTAGGTGAGCACTTATTTGAGCACTTCATCGAAGCGAAAGAAATCGAGTGGGATATGTTCCGCACGCAAGTACACCCATGGGAAAGAGAACAATACATGTCAATGTATTAATAATAAGACCCCTGAACACAATTTGTGTTCAAACGGGATACTTTAAGCGTTAACGAATATTAGATATAAAGGGATTTGCGTAACTTTTAGTTATGTCAAATCCCTTTTAATATTTTTTAATTTGTTACCTTTTTCGTTATTTGACCATCAAACATTTTAGTTACATTTGACTCCTAAGGGATGAAGAGATATGTGAAAAGATTAAACTAACAACATTAAAGGATATGTGTGAGGTAGTAGGTGTTCATAGGAATACATTGCTACTAGGGGGACAAAATGATGAGTTCAATAAAGAGTAAAGGAATTTTACAACTAATGATTCAGTAGAAGTATTTAATCTATTGCTAAGAAAGCTATTGACGGTAGTGGAAAACATGCTGAATTATACATGTAACTAAATCCATAAGGATAACAGTTTAGATACAGAGGCAATTAAAGAGAGATGGCTAAACAGTAACTTGAAAAGGACACTGCGCATTAAGGTGTATATAGGATTATAGGTAGTAAATAGAAGGTTTATGCGTGTTAGTACTAAGTCATAAGTGTTGGTATACAAGAGACTGACTGTATATTTACTTGTACATTTAAAATCATTGACTGGACCCTCTACTGGACATCCACCCCAAAAACTTTTCTCCCCCTGAATATAGATTAATTTGTACAAAATATGCTGATTTCATCTTTGGTGAACATCCTGTTTTTTCAGCAGGTAAGAGTAAATACTAGGAACTGGAATAGTTATCAGTAATTGTTGGGATTAAAAGTGTGAATATAGATGGGATGTGGAACTATATGGGGAAAACAAGTATTGTTCTTGGTTAGGGAATGAAATTGTAAAGGGTGATGCTCCATCAGTTAACACAAAGTACTTTGGTTGGATACAAGTAGAGATGGTTAAAATTAAAAGCCGTTATTAGTTCATGTGTTATTTAAACATGTAAATTGATAACGGCATTTTTTGTTTTTTTAGGAAAAACTTGGGTTTAATTACAGAATCTTTGAAATGTGGTAGGAGGTCTGCATTTCAAAGCTTATCAAACTGTGAACGTTAACATCTAGCTTTAATTTAGAAATACTCCCAATAATCTGATTAGATACAAATGCTACTTTTTTAGGCAAATTATTAATAAATATTCTTTTTTCTACATTTAAATAAGATGCAATTAATTCGGATGAGTTTTTAAATTTCATTAATTTATCTTTTAATGATATTGTTAAAGGAATGAAGAATTCAATATATTCCCTTATAGATCCCTCTGTAACATCATTAAAATGATAATTTCTATCCATAGGTGTACAATGAGGATCAACTGGTTTGTAATTAAGCAACCTTCTTCTTATAAATTTTCCTTCTTCACTCTAGAAATATTTTAACTCTCTAATTACCTATATTAGTTTCCTGTATATTCAAAAATAATATCAGTCTTAGTTTTAAATTAAATATTTAATTCTAAAATTTCTTTTTGAGATTTTAAATTTTTTTCTTGTTGTGATTATGGCGTTGAGTTAAAAAAACTCCTAAAAGTGTTATAAGACCAGGAATAGTATATTAAAATATTTCAAAAAATTACTCATATTTAGTCTCCCACACTATTAGTTACTCGAATTTATATAAATATAGACATTTGATTTTAGGGAAATGTTAGTTATTTACATTGCTTAAAACGATGAATTCATATAAAATATTACAAGGTTCGACAAAGGAGAGATCTTGTGAATAGAGTTAATTGGTTAGATATTGCCAAAGGAATTGGAATAGTTCTAGTAGTATTGGGACATTCTGTTCCTCAAATTGCCCCTTATATCTATTGGTTTCACATGCCACTATTCTTTTTTATTAGTGGGTACTTTCATAAACAAGAAGAAAACTTTGTTAGTAAGAAGGTAGTTTCATTATTAATCCCATATATTGTTTATTTAATTTTGCTCACTAGTATTAGATTCTGGCATTATGGTGCGCCAACAGATAAACGAATCCAAATCGACATGGAAAGATTTATCTTTGGAGGGCAACAATTAGGTGGTTTCTATACAGTGTTCTGGTATATTACCTGTTTATTGTTTACAGGAGTTATATTTTACGTAATGCTGAGTTATATAAAAAAAGAACTAACACTTTTATTTACAATACTCGGTTTGTACGTAATTTCTTATTATTTTTCAGTGAATTTTATGGCTATTGAAACTCCATGGAGTTTTGGGGTTGTTCCTTATGCATTAACTTTTTATTATTTTGGATATAAATCAAAGAAATTCCTATATAAGGATAATCAATTTTATCTTTTATTAATAAGTGTAGTACCTACTACAATTTTTCTGTTTTTAGATATTTTTGGAAATTGGTCATACAAAATGAACATGAAAGGTCAAATATTCTCAACTTTTGGTTTAGATATTATTATCCCGTTAAGTTTTATTATATTGACTATTTCAGTTTCAAAATATTTATCCAATTTAAAATTAATCCAAGGAATATTTAGTTACTTAGGAAGCGCTTCTTTGAGCATTATGTATATGCATTCATTTATATTAATATTGTTACCTTTTTATATTAAAGCTCCTTTAATAATAAATGTATTTATTTCTATATTAGTGCCTCTTATTTTTAATACTATTATAAAAAGGTACAAGCTTACAAATTTATTGTTTAATGGAAAGATATACTTTAACCAAAGTCAATATACTAACAACCTAAATACTCATAAAGGTGTTGCTTAAATTTAATTTTAACACTTAACAAAGGTTGAACTAAAATCTTCATATTTGCAATTTAATGATAAATCATAATAGAACTCGGTTTCGCTTTTATGATTGTAACCCTCTCTAATCCGTCAGAGAGGGTTATTTTTTTATTCATAACTACGATATTCAATTAGCATCCTATGTACAGTCAATTGGATTTCAATCATATGTATTTAGATTGTTACACTCGTTTAATGTTTTTATCTTCTCATCAACACTTTCTTTATTAAAAATAATTCTGATATTCCACCTTTGACTATAGAAAACATTACATAATCCTCAACTTTAATGATATAGATAAACTACTCACCAACTGAATATTCTAAATAACTAATCTCTTGCTTCGCCAGTTTATTATAAAACCCTTCTTTTTCTTTATTCGTTAAGGAAGTCGGAATGAAATAAGAGTGCCGTATAATAAAACGAACTAACTATCCATCTTAAAACAAAAAGTATAGCTTATTTATCAATTCGTTTTCTAATGGATTATCCTATGGATATTAAAGGGAAGAGGTGGTGGTTATGTTTATAGAATTTGCTTGTAGTGCTGCAATGGGATCATTTTTACTTTACTTAAAATTCAAATACGAAAATATTAGTAACAATGAAGATAAGATACAAAAAATTGTTGCTAATTGTGGTCTCAAAATTAAAGAGGGGGGATAGGAGAAAACAATTCAATTATTAAGAAGGACTAAAAAGAACTCGGGTGTGGAGTAGCTTATATAACCCCGTCAATACCGGGTCATATACTAACTGCTTAACTAGTTTTTTAGTAGTGTCCAAAAATAAGGTTATAGTTCACAATTTGTATTAAGGGGTTTTTGAGTTAACATCTGTTCTTGTAAATTCATCAGTACATGAGATTGTTTTCTCCATGTACTAGAAAGTTTTCAAATCGGTGATTCCACTTATAAAAAAGCATACTTTTTTTAGTAGTTTTTAATTGAATAATTTTTAGATAAAGACGATGTAACTTTTATCTCAGAGTATATGAAAAAAGCTTACCAATTGGTAAGCTATTTAATGGATCGTCCGATAAACACCAATTACTTTTCCTAAAATACTAACATTGCGTAAAATAATAGGATCCATAGTAGAGTTTTCTGGCTGTAAACGAATATAATCCTTTTCTTTAAAGAATCTCTTACAGGTTGCTTCATCTTCCTCGGTCATTGCAACAACAATATCACCATTATTAGCAGTCTGCTGCTGTCTTACAATGACCATGTCTCCATCTAGGATACCAGCTTCTATCATACTTTCACCCATAATTTCTAGCATAAAAACATGTTCCTCGTCATTAACATACCGATCAGGGAGTGGGAAATATTCTTCAACATTCTCAATTGCAGTAATAGGTAAACCCGCCGTTACCTTACCAATCACCGGCACGTTTACAACTTTACTTCTAGGAATATGAAGAGTTTCTTCCTCTTCCAAGATTTCTATTGCTCTTGGTTTAGTTGGATCACGACGAATCAATCCTTTTGATTCTAATCTAGCTAAGTGACCATGAACAGTAGAGCTGGATGCAAGGCCTACAGCTTCGCCTATTTCTCTTACAGACGGCGGATAGCCTTTCTTTTGAACTTCATCTTTTATAAAACTTAATATATCTTGTTGTCTTTTTGATAGTTTCGTCATCCTTTGTGACACCTCGGATTCCTGTAATATATGTTTATTATAGCATCATTTACCTATTAATACAAACATAAGTTCGAGAAAACAGTTGACTAGAATGTTTGTTCGTATTATACTTTAATCATAAATACGAACAAATATTCTTATGAGGTGATAAAATTGAAAAAAGAAACAATATTATATATCCTATCTTTCTTTGCTGTGGTAATAGCTGTTACAGGAGCTATTTCATATACTGGGACAAATGAAAATTTAGAAAACTTTCATCAAGTAGAAATTGAAGAAGGGGATAGCTTATGGAGTATTGCTGAACAATTCCACGAAAATGCTAACATAACAAAGCAAGACTTTGTTAAATGGGTGCAAGATAAAAATAAAATTCATTCAAGTGTTATTAAACCAGGTGATTTAGTTTTTGTACCAGTAGAGAAAGAACAATTATATCAATTTGAACAGATTGCTAGTGAATAGGAAGTCTATGTAGTTGCTGCTTTTTTCTTATACATTCTTATACAATAGAAATAATACGATTTTATTAGCTAGGGTGATCCAAAATGAAGGCAATCATTTATTGTAGAGTTAGTACAAATAAAGAATCTCAAGATACGTCAATTGAAAGGCAAAAAGAGGAATTAGTAAAACTTGCTGAAATACATAACATAGATGTAGTAAAGGTAATTGAAGAACGGCATAGTGGATATGACGTTGATCGAGATGGAATGATAGAGGCACTTGCACTTATAAAAGATAAACAAGCGAGTTTGCTTCTTGTACAGGATGATACCCGTTTAGGACGCGGACATGCTAAAATTGCAATTTTACATGAAATAAGAAAATTAAATGCAAAGGTATTTACTCTTAATGAACAAGGGGAGCCGGAATTATCAGAGAGTGATATCATGGTATTAAATATACTTGCTGCGGTTGAAGAATTTCAACGAAAACTAGTAAACTATAAGATTAAAAGAGGAATGGATCGAGCAATTGCAAAAGGATATAGACCACAGGATAATTTATCTAATATAGATAAGGGTGGAGGTCGTGAAAAAATTGATGTTCCAATTGAAGAAATCATTAAATTACGTAGTAAAAAACTCACTTTTCATGAGATAGCAGCTACACTTAGAGGTGTAGGTTATGATGTTAGTAAAGCTACTGTACATAGAAGATATAAAGAATATACTGAAAGTAAAACGATTGATCATATCTAGCAAACAGTAATTGATTATATGATTTCTCTTCTATAGGTTGCATAGGAGTTGTCATTTATGTCTTCTTTTAGTAATATGACATGTATGTTAATCACGATTTTACATTGTTAATGGAACTCTATTTAATTTTATTTTTAAGATTAACATGAGGACTTATTTGTGGATGATTTACCTAAAAAGATCGAGTTGGTTGACTAATATACATGCAGGCCGAAAGGAGAATGAAATGACTATGTTACCTAAAGAAAAAATTGATCGAATAAATGAATTATCAAACAAATCAAAATCAGAAGGTTTAACAACAAAAGAACAAGAAGAACAACAATCTTTACGTCAACAATACTTACAAGCTTTTCGTTCATCAATGAAAAATACGTTAAAAGGTGTAACAGTTGTTGATCCAAATGGAAATGATGTAACCCCACAAAAATTAAAAGATGAGAAGAAGTTTAATCTACATTAGAAGAATAGATCTTAATGATTTATTCTTTTTTTATTCATAAATTTTTAATAAAGGAAAAATACGAAGGTAAAACCTTTGTTACTTATAATAAAGACTTAATCATACGTTATATTTTTCATCATGCTGTATGGTTTCTGAAGACTTTATGGAGCTTTTGCACCAGAGAGGAAAAGATATTAGGTTAGGTATGGCTTCACAGTAGAGCGTCTAAATGCTTGAGTTTAAAGCTTATATCCATTAATTAAAAAGCTTAAAATCTTTCACTGCTTAACTCTATTAATATAAATAAAAAAATGTTAAACTCTTCGACAAAAATAGTGGCTTCTTTCTCCGTCTTAAGACAATTCTTGCTTTGATGATCTTTTATAATAATAGAAATAGATGATAGAGGAGGAGTGAAATGGTGAGACACTATTATATTTACTTAATAGAAGAAGAATTTGCTAGTCACTACTTTGGTCGGGAGTCTAAAATTTATCACCTGTTTCAGGACTTTCACTGGACTACGGTACGCTCAAATCATGTGGCTACACTTGAAAGACAAATTAATTATATTACTAAGCCTATTCCTTCATTATTTATACATCAACTACTTGGTACTCACTTATCAAACCGTGCGGATTATCAAAATATTCACCATATACATAAGATCGAACTTAAGGCTAATCGAGGGAATGCTACTTTAATTGTAAAAGACCGTCATTTAGAGCTTACCTCAGATGGAAGCTATGAGGCAGAAACGATTTTCTTTGAAGTTTTAAGAAAATTTGATCCGTGTTTTTTAGCAATGGATTTACATGGGGAAAGATATGGTTGGTTAAATCCTATAAAAGAAAGAAATTTTGGTTAAAAGTGAAGAAATTATAGTACAAATGTTGTATAATATCGTAGGGTTTAGTACACTGTAAGATAGACAACACGAAGGAGGAAAAATAATGGAATTATGGGTTGTTATTCTAGTAGGCATTCTAGCACTACTTGCTGGAGTTGCACTAGGATTTTTCATTGCGCGTAAATACATGATGACTTACCTAAAGAAAAATCCACCAATCAACGAACAAATGTTAAAAATGATGATGATGCAAATGGGTATGAAACCTTCCCAAAAGAAAATCAATCAAATGTTAAAAGCGATGAATGGCCAAATGAAATAAATAACGCTTGATATAATAAGGTTTTAAGCAATTTATACAATGAGTTTAACTACTTAAATTACTAAGGTGAGTTTATCCTGCATTGGATTTTACATAAAAATTGCTTAATCTTTCTTATAACAAACTCAAAACCACTTTTTCTGTTGAAAGATTCAGCAGCGAAGGTGGTTTTTTTATAAGAAAATGTAATATAGGAATATCTAAATCATTGTTTTGCAAAGGACTTTACTAAGAAATACTATGTTAAACAAAACAAACGTCAAGAGTTAAAACAGATTATTCTAATTGAGAAAAAAGCAATTACAGAATTAGAAAGTATTACTGTTCATGAACTAAATTCCTATATTAGAAATAAACAAAAAACAGGGTTTCTGCCACAAAATATTGTTTCATTGTATAAAAAGGTATCTACGTTAGATATTTACAATCTATGAGTGATGCACAGTTATTAGAAAAGGCAATATCTTCTAGTTCATTAATAATTTTCTAATAAATATGGTAAACATAAGTGATTTTATAAAGAAATAAATGGGAGATAACATTGATTATCAACAAACTTTCAAATGCTGAAATATATTATGGACTGCATCCTTGTAAAAAAAGTACTTCAATTTCTTATTGATAACGACTTGAATTCATAACACCTGGTAAATACGAAATTGAGGGCGATGACATTTTTGTTATGATTCAAGAGTACGAAACTATAAACGTTGAAATGGGCGTTGGGAATCTAATCATAAATACACGGATATTCAATTTATGATTCGTGGTAGAGTCCTTGAATTGTAGGGACTCTTTTTTATGCTCAATTTTAAGAAGGGGGAAACTCATGAGTAATGATTAATGACAGTAACAGATTTATATGGAAAAGTGATTCGTTAATCACGGAACCCATACTATTGTTTATTATTCATCGTCTGAGAAACGTAAAAAGAAGCTGGATGAGTGGTGTGATCGAGCAAGATTGCATTACCAAGTTTTAACTAAAATAGATTTATAAAGAGGATAACAACATAAATTACAACATAAGCAAAATTATCCTTATTAAATATTAAACACAGAAAAACAGTGAATTTTACTCAATGTTTTTCTGTGTTTAAATAAAAAATTAATTCATAAGGTACTTCTTAACTTAGTAGTTAGCCAAAAACGGTAGTATTTATGTAGATGGTAAATGATTCCATGGTACATAGAAATACAAATTTTTACATGGTAAAGTTTAGAAGAAGGGAAGGAGGGATGTTATGATGAAAAAATTATTTAATATTGGTATAGTATTTACTATTATTATGGGTCTGTTTTTTGCGATTGCGCCAATTGATAAAGCTTCTGCACTTAGTTATGATTATACAGATCCTTACTCAACAGGTTGTGCATATAAAAGTCCAATCACCTATGAAACAGAATATATCTATAAAAACGGTGTGAAAATTGGATATGTACAGTTAAAAGGAAGTGCGTATTGTCATACGGCTTGGGGTTACTTAAAGTTTTATTCGGCTGCTCCGTACGATTATTATGCGAATGTTTGGATTGATAGTTATAATGGCACTACAAAGAGAGGTTTTGCAAGTTGTGCCAATTCTGGTGGTAACGGATGGATCATGAAGGGTCAGACCTCCTGTTATACTGCTCAATTATGGGATAAAGATCCGTATAATGCTCTAGCCAAAGCTGGTATTTATTCTTCAAGTGGGGCTCTCATTCAATCTGCGAACACTGGTCGTTATTAAAATGTTATAAATAATAAATTAAATAAAATAAACCCACTTTGGACTATTCCTTAGTGGGTTCTTTTTGCTTTAGTTCCTCGTACATTTTTTTTACCTGAATTGATTAGAGTTAAATCAGAAGAATTAACCAGTATTTTTAGAATTCTACCTTTTTATATAGACAAATAGTATAACTATATGGTATGTTTTTCTTAAATGGAAAAGTGGACGGAAATGTAAGAAACCTTTATATGTCAAGCATTTGAAGTAAATGGGTATGAAACCTTCCCAAAAGAAAATCAATCAAATGTTAAAAGCAATGAATGGTCAATTAAAATAAAATCCCAATATTCGGGCTTTTATTTTATATTTTGCCGACATTTTTATATAAATGTTTTGATAGATAATCTTTTAGTAGATAATAATTGGTAATCATTCATTGAAAAACAATAGCACGCGAAGAAGCGTGCTTTTTATTTGGATTTGATTTAGTTGTTATTGTTGATTAATGACATTTTCGATATAAAAGATGAGTTACGAACCTCAGGAATAATAGACACGATTTTTTTGTTTAATATCATCTTTAATATACTGATTTAATAAAATATCTAACTCTTGGCTAAATTGTATTGATATTGTTGAATTTATCCCGTTTTTTAGGACAATGTCAATAAGCTCAGCTCGTTTCTCTTCAATTAGTTTAAGCATTTCATGTTTAGACACGAGAACTTGTCCTTTCTAATCATGTTTATTTTTATTAGTTAAGAATTATACTCTTATATTGAATGGTTTCAAAGGGAGAAGCTAGAAACTACATTGAATCTATTATAAGGTTATAATTGGAGAACGAAAAGAAGAAATTGTAAATTGTTATTGAATTGACATAAAAATGTCACAAGATCCTACATATAAATAAAGGTTAAATTTGCTAGAATAGAGAAGACATTCTGGTGTAGGAGGAGAGTAACATGGCAGATATAAACATTTTTTTAGCATTCGGAGCAGGATTTTTATCTTTTATTTCTCCATGCTGTTTACCACTTTATCCAGCATTTTTATCTTATATAACAGGTGTTTCTGTTGGGGAACTAAAAACGGAAAATGCTCTATTACAAAAGAGAAGTTTATTACATACGATATTCTTTTTAATCGGTTTTTCTTCTATTTTTATAGCATTAGGGTTTGGTACATCTCTTGTTGGAGAGATCTTTCATAATTATCAAGATCTGATTCGTCAAATAGGTGCCATTTTAATTATCGTATTCGGGTTAGTTATTGTTGGTGTTTTTACACCTGAATTTCTAATGAAAGAGCGAAGGTTTGAAATTAAAAATCGTCCTGCAGGATACTTAGGCTCTTCCTTAATAGGAATGGCTTTTGCGGCAGGTTGGACTCCATGTACAGGGCCAATTCTTTCTGCAGTTATTTGGTTAGCTGCAACAAATCCTAGCTCGGCAATGATCTATATGATAGCCTATATAGGAGGGTTTGCGGTACCATTCTTAGTTTTATCGTTCTTCATCGGAAAGCTGGGATGGATTAAAAAGCATAATTTGAAAATAATGAAAATAGGTGGATATTTGATGATAGGAATGGGTATATTACTATTCTTTGATCTAATGACATCGATTATCATTTTATTAACTCAATTATTTGGAGGCTTTACAGGATTTTAGTCCTTGGTAATTTGTTAAAAAAACATTTTTTGAGTCGAATTTACTATATCATTTTAAATTTTTTGATATAATGAATGTAGGAGTGAATGATGTTACTTTATAAAAAAACAAATTTCAAAAGAGGTTACCACAATGTCAAATTGCAATCGCCTTCACTATCGAAGTTTCAATATTAACAGGCTTTCTTTATCATTTTTTGGGAGGAACTAGGCATGGCTAGAATTTTAATTGTTGATGATGCCAAGTTTATGAGAATGACGTTATCAAATATATTAATAAAAGCGAATCATGAGGTCGTCGGAGAAGCTGAAAATGGGGTAGAAGCTATTGAACTTTTTGTAAAAGAAAAGCCAGATTTAGTTACTTTAGATATTACGATGCCAGAAAAGAATGGCATTGAAGCACTTAAAGAAATCAAACAAGAGTATCCTCAAGCTAAGATTATTATGTGTTCAGCAATGGGTCAACAAAAAATGGTTGTAGAAGCTATAGAAGCAGGCGCAAAAGATTTTATTGTTAAGCCCTTTGATGAAAATCGCGTTATAGAAGCAATTAACCGTGTACTAGGTTAAAAAGACGTGAAACCATTTATGATTATTTCTAAATGGTTTTTTGTTCGTTTAGCGAAACTATAAAATTCTATGTACTGTGGATAAGCGCTTGGCATCCAGCTCCAGCGCTTAAGCAGAAGTGGACTTCCCTCATCCCTCACCTCTGTACGATAAGTCAACATCGAATCGCTAACGCTCTTCGTGTTTCCTTTATCTCCTGCAGCTCAGTCCAGTCCATACGTCGCTAAACGGGCGCTTGCACTTTTGTTCATTATTAGGGATTTACATTCCTGATAAGAAATTAAAAAATCAAAGTTTTCGCCTTATAACTTGGTGAAATGCAAATAGGATTTAAATACTTTTATTAGTATTAAAATTAGTAATTTTAACAGGTTCTTTAAAATGAAAGTTTATGTAGGTAAATATGGTAAATTCGTTTATACTAAGACTATTACTCGTCTAGTAAAGGATTGATTTATTTGGTCACAATTATTTCTTCATTTTTTGCAATCGGTATGGCTCTGTTTGTTTTATTCATTCGAATAAAATCAGCTAAGAAGCCTGCAACTGCAAAGAAAATTATTTTGCCACCGATATTTATGAGCACAGGTGCCTTGATGTTTATTCATCCAATGTTCCGCGTAACTGCTGCTGAATTTTTTGAGGCTTTGCTTGTTGGAATGATCTTTTCCATTCTTTTGATTAAAACATCTAATTTCGAAATTAGAGAGGATAATATCTATCTTAAGCGATCAAAGGCATTTGCTTTTATTTTGATTGGTTTGTTACTCATTCGTATAATCATGAAATCATATTTAAGTAATACAATTGATTTTGGGGAATTAAGTGGTATGTTTTGGATTCTTGCATTCGGGATGATTGTTCCTTGGAGAATCGCAATGTTCTTTTCTTTCAAAAGGGTGAAAAATCAGTTAGATTCATCTTCTAATATACCAACAATTTAAATAGGACGCCGGTATTTTCATTATATGCACTTTTGCTATATTCACGAGCACTCAGCCACAGGAGTTTAATGATTAAGAACAAAAGCTCAGAGCGCCTTGAACAGCCTCGGGCAAATAAGACGCTCATGAATAGATGGTATTTTTTACCTTCAATTCGTGAGTGGCTGTAGACTCAAGTGGGGATTGCCGCTGGAGCTGGATGCCTAGCGCTTATCCCCAGAACTAGAATTTTATAATTTCCTAGACAAGAACAAAAGCTCAGAGCGCCCGTTTTAACGACGTAGAAAAAAGAGCACTCCGTAGTATCTAGCTGCGGTCCCTAGCTTCTTATTTGAGTCATATACCAATCAGCTACTCGAGAAGAATACCACAACAATCATCTGCTTGTACGAGCTAAGTTCACTAGGTGCTAGTTGTTAAAACACCGATGCAAAATTTTAATTATTTCTAAACGCAAAAAAAAACGAAACGAATTTTCGTTTCGGTTTTTTTAGAAAAGTGCTTTATAAGCTGAAAAATCAATTTGTTTTTCGTTCAATCTTTTTATCAAAAATTTATGATCGCGTTTTGGGGTAGCCAAAATATACCCGCGAATGACCAAATCTAATGTGATGCTTGATGCATTTTCCTTTAAAGCAAGTTGACCGATCTTACCAGCAATTTTTGCTCGTGCTACATCACGAAAAAGCTCTGGGACAGGTTCAACAAGATCTTCTAATAGATCTTTTTCATTTTGCTTCCACAGGTGTTTCGTTTTCTCAAGATAATAATCCTGCCAGTCTAAATCCGATTTCCCATCTTCTTTTGGCATTCTTTGAAGAAATTTTCGAAACATGAAAAATCCACCTATAGCAAACATTGAGATAAGAAAAACAACCCAAAAAAGGATAAACCACAAAAACCAACCTTCTAACATTTTGTTCACCTCTTACAAATACAAACTTTTCCCATATTAACAGGCAGTTAGAACCCGTTCTAAGTGAAATCGAGTTAGAAGTAGGTGCTAAACTGCCTGTATTGTTCGATACATCATTTCATATTACTATTATACACATGCAATGTAGTGTGTAAAACTATTCTTGGTGTCCAAAAGCATGGTGTTCTTTTGCTAAGAGGAGCAAAGCTTTTTTGACGGCTTCGACTTTTTTACGATCAAAAGCCGAACTCATTAAATCATTTAACTCAGCTTGAACATGAAACATTGAATGTTTAAAATGAATATCAACTCGAATTGTCCCAACATCTGTTGGTAGATAAACAAATTCATATGTATGTACCATCGTAGCTCCTCCTAGATATAACAATAATGGTATTAAATTAAATTTTTGCTTGTTAACGATTACACACCCTATAAGAGTATTTTGTATGTACTTTTATTTACCAATGGGCAGTTTCAATTAACAATTTTGCAAAAAAAGGATATCCTATATAAATAATAGCAGATTAAGCATAGATTATCACTCATTTATCGTATAAAAACAAAAAAGTGCCTGATTAAAAAATCAGACACTAGTCCCTTCCGATCCGTACATGGTTAAGTGTCCCGCAACAAGCGAATGTTTCGGAAGGGACATTATTAATTTATACAATATCACGCTTGTTTATGCGCGTAAAGTACCAATAGTTGTAAAAATAAATCACTACGGTAATAAAATGTTCATTAAGCTATCCAATTAATATTTTAATACAGGTAATAACCTTTAACTACAAGGGATCTGATGTGTATTGTATTTGAAAGCTTGGGTAAAGACTTTTTTTTAGCTATGTTTATTTGTATGGCTCTTTTCTAAGAGATTGTTGCTTTTAAAACGAAAACTATTTAAGGTTGATTGGAACAGATTGCGAGACACCTGCGGGAGCAGCGGGACAGGTGAGCCCCACAGGCGTTTACGCCGAGGATGCTCACCGCCCGCCCCGCGGAAAGCGAGCATCTGGAGTGGAAATCAACCACACCACATTACTTGGTAAATAGCAACAAAGTTTGCGAAAACAGCCATTTGTATAGAATGTGAAAGTAACTACAATCCATCTATAACTAAATATTCGTCATTAAATTTTATCATTGGTAAGTTAAAACACACATTAAATATATAAAGGGATTTTTTCATCTATATTGAATGATCTAGTAAATAGTATTTCTATTAAGAAATCAAGGTGAGGGGATACGATGATCGTTTATGAGGACAAAACTTCATTTGTCATGACTGAACAACATGAGCATGCATTATTATCAGAAGGTTTTGCACAACACTGGAAACAGGAACAATTTCTTGGAATTGATAAAAGAGATTCGGTTTTATATGCAATAGCTCAGCATGATCGTGCATGGATCGATGTTGATGAGTCACCTTTATGGAACGATGAAGCACAAGTACCTTTTACCTTTGTCGATTTTCCGATCTCCTTAAAGCTGAATTTTTATAAAAAAGGAATCGATGAGATTGAAGAGGAAAATCTATACGCAGCTTTACTTTGTAGTATTCACTATACTCAATTTTTTAATGAGTTAACAAATGATAAAAGAATTATCTTATTTGTAAATAAGGAGCTTTCAAGACAAAAGCGTCTTTTAAATGCGTTAAACCTCTATGAGACTGATAAAAATCTAGTTTTTCACTATAACTTGCTAAAATTTTGTGACAATATCTCACTTTTTGTATGTATGCAGGAACCTGGAGCAAATGGTGACAAAGTGCATAATTGGTTTAAAAATGGTCTTACTCAACCATTTTCGTTCTTTAAAGAATTTACTTTTCATGCTGTGTGGAAGAGTGAAAAGGAAATAATGGTAAACCCATTTCCTTTTACTGAAGAGTTTAAGCTTTCTATTCCTTTAAGACACGTTACTAAAGATCTTGTTAAAAAGTTGGGGATTCTAAAAGCATTTCAACATTCACCAATTGAAAATAGAACCGTTAAAATTATATCAAAATTAGCTTTGAAATAGAATAATAAAACGTTTTCAATTAAAATAATGAGAATCTAGGATTTTTTTGGTATGATTACTATGAAACTACTTTTAATGAGGAAGGAAGTACATAAATGAACAATTCGATTGCTGTACAATTATACACTCTACATGCAGAATGTGAAAAAGATTTTTATGGAACATTAGAAAGAGTAGCTGGATTAGGTTTTAATGGTGTTGAATTAGCAGGATATTGGGGAAAAGAAGCGGAAGATTTAAAGGCAACTCTTGATAGACTAGGCCTTAAAGCAGTTAGCAGTCACGTTCCACTAGAAAGAATGGAAGAAAATTTAGATGCTGAATTAGAATATTTAAAAGCTATCAACTGCAAAAATATTGTTTGTCCATACTTAGTAGAAGATAGACGTGGAGATTATTCACAATTAGCTAAAAGCTTAAACGAGATTGGAAAAAGAAGTCAGCAGGAAGGGATTTCATTAAGTTATCATAATCATGATTTTGAACTTGAAAAAGGTGATAGTGTTTCTCATCTTGAACAACTTTTTGCTGAAACAAATCCAGAGTATGTTAAAGCTGAATTGGATGTATACTGGTTAACTCTTGCTGGTGAAGATCCATTAGAATGGATGGAAAAATACACTGGACGTATGCCACTAATTCATTTGAAAGATATGACAACAGATAGCGATAGAACCTTTGCTGAATTAGGAACAGGTGGAGTAAATATTGAGGGTGTTCTTAAAAAGAGTAAGGAAACACAAATCCAATGGTATGTTGTCGAACAAGATAAATGTAACCGTTCTCCTTTCGAAAGTATTGAAATAAGTATCAACTATTTAAAAACTACATTACCTAAAATCGGATAAGAATAAAAAGAATGACAAGGGACTGTCCCCTCGAACAATACCAATGTATGTAGCTATTCATTAAGAAAATGCTAAATATTCGGTAAGGGGGCAGACCCTTTATTTTATTAAGAAATTATAAATTTCTTGTACTGTGGATAAGCGCTTTGACATCCAGCTCCTGCGCCTAGCGCCAAGTGAACTTCAAACTTCTTACACGATAAGTCAACATCGAATCGCTTACGCTCTTCGTGTTTCCTTTATCTCATACATTTAAAAGCGGAGGCGACTGTTCAGCTCTGACAAGCATAAGACGAGCAGATGATGGGGAGTGGTTTTCTCCTCAGGCAGCTGATTGGCTTATGACTTGAAGAGCTAGGAGCCGCAGCTAGATACGGAGTGCTCTTTTTTATACGTCGCTGATCAAGGCGCTTGCGCTTTTGTTCATATGTTCAGATCCGATTTTATTTCCTGTCTGTTATGTATTTTACGATAAGCTGTTGGTGTTACCTTCTTTTGTTCCCTAAATACACGAGAAAAGGTTTGAAAGGATCGATATCCGACTTCCAAAGCAATTTCTGTGACAGGAATTGTCGTGGATGTTAATAGACTACAAGCATGTCGAATTCGTACCTCATGTATGAAATGAACGAAATTAAGTCCCACATGTTCTTTAAATAATTCGCTAAAGTACGGGATACTGACATGAAATTGTTTTGCTATTTTAGATAAGGTTATATCCTCATCATAATGAAGATGGATGTATTGAATAATGTCCCATATGATGCCTTTTTTTGTTGCTCGTTTTTTGATAAAAGCAGACGAGTGATTCACCCGACGATTTCGTTCAAATAAAACTAATACCTCAGCCATTTTTGCTTTTAAAACAACTTCTTTATATGATTTATTACTCCTGTATTCGTCAAGCATTTCATATAAATGCTGTTTCATTTTTAAAAAATGCTCCTCATTTAGTTTTAGATATGGTTCAAGTTCAAATTCTCCTGAATCAGTTAATAGATTATGAAGACCAAGATCGTGGATGAGACCAAGATCAAAAATACAGTTTACAAGTAATAAGTGTGTTTCCCTCTCAGCCACAATCTCATGTATTTGATATGGGAGGATGAATGTAAATGTTCCAGGTTCCATTTTATGTTTCTTTCCATTGATAATTTCAAATCCGTGTCCTTCAATAACCAACGAAAATTCAAGATAATCATGGCGATGAGAAGGAAAAGTGGACTTGATTTCATTAATAGAAAGGTGAAACGGGAATGATGTATCCATATTAGGATATGAAGATAGATACATAGGGAATATTGTCAAAGCTTCAGTCCTCCTTTACAGAAAAAATGAGATAAATAGATGAAAAATTGATCAGCTTTTTTCCTCTATTTATCTTATCATAAATGTAAGCGTTATAATATTCTCTTTATATAAAAGGGATTTGATTGTTTTCAAATTGGTGTTTTAGTTGCAAAGATGATGGATACAAAAAAGTCTATCACTATTATAAGTATGGATATCATAGATTAAACATAACAAGGAGGAATATAAATGGAAACGAATAAAATAAGATTAGGGATGATTGGTGCAGGCGCAATTGGTAGTGTTCACTTAAATACTTTTGGAAAACTATCGGATGAGGTCATCCTTCAAGGCATTACTGATGTTTATTTACCACTAGCAGAAAAGCGAGCAGAGGAATATGGAATAAACACAGTGTTCAATAGTGCAGAGGAATTGATCCATGATCCACAAATAGATGCAATCATTATTGGTGTACCAAACAAGTGGCATGCCCCATTAGCTATTCAAGCGTTAAAGGCAGGGAAGCATGTACTTGTTGAAAAGCCAATGGGAATTAATAGTGAAGCTGCAAAGGATATCGTAAGAGCACAACGTGAAACTGGTAAAGTTGTCATGGTAGGTCATCAAATGAGATGGCAGTGGCAATTTCAACAAATAAAAGAACAAGTTGAAAAGGGATCATTAGGTAAAATTTATAATGCCAAGACTGGTTGGTTTCGTAGAAAAGGAATTCCTGGATGGGGTAGCTGGTTTACACAGAAGTCTGAAGCTGGTGGCGGTCCATTAATTGATATCGGGGTTCATATGCTAGATATAGCTCTTTATTTAATGGGAAATCCGAAACCAGTATCGGTTTACGGCTCAACATATGCTGAATTCGGTCCGAAGAAAAAAGGTATTGGTTCTTGGGGAACACCAAATTGGAATGGCCAATATGATGTTGAGGACTTGGCAACTGCCTTAATTAAAATGGAGGATGGTTCTACATTATCACTTGAAGTAAGCTGGGCCGTTCATATGGATACAAGTAATGAACCATTTATTCACTTAATGGGATCAGAGGGTGGTGCATCACTAAGCGGTAATCATGCAAAAATCTTAACAGAACAATTTGACCGTGCTATTGATATTGATCTTACACCACCTGAAGGTGAACAAGATGATCGTGCCCAATTAAGTAGACATTTTATTGAATGTATTCGTGAAGGAAAACAACCGATCACATCTGCAATGTCAGGATTAACTAATAACCTTATCCTTGATGCAATCTATGAATCTTCTATTACTGGTCGTGAAGTTGTGTTAGATTGGAATATTTAATTTTTTCGTTTCGGTATCCAAAATAGGGTACCGTTTCCTCTTAATTTGAAAGACGGATTTTAATTTAAGGTTATTTACTAACGAAAGGGTGTTTAGGAACATGTTAAGGGGTATAACAAAAGCGGGTTTAGGGCAAATAGCAGATGATAAACGGTTTATTGAATTAGCAGCGGAATTTGGTTTTCATTCTGTTGATCTTGATGCAAAAAATTTCATCGATGAATATGGTGTGGATAGAGCGAAGGATATCTTACAAAAAAATGAGATTGAAATAGGTTCAATTGGGCTTCCAGTTGAATGGCGTCAATCAACTGAAATCTTCTCTGAAGGATTATCAGATCTTACGGCTACAGCCAAAGCAGCTGCAGAACTAGGGTGTACACGCTGTTGTACGTATATTTTGCCTTCAACAGACCTTAAAGCTGCAAGACTGATGAGTCTTGCAGTAAAACGATTAAGAATTTGTTCAGATGTTTTAAGTGCGTATGGGATAAGATTGGGTTTAGAGTATGTTGGACCACATCATTTAAGAAAAACCTGGAAAAATCCATTTATTTGGACACAAGAAGAAACGTTAGAGTTAATAGATGCAATTGGGTTGTCTAATGTTGGTCTCTTGCTTGATTCATATCATTGGTATACAACAGGATTAACAAGTCAGGATCTTGTAAAATTAAAAGAAAATCAAATTGTCCATGTACATATTAACGATGCTTACAATCTGCCTGCAGCTGAACTAAAAGATAATGATCGTTTATATACAGGGGAAGGAGTTATTGATTTAGCCTTATTTCTGCAAAGCATTAAACAAACTGGTTATACTGGTCCAGTAGCTCAAGAAGTCCTTACACCGAGTATGCCCACACAACCAATTGAAGAGCTTTTTAGAAGGTCAAAGTTAGGTTTTGATAAAGTATTTAGTGAATTGTAATGAAAATATCGCAGTGGTGAAAAAGTGCCACTGTGATATTTTCTTTTTTATTTTATAACTAATGCATATTAAAGTTGAGATTTTTTTGTGTTGTATTTATCTAAAAGTTATCTAAGATCATTCATTGTTATTCATATTCTTTTTTTGCAAGCTTTTTTCGATCGTCTGATTGAGGGGGCTCTTCCAACCATCCATTTTTTATCATGATATCTGCACCATCTTCAGCGTACAGTGATATTTCCGGAATTAATGAAGCATACTTAATGGCGATATCCTTTCTAGGACTTGCAGCCATAGCTGTTCCATAATTACCTATTCCAGCAGTAATCATAGCAGATACAAGAAAAATAATTAATTTATCCGAAAAAATTGGTGTAGTACTATCAGTTACTGCAGAATCCCAAGACATAGGTGCGGGTAAGTCGGCCTTTTTTAAGATGTCACTAAAAATGTCTTCATGCTTTTGAGCTAGTTGTTTTCCCCTAAGAAGATATTGTATCACTTCTTTTTTTTGAGCTACTTGAGCGAATCCTAAAATTAGCGTCTTACCAATAGCGTTGGTTTGGACATTTATAAACAAGTGGGTAATTTCTACAGTAGTTAATGGTCTTTTTTTGCCAAGGATACCTCCTAAAAATTGTTGGTTTTCAACAAAATCTACTTTATCAGGAGTGGAAACAAATGGAGGTCTTACATATGTCCCTTGTATTAGCATTAATTCACGTGATAGATATTGTAGTTTAACAGATGAATTTAACACATCGTTATGAAAGGTAAATATATCTTCTCGAGTAACAATTCCAAGCGATAAACTGCTTGCTGCTAAACCTAACACAGCCATATTTCTTAAATACATTAAGACAAATGTATCTGAAAACAGCTTAGGTGCTTTAGGATTTATATCTTCTTCGATAAAACCAATGGGTACTGGAAAATCTTCTTTTTGGAATAGTTCATTTAATAGTGATAAATTCCTTTTTGATGTATTTAAGGCGAACTCAATAATTGGGTGAACTTCATCATCTTCAACTTTTTCTAAAAAATGGCTTAATACACAAACTGAAGCAGAGTCATTTATATATTGCGACCAAAGTGTTGACATTTCAGCTGCTGTTAATCGTACCTCTGATTTATCTTGCATTTTGAAAAGTCCTCCCGAAACAGTGGCATTTCCTTCTATTTTGCGATTCAGAAGGTATTTTTATACAAGAATTCTAATTATGATGAACAGTACCACTATAAGCGTTCAGTGAAAGGACTTTATACGAAGTACGGTTTTGTAAGAGACGTGACATAAATGACGACGCCTACTCGATATGCTCTCTACTTTGAAAAATACAGATTAGTTACTAATGAGTGATTTTTAAAGTTTGCCCTACATAAATCGTGTCAGATGTTAAATTATTTGTTTCCTTAATTAACGTAACAGTAGTGTTAAATCGGTTAGCAATAACTGATAATGAGTCACCAGAGACTACTGTATAGGTTGTTATTTCAGGATCCTTTAGTGGAGTCACAATTTCTGTCGAGGTAGTGGTAGTGCTTATATTTAAAACCTGTCCTACATAAATAGAATCCGATATTAAGTTGTTTTGTTCTTTAATTGACGTAACAGTTGTGTTAAAACGCATAGCTATAACCGATAGTGAGTCACCAGAAACAACTGTATAAGACATAGTTGAGGTCTCTGGTTCAGCTACTGTTGCAATATTTTCATCATAAGGTATTTTTAAAGTTTGTCCTATCAGTACAGTATCTGTATTTAAATTGTTTATGTCTCTAAGGATAGTAACTGTCGTATTATTTTTGTTCGCAATTGCCCATAAACTATCACCTGAAACTACAGTGTAAAGTCTGTAGTCTTTTCCTTCGTCTTTATCCACATTTGTAAATTCAGGCGTGATGACAGGAACAGTAGTAGGTAGTGAGGTCGTATAACTTTTCCAAACCTCTGGATTTTCTTGTCCTATACTCCAGTTACCAACTCCACGTAGATTATACTGATTTACTAATGAAAGTTTATGTCGAATAGATTCTTCATTTTCATACCAAATTGTATACGTACCAGGAGAAAGGGAGCTACCACTCACAAATGTAATAGGGTCACCTTCGTTAATGGTGATCGTTGCTTTTGGTGTTTTACTTATTTCATCAAACGTTACCGATCCATTATATTTTTCAATCATTTCCTCAACCTTAGAATTCGATATCCCAAAGCCTCCGTATGAAACTCCTTCAATCCAATAACGACCAAAATGTGCAACACCTACGACAATCTTATCACTTGTCACACCTTGATCAAGTGCATATTGAATAGATTTTTCTACCCATGAATAACTAGCTACAGAACCTGCCTCACCGCCAGTATAGCTTTCGTCGTAACTCATAATCATTAAATAGTCAGCATATTTGGCTAATTCCGTATAATCATAGGAACCATGCCAGCCCGAGGACCATGCATTAGGATTCGCAGCAACAGCAACAGATACTTCTTTAGTCATTGGGATTTTTTCCCTTAATAACCGAACAAATTCTGTATAGTTTTCACGATCTAACTCTGTTACATTCTCAATGTCAACATTTACACCATCTAAATTGTAGTGCTCTATCGCATCAGCAATTTGCTGTGCAGCTTGCTCTTTATTTTCCAGCATTGCACGACCAATATTACGATCCCAATGGTTACTTAAAAATGGTACAACTCGTTTACCTTGCTGGTGCATCATAGCAATAAAATGAGGATCTACTTGATAGGTGAGCTTTAATGATCCATCAGAATTTATATCAAAGTAACTTGGAGACACGATATTTACTGAATTTGCTGTTTGATTTACCATGTTAATGTATTCATTTGTATTGCCAAAATACATATATCCTAAGTTAATCACTTCACTTGCTGAGATAGGTAAGCGTAATTTTTGATTAGGTTGAATCGCTTCGCTTGTTAATTGATTAAGAGACATTAAAGCGTCAACTGTTGTGTTATTACGTTTTGCAATCGAATATAGCGAATCGCCAGCTGCAACTTGATAAGTGTAAAGGTTTACAGATGTTATATCACTTGTGTTTCCAGCTAAATCTGTTTGAGAGACTGATGCAGTTATCTCACCAGATGTGTTCAGCACATCAAGATCTAGCTGAAAAAATGTTGAATAATACCCCTTAGAATCGGCAGAGGATGATTTTGTTAAAAGTTTATTCCCGTTGGCATCATAAATCGTTATATCAATTGTTGCATTTGGCTCAGCTATTCCAATCATTGTATAAATAGACTGGAGGTTTTCATATTTGAAACCACTTTTTGAAACAATTGGATTTTCTACAACTGTATCTTTTTCAATCGAAGATGCTTGAACAATACCTGTGTTTCCAGCAAGATCTGTTTGAGTGATTTCAAAGGTTATTGGACCATCTTTTAAACTTGCTAAATCGAGTTGTGTGTTAAAACTACCATTTATTACCTTCGCTGATTTTATTATCTCCGTCGTCCCATCTGTTACGACCATTTTGATTAGTGAACCTTCTTCAACACTAGAGCCAGTTATGTTATATTGCTTCATATTTTGTGAATTCACATAGGGTGGAACTGTTACAATCGCTTCAGCAGGTGCAGTTGTATCCTTCTTAATGGTGATGGACTCTGGTGAACCACTATTTCCAGCTGCATCCCTTGTCAAAAATGAAACAGTGATAATTCCATCCATTAATGTACTAACATCTAATGGTATTTCAAAAGACCCATCTTGGTTAGTTGTCAAAGACTTTGTTACATTTGTTTTCTCATCTGAAAGAGTAATTTCAAGCGTAATGTTTGGTTCAGCCGAGCCACCAACTTTATAGGAGTTAGCATTACCACTAAAAATAGTATTAAGTAGATCAACCTTTAGATTTGTTGGAGCGATTGTATCCTTTATTATTGTTTTTGAGATGGAAGGACTAATGTTCCCTGCGAAATCATTTTGCGTTATTTTGAATGTTACATCTCCATCATTAAATGTGGTGAGGTCAATTGGAATTTGGTAGCTCCCACCCTCATCAGCAGTTCCATCTACTTGAATCGACTGCCCATCGTTATTAAAGATGATTACATTGATTTGGGCATTTCCTTCTGCAGATCCCGTAAGAAGGTATGAGCTTTGATTTTCACTATTAATAAAAAAATTATTATTAAATATAGGGACTAGGGGAATATCAGTGTCTTTTAACAGCTTTTTAACTAGGGTAACACTACGATTACCAGACAAATCTATTCCTTGAGCAGTTATTATTAGTTGACCGTCACTAAGTGAACGTAAATCAACATTTGCTTGAAATTCACCATTTTCATTAGCTGTTACAATAGTATTAATTTTAGAGTTATTTTCATCAGTTACAATAATTTTGATTGTAGCGTCAGGCTCAGCAACGCCAAAAATTGTGTATTCGTGTGCATTTACATTTGTAACGTGTTTTTTAGTATCGATTATAGGTTCAGTTGCAAATGTGTCCTTAGCAATTATTCCTATATTTTTCTCGCTTTTGTTACCAAATCGGTCAATAGCGGTAGCAGTAATCGTAATTTTCCCATCATTAAGTGAAGTTAAATCCAAATTTGCTTGATAGTCACCTTCTTTAGTGCTTGTCACACTAGCTTCAACCACAGAAACTCCATCTGTAGCTTTTATCATAATGGAAGCATTTTCTTCACTTTTTCCTTTGATGGCTACATTTCCAACAGAATCACTATTTACTGTAGAAGGTAGTTCCATTGTTGGTCGATTAATAGAAGCATCCTTAATAACAGAAATTTTCGATGCTTGACTTTCATTTTCAGCAGAATCTATTGCCTTGGCAGTAATGAAAATTTCCCCATCATTTAAAGGAGTTAAATCTACAATGGCTCGGAATTCTCCACGTTCATTTGCTATGCTTTGAGTTGTAATCTCTAAATTTTCTCCGTCAGATATCATGATTGTCACGATAGAGCCAGGATCTGCTGTACCTATAATAGGGTGAGCTCCAGATGATGACTGATTAATCGTTGTATACGAGATGGTAGGAGCTGTTGAAACAGTATCTTTTTTTACAATTAATTGAGATTCTGAACTTTGATTTCCTGCAGCATCTGTTGCCGAAGCTGTAATGGTAACAGATCCATCCTGTAACATCGATACATCTACAACCTTTTGGAACTTTCCATTTGCATCAGCTTTTATCTCGAATGTATTAGGTTCATTCTTACCGTCTGAAATGGAAACTTTTACATTTGCATTGGCTTCTGTTGCTCCTGATATATTCAAACGTGCATAGTTTGAACTAGTAATCTGACTAGCTGTAGTTAAAACAGGAATAGAAGGAGCCAAATTATCTGCAGGTTTCACAGGTGCAGTATCAACTGTAGGTATTTTGAGTGTTTGACCAACAAAGATAAGGTCTGTTGTTAAACCATTGGTTGTCTTAATAGCGTTTACTGTTGTGTTTAAGCGTTTTGCGATAACAGATAAAGAATCCCCAGCGATAACGGTATAAGTTGTTGTTATTTCTTTAATTGGTTCTGTTGTAGCCTCGCTTTCTACCGCTGCTTTTGGAATGGTTAACATTTGTCCGACAAAGATAACGGTTGTTGTTAAGTTGTTTTGATCCTGAATGGCAGCGACAGTCGTAGAAAACTTTTTCGCTATTAATGATAATGAATCCCCTGAAATAACCGTATATGTAGTTGGAGCATCTGTTTTTTGTGTCTCAGGAGCTAGTTCTAGTTCTGGCTCTTTAACAGTTGTTGGTGGTGCTTCTTCTGTTGGATCAAGCAGTTGATTTTGCGGAACTTTCAATATTTGGCCAACATATATCATATCAGACGTTAAAAGATTTAAAGTCCGAATAGTATCGACAGTTGTATTGAGTTTTTTGGCAATTAGTGACAAAGAATCACCGGAAATAACCGTGTACGTACTATTATTATTATTATTATTATTTTCAACTATTGGAGGGGCATCAGGTGTTTCTTGAATTTGATTAGTATCTATTGGGATTTTAAGCTTTTGTCCAATGTTAATTGTATAACTTGTAAGTTGATTAAATGCTCCTATTGCCTCAGTCGTCGTATTAAAACGTTTGGCGATAACAGAAAGGCTATCACCTGAAACAACAGTATAGGTGAAGAAAGGTAGATTTAACTTTTGGCCAATAAAAATAGAGTCTGATGCTAAATGATTTAACGATTTAAGAGAGGCAGTTGACACATTAAATCGTTTTGCAATAAGAAATAAGCTATCACCAGATTGTACGGTGTACACATCAAATTGATTTCCTTGTGTGAGCTGGGTGGAACTACTTGCTTCTGCACTCGTTGCTGATCCTGTTAAATATAAAGTCGTAATAAGTAAAGATCCAGCCATTACCTTCGCAGCTTTAATAGGAACATACGGAAATCTCTCTTTGATTAAAGTTCGAAAATGTTTATTGAAATCATCTTTTTTTAGTTGAGCTTCTCCTAATTCTGTTGAAAATTCAGTCAACAGAGGATCAAGATAAATGACAAGTGTGTAATAATTATTCAAATCACGTTTTAATTCATACCTACTAATTTCCATTAATAACACCTCTACATTTAAACTGTTCTTTGTAGTGTCTCTATATGTAGAATTCTTCATGCAAATTGTGAAAATTAATTTTTATAAATTGAAAAAAACGTAATGGAGTCAAAGTGTTTACTTTAAAGAGTTGGTGCCTTGACAAGAAAAGTTGACTGTAACGATCATCTTATTTTTATAAAAAAGTGGAAAGAGATTTTTGGGTTAAAACTAGTAATCTATCTTTTACTTTAATTAAGGATGGTGGTATTCTTTAATAAAGTAGACAAAATTGGGACCGTTTCAGACCTAAGGGAAAGTTTAGACTGAACAATTATGTAAACGTTATCAGTGTAGGTTTTTAATAAAATAATTGGAGGAAGTAAAAATGACGACAAAATCAAATGTAAAAATAGCTGGAGTAATAGAGGTTCCTACTATTATGAAAGCTGCAGTAATGAATAAACCTTTTGATATCGAAATACAAGAAATCGCAGTACCACAGGTTCAAGGTGATGAGGTGTTAGTGAAAGTCATGGCTGTAGGTGTTTGTGGGTCAGATATTCATTATTATGAACACGGCAAGATTGGCCGTTATGTCGTTGAAAAACCAATTATTTTAGGACATGAATGTGCAGGTATTGTTGCAAAGGTTGGTGAAAATGTTACGAACGTAAAAGTTGGAGATCGTGTTGCAATTGAACCAGGTATTACATGCGGTCGTTGTGAATACTGTAAAGAGGGAAGATATAATCTTTGTCCAGACGTTCAGTTTTTGGCAACACCACCTGTTGATGGTGCATTTGTACAATACATAAAGCATCGTGAAGATTTTTTATTTCCTATTCCTGATGATCTATCATTTGAGGAGGCAGCACTTGTTGAGCCTTTTTCTGTTGGAATTCATGCAGCAAAGCGTTCAAATCTTAAACCAGGTTCAACTGTTGCAATTATGGGGATGGGGCCGGTAGGATTAACTGCAATTGCAGCAGTTAAAGCGTTTGGTGCTGCAAATATTATTGTTACTGATTTGGAAAATAATCGTTTAGAAGCAGCTAAAAAACTTGGAGCAACCCATGTGATTAATGTATTAGAACAAGATCCAAATGAAGAAATACTAAAGATAACTGATGGAAAAGGTGTCGATGTTGCATTTGAAACAGCCGGAAACCCAAAAGCGTTACAATCTGCGTTGAAAGCTGTCAAACGTGGGGGAAAAATGGCAATCATTGGTCTACCTCCACAAGATGAAATAGGTCTAAATGTTCCTCTTATTGCAGATAATGAATTAGATATTTTCGGAATTTTCCGATACTCAAATACATATCCTCAAGGAATTGAATTTTTGAATGCGCAGAATACTGAATTAATAAGCTTAATTACTGATCGCTTTATGTTAGAAGAAACGAAGGAAGCGATGGAACGAGCAAGACTTAATAAAAAAGCCAGTTTAAAGGTAATGGTTTATCCAAATGGAATGATTGAAGAATAAGCTTTGTAATGAATGAATCTAAAACATAACGTATGACTTAAGGGGGGGGCTATGAACAATTTTAGTCTTTATCAAGATGAATTGATAGCAGGTCAATTCCACCCAAAGGTAAATGCCTATTATTTTAAACAATGGCAAAGTCATCAAATGCCTTTTCATTCACATAAGGAAGTAGAAATCATGTATGTAATCGATGGGAAATGTACGGTTGAGACAGAAGATAAAAGGATTTCAATGAAAAAGGGAGATTTTATTTTATTAGATGCAAATGTGCCCCATCGATTAACAGTAGAGAAAAGCGTTCCATGCAGAATGTTAAATATAGAGTTTTCCTTCGTGCAAAAACAGGGGAGTTTTCCGGCGTTTAAAGAGTTAGTAGCGGAAAATAAAAGCCTGACTCAATTATTAGCATTAAGTTACTCATATATTGTGTTAAAGGATCCAAATGAAATCTATCATACACTTAAAAATCTGGTATTAGAGATGGATAAAAAAGGCTCGGAAAACGAAATGTTGGTTCAGATTCTTTTGGCTCAATTACTTATTCAAATAGCTAGAATGGTTGTTGAAGAAAAAGAGAAAGATTGTGAGTTTCATCAGGCGAATATCTATGTGAAGAAGGCGATTGAATTCCTCCATCAAAACTACGACTGTGATATACAAATAAAAGATGTTGGTAAAGCAGTAAATTTACATCCTGGATATCTTCACCGTATTTTTAAAAATCAAATGGACTGTTCGATTATGGAATATTTGACTTCTCATCGAATGGAAAAGGCAAAAATGCTTTTAACTGATACAGATATACCTATAATCGAAATCTCACATTATGTAGGTATCAATAGCAGACAATACTTTAGTCTTCTTTTTAAAAAGTATACAAATAAAACACCACTTGAGTTTAGAAAATCTGTACTTAAAAACATCGTTAAATATAGCAGTTAGTAAGAAATTAGCAACGGTTTGATGGCCGTTGCTTTTTGGTATGATCAAAAAAGTATACCTAAAGTGTGATCTTATAACGAAAAGCAAATAACCCTAGAATTAAAAAAAGGTTAAGATTTTTTACATCATAAAGTTATAAAATTGAAAACGTATTCAAGTCATAGTTGATAAAATAATCATAGGTTTTTTAATACTGAACTGAGAAAAGGAGAACTGTCAATGTCATTTAAAATCGCATTTATTGGCGCAGGAAGCATTGGTTTTACTAGAGGTTTATTACGAGATCTATTAGCGGTTTCGGAATTTAATCAAATAGAAGTTGCTTTTACAGATATTAATTCACAAAATCTTGATATGGTTACTCAGCTTTGTCAGCGTGATATAGACGAGAATGGTTTAGATATTAAGATATTTTCAACAACAAATCGAAGAGAAGCATTAAGAGATGCCAGATACATCTTTTCTGTCGTGAGAATTGGCGGGCTTGAGGCATTTCAAACCGATGTAGATATTCCGTTAAAGTATGGTATTGATCAATGTGTTGGTGATACGCTTTGTGCTGGAGGAATCATGTACGGTCAACGGGGTATTGCTGAGATGATGGAAATCTGTAAAGATATCCGTGAAGTAGCTGAAAAAAATTGTTTATTGCTTAACTATGCGAACCCAATGGCTATGTTAACGTGGGCTTGTAATACTTATGGTGGTGTACGAACAATTGGTCTTTGCCACGGGGTACAAGGTGGTCATAGACAAATTGCAAATGCACTTGGATTGAAAAAGGAAGAAGTAGACATCATCTGTGCAGGTATCAATCACCAAACATGGTATATAAGTGTGAAGCACAATGGTGAGGATATGACAGGGGAAATATTAGAAGCATTCGAGAATCATCCTGAGTTTAGTAAGACAGAAAAGGTCCGTATCGATATGCTCAGACGTTTTGGTTTCTATTCAACAGAATCAAATGGCCATTTAAGTGAATATGTTCCATGGTATCGTAAGCGTGCAGAAGAAATCAATGAATGGATTGATTTAGGTACATGGATTAATGGAGAAACTGGCGGTTATTTACGCGTATGTACAGAGGGAAGAAATTGGTTTGAAACAGACTTTCCTAATTGGTTAACAGAACCAGCAATGGAATATAAACAAGAAAACCGAGGGGAAGAGCATGGTTCATATATTATTGAAGCCCTTGAAACAGGCCGTGTTTACAGAGGTCACTTCAACGTAGTAAACAATGGTGTGATTTCAAATTTACCAGACGATGCTATCATAGAAGCACCTGGATATGTTGATCGTAATGGGATAAGCATGCCACATGTAGGAAATCTTCCATTAGGCTGTGCTGCTGTTTGTAATGTGAGTATTTCAGTACAAAGATTAGCTGTTGAAGCAGCGATTAATGGCGATGATTTCCTACTTCGACAAGCAATGATGATGGACCCATTGGTTGGGGCAGTTTGTAATCCAAAGGAAATATGGCAAATGACTGACGAAATGCTTGTCGCACAAGAGCGATGGTTGCCACAGTATAAAGAAGCAATAGCTGAAGCGAAGAAACGATTAGCTTCCGGAAATCTATTACCTACAAAAAATTACGAAGGTGCAGCACGTTTAAAAGTGAAAACAGTTGAAGAAATGGCTCAAAATCGAGACGAATCATCTAAAAATGCTGGGGAATCGGATAAAGCGAAGGAACGTCCCTCTGCTGTAAAATAATAACGTAGTTTAGATAAATCAACCTATTAAATCGATAAGATTTAGTAGGTTGATTTCGTTGTAAGTAATAATCTTTAAGGTTAACTTATTTAATTCAAAATTCAGTGGTATAGATGGATTTTAGCAGAAAAAATAATGGAAAACTAGAATTTGAATCTATGTTAAATATGGGTTTTATGGTAAAGTTAAATTATCAGTTTATTTAAAAAACTGAAGAAGATTATCAAGTATAGTTAAGACTAATTTTAAGGGATGGATGCAAATTCATCCTATCATTACACCATCATAGCCATACTAGTATGGTAGAATTGAGGAGGCAAAGATGAGAAAGATTACAAATCCAATTTTACGTGGTTTTAACCCGGATCCTTCAATTTTAAGGGTGGAGGATGATTATTATATTGCAACATCTACTTTTGAATGGTTCCCTGGGGTACAAATTCACCATTCTAAAGATCTAGTAAACTGGAGATTATTAACACATGCTTTAACACGTAAATCACAGGTGAATATGGAAGGTAATATTGATTCCGGGGGAGTTTGGGCACCATGTTTGACCTATTCAGAGGGAATCTTTTATTTGATTTATACAGATGTGAAAAGTAGAAAAGGAGCATACAAAGATACACATAACTATTTAGTGACAGCACAAGATATTATGGGGCCGTGGTCTGAACCAATCTATCTAAATAGCAGTGGATTCGATCCTTCACTGTTTCATGATGACGATGGAAAAAAGTGGTTAGTAAACATGCTTTGGGATGGTCGAAAAGGAAAAAACTCGTTTGCAGGCATTGTAATTCAAGAATACTCGTTAGAAGAAGCAAAACTAGTTGGACCAGTAATAAATATCTTTAAAGGAACAGACCTTAAGCTTACTGAAGGGCCACATCTTTATAAACGAAATGGTTATTACTATTTGATGACAGCAGAAGGTGGTACAGAATATAACCATGCTGTTACAATGGCTAGATCTAAATCGCTTTTTGGGCCTTTTGAAGTTGATCCGTCAAATCCAATTCTAACATCTGCTAACCATCCAGAACTATCCTTACAGAAGGCGGGACATGGTAGTCTTGTTCAAACACACACTGATGAGTGGTATTTAGCACATCTTTGTGGTCGACCATTGAAGGATAACTACTGTAATTTAGGAAGAGAAACAGCGATCCAACGCTGTTATTGGACTGAAGATAGTTGGCTGAGAATCGATGGTGAAGGAAATACACCGTCCTTACATGTTGAGGCACCTAAAATTGAGTCACATCCATTTGATCCAGTTTTGATAAAAGATGACTTTCAATCCGAGTCTCTACAGCTTAATTGGAGTACATTACGAATTCCAACAGATCCTTCATGGATATCTTTAACAGAACGATCAGGCTTTTTAAGATTAAAAGGAATGGAATCGCTATCATCCACGCATAAACAAAGTTTAGTAGCAAGAAGGCAACAAAGTTTTAATTGTGAAGTTGAAACAGCAATTGATTTCAATCCAGAACATTTTCAACATATGGCAGGGCTAGTTGTTTATTATGACACAAATGATTATGTATATTTACGGATATCCAATAATGAGGAGCTAGGTAAGTGTTTGAACATCATCCAAACAAAGAATGGGCAATATGATGAATTGTTAGAAAAAGATGTCCCTCTACAGGAAGGAAAAACTTGTAAGTTAAAAGCTGTTATCGAAAGGGAGAACTTGCAATTTTATTATACCTATTCGCAAAATGATAAATGGAACAAGATTGGTCCTTTAATCGATATTTGTCATTTATCAGACGAATACGGTGATTACATACGCTTTACAGGAACATTTATCGGATTGTGTGTTCAAGATTTAAGCGGTGCAAAAAAGCATGCTGATTTTGAATACTTTATTTATAAAGAGCTCCTAGATGAGGAAAATGTAATTGGAACTAATTCAGATCAGGTTATTCGATATTTGTAATATCATATTAAATAGCTGGAGGAATTTAAAATGAATATTATACGGTATAGAAACGAATTAAATGAAAGCGTTTTAGCGGTGTTGACCATTGAAAGTAAAATATATGTCCTACCTCAGTCAGATTTTTTATCTTTAGTTAGGGAGGCAGAAGATAAGGGAAAAACACCATTGTTTCTTATTGAAGAAGTAATCGAAAATTCTCTTCCATTGGAAATGACGTTAAATGAATTAGATTTGTTAATACCAGTCGATGCCCCTGAAGTATGGGCAGCGGGCGTAACCTATGAAAATAGCAAGCTTGCAAGAAATTACGAGGCATCTCAAGGGTATGAGAAAAAAGAAGAAACATTCTATGACAAGGTATACAATGCGGCACGTCCTGAAATCTTTTTCAAATCAACAAGTGCTCGGACTGTTGCACCTAGAGGTGAAGTTTATTTACGAAGTGACTCAAATTGGCAAATTCCTGAGCCAGAGCTAGGGTTGGTTATTAATAAGATAGGGAAAGTCATTGGTTATACAATTGGAAACGATATGAGCTGTCGGGATATTGAAGGGGAAAATCCGTTGTATTTACCACAAGCAAAAGTATGGAAAAATTCATGTTCGATTGGTCCTTCGATTCGACTAGCAGAAACGGTAGAAGATCCATATAACTTTGATATTACATGTAGAATATTCCGAAATGAAGAAAAAGTATTTGAAGGTACTGCAAATACAGAGCAATTAAAACGTAGCTATACAGAGCTAGTTTCCTATTTATTAAAAGATAACGAAATATTTGATGGTACAGTGTTACTAACAGGCACATGTATTGTACCTCCGAATGAATTTACATTGGATCATAATGATCGAATTGAAATCGAAATAGGGGGTATTGGTGTATTGGAGAACACGGTGAAGAAACAGATTTCTCAAACACTTCCAAGCTTGTAAGAAAACGATTAATATTAATATTAGTAAATTTACAAAGCCTGTAATTGTTAAAAATGCAGGCTTTGTAAATTAAAACCTAGTTCCTATTGACCATCTGCACCACTTATTGTTACCTTCCGAACGTGATCATCTTCATAATTGTTTTCACGTAACTTTTCAACCTTGTCGTTGATTAGTTGTTTTTGATCAACTTCTGGTGATGGTGTTTGTTTTTTCTTTGACACTTTGAAAACCTCCTTTTTTAAGATGTTTGTATCCTGCTTAGTTTTCCTATTTTCATTAAAAATATTTCAACTTATAGGGTCTCAAATTTAATGAATGTATTAAAGATTATTTAATAAAAATTTCGCATATAAAATTGGTTGGGTATGAGTTTGTTTCCATAAGTAGTAGAGATATTCTTTGCTTTTTAGCACGTTATATTGTGACCTGAAATTACATTCTATAAAATAAATTTTCCCCTCGTTTGTTACACCAAAATCAAAACCTAAATCACCGAGTAGATAGCAGTGTTTTTCTAATTTCTGAGCGATTAGCTTTGATAACTGTTCCAATTGAAGAATAACACTGGATGAGGATAGTGATGGATGTTTCATTAAATAGGACTCTAATAAATCAAATTCTCCTCTATGTCCAACATTCGTAACAAATTCTTCTATTGCGGCAAGTTTACCTAGCATCCCCGTGACGCTCCACTCTCCTAGATCGTTTTTTTGAAGAATAACTCGAATATCAAAGGGGCGATCATTTAACGTTGATAGTTTAATTTTTTCTTGTATTATATATTTTTTTCCGTTGATTTTTTTCATAATAAGCTTCACAATCTGCTGTTTTTCTCCGATTTCCTTCATGTTCCCATTTTTGGTTTGATAAATAAGAAGCCATTGATTTTGATTGACTTCTTCAAGAGACATGATTCCTTTTCCTTTACTACTATGGCATGGCTTGAGAATAAGCATTGAATACTTTTTCATCATTTTGATCAACGATGATTCTGAGGTCATGGCTGTTTTCGGAAGGTGTTTATTTATCGTTTCATAACCTTGTAAAATGTTGTTTATTTTATGCTTACCGTTTCTAAACGGGAGTGCATTAAAAACAACAATATTAGTTTGTATAAGTGAACTCACTTTTTTTATGGACTTACTATTATTGAAGCTTGAACGATTATAAAAAATGGAAGGGAGTGGGCATGATTTTTCATGAAATGTTTTTAAATTTGCATCATATACCAAGCCAGTTTCTACATAAATGTCATTTATTTGCGAAGGGCAGGTATAAACAATTGATAACTTATTTAAAATAGCAACCTCTTCGTAAAATGTAATCGAACGGGGAGGAGTTCCTTTTTTAATGGACTGATATGTTCTTTCTGTCAGTAAAACCCCAATTGTCCTCACATTTAAAACCTCCTACTACCATATACATTTATTAGATGTTGGATTTTTTCAAAACATACTAAAAAAAATGACACATTGAAATTCACATGAATAAATTATGATTAAAGCCATTTTCTGACCTTTTAGAAGTTTCACTTTACGTTTTTGGAGTTGAAGAGAATATGAAAACGATTGTATTTATCGGCACGAACAAATCAGGATCAAGTAGAGATGCAATAAAAGCAGCGGAAGAACTTGGCTACTTCACTGTTTTGTTTACTGATCGGGAAAATTTTTTCCGCCAACGAGATGAGTTCCCTGATGTCCATTTGATGATTTATTTGAAAAATTTATCATATAATGAAGAACTAATAAGGGAGATTGAAAGATTGTCTGAGCTGGGTAAATCAATAAAGGGTTGTATTAGTTACATAGATCCTTTTGTGTATGTAGCAGCAAGACTATCTGAATATTTAGGTCTAGTTCATTTATCAACTAAAGCACTTTATAGGATGGAGGATAAAACAAGGACCCGTGATCATTTATCCACTCACCCTTCAACGCCATCATATACGATTCTCCCTTTTGAGGCTCCTCTTACCTTTTGTATTGAAAAGATTAAAGATCAATTACCACTAGTACTTAAAATCCCAGTATCAAATGGCTCAAAAGATGTGATTTTAGTAAAAAGTATTGAAGAATTTACAAATGGTTTTTTGTCTTTAAGAAGGAAATATCCAACTAGTTCAATTTTAGTTGAGGAATTTTTAAATGGAACCCAATACATTATTGAGATTGTTGTATGTAATGGAAAAATAGAGTTTGCAGGAGTAATTGAACAGAAAATTGATCATAAATATCGTTTTATTGTAACAGGATATGAATATCCTGCAGTACTAACAGAAGAAGCATATACGAATTTAATAAACTCGGTAACAAGCATACTAAAATGTATGGAATTTACTGATGGTAGTTGTCACTTAGAAATGAGGTTCGTAAATGGCGTTTGGAAATTAATCGAAATAAATCCACGAATTTCTGGCGGTGCAATGAATGAAATCATTATGGAAAGTACAGGGATAAATTTAGCAAAAGAAATTTTAAAATTGACCTTAGGTTTAAAATCCTTTCAAACGATTAATGAACAAAAATATGTTTACGCACATTATTTAACTGTTAATTCAACAGGGAGATTGTTAAAAATAACAGGGAAAAATCGAGCTTCTGCCATAAGCGGAGTTAGAAAAGTATATGTTAAACCTCGGAAAGGAACAATTTTAACAATTCCAATGTCAATGGGTGACAGATACGCATATGTTCTTGCAGCGGCTGACACACCGGAAGAAGCTAAAAGGATTGCAATGAAAGCGGCTAAAGAAATAAAGTTTTATTTAGTCCCTCTATAAGGATGATTCAACATGACATTAATTGGTATGCTCCATTATCGAAAAAGTCCGGAAAAGGTAAAAAAGGCCTATGCATTTGCAGCAGTTGCAAAAATGGAAGGTGTAGATTTTATTTATTTTTCCTATAACGGGATTGATTTTAATAGAAGAAAAATTAACAGTTGGCAATATGGAAATGGAGAATGGCTACAATTAGAAACAGACTTTCCAGATGTTGTGATAAACAGCAGTAGTCCAAAATCAGCGGAACAAGTGATGATTTATAGGAGATTGAAACAAGACCTTCCTTTTACCAGTCATTCTGTAGGAAATAAATTACAAGTATATAAAAAAGTAAAAACAGAAAACGAATTTGCAGACTACCTGATACCGACAAAAAGAATTCAGCGTGGAAAACAGGTCATATCCTATTTGAAAAAACATTCGAAAATAGTGATGAAGCCAATGTCGGGTAATAAGGGCAAAGATATCTATTTTATTGAAGAAATAGAAGAGGATCTTATTTCAATTCTACATGGTAAAGAACTGAAACGAATAACAATTCAAGAGTTAGTGGATGATTTGACTGGAAAAATAAAGAATAAATATATCATGCAGCCTTTTATTGAGTGTAAGACTAAATCAGGATTAGCGTATGACTTTCGTTTACATGTTCTAAAAAATGAAAATAAGAAGTGGGTGATTGCTCTTATCTATCCGAGAATTAATGGAGATGGA
The DNA here is from genome assembly GCF_017497975.1 of Metabacillus bambusae. GTDB lineage: Bacteria > Bacillota > Bacilli > Bacillales > Bacillaceae > Metabacillus > Metabacillus bambusae. Next base: position 230,421 of record NZ_JAGDEL010000001.1, on the reverse strand, counting down.
AAATTAATAAGTAATATCAGCAGTGGAGGATTTAGAGGGGAATTAACTTCTTTCTTAGAACAGGAATTTGGTCAAGAGAGTTCACAGGTAGATCAAATATTACAAACCTTTGCCATATCGTTTTCTGAACATCTCGATCAAATTTACAACTGTTCCTTTGATGAACTTGGAATTGATGTAGGAATCGATGCAAATAGAAAGCTATGGATCTATGAAGTTAACTGGAGACCTGGTTCTAAACATAGGGAATTTGAAGTTGCTAAACAAATGATTCCTTATGCTATGAGTCTACATGCAAACTAATTTCTAGGCAACCCTATTTACAGGGTACATTCACAATTTGGTTAACAAACTTATACTATATAGGGAGAAAACGGAGAATGGGGTAGGAGGGTGGATGATTGATTCACATAAGGAAATGAGAAACTTATGCATTTTAGAGACATTGAAAACAATTAAATTCCATCAAGAATTCATAATAGATCCATCATTAAGTAGTTCTAAATATCGATGTAAACATGTGAAAATAGTGGATACGATTCCTTTTATATTATGGAATGATTGTGGATTGTTCGAGTTAACAGGATATATTTCTAATCATTTGGAAGATGAAAAATCGGACTCATTTTGTACTAGTTTTTTTCGAATCGAAAATATAGATGAAAAGCAAAAGTGTGCAACTCTTTCTTTGTTAAAACCATTGGACATTGATGGACGTTTGTCAAAAGAGATATGTGAAATTGTAAGATTAGAAAGAACTCCGATTTGTGTCGACGTTGACCTATCTAGTTTTTGTGCAATTCACTACCTAAATGTTGAGTTACTAAATAGAAAAATTATTATCGAGCCAAGATGAGTGAAAATTCATTAGAAAATGTGTGGAGTAAAAACCTGGAGAATAATCTTTCAGGTTTTTAGTATATATCCAATCAACATATTCTAACAGAAAGTGAGGTGAGTTATGAAACATCTCAGACTTGTAAGTATTCTTCCAATATTAAATGGAGAAATCATAAATGGGCAAGAAAACCCCTTAATAAAAAGTGTAGCAAAAGGGAAGAGATACCCAATCACAAATCATTCAATTTATTTTCATATGAAAAAGGAAAAGATTCAAATTCCTAGTGATGTAGATGGATGTGTACTTGTAGTAAGTAACTTATCATTTGTTAAAAGTATTAAGGATGAGGGCATTACTATTGTCTATGTTCAGAATGTAAAAACTGCCTATTATAAATTTATAAGCTATTATCGAAGTTTGTTCTCGCTTCCAATTATTGGAGTTACAGGAACTTGCGGAAAAACCACAACAAAAGAAATGATTGCATGCATTTTATCAAAAGACTTAAATGTTGTCAAAACGAGGTTGAGTGAAAATGGATTATCACGTAATCTTAAATATCTCATGCAAATTGATAATAAGACAGACGTAGCTGTCATTGAAATGGGAGTAGACAGCCCTGATAATATGCTTTACACAGCACATTACTTTATGCCAGAGATTGGAGTTATTACAAACATTGGTGTGGATCATCTTGAAGGATTTCACGAGCATGATAAATACATCGAGGAAAAAGCGAAAATGCTAATAGCCTTACAAAATAAGGGTGTACTAGTATTAAATGCAGATGATGAATATACAAAAAGAATAAATCTAAATGATTTTAAAGGGAAAATTGTTTATGTAAGTTTAAAGAAGGATACGATGTTTACAGCTAGCAATATTAGATATGGGAAAAAGGGAATGCGATTTAATCTAAAATATAATGGCACGGTCTATCCATGTTTTGTACCAGGTTTTGGGGAACATAATGTATATAACGCAATGTACGCAATTGCTGTATGTATGGAATTAAATATCAGTATAATCGAAGCAATTGAACGATTAAAATCATTTAAGCACGTTAGACGCCATACCCAATTTAAAAAAGGGATAAACGAAAGTGTAATTATCGATGATACATGGAGTACAAATCCTACATCAATAAAAGCTGCTTTTGATGTACTACAACACGCTAGTAAAGCGAATAAAAAAATTGTTGTTCTAGGTGATATTGAGGAACTAGGACAATCTTATGTAAATGAATATATAAAAGTAGCGGATCTTGTTATAAACAGTAAAGTAGATTTTTTTGTTACAATCGGAGAAAAATCAAAGGTAATGAGTGATCGAGCAATTGAACTTGGAATGGATACAAATAAAGTTTTCCATGCGTATGATCAACAAGCAGCATTTGATATATTACAAGCAACTTCTGATCGTGATACATGTATACTAGTAAAAACGTCTATGAATCTCTCATACAGTGGGCTAATAAAAAGATTAACACAATTCTAAACATGATATATAGATGATGCTAAAAAATGTCAGACCCTTTAGTTTTAGGTGGGTCTGACCCTTTTTTAGTGTTTGGAATTTAGAAAGGATGAATGAAATAATATCAAGAAAAAACGATAAATTGAAATACAGATATTTTCCAATAGAATTATAAAAGGTAAGATGTATGGAGAAGTTTCGCTAATAAATAGTTACTTTTCTACTATTTGTTTGATATACCTTCATAGATTAAGTACAACTGACATAAACATTGAGGTGCACATAAATGAAACGTAGTATAAAAATAAAAGGTATCGGCACATATTTACCGAAACGATTGGTGAAAGCGGAAGAAATCGATCAAATACTTTCAACAAAAAGTGGGTGGTCTGAAAGCAAATCAGGGGTGAAGGAACGGTATTTTGTTGGAGATGAAACAGCTTCTTATATGGGTGCAGAGGCTTCTAAAAAAGCAGTTCAAGATGCCGGTTTAACTTTAACTGATATTGATTGTTTAATTAGTGGAAGTGGTACGATGGAGCAAGCAATCCCCTGTAATGCCGCATTGCTTCATGAACAATTAGGTCTTCAGACTTCTGGCATTCCTGCATTTGATCTAAACTCTACTTGTTTAAGCTTTGTTACAGCTCTAGATATGATCTCATATGCAATTGATTGTGGTAGGTATAAGAATGTATTAGTAATATCCTCTGAGATTTCCTCAGTAGGACTAAACTGGGATCAAGACGAGAGCTCAATTTTGTTTGGGGATGGTGCTGTTGCGGTTGTTTTATCCAAATCAACTGATGGTTCAGGGATACTATGCTCACATATGGAAACATATAGTGCGGGTGCTCATTTATCTGAAATAAGAGGTGGAGGAACCAAAATCCATCCTAGAGAATATAACGAACAAACAAAAGGTGATTTTCTTTTTGATATGGATGGAAGGGCCATCTTTAAATTATCCTTTAAACTTCTACCACGATTTATCGAAACACTCTTTTCAACTACAAATCTTACAATGGAAGATATCGATATGGTGATCCCTCACCAAGCAAGCGCATCTGCGATGAAGATAATCCGTAAAAAGCTAGGAGTAGATGAGTCGAGGTTTATGAATATTATTGAAAACTATGGAAATATGATTGCAGCATCTATTCCAATGGCGTTATTTGAAGCTGTTCAACAAGGAAGAGTGAAAAGAGGAGACAAAGTTTTACTATTAGGAACTTCAGCAGGATTATCCATTGGAGGCATCGTACTTGAATATTAAGAGAAAGCGAGTTTTGATATTAGGAGCTAGAGCACCAGTTACACTTCACTTATGCAGAGTTTTAGAAGATGGAGGAATGGATGTTTATACTGCTGATAGTGTCCCATATGCGCTTGCAAAAACCACAAATCGGATAAAAGAATTCTTTTTATACCCTTCTCCAAAATATGAAACGCAAGAATTTATTAACTGTTTAATACAGATAATTAAAAATAAGCGCGTAGATATATTAATGCCTACTTGTGAAGAGATCTTCTTTGTCTCAATGTATAAGGATCAATTATCAGCTTATTGTGATGTAGTAGTCGATGATCTTGAAAAAAATGAAATTACTCCATCATAAAGAAAGGTTCATCCGATTTGTCGAGGAACTAGGCTATGAAACACCAAAAACACAATTCCTACAACCACAAGTAAATCAAACAGATTTTATAAAGGAATTTCATAGTGATCTAGTATTGAAAAAAGTCTATTCTAGGTTTTCTGATTCGGTAATATTTCTAAAACGAGGAGAAGAGTTTCCAATACAAGTATTTGAAGATTCACTTTGGATAGTGCAGGAGCGGATCTTTGGAAAACAATACTGTTCCTATGGATTTGCAAGAAATGGGAAATTACAAGCACATTCTGTATATAAATCCGAATTCACAGCTGGCTTAGGTGCAACACTCTCCTATCAATATACAGAAAAACCAGAAATCGAGCAATTTGTTAAAACAATCGTTGCGAAGCTATCATTTACAGGACAAATATCTTTTGATTTTATCGTCAATCATGCTGGTGTTGCCATCCCAATAGAATGCAATCCACGGGCAACAAGTGGATTGCATTTATTTGGGAAAGAAATGGCCAAAGTAATAAAAGGAGAACAAACCGATCTACTTTACCCTAAAAATGAAACAAAAGAAGCTATTAAGTTAGGTGTTCTTCTTTATGGACGAAACAATTTTAAATCAATGAAACAAGTAAAACGGTGGTTTCAAATACTTGCAACATATAAAGATATTACATTTAGAAAAAATGATATAAAGCCTTTTTTCTATCAATTTGTGAGTATGTACTTTTTGAGGAGGGAAAGTCGTATTAATAAACTGACTATGCTAGAGCAGTCAACGTATGACATTAGCTGGGATGGTGAACATTCTTGAACATATTAGTAACGGGTGCAACAGGATTTTTAGGAAAGAAATTAGCATTTAGACTTGCTTCACTTGGTTACAATGTTACTGGCATTGGACGAAATAAAGAGGTAGGGGAGACGTTAAAAAAGATCGGGATTTGCTTTGAAGAAGCGACCTTAGAGGACACTGAGAGAATCATTGAACTTTGTAAAGATAAAGATTATGTGTTTCATTGTGGTGCTCTTTCTTCTCCCTGGGGAAAATATCAGGATTTTTATGCAGCAAATGTTCTTGGTACTAAAAACATCATTGAAGGTAGTAAGAAATGGTGTGTGAAACGACTTATCCATGTATCGACACCAAGCCTCTATTTTTACTTTGATGAGCGTAGAAATGTAAAAGAATCTGATCCATTACCTAATAAGTTCGTTAACCATTATGCAAAAACGAAATATATAGCAGAATTAGAGATTGATAAAGCATTTCATGAAGGTCTGCCAACAATTACTATCAGACCAAGAGCTATTTTTGGCCCTGGTGACAATGCAATTCTCCCTAGGTTGATTAAAGTATGTGAAAAGGGCATGTTCCCAAAGATCGGAAAGGGCTATGTTGAAGTCGATATTACATATGTAGAAAATGTTGTTGATGCATTATTGCTTTGTCTAACATCAGGGGAAGGAACACTAGGCAGAAAATACAATATTACAAATGGCGTACGAGTAAATCTATATGAAATGCTTGAAGAAGTGATGGCCCAATTAGGAAAAACTGTATCTTATAAGGAAATCTCTTATAACAAGGCTTTTTTTATTGCTAGGACACTTGAGTACATCTCAACAATTTTTTTAGGTGGAAGAGAACCTTTGCTAACTCGGTATACCGTAAGTGTACTTTCACAATCACAAACATTGTCACTGGAAAAGGCTCAACAAGAATTGGGCTATATTCCTGCTGTTTCAATAGAACAGGGGACAAAGGAATTCGTAGAATGGTGGAAAAAACATGAAAATTAATTCGATAAAGCTTTACGAATGTGGTTATTGTACACACCCCGAAAAGATAGTTTTACCAAATGGAACATTAAAGTCAATAGAGTTCCCTGCAACAGTTGCTTTAATAAAGCATCCAACAAAGGGATACATCCTTTTTGATACGGGCTATGCAACACATTTTATAGAAGCAACAAAAAAATTCCCCTATTCACTATATGCAAAGTTAACACCGGTTTTCTTTTCAGAAGAAAAGTCGATAAAAAAACAATTGGAAAAAGACGGGATTAAGGCTGAGGATATAAATATGATCATCCTTTCTCATTTTCATGGCGACCATACTGGTGGATTGAAGGATTTTCCAGATGCGAAAATTCTCACGTTTAGAAAAGGCTATGAACCTATTAAATCAATGAATAAATTGCGCGCTTTAACAAAAGGATGTTTATTAGATTTGATTCCAGAAGACATTGATACGCGTATTACTTTCATTGATCAAGCTGAAATTAAGCTAGACAATCGCTATGGGGAATTTACAACTGGATTTGATGTGCTCGGAGACAATTCGATAACAGCAGTAGATTTAACTGGACATGCGATTGGACAATTTGGTATTTTTGTCAATCTTCAAAGTGGAAAAAGGGTTTTATTATGTGCTGATGCGGTATGGTTAAGCCAAGCCTATGAAAAACTCATTTTCCCTCATAAAGTTGCAAATTTATTAATAGAAGATATCAAAGCGTATAAGAAAAATGTAATAAAACTTCATCGCTTATCAAGAACAAATTCTGAAATAGATATTTTACCAACACATTGTCAAAAAACGTGGGAGCTTGTGAAAAAGGGGTTTGTTTATGAATAAGCTGAATTTAGTGAAACAATATGTGTTAACTAAGTATGGTAGAAGATTTTTATCCAAGGAGGAATTGCAACGCTTTCAGCAGCGGGAAATTAAAAAACAATTATTATTTGTGTTAAGGCATTCAGCTTTTTACCGAGAATTCTATAAAGATTATCAAAATGAAATACAAGAACATAATTGGGAATCGCTTCCAATTATTGATAAATCAATTATGATGAACCATTTCGATGACTTTAATACCGTTGGAATCAAGAAGAAAAGAGCCCTTGAGATAGCGTTTGAAGCAGAGAGAACGAGAGATTTTACAGCGAAAATAGCTGATATTTCAATAGGCCTATCGTCAGGTACAAGCGGAAACCGAGGGGTATTTTTAGTGAGTGATAAGGAGGCAGCAAAATGGGCTGGAGCTGTTTTAGCTAAATTATTACCTGGAAGCCTAATTGAAAAGCAAAAAATTGCTTTTTTCCTTAGAGCAAACAACAATTTGTATAGCACAACCGAAAATGGCCGAATAACCTTCCAATTCTTTGACCTTTTGGATGATTTTCCAACACATATTCACCGCTTAAATGAATTAATGCCGACCATCATAATAGCTCCGCCGTCTATGTTAAGAAAACTCGCAGAATGGCAGATTGAAGATAAAATACTGATACGACCAATAAAGATCGTCTCAGTAGCTGAAGTGTTAGAGGACCTTGATAAAAGGTTTATTGAAGAAGTCTTTCAGCAAACACTTCACCAAGTTTATCAGTGTACAGAAGGATTTTTAGCAGTTACATGCTCACATGGAACGCTTCACATGAATGAAGATTTAGTAGCAATTCAAAAGGAATATTTAGATAAAGAAAAAGGTATTTTTGTGCCGATATTAACTGATTTCACAAGAACTACCCAGCCAATTATTCGTTATAGACTAAATGACATTCTAATCGAACGGAAAGCACATTGTCCTTGTGGATCACACTTTTTAGCATTAGAACGCATTGATGGACGTTGTGATGATTTATTTTATGGCTACAAAACGGATGGAGGAGATGTAGGTGTTCTGTTTCCCGATTTTATTAGAAGAGCCATTATGCTAGCATCAGATCATATTCTTGAATACAAGGTAACTCAAATGGATCTGACAACAATTGAAGTAAAACTAAAGGTAAATGCAAGCTCAGAATCAGTGAAAGAAGTGGTCATATCTGAGATAACAAAGCTATGGAAACAAAATCGATTAGTCGTTCCAGATATCCACTTTTCACCTTACGATTTAATTCCATCTGATAAAAAAAGGAAGCGGATCGAAAACGCGATGAGAGGAAACTTCGATGGTAAAATTGTATGATGCAAAAAACATCGATTCCATTGAGTGGTCAACAAAAAAAGATGGTCATTTGATAAGGAATTATTTTGAGACATTAATGAAAGATGGTGTAGAGAAATATATTAAGAACATTGAAACTGAAATATATTTATTGGAGGTTGATGATATCCTTCTACCAATTTCACTAAATCAAAAAGAATTCAATAATTCGTATGTCGTTTCTCCTTATACTCATTATATTAGCTATGCAAAGGAAGAGCTATGGGAATTAGGAAATAAACGCTTGGAGTCTTTTCTTTCGTATGTTATTGAAGGTATTGGATTTTTACTTCGTAAAAGCAATATAAATAAAGTTGTTGTTGTAAATAATTGGCTATTGTCTACAAATCTGTATCCTAGTTTAACAAGTGATCAGATTAAAAAAATGACAGAGTTTCTTACCAATCAATTTCCACAGTATACTATCCTCATGCGTTCGATAAATGAAACTCTTCATAACCAAATGATTAGTAGTTTTAATAGTGAAGGCTACAAACGAATTATGTCCCGTTCGATATATCTTTTTGATCCCAAGATACCACTGACAAAAAACCAAAGAAAAGCGCTTAATCAAGATAATAAGCTTTTGCAGAAATTTGATTACCAAATAAGAGATATACACACTGGCGATTATCAGAATGTTAAGGAATTATATAATCAGTTATATATTGATAAATATTCCATAAACAACCCTCAATTTACAGAGCACTATTTTAAGAATACTGCGATAAATAATACATTACAATTTAAACTTGTATTGAAAGATGCAAAAGTAATTGGTGTGATTGGTTATTTTGTGAGAGATGGAGTTTTAACAACACCAGTATTAGGGTATGAGATTGAGAGGGAAAAAGAGGCAGGGCTTTATCGAGTATTGTCAATGCTTATTACGAAGGAAATAATCGATAAAAACTATATGGGACATCGGAGTGCAGGAGCAGGTTCATTTAAGAGGAAGCGAGGGTCAGTACAAGAGATAGAGTATACATACTATTACAATAAACATTTATCATTAAAATCATCGCTTGCATGGAATTGTCTAAAAATGATAATGGATATTGTTATTGAGCCACTTGCTAGGAAAATGAGATTCTAAGCTGATGTAAGAATAATTAATCAAAGTGTTTTGTATAATGTTATTTTATTTCATTTCATAGTGTATAATTATATATTGAAATTATATATTATGATAATGATCTAATTAAAAGCAGCATCCATTTTAATGTTGCTTTTTTCTCGTCGTTTTTTTGTGAAATTGTTATATTTTCGGCTGGAGGATACTAGAATTGCTAAAAGATTTATTTGTTCATTTGTGTATAATGATCGCTTTTTTGTTCGTTGGTGGGGCTATTTTTAAAAATAATCCTTATGAGATTAATCTGAGAAATAAAATGATATTTGGTGTTTTTACTGGAATTCTAGGCTCTCTATTAATGATTTTTAGTATTCAGGTAGAGACGGAGACGATCATTGATTTACGTCATATCGTAATGATTGTTTCTGCTATCTTTGGTGGATTCGTATCCAGTTTCATCACGTCCACTCTTATTGCAATAAGTAGGTTATTATTTTTAGATATTAGTACTGGGGTAGTAATCGTGTCTATTGCAATTGTTTTTGTCGGAGCAATAATGGGCGTAATTAGTAGCCTAAAGATTTCAAAAAGTAAACAATGGATTTTTATGGTTGTTACTAGTACATTTATCTTTTCAATCATCTTATATATTCGTGTCAGACATTTAGACCATTTTAATATTATATTATTTAATTATTGGTGTTTGTCCATTTTTGGTGGGATTATTACCTATATTCTTGTAAACTATATAAGTCGATCAAATTATTTGAATTATGAATACAAAAAACAAGCTACTGTTGACTTCTTAACAGGTTTAAAAAATGCTCGACAATTTGATTTGATCTTATCTAATTTGATGGCAGATGCAAAAATTCAACGTAAAAACATAGGGCTACTTTATATAGATATTGATTATTTTAAACAAATAAATGATCGCTACGGACACCAAGCAGGTGATTCTATCTTACATGAAGTGGGATCAATTTTAATTGCTTCGATAAGTGAACATGATACTGTATTTCGAAATGGAGGAGAGGAATTTTCGGTATTACTTCTCGATAAGAATCTTGAAAAATCGATAGAAATAGCAGAACATATCCGCACTAAAATTGAAAGACATCCATTCCTTTTACCTAATAACTTGAATATACACATTACTTTTTCAATAGGTGTCACTACTAGTCAATCAGTTGGGGAAACTCCACAAAATATAGTGAAACGAGCGGATGATGCATTATATAGGGCGAAATCAAAAGGAAGAAATCAAGTTTGTTGGAGTCAAGCTGAAGAACGAGATTCTCCGAACCGAAATAGTCATTCTACTAAGGATCGCTATAAAAAGCTGGGCAGCACTTTATAAAAAAATTCATAGCACTCGATTAAACTTTTAGTAATTTAAACTAAAGGATTTTTGTGAAATAATCAGTTGAATTACCCTAAGTAACCCTTTGACGCATTTTGGAATACAGATGAATCTAGCCTCATATAGAGTATTCATGTCACCATTTAATTTAATTGAAAAGAAGGCTGACAATGATGTTAAAGAGTCAGCCTAAAATAATTAGAATTAACTTTTGTGGTTATATTTCCAAACAAGGTTCATATAATTTCGCTTTTATTTATAGTGAAATAATCTAATTAAGAATAATTAAGTTATACAGGGGATGATTAAAGTTAAATGATTAATCTTAAGGGTTATATTACCATCCCTATTCTTCAGTCTTTTTTGTTACTATTTTAAAAGACTATAGGAATGTGAAAGGGATGTAGAATATGAAAAAAAGCTACTTACTACTTGCACTAGTATCAATCCTAATTTTCACAGGTGGATTCTTTTCAGGAATGTTATATTCTAGTAAGAGTACAGATCAAGCGAAGAAAACTACACAAATGGCCCCTAATTCTGCAAAAAAATTACACCAAAAACAAATACCAAAAATAAAACAAAAAAATTCTAATGTATTGATTGGCTATGTTCAAGATTTTCGCGATCCTAATACAATCAATTATTCTAAATTAACACATATTATTTTTTCGTTTGCTCATCCTGCAAAAGATGGAAGTCTTTTAATGAATGGCGATAGCGCTATGTCAAATTTGCGCGCAATGGTTCAAGAAGCACACAAACGAGATACAAATGTAATGCTTGCAGTTGGTGGCTGGTACCATATTAATGGTGGAGAGTCATACGAGTATTTTAAAGCTGCGATCTCCAATCCTACATCTCGTACTAAGCTAATTAATGAGCTTGTTGGGTTTACCGAACGAGAAAATTTGGATGGGATTGACATTGATTTTGAACACCCTCGCTCTAAAGAGGATGCCAAAAATCTAGATACCTTTATGAAAACGTTAAGTGACAATCTTCATTCGAAAAATAAGGAATTATCAATTGCGGTTTATTCAAAGATTCATAGTGTGACAGGTACAGAAATTGCTTCCGTTATCTATGAACCAACCATGTTTAACTATGTTGATCATGTCAATATCATGGCATATGATGGTCAATGGGATGGTGAATACAATGCAGCTAATTTATCGCCATATCCTTTTGTAGAAAATATCGTAAGCTACTGGTCAACCCTTTTTGCTAAACACGGTATTAAAAAAGAAAAACTTGTTTTAGGTGTTCCATTTTATGCGCAGCCAGAAGATGTATCAATTAAACAGGTTTCATATGCAGCAATTATTAATAGCAATCCCGAAAATGCAAAGCGTGATACCGTTAAGATGAACGGCACGACCTATCATTACAATGGGGTGACAACGATTCAAAAGAAAACAAATCTGGCTCTAGATAACGGCTTTGGCGGAATGATGTTGTGGGAACTAGGACATGATGCTGAAGGGTCACATAGTTTGACAAATGTTATTTCACAAGTATTCGACAAGGAAAATGCAGAACAAAAACAAGTGACCATTAATTCAAACGACGATTAGAAAAGTAAATGAAAAACTGTTGAGGAGATCTCAACAGTTTTTTTGTTGCGTTTATTGTTATGTAGAATTACTTTGTATGTATTGTATATACATAATTCACAACTAAGTCATATAATTGTCATTAGTTAAAACCCTTTTTCGACATGTAGTTATAATGACCTTATCATATATTAAGCTTGTTCTTGATTATGTTATAAAAGATGACATGGATTATTGGACAATATGGGTATGTTTTTATTCTTCTTAATTTGGGTAATTTTAAAAAGAGAAATCATTTTACAGGGCAGAATCTTACTATTCAATGTGACTTAAATAAAAGATAAAGGAGAAGATATCATGTCAAACTTGACTTTAAAACATTACTTTTTAGAAGTAACCGAGAGAATCAAAATGGAAGAGGCATTGTTTCAGCACTTATCAGTAAATGTAGATGAAGTATTAAGTTTAGATGATCATACACTCTTGGAATTATACAACAGTAGAATAGTTAAAAAATCAATTTCCTAATGACAAAAAAACTAAAATATATAAACAAGCTGTTGATGTTTTTTAGCAGCTTGTTTTTTTTGCAGGATTTCTTAACTTTATTAAGAATTAATATAAAAGAGTTGTATTGGACTAAAACAATTTACTAAAGGGTACAGCAATTAGTCAAGGAGGATAAATAATGATAAGAAAAATGCCATTACACAAACGTGAGATCACAACAAGTCGCCTTGTATTAGGTTGTATGGGGTTTGGCGGTGGTTGGGATCATAATTCAATTACGAAAGAAGACAATCTTATAGCAGAAAAAGCTGTTGATGCCGCGTTATCAAGTGGGATTACGATGTTCGATCATGCAGATATTTATAAGATGGGAAAAGCGGAGACGATTTTTGGAGGCATTTTAAAAAGTCGACCAGAATTAAGAGAAAACATTGTTATTCAATCAAAATGTGGAATTCGTTTTCCAGAAGGCAATTTACCACATCGATTTGATTTTTCAAAAAGTCATATTTTATCTTCTGTAGATGGTATATTGAAGAGGCTGAATACCGAATACATTGATATTTTATTATTACACCGTCCAGATCCTTTAGTTGAACCTGAGGAGGTTGCTGAGGCATTTGATGCGTTAAAAGCATCTGGTAAAGTGAAAAATTTTGGTGTATCTAACATGAGTGCAGCACAAATCAAATTGCTAAGTGCATATTGTTCAGATCCACTTATCGTAAATCAGCTAGAATTAAGCCTAAAACGTATTGATTGGTTGGAGCAGGGTGTATTGGTAAATCAAAAGGCGGGCACGGATATTAATTTTGCTGATGGAATTATTGAGCATTGCCGATTAGAGGATATCCAGATTCAAGCATGGGCTCCTTTGGCTTATGGTATGTATTCAGGGCGTGAAATGGAAAATGTATCAGAAACTGACTTGCAAACTAAAGATCTCGTTCAAAAAATGGCAAACGAGAAGGGGACTTCAACAGAAGCAATTGTTCTAGGTTGGTTAATGCGCCACCCCGCTCTAATTCAGCCAGTGATTGGCTCAACAAATCCAGAACGAATCAAAAACTGTCAAGATTCAGTACGGCAATCTGAAATGATGACTCGTGAAGAGTGGTATTCATTGTACACAGCGTCACGTGGGAAAAAAATGCCTTAATCTAATGAGATAGGAAAGAGACAGAATGAGTGTAACTTCAGAGACGATTGATCAGATATTAGAACAATACTTTTCCGCTGATAAAACATGGATAGTTTATCAGGGGAAAAGTGGGTATAACAATACAACCCGATATATTGTAATTGATAATAAAAAATTTATCCTTCGTATTTATGAAACACATAAAGACAAAGCAAAAGTAAAGCTAGAGCATGAGGTTTTAGTGAAGCTTAATGAAATTGAGGATTTACCTTTTAAAGTTCCTGTTCCGATTTATACAAATGAAGGAAAAACATACCTTCGACTACATGATGGGTCAAACAAGCTCGCTTGTATCTATACATATATAGAAGGAGAGAATCCTGTTTTTGATCATTCGAGACTATTGTATTCTTTTGGCAAAAGCACCGGAAATGTATTACATGCTTTACAATGGCTTCATGTTCATCAGCCATTTATTTATCGACCCTATTATGAAATTGAACATACTCACCCTAATTGTGGGATTGATCGGGTCGTACAATGGTGTACAAAGCCTCCGGAGGAGTTTACAGAATTTAAGTCAAAGTTATCGTGGATTGCAAAACAAATGCTACATTTTCAAACGTTCGTTCCACATCTTAAGACTCTACCACATCAAGTAATTCATGGTGATCTAAACGAATCAAATGTCTTAGGTGGTCAAAATGGAACGATAGAGGCAATATTAGACTTTGAATTTGTAACATATGATCTTCGCGTAATGGAAGTGGCTGTTTGTATATCTGAAATAATTGTAAAAGAACCAAATGAATCAATATTGTGGGAAAAGCTCGCAATGTATTACAGAGGATTTTCGTCTGTTATGACTTTAACAAAACCTGAAATTGATGCTTTACCAATCTTGGTTCAGTTAAGAAGGTTAGACGTATTTGTTCATTTTTTAGGGCGTTATTTAGATGGGATCGACAAACAGGATGTTCTGAAAGAGCAAATTATTAAATCGGTTACAAATAAAAATTGGTTAAGTGATGGCGGGGAAAAGCTTGCTAAGTTATGGAGTGGTAACCCCTAATAACTAAACTAAAAAGATAAAGAAAACGACGCTCTTTATCTTTTTAGTTTTAGGCTCTGTTAAATCTAATTGTTGTTTTTTATATCAGGGAAGGTAAATCTTGCTCTCTTATTTATCAACAGTGTTGTTTAACATATCAATGGAATATCTATCATTACCTTCCAATTCTTCTTTCATCCGTTCTTCTTCTTCCTTCACACAAATTCGAGTTATTTGTTCATTTAGCATATGGTGTAAATAGTCTGTTTCTTCACAAATGATGTCATTTTTTTCTTTCATATCTAAAAATCTCTCCTTAAGTGTTTCATGATGTTTACCTATTGTTAATGGAAGTCTCGCTATGTTTTTATATTTACATCGAAGCTACTTTTATATACAATAAAGCAAATAAGCAAATATCAGGATGTTAAAATCATGATATTTGCTTATTAAAGTTTAGTGTTTAATAAAAAGTTTATACAGAACATAGATTTTCTGTTCCTGTCTGAGAATATAGAACATGTTCTAATTCTTTTTCTGATGCTTCATAAAATTGACGACCATCGGGCATTTTATATAGATTTCTATGTAGTAGGGCATCAATGATTTCACCCTTGTTATTTATCGATTGTTTTGTGTGTTCAGACATGAAAAAAACACTCCTTATTTGTAAGCGTTTACAATTTATATTTTAAACAATTATGATATAAATGTCAATTGATAAATTTACTTAATATTAAAAAAATTGGATAGCTGTGTTTTTTAGAGCTACTATCCAATCCTTTTAATAAAACTATTTCAGAGTAATATACTAAAAATGAATTTTATTTACCCTTTAATACCGGTCAATGTTACCCCTTCAATTATTTGTTTCTGTGCAATAATGTAAATAATTAAAACAGGAATAACCGAAATTGTTGTCCCAGCCATCATCAGACCCCACTCAGCGGTATAAAGACCTTTGAAAGTGTTTAATAGTAGCGGTACAGTAAACAATTCTGGTGTATTTAAATAGATGAGAGGATCAATAAAACTGTTCCAAGCTCCCATAAAGGTAAATATTCCAATTGCGGCTAGAGCTGGTCGAATTAATGGTAAGATAACATTCCAATATATGCGTAAATATCCCGCACCATCCATAATTGCTGCTTCCTCTAGTTCGCGAGGAATTCCCATAACAAATTGTCTTAACAAAAAGACTGCAAAAGCATTAAAAAGAGCACCAGGTACGATTATGGATAGATGGTTATCAATCCAGCCTATATTATCCATAATTAAATATAAGGGGATCATTGTTACTTGTTTAGGAATCATCATTGTGGATAAAAAAAGAATGAAAATAATATTTGCACCTTTGAATCGTATTTTGGCAAATGCATATGCAGCCATCGATGCCGTAATAAGTGTTGCAGCAACAACGATAAAGGTGATGTAGAAGCTATTAAAATATGCTTTTCCAAATGGCATTGCTTGAAGTGAATCAGGGTAATTATTCCATGCAAGCGGGTTTGGAATCCATTTTGGTGGTACTAAAAAAATTTGCGAAATGTCTTTTAATGAGCTTAAAACAGTCCATAAAAAAGGGAACACCATAGTTATGGCGCCGAGCGTTAGCAAAACGTGAAGGAGAATATTTGCTCTTTTTCGCTTTCTAGGCAATGAAGAATTTACAACGGTTGGAATGTTTTTATTCCTTGTATCTATTTCTAAATCATTAGTCGCCATAATGCACCCACCTCTTTTGGAATCTAAATTGGAGAAGAGTAAAGACTAGAATCATGACAAATAAAATCATGGCTGCAGCAGAGCTTTTTCCAAAGGTAAAATCAATAAAGGCCTGATCATAGATATGGAAAACAAGTGTGTAACTTGCTTTGGCAGGACCACCATTAGTCATAACAAATGCCTGGTCAAATACCTGGAATGAGCTAATTACAGACATGATTGTAACAAAAAATGTCGTGGGAGTTAATAATGGTAAAGTAATATATCTAAACTTCTGAAGCACGGAAGCTCCATCAATTTCTGCTGCTTCATAATAACTTTTGGAAATACCTTGAAGGCCTGCTAGAAAAATAACCATATTGTATCCTAACCCCCACCAAATACTTAAAAGAGCTATTGAGGGCATTACCCACTTTGTATCAGTTAACCAATGTGGACCAGTAATCCCAATGTAACTTAATAACTGATTTAAGATCCCAAAGTCTCCATTTAAAATCCACATCCAAATGACACCCACAGATACCGAGCTTGTTACAACAGGCATGAAAAAGAAGATACGATAAAATTCTTTTCCTGCGACTTTATTTAATGCAGTTGCAAGAATCAGAGCAATGGCTATTCCAATAGGTATGGTCAGAATCATATAATAAACAGTATTAACAAGTGCTTTCCAAAAATCTGGATTGTAGAATTGACTTGTAAAATTGGAAAAGCCTACAAATGTTCTTTCACCAAATCCATCCCATTTCATGAAACTTAAAACCAAAGCATAAAGTAGAGGGATTAGGGCAAAAACGATAAGACCTATCACTTGTGGGCCAATAAAAAATAGACCCCATAGAGTATTCCTTTTTTGGAGCATATTGTTCACTTCCTTTATAATGGTTGCCCAAGAAGAGAACACTTTCATTCTCTTCTCGGAAAAAACACCCCGATTACTTAGCTTCATTTAAATACTTTGTAATCGTTTCTACTAATTTATCGATTGTCTTATCAGCGTCTTGTTTACCAAGGAACATTAAATCAAATGTATCTTCCATCTCAGTACTAAGACCAGGGATTTGTGCATCATAGGCCAATGGAGAACCATGAGTAAACCCATTATCTCGAGCTTCTGTTAAATAGTTAGAATGTTCAATAGTTGTTTTAACATCAGCATCTGCCTCTGGATGTGATGCTAAAGCACTTCCACCCTCAGCTAATCGATCCCTTTGTCCTGGTGCACCGGTGTAATAGGATAGGAATTTCATTGCTTCCTCAACATTTTTACTCTTTTTGTTAACTGTCATATAGGCAACTGGTACCCCAACTGGCTCATTTTTTCCAGTGTTGGATGGCCAATAAATATAGTCATAGTCCAAGCTTTTGTTTTGGTTAAAGGAAGGTTCAAACCAACGACCTGCAGCAAGCATTCCTACTTGATTAGACATGAACATCGCATCAGAGCCTTGACCTTGTGGGAGGGAACCAGCATAGACAGCATTTTCTTCTTTCACAAGATCTGCCATAAATTTAATCGCTTCCTGTGCTTTTTCATCTTTATCTAAAACAAAGTTTCCTTCCTCATCAAAAATTCTTCCTCCATTTGACCATACCCAGCTATACCAATGTGCCCACCAGTTTTCCATAATAAAGCCTGATTTACCAGCAGCACGCAACTGTTCTGTAACCTCTTTAAACGTATTCCAATTCCAATTTCCCTCATCATAATATTCTTGAGGAGTTTTAATACCTGCTTCTTTAAAGACATTTTTGTTATAGTACATCACCATTGGGTTTGCATCAGTAGTTATCCCATAAACTTCACCATCTTCTTTTGCTGGGCCCCATAAACCTTCAGGGAAATCCTCAGCCTTTGTATAACTTTCTTCACTACTTAAATAGTCATTTAATGGTTGTACCTGATCAGTTTCAATCAGTTTTGCAATTGTTGGTTCATATGAATAGAAAATATCAGGACCTTTGCTTCCTTGAATTTGAGTTAATAATTTCTGTTCGTATTGATCACCAGGAACAGGGACTAATTTCACATTAATGTCTGGGTTTTCTTTCATAAACCCATCTAATGCCCTTTGATATACTTTAATTTCTGCAGGATTCCCCCAAGCATTCATCGTAAGTGAAACTTTTCCATTATCACTACTATCTCCACTATTATCCACATTAGAACCTTGACTACTGCAGCCAACAATCAGTGATAATAATAAAAGCATAATAATACTCTGTTTTAGTAAATTATTTCTCCATTGCATCTTGTAATACCCCCCATGAAAAGTTTGAATGAATGTTTCTTCCCAAAATAGATTAGCGAAAGATGTCGAAAGCGTTTACAAAATATAATAGAACAAAATAAACAATAATTAAAAACAATACGTGACGATTATCCCTCCTAGTAATGAATAGTCAATCTCTTTATACATAGGAAATCTTTCTAGATGTTGAAAGGAAAAAGAATATTTTGCCTCTTAAAAAACATGCTAAATGGTTTTAGAATATATATCCATAACAAAGTTTTGCTTCAATATGTAATATATTGCTTCCTAAAAGACAGAGGTTATCATCAAATTTCTTGTAATAAGTTTGAATATATTTAAAAGAATTTGAATTGAATTTTTGGTGATAATGGCCTGTATTATTAAAAAGGAGTATAGTATTCTTTTAGAAAAAAGCTCTGTTGTAGCTCTCTGTTGATTTTGTCTCTTTGTTGATTGGAGCGAACACCTGCAGCGGAAATCAACAAACAAGTTTAACAGAGCTATAAAAAAAGAATGTAGGAGGTTCATGGTCGTGAGTAAGAGTACACACAACGAAACATACGGTTTTCGCTTTTTAGACACATTGAATGGATCATTTTGTCAACTGTTTGCAATAGGTCATGATTATATTACAGATAAAGATTATCATTGGGATGGTCTAAAGCGCATTGATGGTCCGCTATTATTGTTTCAATACACTGTTTCAGGGTTTGGATGTGTGGAAATTAATAGGGAAGCCTATAAGGTAAATCCAGGTTATGCTTTTATGGTGGAAATACCTAGTGACCATAGATATTACCTACCTGAAACAAGTGATTTGTGGGAGTTTTATTTTATTTTAATTCGCCCTAATATGATTGAGGATCAGTGGAAGGATCTTGTAAAAGAGTTTGGACCTATTCCTAAAATACCAGAAGATCATTCTGCCATTCTATTTTTACAGAATGTGTTTCATGCAGCTAGCAAAAATCATATTTCGGATGGTTTTCGTGCCTCAACTATCGTTTACCAGTTTATTATGGAATTGTATAGATTTAGTAATGCTCATAAAAAAGAAAAGAATACTTGGCCTCAAAAAATCAAGGCTGCAGTAGAAAATATGGAAATGAACTATGCATGTTTACAAAGTTTAGAAGATATTGCAGATGCTGTCGAGTTATCAAAATATCATTTCACACGGACATTTAAAAAAACAACTGGTTATACTCCAATAGAATACTTAACAAAAATCCGAATGGAGAGAGCTATAAAATTACTTCGGCATACAGAATTAACAATAGACGAAATTGCTAGAGAAATAGGGTACTCGAATGGAAGTTATTTCATTAAAGTTTTTCGTCAGTGGCTTGGTTTTCCACCTGGAGAATTTAGGTTAGGTAGAGATCTTGCTTCTGTTAATCAATTGAAATTCGATTAATACACATATCTGCTACTACTCACTTCAGTGATGATAGATTTTACCAACCTCATTCTAGAGCTAATTGACATAACTTTTGATAAAGATTGTTCCACGGGATTTTTCCTTTCAAGAAAAAACAGCAATATAATACATATAGAGGCAAAACTTTATTGTGGATTATGATAAATCATCCCTTTTATTATATAGATGAATAAGCAATAAAATATAAAGGGGAATGAGAAGAATGAATCACCTTAAAATAGCAAAAACACCTCCAATGGGTTGGAATAGTTGGGATTGTTATGGTGCAACCGTTACAGAGGAAGAAGTAAAAGGGAACGCAGATTATATCGCAAAATACTTGAAACCATTTGGTTGGGAATACGTGGTCGTTGATATTCAATGGTATGAACCAGGTGCAGTGTCTTCTGAATATCGACCATTTGTCCCATTAGAGATGGATGAGTATTCTCGTTTAATTCCAGCTAGTAATCGATTTCCTTCAGCGAAAAATGGAAGGGGTTTCGAAAATTTAGGTGAATATATCCATAGACTAGGATTAAAGTTTGGTATTCATATTATGCGTGGGATTCCTCGTCAGGCTGTCCATGCAAATACACCAATCCTTGGAACAAGTGTAGGAGCCAGAAGTATAGCTCATCCAAATTCTATTTGTCCATGGAATACGGATATGTATGGTGTTGATGCTTCCAAGGTTGGAGCTCAGGAATACTACAACTCACTTTTTGAATTATATGCGGAATGGGGAGTAGACTTTATTAAAGTCGACGATATAGCTGCATCTCGTATATATACCGCTCATATTCCAGAAATTGAACTGATTCGCAATGCCATAGATAATTGTGGCAGGGATATCGTATTAAGCCTTTCACCAGGTCCAGCACCGTTAGAGCATGCTGAAGTGTTAAAGAAAAATGCGAATATGTGGCGAATGACGGATGATTTTTGGGATCAGTGGGACCTTTTATATGCAATGTTTGAAAGATGCGAAAAATGGAGTGAATATGTAGGAGTTGGTAATTGGCCAGATTGTGATATGCTCCCTTTAGGACATATCGGCATTCGATCAGTTGATGGCGGAGGAAGTGACCGTTGGACACGCTTTACTAAGGATGAACAAATTACTATGATGACGTTATGGAGTATATTTAGGTCGCCATTAATGTTCGGAGGAGAACTTCGTGATAATGATGATTGGACACTTTCTTTATTAACCAATAAAGAAGTACTCAAAATGCATAAAAACTGCTACAATAGCAAACTCGTATACAGAGAAAATGACAAAATTGTCTGGGCGTCTAAAGATGAGGCTAATACCTATGTCGCACTATTTAATGCAACAGATGAAACAACAACTGTTAGCGTGACACTCAAGCAATTAGGTATAACATCATCCAAAATTGCCATAGATCTTTGGGAGTCTAATGAATCAAAAACAATTGAAAAGGTAATCGAAGCAACAATTCCTGCCCATGGTGCAAAGTTATTAAAGCTTTGTTAAGAATGGTGGTTGTGAGATAGGGACACTCAATTGTTGCTCTTTTCAATGTAATGGGAGCAACGACTTTGATAATACTATTTTTTTCTAAATAAAGGATTCTTAATCTCTGAAAAAGAAATAGATTGTATGCATTTCTATTAAATGGTAGCGTTAACAAAGGAGTTGGAGATAATGAATTCGATCCAAAAGAAATTAAAACTATTGTTAAGAAGTTTTGTAGAAAAAGGTCCTGCGGGCTGTGCTTGTTCAGTCACCCATCAAGGAAAAACGGTATTTGAAGACTATGTTGGAGTGGCAGACATCGAATCGCAAAAACCAATAACATCTGATACAATCTATCGTATTTATTCAATGACAAAAGTCGTTACTTGTACTGCAGCCCTTATGTTATATGAGAGAGGACTTTTTTTACTTAATGATCCTCTAGAAGATTATTTACCCGAATTTAAAAATCCCCAAGTTTACCGGGAAAATGATAAAGGGGAGCTGTACACTTCTCCTGCGACAAGGTCGATTGCAGTTAAAGATCTATTCACGATGACATCAGGGTTAACTTATCCAGGAAATGCAAATGAAACAGAGCGCCAACTTACAAAGGCCATGCAAGTTTTAGAACAGCAAGAGAATCTTGGCGAAAAAGTGAATGTACGGACTATATCAAAAAAATTAGCATCCATACCTTTAGCATTCGATCCAGGGACTAAATGGCATTACAGTTTTAGTCATGATGTTTTAGGAGCATTAATTGAAGTAGTATCTGGCAAAACGTTTGGACAATTTTTAAAAGATGAAATTTTTGATCCATTAACAATGAACGATACATTCTTTAGAATTCCCGATGATAAGAAAACCAGACTTTGTAGCCTGTACAATCGTGATGAAAATGGGAATTTATCGAAAAATATAGAGATGGATGCACATATTCAACCAGATGCAACATTTGAAAGTGGTGGAGGTGGTCTACTTTCAACACTAACTGATTATAGTCGTTTTGCACATATGCTCGCAAATGGAGGGGAATTAGATGGTGCACGCATTTTAGGACAAAAGACAATTAATCTTATGGCAACTAATCAATTAACAACAGAAAATTCATCCTATTATAACTGGGACTATCTAAAAGGCTACGGTTATGGACTAGGAGTAAGAGTCATGCTGGATCCAGCGTTAGGTGGAAGCAATAGCTCAAT
Source organism: Metabacillus bambusae (assembly GCF_017497975.1). Classification (GTDB taxonomy): domain Bacteria; phylum Bacillota; class Bacilli; order Bacillales; family Bacillaceae; genus Metabacillus; species Metabacillus bambusae. The sequence continues at coordinate 207,712 of NZ_JAGDEL010000001.1, read as the reverse complement.
AGGAGAATTTGGTTGGTCAGGCTTATTAGGAACATGGGTGTTAATTGATCCAAAAGAAAAACTATCTGCAGTTTATATGCAGCAAATGATGCCTAATTTTGAGGCTTATCACCAACCAAGACTGCGATCAGTGATTTATGGGGGAATTTGAGGAGATTTTTTTGTTTGGCTCTGTTAAAGTGTGAAGGTAAAAATTTTTTTCACTAAATAATAAGTAGAGGTATAGTCATTACCTCTGCTTATTTTCATTAAAATTTTTCTAAAAATTTCATTGACCAAATCAAATGAGTTAACTATAATCAAAAAGAAAAGGAAATAATCAAACAAAAAAGATATTAAAAAAACAGATCATCAAAGAAAGTAAAACAAAAAGAGGATTTAAAACACCTTAAAGGGAAAAAGTAAACAAAACAGAAGCTTAAAAAGGAAGGAAATAAGTAGAGAGATGAAAAGCATACGAAATTGAAAGGTTATTTGTAACCGTTTTAATCTCTCTCGAACTCGAAAACTTTTTTAAAAGCTGAAATGTTTAGAACTTATGTACATATGGAGGGAATAGTAATGGTCCAAAATGAAGTTTTTATCGAGAGAAGAGAAGTGATTCATCAAATTGATAAGTTAATGGATAATCTTTCACAAATAAAAGATAATACGGGTGAATTTTTATTAAACTTCGATGGCTTAGTTGTGGATGATAAGAGCTGGAATGTTTGGAATTGGCCGCAAGGTGTTGGGTTATATGGAATCTTTAAATATTGGAAACTAACTAATAGTCAAAAGGCTTTAGCGATAATAACAGATTGGTTTAAGGCTAGATTTGAAGAAGGTGTACCACCTAAAAATGTAAATACAATGGCTCCGCTTTTAACATTAGCCTTTTTATATGAAGAAACAAAGGATCAAACATTCGTACCTTACTTAGAAGATTGGGCAGAGTGGGTAATGTATGATATGCCGCGTACGAAGGAAGATGGACTTCAGCATATGACATATGGTCCAGAAAACAAAAATCAGCTTTGGGACGACACATTAATGATGACTGTTTTGCCATTAGCTAAGATTGGTAGGCTTTTTAATAAACCTGAATATATTGAAGAAGCAAAAAAGCAATTTTTAATTCATGTAAAGTATTTAAGTGATCGAAAGACAGGATTATGGTTCCATGGTTGGACATTTGAAGAAAATCACAATTATGCTGAGGCATTATGGGGAAGAGGTAATTGTTGGATCACAATTGCTATTCCAGAAATTATTGAAATTTTAGATTTAAAAGAAGGAGATTTCTTAAGGGACTTCCTACTTGATACATTAAATAGACAGATTGAAGCATTGGCTAGCTCCCAAGATGAGAGCGGTTTATGGCATACTTTGATTAATGACAAAACTTCTTACCTTGAAGCATCAGCAACTGCAGGTTTTGCTTATGGGATCTTAAAATCTGTTCATAAACGTTATATTAGTCAAGAATACAAGGATGTTGCATACAAAGCGATTCAAGGGATTTTAAAAGAAATTAACGATGAGGGCGCCCTGCAAAAAGTGTCAGTGGGAACAGGTATGGGTGACAGCTTAGACTTTTATAAAGAAATTAAAATTACGACGATGCCATACGGGCAATCATTGGCCGTTCTTTGCTTGTCGGAATTTCTACACTATTATATCTAAAATTATTCTACTTTAGAAAATGATTTTATAAGAAAAGTAGACTTGGATATGATGCAATCTAAAGTTAGTTTTGCATTATACCAAGTCTAAAAAGAAAGGTGCCCGAAATTATTCGCAGGGGGAAAATGAGATGAAAAAGATCATACCTATCATACTTATAGGCTTGTTATCTGTTATTTTGTTTACTGGCTATAGCAAAAATGAGAACGATTCCATAGTTTTGCGATTTGCTTATGCAAGTAATAGTCAACCAGTAAAAGATGCAATGGCTGAGTTTGGCAAATTACTAACCGAAAAAACAAATGGTGAGGTTACAGTTGAATATTTTCCAGATAATCAATTAGGTGGAGAAAGAGAGTTAATCGAATTAACACAAACAGGTGCTGTGGATATCACAAAAGTAAGTGGATCTGCACTTGAAAGTTTTTCAGAGAAATATTCAATCTTCGGTCTTCCATATTTATTCGAAGATGAAACACATTTTTATAAAGTAATGGACAGTGAACTTGTAAAATCAATTTATGAATCAACAGAATCGTTAGGCTTTGTAGGCCTAACCTATTATGACTCAGGGCAAAGAAGCTTTTATATGACTGAAAAGCCAATTGAAAAACCGAGTGATTTAAATGGAAAAAAAATAAGGGTTATGCAAAGCCAAACAGCGATAAAAATGGTCCAATTATTAGGTGGTTCACCAACACCTATGGATAGTGGTGAAGTATATACTTCGTTACAACAAGGGATCCTTGATGGTGCAGAAAATAATGAATTTGCTATAACGGAAGCCGGACATGGTGAGGTAGCAAAATATTATTCTTATGATGAACATACAAGAGTGCCTGATATCTTGGTTATGAATAAAGAAACATTAGACAAGTTAACTGAATCACAAAGACAAGCAGTATATGAAGCGGCTAAAGAATCCACTGCATTTGAAAAAGTTGTTTGGAAAGAAGCGGTTGAACAAGCAAAAGAAAGAGCTGAAAATGAATTTGGTGTTATTTTTAATGAAGTAGATAAAAAGCCGTTCCAAGAAGCAGTACAGCCGTTGCATGATGAGTTTGCAAATAAAGATGGTTTCAAACAATTATATGAAGATATCATTAATTTGAAAGAAAATAAATGACAGAGGTTGATACGATGAGAAATTTAAAGAAAAGTGTTGATAGAATAATTGAATTTCTTACTTGTACTTTATTCGTTGTTATGGTAGCGGTTGCAAGTTGGCAAGTCTTGAGTCGCTTTATCTTAAAAAGTCCAAGTACATTTACAGAAGAGCTATTAAGGTATAGTTTGATCTGGCTTGCCATGTTAGCTGCTGCCTATGTTGTCGGGAAAAATCAGCATATTGCGATTACCTTTTTAAGAGACCGTTTGGTTGAAAATTCTAAAATCACCTTAGATATTATAATTCAATCGATTTTCCTAATATTCGCTGCAGTTATTATGGTCTATGGTGGTGGTAGAGCGGTTTCTCTAACAATGGGACAAATTTCTCCAGCTTTACATTTACCAATGGGATTAGTTTATTTGGCATTACCGTTATCTGGTGTATTTATTCTTTTTTATAGTACCACCAATATTATTGAGTTAATGCACAAGAAGAAAAAAATCCCCTATATTAATGAGGAAAAAAAAGCAAGTTAAATCATTCATACAAGAAGCGAGATAAAAAATTCAGAGCAGGTGAATCCAATGGTGTTACAAGCTAGTTTAATTTTAATTATTGTATTTGCACTATTAATGGTAATAGGAATACCTATTGCTATTAGTATCGCAACAGCGTCCTTGGCAACTGTATTAATCGTTTTACCTTTTGATGTATCTGTATTTACATCAGCCCAAAAGATGATAACAAGTTTAGATAGTTTTTCACTTTTAGCAGTACCATTTTTCATATTATCAGGAATTATTATGAACAATGGTGGAATCGCTATCAAACTAGTGAATTTAGCAAAATTAATAGGTGGAAGAATTCCAGGTTCATTGGCCCATACAAATATTATAGGAAATATGTTTTTTGGATCTATCTCTGGTTCTGCGATTGCAGCATCAACAGCTATTGGCGGTACATTGAGCCCACTACAAGAAAAAGAAGGGTATAGTAAGACATTCTCTGCAGCTGTAAATATTGCTTCAGCTCCAACAGGGATGTTAATACCCCCAAGTTCAGCATTTATCATCTTCTCATTAATAAGTGGAGGAACTTCTATTGCCGCTTTGTTTATGGGGGGGTATGTTGTTGGAATATTATGGGGATTATCTGTAATGGTTGTCGCATATATTATTGCTAGAAAGAAAAAGTATCCAATTACATCAAAGGTTTCGTTTAACGAAGCAAAAAAAATCATCATCGAAGCTATTCCAAGTTTGTTATTGATTATTATCATCATAGGAGGAATTCTTACTGGTGTCTTTACAGCAATTGAGGCATCTGCAGTTTGTGTGGTCTATTCATTATTCTTAGCTCTTGTTTTTTATAGATCATTATCAATTAAACAATTACCAAGTGTTTTGGTGCAAGCGGTTGAAATGACTGGTGTTATTATGTTTTTAATTGCAGCTTCATCTGGCATGGCTTTTGTAATGGCGCTAACAGGTATACCAGAAGCACTAAGTAATCTCATTTTGGGCATTTCAGACAATAAATTCGTTATCCTTGCATGTATTACGATAATTTTGTTAATTATTGGTACGTTTATGGATATCGCACCAGCTATCTTAATCTTTACACCAATCTTTTTACCTATCGCAACTAGCTTAGGAATTGACCCAGTACATTTCGGAATATTTTTTATCTTTAATTTATGTATCGGAACAATAACACCTCCAGTTGGTACAGGCTTATTTGTTGGAGCTAGCATAGGGAAAGTGAAGATAGAGAAAGTACTTAAGCCACTTATTCCGTTTTATGTAGCGATCATTGTTGTTTTACTGTTAGTTACTTACATACCACAAATAAGTTTATTCCTGCCAAATGCATTTGGTTTATAAGCTTTATGATAGGGTTACCTCCTCGTGATGTGAATGCGGGGAGGTTGTTTTATTTTTAGGCTGTTTTAGCAAACTTTGTTGCTATTTACCAAGAAGTGCGGTGTGGTTGATTGCAGCGAGAGTTGCTCGCTTTCCGCGGGGCGGGCGGTGAGCCTCCTCGGTGCTTTGCACCTGTGGGGTCTCCCTTGGACTAGCACTCCCGAAGGAGTGCTAGTCCAATCAACAAAGTGCCAAAATCAACAGTGAGCTTTATCAGAGCCGATTAAAACTATCTATTGTTTTTTAGGGAGGATATGGTAATTTGATTGTGAAATACATGGTAAAATAAGGAGGGGAAAACAATGGGTTGGGAGGAAATTTGATTATGATTCAAACGATTTTACATATAGAGGATGATCAAGAAATCGGCTCATGGGTAAGCGAATTTTTAACCGAAAAGGGTTATAAAGTGATTTGGCTCACATCAGGCTATGATGCATTAAAATATATGGAGGAAATAGACCTGACCATATTGGACATCATGCTTCCAGGACTGGATGGTTATACGATTGGTCAACGATTAAAACACAAATATCCGCAAACCCCTTTGCTTTTGCTGACAGCACGAACAGCTATGGAAGATAAATTACATGGCCTCAATTTTGCGGATGATTATATTACAAAGCCATACCATCCTGATGAACTAATAGCTCGTATTAAAATTCTATTAAGGCGGACCACGAATGCTTCTCCAGATTTACTACATGTTATGCACTTGAAAATCGATACTAACATGAATCGGATATACAATACAAAATCGAATCAAGAAATTATACTAACAGGAAAGCAATTCCACATTTTTTACTTTTTCATAGATCATACAAACCAAATCTTAACACATAAGCAATTATTTGAATCAGTATGGGGTGAGCCGTATATGCAAGGGGACAAAACGCTTATGGTCCACATCCGTCATTTACGTGAGAAAATTGAACTTGATTCAAGTAGACCGCAAATAATTGAAACGATTCGTGGTGTGGGATATAGGATGAAACTATGAAGCTACCATCTTCATTATTAACTAAATATATTATATTAATTCTCTGTGCCCTTCTAGTATGGCCTCTCATCCCGGCACTTTATTATTTCCCTACCAAGTTTACTCATCACAAGACTTTATACGATACAAAGGAATTAGAAGATAAATGGAAGGAAGAAGCTACAAACTTGAATGGTGCGACAGAACGAATGATCAATCAGCGATTACAAGCAATTAATAAGCTCTATCCTTCAGCAGAGCTGTTTTGGGTTAATTCTTCTGGGGAAACTAGATTTGTTCAATCCAGAATTCCAAATATCCCTGAACAATGGACATACACTGAAATTGTGTTATTTATGGAGAATAGTCATCAAGATGATTCTTTAAAATTAATTTCTTTGATAGGTAATGATCCTAATCAAGGTTTTATGGCTATACAAATTCCTAAAACGAACTTAATCCAGTATAGTGGCCCGTACAAAACGGATTATCTGCTCAGCTTGGTCATTATTTTGGCATGCACATCGTTGACCCTTATCTCGCTCCTATTTTTTTTACGTATACGGAAAAGGCTAGTCCAGCTTCAATCTGCCATGACAGTAACAAGTGATAATGAAATTCCTAATGAAGTCATTGTTCAAAATGAAGATGAAATAGGCAAGCTTGAACATGCTTTTAATAAAATGATTACTCAATTAAAAGCATCAAGAAATCGAGAAAGAAAGGAAGAAATTCTAAGGAGACAACTAATTGCTAATATTTCACATGATTTGCGTACACCACTAACCATCATTCGGCAGCATGCTTACACCATTCAAAAAGAACCCGCATCAGAAAAGGCAGTTTTATCAATACAAGTGATGATCACTAAATTGGATGATGTGGGAAGGTTAATAGAGAACCTTCTTTCTTATAATTTATTAATGGCTGGTAAAGTACAAATGGAAATCAAAAGCATAGATGTAGTCGAAGAAATGAGAAAAGCGATAGCCGAATGGTATTCTGTTTTTGAAGAGAAGGATTTTGAAATAGACATAAATTTACCCGATGATTCCTTAATTTGGAAAGTCGATTCGATTTGGTTAAGGAGTATTTTTGATAACCTCTTTCAAAACATTTTAAGGCATGCTCATGTCGGAAAATATGTAGGGGTTGAAATAGTTGAAAGGAATGGGGACACTTTTCTTATTATAAAGGATAAGGGAATGGGCATGGATACTAAGTCACCGCAAAAAGGAGCGGGAATTGGCCTAGGGATTGTAGCAGTGGTAACAGGGGAAATGAATTTACATTGGAACGTTTCAAGTTCTTCGAGAGGAACTTGTCATCTTTTAGGGGAGAATTTAAACAAAACTTAAACTTAAGGTCATCTTAGTTTTTATTTTCATCTGTAAAATGAAATTGAGGTGATGAGAAATGATGGAAAAACGTATGAAATTGGCTGGGAAAGTTGCTTTTGTTTGCGCACTATTATATGCACTGCCGCATTTTTGGTGGGGGTTAGGGCTCCCATTTGCTTTTCCAGGTGACTTACAAGCTATACCTGATAACTTTTGGAGTCAACTAATCGGTTTATGGGGTTTTGGAGGGTTAGCTATTCTAGCTGCAATTTATGCATTAGTCTTTACAAGTTCTTGGAGAAGTCGTTTACCGAAAGTAGTAATTACAATTCCAGCTTGGATTGGCTCAATTATCCTTTCCATTTGGGGATTCAGTTATTTTGTCCTGCAATTCCAATTTGCAATTGGACGTGTCCAATCGACTCCACAATTTGCTGTTCAAGACGCAAGTCCGATGGCCCAATGGGGGTACTTTTGGTATTTATTGTTTCTTATATGGGGCTTATCGCTTGGGGTTGCTGCATTTTATGCCCAGAAGCTATTAAATGGTCGAACACATTCTTGTTAAAATGAATAGGATTAACCACAAATACAAGTTAAAAAACCGTATTGATAATTACGGTTTTTTATTTTAAAGTTTTGGTTAATTTTTAAGGTTTGATACAAACTATTTAATAGTATAAAGGAGGTAATGGAGTTGAGAAAAGAAGCTATTGAAAAAATTGAAAACCATATTGTTGCGATCTTTCTTGCTGTCATAATTATATATATTATTTGTACACTTGTTTTTGGCTACGATTTACCAAGAGGGATATTATCTCCACTATTCAATTAATTAATAATTACTAAAAATTTAAAATAAAATTGATGCAAACGATTGCACTGTTTAAGAAAATATGATATTTTAATTTAAGATAAAAGAAAAAGAATCATTTTATTCTTTATATCCGTTTATGCAATCGTTTGCTCAAATGATTAGAAAATTATATTATATTGGAGGTCAACTATGAAATTAACGTCATTTGATTTTTGGCAAAAGTTTGGAAAGGCATTATTAGTAGTCGTTGCAGTTATGCCTGCAGCTGGAATTATGATTTCTCTAGGTAAGTTAGTCGGTATGATGGGAGTAGATATAAATTCAGTGCAAACGGTTGCATTAGTAATGGAAGAAATCGGTTGGGCTATAATCGGTAATCTTCATGTATTGTTTGCAGTTGCTATTGGTGGCTCATGGGCAAAGGAACGTGCTGGAGGTGCATTTGCAGCGTTAATTGCTTTTGTTTTAATCAATCGAATCACTGGTGCTTTATTTGGTATAAATAACGAAATGTTAAGTGATCCTTCAGCTACTGTCAATTCGTTATTTGGAAGTGAGCTAATTGTTAAAGATTATTTTACATCTATTTTAGGTGCACCAGCTTTAAATATGGGTGTATTTGTAGGAATTATTTCTGGGTTCTTAGGTGCTAATATATTCAATAAATACTATAACTATAGTAAACTACCACAATCACTAGCATTTTTTAATGGGAAACGCTTCGTACCATTCGTTGTGATTGGCGGGTCGATAATCACAGCCTTAATATTGGCTATTGTTTGGCCATTTGTTCAAGGACTTTTAAACGATTTTGGAAAATGGATTGCTACATCCCGAGATACTGCTCCAATTATTGCGCCATTTATCTTTGGAGCTTTAGAGCGTCTATTACTTCCGTTTGGCTTACATCATATGCTAACGGTTCCAATGAACTACACGGAGCTTGGTGGAACTTATACGAACTTAACAGGTTCAAGTGCTGGACAGACCGTAGCAGGACAAGATCCTTTATGGCTAGCGTGGATTGCTGACTTAAATAACTTCCTTGCTGCAGGTGATACAGATAGCTATAAGGCATTATTAAATGATGTTACACCTGCACGATTTAAGGTAGGTCAGATGATTCTTTCTTGTGCAGCCTTAATAGGGATTGCATTAGCAATGTACCGAAATGTTGATAAAGAAAAACGTACGAAATATAAATCTATGTTTTTGTCAGCTGGGTTAGCAGTATTTTTAACAGGTGTAACTGAACCAATTGAATTTATGTTCATGTTTGCTGCTCCAGTTCTATACGTTGCCTACGCGATTATGACTGGAATGGCGTTTGCAATAGTTGACCTTATCGACATTCGTGTTCATTCCTTTGGAATTATTGAACTATTCACAAGAACTCCGATGATTATTAAAGCCGGTTTATGGCTTGATCTAGTTAATTTCATTATTGCTTGTCTCGTATTTTTCGGCTTAAACTTCACTGTAGCAAATTTTATGATAAAAAAATTCAAGTTACCTACACCAGGTCGTTTAGGGAATTATATTGATGAAGAAAACGGAGAAAATTCACAAGATAATCAAAGTAATGAAAAAAATCAAAATGATGATTCTCTTGCAACTACAATCATTGGTTTATTAGGTGGAAAAGAAAACATTGAGGATGTCGATGCATGTATGACTCGTCTTCGTGTTACGATTAAAAATGTAGATTCTGTAGCTTCTGAACAACAATGGAAGAAAAACGGTGCTTTAGGTTTAATTATTAAAGATAAAGGTGTACAAGCTATCTATGGACCAAAAGCTGATGTGTTAAAATCAGACATCCAAGATCGTTTAGGAGCTTAGAAGATGAAGCTATTAACGTTAAATTGTCATTCATGGCAGGAAGAGAATCAGCTAGATAAGATTAAATGTCTAGCAAAAACGATAAAGGAAAAGTCCTATGATGTAATTGCCCTGCAAGAAGTGAGTCAGCTTATTGCAGGTGATAAGATAGCTGGGACAATAAATAAAGACAATTATTTAACCATTTTATTGAATGAACTAAAAGAACTTGGTGTTACAAATTACAATTATATATGGGACTTTTCACATATTGGATTTGATAGATATGAAGAAGGTCTAGCCATGTTAACAAAGCACCAAATAGAAGAAAAATCTTCCTTCTTTATCTCTCTTACAGATGAACCAGATAATTGGAAAACGAGGAAAATTGTTGGAGTAAAAATTCGTTATAACAATGAGTACATTTCTTTTTATTCCTGTCATCTAGGTTGGTGGGGCGATAAGGAAGAACCCTTTAGAAAACAAGTCGATAATCTACTATTTTGTGTCAAAAAGGATGAAACGTTCTATTTAATGGGCGATTTTAATAATAGTGCCTCAGTTAAAGGGGAAGGTTATGACTATCTGCTTAGTAAAGGGCTTTATGACACGTATGAATTAGCAATAGAAAAGGATTGTGGAATAACTGTTGAAGGCAAAATTACTGGTTGGGATACAAATAAACATGATTTACGAATTGATTATATTTTTACAAATAAACAAATTTTAGTGGATAAATCTAATGTTATTTTTAACAATGTTAATAAGCCGATTATATCTGATCATTTTGGCTTAGAAATTGAGATTTCTAATGAATGAAGTAAAAATTTACTTTGATCCAGTTACCCCCTTCGTTTAATTTCGAAGGGGTAATTCCTTCTTATCACCTTCTTCTTCCTCCTCGAAATAAGTAGTAAATGTGTGATTTATACAGACTTCTCCAATTACACTCCAAAACAATATACTAAAAAATTTTTTCAATAGTATTTTACTTTGATAAAATCTACTTATTAAGAAAATGTTCGACATAATTCGCGATACCTTACAAGATTTTAATGGTAAAATAGTCTTTATATTAATAATTTAATAATACATTGTAAAAGGCAAACTTATTGAAAGATAAGGACGCAAAGCTACGAGTCTAAAGTCTTAACGGACAATGATAGTCGGGTTGCCAATTTGATTAAACATTTTAATCTGTTTATTTAAGGCTACCCATTTATTTAGGTAGTCTTTTTATTTTGTGTTTTTAATGAACTTTTACAATAAAAGAAGCGACTCAAATAAGAAAGTAAGTGTACCAATAGCACATTGGGCCAAAGGAGTGTGGACATGAATATGAGTTGTGATGAGAAAATAAATATTCTATTAGTCGATGACAGGCCTGAAAATCTACTAGCCTTAGAAGCTATCATTGAAAGTGATGATCGCAACTTAATAAAGGCATTTTCAGGTGAAGAAGCATTAAAGTACCTACTTAAATACGATTTTGCTGCGATTTTATTAGACGTTCAAATGCCAGGAATCGATGGTTTTGGAACCGCAAAGATAATTAAGGCGCGTGAAAAAACGAAAAATATTCCAATCCTTTTTATCACAGCAAATAATATGGATTCTGAGCATATTTTCACAGGATATTCAATTGGGGCTATAGACTATATTCTTAAACCATTCGATCCAATAATATTAAAGGCAAAAGTAGAAGGTTTTGTCGAATTGTATAAAATGAATCAAACACTTTTTCAACAGGCTGAAATCCTAACCGAAAAGAAAAGAGAATTAGAAAATGCCTATACGGAATTGTCTAAGACGACTTCTGAATTAAGAGTTTCAGAAGCATTAGCAAATGTTATTAGTGAAACATCTATTGATTCAATGATTATTATTGATAATTCTGGACTTATTTTAAAAGTAAATCCTGCAGTTGAAAAAATGTTTCTATATGATGAAAAAACAATTATCGGTAAAAACATATCTGTGTTGTTTTCGAATGAAATAGCTAAGAATCAGATTAATCATATATTAGAGGCTATTAATAACTTAGATCAAATTATAGGTTACGAGAATTTAAACGAGGTAAATGTTACTCGGAAAGATGGAACTTCATTTCCAGCTGAAATCCAAATAGGAAAAAGGTATGTACAAGATCGATGTATCGTTGCTTGTACAATAAGAGATATAACAAAAAAGAAACAATATCAGGAAATGATTTCTCATATGGCCTATCATGATGGATTAACCGATTTACCTAATAGAAGATACTTTAATGATCAATTGAATCAAAAGCTAAATCATGCAAAGCAAACAAACCAATCGTTTGCTCTAATGTATTTAGACATGGATCGGTTTAAATATATTAATGATTCACTCGGTCATAATATAGGGGATAAAGTTCTTCAGGAGATTGCTAATAGATTAACAAAGTCTGTACGAGAATCGGATTTTGTTGCTAGGGTTGGTGGAGATGAATTTAATATTCTTTTACCTGACACCAATAGAGAGAATGCTTTAGATATTGCAGAGAATATTATTGAAGCCTTCAAAAGTCCATTTTACTTTGGAAACTACGAATTATTTATTACAACCTGTATTGGTGTAAGTGTATTTCCTTTTGATGGTGATGACCCTCTAGTGCTAGTGAAGAATGCTGATGCTGCATTATATCGAGCGAAAGAACAAGGGAAAAATAATTATAAAGTTTTCCATTCTGGAATGAATATTCAATCCTATAGGACTTTTATTATGCAGAATGAATTACGAAAAGCAATCGAACGCGAGGAGTTTTTACTAGTATATCAACCTCGTATTGATATAGAGACGGGCACGATCAAAAGTGCAGAGGCTTTGATAAGATGGGAACATCCAAGCTGGGGGACAATTTTACCGTCAGAATTCATTCCATTAGCAGAAGAAACTGGACAAATTGTTGAAATTGGTGAGTGGGTCCTTAAGTCAGCTTGTAAACAAAATAAAATTTGGCAAGATAAAGGCTTAGCTCCGATCCGAATAGCTGTTAACTTCTCGGCACAACAATTTTTACAAAAAGATCTTATTGACACAATAAAAAATGTTCTCATTGATACAGCGGTTAGTCCTAATTTATTAGAAATAGAAATTACTGAATCAGTCCTAATGGGTAATGAGACGACCATTTCAAATACATTAAATCAATTAAGGAAAATTGGTATCTTTATTAGTATTGATGACTTTGGTACTGGGTATTCATCACTTAGCTATCTAAGACGTTTTCCATTAAACACACTCAAGATCGATAAATCTTTTATTAGAGATATTTCAACAACATCATCTAACAGCAACTTGCTTATATCAACGATTATTTCGTTAGCTCATAGTTTGAATATGTCTGTAATTGCTGAGGGAGTTGAAACAGAGGAACAATTAAATACGCTAAGAAAGCTTAATTGTGAAGAAATTCAAGGCTACCTTTTTAGTCCTCCAGTCTTACCAAAGGAATTCGAAGATTTTTTAATACAAAGTCAGGATAAAATCGCCTTTGATGAAGCTAATAACATGATGTTTACAGATAAAGTTCAGGAAATAAATACCTTTGATAGGAGTTCCATTCCACTTAATGATGAATTGAGAATTGATCATAATAAAGAAATTTTAAATGCAGCACTTAATCATACAAAGGAATTATATTCAATTTCTAATAGGGAAATGGATGTTTTTAGGTTAATTGTAAATGGTCTAAGTAATAAAGAAATTTCAGATCAATTATTTATTAGTGAACATACCGTGAAAAATCATATAACTCATATATTCCAAAAATTAACAGTAAATGATCGTCTTCAAGCGATGGCAAAAGTGTACCAAACATGTATCGAGGAAGGAAAAAACCTTCGTGTTAAGTAATTAAGATAAAAGTTCGGTGTATAAATTAAAAAACGGAACTTGAAAATTTTGTAAGAGGAGCTCCATGTATGAAAATCAGAACTAAGTTATTACTGGCACTTAGTACCTTACCGATTCTAGTTTTTCTTCTTATCGGTATTAGTTGGTTCCAGCTTTCAAACATTAATAAAATGAATGACACGTTCCAATCCAACTATGAATTATCTTATCTAGCTGGGAAAATTCATCGTGAAGTTAAAAATGAAGCCATTAGTATAAGAAATATTGCTATTTATAAAGACAAAGAGTCTATCGATAAAGAAATCAATTTATTACAACAAGAAACTGAAGCTGTTACTCAAGATATAGCTTTAATTGAAACAAAAGTTAAAACAATAAAGCAAAGTGAGATGGTTGAGGATTTAATAAAGACAAATCAAGAATTCAATGCTTATAAAGCAAAGGTAATCAAACTAATATCTGAGGGCAAAAGCGAAGAAGCAATAAGTTTAATTAGCAGTAATAGTTCAACCATTCAAGAGAAATTCCTCCAAGATATCACAGATATTACTGATGCATTTGAAAACAATATGAATACTTCCTTTCAAAATTTTTCTAGGGATTTTCAAAAGCAAATCATATTAGGAAGTCTAATATCATTAGTTGGAATTATCATTGTTTCTAGTATTGTTTTTCGTATCGTGTGGACAATTACTACTCGGTTAAATAATGTTTCTGGAGTAATGGATAAAGTAGCAAATGGGAGTGCTGATCTTAGTACAAAGGTTGAAGTGAAATCAGATGATGAAATTGATCATGTTGCTATCTCATTCAATAAAATGGTGGAGTCACTTGAGGCCCAAACAAATAAGGAACAAAGCCTTACTTGGATAAAATCGAATATTGCTGATATTACAACGAGCTTAAGTGGGATGAATGATTTAGAAAGCTTGGCTCAGACATTTATGACAAAAGTAGTACCTTTAATGGATGCATGTCAGGCGGTATTTTACGTAAAGGATGGGGATGAAAATGGAAATAATCCTATCTATAGATTGCTTGCGTCTTATGCATTTAAAGAAAGGAAACATGTAACAAATACCTTTGCTAGTGGTGAGGGTCTAATTGGACAAGCCGTACTAGAAAAAACGCCAATTATTCTTACTGATGTTCCATCTGATTATATCCGTGTAAAGTCCGGTTTAGGCGAATCACCGCCATTGACTATTTATGTTTTACCAGTCAGTTTTGAGGGTGATGTAAAGGCAGTATTAGAACTAGCTTCATTCAAACCATTTAGCTCGACACAACAAACATTTATCGAGGAAATGATTAGTGGTTTAGGGATTATCCTTGAGAGTATGATGGGTAAAATCAGATTGGCAAATTTATTGGAAGAAACACAGGCGTTAATGGAGGAGATCCAGGCGCAGTCTGAAGAATTGCAATCTCAGCAAGAGGAGCTTAGAGTTACCAATGAAGAGCTTGAGGAACAAACCCAGGCACTTCGTCAATCAGAAGAAAGGCTCCAAGTTCAACAAGAAGAATTGGAGCAAACGAATACTGAGCTAAAAGAAAAAGCGGATCATTTAGAAGAGCAAAATAAAAGGTTTGAAATAACAAATCGGGAAGTAGAAAGAGCTAGGGCAGAGTTAGAAGAGAAAGCAAAACAGCTTGCATTAAGTTCAAAATACAAATCTGAGTTTCTTGCAAATATGTCACACGAGCTTCGTACACCTTTAAATAGTTTATTGATTTTATCAAAACTATTATCCGATAATCATAGTGGAAATCTAACAGATAAACAAGTTGAATATTCAAAAACGATCTATTCATCTGGCAATGATTTATTAGCTTTAATAAATGAAATTCTTGATTTAGCTAAAATTGAATCTGGAAAAATGGATGTTAATCCAAGTGAGGTACGAATTGCTGATTTAGCAGAATTTGTGGATTTAAGTTTTAGACCTGTAGCGAATGAAAAGAATTTATCATTTACTATTACGCTTAAAGAAAACCTTCCACTCTCTATAAATAGTGATGAACAACGATTACAACAAGTCTTAAAGAATCTATTATCCAATGCCTTTAAGTTTACTAATGAAGGTGAGGTTAATTTGGAGGTTGACGTAGTTTCAAAGAATAATCAACCAACCTTCTCGTTTTCGATAATTGATACTGGAGTTGGAATTCCGAAAGATAAGCAAGAACTTATTTTTCAAGCATTTCAACAAGCAGATGGTACTACAAGCCGAAAATTTGGAGGAACAGGATTAGGATTATCGATAAGTCGCGAAATTGCTACACTTTTAGGCGGCGAAATCGTCGTGAAAAGTGTAGAGGGAAAGGGTAGTACATTTACCTTATTTGTTGGTGATTATAAAGGTAAAGACATAATAAAAGAAAAAATTATATCTTTCGAAGAAGTTGCAGTATCAAAAGAGATTTTGAATATCAAGCATGAACATACTGACCCTATATCAACACAACATAAATCAAGGAGGCTCTCTTCATCTGAAGCAGATAATGATATAAAAAAGCTCTTAATTGTTGATGATGATATAACTCAACGAAATAGTTTAATGGAATTTATCGGAGACATGAATGTCATTATAAAGGCAGTTTCATCTGGAACTGAAGCTGTAGAAGAGTTAAAGGTAGGTCAATTTGATTGTATTGTACTTGATTTAGGTTTAGCAGATACGTCTGGCTTTGATTTACTTGAAAAAATAAAAACAAATGTTGAAAATGAAAATATTAAAGTGTTTATCTATACTGGTCGTGATTTAACCTCCAAGGAGGAAATGTATTTAAATAAATATGCACATACCATTATTATTAAAGATTCTCATTCACCTCAACGTTTAAAAGATGAACTTGAATTGTATTTGAAATCAAACTTTGATAAAGAAACAGTCAATCATAAAGGAGAATTAGATCAAGTTAAAAGCGATGCAGGTCTTGAAGGGAAAAAAATTCTTCTTGTTGATGATGATGTTCGTAATGTATATGCCTTATCCAGTATACTTGAACTTTACGGAATGAAAATCACATTTGCTGAAAATGGATTAGAGGGACTAGAGTTATTAGAAAAAAATGCAGATTATGACTTAGTTTTAATGGATATTATGATGCCTGAGATGGATGGATATGAAGCGATTAGAAGATTGAGAGACATCCCAAAATTCGTTCATTTACCAGTCATCGCTTTAACAGCTAAAGCAATGAAGGAAGATCAAGAAAAATGTATGGAAGCCGGTGCATCAGATTATATCGTAAAGCCGGTTAATCCTGATCAACTTATTTCATTAATAAGGGTATGGTTATATCCAAAAGAAGAAAAAGCTTAGATTGATGATAAGAATATTACTTGAGGGAAAACTATGAATAATGTTCAAAATAATATCAATGAGGAACTAGAAAAACTAGAAATTGACTTACTTTTACAAGGGTTATTTTCTTGGTGTGGATATGACTATCGAAATTATGCATATAGTTCATTAAAAAGGCGTATATGGCATAGAGTTCATGCCGAAAAGTTAACTAGTATTTCAGGGCTTTTAGAAAAGATTTTACATGATCCAGCTTGTTTAAAAAGGCTCATATCAGACTTCTCAATTAATGTGACCGAAATGTTTAGGGATCCTTTATTTTTCTTAACCTTTCGTGAGAAGGTTGTACCCATCCTACGTACGTATCCATCTATTCGAATTTGGCATGCTGGTTGTTCTACAGGGGAAGAAGTCTATTCGATGGCAATGTTGTTACAAGAGGAAGGTATATATGAGAAAACGAAGATTTACGCAACAGACATTAACGCAGATGTGTTAAAAGTAGCGAAATCTGGTTTATATCCTCTAGAAAATATGCGGAAATATACAAATAATTATATACATTCGGGTGGTAAAAAAGCATTTTCGGATTATTACAGTGTGAAAAATAATAAAGTAAAGTTTCATTCTTCATTAACAAAAAATGTCGTTTTTGCGCAACATAATTTAGTAACTGATCGATCATTTAACGAATTTCATGTCATATTATGCAGAAATGTATTAATCTATTTTAATAAACCCTTACAAAAAAAAGTCCATGAACTTTTCTATGAAAGTCTAGGAATGTTTGGAATTCTTGGTCTTGGTGACAAGGAAACAATTGTCTATACAAATAAAGCTGATTGTTATGAGGATTTAACTGTGGGGCAGAAGCTATATCGAAAAGTTAAATAACAAATCAAATTAGGTTATTAATAATTAAGTAGGAAAAACCCAAGCTTTAGATTTCTAAAGCTTGGGTTTTTCCTTTTGTTTTTAACAATTTGCTAAGATTGTTGCACGCACATATAGGATTATTGCATGCACATAAAGGAGAAAGATAGTAATGACTTCCTAGTAGGAAGTTTAATAATTAGGAGTAATATCTCAAAAATCATCTAGTTTTAAGGGAAAATAAGAACTATAGGTGATATACGGATATACCTTTTTTATTAGAAAATAAGTATACAAACATTAAGTGGGTGATCAAATTATGTGGGAATTTTCATTTCAAATGCTGGAAAACGAGATTGAATTTACTAGACAGAATATGATCTTTGTCGGAATGGAGTACGGGTTAACACATCCAGCGACAATTTTCTTGAGCACTAAATTAGATAAGTTAATGAATGATTTAACAATGTATGAAAGCCATTCAATTCATAATAGAGAAATAGAGCAATATATCGTTTAAGTTAAATAGTTAAATTAAATGAAAAAAATATAGGAGTGTTTTCCTGATTCTTCTTTTATTTATAAGTGAAAGCCAATTTTCTTTGAAATTATAGGAAATAGTAAAAAGGAAATAGTTTTTACCCTTCTATATAACAAAAAAAGAGGAAGGTTACGTGAAAATGACTAATATTTTGAATCAGTTTCTTTTGATGGATCCAACTCGAATTTTTAAATTATTTACTAGTGCATTTAATTCATTAACTGATCTTATATATATTATGGAAGTTCGAGATGAGAAAATAAGTTATTTATATGCTAATCAATCAGGATTATCTGTTCTTAGTAAAGACCAAACCCTAATTGGAAAAACGTTTGATGAGGTATTTTCAACAGAGAGAGCAGCATTTTTTAAACAACATTATTTAAAAGCTGCCCATTCCAAAAGAATTGTAACATTTGAGGATGAAGTGGTATTACCAAAAGGGAATAAGATGATCAGTGAAACAGTTTTAACTCCTATTTTTGACAATGAAGATATATATATCATTGCAGTTGTACGTGATGTAACCAATAGAAGCAAACAAATAAGCGAATTACAGTATTCTAAAAGTCGATTAGAGGAAAACGAACAGAGATTATCGTCCTTGGTAGATTATAACGAAGATGCCATTTTTACCTTTGATTTGGAAGGCTATTTTTTAGAGGTGAACAATGCCGCTGAACAAATAACTGGTTATTCAAATGGTGAACTTGTTGGAATGAATTTTTCAGAGATCATGTCCAAAAAAGAGCTTGAAACTGTAAATAGTCGATTTCAACAGACGATTGAAGGAGATATGGCTCGGTATGAAACTAAAATTTATCAGAAAGATGGGCATGAAGTGTATTTAAGTGTTAAAAACATCCCTATTATCGTAGATGGAACCATAAAAGGGGTGTATGGAATAGCGAAGGAAATTACTTCTGAAAAAAAGGCATTAGAAGAATTCCACCTTGTGAAATCTCGCTTTGAATCATTTGTTAGGGATAGTAAGGATTCCATTCATATAATAGATAATGAGGGTAAAGTTCAATTCATTAATGAGGCATTTACCGAGATATTTGGATTTACTAGGGAAGAAGTAATTGGAAGGGATTTTCCTACTGTGCCAGATTGGTTGAAAAGCGAAACTAATAACCTTTATGACGAAGTTTTAAATGGAAAAACAATTCAAGGTATTGATGTAAAAAGACAGCAAAAATCTGGAGAATTACTTGATATAAGTTTAACGTTGTCACCTCTTTATGATGAATTTGGACATGTGATAGGAATATCAGGAATAGGTCGTGATATTACCGAAAAGAAAAAGAGTGAACGTGAATTGATAGGGCTAAAAGAATTACTTGAACTGGTTTGGAACAATACGACAGATGTTATATTTATGATTGATCATTATGGAGCCATTGTTCAAGCGAACCCTACTTTTGAAGAGATGTTTGATTGGAAGGTAGAGGAAATAAAACAAATGAGCCCTCCACCTATTAACCTTGAAATTCAGACCAAACAACTCGAAGGCTTCTTAACACGTTTACGTGAAGGGGAAAAGTTCGTAAATTTCGAGACTCAACGAAAACGTAAAGATGGAACAATCATAGATGTATTGGCAACTTATAGAAAAATTGATAAAGGTAATATTTTAGCGATGGCAACGTATAAAGATGTGACCGATTCAAGACAAATCATGAACAAACTAAAAGAGAGTGAAGAACGATACCGAAACTTAGTGGAGGCTTCACCAGAAGCCTTGGTTGTACATTCTGAAGGGGGAATAACCTACATCAATCAAGCTGGTTTGGATCTTTTAAAAGCAAAAAGCCCAAGTCAGGTAATCGGAAATCCAGTAATGGATTTTGTTCATCCGAGTGACCGAAAACAAGTTGTCCAAAGAATACAGCAAGCAATTAACCAAGGAAAAAAAGGAGAAACGCTGGAAGAAAGATTCCTTACTCTTGATGGAGATATGATATATGCTGAAACAGCGTCTGTGCCGATTCAAGATCATGGTAAAACATCAGTTTTAGTCATGTTTAGAGATATTACGACAAAAAGACGAGCGGAAAAAGCGATGAGGGAAAGTGAAGAACGATTCCGAATCATAGCAGAACACACATTAGATATGATCAGAGTACTTAATCCTAATGGGAAAGTGATTTATTGCTCTCCATCTGTTGAAAATATTTTAGGTTATCCGATTCGTAGCCTGATTGGGAAATCGTTCTTTGATTTGATTCACCCTGATGATGTAGATGATACTAAACGAAATTTTGAAAACATATTTAAAACGAAAGAGTTTTATCAGATCGATTTTAGAAGTATACACCTGGATGGACATTCAATATGGCTAAATTCTGATTTTGTACCAGTCATAAGTCCAGAGGGTGAAATCGAGAAAATTATTGTGATTTCAGGAGATATTACTGAAAAGAAAAGGAAAGAAGAGAAATTAGCTAAAATGGCGTTTTATGACCATTTAACTGGACTGCCAAACAGAAGGTTATTTTTAGATCGCCTCCAACAAGCTATGTATACAACAGATCGAACAGGTAAGCTAACCGCTTTGATGGTGTTAGATTGTGATAAATTTAAAGCAATTAATGATACCTTTGGCCATGATATCGGGGATGAGGTTATTAAGGAGTTCTCAAGGAGAATTAAGCTTTCCCTTCGAAAAACAGACACCTTGTCAAGGGTGGGAGGCGATGAGTTTACGATCGTATTACCGGAGTTAAAGAATGAAAATGAAGTAGTTGACGTATCAAAACGGATATTAAAGGTAGTTCGAGAACCCATGGATATTAAAGGACATTCGCTATCTATCACTACAAGTATCGGAGTGTCACTCTACCCATCACAAGGAAACAACACTGAAAGCTTATTTAAACAAGCCGATGAGGCACTTTATAAAGTAAAAGATGGTGGAGGTAATACATTTTCATTTTGAAGTATCTGACGTTATTTTGATATCTCGGGATTACAAATTAATCGGAGGAACTATGTTTAATAAATATAATCGTTTGTTAACTAATCATACTTATTTTCAATACTGCTTTTTTATTCTTTTGATTATTAGTGTAGTATTAAATTTTATGTTTCAAGACGATAGTAATGTTTATATTTTATATATTGTTTCTGTCATCTTTTTAGGTATTGGTTTCTATAATCAGCCAGCTTGGTTTCTAATTTTCTTTACTGCTTTAGTAGTAGCTTGTAGGTTTTTTCTAATACCTGATGCAACAGCTACTGGAGTAACTTTTTTATTTTACTTTTTTACATATTTTATCATCACAATTATCTCAGTGTGGTTAATGAAAAATGTTCAAAAGGTTAGAGAAGATAATATAGAATTAACGAAAGTACTTGCTAATGCATTGGATTCCAGGGATTCATATACATTACACCATTCTGAAAACGTAGCAAAATATGCTGTGAAGATTGCAAAAAAAAAGAAGTTGTCTAAAAACCTTTGCAATATTATTCATATAGGAGCGTTACTCCACGATATTGGAAAAATTGGTATTCCTGAACATATATTGACTAAGCCTGGGAAATTAACAAATGATGAATATCATTTTATTAAAACTCACCCAACCATTGGATATGAAATAATAAAGCATGTTGCAAGCTTTAGTGAAAATGGCGTTTTAGATATTGTTCTATATCATCATGAAAGATTTGATGGTAAAGGTTATCCAAAAGGATTGAAAGGAAAGCAAATACCGTTAGTCGCGCGAATAATTGCTGTTGCAGATACTTTTGATGCGATGACTTCAAAACGTGTTTATAGAGACGAGCTTGATTTAGATTATACTCTTAATGAGATTCGTAAAAATAAAGGGACACAATTCGACCCCGACATTGTTGATGTTTTTCTTGGTCTATTTGAACATGAAAAAGCTAACATAAAATAAGTAGAATATTTTATATTATCTTCTAAAATTAGACTGTTGTTGTATAAGAAAGAAAACACTTGACTTCAAGTGTTTTCTTTAAGTGTATATTTTAATATCTAGTAACCGGTTTTTAACACCACTTATTTTTCTGTCTGGAAATTAGAAATAATGTATCCAATAATAGCTCCCAAAATCGCAGGAACCAACCATCCCATACCTATGTTGAAAAGAGGGATATAGGAAAGCCAGTCATTCATTACCGATAAATTTAGATTAGCTGCATTTAGTCCATCGACAATACTAAAAATAACTGTAGCAGATAAACTAATAATATAGACAATTGATTTTATTCCAAAAGCAATGTCAATGAAAGACAATAGTATTAGAACGATCGCTAAGGGATAAATCGTAACTAACAGTGGAACTGAAAATGAAATAAGTTGTGATAAGCCAAAATTTGCAATACAAGTGCTAAAAATGGTAATAATCAAAATTACTTTTTGATATGAAATGGTAGGAAAAACCTTTGATAAGTAATTCCCGCATGCTGAAACTAAACCAACGCTTGTTGTTAAGCATGCGAAAGTTATTGCTAATCCTAGGACAACATTTCCTAAAGAACCAAATAGAGTACTAGCAGCACCAGACAATATTACACCGCCATTTTCTGAGTAGCCAAGAGAAGAGACACTTGTTGCCCCGATATATGAGAGTGAAATATAGACAAAGATTAAACCAATTGCTGCAATGATACCTGCTTTTAATGAGACTTTTGTTATTTCTTTTCGTGTTACGATACCACGTTCTTTTACTGCAGAAATAATGACAATCCCAAATACTAATGCACTTAACGTATCCATCGTTAAGTACCCTTCTAAAAATCCTTTGAAAAATGCTCCTTCCAAATAATCACCTGTAGGAGCTTCTAAACCCCCCATTGGTGTAAGCAGTGCTTTTCCAGACAATAAGATTAGAATTAGTATTAAAGCGGGAGTGAGGATTTTTCCAATTCGATCAATAAGCTTGCTTGGGTTTAAAGCTAACCAAAATGTGATTCCAAAAAAGAGAATCGTATAAACAAGTAATGAAACCCAACTATTATTAAATGAACTAGGTAAAAATGGTGTAATTCCAATTTCATAGGCAACTGTTCCAGTTCGAGGAATCCCAAATAACGGTCCAATTGTTAAATATAAAACAATTGCAAAGGTGATACCGAATTTTGGATGTACCTTTTCACCTAATGTTTGGACATCACTGCCTGTTAAAGCAATTGCTAGTATACCTAGAAAAGGAAGACCAACACCTGTAATTAAAAATCCACTGATAGCACTCCATACATGTTCACCTGCTTGTTGACCTAATGCAGGTGGGAAAATCATATTACCTGCTCCAAAAAATAGTGCAAAAAGCATTAAGCCGATAACGATTGTCTCCTTACCGGACATTTTTTTATTCATAATATCCTCCTATAAAGCAAAACTTCTTACCAGCAATTTCCTACCGGTCATGTAAATAAAAGATCACAGATAATTATCCTAACATAGAAATTATAATATTGTCCAAAGTCGAAAAAATCTTAATTTTAAATATTTTCACACTACTAAAATTACTAGTTGGCATGTGAAAGAGTTATTTTCTTAACAATATGTTTTATTCCTCTATCATGGGGACTATTATTAAGGAAAAACGTTAAAACATATATATAAACAATGAGATGTCCACAAGGAAAAACCTTGTCAGATTCAACAAGGTTTTTCCTTACGTTCTTTTCCAATAATCGTATTACCATAAAGTAGGCTTCACAACCATAAACCATAGCATCGCCATTAAGAGAATAATATAAGTCCAAATCGTGCGGTTTAGTTTAGAGGCGAGCTCTTCTTTACTTTGCTCATCTTCATGAAACCTTTGAAGTGTCGGTGAAAACGCACGAGCTAGAAAGAATAGTGAACAAAAAAGGATAATTAGCGTCATTACGATCCATGGTGTTCCCCAAGTCCAAGGACCAGACAAAACAAGCAAAGCTCCTGAACCAACTAATACATGACCTGAATGCTTTGATAGTCGGACAACAAAACGAAATGTATCCAGGTAAATAGTTAATTCAGATTCTCTTGCCGCCTTCAATTTTTTAACAAGCGGCAAAAGAATAAAAAATGGACCGATAGAAGCAATGACACTAATAACATGAATATAAATGACAATTTTATATAGTATGTAATTCATTCCTTCGGAGTGTTACTCACTAACTGGGCTAAACTCATGCACCCAAACTCTCATTTGCGGAAGCCAAGGCATACCTGGATGATAAGATAAAATAGATTGCTTATATTCTTCTACAGTATCAAAGCCTTCCTGTTTTGCATGCTCATCAGTTAATTCGCCTAAAGATTGAGAATACACGCGATCTACTTTGAATTTCTTATCCTTTAGCTCCATAATTTCTCCAACGTCCGCATATCTACCATTACGGCGTGTCGCTGTTTTCTTGCCTTCAAGTACCTTGTTTACATCTTCCTCCATCGTTACAAGTCGGTCAACCGAGCATGTCTTTGGTGGTAATGTATTATGTACATCATGATTAGTCATTTATTAAAACTCCCTTCATTCTTGTGATCCTTTTTACTATATCATATGTCGAACAGGACAAGTAACTAGGTCGTGAAGAATATTAATTTGCCTCCTACGTAAGCTCATAAAAAACGTGATATGATAGGATAAAAGGTAGAGTATACGTTGGATAGAAAGAGGAAAGTGAAAATGATCATAAGAATAAAAAATTATATCTATATCATCTTTGGTTTTATTTTCTTGGGATTAGGGATGTTTGGAATTATTTTACCGTTATTGCCAACAACTCCATTATTACTTTTAGCCTCGGTATGTTTTGTCAGAGGGTCTAAAAAGTTTGAAGTTTGGTTTAAAGGCACGAATCTATACAAGAAGCATTTGGAAGAGTTTGTTAAAAATAGGGCAATGACAAAAAGACAGAAAATGACAATTTTGTTTTTTGCTGATTGTATGATTGCGATTCCTTTTATTTTATTAGATAACTTTCTGATTAGGGTGCTATTAATTTTAATCGTTGGTTATAAATATTATTATTTCTTCTGTAAAATAAATACGATAAAAACTTCATAGTATTTAAAATATTCGAATGAAAACTTTAGAAAAGGTAAAAACATCCGATATAACTTGTAGATTAGTGAAAAGGAGAATCTATTGGATGAAAATGTTATACAACATGAAAATTAGCACAAAATTATTAGTATTAATTATCATTTAACACTTCGAACTTGATGGTCTGACCCTTCAGCTAATTCTTGAATAGTAGATGATATGTGCTCACTTGCACGACTGTTTTGCTCTGCACTAGCACTCAATTCTTCAGAAGAAGCGGCAACCAATTCAGATGTTTCACTCACTGTTTTTATAATACCTTTTAATCCCTGGATCATATTATTAAAGGATCGTACAAGCTGACCTATTTCATCTTTCGAATTATAGCTCCCACTAATTGTAAAGTCACCATTTTCCGCTTGTTCCATTAGCAATTGTATTTGTTTCATTGGCTTCACAATGATTCTTGTTATAAATAGTCCTATAAAAATAGACAGAACAATTCCAGATATGATGACAGTAAGGAGGATTAAACAGCAATCAGGCTATAAATGAGATTACAAGTTATTCGGAGCAGATTACAAAAAATGCTGATTACATGTCAATAAGCGCCAACCAAACTTCTGAAATGTCAGTAGATGGTAAGAAATCAATAGATAAAGTAAAGCGTCAACTGAATTTAATTAATGATAATGTGACAGGGCTTGGCAGTGCAATTAACGGACTCAGTGAACGTTCAATAGAAATTGGCAGAATCAATGAAGTGATTACTGCAATTGCTGCACAAACAAATCTATTGGCTTTAAATGCTGCAATTGAAGCTGCAAGGGCGGGCGAACATGGGAAAGGATTTGCTGTCGTTGCTGATGAAGTACGAAAGCTAGCCGAACAATCTGCTTCTTCAGCTAAACAGATTACTAATTTAATTGCTGTCATACAGAACGATACAAATCAAACAATCCATTCTATGAATTCAACAACTAAGGAAGTTGATGCAGGACTTACTGTGGTTGAAGAAGCAGGTAAATCTTTCGAAAAAATAGAAGACTCAATTAAAGAAGTCGTATTACAAATTAATGATGTAACAGGAGCGATCAATCAATTATCTTCAGGTACCTCTCAAGTTGCAACTTCTATTAAAATTGTGAAAGAGATTGCCGAAGAATCAGCAGTAAGAAACCAAAATGTTTCAGCAGCAACAGAGGAACAGCTAGCATCCATGGAAGAGATTGAAACATCTTCAACAAATTTAGCAAAAATGTCAGAACAACTTCAATTATTAATTCGAAAGTTTACAGTTTAAGAGATTTGAAAGCGAAGTATGGAGAGAATCCTTACTTCGCTTTGTTATTTATGGGAATGAAAAGTTTTAGTCACTTGTCTATTTCATTAGTTCCGATAAGTTTGATTTAAGTAAATAGTTGGAGAGACTCCTGTTACTTTTTTAAACACTCTACTAAAATAAAATGGATTAGAAAAGCCTAAGGCATTACTCACTTCGGAAATATTGACAGATTCTTTTTTTAACTTCGTAATGGCTTTTTCGATTAAGAGCTCATCCTGGAATTGGGTAATGCTTTTACCAGTTTCTTTTTTAAACAAAGTAGATAAGTATGCATAGTTCATTCCGAGCATGCTTGCAATCTCCTTACTTGACAATTTTTTTGAGGCTGTGTTACTAAAAAGCTCAATCATTTTACCGACAATTCGATGTTGTTTTGTCTTTTTGGACTCTTCTAATCTATTTGCATATAAATCGATGAAGAATTGATAGGTCATCACACTTAAATAAAGTGGACGAATCGGATGAGGTGACATGTAATCTTCATTAAGCTTTTTCAGATGTAGTTCGGTATACTCTGGGTTTAAAACCTTACCTTGCTTAGGCAGCTTTATATGAGAATGATAGGTTGCCTCCAAGATCAATGAAGATTGCTGGTAATGTGAATATTCTGAGGTTTCATCCATGTTTTCCTGTTGAAGTGAATCATAAAAATGAATATAATACCATTCCGTACCTGGAGAGTATAAAGTATTACCCCAATGTGGTACATTTTTTCTGAGAAAAAGATATGAACCTCCATTTAATTGATACTCAACTTCATCTTCAATAACTTGAATCGTCCCCTTTTTAACATAAACAAAAACATGTATGTTTTCCATAAGTCGATCGGGATGTCCGCTTGTTCCCTCATCATCCCACATATGACCAATTTCTCTAATAAGAGGCAGGCTGTTTGAAAACAAAGTAACTTCATGCATCGTTTTATCCCTCCTCGTCCTTTTTTCTTTATTCTATCACAGAAAATCCAAAAAAAAGATATGCATTATGCTGTATTGTGAATTCCGTTTTACATCTATCATTATTCATAATAGAACTATCACAACTTGTGTAGAACAAGGAGGAAATGTATATGAAAAATGTAAAATTGTTAGACGGTTTTTTCAAAGATTCACAGGAAAAGGGTAAGGAGTATCTCATCTATCTAGATGTGGATCGCCTTGCTGCATCATGCTATGAAGCTGCTTCAAAAATTCCAAAAAAACCTAGGTATGGTGGTTGGGAAAAAACTGGAATTAGTGGGCATTCAATCGGTCATTGGCTATCAGCAGCCTCAACGATGTATTCATTAACACATGATGCAAACTTAAAAGAGAAGCTAGAATACGCTGTAGATGAGCTTGAGTATATACAATCATTTGATGAAGATGGATATGTAAGCGGATTTCCAAGAACCTGCTTTGATAAAGTTTTCACAGGCGATTTTGAAGTAGATAACTTCAGTCTAGGTGGTGGTTGGGTACCATGGTATAGTATTCACAAAATTTATGCTGGATTAATCGATACGTATCAGTTAACTGGAAATAAAAAAGCACTTGAAGTCGTAATTAAGCTTGCAGACTGGGCAAAAAAGGGAACAGATCAGCTTTGTGATGAGCAGTTTCAAAAAATGCTGACTTGTGAACATGGTGGAATGAATGAAGCGATGGCAGATCTCTACACCATTACACACAACCAAGATTACTTGGATCTTGCGATTCGATTTTGTCATAAAGCGGTGCTTGATCCACTTGCTCAAGGAAACGATGAGCTACAAGGAAAGCATGCCAATACACAAATACCTAAAGTAATCGGAGCGGCAAAGCTATATGATATTACAGGTGACGAAGCCTTTAAAAGGATAGCTGTGTATTTCTGGACACAGGTCACTAATCATCGCTCCTATGTCATTGGCGGAAATAGTATAAATGAGCATTTTGGTCCAGAAAACACGGAAGAGCTTGGTATCCAAACAACAGAAACTTGTAATACCTATAATATGCTAAAGCTTACAGAACACCTATTTCATTGGTCTCAAAGAAGCGAATATATCGATTACTATGAAAAAGCTCTCTATAACCATATTCTTGCATCACAGGATCCTGATTCTGGGATGAAAACGTATTTTGTCTCAACACAGCCAGGGCATTTTAAAGTTTACTGCACACCTGATGAATCCTTTTGGTGCTGTACAGGCACAGGAATGGAAAACCCGGCAAGATATACGAGGAATATTTATTATCAAGATCATGATGAAGTATATATTAATTTATTTATTGCCTCAGAAATTCACTTGGAAGATAACAATGTAAAACTTAGACAAGATACGACTTTTCCAGAGTCAGATAAAACGAAGCTTATTTTTGAAAGTGCTACAAATGAAAGCTTAACCATTCATATAAGAGTACCAAACTGGGTATCAGGTCCTGTTATTGCTACTGTAAATGAACAAGAGAGCTACACTTGCACTAAAAATGGATATATAACCATTAAGGGCCAATGGAATGTAGGAGATCGGATCGATATTCAGCTACCAATGGATTTACACCTATCAAAAATTAAAAATGATCCAAAGAAAGCTGCAATTCTATATGGGCCGATCGTATTGGCAGGAGCATTAGGAACAGAGAATTTTCCTGAAACAGATATATTAGCTGACCATCTAAAACTGAACAATCATCCATTAATAGAAGTACCAGACCTTATTACTGGAGAAAAGGATTTATCAAAGTGGATTAAACCTATTGAAGGAGAACCGTTAGTATTTAAAACAGCTGCTGTTGGGCAACCAGGAAATAGAAGTGTCACACTTATACCATTTTATAAGCTACATCATCAGCGGTATACTTTGTATTGGAACATAATGGATGAAATAGCGTATCAAACGTTCGTTGACAAAGAAAAGGAAGATGCTGATCGACTAAGAGCCATTACTGTTGATGTCGTAAATCCGAATGAACAACAACCAGAGGTAGACCACTCAATTAAAAAGAAAAACTCAAGATCGGGTTTCTTAAACCTTTTCAATCGCGGATGGAGGGACAGCATTAATGAGGGATTTTTTAGTTATGAAATGGCGGTATTACCTGACAAACCGGTGTATCTACTAGTTACGTACAGTGGAAACGATGCATCACTACACGAAGATGGGAAAGCACATCCACGTGAATTTGATATTTTAATAGATGGTTCACAGGTAGCCCATCAAACACTACATGCGAACAATCCAGGTAAACTATTTGAAATTTGTTATGACATTCCATTAACACTTACGAATGGGAAGGAAAAAGTAGAAGTGAAGTTTGCTTCAGAGGAAGGTAAAGTTGCTGGAGGAGTATATGGGGTTAGGGTTATTAAAGACAAGAAAGGTTGGTAGAGTTATTAGTATAGATTAAAATTCTAAAAAGTGAAGTTTCTTTGAAATAACAAAAACGCTGAGACAATTGAACTGCACCCAAATTGTTGGACACAATCTAACAATGGGAGGTGCAGTTTTTGTATGGCTAAATTTACTGGGGAAGATAAGCTAGTGATTGTTCAACGTTATTTAGCTAGTGTGGAGAGTTATAGTACGGTTGCGAGGTCCATTGGGACATCAGACAGTGTTATAAGAAATTGGGTATTGCAATACGAGCAATATGGTGCAGAAGTGTTATTAAGAAAATCCTATACAAGTTACTCAGCACAGTTTAAACTAGACGTACTTAATTATATGAATGGTAATGGGACGTCTCCTAATGAAACAGCTGTGATTTTTAACATCTCTTCTCCTGCTTTAATTCGAAAATGGAGAATACAATTCGAATCTAAAGGAATTGACGCCCTTAAATCAAAGAAAAAGGGGCGTCCAGCTATGAAAAAAGAACCGAAGAAAAATGAACTAATAAAAGGATCAAAAGAAGCGTTAGAAGCTGAAAATGAGCGATTACGAATGGAGAATGCTAATTTAAAAAAGTTACAGGCCTTAATTCAAGAAAAGGAAAAGTCACAGAACAGGACAAAGCGGAAATAATTTATGAATTAAGGCATGAATTTAAAGTAATTAACTTAGTAAAAGTAGCTGGGATACCACGAAGTACATATTATTACTGGGTAAAGAAAATGAATAGATTAGATAAATATAGTGAAATAAAAGAAGTTATCCAACAGGTTTTTAATGAGCATCGAGGAAGATATGGCTTTCGACGAATTACGTTGGAGTTACGAAATCGAGGCTATTTAATTAATCACAAAACTGTACGCCGTTTAATGAATGAATTAGGTTTAAAATGCCTTGAACGTATAAAGAAATTTCGCTCGTACCGTGGGAAAGTCGGAAGGATTGCGCCAAATATCCTACAACGTGATTTCAAGGCATCCAATCCAAGCCAAATGAGAAATGGGTTACGAATGTAACAGAATTTAATATATTCGGGGAAAAGCTCTATTTTTCTCCAATTCTCGATTTATTTAACGACGAAATCATAGCTTATCAAATTGAAAAACGTCCTGTATTCCCTCTCGTTACAAAGATGTTAGATAAGGTCTTTATACTTTTAAATGAAGGAGATACACCAATACTCCACTCAGATCAAGGTTGGCATTATCAAATGAAACAATACCAGCACGCCTTAAAGAAGCATCAAATTACGCAGAGTATGTCTCGTAAAGGAAATTGTTTAGATAACGCAGTCATAGAAAACTTCTTTGGCTTATTAAAGTCTGAATTACTTTATTTACAAGAGTTTGAAAGCATAGAACATTTTATACAGGAATTGGAAAAATACATTGAGTATTACTATCATAAACGAATTAAGGAAAAACTAAAAGGATTGAGCCCTGTAGAATACAGGATCCAATCCTTGATAGCTGCTTGAAATTTTTGTCTAACTTTTTGGGTTCAGTTCACAATTTCAGCGTTTTTTATTTGTTATGTTTGGAATTATTTTCATTTTTGTAACGACGATTGATCAATCGGGAAGCAATATACCAAGTGGACTTGTGTCTTCAATGATATCTTGTAGTTGATAACTCCCTATAGGAAACATTGGAAATCCAACATAACCTGGTGTGATCTCATACATATCAAAATAAATAATGAGGGCTTTGTCAGCAATATAGTATTTTTGATTAGGGCGAATGCCTGTATAGGAGTTTAAAAGTGGGATGTCACGTTCTTTTATTTGTATGTCGATCAATTTGTTAATTCGTTCTCTATAAGGACTGTTTTCTTTAAACAGATCTTTTAACTGATATATTTCCCCAGTGCGAACATCCGTTGTGAGAGAATCCAAATAGGTGACAGGATGTGCAAGAGTTGGCATATTGGCAAAATTACTTAATGTGATACTGACAATCCCGCGTTGATTATTTTTAACTTCATAATTACCAATCATCTCGGTTATACCAGGTTGATAGTAACCTTGTTCATTTATATTAGAGAACAAAGTATATACTTTTCGATAAATTGCTTGATTAATCGTTTGTTGATGGGCTTTGTTTACTAGTAAAAGTTGAGGATAATAAATGGAAAGCTTATGAGCTGAATCATCATATGTTTGAATAGGTATTGGTAAACGATATTGTAGCATTGTCATCAAATCCTTTTTCATGAATGATGGTTTATCGTATTCAAATTTAGGCATTTGTTGCATATTGACTCTTTATATAATCTGTTACCAATACATGTTAAAATATAAAATAGTAATTAAAAAAGAGAAACGGATTTTAGTACGGCGTATATTGGTTCTTCGAACTTATCTAATCCAGCCTTAACTTCTGGATTAGAATGACATATTAAAGTAACAGAAGGACCTGTGGAAAGAACATTATATTAAGGAGTAATTATAATAGTTTTATAAACGGTATAATAATATAATTGGATGAAAAAGGATGCGTAACATGCCGATTAATTCTTTTGAAAATTATCCGATGAGCTGGAAGCCATCCATTGATAAAACCAAAAAGCCCATTTATCAAGTACTCGCAGGACAGTTACAACAGGACATTTTAAACGGAGTACTTTTACCAGGTACAAAACTTCCCCCGCAGCGAGAGCTGGCCGATTATTTAGATTTGAATTTGAGTACTATTTCTAAAGCCTTTAAACTTTGTGAGTTAAAGGGCTTGATAAGTGCATCTGTTGGAAGTGGGACATTTGTATCGTATGATGCGTTATCAAATGCGTATTTACTTGAAGATACAAAGCCGAAGCATTTAATTGAAATGGGAGCAACACTACCCGATAATGCTTCATACGAGCCACTTCTACTTCAACTGAAAAGTATGCTGCAAGACACAGATTATGAAAAATGGTTTGGTTATGGTCGTGCTGGAGAAAGCCGGTGGCAAAAAGATGCAGCTATCAAGCTAATCCAAAGAGGTGGATTTGAAACATCAGTTGATCACATTTTATTTGCTAATGGGGGTCAAAATGCGATTGCTGCCACACTGGCGAGTCTTTGTCAGCCTGGAGATCGCATTGGTGTTGATCATCATACTTACCCTGGTTTAAAAACTGTTGCAAAGATGCTTAGTGTTCAATTAGTACCAATAAAATCAGAGAACTATGAAATGAGTCCAACTGCACTTGAATATGCGTGTAAAAATGAGAATATTAAAGGAATTTACTTGATCCCAGATTACCACAATCCGACAGCTAGCTTTATGTCTGTCGAGAATCGAAAAATGATCGCAGCAATTGCCAAAAAGTATAATCAGTTTATTATTGAAGATGCGTCGTACCATCTCCTTAACGAAAAACCACTGCCAGCAATAGCATCATTTGCACCAGAACAGGTTATCTATATTGCGAGTTTATCGAAATCAATAGCACCAGGGTTACGACTAGCCTATGTAGCCGTTCCGAGTGAATACAAGGAGCCGATTTCAAAGGCGCTTTATAATTTAAATATATCGGTTTCGCCGTTATTAGCAGAACTGTCAGCACGTACAATTGTATCGAATCAATTTGAAATTTTAATAGAGGGTCATCGGGAACAAGCCATTCGGAGAAACCAAGTCCTAGATCGTTATTTGTCAGATTATACATGTTTAGGTGCTGTAACAGGTATCTTTCGTTGGTTGCAGTTACCAGGCAAGATTACAGGTGCTGAATTTGAAGAGTTGGCTGCACAGCAGGGGGTACAAGTGTATGCAGCTGAACGTTTTGTAGTTGGAAATAGTTGTCCTGAGCGAGCTGTAAGGGTTTCTGTCTGTGCACCAGAAACTCTCGACGATCTTGAAAAAGGATTGCTGATCATTAAACGAATACTAGACAATCTTACCTAACATTGTTCGCCATACAATTTTAATATTGTATGGTTTTTTTGTGCGTGTTACGATGATTCAAATCTAGTTTGTCGACTAGTTTAGAAAGGAAGGTTAAATATATGTTACAAGATAGTGTAAAAGAGTTAGATGCTCAATCAGACTGGTTACAAAGCTATATTAGTTCTTCAGACAAACAACAACAATTATATAAAAGGACCTTATTTGTTGTTGTGATATCACAAATTTTTGGAGGGGCAGGACTTGCAGCAGGAGTAACAGTAGGTGCACTTCTAGCGCAAGACATGTTAGGTACAGATAGTGTAGCAGGTATTCCGACGGCGTTATTTACTTTAGGATCAGCAGGGGCTGCACTACTTGTGGGACGACTTTCTCAGCGATTTGGCCGTCGTACTGGACTTGCGGTCGGTTTTTTGGCTGGGGGTATCGGTGCCATTGGTGTTGTCATTTCAGCATTAATGAATAGCATTCTACTTTTATTTATTTCACTATTTATCTACGGAGCTGGAACGGCTACAAACTTACAAGCACGCTACGCAGGAACTGACCTAGCGAACTCAACGCAAAGGGCAAAGGCTGTTAGTATGGCCATGGTTTTTACTACATTTGGAGCTGTTGCAGGTCCGAATCTGGTAGGTGTAATGGGGGAAGTTGCTAAATCTATAGGAATTCCTGCTTTAGCTGGTCCTTTTATCTTAGCTGCTGTAGCGTATATCCTGGCTGGTTTAGTTCTATTCATTTTATTACGTCCTGATCCCTTTATTGTTGCAAAAGCAATATCAGACACTCAAAGAACAACCAGCAGTAAATTATTTATAGAGGAAAATACTATAAACAAGCGAGGCATTTTTGCAGGTGCTACAATAATGGTTTTAACTCAATTTGTTATGATGGCGATAATGACAATGACACCAATACACATGGGACATCATGGGCATGGTCTGAGTGAAGTTGGGCTTGTCATTGCACTTCACGTAGGTGCGATGTTTTTGCCTTCTTTAGTAACGGGTTATCTAGTTGATAAAATTGGTCGTACTGCCATGGCCATTGCTTCTGCCGTTACACTACTAGCTTCTGGCAGTCTAGCTTCTATGGGATCTGCTGATTCAATGGAAGTACTCATAACGGCACTTGTTTTACTTGGACTTGGCTGGAATTTTGGTTTAATTAGTGGTACAACAATCATTGTAGATGCTACTTCACCAGCTACTCGGGCTAAGACGCAGGGTTCTGTAGATGTTTTAATTGCTTTGTCAGGAGCATTAGGAGGAGGATTATCTGGAGTGGTTGTGGCTCATTTTAGTTATGCTGCTCTTTCAATTGCTGGAGCTGTGCTTTCATTATTACTAATTCCAGTTGTCATTTGGGCTATAAATAATCAAAGTAAGGTCTAAAAAACCTCTAATCAAGAGAATCTTACCTGGCAACTAGTTAAGGGTGCCTGCGTAAATGGAAAAAAGATGGCTGCAACGTCTAGATTTTGTGCTGCTCTAAAAATTTCTGAGTGTATTTTTAAATGCAACTTCATCACTAAATGTTGTAACTAAAAGCGTTTCTTATAGAACCGCTTTTTTTTGTGTTTTATCGTAATCATTATTATAACAACTACATCATATAAGACAGATCTTAATGGTTTTTTATTTGAATGGATAGTTATAGAAGTTAATATTTTTTCATTTAGTAAAAGACAACTTCTTATTGGGGTTGACGAAAAGTATTTTTAATTGTATTATTCAATTAATCAATTGATTATTATAATTGTGGTAATTAATTGTATCTCATTAATAAGAGTAAAAAATAGAGGAGGTTATTTTTATGGGAGCAATAACACTGACAAAAGAGACATTTCAAAACCACATTCAATCAGGCGTGACATTGGTTGATTTCTGGGCACCTTGGTGCGGACCTTGTAAAGTTCAACTTCCGATTGTAGAAGAATTAGCTGGTGAAATGAAAGGACAAGCGAAAATTGCCAAAGTTAATGTGGACAATGAGCATGAATTAGCTTCACAATTTGGCATTATGAGTATCCCCACATTACTACTGTTTAAAGATGGCAAGGTGGTAGATAAGATGGTAGGTATAAACCAAAAGCATGTACTAGAAGATAAAATCTTAGAACTTAATAGCAATTAAAGAAGAGGATTATGGAAAATCGGCAAATACTTTTGATAGTAATTGCCGATTTTTTCAGCTAAAGATAAGTTGATTAATCATTATGATTTAGAATATGAGACTTATTGAGATTAGAAGGCGTAAAGCTGAAGGACATTTAACAACAACGTCTGAAGTTGAAGATTTCCCTGGTTTTCCTGAAGCTACTGGGTTCTCAGCTAATGGAAAAAATTTGTGAAATTATAATATTAAGATTCGTTTTAAAAGGGGGATATTATGATTCCAGGTTCTTGGAGAGCATTAGTATGGATTGGATTATCAGAATTATGCGCATTAAGCTTGTGGTTTAGTGCATCTGTTATTGCACCAGAACTAATTATAATTTGGAACCTTAGTTCAAACTCAGAAGGATGGCTGTCTGCTTCTGTTCCAATTGGTTTTGTAATTGGAGCATTATTTATTTCATATTTTGGGATTGCAGACCGTTATAATTCTCGAAAGGTTTTTGCAACTTCAGCGTTTCTAGGAGCAATTTTGAATAGCGTACTTATACTAGTCGATCATGCTTTTTTCGGTATCCTACTTAGGATATTGACTGGAATAACTCTTGCAGGGGTATACCCAATAGCTGTAAAAATTTTATCACAATGGTTTCCCATAAAACGCGGGCTGGCTATCGGTATCTTAATAGCTGCATTAACCATAGGGTCATCTTTACCACATTTTGTAGTGATGTTTTTTTCTACTTTAAATTGGAAGTTAGTGATTATTTTTAGTTCATTTTTGGCTTTACTAGCAGCAATGATTGTCCAATGGATTTTAGTAGATGCTCCAGAAACATCGAAAAAAATGGCGCCTTTCTCATTTAAATTAATTAGAAAAGTAATAACGAATAAACCAGTAATGCTTGCTAACTTTGGCTATTTTGGCCATATGTGGGAATTGTATGCGATGTGGACATGGCTTCCTGCTTTTTTGACCGCTAGTTTTACAAGTTATTCATCAGAAATTTCCTTTAAGTTCATTGCATTTTCCTCGTTTATTTCAATAGGAATTGCAGGGGGAATTGGTTGTGTATTAGGTGGAATAATCTCAGATAAAATCGGAAGATCCAATCTTACAATTATTTCTATGTTTATAAGCGCTATTTGTTCCATGTTTATTGGGTTTACATTTGGTCAATCTATTTGGTTAACTTTAATACTTTCTATAATTTGGGGGATGTCTGTCATATCAGATTCTGGCCAATTTTCCGCAGCAGTTTCAGAAGTTGCAGAAGTTGAATATGTAGGGACAGCTCTTACTTTTCAAATGTGTATTGGATTTCTAATAACCATATTTTCTATAAATCTAATCCCTATTATTCAGAGCTTTGTTGGTTGGGAATGGGTTTTTTCATTATTAGCGA
This sequence comes from Metabacillus bambusae, assembly GCF_017497975.1. Classification (GTDB taxonomy): domain Bacteria; phylum Bacillota; class Bacilli; order Bacillales; family Bacillaceae; genus Metabacillus; species Metabacillus bambusae. The sequence continues at coordinate 170,330 of NZ_JAGDEL010000001.1, read as the reverse complement.
TTGGACCTATTTTAGGAATTGTATCTATGATCAAATATAAGAATCACGAAATTGATAAGGTATAATTATAATTGGTCATTTTTTTTATTAGATAAAGTATCGCTTGTTATAAATTAACTTAAAGTAATTGTTTTAAATTTACGTGTTGAAGAAACAGGGTTGCTACTGCAACCCTGTTTTTGTTAACGAATGGTTACCAAATTGGGGCTTCTAAAGAAGATAGGTATTGACTACTTGACGAAAAGGATTTCTAACAATATAATACAATTATTCAATTGATTAATTGAATATATAAACGAAGGCTTAGTGTGGTCAAAATGCACTGCCTTTTAAGAACTTATAAATCATACTCATCATAAATACATGGAGGGATAAAAAATGTATAAATCAGTGATCGTAGGCACAGGACCTGCTGGGCTGACTGCAGCAATCTACCTAGCTCGTGCCAATATGAGACCCCTTGTCATTGAGGGACCAGAACCTGGAGGACAGTTGACGACAACGACTGAAGTTGAAAATTTTCCTGGTTTTCCAGAAGGCATCATGGGGCCAGAACTACTGGAGAATATGCGAAAACAGGCAGAACGCTTTGGAGCTGAATTTTATACTGGTTGGGTGAAGAAAGCGGATTTGTCGGAGCGGCCATTTAAATTGCAAGTAGAGGGTATAGAAGAAATCTTGAGCGAAACCCTCATTATCTCCACAGGAGCAAGTGCTAAATATCTAGGAATTCCAAATGAACAAAATAATATCGGTTATGGTGTTAGCACTTGTGCTACATGTGATGGTTTCTTCTTTAAAAACAAGGAAATAATTGTTGTTGGTGGTGGCGATTCTGCACTGGAGGAAGCAAACTTTTTGACACGATTTGCCTCCAAAGTTACTGTAGTACACCGACGTGAAGAACTTAGAGCATCCAAAATTATGCAGGATCGTGCTCGTGCGAATAAAAAGATTGAATGGGCGCTAAATAAGACCCCGGTTGAAGTTATTGCTGATAATCAAGGTGTAAATGGATTTAAGGTAGTAAACAATGATTCTGGAAAAGAAGAAGTGATCCATACAAATGGCATATTTGTAGCTATTGGACATCATCCGAACACAGGTTTTCTAGATGGTCAGATTACAACAGATAATAATGGTTATATCATAACCAATCCAGGCACTTCTGAAACCAATATTCCAGGTGTCTTTGCTTGTGGCGATGTACAGGACAGCCGTTACCGTCAAGCTATCACTGCTGCAGGTAGTGGCAGCATGGCAGCAATTGATAGTGAGAGATTCATCGACTCTCTAGAGCACTAAGGAAAAGTAGAAACATTAAAATTACCTTAATCACAATAAATAATTAATTCATTCATACTATCAGGGTTTATTTTAAAATATAGCCTATATTAAGCTACCTTCCTTGAATCGGAGGGAGGGTTAGTATTGGATAGTAGCTACTATGAAAAATTATTCTTATAAGGTAAATAAATTTAATTGACGAGTTGGAATTCTGATGCTATTATTCTATTATTCAATTGAATAATTTATTTGCGAATCACATAAATATTTTCAAGATGAACAGTAGTTCTCTCAAAACTCGAATTGGAATAAACTTTTAAGATTAAATCTACCTGTTAGTAGGTAGTTAATATAGTTACCTATAGTAAATGAATTAATAATAGGTAACTAACAACAGTAAATAATATGTTTTTAGGTGGAAATGAACTTGAAAAGGATTTCCAATTAGGATCGATGGAACCACTGAACTAAATAATAAAAAATGGAGATGAATGATAATGAGATTTGAAAACAAAACTGTAATCGTAACTGGTGGAGGTACTGGGATTGGGAAAGCCACTGCAAAAAGGTTTTTTGAAGAAGGAGCAAATGTGGTTATTAATGGGCGTAGAGAAAATGTGTTAAAGGAAACGGCTTTAGAAATTGACCCAACTGGCAAAAAAGTTTTATATGTAGCCGGTGACATAAGTAAAAAAGAAACTTCGGAGAATTTGGTTGAAAAAGCAGTAGAAGTGTTTGGTGGTGTAGATGTATTAGTTAATAATACAGGAAAATTTAATCCAACACCATTCCTTGACCATACAGAGGACGATCTACAATCCTATTTAGATACAATCGTTAAAGGAACATTCTATCCTTCTCAAGCAGTTATACCAGAATTGAAAAAACGTGGAGGAGGAGCAATTGTAAATACTGGTTCTATGTGGGCAATTCAAGCAGTGGAAGCAACTCCTTCATCTGCATACTCTGCTGCAATGGCAGGAAGACATGCTTTAACAAGAAATTTAGCCGTAGAATTCGCTGGCGATCACATTCGAGTAAATGCAGTAGCACCTGCAGTTGTTGAAACACCAATTTACAATACTTTTATGTCAGAAGAACAAGTCGCAGAAGTATTACCAACCTTTAATGCGTTTCATCCTATTGGACGCAATGGTACTCCAGACGATGTAGCAAATGCAGTTTTATTCCTTGCAGATGATTCATCATCATGGATTACAGGCATCATTATGCCACTTGATGGTGGAGTTACAGCTCGATTAAGATAAAAATAAAAAAGTAGCAATCATAAAAATGATTGTTCCTTTTTCTATCATCAAAAATGTGAAAGAGATTACATTAATCTTTCTAAGAAAGAGAATAAGTTGAACTAATACTTATTATAGAGAAGGTTTTTTCTTTGTTTTACCGTACAAATGAAGAATGGGTTGAAAATGTATTAAAAAACAAGGAATTAATCCAGGAAGCCTTATACGGTCTATAATTTAATGGAGAAATTCATTGGTTATACACCACTGCAGGTATATAGTTTTGTTTTATAAATCAAAATTTTTAGTAGGGAGGTTTTTTAAATTATTTATTTGATCATTTTATTATTAATACCTATATTACTTTTACTATATAAGAGATATTACCCATTGAAAGGAATTCCTTGTATTAAAAAAAATAAATTAAAAGATTCTACTATCATTGTATTAGATATTCGGGATTATAATGAAACCTCAACATATTCCAAGGACGATATCTTATATATTCCTTTTGCATACCTAAAGCGCTTTTATATGGAAACCCCCCGGGGTAAAATACATGTTATAGCTGGAGATAAATTAGAATTGAACTTAGGAGTGCGTTTTTTGATAAAAAAAGGGTTTACGATTAATAGCTATGAATTAACAAAATATCCATGCACTGATCACCATAAGAAAAGAATGTTGGATTATGGAGTATGATCAACATGTTAAAAATCGTTTAAAAAGAATTGCAGGACAAGTGAAAGGTGTATTAAACATGATAGAGCAGGAAGAAAATTGCAGAGAGGTTATGACTCAATTGTCAGATTCCTACCGTGCTTTAAATCGAGAAATAGGTGTAATGGTTAGGAATAACCTTGAACAATGTTGTTAGAGAAAATGTTAAGTAAGATGGAAAAACAGAGAATTTAGTAAAAGAAGCCATTGATTTATTAGTTAAGAGTAGATAAGAAACACCTATACTTAAGAATAATCTTAGAGGTAACTAATTTAATTATTTTTATACCATTACATGTATATGTATTTCGTTAGCGTTAAAATATTAAGGTAGATCATGCTGTTGCAGTAGTCTAAACAATCAATAAAGGAGCAATAAAATGAAAAAATTAAAAGAATTAACTTCTATGAATATGGTAGAAGATTTTGTGAGAAATCAAGAATTAAGTTTTTTATACGTGTCTAGACAAGATTGTGGTATATGTCATGCTGTTTTACCAAGACTAAGAGAATTACTAGACAAGTTTCCACATATCCACCTAGGACATATAGACGCCAATGAGGTAGAAGAAATAGCAGCTAAATTCTCTATTCTTACTGTACCTGTACTACTTTTATTTATAAATGGAAAAGAAGTATTAAGAGATGCTCGTTTTATTCACTTTGATAAATTAGAGAAACGAATAGAGAAAATTTATGGAATGTATAATCAGCAATAAAAATAACGTGGACCAGTTGAATTTAATAGGTGAGGGTATTGATTCCTTTAATTAAACAATATCTTCAAATAATCTTGTAGGATTAAATTAAATAGGCGCAAAGTATATATTCTTGAGATAGAGACAAGGTGGTTATTTTCACTTGACTTATAATAATTTCCATACTATAATTCAATTAATCAATTGAATAATTTAATGAAATTGAGGTTTATTACTTTGAAAACTACACCGAAAGCTTGAGATTTGATTATTAATACGGTATAGCCTATTACATTTAATTTGAGGGGGGAATGAAATGACGTGGAAAGAAATAACAAGTTTAGAAGAGTGGGATGACATTTTAGAGAAATCTACAAAGCGTGGACAGGTCATATTAAAGCATAGTACTACCTGTCCTGTGAGCTCTAATGCGCTTAAAGAATACGAGCATTATTTAGATGAATCACCAAATAATAATGTAGACTACAATCTTGTTAAAGTGATTGAATCACGCGCAGTTTCTAATAAAATTGCAGAAGACTTGAACGTGAAGCATGAATCTCCACAAGTTATTTTTGTAAAGGATAAATCTAAATATTGGACTGCATCACACTGGTCAGTTACGACTGAACATATGACAGCAGTATTAAACTAATTTAACAGTGTTAATAAGTTTTCTGCATTTTAATAATTAACCTTGTATCTAACCATAATAATTTAGAAACAGTAACATCAATGGATCTAGGCATTGTAAATGATGATATTGTTAGTTAAATTTTTTTAAATTATTGCTAACCTGCACAAGAAAAACAGTCTCTATAATCCATCTCTTTAATTCACACATGTTTTCTCTTGCAGATTGAGTATGAGCTAAGGAAATCATTATCTTGTTATTTTTACTTCAACTATAGTATCATCAGCAATGTAATCAATTGAATAATAAAGGATGATTAGTATGGAAGAACTCATTTCTTCTGCAAAAGATTATAAAGATGAATTGTATAAACAACTATCAAGAATTGGAAAATGTTTATCGAGTGACAAACGCCTTGAGATATTAAATTTACTAGCTCAGGGTCCAAAAACTGTCGAAAAGTTGACGCAGGATACAGGTATGAATGTGGCAAATGTTTCTCGCCATCTTCAAGTTCTGAATGATTCAAGATTAGTTAAGTTTACTAAAAAGGGAACATATGCTATTTATTCATTAGCTGATCCATCTATTACTGATTTTTTGTTTTCCTTATGGCGTATTGGTGAAAATCAACTTTCAGATATCACTCGTATTAAAGAAGATTTCTTACGTCCCTTGGAAGGTTTATATACTCTTACGATGGATGAAGTTTACGAAAAGTTAAATAGTGGAGATATCACCCTCATAGACTTGCGTCCAGCAGAGGAATATGAAGCTAGGCATATAGAAGGCGCGGTCTCTGTTCCTATGGAAGAGTTGGAATTATATCTTCATGAATTACCGAGAGATAAAGAAGTTATAGCTTATTGCAGAGGTAAATTCTGTGCTTTTTCAGCCATAGCTACGCAAAAAATGAAAGAGCAAGGGTTTATGGCTTACCGTATGGCAGAAAGTATTCATGAATGGCAGAAGTATCTGGAACAAAAACATTAATATATATTTCATGACTATAGTTTATGAACTTTCATATGCTTTCAATTTGCATTGATTTTACAAAAAAACAATGCAAATTGTATTCACAACTTGGGTATTGGCGAGTCTCGATACACTATTAAACCAAATGGTTATTTTTATAGCGATAAAAATATTGCTTTATAATGTCAGTATGAATGGACAAAGTGAATAAATAATGTTTTTATTATTGTTCATATTGGGAAAGGCCAATTTTATAATACATTCTTTCATCGATGTGATTCATAAAATGTGCTACCTTTCTTACTGACATGTATTTTTCACTAATACCTTTTTAATGTTTAAATTAAAATCTTTTGTACCACCGGTATGTATAAATTACAACATTCCAAACAATACTCGTATTAGTTTTCATATTAGCCAACTTCAACATTAAATGGACTCATCGAATGCAATTAATGCATTTACTCCATGAGCAAGGGCAGATCCTGCTTTTAGTGCTGTAGCAACCATTATAGATTCAGCTACTTCTTCCTTAGTCGCTTTTGCTTTTTTTGCTCCTTTAGTGTGAATATCGATGCAATAAGGACACCCTGTTGTATGTGCTACGGCTATTGCGATGAGCTCTTTTTCCTTAACACTAAGTTCTCCTGCTTTCATTGCTTGTTGATCAAATGCAATGAATGCTTTAAAAGTGTCTCCGTTTAACTGAGAAAACTCTTTTAATCGATTAAAATAAGCTGCTCTATACAATTCATCATCATCAGTTTTATCATAAGCATTGAGAGCGTTAACTCCATGAGCAAGAGCCGAACCTGCCTTAAGGGCAGTGGCAACCATCACTGCTTCAGCTATTTCCTCTTTTGATGTCTCCTTGTTTTTTGCCTGCTTGACATGGAGTTCTATACAATAAGGGCAGCCTGTTGTATGTGCTACAGCTGTTGCAATAAGCTCTTTTAATTTCGAGCTTAATTTACCAGCCCCCAGTGCCTTCTTGTCAAAAGTTACAAATGCATTAAATACATCAGGAGACAATTTACTAAATTCACCTAAACGATTTATATTAGATTTTTTATATAGACTAAGGTAAAGAAACGCTAAAAACAGAATCTATGGATACAAATATTGCTATACCATCCGTATTGGGTGAATCTAATAAGATATAAAGGGTAGCTTGCAGCTACCTTTTTTTATGTAAAGGGTAAAGTTTTTTAAAACGCGAAATGATATTGGAGATGATAGGAATTGACGACTGCGCATTATGAAAAAGATATCATACGGGACGAATAAAAACCTATTATCCTCCTTCTAATCCGTACTGTAGGGGAAGTATCAGAATGGTTTAAGGGAGATTCTTCATTCGATAGGGTAATAAAGAGCTGGGTGAATAGAATTTGCGAAAGGAATTAGAGATAGATGTCCAGGTGAGATTCCAATTTCGGACTATTGGCTCCGTTTCATAACTTAAATCAAAAAGATGATCAGTATATAAAAAGAATATTTCCTCGTCAAATTCGTCTCTCATACAGGAAAAAAACAGAGAAAAGGTGGATTCTGTGCCAAGCACACCTAGTCCTATGGAAGATGAGAAAAAGAAAAGAATACGTTCTTCTTGACTGAAGAGGTTTTCAAGAATATAATTCAACTATTCAATTGATGAATAGAATTATAATATAGGGGGTTTTTTCTATACAATCGGCAATAACCTTGAAGTTTCTAACTGAACAAAGTTTTAAAAAAATTGGAGGTAAATAATGAAGATTGAAGTTTGTTCAAATATAGAAATCCCATTTTGTTACATCGGGAAAGCTTATTTAGAAGAGGCAATTACAAAAAGGAAGATATATTTCATAAGCACATTTAGAAAGCTTACGCTTGACCGGAATGAGGAAAGAATATGAACAATCCTATAGTAATTATCGTTGGCGCTGGTTTAAGTGGCCTTCGTGCCGCGTCTCTGCTTACTGAACAGGGCATCAAATGTAGGGTTCTAGAGTCTAGAGATAGGATTGGAGGTAGAGTGTTGAGCACTCAAAATCCAAACAGACCTGACTTGGGTAAATTTGACCTCGGGCCGACATGGTTCTGGCCTCAGCACGAGAGGACTATTGCTAATCTTGTCAAAGAACTGAATTTAGGAACTTTTGACCAATACACCAAAGGAGCAATGCTTTCAGAGCGATACCACAACGAACCACCAGAGCGTTATGTACTACCAGAAAACTCTGATGCAAGGTCGGTGCGATTCATAGGAGGTGTGCAATCCCTTATTGATGCTGTAGCAAATACTCTTCCGCCAGGCATAGTCGAGCTAGAAACGCGAGTAACAGCAATTCGACTAGATAAAGCCGGTGCTATCACACTTGAAGCAGACCTTGCTAATGGAAAGAGAGAAAAGGTTTCTGCAAGTGCTGTTATCCTAGCATTACCTCCTCGAATTGTGGCGCGTCATATTGAATTCTCTCCTTCTCTCCCTACAGATCTTATGACTGATCTTGTAAACAAACCTACGTGGATGGCAGGACAGGCTAAGGCAGTTGCAATCTATGATCGTCCTTTTTGGAGGGAATCAGGGCTCTCTGGCTTCGTATCGAGCTGGGTTGGACCTTTGCAAGAAATTCATGATGCTTCTCCTGATACAGGCTCTGGTGCATTATTTGGTTTCTTCGGAATGCCAGCGAAAATACGACGTGAACTGGGTGAGGATAAAATTTTAAAATTGGTCATTGACCAATTGGTTAGGCTCTTTGGACCCTCTGCCAAAAACGTAAGTTCTATACTTTACAAAGATTGGTCCAGAGATTTCGAAACGGCTGTTGAGGAAGACATCAATCCCCTTAGAGACTTTCCTATATATGGTAAACCGCCGCGAGGAGGGCTATGGGAAAAGAAAATTATTTTTGCTGGTACAGAGACTAATTCACAATATGGGGGACATCTTGAAGGTGCACTTCAGTCAGCTGAACAGGCAGTTTTAGAAATCACTAATCTAAAAAACAAACCTTTATAAAGGTAACTTAACATTCAATCAAACAATTAAATATTTATTTTTTATCTTATGTTCAAAAGTTCCATTACTAAACTGTAGGAGGTAATATGTGATGAAAATGATGAAAGCTATACAAATTCCTTCTAAAGGAGAAAAGATGAAACTGGTAGAAATTCCAGTTCCCCAGCCTGGTGAAGGACAAGTACTTCTTCGTGTGGAGGCATGCGGAGTATGTAATGGAGACTCCATGGCTATTAAAGGGGCTTCTCCAGAGTATCCTCGCATTCCTGGTCATGAAGTGATTGGCGTAGTGGAAGAACTTGGCGCAGGTTCGACGAAGTGGAAGATTGGTGAACGTGTCGGCATTGGATGGCATGGAGGGTACAACCATGTAACGGGTCTGACAATGGACGGTGGTTACGCTGAATACATGGTTGCCTATGAGGATAGTTTGTCAAGCATTCCAAATAAATTATCTGTATTAGAAGCAGCACCACTTATGTGTGCTGGTGAAACAACGTTTAGTGCATTAAGAAACAGCAAAGCTCGACCTGGTGATCTTGTAGCTATTCAGGGTATTGGTGGACTTGGGCACCTAGCTGTTCAGTATGCAACGAAAGCAGGATTTCGAACTGTTGCCATTTCGCGTGGTAGTGATAAAGAAAAACTGGTACGTCAACTTGGAGCACACCACTACATTGATTCAGAAAAAGAAGAACCAGCTAAAATCTTACAGGCATTAGGTGGAGCCAAGGTAATCCTTGCTACTGCACCGAACGCTAAAGCTATTTCTTCTCTAATCAATGGGCTTGGTACAGACAGCGAGCTAATTATTGTAGCTGGTTCTGGTGAGCAATTGGAATTGTCAGCAATGGACTTTTTAAAAGGACCAAATACTGTTAGGGGTTCGTTTACTGGACAAGCAAAAGAAATTCAGCAAACCATTAACTTCAGTGTACTCACGGATGTACGACCATTAATTGAAAGCTTTCCTTTAGAACGTGCTATCGAAGCATATGATAAAATGATGGCTGCATCGACAAGATTTCGTGCTGTTCTAAATATCTCTGAGTAAATTTAGGTCACTTAACTAACGGTACAATAGTGTAAAAAAGAACTGACACGTTGCTTTTTTCTTATTTTTCAAAAATATTTTCTGTAAAATTCTCTACTAAGATTTCCACTTAATTGGGCATAAATCCTAGTGGTTTCGCTCTTTTCGTGACCTAGAAAACTTTGAATAACATCAATAGGAGCACCATTGTTATAGGTGAATGGTATAACTGTTGCGTAGTTGGTGTAGATGTATTTCCTTCTTAATCCTTGCACGTTGAAATTCGTTTTATAATGTACCGCATCTTTTTATGTGGATTCCGTTTGGTTACAAATATAGCCGGATCTTTATCCTGTCGAAGATCTAAGTATCGATTCAGCCATATTACACATCGTATATTAAAATAGACCTCTCTTTCTTCTAATTGGCAGGTATGGATACGGTATTGAACCGGACTCATACCTGCCAATTTTTGCTTATACGCTTGTTATTTCGGCCCTTTCCAAGGACAGTAGCTTAGCGATTTGACAAATTAATTCTATCCTTTTCTAACGATAAAATTTCTCCTATTCTACAAACTGTTGAGAACATAAATTCAAATAAAGCTTTTCCATTGGGGAAAAGCTTTATTTGAATTTATGTTATACAAGATTATTCTTAGCTGAGTTTTTATTTATTCCCCCTACTTATTTCATACACCCTTCGTGCAGTTTCCTCTAATATAAATATAACTGGAATTTGGGTGGAGATGTTCGAGGAGTCAACAAATTCCTCTGTAATATAATAGGATAGATTTATATCAGAAATTTTGGCAATAGTTGACTGTGCGTTGTTTGTAATACTTAAAATCTTACTACCTCTTTCTTTTAACTTGTGAATGTGGGAAATAGTAAAAGGATTTTCTCCAGAAAAAGATATAGCAATAGTAATACTTTTATTCAAATCAGCGTGAATAGGCATGAACCAATCTTTTAAATACATAGTGAACTTCCCTAAGCTTGAAAAGTATCTGGCACCGTATTCAGCCAATGTTCCTGAACTACCAATTCCGATGAAAATGACAGTATCCGTTTTAGAAATTGTATGTGCCACATCCTTTAATTTAGAAGTGAATTTCTCATTTTGAGTGCGCTCAAAAAATTCCGCTAACACATACTGGCTGCTTTTAATTTTTGGCTCCTTTTTTTCATCTATTAAAAGCTTAAGTTTCACTTTAAACTCCGAAAAACCTTCGCAATTTAATTTTCTGCAAAATCGCATTATTGTTGAAGTAGAAACATGAGTTTCATCGGCAAGATCCCGTATTCGCATATAGATGACCTTTGCTTTATTTTTAATAATATAGTTGTAAAGTATAATTTCAAGATCATTGAATGTAGCAATTACCTCATCCGTAAACAAATCCTTCTCTCCCTTGTATGTTTTCTCTTTTTTTCTTCATATTATTATTCGTAAAGTTATTATACATTAACCGAGAAACACAGTGTTATTTTTGTGAAACAAATGCCTTTTTGTGAAAAATAAATCTAACGCTTTCAAAACTATATTCAACTGGCTTTTTCTCCTCTAGAATAGCTTTTGTAAATCAGTTTTTTTAGGAGGCTAAAACAATGAGTAAAGGAATTAAGATTGTCACTATTGGTGGAGGTTCAAGTTATACTCCAGAATTAGTGGAAGGATTTATTAAAAGATATGATGAACTACCTGTTAGGGAACTATGGTTGGTTGATATAGAAGCAGGCAAAGAAAAGTTAGAAATCGTTGGGAACCTTGCAAAAAGAATGGTCGAAAAAGCGGGTCTTCCGATCGAGGTTCACCTAACGCTTGATAGAAGAGCAGCTTTAATAGATGCTGATTTTGTTACGACTCAACTTCGTGTAGGGTTACTCGATGCCCGTGCTAAGGATGAAAGAATTCCTTTAAGCCACGGGGTATTAGGTCAAGAAACGAATGGTCCGGGTGGATTGTTTAAGGGATTGCGTACCATTCCAGTTATTTTGGATATTGTAAAGGACATTAAAGAATTATGTCCAGATGCTTGGTTAATCAACTTTACAAATCCTGCTGGTATGGTGACAGAAGCTGTTCTTCGTTACACTGACCATAAGAAAATCGTTGGTCTATGTAATGTGCCGATCGGAATTGAGATGGGGATTGCCAAGCTATTAGATATTGATCATTCACGTATTCGTATTGATTTCGCTGGTTTAAATCATATGGTATATGGATTAGATGTATATTTAGACGGAGTGAGTGTAAAAGATAAAGTAATTGATCTGTTATCAAATCCAGAGAACAGCAGCTTTGTTAAAAACATAGAAGGACAAGGTTGGGAGCCGGAATTTATTCGAGCATTAAATGCCTTAACTTGTCCATATCACCTGTACTACTATAAGAAAGATGAAATGTTGCAAAAAGAGTTGAAAAACTTTAAAGAGGGCACAACAAGAGCTGAAGTCGTTCAGAAACTTGAAGAGGAACTATTCGAGTTATACAAAGATCCTAAATTAGCAATTAAACCGCCTCAATTAGAAGAACGCGGTGGAGCGTATTACAGTGATGCAGCGGTCCGTCTCATTTCATCTATGTATAACGATAAACGTGATATTCAGCCGGTTAACACAATTAACAACGGGGCTATTGCAAGTATTCCGTATAACTCTGCTGTTGAAGTAAGCTGTGTTATTACAAAAGAAGGTCCAAAGCCAATCATCAACGGAGATCTTCCAGTTGCAGTTCGAGGACTCGTACAACAAATCAAATCATTTGAACGAGTGAGTGCTGAGGCCGCTGTAACAGGCAACTATGATACAGCTTTACTTGCGCTGACAATTAATCCGCTTGTTCCTTCTGATAAAGTTGGTAAAGCTATCTTGGATGAAATGCTAGAAGCACATAAAGAATATTTACCAAGATTTTTCCAAAAAGTAGAAGTGTAAAATGTGTAGTTTTTTTACTTAATTTACATTAGAAAATAAAGTAGATGCTGTGGCTGTAATATAATTATCATAGTAATATTTTTGGCATTATCACAAGTGTTTTCCGTTGTCACGCTGTCATTAACTGTACCATCGTGACCCCAAATCAATATAGGAATCATCTTCAAGTTGCTTGACTCTTTTTTTCATGTATCCTTGACATGGGTACCAGTTTAATTATAACTTCCTCTTTTGTTTTTTAAGGATTAGTCGATTATGTTAAGCACTCAGGAAGTAAGCCAGTAAGTTTTGTGTGTCATCTGCATGAAGAAATGCCTTCTTATCTTGTTCCAAGGGCGAAAAAGAATATACTTTAGTATGAAACATTAATGATGTTTCATACATAATTAAAGTAATGTGTAGGAAAATAGAAAAAAGTATAAAGGAGGCACTTAAGAATGGTAAAGTTCGAGGATTCGGAATTACACCTAAAAAGTAAGGAAGATGTATTAGAAATTAGCTCAACAGGATATGGGTTAGAATCTGTTTCAATAGATAATATAGAAAAACAGAAATTACAGGAGTCGAATAGAACAAACTCTTTAGGGTGTGGAGACCAATAGCATATAAAAAGTCTATCAATTTCTTGTTTCTGAAGGAAAAGTAGGTCGTCCTAAAAGGTAGACTACTTTTCCTTCATTAATTGTTCCACAGCTGGAATATCCGCAGGAGCCCACTTTAGGGAACTTAAGTTTTCTCTTTTCAACCAAATCAATTTTGAATGTTCATTTGGAATAGGATCTCCCTTTGTGATCCTACATTTCATGCAAATCAAATGAATGCTAAATGATTCGTATTCATGGGTGTTTTCATGGAAGTAGTATTGAGCTTCAATTTTACAGCCTAGCTCCTCATGGACTTCTCTTTCAATAGCTGCATAGATATCCTCTCCCTTTTCTAACTTACCACCTGGAAATTCCCACATATTCGGCAATGACATGCTAGGTGATCTTAATGCACAAAGAATTTCATTTTGGTCATTTTCAATAATTGCTGCGACTACTATTAATTTTATTTCCATCTAAATTCTCTCTCTTGAAAGAGGGAGAACAATCTTAACAACAGTGCCCAGTCGTTCTTTACTCTTAACGTCAATTGTCCCATTATGTGTTTCGATGATTCGTTTGCACATCATAAGGCCCAATCCGGTTCCTTTTTCTTTTGTTGTGTAAAATGGTTCAAATAAACGTTTTTGTCTTTCACTAGACATTCCGCAGCCATTATCTGTAATTTGAATCATGTAAAAGTGATCATCTATCTCTTTTAGTAAAACTTCTATGTTTTTGTTGTCACTAGATGCTTCAATTGCATTTTGTAAAAGATTAATAAGTACCTGTTTTAGTTGATTAGGGTCACACTGGGCGACTATGGTTTTGTCAAAATCTGTTGATACACATATACTTTTTAAGTTTGACTGTGGTTCCATAAAATGAATCACATTTGAAATTAACATATTAATCTCAATCTGCTTAATTTCCATTGTTTCTTTAGGTTTTGAGATAAACATGAATTCATTTACAATGTTACTAATTCGATCAAGATCATCAAGCATAATAGAAAGATATTCTTTTAGTTTTTCGTCGTTAATATTTTCTTTAATTATTTGGGTAAACCCTTTTATAGATGTTAATGGGTTTCGAATTTCATGGGCAACTCCAGCAGCTAATTCACCTACTATAGATAGTTTCTCCATTTCTCTTATCTTTTTTTCATTATTCTTTTCTTTAGTAATATCTATAGCTATCCCACTAACTTCAACAACTTGCGAGTTTACAATTAATGGACTTAATGAAGCAAGATAATAGACTCCATTAACATAACCTTCATAATTAATCGTTTTTCCATTCCAGGCCGTTTCATAAAATTTATTTTTTCGTGCAGCAATATCCTTTGGAAGAAAATCAAATAATGTTTTACCAATGACCATTGAAGGAGTTAAGGCTAATTTTTCTAAAAGATCCCCTTCGATATATGTATTAATAAAATCGTTATTTATTTTAACAAATTTAAATACAAATCCATTTTTTCTAGGCACGAGAGTACGATAATTAATTTCGTTTACTCTATGATCCATCATACATACATCCTTTGGTAAGCTTACTTTTGTAATTGATAATTATAGTTCTATATACTTGTAGATTTTCCTTCAAGTTTCTTGAAAATAATATAAAATCAAGAAAATTTTAAAGCGGGTTATTCTCCAAAAATGTAGTGGAATTAAGATATTTGAATAGGGAAAGGTTCGAAATGAGTTTAAATTCCTAATTTTCATTTGGTTTAATTAAAATAAATAAACTAGGTGAAATTATCTGGGTCATATATCCTAGGTGACTGGATGGTGATATAATAAATCTATCATATATTATTACTGGGGGACAACATGGAAAAGAATAAATTACATGGTTTTTCGCTTTCAACAATTCGATCAAAATTGATCATATGGTTCCTTATTGTTGGATTGCTCCCACTGGGAATAGTTTCTGCTATCTTATATTCTTTAAATAGTAAGGAATTGGTTCAGAAAGAGCAAGCAGCGCTAGAAAGCTTGACATTGAGTACTGCTCAAGGTATGGAACAATGGATTGAGAGACGATTGAGCGAAGTACAATTAGCAGCAAAAACAGATGCAATGTTATCTCTTACTCCTGAACGACAATTGGCATTGGTGAAAACAGTAAAAGATCAATCACCTACTTATGAAACAGTAGTTTTTACAGCACCAGACGGTACAGTCCAAGCTCATACTACTGAAGCGAATATTGGGGTTATGAATCTATCAGATCGTGAATATTTTATCAGTGGTATGAACGGGGAGTCTACGATTTCCAGCGTGTTAACATCAAAGGCAACTGGAAATCGAATTGTGGTAGTAGCATCTCCAGTTCAAGGGGAAAATGGGGATATATTAGGTGTTATGTCAGCCTCGATTAATTTTGAAGATTTAATTAATCAATTTTTAGGAAGCACATTATCTGAAACAATAGATCCAATTTTAGTTGATAATCAAAATGTTTTCCAAGTTTACTCTCAGAAAGACTGGATTGGGAAAAATGTATCAGAAACTGATATTTCTAGCGGATTTATAAGCCTTATTGAACAAGGTAAAAAGGAATCAGGCAATTCAGTAATCAAAGAACAAGGAAAAGAGTATGTAATTACGTATACTCCTATCGACTTAGCTGGTTATGGATTGTACTTTAAAACGTCTATGGACTCGATTCTGTCAGCAACTGATCAAAGTAAATACTCTACATTAGTGATTTCTGGATTATCTATGATTGGGATTTTAATGATTGCTTTGATTGTCGCTCGTAGAATTAGTCGACCAATCAAGCTAGTTACTGAACATGTACAACAAATTGCAAATGGAGATTTAACCGGAAAAGCCTTAAGAGTTTCGGGTAAGGATGAAATAAGTAAACTTACCGAAAGCATCAATATAATGTTGATAAATTTACAAGATCTTATCCGAAAAGTCGGCGATAGTTCAGAACATGTAGCCGACTTTTCGGAGGAATTGACTGCTAGTGCGGAGCAAACGAAAACATACAACTGAACAAATCACGTTGACGATTGGGCAGGTTACAAGAGGCTCTGAGCAGCAAAATGAAGGTGTATCAGAAAGTGTAAAAGCTTTGGAAGAAGTAGCGTCTGGAATCCAGCAAATTGCTGAATCTGCGTCTATGATTGCTGAAAGCTCGACTATTACCATTCAAAAAGCCCATTCAGGTGGAGAATCAGTTAATAAGACAGTTCAACAAATGAGTTCAATTCAGGATTCAGTTTTAACTTCTAATCAAATGATTAAATCATTGGAAGATCGCTCAAAAGCAATCGGACAGATTATCGAAGTGATCACAGGGATAGCTGATCAAACAAATCTACTTGCGCTAAATGCTGCGATAGAGGCAGCGCGTGCTGGGGAACATGGTAGAGGTTTTGCAGTTGTTGCAGATGAGGTTCGCAAATTAGCGGAAGAGTCCAAGCAATCCTCTAACCAAATTGGGATATTAATTTCAGAAATTCAACGAGATATGGCTCGTTCTATTGATGGGATGAATCAAGTAACTTATGAAGTTAAAGAGGGATTAGAAATAGCTAATACAACTAAAACGAATTTCGTCGAGATTATGGAAGCAACAAACCTCGTTTCTGAACAAATAGATAATATGGCAGCAACTGCAGAGCAGATTTCTGCAGGCTCACAAGAAGTTACATCTTCGTTTATGACGATTGCTGAAATATCTAAACAGGCATCAACAAGTACACAAGAAGTTGCAGCTTCTGCAGAAGAGCAGGTGAATTCAATGGAAGAAATAACATCATCTGCTCAATCTTTAAGTGATATGGCTGTGGATTTACGAGAAATGATTAAAAGGTTTAAGATATAAATAACATGCCCCCCTAAAGTCATATTAACCTGTGATTTTAGGGGTTTTTGTTAATTAAATTATGTATTAGTATCTTAGAAACATTTTATTTTTTTTAAGAAAAGGTTGATTAAAAATAAAATGTCATTACAATAAAAATAGTAAAGCGCTTTCAGTTTACTAGAAATAGAACAAAAATAGCGCAAACAATAATTTATCTCTTGCACCGTAAATGCTACCAAAGTGGGCTAGACTTGTAGTAAGTAGAAAGGTTAATATTCCCTTTATTTTAGATGGTTGTGTAATGGGAAATTAGTATTTTTGTAGGAAAGTGGGAACAAAAAGTGAAAATTACGATCTATGATGTTGCAGAAAAAGCAGGTGTTTCAATTTCTACCGTATCAAAGGTCTTGAATAAACAGCAGGTTGGAAAAAAATCAAAGGAAAAAGTTTTGAGTGCAATGAACGAGCTAAATTACAAGCCAAGTGTCCTTGCATCAGCTTTAACTGGTAAACGAACCTCTACAATAGGTTTTTTGCTACCCGATATCGCAAATCCCTTTATTGCTGAGATGGCACGGCAGGTTGAAGACCGTGCCCATGAACGTGGATATAACCTAGTTATCTGCAGTACTGATTTTAGATCGGAAAAAGAAGAGCATTACGTTTCATTGCTACGACAAAAAAGCGTCGATGGCTTTATATTTGCTGGTGGTTTTAAAAATAAGAATCTCGTTGAGGAGTTGCTAAAGGAAAATGTTCCAGTGATTCTACTAGCTGCTGAATCTCACCCTAACCTGACTGTGAATACTGTAACAGTTGATAATTTTGTTGGGGGGTATGAAATAGCTAATTACTTAATTTCACAAGGTCATAAAACTATATCAGTAATTGCTGAGGATGCCACAAGCAGTCAGGAGCGAATTCGTGGCTTCAAACAGGCAATGCAAGATCATAGTTTAGATGTTCAGGATGACCTGATAATGATATGTAATTCTAGTGTCGAACATGCGCAGAAGCTTACAGAAGCATTATTGGATACACCAAATCCACCGACAGCAATTATTGGTGCAAATGATTTGCTTGCGATTGGGATTTTAATTGGAGCACGTGAAAAAAACTTAGTCATTCCTCAGGATCTTTCAATTACTGGATTTGATAACACACTATTATCGAAATGCTGCGACCCGACCTTAACAACTGTTGATCAACCAATCCAGAGCATGTGCTCTCAAGCAGTAGATATATTATTAGCTGAGATAGAAGGTATACATAAAACAAGACAAAAAATACACGTGTTGCCGAAGTTAATTATAAGAAACTCAACTAGTAAGGTTTACTAAAAGTATCTTTTAATTCACAAAAACAATTTTTAAAAGGCGCTGGTGGGTTATCGATAACCTGAAATAAGAATAAGAATAAGAAAAGAGTCAAATCAAAATATGATTTGACTCTTTTTTATATAACAGTAGGGAGTGTAACAGCTAAACATTTTAGAGGGTATGATATAATTAAAGGTATCGATTAATGAAAATAGAAAGTTTGAAAGAGTGTGGAAAGATGAAACCTACCATTTATGATATCGCTAGAGAAGCAGGGGTTTCTGCTACTACAGTAAGCAAAGTTATAAATAATAAAGGGCGCATAAGTGAAAAGACAAAAGCGAAAATAGTGAAAATTATGGAGGATCTTCACTATCAACCAAGTGTATTGGCATCGGCAATGAAAGGGAAAAATACATTCACAATCGGAATTATCATTCCAGATATGAACAATCCTGTTTATTCTGAGTACCTGAAATTAATTGAAGCATATGGGCGTGAATTGGGATTTAGTATTTTAATTTGTAATACGAATAATGACCCAGAAAAAGAAGAAGAACAAGTAACCTTATTCCGTCAGAGGCAGGTTGATGGCTTCATTATTGCTTCAAAATTTAAAAATGATGAAGTTCTTAAAGAACTTATAAATGAGAATTTTCCATTAGTACTTTTTGCACTTGAACGCCCAGAACTTAGCATTGATTGTGTAACCATTGATGATTTTTTAGGGGGATACAAAGTTACCGAATATTTACTATCATTAGGTCATCGGCAAATAGGCTTAATGACTGAAGATGCAGAAAGCAGTTTAGAGCGTGTTAGGGGTTATAAGCGAGCGTTATTAAATGCAGATGTGGAATATAACGAAAAATTGATTTACCAAAGTGAAACTACTATCGATAGAGCAGTTGAACAAGCAGGAAAACTTCTAGATAGCAAGGATAAACCTACTGCAATCTTTGGTTGTAATGATGTTTTAGCTGTAGGTACATTAATGGCGGCAAAACATCGCGGAATAAAAATTCCAAACGAATTATCTGTTATCGGCTTTGATAATACATTTATGTGTAAAATCGTTGAACCACAATTATCATCAGTTTCTGTGCCTTTAGGTGAAATGGGTAGACAAGCAATGGATCTTCTTATTAGTAAAATTGATAAAACAAATAAATCGAAGCAACGAATTAAGATGCTTCCAGATCTAGTGATTCGTGAAACAACAGCTCGAGTTTATGAAAAAGACGCTAATTAGAACAATTAATTAATGAGAAGTATGGAACGTAACATGTATTTAGTTTTATCTGTTACTGGTTAGAGTATAGAAAGATGTCTCCTCGCCGTTCCACATTGCGGGTTCTTGACAGCAGTTTCTTCCGCCGATTGCCCTTATTACCAATAGTGCTGTTTAACAGAGCCAGTTAATAAAATAATACTCCTATATCATACACTTAGTAGATAGGGGTATTTTTTGTGTGCATAATAGTGAACTATAGAATAAACTGTAGGTTTTAATACTTAAAACATTGGATTAAGTATGAAACCATTTGCAGGTGATCACTATAAAAGATTTTTAAGAAAAGATAAATTCAAAAAAATTTCAAAAAAGGTGTTGAAAAGTAATTTGCCATAAGATAATATACAAATAGGGGTTATCGATTACCCGATAACGGGATTTGAAATCGATTACAATACACATATCGGACGGTAATTCCAAAATTACTAAAGGGGTAAGGGGGGCATTTTCCGGATATCTATTGGTTGGAATGCTTAAGTCGATCAATTCTTAAGGTAACATCTTAGAATAACTCTTACATATTAAAAAAGTAAAGCGCTTTCGTAATGAGTGTTAACCTATTATGAATCATGCGCGGTTTATCAGGTAATTAAGTAGTAGTTTGCAATTTTTTATAACGCAAAATGTAAGCGTTTCACTAAAAGTTATTATAGGGGGTTTACTTATGAAACTAAAAAAAATAATGAGTATGTTAATGATTGCTATTCTTACATTAGGATTGTTAGCTGCCTGTGCGTCAGGTGAAACTGCGGGGAGTGATTCAGAAAAAGATGGAATCGTAATTGGTGCTGCTATGCCTGTTTTTGATGATAAGTGGCTTTCCTATTTATACGATGGAATTAAAGAATATGATGAAGCTCATGATGATGTTGAAGTAAGTATGGTAGATGCGAAAAATGATGCAGGTAAACAGTTTTCACAAGTTGAAACTTTTATTGTTCAGCAGGTAGATGCGATTTTAATTAATCCTGTTGAAACAGATGCTGTAGGTCCGATGGTTGATGCAGCAAATGAGGCAGGAATACCTGTTGTTGTCGTTAATAGAATGCCAGATGAAGAGACTATGGAAAAGATTTATGCTTATGTAGGCTCTGAATCTGTTGAAGCAGGTACAATTCAAATGGAAAAAGTCGCAGAGTTACTTGGTGGTAAAGGAAATATCGGAATTATGAATGGGACGTTAGGCCAAGAATCAGTTGTTAATAGAACAAAAGGAAATAAAGATGTCTTAGAGAAAAATCCAGATATGAAACTAGTCCGTGAACAAACTGGTGATTATCAAAGATCTCTAGGTATGACTGTAATGGAAAACTGGATTCAAGCTGGAGATGAATTCAATGCAATTGTAGCAAATAATGATGAAATGGCGATTGGTGCAATCATGGCCCTTGAGGCCGCTGGTAAGCGCGGAGATATCATTATTGCAGGGATTGATGGAACAATTGATGCTTTAGAATACGTAAAAGATGGAAAGTTGAATGTAACTGCCTTCCAGGATGCTTATGGACAAGGGAAGGGTGCAATTGAAACAGCTATTAAGGCTGTTAAAGGAGAAAAACTTGAAAATAATTTCATAAATATTCCATTTGAATTAGTTACTCAAGAGAATGTTGATGAGTATATCGCGAAGTGGGAGAAATAATTTAGAAAATTTTAAGGTGATTCAAAACCAAAGGGTCTGACTTCTTCAACATAAATATTCATTTAATGAGTTGACGGATATAAATACAATTCATGCTTAGATTGGTCAGGCCCTTTTGAGTCAACCTGTAAACTACTAATTACTAGGTGGTGTAAACGTGAGTGAACAATATATTTTAGAAATGCAAAATATTACAAAGGAATTCCCAGGAGTAAAAGCGCTAGATAATATTCAATTGAAGGTAAAGAAAGGGACTGTTCATGCATTAATGGGTGAAAATGGTGCTGGGAAATCTACACTCATGAAAATTATTTTTGGAATTTATACGCCTAACCATGGAACGATTAAATATAAAGGGAAAGAATTGAACGTTTCGAGTACAAAGGAAGCATTAAAGAATGGGATATCGATGATTCACCAAGAATTAAGTCCAGTTCCTCATATGAGCGTTGCGGAAAATATCTTCTTAGGCAGAGAACCTTTAAAAGGTAAATTTGGCTGGGTAAATGATAAGAAAATGGTGGAGGATGCAAGGAAGTTATTTGAAAAACTCGATATGAAGATTGATCCAACTTCAAAAATGAAAGACTTAAGCATAGCGAATATGCAAATGGTTGAAATCGCAACTGCTGTGTCATATCATGCTGATTTAATTATTATGGATGAACCAACATCTGCAATTACAGAAAAAGAAGTCGAGCAATTATTTGATATTATTCATTCGTTAAAAGAGAAAGGTGTTTCGATCATTTATATCTCACATAAAATGGATGAGATTTTTAAAATTTGTGATGATATTACTGTCTTTAGAGATGGTCAGTATATCGGAACAAAAGGTGCACATGAATTAAATCAAGATACATTAATTCAAATGATGGTAGGAAGAGAAATTAAACAAGTCTTCCATAAAGAAGCAGCAGAAATTAAGGAAGTCGTTCTTGAAGTTAACAATCTCTCAAAAGAGGGGAAATTCAAAAACATAAGTTTTGAAGTAAAAAAAGGTGAGATATTAGGGATTGCAGGGTTAATGGGCTCTGGGAGAACAGAGGTGATCGAAAGTATTTTCGGCATTGATCCTCCTGACTCAGGCGAGATTTTTATCCATGGAGAAAAGGTTAAAATAAAATCACCTCAAGATGCAATTAAACGCAAGCTCTCATTATTAACAGAAGATCGAAAATTAACAGGAGCATTTCTTCCGATTTCAATAAGAGAAAATATGATTATTTCGAATATCGATCATTTTTCAAAGCTGGGGTATGTCAATAAAAAATTAGTTGATGAAACATGTAAGCAACAGGTTGAGCGATTAAATATTAAAACACCTAGTATTGATCAACTTATTATGAACCTAAGCGGTGGAAATCAACAGAAGGTGTTGCTAGCGAGATGGTTGTTAAATGATCCAGATATTCTTATTTTAGATGAGCCAACTAGAGGTGTTGATGTTGGAGCAAAATCAGAAATACACAAATTGATGTCTAAGTTAGCGCAGGAAGGCAAAGCCATCATTATGATTTCTTCTGAATTGCCTGAAGTATTGGGAATGAGTGATCGTGTCATTGTCATGCATGAAGGCAGCAAAAAAGGAGAATTAAGTAGGGAAGAAGCAAATCAAGAGAAAATTTTAGAGGTTGCTTATAGTTGAAACTAGAGGAGGGTGTAAGATGAATAATCCAGTTGGCAGCACAGTTACGAGTGTTAGTAAGACTAGGTATGCTTGGAAAGAGAAAGGGACGCAACTAACTAGTAAATATGGGATATTACTAGTTTTACTCGCAATGATGGTGACAATGTCATTTCTATCAGAAGCCTTTCTAACAACTCAAAACTTATTAAATGTTGTTCGTCAAATTTCATTTATCGGAATTGTTGCAATGGGTGTCACGATGGTTATTATTACAACAGGAATTGATTTGTCATCCGGATCAGTTATTGCGTTAGTTTCCGTCGCATCAGCAAGTTTTGCTCATCCGGGTGAATTTCCAATCATTGCCCCTTTAGCAATTGGCCTTGGAATTGGTGCACTTGCTGGATTGATTAACGGTACAATTACAGCAAAAGGAAAAATTCCAGCTTTTATTGCTACACTAGGAATGATGATTGCTGCAAGAGGCTTGGCGTTATTATATAGTGATGGAAGACCAATTCCAGATTTATCGCCATCATTTTTGTTTATTGGTAAAGGTGAAATCATTGGGATTCCATTTCCAATTATTGTCTTTATTGTTATGGGAATTATCTCTCATCTAATGTTAAGTAAAACAAAGTTCGGTAAATATACGTATGCAATTGGTGGGAATGAACAAGCGGCAAGAATTTGTGGGATTAATGTAGACCGTTATAAAATCATGATCTACACTTACGCTGGTTTACTTTCAGCCATTGCTGGCATGATGTTAACTGCGAGAATCAGTGTAGGACAACCAAGTATGGGAAATATGTTTGAGTTAGATGCCATCGCAGCAGCAGTAATTGGTGGAACAAGTCTATCTGGAGGCGTTGGAACAATTGCGGGAACAATGATTGGAGCACTAATTATCGGAGTTCTGAACAATGGGCTTGATTTATTAGGGGTATCATCTTACTGGCAGCAAATCTTAAAGGGTATTATCATTGTAAGCGCTGTTTTGATTGATGCTCGTAAAAATAAAAAAGCGTAATCATTATTTGAAAGGAATCGAACGGAAGTAAAAGCTAGACTTTATTGGTCTAGCTTTTTCCTATTCTAAAAAAACTAAAGAAGTATTGGGTGTTTTTGTTAGAATCATAGAAGCTTAATAATACTAGGAATAAAAATTAGCTATGAAAATTCGATGGCAAAATAATGTGTTTGCTCTAGATAATGAAATAGAGACATATAAAGTTATAATCATGCTATAAATGTAGCAAACATGTTAAATGGCAAATTAGTTATTTAGAGAAATGAATTAATGGAGGGAGATCATAATGAGAGAAGAAGTAGGAAAATGTTCTAATTGTGAGAAAATTATATATTGTTTAGATGGGTTTTTAAATGGATTGATAACCGAAGACAAGGTCCTGTATTGTTTTTCCTGTATAAAACAGAAGGATAAGTAGTGGAAATTGGTTATTTAGTGAATATTTGTTAAAATAAAAGATGTATTTTAAATATTCTTTTATTTTTGTGACTGGGGGAAATAGAATGGAATTTAACCTTGTGGTGAGTAGAAGAAGGGAAATCACTAGTTTTTTAGATCAACCTATACCATCTGAAAAAATCGAGGAGATTTTAGAAACAGCATGGCTAGCACCTACAGGGAATAATCTACCTTCGAGAGAGTTTATTGTTGTGAATGAGCGAGGAATGCTTGATCATCTTTCTGAAACAACCCCATATGTACCTTGGTTAAAAGAAGCAAATTATGCGATCGTTATTACAGGTCGTCCAACAATTAGTAAGTATTGGATTCAGGATTCTTCAATTGCAAGTGGGTATATTTGGTTAGCTGCTGTAAACGCTGGGCTAGGGTGTGCTTTTGGGGCAGTCTTTAATGCGACTGATGAGGTTGAATCTGAAAAAAGGGAAATGCATGTAAGAGAAGCATTAAATATACCGAATGACCGAAGAGTGCTTGCTATTTTGGGATTAGGCTATGCGAAAGAAAAGCCAAATAAGAAGGATCTACCAAATAAAAAAGAAATGATTCATTATGGATTATTCGATCAGAATCATTAACTATTATTTAAGGTGTACTTAATTTGAGTAGAAAAACGTAAAGGTTTTATTTTAAAGACAGTATCCTTACGTTTTTCTACTTTTATTCCTCCTACTTGATTTTTAGTTCTAATTGAAGTGTGTATTTTAGAAAAAGGAACGTTAATAGTAGATGTTTTGGATGTTATTGAGAAGACTGGTGTTGATCCTAAAAATTTGGTCTTTGAAATAACTGATAGTATTATGAATAAGAATCAAGAGAACGCTATTAGTACAATTAATGAATTGAAAAACATAGGAATAAAGATCGCAATTGATGATTTCGGCACGGGCTTTTCTTCGTTATCCTACTAAATGAAGCTTCCTATTGATGTATTAAAACTAGACAAATCTTTCGTTCATGAGCTAACAAATAAAAAAATGTTTCGCTTGTAGATGCAATTGTTAAATTAGCTTATAACTTAGACTTAACAGTAGTTGCTGAAGGAATTGAGACAGAATACCAGCACCAAGTCTTAAATCAGTATGGTTGTGATTTTTGTCAAGGCAATTACTTCAGTAAACCATTAATTGGAAACAAATACAACGAACTTTCTTGGATTCTGATAAGTAAAATTGGTAATATCTTTGTTCTCTAGGTGTTTATTTATTAATATTGTATTATAATTGATTGGAAAGCATCTGTTAAAGCTTATAAATGATTTCTAACGATAAAGGAGATATATCCATGTCAAATCATGATAACGACCAAAATACACAACCTACAGAAAAAAAGAAGGTTAGCTTACAGGAGTTAATGAAACAACAGCTTGCAAATAAAAAACAAGCTCAAGCAAATGGAAAACAGGCAAATAAAGGATTGGGTCAAAATCAAAAGATGAAAAGTCAGCAAGCCAAAAAAACTAGTAATACACGTAGGAAAATGGGAAGCTAATAAAGATATATC
Organism: Metabacillus bambusae; assembly: GCF_017497975.1. Lineage (GTDB taxonomy): Bacteria > Bacillota > Bacilli > Bacillales > Bacillaceae > Metabacillus > Metabacillus bambusae. The sequence goes on along the minus strand of NZ_JAGDEL010000001.1, from coordinate 144,498 downwards.
GTATCAAGAACACCGTGTAGATAGTTGTTTACAACCTACACGGTGTTTTTTATACTTTCAGTGATTAAATAAGGTGAAGTTTTTCTACTGTTCTTTATTTCGAAATCGAAAAAGGAATTTTATGAAATTAGTAGAAATATCATATAGACAGTAATCTACTTTGATTTCAATCAGTAAATGTAATCGCTTTCTATTCGTGAGGGGGAGGAATGAAAATGTATTTAACGATTGGTAAGTTATTTGAACAAACCGTTGCTAAATTTGGAAATAAGGAAGCGTTGGTGGATCGTACAAGAGGAATTCGCTGGACATACCATGAGTGGAACGAGAAAGTAAACAAGCTTGCAAATACATTCCTTGCTTCAGGTGTACGCAAAGGTGATCGAGTATCAACATTTCTTTTCAATTCATATGAATTAGTAACAGTTTATTTTGCTGCAGCAAAGATCGGGGCAATTATTAATCCGATAAATTTCCGTTTAAAAGCAGATGAAGTAGCGTATATTCTGCATGATGCTGAGCCGAAAATTGTCTTGTTTGAACATGCTTTAGAACCCCAAATTACAAAGATACATGACCAGTTCCCGTCCGTTTCTTTTTGGTCTATTGATGAATCAACCCCAGCCTATGCTTCTTCCTATCACGAGAACGTTAAATCAGCTTCAACAACACAACCAACGACAGAAGTATTTGAATCAGATACTTACGCAATTATGTATACAAGTGGGACTACAGGTCGACCAAAAGGGGTAATGCACCGTCATCGTGATATGATTGAGCATAGCCTAATTTGTATTAGCTCTCTAACAATGTCTGCAAGTGATATTGGTCTTGTAACAGCCCCGATGTTCCATTGTGCAGAACTTCATTGCTGTTTTCTGCCTCGAGTGCATATCGGTGCAAAAAATGTGATTATCCATCACTTTGATGCAAAGGAAGTGTTACATACAATAAAAGATGAAGGGATAACAAGTTTTTTTGCTGCCCCAACGATGTGGAATATGCTTTTACAAGAAAATCTAGAACTCTATGATTTAACATCACTTCAGCTTGGTCTCTATGGTGCAGCACCAATGGCGCCTGTATTAGTCAATGCATGTAAGGAGAAACTAGGTATCGAACTTGTGCAAGCATATGGAATGACGGAAATGGGACCAGCTATCACATTTCTAGGGAAAGATGAACAGCTTTCAAAAGCAGGTTCAGCTGGAAGAGCTTGCTTTAATCACGAAGTAAGAGTTGTTAAACCAAATGAAAACGGACCATCTGAGCCTGAAGATATTTTACCGCCTGGAGAGGTAGGAGAAATTATCGTGAAAGGTCCAGCTATGATGATTGGGTATTTTAATAGAAAAGAGGCCAGTGAGGAAGCACTTTATAAAGGTTGGTATCACTCTGGTGATCTCGGATACTTAGATAAAGATGGATTCTTATTTGTTGCAGATCGAGTGGATGATATGGTCATAAGTGGTGGAGAAAATGTCTACCCACGAGAGGTAGAAGATGCTCTTTATGAGCATGAAGGAATACTAGATGTAGCTGTTCTTGGAGAACCTGATGAATTATGGGGAGAGAAGGTAATAGCAGTTGTCGTGAAAAAAGATCAAAATCTGACTGCCGAAGATTTAGAAAACTTCTGTAAGCATTCTGAAAAGCTTGCACCTTATAAGCGTCCAAGAAGATATATTTTCGTCGATCAATTACCTAGAAATGCAAGTGGGAAGATTCAGAAGTTTTTATTACGTGAGGATTTAAAAAATCAGGAGGTTAAATAAGTTTTTTAGTAAATAAAAGCTGAGAATCTGTTCTAGATCTCAGCTTTCCTATAAAAGTATGTGAAGTTAATTTTTTAAAAACCTAGTTTTGATGTACTACTTTTAGATCAATACTAGATAAAGCGGTAGGTAAATCTGCAAAAGTTGTAACTCCTTTAAAATTAACACCAATTGAAACGATGGTTTGCGCAATTTCAGGTCTTATACCTGTAATAATTGTTTCCACACCTAAAAGTTTCAAAGCGTAAATCACTTTAAATAAATTGTCTGCAACCATTGTATCGATTACCGGCACTCCTGTGACATCTAAAATTAGATATTCGAGTTTGAGTTTTGAAGATTCTTCCATTGTCACTTCTAATATTAGTTGAGATCTATGTGTATCAATTTCACCAATAAGTGGAACAACAGCGACATTTTTGTTAATAGGAACAACAGGTACCGAAAGCTCTTCTAATGCTGTATAAGCTATTTTCATTAATTTATTACTGTGGTCTTGGAATACTTCCCCAAATACTGCACTTATTTCATCTAATAATGGATCAATAATTTTACTAACATCTAACATTGTTAGTGCGGCAAACTGTTGTTGTTCTAACTCCTCGGTGAAAACATCCCATATAACCGTTCGATAAAAAGCCAAAGACCTTAGCGCTTTCGTTAACGAAATAGTATCTACGAGATAACCAGCCTCTGTTTTTGCCCAAGCAACTATTTCATTAGATAATTGTTGCTTATCTATTAACGATTTTCCTAAAAGTTCAATCAGGTGTGATGCGCGATTATTATCAGTATCTTGGTACCTGATGAGATAATTTTGGCTTGAATCATATAAATTTTTCTGTAACTCAGCGACACTGTTAGCTAAAATTTTCCTGTTGTTTATAATTTTTTGTCCAATGTAATTTAATTCTTCTTTCAATGCTATCGCTCCCAAATTTTAGTCAACTATTTAATAATACCATATTTTACTTTATATCGTTTAAAAGTTGATCAAACATAGCTTGCGAAATTTGAAACGAAGAAAGCTCATTTACTTATTTTCTTTATTAGCCTATATCAATGTTTGCGAGGATTTGTTTTATCTTTTTTAGTTGTTTAATTAAACGTTTGTTTAAAATGTATTTGGAGATGGTATAGTTTAGGAAATAAAATAGGTTATAATTAAATTCTCTCTGTAAAATACTATTCAATATGCTATAGTATATAAGCCTTTATACAAACAAAAGCTCAGGGCGCCCGTTAAGCGACGTATGAACTGGAGATAGATGTCAAAGAGCTTATCAACAGTACATAAACAACAATAAAGCATTAATTTAAGAAAAGAGACGTGATTACATTGCCTGATTTTTTACAACTAGGAATTCGAAAAGAAATTAATCATACGTTAAAGTCATTAGGACTTGTTACACCTACACCTATCCAGGAAAAAACAATTCCTTCTATATTAGCGGGAAAGGATGTTATTGCCCAAGCACAAACTGGAACTGGTAAAACATTAGCTTTTGTTCTTCCAATTTTAGAAAAGATTGATAGTAGTAAGTCAGATATTCAGGCTTTGATATTGACACCAACACGTGAACTAGCACAGCAAATTTCAAAAGAAATTAAAAAAATGATTGAGAACCTAGAAGATATCAATGTACTAGCTGTATACGGAGGGCAGGACGTTGAGCACCAGTTGAAAAAGTTAAAAGGTGCTCAGCATATTGTTGTGGCAACTCCAGGTCGGTTATTGGATCATATTCGACGTAAAACAATTGATTTATCAACTGTTGAGATGCTTGTATTAGATGAAGCTGATCAAATGTTACATATGGGCTTTCTTCCAGAGGTAGATGACATTATCTATGAGACCCTTTCAACACGTCAAACGATGCTTTTTTCTGCTACAATGCCAAGTGAAATTCGGTCTCTCGCTAAGAAATACATGCTTGAACCAGAAAACATTCAAGTAAAAGCGAAAAGAATCACAGTTGATGAGATCAGACAAATTGTTATTGAAACAACGGATCGACGAAAGCAGGAGACATTGTTACATTTATTACAAGAACATCGTCCTTTTTTGGGAATTATCTTTTGTCGAACGAAGATTCGTGCGAAAAAGCTTCAAGAAGCTCTTATCGCCAATGACTATGATTCTGACGAACTTCACGGTGATTTAACTCAAGCAAAGCGTGAAAAAGCGATGAAGCGATTTCGTGAAGCGAAAATTCAATTTTTAGTTGCTACAGATGTCGCTGCAAGGGGATTAGATGTAGAAGGTGTAACACATGTGTTTAATTATGATATTCCACATGATGTTGAAAGTTATGTTCATCGCATTGGCCGTACAGGACGAGCAGGTGGAGATGGTGTAGCCTTTACATTAGTTGCTCCCAAGGACCTTGATTTCTTACGAATGATAGAAAAAGGGATTGGTCAAACATTAGAAAAGCAAGTGATAAAAGGGATAAGTATTCCTGATCGTGATGATTATGAGCAGGAAAGAAGCTCACAAATAAAAAAGGCACGCCGTCCAATTAGTAAAGAAAAAGCAGGGAGAGCATCTGAAGCTCCTTCTAGAAATAGAACAAATGATAGTAGGAGAAAGAGTAAAACAACTACTTCTTCTCGCTCTAAAAGAACCCGATGAATTTTTTGATAAATGAGAAGAGAGAAGACATCAACAGTCTAAAGTTGAAATCTTCTCTCTTTTTTACTTTTGTAAATCCTGCTTCGTTTTTTCGCTTCTAATATTTATATCCTTTGAGAATTCTGTATCCTGCTTTTTGTTATTAGGGTATTTGTTTTTTCGCTCGCGGTTATCATTGCGGTTTGTCATTATTGTACCTCCTCTCCAGCGTTATCATCAATATTATGTGCAATAGAAATATTTTTATTTTCTATCTAATTTTCATTTTTTACATACTCCCTGATGATTAGAGAATAATAATGTCGACAAAAAAATTAGGAGGTATTTTTATGGATCAAAGGCTATTTAAATGGATAAATGACTTTGCAGGTAAAAATACTTTCTTAGATAATATCATGGTCTTTGCATCTAATAAGATTCGCTACATTTTCGCATTTGTTTTATTTTTAATGTGGCTACGAAAAGGTCAAAAAAGGAAAGTATTTTATCACTCATTGATTTCGCTCATGATTAACCTATGTATTAATGTCCTAATAAAGCAATATAAGTTTAGACCAAGACCGTTTATGACCCGTAAAGCAAATCTTTTAATACCATCAAAACTGGATTCAACTTTTACAAGTAAACACACACTGCTGGCCTTTGCTGTTTCAACGATGATCTTTATTTCCAACAAAATCTTTGGTTTTATTATGTTGGGGTTATCAGTACTAATTGGTTTTTCACGAATATGGACAGGGGCTCATTATCCGTTCGATGTTGTTAGAAGTGCTTTTATTGGTAGTATAGTAAGTATAGTTGTTAACATGCTTCCCCTGATAAGAAAATGAATGTCAAAAACAAGGATGATAGTAGGAATGTTCTTCATTTTATCACCCTTGTTTTTGTTCATTAGAACGAATTAATTAAAAACCGCCTTCACCTGGTGTAAATGGAAAATCAAATTTATTTTCTACTGCACGTAGACGTTGGTTTAAACGGTTTAATCGGCGAGTATGTTGTTCAACTCTTTCATTTACTTGTGTTACTTGCTGGTTTACTCGGTTGAATTCGCGATTTAATCGATTGAATTCTTGGTTTAATCGTTTGTGCTCTTCGTTTTGTCTTTTTAATTCATTGTTAAGTCTTGATAATTCCCTTGTTTGTCGTTCTGTTTGTCGTTCAAGTGCATTTACTCTTCTTTCAAGAGTTGGTTGTCTTGTATCCTCAAATTGTTCCTGATGTTGAACGAATGGATGATAATCATATGGATTATACAAATTAGGTTGATGTGGGACAAACTCATGGTAATAACCGTATCCGTAAGGGTTCATGAAGGAATCGCTCCTTTTTTTATATGGATGAAATCCTTATAAGTTTATGTGGGTTTTAGCGGAGTGTCACGGCTCATGCCTAATTGTAAGGGCCTTATCTTCTTCGTTATTTCTCGGGAAAGCGCAGAAACCAACAAGATGCTACATGTTATTCAATTTTAAAAAGAAATTTGTAGTGAGATTCTGTTTAGTATGAATTGTGAAGGATATCTATATAATTACATAATAATGTTATGTAAACAACAATTAATGAATATACAATTTAGTCATAATAATAAACGATTAATTAGTAAAAAAACTTGCTAAAAAACAAAAAATGATATAATCTAAGTCACATGTTTTAAATATATTTTAAAATTTAATAATGTTCAGTCAATGGGTGTTAAAAGAAAATAAAGACTTTTAACTTAAAAGGGAAGTTCGGTGTAAATCCGACACGGTCGCGCCACTGTTATGGGGAGCTACATATCACAATCCACTGTTTCAAGTTTGAAATGGGAAGGGATATGAAGTGAGGAACCTAAGTCAGGAGACCTGCCTATTGTGTGCACTTATTACCTACGCGAAATAGGGAGGAGTGGTGGTCATATGTTGAACCTGTTTATTCATTTCAACTCTAGTTAACTATGTCTATCAATCGTCTCTCTATTAATCCATTAGAGAGGCTTTTTTATTGGAAAAATAATCTACATAGAAGGAGTTAATAAAATGAGTATAAAAAGTTCAAATATCGGTTATCCAAGAATTGGTGAGAATCGTGAGTGGAAAAAGGTTTTAGAATTATTTTGGTCAAACGAAATAAATGAGGAACAGTTTTATAGCGAAATGGAACAAATTCGCTTATCACATCTTAGAAAACAGAAAGAAAAAGGAATTGATCTAATTCCTATTGGTGATTTTAGCTATTATGATCAAGTATTAGATACTGCTGCAATGTTTGGACTTATTCCTGAGCGCTTTAAAACCGGAGAAACGAAGGTTTCACTTAAAACGTATTTCGAGATTGCTAGAGGAAGCAGCGGGAAAATTGCGTCAGAGATGACGAAATGGTTTAATACTAATTACCATTATATCGTGCCAGAATTAAAGGACGCAAAGCCTACTTTACAAGAAAATCGTATACTAAACTTGTATTTGGAAGCTAAAAATAAGTTAGGAATACATGGTAAACCGGTTATCCTTGGTCCAATTACATTACTTTCCTTATCTAAAGGATATGATGAGCAAAAAAGAGCTGAGTTATTAAATTCACTTATAACTTTATATATAGAAGTGTTTAAGCAGCTAAAAGAAGCTGGCGCAGAATGGATTCAGATTGATGAACCAATTTTAGTTAAGAATGTAGAGGAAGAGTTAATCAATGAGTTTAAAGAAGTATATACAGCTTTTCAAGGTGGAGTTCCAGATGTAAAGTTCATCCTTCAAACCTATTTTGAAAGTATTGAATTCTATCAAGAGATTACTCAATTACCAGTACAAGGTATTGGTCTTGATTTTGTCCATGATGAAGGTGTGAATGTTGAAAATTTAAAGAAATATGGTTTTCCAAATGATAAGGTACTTTTTGCAGGAGTTGTTGACGGTCGTAATATTTGGAAATCAAGCTTAACTGAAAAAGCATCTCTATTGAAAGAATTAACTAGCTTCGTTGATGAAAATCGACTTATTGTTCAGCCATCTTGTAGCTTGCTTCATGTTCCAGTAACGGTAAAAAATGAGCAAAAATTAGACACGCAAATAAAAGATGCATTAGCGTTTGCTGATGAAAAGCTTGAAGAAATTGTGTACCTAACAAAGTTTGCTAATGATGAATTAGGTGTTGCTGAACTAGAAAGATATGATCAAGCAGTTCATTCGTTGAAAAATTCGGCACATCGTAATGTTCAAATGGTTCATGACGCGATGAAAAATAGGGAAAATGACTCTTCATCACGTATTGATTCAAAAATACGTAAGGAATTACAAGCAGAACAATTTCAATTACCAATCCTTCCTACTACAACAATAGGAAGCTTCCCTCAAACAAAGGAAGTACGGAAACAACGATTGAAATGGAGAAAAGGTGAGCTATCTGCTGCGAAATATGAGCAATATATTCAAAGTGAAATAAAGAAATGGATTGATATTCAAGAAGTACTTGAATTAGATGTTCTTGTTCATGGTGAGTTTGAGCGTACAGATATGGTTGAGTTTTTTGGAGAAAAACTAGAAGGTGTCGCGATAACGAAATTTGGTTGGGTTCAATCGTATGGCTCGCGTTGTGTGAAGCCTCCTGTTATTTTTGGTGATGTTTATTGCATAGAAAACATGACCGTTAAGGAAACTGTTTATGCCCAATCTCTAACCAAAAAACCAGTGAAAGGGATGCTGACAGGACCGGTAACGATCATAAATTGGTCATTTGTCCGTGATGATATTAGCCGTACAGATGTGTTAAATCATGTAGCCTTAGCGATTCGCGCGGAAGTTAAAGCCCTTGAGGCAAGTGGAATCAAGATGATTCAAGTAGATGAAGCTGCTTTGCGTGAAGGATTACCATTAAAAGAAGAAAAAACAGAAAAATACTTAAACGCAGCAGTTTACGCATTCAAATTAGCTACATCATCTGTGGAAGATAATACACAAATTCATACGCATATGTGTTACTCGAATTTTGATGATATTATTCATGCAATCGATGAACTTGATGCAGATGTAATCTCAATTGAGACATCAAGAAGTCACGGTGAATTAATCGCTTCCTTTGAACAGCATCATTACAATAAAGGAATTGGTTTAGGTGTATATGATATTCATAGCCCACGTGTTCCAACCATTGACGAATTATCACAAAATATTAAACGTGCACTTGAAGTGTTGGATTACCGTGCTTTTTGGGTTAACCCGGATTGCGGCTTGAAAACAAGAGGGGAAGCTGAAACGATTGCAGCATTAAAGGTAATGGTTGAAGCTGCACACAATTATAGAGAAAAGCTTCAATCGGTTGAGACTGTTTAAATAAATTTTTTAGAATGTGATAAAGGCTTAATTAGATAGAAGAAAGAGGTTAGGCACTACTACTGTTTTGGTATGTAGTGCTTTTTTGTCTAGAAAAACAATCTAATAACTGAAGGAAGTTGTTTTTTTTGTACGTAACATTAACTCTTAATATATTACTAGTTTTGTCTTGTATTAATGCTTTATTATGATTTAAGCTTACATTAACGTCATTCATTGAGAAATCTATGTAATCCATGAAAATAATGGATACAGGAAATTTCTATGAACTACGAATTATTTTTCTTTGATCGACCAGATAAAATTCAGAATAGATTAATAAGTATCACTTATAAGGACTAAAACTAAAGGAGGAACATAATGGAACATTATCAAATGTATATTAATGGACAATGGAGTGGGGAAGATTTACCAACGATCGAGGTTACGAATCCGGCTACAAACGATTGTTTTGCGACTGTTCCAAATGGAGGAAAAGTTGAAGCTGCACATGCTGTTGCTGCGGCAAGTAATGCCTATCTTAGTTGGTCAGCATATTCTGCTTATGAACGCGCAGACTTAATACACAAATGGCATGATTTAATCAATGAACAATTAATAGATTTAGCGAAAACAATGACAATGGAGCAAGGAAAGCCATTGAAAGAAGCAATTGGTGAAATTAACTATGCAAATGGGTTTTTATCATGGTATGCAGAAGAAGCAAAGCGGATTTATGGTGAAACAATCCCAGCTACTCAAAGAAATAAACGTCTTTTTGTGCAAAAGCAACCAGTTGGTGTAGTCGCAGTTATCACCCCATGGAATTTTCCTGCTGCAATGATTACAAGGAAGGTAGCTCCTGCACTAGCAGCTGGATGTACAGTTGTGATTAAACCAGCAGAACAAACGCCGCTTACAGCATTAAAATTAGCAAAGTTAGCAGAAACTGCAGGAATTCCTAAGGGTGTAATTAATGTTGTTACAGGGAATGCTGTGGAAATTGGTGAGGTCTGGCTCCAAGATGACAGAGTACGAAAATTAACTTTTACCGGATCAACAGAAGTCGGAAAGCTCTTAATGCAGCAATCAGCACAAACAGTTAAGAAGCTATCATTAGAGCTAGGTGGGCATGCACCTGTCATAGTATTAGCGGATGCAGATTTAGATAAAGCAGTTGATGGTGTGATCGCAGCAAAATATCGAAATGCAGGGCAAACTTGTATTTGCGCAAATCGCATTTATGTACACGAATCAATTTACCAAGCTTTTATTGAAAAACTAATTCCAAAAGTAAAAGAATTAGTAATAGGCAATGGACTAGAAGAAGGGAGCGATATTGGTCCACTTATTGATCAAGCAGCGGTTGAAAAAGTACTTCTGCACATCGAGGATGCAGTATCACATGGGGCTAAAGTCGAACTTGGTGGTACAAGAAAAGAAGGGTTATTTATAGAACCTACAATACTTTCAAATATAAATGATCATATGTTATGTATGAAAGATGAAACATTTGGACCAGTCGCACCTGTTACCACATTCAAGACAGAAGAAGAAGTGATTAAACGAGCGAACAACTCTATCTTTGGTTTGGCAGCATATGTGTTTACTGAAAATATCACAAAAGGAATAAAAGTAACAGAAGCCCTTGAATATGGAATAATTGGCTTAAATGATGGCCTTCCTTCAACACCTCAAGCTCCATTTGGGGGCTTCAAGCAAAGTGGAATTGGTCGCGAGGGTGGCCATCATGGCATTGAAGAATACTTAGAAATAAAATATATTTCCCTAGGATTATAGTATCTATGAGAGCTTAGCTAAAAATTAGCTAAGCTTTTTTTACTTATCTAGGAAATTATAAAATTCTAGTACTGTGGTTAAGTGCTAGGCATCCAGCTCCAACTCCAGCGCCTAGCCCCTCTTGGGTCATAAGCCACTCATGAATTGAAGGTAAAAATACCTTTTATTCATGAGCGTCTTATTTGCCCGAGGCTGTTCAAGGCGCCCTGAGCTTTTGTTCGTTATTCATGTAAATAATTCAGGATTTGTGAGTAGAGTGTTAATAGCGAAAAAGTGGTTCAAAACAAGTTAGAAAAGAGCCACGAATAGTGCGGTGATTCAAAAAACGAGGAAATTGATTCAAAAAATCAGAGTAGTGGTTAAATAAATGAGATGAGGGATTCAATAAAGTGAAAAAGTGGTTCAATTCAAGTGAGAAAAGAGCTCGAATAGTTGGTTGGTTCAATAAAAGCAAGTGTCGTGGTTAATACTCGTCCACATTGATTGTTCTTACTAACAAAAAATAATTTTAATAGTAATAGATTCATAATCAATAACATAGTAATAAAAGTGTCGTGATATTAACAGTGATATAAAAAGTACCCACCCTACAAACCCACAAGCTAATTATTTTTAGAGTTATTAAATAGTAATTTTTAATATTAAATTATAATTATTATAAAAAGGTATTGATTTTTATCTGAGAGATGTTATTATAATATCATGTTCAAATAATTGATGAGGTGATTCTTAAATGACTAATAACAGACTTACTACAAGCTGGGGTGCTCCAGTAGGGGACAACCAGAACTCAATCACAGCAGGAGATCGCGGCCCAACATTATTACAAGATGTACACCTTTTAGAAAAGCTCGCACATTTTAATAGAGAACGAGTTCCAGAGCGTGTTGTTCATGCAAAAGGTGCAGGTGCTCACGGTTACTTTGAAGTAACAAATGATGTGTCTAAATATACGAAAGCTAACTTTTTATCTGAAGTAGGAAAACGGACACCTTTATTTATTCGTTTTTCAACAGTTGCTGGTGAGCTTGGATCAGCTGATACAGTTCGTGATCCACGCGGATTTGCAGTTAAATTTTATACAGAAGAAGGTAACTACGATATCGTTGGGAATAACACACCGGTATTCTTTATCCGTGATGCCATCAAATTCCCTGATTTCATCCATACACAAAAAAGAGATCCACAAACACATTTGAAGAATCCTAATGCAATATGGGATTTCTGGTCATTGTCACCAGAAGCTTTACACCAAGTAACAATCCTTATGTCTGATCGTGGCATTCCAGCTACATTACGCCACATGCATGGTTTTGGTAGCCATACATTCAAATGGACAAATGCTGAAGGTGATGGAGTTTGGATCAAATATCATTTCAAAACAGAGCAAGGTGTTAAAAACATCAGTCCTGAAGTTGCGGCAAAAATAGCAGGTGAAAACCCTGATTATCATACAGAAGATTTATTCAATGCGATTGAAAAAGGTGATTTTCCAGCTTGGAAATTATATGTACAAATTATGCCTTTAGAAGACGCAGATACTTACCGTTTTGATCCATTTGATGTAACAAAGGTTTGGTCACAAAAAGACTATCCACTAATCGAGGTTGGTCGTATGGTATTAGACAGAAATCCTGAAAACTACTTTGCGGAGGTAGAACAAGCAACATTTTCACCTGGTACACTTGTTCCTGGAGTAGATGTATCACCTGATAAAATGCTACAAGGTCGTTTATTCGCATACCATGATGCACACCGTTACCGTGTAGGTGCTAACCACCAAGCACTACCGATTAACCGTGCGAAAAATGAAGTGAAAAACTATCAGCGTGATGGGCAAATGCGCTTTGATGACAATGGTGGTAAGTCTGTGTACTATGAGCCAAACAGCTTTGGTGGTCCATCTGAAACTCCTGAGCATAAGCAAGCAGCATACCCTGTATCTGGTGTAGCAGATAGTGTTGGATATGATCATAACGATCACTATACACAAGCAGGTGACCTATATCGCTTAATGACTGAAGAACAACGTGCACATCTAGTTTCCAACATTGTTGGTGCTATGAAGCCTGTTGAAAGAGACGATATTAAGTTACGTCAAATTCAGCACTTCTATAAGGCAGATCCTGAATATGGAACACGTATCGCAGAAGGTTTAGGGTTAGCAGTTCCAGAATCAGTGAAATAATCTCTTAGCAGATAGATTCATATATTTCGTTGAAAAACCTTACATCATTCTCAATAGTTTCTTACTTATTCTCATTTAGAGCACCCGTTTTTTGGGTGCTCTATTTTCGTTTAGGAAATTATAAAATATATGTACTTTGGATAACACTTTAACATCCAGCGCTTAGCGAACTTCACACTCCTCATAGTGATAAGTCAACATCGAATTGTTAATGCTAATCGTGTTTCCGGAGTGCTCATTCTGCAGCGTTGATGAAGGAGCCCTGAGCTTTTGTTCTTAAATTTTAAGTGTTTATATAGGTTTGATTGAACGGATTTCTAAAAGTATAATTGAATGAGAAACTATGTTTATTATATTAGGAGGTACATATGGAAAAGCTTTTTGTTGATGAATCAATAGAAATCAATGCATCTAGTGCAAAGGTATGGGAGGCGCTTACAAACCCTACTTATGCAGATCAGTGGGCAAGTGAGTTCTCAAGTGGAGGTCCACAATTTTCCATAGTATCTGAATGGAACTTTGGTAGTCCCGTTCTTTGGAAAGGTCAGGACGAAACAGTCATTGTTGAAGGAAATGTCACAGCTCTTGAGCTACATAAAGTTTTGCGCTTTACTGTGTTTGATGTTCGTAGTTCAGAAAGGCCACCAGTTACCGAGGAAGACGGTATTACCTTCAATTTGTCGGAGCAAGATGGAAAGACGTCACTCCATATCTTACAGGGGGATTTTTCTGTTATGAAAGATGGGGAGAAATACCGTGATCTAAGTGCTGAGATCTGGGGAAAAGTACTTCCTAAAATTAAGAACATGGCAGAAAATAATAACGAATAATAGTTAAAGTCATTTTGCAAGGGAAAACGAGGCATTATCATAGCCTCGTTTTAGTTAGAGACAATTCAAAGTGTTACTACATTTGCAAATGCTTCACTATGCTCTCGACGTTCTTTTCGTACATTAATCCGTTGACCTGCAGTATTATTAAGCATAACTTCTTCATCAGATTCAGGAATCACTTTTGGAACTTGGACAGGTTTCCCTTGATCATCTAAAGCTACAAATGTTAAAAAGGAAGTAGCAGCAAGCTTTCGTTCCCCTGTTCTTAAATCCTCAGCTATCACTTTTACAAATACCTCCATAGAGGAGCGTCCTACTGATGAAACATAGGATTTTAAACTAACAGAATCGCTCTGACGTATTGGGACTAAAAAATCAACAGAATCTGTTGACGCTGTTACAACCTCACATCGAGAATGCTTCGCTGCAGAGATCGATGCTACATCATCAATATAGCTCATTAATTTTCCACCAAATAATGTATTGTGGTTATTTGTATCCAATGGGAAAACTCTGCTAGTTTTAATAACAAGTGATTCATTGCATTTTTTTGCGGCTCTTTCAACCATTTGCATTCTCTCCTGACTGTCTGTAATGAATATCCTCTGTTTTCATTATTCTTTTTTCAATCAACAGCGTCAATTTATTTGTATTAAACCCTAACAACATTTTATGATATTGTTTACGAAACCTGGAAAATATACTCATTCTTTATTCCTTTAAGCGTATTTCCTTTTCGATGGCTCTTTAAACAAAACTGTTGAAAACTGAGGGAGCAAGAATTTCCTATCTAATATAAAGGCTGTTTTCTAAGAGATTGTTGCTTTTAAAACAAAAACTAATTCAGGTTGATTGGAGCGGATTGCGAGACTCCTGCAGAAGCAGCGGGACAGTTGAGACTCATGCAGGCGTTTACGCCGTGGAGGCTCACCGCCCGCCCCGCGGAAAGCGAGCAACTCTCGCTGCAATCAACCACACCGCATTACTTGGTAAATAGCATCAAAGTTCGCGAAAACAGCCAATATAAAAAACAACAATAAGATTTAACGGAGGCTTTTAGCTAAGATATAATCATTTTTACAAAAAGTACTGTTAAATATCGCTAACCATATTATAATGAACATAATCGCACAAATTAAAACTAATTTGAACGAATGATTTAATTATCAAAGTAAGTAATTTATTTAGGAGGAGATTTGTTTGAATAAAAAAAAGGGTGAAACACATTGGATCATTCCAGATGGATATATTCCACCACTAAGTTCTGGGGAACTTACAAGCCATGAATCTATTTGTATATTAAATTGCAATGAAAACGATGCGAATATATTTATTTCAATATATTTTGAGGATCGTAACCCAATTGAAAGAATACCTGTAATCGTACAAGGGAAAAGAAGTAATCATCTTCGAACCTCAACTTTAGAGCTTGATGGAGATACGATACCATTTGGTGTTCCATATTCGATTGAAGTTGAAAGTGATCTACCGATTATTGTTCAATATAGTCGATTAGATTCTACTCAACCAGGATTAGCCCTTATGTCGACAATGGGATATCCACTAAAATAATTACCAAAAATATTTAATAATGGAAAGAATAAATTGGTAAGCAATAATGAAAACGTTTGCGAATCGCTGCAAATTAATTCATAATACAAAACATAATATATAAACAATAATTAGTAGGTAGTTTGGGAGTGGTGGAGGATTTTACAATCCCTGTTACTGCTCCTTTTCACTATATTTATTTTTACTATGATTTTCGTTTGTTGGGTATTAGGCAAATTAAAGGGGTACAAAGGGCTATGAAGCAACTAATCTCGTATCTTTCAACCCGGTATAAAAACTTAAAAATTAAGTATAAGTTAATTGTTTTTATTTCGATTATTATGGTTGTTTGTTTAGCATTCATTGTTGTCGGATTTCAATATGCTTTTTCTAGTTATGATGAACAAATTTATCGTAAATCCTCACAAGTCTTAATTATGTCCTCTAATCGAATTGAAGATGAATTAAAAAATATTGAGGAAGTAACATATAAAATTATGTCTGACAATGTTATTCAAAATGCATTAATCAAAACGAAAGACGAAGTATCTAAATATGAGCAATATCAAATTGAAAGAGAGATTTGGGAAAAGCTAACAAGTTATGTTGGAGCAGAGAAGTATATTCAATCTATCCAACTATTTGATGTAAATGGAACGGAATATCGTGCAGGTAGCACACCATCATCACTATTAGATAAGCATAAAGAAGAAATGATCACAAAAGCCAAAGCTGGTAATGGGAGTAATGTATGGGTTTCGCTCGAAGATTCGAAAGATTCAATTTTTTCAACAAGGCAGTTAAAATCATCTCGGAATTTAAGTCTTGAGGAATTAGGAACCCTAGTAATTGAAGTTAAATTGGATGAAATTGTTAAAGAACTCCCTAGAGAGTGGGAAGGGCAAGAAGGTATTATTATCATCTCAAAAGGTGAGGACATCTTTTTTACAGAAAAGCCGTTTACCCATTTAGATAAGCTTAATTTTACAGTGGATACGAATCAAGGCTATCAATTCCAAAAAGTGTATGGCAGAAGTTACTTCGTGACATATTCAAAATCCCCTTACGCAAATTGGACCTATTGGAATGTGATTCCTTTCGGAACGATGTTTGCGAAGGTAACGGCTATAAAATTTGTGGTGATTTTTTTATTCCTTACACTCTTTTTAAGTGCCATTTATTTAGTTATTCAGTTTTCTAAGCGAATCACAAATCCGATCGAAAATTTAGTTTCCGCCATGAAGTATGTACAAAATGGAGATTTTAAAGTTGCAGATACCTTTAAGCCCTCACAGTTTCAAGATGAGGTTGGAATTCTCCATCGGAACTTTTTCGTCATGATTGAGCGAATTAATGAGCTCATTAAAGAAAATTATGAAAAGCAGCTTTTAGTTAAAGATACTGAATTTAAAGCCTTACAATCTCAAATAAATCCACACTTTTTATACAATACTCTCGAATCAATCAATTGGTTAGCGAAGATCAATAAACAACAGCAAATATCTAAAATGGTAGAATCTCTTGGCTATTTATTACGGAATGCAATTAGTTTAAAAGATGATGTCATCACAGTGCAAGAGGAGATCGATATGGTCGAACATTATGTAACCATCCAACGTTTCCGTTTTGAAGAACGTTTAGATTTTCATTTATCGATTCATGAAGATGTGAAGGAATGTATGCTCCCTAAGCTTATTGTTCAACCATTGGTTGAAAATGCGATTCATTATGCATTGGAAATGATGATTGAGCCATGTAGGATTAGTGTTTCAGCATATAAAAACGGTGATTTGCTTCATCTCCTTGTTGAAGATAATGGCATTGGCATGGACGAGCAGCAGCTTGAATGCGTGAAAAAAGGTGAAATCAAAACGAGAGGAAATGGAATAGGATTACGTAATATCGACTCTAGAATTAAGTTCGTCTTTGGCAATCAATATGGTTTACAGATTGATAGTAAGATCAATAAAGGAACAAAGGTACTCATTGTCATACCATATCAAACGAGGTGGGACTATGCATAAAGTATTATTAGTTGATGATGAGAGAATTATTTTAGAAGGGATTTCAAGCATCATAAACTGGGAGGACATGGGGACTGAATTAATCGGAACAGCAAGAAATGGTCTTGAAGCCTATGACATCATTATAAAAAAGCTCCCAGACATTGTCATTTGTGATATTAAGATGCCTGGATTAAACGGACTTGAATTAGTTAAAAGAGTATCAAAGGAACACCCTTTTATTAAATTTATTATCCTATCAGGCTTTAGTGAATTCGACTATGCTAAACAAGCAATGGAATATGGTGTGAAACATTATTTATTAAAGCCTTGTAATGAGAATATTATTATTGATGCAATGAAAAATGTAATTAATGAATTAAAGAGTGAAGAAAATAGAGAGCGGTTTCTATTGGATATGAAAAGTCGCCTTGAACAGATACAGCCTTATGTAAGAAAACAATTGCTCAAAGAATTTATTACGAGTAAAAATGATGGTAACAGGGGAATTCAATTTTACGAAAAGCTTTTTCATATTAATTTTCAAGTAGAGGAAATTAGGTTAATTGTGTTTCGACTAGAGGGAGACTATCATTATGAACATATGTTTGTTATTGAAAACCTAGGGGAAGATCTTTTTACCCCATCGATTTTATCAACAAATATAGGAGAATATGTTTTGTTTCTTGTAAATGATGACAATTTTGCAAGCCTGCAGGAAAAGATTGAACAACTAAGAACTCATTTCTATGAAATTTATGAAATGGATATGACTGTTGCAATTAGTGAAGTAGATTGTATTTCACAGGCAAGAAGACTTTATTTAGAAGCACTTGAATGTTTGAATCATCGCTTTTATTTAGGGGAAGGAAGTATTATAACTAAAAGTGATATTCGCCATGAAAAACAACCTTATAATTTTGATTATGATGGACAAAGTCTTTGCTTATTAATAAAGTCAGGGAATTGGGAAAAGGTAGAGAGTGAAATTTCTGGTTTTTTTCATGATTTAACGGAAAGAATGCTTTCCACTAGTTTAACCCGTTCCTATGTCATGCAGCTATTTTTACAAGTGATTCAAAGCTCTGATTCAAAAGGAATTCAAAATTATATGGAAAAAATGTCTTCATTAATGGATATGGATACAATTCAGCAAATGAAAGAATTTTTTGTCATAATTGCACATGAGATTACTCAGGTTCATTATGAAAGACATAAATCCAACCACTCAGCAGTCATTCATAGCATGATGGATCTTGTTCATAAGCATCTCGGGAATACTGAGCTTTCACTTAAATGGGTAGCAAACAAAGTTTACATGAATGCTGATTATTTAGGTAAGTTATTTAAACAGGAAACCGGTGAGAAATTTTCAAGCTATGTTACACAGGCCCGAATTAATAAAGCAATTGAACAGATTGAACTGATGGATGATGTGAAGGTGTTTACACTAGCTGAAATGATTGGATTTGGTGATAATCCTCAATATTTTAGTCAGGTGTTTAAGAAATATACTGGATATTCTCCATCAGAATATCGAAAAGCATATTTACAATAATTTAAACTCATTATCTAATTTCGCTTTTTTTAGATAATGAGTTTTTTAGTGTATTTGAAACTATAAAATTCTAATAGTGTGAATAAGCGCTTTGAAAGCCAACTCCAAAGTCTATGAATAGGGCTAAAGAACAATGTATCAATGGTAAGAATACTCTGTTTTTTAAACATAGATATCTGATTTTTAAATTCAAATCGTGTGAAAAAGCCTATAAAATAAACATTGTAAGCGTTAACAGGATAATAAAAAGGGGGATATAAAAATGAAGAAGTTGCTGTTTTTGTTGCTATCAGTTGTAATGGTATTTTCTTTAGCGGCATGTAGTGGAAGTAGTTCATCTGGTGGATCTAGTTCTGATTCTGATAGTGGTAAAGGTGATGGTGAAGATGAAAAAATCACACTTCGTATAGCTTGGTGGGGTTCTCAACCAAGACATGACTATACACTTGAGGTTATAAAAATGTATGAGGAGCAAAATCCGAATGTGAAAATCCAAGCTGAATATGCAAGCTGGGATGATTATTGGAAAAAGCTAGCACCTCAAGCATCAGCTCAACAATTACCAGATATTATTCAAATGGATCTTTCTTACTTCTCTCAATATGCTGAAAATGGCCAGTTAGCAGACTTAACACCATTTTTAGATAAGCAAATTGACGTAACAAATTTCAGTGACAAAATCATTGATGGTGGGAAACTCGGTGATAAATTATATGGATTTAATGCTGGGGTAAATGTTGTTGGCTTCCATTATGATCCTGAGTTGTTGAAAAAAGTTGGGGTAGAATCCCTGGATGAGAATTGGACATGGGATGACTATAAGGAATTGGCTAAAAAAGCAAAAGATGCAGGCGTATTTGTTGATACAGGAATGAAAGCAGATGTATTTTTCAACTACTATTTAAGAACATTAGGAAAATCACTTTATAGTAAAGACGGTACTACTTTAGGCTATGATGATGATCAATTATTTGTAGATTTCTTTGAAATGACTTCAGATATGGTAAAAGATGGTGTTGTGCCAACTCCCGATTATTTAGCACAATTAAAAGGGATTGAAGATGATCCAGTTGTTACAAAAGATGCGCTAGGAATTTGGCAATGGTCAAACCAATTTGTAGGTTTACAACAAGTTGCTAATAGACCGTTAAGCATTCATCCTATGCCAGGACCAGGAACAAAAGAAGGCTTATACTTAAAACCGAGTATGTTCTGGTCGGTTGCAAATAATTCTAAGCATCAAGAAGAAGCTGCGAAATTCATTGATTTCTTTGTAAATGATATTGAGGCGAATAAACTGATTTTGGGTGAGCGTGGTATTCCAGGTTCATCTGCAGTCAAAGAAGCACTTAAACCTGAACTATCTCCTGAACAAGTTCAAGTATTTGATAGTGTAGAATGGGCTGAACAAAATAGTTCAGAATTCGATGGTCCAGACCCAATTGGCGCTGGAGAAGTGATCGAACTTCTTGATAGTTTGTCTGAGCAAATGAATTATGGTCAGCTTGAGGTTAAAGATGCTGCAAAACAGTTTAGACAACAGGCAGAAAGTATTTTGTCTCAAAATAAATAATTTTAGAGATAGATGATAGCTGATCACCATACGATCAGCTATCGTATTTTAAATGAAAAGTCGATTTTTTAAAGAAAGGAAATGATAGTATGAGTGCCCGCGCTATAAAGCAAAATTTGGGAGGATACTTGTTTATAGGTCCCTTTGTTATTGGATTCTTGGCATTTACGTTTATCCCAATTCTAACCTCACTGTATTTATCATTTACGCAATATAATATGTTCTCAACTCCATCATGGATAGGGCTTGAAAATTATAAAAAAATGTTTACTGCTGATCCAAGATACTGGCAATCACTTAAAGTTACACTTATTTATGTTCTTGCAGGTGTCCCTTTAAGACTAGGATTCGCCCTATTAGTTGCAATGATTTTAAATACTACTTCTAGAGCAGTAGGACTATACAGATCATTGTTTTATTTACCCTCATTAATAGGAGGGAGTGTGGCAGTTGCGATCATGTGGCGTAATATTTTCGGTGACGAAGGAATTGTTAACATTCTTTTAGGTTTATTAGGCATTCCTGATGTACGCTGGTTTGGTGACCCGACTGCAGCACTGTGGATGCTCATCTTTTTATCTGTTTGGCAATTTGGATCTTCAATGTTAATTTTCTTAGCAGGCTTAAAAAGTATCCCTATGAGCTATTACGAAGCTGCAAGTGTAGATGGTGCTAACTATTGGCAAAAATTCACTAAGATTACATTACCGATGTTAAGTCCTGTTATCTTATTTAATACGATTATGCAAACAATTGCTGCATTTATGACCTTTGTTCCTGCGTTTATCATTTCAAAAGGTACTGGTGGTCCTTTAGATGGTACACTTCTTTATTCACTTTATCTCTTTATTCAAGGCTTCGAATTCTTCAATATGGGATATGCCTCTGCAATGGCATGGATTATGTTGATTATAGTTGGGATCTTAACTGCAATTATCTTCTTTACATCTAAGTACTGGGTTCACTATGAATCTGAAGGGGGGAAATAACAGATGAAGACAAATGCAAATCTTAAAACAATAACCAATCCTCAAAGTATTAGTGTTCCGCGAATAAAATCTGCAAAGTGGTGGGTTTATCATGTACTCGTTGGAGGCTTTGCATTATTAATGCTTTATCCAGTTATATGGCTCTTAATGAGTTCATTCAAACCTAGTGAAATGATCTTTGTAACAGCAAAGTCCCTTATTCCTGATCCATGGATATTAGATAACTTTTCAAAAGGATGGGAAGGGATTGGAGGAAATTCATTCGGTGTTTTCATTAAAAATACTGTCGTTCTAGTTATTTTTACGATGATTGGCCAAGTCATATCCTCGGCATTTATTGCTTTCGGCTTTGCTAGAATGAATTTCTTTGGAAAAGGCTTTTGGTTTGCTATCATGATGGTTACATTGATGCTACCTTATGAGGTTGTCATGATTCCTCAATATATTATATTCTCAAAACTAGGTTGGCTAGATTCAATTAAACCAATTGTTATTCCAGCATACTTTGGACATCCGTTCTTTATTTTCTTATTGGTACAATTTATCCGAACAATTCCTAGAGAACTAGATGAGGCGGCAACAATTGATGGATGTAACACATTTAAAATCTTTTATAAAATTATTCTACCATTAATTAGACCAGCATTAGCGACTGCTGCTATCTTTTCATTCTACTGGACATGGGATAATTTACTTGGACCTGTTCTTTATTTAAACAGTCCTGATAAATATACAGTGTCAATGGCATTAAATATGTTCTTAAGTAATGAAACCGTTTCTAACTGGGGTGCGATGTTTGCGATGTCGATCGTTACGTTAATTCCTGTATTTGTTGTCTTCTTCTTATTCCAACGACATGTTGTTGAAGGGATTAGCACAAGTGGTTTAAAAGGTTAAGGTTAAAAAAAGGGTGAGAATAAAACGATTTGCAAATGCATTCTTCACCCTATTATTCATGATACAGCTTTAGTTGAGTGATGAAGTAAGAATGAGGAGGAAGTAGGATGGAAACAACAGGATTTATGGGTGGAGTAAACAGTATTCTGGAATGGATTTCAAGACTAGCTCTATTGAACCTATTATGGATATTCTTTTCACTACTTGGTTTCATCATTTTTGGCTTCTTTCCTGCAACGGCAGCAATGTTCGCTGTTGTTCGTAAATGGGCATTAGGTGAAATGGATATTCCCGTTTTTAAAACATTTTGGAGTTCATATAAAAAGGAGTTTCTAAAAGGTAATATTCTAGGTTCAATAATTATGTTAATGGGTGTAGTATTACTGATCGATTTTCTTTTCCTGCAACAAGCTTCACAGTCAATCCAGAACCTTTTATTAGTTCCTTTTTATATCATTTCAATTATATTTGTTTGTATGCTATTTTATATTTTTCCTATGTTTGTTCATTATGAGATGAAGTCCTTTGATGTAATAAAAAATTCATTTTTTGTTATGATTTACAATCCACTTTCTACTCTTTTGATTCTAGTAGGTAGTGTTGGATTATTATTATTACTCTCATATGCTCCCCCTCTACTCATAATCTGTAGTGGTAATGTTTTAGCATTAGCAATTACGAAGCCTGCGAACAACGCCTTCAATAAAATGAATCGAAAGCACCAAACAGTTATGGAAAATAGTTAAGCAATCATATTGAAAAATTATCGATAACAAAAATTAAATAATGACCATATTAGCGAAAGAGGATGACGATCTTTCGCTTTGTGTTTTTTTGAATTGTCTTTCTAGAAGGCTTTTTCGCAAACTTTGTTGCTATTTACCAAGTAGTGCTGTGTGGTTGATTTCCGTTCCAGATGCTCGCTTTTCGCGGGGAGGGCGGTGAGCCTCCGAAGGCGTAAACGCCTGCAGGAGGCTCGCAATCTGCTCCAATCAACCTTAAGCAGTTTTCGTTTTAAAGCAACAATCTCTTAGAAAAGAGCCTTCTTGAAAGATCCCTGCATAACAATCCAAAGGTGTAGACTTACAGAAAATTAATGATTACAATAATAATAGGTTAATAGATATTTTTACTGATATAATAAAGGATTCCTCTGTTTTTTAAACAATTTTGTCTAGTTATTATATTAAAAATAATTCTTTGACCTATTAAACTTTATATGTAAGCACTTACATATAAAATGAGGGGGATGAACGTGAAAAAAGCTTTGCTTTTAGCCCTAATTTTTGTGTTTTTGTTTACTTTCACTGCATGTAGTTCAGAGAGTAAAACGAAGACAAGTGATGGTGGAGGAAGTGGAGAAGAAAGCATTACATTAAGAGTTGCATGGTGGGGAAGTCAACCACGACATGAGTATACAACAAAGGTTATTGAAATGTATGAAAAAGAAAATCCAAATGTTGATATCAAGGCAGAATTTGCATATTGGGATGATTATTGGAAAAAGCTAGCTCCAATGGCTGCTGCTAACGAGCTTCCCGATGTCTTGCAAATGGATATGGCGTATTTATCTCAATATGGTGAAATCGATTTGTTAGAAAATTTAACACCGTATATAGATGACAAAACGATTGATGTTTCATCCATTGATGAAAGTGTTTTATCCAGTGGGAAAATCGGTGATAAAATGTACGGTTTTACACTCGGTATTAATGTTCTATCTGTTATTACAAATGATGATATCTTGCAGAAGTCTGGAATCAACATCGATGGAAATAGTTGGACTTGGAATGATATGGAACAAGTTGCCCTAGATATTAAGAAAAAGGCAAATGTTTACGGATCAAATGGGATGAATCCACCAGATATTTTTTTTCCTTACTATTTAAGAACAAAAGGTGAAGAGTTCTATAAAGAAGATGGAACAGGTCTTGCCTATACTGATGATCAATTATTTGTCGATTATTTCGAAAGACAAGTAAGGCTAATTGATAGAAATGCATTTCCAACTCCTGATGAGGGAGCAGTAGTTCGAGGTGTGGAGGATGACTTTATTGTAAAGGGGACTTCTGCGATTACTTGGAATTATTCAAACCAGTATGCAGCCTTTGATCAATTAACAGATGCACAATTAACACTGCATCTGCCACCTGAGCATCTTGAAAATAAAGCATTATTTTTAAAGCCAAGCATGCTTTTCTCAGTTCCAAAAAGCTCAAAACATAAGGTTGAAGCCGCAAAATTTATTAACTTCTTCGTAAATAATATTGAAGCAAATAAATTAATAAAAGGTGAACGCGGAGTACCTGTTTCCGCGAAAGTATCTGAAGCCATTAAACCAGAGCTTACAGAAGGTGAATCAAAAATTGTTAAATATGTAGAAGAGGCAAAAAAAATAACGAAAGAATATTATCCACCAGATCCAATAGGAAGTGCGGAAGTAATGAAAGCACTAAAAGATATTTCAGATCAGATCTTATTCAAAAAAATTACGCCTGAAGAAGGTGCAAAAAAATTCAGAGCCCAAGCAGATAGTATTTTAAAAAGTAAGTAGAAGATTAAAATAGTAGGATAAAGTAATGGAGGGATAATGGTATGCCAAAACTTCAATTTGATGAAGCGGAAATTCGTCATTTAATCGATCTTGTAGTGGAACGTACATTTCAAATGGATTTTAACTGGGATTTGCCTGGTGGTGTGGCTTTTTATGGAGTTGCTGAAGCATATGAAGCAACAGAAAAACAAGAATATATCGATCTATTAAAATCATGGGTTGATGAATGGCTTGAAGATGGATTACCAAAGTTATCAATTAACGGTGTCTCGATCGGACATGCACTTATTACACTTTTTAACGTTACAGAAGATGAGAAATATTTAAATGTTATCAAAGAGATGGCAGATTACCTTAAAAATGATGCTCCAAGATTTGCTGATGGAGTATTTCAGCATACTGTTAACTCTGTGAAGGATGTTTTTCCAGAACAGGCATGGGTCGACACGATGATGATGGCAGGTTTATTTTTATTACGTGTTGGAAAACTACTAAATCGAGAGGATTATGTTGAAGACGGACTTAAGCAATATCATGGCCATGAAAACTTCCTTCAAGATCCAACGACAAATCTTTATTACCATGGTTGGGACAATATTGCCAAAAATCATATGTCATCAATTTACTGGGCTCGTGGAAATGGTTGGGCTGCCTTAACAATGGCAAAAGCATTGGAGTTAGTTGAGGTTCAGCATCCGTCTTATATGATCATCGACTGCTCATTAAGAGATCAATTAAGTACACTTGTTAGACTACAAGATGAATCAGGTTTATGGCACACCATTGTTGATGACCCAACATCATACTTTGAAGTCTCTGGATCATCAGCCATTGCAGCTGCCATTCTTACTAGAGGTACCCTCTATAATAAGTACACCCAAAAAGCAATCAATGGAATTATAAATGAAATTGAAGAAGATGGAAAAGTCTCTAAGGTTTCAGCTGGTACTGCAGTTATGAAAGATGCAGCCGGATATAAAAATGTACCATATAAACGGATTCAAGGATGGGGACAAGGGTTAGTACTCGTTTTCTTAGCGGAATTATTAAAGACTAGCAAACAGGTATACCGGTAATCTGTAAAAAAATCTGATCATTTAACAACTATTTGCAAGGAGGAGATTCTAAATGGATCAGAAGAGACAAGCGATCTATTTAGCAGGTGATTCAACTGTCGCAAACTGTCCAAAGCATGAAGCTCCAATGGCTGGATGGGGTCAAGTTTTTCAAACCTTTTTTAAAGAAAATATCATTGTTTTTAACGAAGCTCTCGGTGGAAGAAGCTCAAATAGTTTCATAGAAGAAGGTAGACTTAGGGCAATACTAGAACACATTCAGCCAAACGATTACTTATTTATTCAATTTGGCCATAATGATCAAAAATCCTATGGGACAGAGCCGTATACCACATATCAATTCTATTTAAGTCAATATATAACTGGTTCTCGTGAAAAAGGAGCACATCCAATCCTGCTTACATCCGTACATCGTCGAAAGTTTGATGAAAATGGACATCTTGAAAATACATTAGGAGAATATCCTTTAGCCATGATCCAATTAGCTGAAGGGCTTGATGTACCATTAATTGATTTATGGTCAAAAACAAAGCGCCTTTATGAAGCCTTGGGAGAAGAAGAATCACGGAGATTATTTACGATGTTCTTGCCAAACGAACATCCAAACTATCCTGATGGGATTGAGGATAATACCCATTTTTGCGAAGCTGGAGCTTATGAAATAGCAAAGCTAGTCATTGAAGGTATAAATGAATTAGATTTATCGATTAAGTGTTATATAACTGACTAATCAAGGTTTCTTTTTTTTCACTAATTAGATTGAGGAGGGCAGACTATATGAGCAATAAACTATATCATGGAGCTGC
Organism: Metabacillus bambusae; assembly: GCF_017497975.1. Classification (GTDB taxonomy): domain Bacteria; phylum Bacillota; class Bacilli; order Bacillales; family Bacillaceae; genus Metabacillus; species Metabacillus bambusae. The sequence goes on along the minus strand of NZ_JAGDEL010000001.1, from coordinate 117,971 downwards.
GTACTATCCCGAATTATGGGATGAAGAAGCTATAGAAGACGATATAAATTTAATGATTGAAGCAGGGATAAATGTTGTCAGAATGGGTGAATTCGCTTGGTCAATCATTGAAAAGGAAGAAGGGAAGATTGATATAAGTTTCTTTGAAAACATGATTAATAAATTGAGTAACCATGGAATTGAAACAGTCATGTGTACACCAACACCTACCCCACCTATATGGTTAACCCACAATCACCCAGAACGTATGTATGTTGATGAGGAAGGACGGGTGATGGGACACGGTTCTCGTCAGCATATTTGTACTAATAATGCTTATTTTCGTGAAAGAGCTGCAATTATTACTGAGGAAATTGCTAAGGCAGTTGGAAAGCTTCCCGGAGTAATAGGTTGGCAAATCGACAATGAATTTAAATGTCATGTAAGTGAATGTATGTGTACAACATGTAAGACACTATGGCATGAATGGTTAGAAAAGCGCTATGGAACAATAGATGAATTAAATGAAGCATGGGGAACCCATATTTGGAGCCAACATTATCATCAATTTGACCAAGTTCCACAGCCTGGTCCGGCACCATTTCTACATAATTCATCGTTAAAGACAATGTATCAGTTATTTTCATATGAAAAAATTGCAGAATTTTCAGATGAACAAGCAGCAATTATTCGTAAACATTCTCAAGCACCGATCACACATAATAGCACAACCTTTTTTCATGTTGATAATGAGCGACTTTACGAAAATCTGGATTTTGCTTCATTTGATACGTATGCAGAACAAAATAATTTTGCTTCCTATTTATTTAACTGTGATTTGTGGCGGAATTTTAAAAAGGGTAAAGACTTTTGGATTATGGAAACCAGCCCATCTTATAGTGCTTCATTAGAAAGCTATGCTGCTCCACATCCAAATGGCTATCTTAAAGCAGAGGCTGTTGCGGCTTATGCATTAGGAGCAGAAGCCTTTTGTTATTGGCTTTGGAGACAGCAACGCACAGGATGTGAACAACCACATGGATCTGTTATTAGTGCATGGGGAAAACCTACAGTTGGCTTTGAGAATGTAATGGAAGTAGAAAAAGCTAGAAAAGAAATAGAATCAGTTATCCTGACTACAAAACCCATTCAAGCTGAAGTAGCAATTACTTATTCAGATATCGCGAAGGCTTTTATAAAAACGGAGCCTCATCAAGGCTTAGATTATCGAGCACTTATGATTGAATATTACGAGAAAATTTTATCGATTGGCTACCATCGTGACCTTATTCCTGAACGAGCGAATTTAAATGGATATAAATTACTGTTCACTCCATTTGTTCACTATTTATCGCCTGACTATATTTCTCAAGCAGAGAAATTTGTTGAGGAGGGTGGAATATGGATTGTTGGACCGCTTACAGGTGGTAGAACGAAAAATCATACGTTTCATACAAATGCTGCATTAGGAGAGTTAGATCAACTTGCTGGTGTAGAAACTCTATTTACGTATCCTATGGATGGTACTGAATCAATTGGAGAGTTTATGGAAACAAGTGCAACTTTAGGAATATGGAGTTCTGTATTTCAACCAAAAGAAGGAAAGTCAGTAGGCATAATTAAGAAGGGGATCTCTGCAGGAAAAGCATTCTTAACAGAAAATAGCCGTGGAAAAGGCAAAATTGTTATGTTAGGCTCTTTACCAATAGGGGAGCAAGGAGACATTTTATTGAAAAAATGTGTCAATCATTATGCTGAAGAAGCAAATGTTACGATCAAAACAGATGTATCAAAAGGGACAATCGTAGCGCCAAGACAAGGAAATGGATATCTAGTATGGATTATTGTCAATATGGATGGTATGGGCGGAACAGTTACTCTCCCTTATGATGGAATTGATGAATTAACATATGAACATATTTCGAATAGGAAATGTGAAATCGAACCTTTTCAATATAAAATAATTCGGTTTACAAATGATTGAGTAGGAATAAGTACCATTTTAATGGCTCAGAATGAATGGCACTCAGCCATTTGTATAAAACATAAATTCGTTTTCTTGAAAAAAGACAAAGCTTCTATGCGTAGTGGCTTTGTCTTTTTCAATTTAATGATTCAATACATTTCAATTAATCGACCATCATGTTACCAACAACTGCTCGAATCGCATTAAGAGTTTGTCCTTTGAATGAATCTGATACTGTTTCACCGGACGGATTTTGATAGTAATAGGCTTCCTTTTCAACATCAAAACGAAAGCCGAGATTTAGTAAGGCTTTTTGAAGTTCTTGGGGTAATACAGTTAGACCAGTTTGTTTAATGTAATACGGAGTAGGATACACTTTAACATCTATATCACCTTTTCCTGTGTAGACGACAAATAAATTTGTATCTTTTTGAAGCAACCATTGATTTTTAGAATATAGAGAAATACGTGAATCCTCTAGTGATGAAATCCCTGGTAGGTTTATGCCGTAGATTAAATTAACGATCCTTATCATTTCCTCATATGTATCAATATTATATTTCTTAAGGAATAGGTCCATCACTTCCGCTTTTTTTAATGACATGATGGTTTTATTAGATTCAGTTGTATGATTTTTGATATTTAGAGCTTGTCTTAACCCTTCCATAATTTCGTCAGAATAGATTGAGAGTTTTGCTCCTTCACCATCGTCTGAGATTTTGTTTAAGTTTAACCCGAAAACATGGTAGACAGCTTCACGGAATAACATACCAGTAATCGGTATTTCAACTTGCTCTATGTATTGCTTTAAAACATCAATTTTAGACATACCATTGATAATATGATCATATTCTCCTGAAGAAGAGGAAACACCAAGACTTTTTTTTATAACAGTCAAAATCGGAATTGGATATTTTGAAGTTTCTAAACGAGAAGAGATTTTTTTCTTGTCCTTAACAACAAATGCTGCTATTGAGAGTATAAGGAATGAAATCAAAGCCAAAAGAGGTAGTCTAAGTAGAAAGTGTTTGTTGTTTTTCATTTATTTCCAACCTTTTCTTGTTTTTTAGATCGAAAGTCATTATATCGTTACTTTTAGTTTATAAAAAAAATGATAAATTTACCATAAAAAGATATTAATACTATATTTCTAACTATCTTTGAAGATTAAAAATTGTTTTTTTTATATTGTTCGAAAATATTGAATATTTTTCTTCATCAGTATATAATGAAGTTAAATGTTCACGTGTGCAAAAAATACATAGTTTAAAATAAGCTAAATAAATGTTTTGAATTTCATAATTATGTTCACGTGTGCAAGAATTTAAAACCTAAAAGGGGTTGAATAATTTGCAAACATTCATGGGAGAAAACTTTTTATTATCAAACGATGTTGCTATCACGTTATATCACAAATATGCTAAGGACTTACCAATTATTGATTATCACTGTCATTTAAGTCCTCAGGAAATTTATGAAAATAAACAGTTTAAAAACATTACTGAGGCTTGGTTATATGGGGATCATTATAAGTGGAGAGCAATGAGAGCGAATGGAATTGAAGAAGAATTTATCACGGGTAATGCTAGTGATTATGATAAATTTCTAGCTTGGGCAAAAACGATACCAATGACCATTGGGAATCCTCTTTATAATTGGACACACTTAGAGCTGCAACGATTTTTCGGTATTTACGACATCTTAAATGAAAAAAGTGCACCTTTGATATGGGAAAAAGTAAATCAATTATTGAATAGTGAAGAATTCACAGTAAGAGAGCTTATTAAAAAGTCTGGTGTCGAAGTCATTTGTACAACGGATGACCCTGTTGATTCTCTAGAATATCATCAAAAGTTAAACGCAACAGACGATTTTCAAGTTCGTGTTTTGCCAAGCTTTAGACCAGACAAAGGCTTAGAAATAAACCGAGATCAATTTGTTGCATGGGTTGAAAGCCTCTCTACGATTTCAAATACAACAATTAACAATTATGATGATTTTTTAAATGCACTAGAATCAAGAGTAGACTTTTTCCATGAACTAGGAGGAAGAGTTTCAGATCATGCGATTGATACAATGATGTTTGCTGATGCAGACAAAGCTGAAGTTGATAGGATCTTTAAACAAGCTTTAGCGGGTGAAAAAGTGAGTATTGAGGATGAAAAGAAATACAAGTCTTATACATTAGTATTCTTAGGAAAGAAATATTCTAGCCTAGGCTGGGCAATGCAATTACATATTAACGCGCTACGAAATAATAATAGTAGAATGTTAGGGGAGCTTGGGCCAGATACTGGATATGATAGTATGAATGATGATCTAGTTGCGAAGCCTTTATGCCAATTCCTTGATCGGTTGGAAAGTGAGAATGCACTACCAAAAACGATTCTTTATTCACTTAACCCAAGAGATAACAATGTGCTTGCAAGCTTGATTGGGAGCTTCCAAGGTGGAGGAATTCGAGGTAAAATGCAGTTTGGAACTGCCTGGTGGTACAATGATCAGAAGGACGGAATGTTAGATCAAATGAAGACGCTAGCGAATATTGGGCTTTTTAGTCAATTCATTGGTATGCTTACTGATTCTAGAAGCTTTCTTTCTTATACAAGACATGAATATTTTAGAAGACTTATCTGTCAATTAATTGGGGAATGGGTGGCAAATGGTGAAGTACCGAATGACCCTGACATGCTAGGTGAAATTGTGCAAGGTATTTCTTATTACAATGCGAAAGAATACTTTCAGTTTAACGGTGTCTTGGAACTAGAAAAAGGATAATATTTGGTTAAAAGGAATTGAAAGAAGGTATTTAGGTGGCAGTTACAATTAAGGATATTGCTAAGTTAGCAAATGTTTCACATACAACAGTATCTAGAGCACTAAACGATAGTCCATTAATAAAAGATAAGACAAAACAAAAAATCATTGAGATAGCAAACCAGCTTAACTATTCACCTGATGTGCATGCTAGAAGTCTTGTCCTGCAGAAGTCGTATACAATTGGATTATTTTTAACTAGCTTAGTTAATGGTACATCTTCAAGTTTTTTAGCTGAAACCATCAAAGGTGTACATACGGTTATTGATGAAAATTATAATTTATTTGTGCGAGGAATCCAGGATTTTCAATCTTTTTCATCTATCACTCGGAAAAGATTTGATGGAATCATCTTGATGAGCCAAAGTGATGTGGATAACGCGTTTATCTATCATGTTTTAGAGCAAAAAATCCCACTTGTTATTTTAAATCGCAAAGTTGAGGATCGATCAATCGTCAATATTTTATCAAATGATTGTGAAGGAGCTTATGAAGCCGTTAGTTTGTTCATTAAGAATGGTCATCGGAATATTGCAATTATTGAAGGTACTTCACAATTTCGCTCATCACAAGAACGAAAAGAAGGTTATTTAAATGCCCTGATCGATCATAATGTACCTATTCTTCAGCAGTATATGGTGAAAGGGAATTATGATATGGAAAGCGGCTATGAGGCTATGAAAAAATTATTATTACTAAATAGCCCGCCTACTGCTGTGTTTTGTTCAAATGATGATATGGCAATTGGAGCAATGAAAGCAATCAACGAAGCAGGACTTGTCGTACCAACGCAAATGTCCATTATTGGTTTCGATGATATTGGCTTTTCTGAATATACGACACCAGCTCTAACAACGGTAAAAAGACCGATTGAACAAATTAGTATGGTTGGTGCTGAAAAGCTATTAGAATTAATGGATGAAGTTGTGGGAGAACCTGCTCCAATATACTTAACAACTAACTTAGTAAATCGTCAAACTGTCGCTGGACCTGGCGTTGTACAATAATTGAAAGTGTCTAACCATAGATGTTGAATTAATGGTTGGCTCTTTTCTAAGAGATTGTTGCTTTTAAAACAAAACTATTTCAGGTTGATTGGAGCGGATTGCGTGACTCCTGCAGGCATTTACACCGAGGATGCTCACCGTCCGACCTCACGGAAAGCGAGCATCCTCTCGCAGCAATCAACCACACCGCATTACTTGGTAAATAGCAACAAAGTTTGCGTAAACAGCCTAATAGTTGGACACTTTTCATTATTATTAGAAAAAATGTTCACGTGTGCAAATTTCTTTCCTAAGGAGGCAATAAATTGCAAATTTTAACGAAAGCGTTATTGGACAATGATCAATTATATCCAGAAAAAGTGCTGCAATTTGGTACTGGTAATTTTCTAAGAGCATTTACAGATTGGCAAATACATGAAATGAATAAGCAAAATTTATTTAATGGTCGTGTTGTCGTTGTCCAGTCAACACCAAACGGAACTGTTGATATGATAAACGAGCAAGATGGACTTTATACTTTATATTTACAAGGGATTAAAGATCAAAAACCAGTTAGTGAACATGAAGTAATTAGTAGTGTTAGCAGAGGGTTAAATTTAGTCAATAATTATGTTGAATATTTAGCAATGGCAAAAAATCCTGAACTGCGTTTTATTATCTCAAATACGACTGAGGCTGGAATTACATTTCAGGTTGAGGATCAACTTCATGATCGACCGCAAAAAAGCTTTCCTGGTAAGTTAACCGCATTTTTATATGAAAGGTTTCAAGTCTTTAAAGGTGATCGTTCCAAAGGATTCATCATTCTTCCATGTGAGTTGATTGAAGAGAATGGAAAAGAATTAAAAAGAATCGTTTTGCAATTTGCTCGCACTTGGAACTTAGAAACTGAATTTATTGATTGGGTGGAAGATGCGAATACATTTTGCAATACATTAGTCGATCGAATCGTACCAGGATTTCCTAAGGATACAATTAAAGAAAAAACAGAAGAACTTGGTTATATAGATAAGCTAGTCGTTGTTGGCGAGCAATTTCACTTGTTCGTTATTGAAGGCCCAGAGTTTGTTAAAGAAGAATTCCCAGCTGAAAAAGCAGGATTAAATGTCCATGTAGTCGACGACTTAAGCTCCTACAGATTGAAGAAGGTAAAAATATTGAATGGTGCACATACTTTGATGACTCCTGTTTCCTATTTATATGGTTTAAACACAGTAAGTGAAGCTGTTACGACAGACGTTATGAAGGAATATATCGAAGACACAATGTTCAATGAAATACTTCCGACATTATCCTTTTCGAAAGAAGAGCTTACCAATTTTTCGGAAGATGTCTTAAATCGTTTTAAGAATCCTTTTATTCATCATTATTTATCAAGTATTGCTTTAAATTCCATCTCAAAATTTAAAGCAAGGATCTTACCGACACTACTCGACTATGTAAATCAGTTTGGAAAGCTGCCAAATGGAATCGTCTTCTCATTAAGTGCTTTAATCTATTTCTACAAGGGAAAACGTGGAACTGAGGTAATTGAACTTGTTGATGATGAAGAGACATTAACTTTATTTAAAAAATTATGGAGCGACTGTGATGACAGTGAAATGAAAATCGGAGATCTTGTTTCGAATATTTTATCTGATGAAAGACTTTGGGGATTAAATTTAAATGAAATACCCAACTTAACCGAATTGGTAACAAGATATGTAGTAACCATTGCTAGACTAGGTATGACCGAGGCTCTAAAACAATTACCACATTTAAAGGGTGAATATAATGAAAGCGTTTATTAAAATAAATGAGCTTGATAATGTAGCTGTGGCTATTCGCCATCTAGAAGAAAATGAAAAGCTTGAAGTAGATGGAGAAACAATTCAGTTAAAAGAGGCTGTTGCTAAAGGACATAAGTTTTCATTGAAATTCATAAAGACTGGCGAAAATATACTCAAGTATGGTTTTCCAATTGGTCATGCTACTGATGATATAGATGTGGGTACCTGGGTGCATTCACATAATACGAAGACAAATTTATCTGGTGTGGAAGAATATGAGTATCACCCTAACATTCAACATATGAGCGAACAGCAAAAAAATATGACCTTTAAAGGGTATAAGCGAGACGATGGACAGGTAGGAATTCGTAATGAGCTTTGGATCGTTCCAACGGTCGGTTGTGTGAATGGGATTGCAGATCAAATCATTCGAGAATTTAAAGAAAGAGTTGGAGATATTTCTCCTTTTGAACATATACAGGTACTTAAACACAATTATGGCTGTTCACAGCTCGGAGATGATCATGTGAATACCCGAACGATTTTAGGGAATGCAGTGAAACACCCAAATGCGGGTGGTGTATTAGTTTTAGGTCTTGGTTGTGAAAATAATGATATTCATGAGTTTAAAGAGTCCTTAGGTGAATTCAATGAGAATCGCGTAAAGTTTCTCCGTTCACAAGAGGTTTCAAATGAAATTGAAGAGGGTGTAGATCTGCTAGTTGAGATTTACGAGAATGCTAGAGCGGATAAACGAGAAGATATTCCTTTATCAGAATTAAAAATCGGTTTAAAATGTGGTGGTTCTGATGGTTTTTCAGGAATTACAGCTAATCCTTTGCTAGGAAGACTCTCTGATTATTTAGTCGCACAAGGAGCGACTACTGTGTTAACTGAAGTTCCAGAAATGTTTGGTGCAGAGAAAATATTGATGGAAAGAGCGCAAAATGAAGAAGTTTTTCATGAAATTGTTGAGTTAATTAATGATTTTAAACGTTATTTTCAAAAACATGATCAGCCTGTTTATGAAAATCCATCACCAGGTAATAAAGCAGGAGGAATTACTACACTTGAAGATAAATCTCTCGGCTGTACTCAAAAAGCAGGAACAGCTCCTATAGTAGATGTTCTAAAATATGGTGAAAGATTACACTCAAAAGGATTGAATCTTCTAAGTGCGCCTGGAAATGATTTAGTTGCATCCACTGCATTAGCAGCATCAGGCTGTCAGTTAGTATTGTTTACTACAGGAAGAGGGACTCCGTTTGGGACATTTGTTCCGACGATGAAAATATCAACAAATACACAAATCTTTGAAACAAAGCGTCATTGGATTGATTTTAATGCAGGGACACTTATTGAGGGTCAATCCTCTGTAGAGCTATTAGAGGATTTTATTACCTATATTATTAAGGTTGCTAGTGGTGAGCTTTTGAATCACGAAAAGAATAACTTTAGAGAGATTGCTATTTTTAAAACAGGTGTTACGTTATAGGTGATAGATAGGGCAGAATGATTCTGTCCTATCTAATCTTATTTACATAATATAATTACGGTGAATAGAATAATGATAAAGATATTTTATGCGTAGGAATTATCGCAACTAAAATAGCACACAAGCTACTAACAGTCCTAAATCAATAGCCAACAGTAATTGTCTACATGTTGGCTATTGAATTTTTTTGAATTAAATACAAAGCATTAAAGTTACTTTAACGCTTTTTCTATAATAGATCGATTTCTTAAGATCCAAGCAGCTGACCTTGATCGCCAAGCAAATCCCCAAAGTAATCCGACACTTTCCTCTGTGACATGTCCTTCTATTGCTTCATTGGCAGTTTCATGTATAACAACTTCAATGATTCGTTCAACCATTCTGCTACGTTCATTAGCTACTAAGCCATACCCATCTACTAGCAATCTCACTTGTTGTGCTCTTTTTTGGGAAGAGGGAAAGCCTTGTATAAGGGTGATATCATCATCCATTAACTTAGGAAATAACCAACATGCCCGTGCAAGTTCCATTAATGGATCAACTGGACCAGTGTATTCCCAATCAATTAAAGCGCATGGTTTCCCTTGATAAGTTAATATATTCCAAGGAGAAATATCGCAGTGACTTATTATGCTAGGTTCACCTATCGAGTGTAAAAACCATTCCTGCCAAATACTTTGTTCAACAGGAAATGAACTCATTGCATTGTGCAAAGTTCGAATCATTTTTCCTAGTTCAAATAATCCATCATCATTCCAAGGTGCTGGATGAATCATATCTCCTTGCATAAATGTAAGGGCTTCTCTTCCGTCTGAAGAATAGCCCGTACCGACAATTTTTGGAGCATACGTAAAGCCTTTACGATTTAAATGAGCTAACACTTTATGCACATCTTTTGTCCATTCTCCAGAAGGTCTAAGTATAGCATTTGACTTTTTAATTACCGCTTTCTTTTCTGATAGTACCATTTCAGATGATTCAGGTAAGCTATTCTCAGAGTACATTAAATTTCCACCTTTCAAAAATAGGGGAAACAGAGTTTATAGGGCAATTATATGTAATCCCCAACAAAATTTGCCCGAAGCGTTTTCAATTTGCTAACCATAGAAACGCCTCCTTCAATCCTATTAAAATAAGCTTAACATAGATATCATCAAATATTACTTTTTTTGTAAAAAAGAGGTCCAGTCAGTAAAATGCGGATGAACAACGTTAAGCGATCATAAGTAGCATTAAGGAATTGCATAAACTTCGACTGTAAAGCTTTCCCCATCAGTTTTTTCTGGATTGGTAATATAAAATTCCTCACTTGTTTCAATTTCCGTTACTGAGTTTAAGGTTGTTATGAAAATTAATAGGAGGCAACATAATGTACTTTATAAATGAATTTCATGAGACAAATAATAATCATATGGTGAATATGGTTTTCCGAAAAGCAAAAAATGATCCGGAATATCATGTTATGGCTAATATTCTTGCATAACCTGAAATATATAGACATTGTAATGATCCAATGATATATGAATTTCCTTTCTGTTAAGTATAAGGAAAATTCATATATAGAAAAGAACGAGGATGGAGAGTATACAGTCATTGATATTGAGGTTATTACGGTAGATTCGGGAGAAGAAGTCTTCTTAAGTTGTAATTCATTTCATTAGGAAAATATAGGGATAGCATGCTAATTCTAAATGTAGGACATCCTAAAAAGAATTAAATAAAAAAGGAAGAATTTTGATGAGAAGGCTATTATTTTATTTTTCATTATTAACTCTTATTTTAGTAGTCTCAAGTTATTATTTCGTGCAGAAAAAATATATGGAGCCACAATTTTCTTCTATTCAGGATAAGGTTACAGGTTCAGGAGAGGAAATTAATACGGAAACCTCAGAAGAGCCTGGAAATCAGTCTACTGTTATAACTTCGACGGCTACATTATCTGCCGTCGGTGACGTGCTCATTCATGATCGAGTATACAATCCAGCACATGTCGGAAACGGACAGTATGATTTTATGCCTTTGCTTACACCGGTCCAAGCCTATTTAGGTGAAGCAGATATTAGTATTGCTAACCAAGAAACGATGATAGGCGGTGTAGGGATAGGTCTTTCATCATACCCTTCATTCAACAGTCCACATGAAGTGGGGGATGCGTTAAAAGAAAGTGGTGTTGATGTTGTGACATTAGCAAATAATCATACGTTAGATCGTGGGGAAGAGGCGATCCGAAATGCCATTGACCACTGGAATAAGATCAGTATGCCTTATATAGGTTCTTACGTCTCATCTAAAGATAGAATGAAAATTAGAACGTTGGAAAGGAACGGTATTATATTCTCATTTTTAGCTTATACGTATGGTACGAACGGTATTTCAGTACCAAAGAATAAGCCGTATTTAGTAAACTTAATAGATGAGGAGAAGATCGAACAAGAGATTTTAGAAGCAAAAGAGTTATCTGACGTCGTTGTTGTCAGTCTTCATTTTGGGAAAGAATATCAAAGGTTACCAAATGTTGAACAGAAGAAATTAGCACGTCAAACCGCAAATGCCGGTGCCGATATTATTATTGGGCATCATCCTCACGTACTGCAGCCGATGGAATGGATTGAAAGGGCAGACGGAAAATGTTCATTTGTCGCTTACTCACTAGGTAATTTCTTATCTGGTCAAAAAGGGGACTATAAAGATATCGGCGGAATTATGCAGATTAAAGTTGTGAAGGTAGATATAAATGGTGAAAAAGTGGTTAAGTTAAAAGACCCTTCTTTTATTCCGACTTTTGTTGGTGAAGATTATGTTGTTTCACCTCTTAAACAGGTGGCAGGCAAAGAAGCAGTATATAAAAAAATAATAAATCATATGAAGCAATGGATGCCAGATTTAAAGTTCTCATTTTAGTAATTAAAAAGAGTGGACTTTAAAAAAATAATTGAATTTTTAAACCAGCTTTGCTAAAAGGCACTAAAAGGTAAGTGCCTTTTTAATTAAAATAATTGACACAAATAGTCTTTTGGAAGTTTAGTTCAGGAAGGTATTTGTCTTTTTTAACAAGAATAGTATAAGGGGAACGCTATAATAAAAGTTAAGGTGGATTCTGTATGGATAAACGAGTTCAATTCGATTTTGAAATTGAGTTTACGAATGGCGGTGGAATTCAAGGGCAAGAATTTCGTCTAGATATTGATGGAGATGATATAACTGATGAAGAGTTGGCTAAATACATTGTAGAAGATATGAGGCTATTGATGGTCGGTGAAGTTAGGATACTTAACAAAAAAATTATTAATGAAAAGCATAAAAGAAGAGGTGTTGATGAAAAGTCTGAAAAATAACATTAAGCAAAACAAATTACCATTCTGTCTCTACGAGTCTGTCTTTAATATTCAATGGTTTCTACTTTCATCTTGTGAAAAACAAGAAAGGGAGTTTAACATTAAACATTACGATCGGTCGCATTTCTATAGCAAGGTTAAAAGTGCATAACAAAACTACTTGAATTAGTCTAAGGTGTTTTCTTTTAAAAATTGTATGATTTGTATTTTATAGTGATTATCGTGGTCTGTAGATTCCTTAACAATATAAAAGAGAATAAGGTTTCCTGTATTTGGGGAATGAGTTACTCCGTTTGCACTTATTTTTTAAAACCTCTTGAATAAATTCAAGTGAAATAATAATTAATAATTAATAGATTAAAACCCTATTGATACAAGTCTTATAACCCTTAATATAACTAAGTTTGTACCCTTAACGTTGTGAATTTTCAAATTCCCTTTGCTACCCCAAATAGAGAAATAAAAAGAACCCCAATCAGATTCATTGTTCATATGAACTAATCAGGGCTATCTTTATTGATTCTTATTTCCACCATGCATCAAACATAGTAGCAGGTAGTTCACGCTTGTGCTGAGAAAAAAGATAGCGTTTTTCAATTTTTTCAGCGATTTCTTGATCAACTTGTTTTCCTTCTAAATAGTCGTCTAGTTGATCATACGTAATGCCAAGCTCAGTTTCATCTGCTTGCAGTGGGGTGTTATCAAGTAAATCCGCAGTTGGTGTTTTAAGATATAAACGTTCTGGTGCATCTAATTCCTGTAATAAGCTTTTACCTTGACGTTTTGTTAATCCAGTAAGTGGTAGAAGGTCTGCTCCACCATCTCCGTATTTTGTGAAAAATCCAGTTACAGCTTCAGCTGCATGGTCTGTGCCAATGACTAATAAGCCTTTTTGTCCGCCAATCGCATATTGTGTAACCATGCGTGCTCGCGCTTTTACATTGCCTTTATTAAAGTCAGTGAGAGGTTCACCTGTTGTACCATGATAGTTTTGGGCAAATGTATCAACAGTACTAGAAATATCAAAAGCAATACTTTCATCAGGCTGAATAAATGATAATGCTAGCTGTGCATCATCTTCATCTTTTTGAACACCATATGGAAGACGAACAGCGATAAATTTAGCCTCATAGCCTTCATTTCGTAGTTCTTCTACTGCAAGCTGTGCAAGGCGACCAGATAGGGAAGAGTCTTGGCCACCACTAATTCCAAGTACGAAGCCCTTTGCTCCTGTTTTCTTTACGTAATCTTTTAAAAATGCAATACGAGCTTGGATTTCTTCTTTAGGATTGATTGTTTCTTTTACATGTAAATCACTCATAATTTGCTTTTGTATACTCATTTTTCATTCCTCCTACCGATATAATGAATGTTCATTAATATATTTGTAACATACTTCAGGTAAAAGATAGCGAGGATCTCCACCTAGGGAAAACTCTTCTCTAATATAGGTTGAGCTAATTTCCATAGCTAGACCTTTATCGATTAAATGAAATGTTTCACCATCATCATGATTTCTTAATATAGGTGAACTGCTAATCGCTTTTAACATGTTTATACCATCTCTTGCCATTACGATAAACTTGTTTTCTTGTACAAGCGTACTTGAGTTTCCCCATTTTCCTTTTCCGATATCGATTAATAGATCAGCACCCATAATAAAATATATCGTATCATTTTTATATTTGTTTTTAAAATACTTTAATGTTTCGTAAGTTGAAATATTCCAAGCATTTTGAGTCATTTCGTAATCATCAGCTATGAATGTATCATTATTTTCGATTGCCAGCTGAAGCATATTCAGGCGGTGACTGTCGTCTGTTTGCATCTGTTTATCTTTCCGCTTACTAGAACATGGCAAGAAGATGACTTTATCAAGCTTGCAGCGATGTCGAATTGTATTTGCAGTCCAAAGATGTACATTTGTAACAGGGTCAAAGGATGATCCATAAATCCCGATTTTTCCCATCGTTATCCTCCAGAGATTCATAATGAAAACCGTTAGACCAAAAAACTAGAACAAGTATGGGTAGCTTTATGTTCCAAGTAATATTATTAAATAAGAGGGGGGATCTATTATGAATTTGAACTATCTGATATCATTTCTGAAACCTTTTGTTTAACTTCTTCAATATTTTTCATTTTGTTTTCCCAGCACGCTTGGCTTAAGTCAACTGGATATTCTTCAGGATGTAATGCTCGTTTATATTCATCCCACAATAATTGTAAATTTTCCATCGTATACGTCTGCATTTGTATCAATGTTGGTGTGTCATATACGAGCTTTCCATCTATGAAAATTTTCTGGTGAAGTTCTTTTGCTTCAAAGTTCGTGACAAATTTGCTAATGAATGTATGAATAGGATGAAACATTTTAATCTTTTGTTCCTTTTCAGGTTGTTCATTATGAAGGGTAATGTAGTCCCCTTCGGATTTATTGTTTAATCGATTGATGATTCGATAGACTTTCTTTAAACCTGGGGTTGATACCTTTTCTGGGTTGCCGCTAATTTTGATTGTATCAATCATTTCTCCATCTTCATCTTCAATTGCCACTAGTTTATAGACCGCACCTAACGCCGGTTGGTCAAAAGCAGTAATTAGTTTTGTCCCTATTCCCCAAATATCAATTTTTGCTCC
Source organism: Metabacillus bambusae (assembly GCF_017497975.1). Taxonomy (GTDB): domain Bacteria; phylum Bacillota; class Bacilli; order Bacillales; family Bacillaceae; genus Metabacillus; species Metabacillus bambusae. The sequence continues at coordinate 102,963 of NZ_JAGDEL010000001.1, read as the reverse complement.
TTGAGATTTTAGGTTCATTATTGTTTCTTCATCTAAATCATTAGAAGCAACTATTTTTGTATCATGAAACCCTGCTTGATCAAGCATTTTTCTTGCTTCCTTGGATAAGTAAGCTAAATCTCCGCTATCAAGGCGAATTCCTTTAAATGAAATTTTGTCTCCTAATTCCTTTGCAACTTTTATTGCATTTGGTACACCTGATTTTAATGTATCGTAAGTGTCAACAAGAAAAACGCAATCTTTATGGCGACGTGCATACTTATGAAAGGCAATATATTCATCTTTATAAGCTTGAATGAAAGAATGTGCGTGGGTCCCAGATACAGGAATTCCAAACAATTTTCCTGCTCTAACATTTGAAGTGGCATCAAATCCACCGATAAAAGCAGCTCTTGTTCCCCAGATCGCAGCGTCCAATTCATGAGCACGTCTCGTTCCGAATTCCATCACTGTGTCTTCACCAGCAACTTGTTTTATTCGGGCTGCTTTTGTCGCAATTAAGGTTTGGTAATTTACAATGTTTAGGATAGCAGTTTCAATTAATTGTGCCTCTGCTAAAGGAGCTTCGATACGAATAATTGGTTCATTCCCAAATACCATCTCACCTTCAACGACTGAATAGACATTTCCAGTGAAGCGAAGATCCTTCAAATATGTCAAAAAGTCATCCTCGTACTCTAATTCATCACGTAAATAAGCAATATCAGTTTCGCTGAAGTGGAAAGCCTCTAGATATTGAATGATTCTTTCAAGTCCTGCAAAAACGGCATAGCCATTACCAAAGGGAAGCTTACGAAAATATACTTCAAATACAGCTTTTCGATTGTGGATATTATCTTCCCAATAAGATTCAGTCATATTTATTTGGTAAAGATCTGTGTGAAGAGCTAAGCTATCATCACTATAGTTGTTATTCATCGTCATATCCTCCAGTAAAAAGATCTATTTTCATGTAAAAATCATTGTATTCTTAGATAACTGTAGCATTAATACATGCTTTAAAGTGATTCAAAGCCCAATCATGGCCTTGCGCGTTAAAGCTTGCTACTGCTTTTTTATGGACTGTAATGTTAAATCCTTTGTTAAAAGCGTCAATTGCTGTATGCAATACACAAATATCAGTGCAAACACCCACTAAATGAAGGTCTGTAATTCCGCGTTCTCTAAGTTTAAGTTCAAGATCAGTGCCTGCAAAAGCACTGTACCGTGTTTTATCCATCCAATAAACATGATCCTTCTGTTGATGTGTTTGATATACATTTTCTAATTCACCAAAAAGGTTTCGACCATTCGTTCCTTTTATGTTGTGCGGGGGGAATAACTTTGTCTCTGGGTGGAAGGTATCTTTTTCATTATGCATATCAATAGCAAAAACGACAAAATCACCATTAATAATAAATTCGTTTGTTATTTGTACAATATCTTTTTCAATTTCTTGTCCTGGCTTTCCGCATGTTAATGCACCATGATCAGCTACAAAATCAACTGTGTAGTCAATATTAATTAATGCTTTTTTCATTTAAATTTCCTCCTAAAAAATAGAGTATCTTTACAAGCATTTTCAATTAATATCTTGCAGTATAAATCGGTCTTACAATATTCATTTCATCTGCAAATCGATAAAGTTGAGTAGGGGTCTTTGATGTTCGTTGCGTTTTTTGACCGGAAACTTCTTCAATAAAAGGAAGAGTCTTAATTTTTCTTGAAAAAGCTTGATCGCTAGTAATCGCCGGATCATTTGTAACTGTTTTTAATACCGCTTGTAATTCAGAATACGTGAAATGATCTTGTAAAAAGCTTTTTGCTACTGGTGTTTGTAGTAAATCATGTTTAATCACAGCTATTGCGGCTTCTATTATTTCACGATGATCAAACGCCAAGTCAAGCTGCAGCACTTCATCAACCGAAAACAACTTTACATCTGCAGCATCATCATTTGCTCTACGCTTCGAAAGCTCATGCTCGGGAACAATAGCATAATGTGCATTTGAGATAATCCAACCACGAGGATCTCGTCCAGGTTTGTCGTAAACACCAAAATGCTTAATGTGAATGCTATTTACGCTTGTTTCTTCTTCAAGCTCTCTTTTTGCAGCTTCAAATGCAGATTCATCCGGTTGAACAAAACCACCAGGTAATGCCCATTTACCAGCTTCAATGTTAGGGTGGCCCTCAGCATTTAATTGAGCTCTTTTAATAAGCATCAACATTAAAGTCATATGGGGCGGCTTAAATTCTCCGATTTTAGTAGAGAGAATGGTAAAAACTGCAATATCAGAAGTGTACCCATCTGGTGTGCGAAATTGTTTATGATCATATTGTTCTAATGCTTCTTTATTAGACATGGTACTGCACTCCTATTATCATTCTTATTTTAATTAACAAGATGTTAATTGTTAATTGTATTATATGTTAAGTTCTGAACATTGTCTACAACTTTTATTGAAAATAGGGAAAAAGTTACAGTGTATGGACGAATTGGGAAGGTAAGAAAGTAAATAGATGGTAAAGCAGGTAAGTGGGAGAGGGTCTTATTAGTTTGTTATAAAAAGCGATTAAATATGAGTTAATAAAAAACCAGTAGCTCATTGTAGAGATACTGGTTACACACGGATTAAGGATTAGTCGACCAAAGGCCAGCTGACTTAATAAAAATACGAGGATGTAATTTTAATTGAGCAACGATGAATTCTGCTAAATCTTCTGGCTGCATGACTTTTTCAGGATTGCCATCTGTTAAGTTTTCCTTATAAGCTAATTCTGTTGCTACTGTACTTGGCGTTAAGGCAGTTACACGAATATTATGCTTACGAACTTCAAGTGCTAAAGATTCTGTTAATCCTAGAACTCCAAACTTAGAAGCACTGTATGCACTAGTAACAGGTGCACCTTTTTGACCAGCTGTAGAGGAGATCATAATGATGTCACCACCATTTTTATCAATCAACTGTGGAAGAACTGCACGAGTTACATAATAAACACCCATTAAGTTCGTATCAATGATTTGTTTCCATTCATCTGGTTCAAGTTCAAGAAATTTACCGAATTTTCCAGTTCCAGCATTATTGATGAGAATATCTACTGTGCCAAGTGTACTATTAATAGTTGCTACAGCCTGATCTACTTGTTCCATCGAGGAAACATCTGCAGTTGCATAGGCTACTTTCACACCATAGGCTTCGATTTCCTTAGCAACATTCATTAAATCTGTTTCAGTTCGAGCAATAAGTCCAACATTCACACCTTCTTTTGCTAATGCAAGTGCTGTAGCGCGACCAATGCCTTTTCCAGCCCCTGTTACAAGCGCAACTTTTTCTTGTAATGATTGTGCCATTTTATTCGGGCTCCTTTCAGTATGTAAGATATGGTTTCATCTTACATAATCCGTAAAATATATGTCAAAGATCTTGATTTATTAGTAAGGATTTATAGTTACCATTTCTTGCTTTTAAATGGCTAGAAGGACCACATTTTTCGATGGATCGAAAGTCGAGATTTGGTTTTCTCTTTGCGTAATTTCAGTACCTAATGTTTTTAGATTGTTAATGGCCAAATTTCGAGTTTCTTCATTTGGAAACTTTACAGTGAAAGTTTTTAAGCCAACCTCATTTTCTGAAGGGGCAGTAGATCCCGCGCTATTCCATGTGTTTAAGCCAATATGGTGGTGATAACCTCCTGTAGAAATAAATAACGCTTGAAGCCCATAGCGATTTACTGCATGAAAGCCAAGTGCCTGATAAAACTCTTCAGATTCTTTAATGGAGGAAACTTGTAGGTGAATATGCCCCATCATTGTTTCGGGTGGTAAGCCGACAAATGATTCAGTGCCTCTTTGCGCTAATAAATCTTCTGCATTTAGAGGATTAGTAGCCATCTCGATTGTACCATCATATTTTTTCCATGTTTCCTCTGGACGATCTGCATAGATCTCAATCCCGTTTCCATCTGGATCAGCTAAATAGATGGCTTCACTTACAAGATGATCTGAGGCACCTTGAAGGGGATAACGAGTCTCAAGCAAATGATAAAGAGTATTAGCTAATTGCTGACGATTTGGTAGAAGGAGAGCGATATGATATAAGCCGGACTTTCTTCCTGTATTAGCAGTAGCATTGTCAATCTCTTCAAGAACGACTAACGTATTTACTCCATCAGCAGTAAGACTTGCCATCTTTGCTGATTTACTAAGAACTTGTAAGCCAATAATATTAGTGTAAAATTGGACCGATTGTGTTAAGTTGCTAATTTTAAGATGTACTTCACTAACAAATGTATTAGGTTGACCATGAAAGCTCATAAAGTTACCTCCGAATAGAATATTTAACTTACTTTTTGATAGTAAGTATATAATTGTAAAAAGGTTACGTCAAGTATTTATATCTTAATGTAAGGAAAGATTGAAGACATGTGTACCCTGTACAATCATATATAGATGTCATAAAAAAGAATTGAAGATCAAAATGTAAGGAATGTTTAAATTGTTACACATTTTTTTCTTATTGAAACGGGGTGCGTTACTATAAGAAATAGTGGAGAAGTATTGATTTTTATCAGCAATCGGTATCCCTTCTTTAGATTAATTAGAAATAGAACTTATGGGATAATTTGGATGATCGCGTTAAAATTATGAAGGGGCAAAAGAAATTTATCTAGAGTTTAGGTTCTTCGCAATTATTGATTCTATTCAAAAGATGTTTTTTGTAATGTAAAGGGCTTTCTTTATGTTCTACTTAAAACATATTGAATTTCTTGTCAATTCCATTTTATAACTTAATCAGTTAAAACACTTTAATGAAATTAGTCCATATCAAAACATTGCCAGCATCATCAAATCCCTTAAAGTAAATATTAGATGAAGTAAGGGAAAAGTTTTGCTTTACAAATTTTAAAAGAGGAAGTGCTTGAAAATGAATAATTGGATAACAGCTCTTTTGAATACAGGGAGAAGACAAAATATTTTAAAGATGTTTGGCAGGAAAAGAAACAATAGAGGCATGATGTGGGCGTCTTTATTAGGTCTAGGAGTTAGTGCAGCCGTTTTTGGAATAAGGAGTAATCGAAACAGAAATATGCTACGTCCTGTTCAAAATGTAATGAATAATATTCGAACACAAACAGCTGGCCAAATGCCAAACGCTGCTGGTATAACAGAGTTTTCAAAGGAATTAGTACCTGACAAAAATCCTTTAACAAACAAATAAATTTCAGTACACATAAAAATGCCTACTTCAATGTAGGCATTTTTATGTGTAGAAATTGGAATCAGTAAAATCCGAATCAAAATTTTCTCTGTATAAAACGGATATTAAACTCATTTTAAGATATCCAATATCCATTCTTTTAAATCAACAATACGCAAATGATCTATGCTTTTATCGGTTCCTGTAACAATAATAGGTGTAAGAGAATCATTTTTATGCATAGACCCATGGGCACCCCCACCTGTATGTTCAGGAGAACTTTCTCCGATAAATTCGTAACCAGGTTTAGCATCCATTATTAGAAAATCTCCTTTTTGTGAATGTAATGCACCATACAATCTTGCTAATCCATCTGGATAATCCCCATATTTAATTTGATTGTTATTATCTATAGCCAGATCAAGAACTGAGCTATTTCCTTTTATGGACCAATTTTGATTATAAACATCTCTAAAAACTCCACCAGGTTTGAATTGAAAGACTTCATCTTGATCTCCTGATTTTACTTGAATCATGTCGTTTTCCTTCCATGCGATCCATGCTATACGCTCATCTGTTTGTAATCTACTGATAATATCTTGCAAGGGTATATCCTCATTGATCTTATATACATATGCCATTCGTTCATTTGCCGTAATGACAAGTTCATCTTTATTACGAACAGGCTCATTAAGCTTTAGAATATTGTAGTTAGAAAGAGCGTCTCGTATATCAATTAATGCTTCCTTTTTGTTCTTTTTAACTGATGATTGCTTGCTGTCTCCAATGATAATCCAAATCATATTATCAAGGGCATTTTTCCAGTTTGGAAATACATTTAATACTTCTTGTAGTTGTTTATCAAGTTCCTCAATGCCTTCAGTCGTCATAGTTCCCTTTCTATGTACAACATGATCATTTACCGGAAAGTAAATAATTGAAAATTCAGGAAGTTTATTCTTTTCTATAAGATATTTTAATTCTTGGGCTGCAAATGCATCATTGAGCCCTATCCGATTTACTAAATGTTTATTTTTTTCGTCCTGACGAATAAATGCACCCACTGACAGTATCTTTGGTCCGGAGGTATTGTAATGATCTGGCAAAGCAGTAGTTTTCGATAAGACCTTTGGAATTTTAAGAGTGTGTTCATAATTTCCTCGGTAAATGATAGAGTTAATAGAAGCTGTTCGTTTCCCTCTTTTATCTAATACTTCATGAATGGTTTCCACCTTAGGGCTGAGATCCACATTATTAAATTGATATAGGGAATCTTCAGCGAACTGAGAAACCCCAATTTTCACCATTTCGAAAAAACCATTTCCGTAATTGATAATTCGCTGTTCATCTTCGTCATACCATACAAGACCGGGAATTTTATGTTTATCGGGGTAAGTACCCGTTATTAAAGAGCTGTCTATTGTAACTGACATTGTTGGATAGGAGCTGACTAGGTTTTTATTATAACGGCCATGATTTAAAAAAAATGCCAGGGCAGGCGCTTTATTCTCTTGAATCGCTTGCTTTAATGGTTTATCCATCAATGAATCAATGATAAGAAGGACAACTTTAGGGGGATTTTTATTATTCGTTTGAATGGCAATAGGTAGTAAATCTTGCTCTTCGTTATTTTTATGAACAGTGCAGCCAATTAATAGGATGGAAAGGAATACAATAAAAATCGAACGAAATCCCATCATCATTCCACCTTCGTGTTTAATAATTTTCATTCGTGCTTTATTCTTAACAATTTCTTCAATTTCTATGAATTATTATTTATGGAGAATAAGGTATATAGGTAACATACATTGGAAATTCAAGATTCAGCAGGTTTATATCGAATATAGTCAAAAGACCCCTAAATTTAATTAAAAATGGTCGAGGGTCAATATTGTACATTCTAAAACGATCAAAAATGTACATATTATCATTGACATTTATAACAATATGAACAGTACGAGGACTTATACTACTTTGTTGTAGGAGAGAAGCATTACAAACCAAAGGAAAAACATGAAATAAAATTTGAGGAAATTAATCATAATATCTATTTTACTGAAAGAACCATAGATAGATTTGAATATCGAATCTATATTATAGACCTCCTCAATTTAATATTTCTAATTGATGAAATTAGCTTATGCTAATAGATAAATAACACACAAAATGGTAAATTTGTATAAAAATACATTTGTTTTAATTTTTATTTCATTAAGCTCTTTAATGAAATATTCTTTCATATATTCTAGTAACTAAATAAGGACTTGCAATGAAACCGTTTTCTATGAAAATATTATAAAAATACAGAAAATTTAATAGAAAACCCCTTGTCAAATTTACAAACTTTAAATATAATAAACCCATGTTATAAAAATAGACATTGAATGAGAGGTTATCTTACATGGCTGAAGCGGTTATTTCAAAAGCGAAAAATGATACGGAAATTCTTGCACAAATTAAAGAGATTGTTAACTCAAAAAGCGTAGAGCTTATTCATCTACAATTCGTAGATATAGAGGGTATTTTAAAAAGTATTACAGTTACTGTTGATCAATTTGATGATGTAGTAGCAGGGAAACAAATGTTTGACGGTTCATCTGTTAAAGGTTTTTCCCCAATCAATAAATCTGATTTATACTTAATTCCCGATTATTCGACGTTTGCAGTATTACCTTGGACTGTTGAAGAAGGATATTCAGAGGCTCGTTTCCTTTGTTCAGCAGCTAACCCGGACGGAACTCTTTTTGAAGGTGATACACGTAACGTATTAAAAAAGACTGTTGAACGTGCAGCTGATAAAGGCTATTCCATTTCAGTTGGACCTGAATTAGAATTCTTCTTGTTTAAAGCAGATGAAAATGGCAACCCAACAATGGAATTAGGTGATAATGGCGGTTACTTTGAACCTTCACCAAAGGATCTTGGAGAAAGAGTTCGTTTAGAAATCTACCGTGCATTAAAAGCAATGGGCTTTACAATTGAAGCTTCTCACCATGAGGTAGCAGAAGGTCAGCATGAAATTAACTTTAAATATGCAGATGCTCTTGGTGCTGCAGATATGTCTACAACTTACAAATGGGTCGTTAAAACAATTGCACAAAAATTTGGTTTACACGCAACCTTCATGCCAAAACCTGTTTTTGGAATTAACGGTTCTGGAATGCATGTAAATATGTCATTCTTTAAAGATGGCGAAAATGCATTCTACGATCCAGCAGATGAATTACAATTATCACAAGAAGCATATCAATTTATTGCTGGTTTAGTTGAAAATGTAAAAAGCTTTGCTGCGATTACAAATCCTTTAGTAAACTCTTATAAACGATTAGTACCTGGATATGAAGCACCTTGCTATATTGCTTGGTCAGCATCTAACCGTTCAGCATTAATTCGTATTCCAGCTAAAAAGGGAATGGCTACTCGTGTTGAGCTTCGTTGTCCAGACCCATCATCAAATCCATACTTAACATTTGCTGTTATTGCTTCAGCAGGTCTTAATGGAATTGAACAAGGATTACAAGCTCCAGCTTCTATTAATGAAGATATTTTCCATATGACAGAAGAGCGTCGTGAGGAATTAGGAATTGACAATCTTCCTGGTAGTCTTGAAGCAGCTGTAGCCGAATTAGAAAACGGCGAAATTGGTCTTAAAACTTTAGGTGAGCATGTATTCGGTGAATATGTTGCAGCTAAAAAAGCAGAGTGGGATAGCTATCGTACAGCTGTTCATACTTGGGAATTAACAAACTATCAAGCGAAATTTTAATCTTATGAAAAAATAAGCAGGTGAAGTGATTCACCTGCTTATTTTTTGTGTCTAATTTTAGTTGTAGGGAGTATTAAGTCATTTTAAGGTCATTAAATTTTAGTGGAATTTATTCCGTTCTTTAAAATTGTTGAAACATATGGGTGTATATAAACGTATATAAAATAAGCTCTTTTCTAAATGTACATAAGTGTTATTAAAGACAAGCTTACATAGAGAAAACAAAGTTAGACTAAATTCGTAACGTAGATATGTGTACAAATGCAAAAACAACCATAAATTAAACAACAAAAAGGATGTGACTTTTTTGGACTCCCTTCATATAAAAGTTAACTTATACAAAGATATATTTTCTCAACTAAAAAAACAGTTTAAATGGCATTCTGATCAACGTATTTTCATGCTTGTGGCAGCAATGTATGTGGCAAAGTCAAGGGACTTTGACTTAATTAAATATATTGAGCTTTCGGATTATATTAATGGGAAAGTTAATATGTTTTCTTATTTAAAATCAACACAGCGCTTCACTACAGCCGCTATGTTAGAAACAACTACTTCTAACCCTCAACATTCATTTGATGAGCTACTAACAATCTATGAAAAACTGATGGAAAAAGGATTCTCTCGATCAACTTTTTCATATATTTCAGCTGGTATATTATTAAATACTGGTAAGAAAGCAGAACATTATATTGATAAGACCATTCAACTGTATAACAGGATGAAGGATCAACATTATTTTCTAACGGGGTCTTCTGATTATCCGTTAGCTGCACTTATTGCACAAAACGATTTTGAAGTTGATCAAACTGCATTATTAATGGAAGAAAATTATTCTCAATTACAACAAAACAAATTTCGTAAAGGAAATGATTTGCAGTTTTTAAGTCATATCCTCTCACTTGATCCTTCAAGAGATCCTAAGGATGCTGCGGTAAAATGCCTGGTGATTAAAAATGACCTTTACCAGAAAGGGATAAAGACGAAAAGTTTACACTATCCATACATCGGGATGCTTTCCTTTTTAGATAATTTTCAGGATGAGGTTATGAAACTCCAAGCTGTCTATCTACAGCTTAATGATGATAAACTTTTTAAATGGCAAAAAGATATGAACTTTATGATGAGCGTACTATTTTTAATGATTGATAAAACTGAAATGAATGATGTTGTTACCGCAGGGTTAAGTACATCGATAGAAACCATCATTCAAGCTCAACAAGCAGTAATGATCGCGAGTATGTCTGCTGTTACTGCTTCTAGTAGTAGTGATGGCGGGTAAGAATATATAATATTTTAAAAAAGTTTATTGCTATTTACCAAGTAAAGCGGTGTGGTTGATTTCCGCTCTAATCAACCTGAAATCGTTTTTGTTTTAATAGCAACAATCTCTTAGAAAAGAGCCTTCTTTTTCTATACGAAAAGAAACTTATATTTCAGAGAAGCGTAACGGTTAAGAAACAAACATTTACCAAAAACTTAGTTTAAACGATACACAAAGATTATTTTAGGTGATATAATAAGTTTTGAGGGATTTTGTAAGCGCTTCAAGATCTTTGATAAGGAGGCGTAACATAAAGTCATAGTGTCTATTTCTTAGTTGACAACCTATATTTTGACTATGTATTAGTTATCATTACAACTTAATATTTTGAGATTTCATATAAACATAAATTGTGAAAGGATGGATAAGATGTTACCAAAATATGAGAGTTTAAACGGGAAAGTAGCAGTGGTTACAGGTGGAGGTGGCGTTTTATGTAGCTGTATGGCAAAAGAGCTTGCTAGACAGGGAGTGAAGGTCGCTATATTAAACCGTACATATGAAAAAGCTGTTACTGTTGCTGAAGATATTAAACGCCAAGGTGGGGAAGCATTAGCGATTGAATGTAATGTATTAGATCGTGAGAGTGTGAAAAAGGCAGAAGAAATAGTGAATGAGACGTATGGGGCTTGCGATATTTTGATTAATGGTGCAGGAGGTAATCACCCTAAAGGTGTGACTACTAACGAAATCTTTGATTTATCTGATTTACAAAACAAGGAAATTACAACCTTTTTCGATCTTACAACTGAAGGATTTCAGTTTGTCTTTAACTTAAATATCGTCGGGACATTAATACCAACACAGGTTTTTTCTGAAAGAATGGTAGGTAAGAAAGGTTCGATCATAAATATTTCTTCCATGAGTGCACCAAGTCCAATGACCAAAGTACCGGCATACAGTGCAGCAAAGGCTGGGATTGAGAATTTTACAAAATGGCTGTCTGTTCATTTGGCTGAGACAGGTATTCGGGTAAACGCAATTGCACCTGGATTTTTCTTAACAAAACAAAACGAAAAACTACTTAAAAATGAAGATGGCACAAATACCGAAAGAACGGAAAAAATTCTTTCCCATACACCAATGAGAAGACTTGGGGATCCAACAGATTTACTAGGGACATTACTATGGCTAGTAGATAATGAATCTAGTGGATTTGTTACAGGAATAAGTGTTCCAGTAGATGGTGGGTTTATGGCTTATTCTGGGGTTTGAGGATGTGATTTTCTATTAATACAAAAAAGTTATAAAAAACTTAGTTTATCGGATAGACAAACTAAGTATCTAATGGTAATATAACAGTAAGAAATAAAGATAACAAACAACTTGGTTAGCACATTTCAACCTACAAGTTTTTTTAAAAGAGAATGTAAGCGATAACAGAAAAAGTGTTACATACTTAATTTAGATCAGGAGGAATAAAAAATGGCTTATTTCGAAAATGTTAATAAAATTCAATATGAGGGTGCAGGTTCTAAAAATCCCCTATCATTTAAGTACTACAATCCTGAGGAAGTCGTTAATGGAAAAACAATGGAAGAAATTCTTCGTTTTTCTGTAGCATACTGGCATACATTTACTGCAGATGGTTCAGATCCATTCGGAGTAGGAACAGCTATCCGTCCTTGGAACCATTTACAAGGTATGGACTTAGCGAAAGCTCGTGTAGAAGCTGCATTTGAATTATTTGAAAAATTAAATGTTCCATTCTTCTGTTTCCATGATGTTGACATCGCACCAGAAGGCGCAACATTAAAAGAAACATACCAAAACTTAGATACAATCGTTGCGATGATTAAAGAATATATGAGTACTAGCAAAACTAAACTTTTATGGAATACAGCAAATATGTTCACACATCCTAGATATGTACACGGTGCTGCTACTTCAAATAATGCAGATGTATTTGCTTATTCCGCTGCGAAAGTTAAAAAAGGTTTAGAGGTTGGTAAAGAGCTAGGTGCAGAAAACTATGTATTCTGGGGCGGTCGTGAAGGTTATGAAACGCTTTTAAATACAAATATGCAACTTGAACAAGATAATTTAGCACGCTTCTTCCATATGGCAGTTGATTATGCGAAGGAAATCGGCTTTGATGCACCATTCTTAATTGAACCAAAACCAAAAGAGCCAACGAAGCATCAATATGATTTTGATGTGGCAACAGGTCTAGCATTCCTACAAAAATATGATTTAACAGATTACTTTAAGTTTAATATCGAAGCAAATCATGCGACTCTTGCGGGCCATACGTTTGAGCATGAATTACGCACAGCACGTATTAACAATATGTTAGGTTCAGTTGATGCGAACCAAGGTGATACGTTACTTGGCTGGGATACAGATGAATTCCCAACAGACTTGTATTCTACAACACTTGCAATGTATGAAATATTGAAAAATGGTGGTTTAGGCAAAGGTGGACTTAACTTTGATGCAAAAGTAAGAAGAGGTTCGTTTGACGCTGAAGATCTTTTCCACGCTCACATTGCAGGTATGGACAGCTTTGCAATTGGCTTAAAGGTTGCGAATAAGTTGATTGAAGACAAGGTGTTAGACGATTTTGTTGACCAACGTTATAGCAGCTATTCAGAAGGTATTGGTCTTGATATTGTTGAAGGAAAAACAAACTTCCATCAATTAGAAGCATATGCATTGCAATTAAATGAAATTAAAAACGAATCTGGTAGACAAGAACGTTTAAAAGGACTAGTTAACCAATACTTATTAGAAACATTAGCAAATGTAACTGTTTAAAGACAATTGTCTAAAACTCTTATATGCTGGAAATTATCATTTCCAGCATATTTTATTTAGTAAAATGTTTAAGGAAAAACGTTCAAGAAAGGGGTAAGTGTTTGTGGCAGCTTTGACAAATGTTAAGTTAGAAGAATCAGTATGGAAAAGTGCTTATAATTGCTGGTTACAATACAGCGACATTATAGATCATTCTCGCGTTCAGGAATATAAAAAAGTTTGTAGCAATTTAGTTATTTTAGATCAATCAGCAATCATTGATTCAGCTAAAGAAGAACTCGTAAAAGGTTTATTTTCCATGTTAGGTGAAACACCAACGCTCTCTCATGAACCACAAAAGAAAGCTTCAATCGTTTTAGCAACTTATGATCAACAGATTATTAAGGAATACGGGGTCGATTATGAAGCTTGCAATAAACTAAATGATGATGGCTATATGATTCAATCCTTTGATTACCAGGGAGATAAAGCGGTTTTACTACTAGGTAAAACTGATAAAGGTTTATTATACGCTGCATTTCATTTACTAAGATTGATTCAAATGAGAAAAGACATCAATAACCTAGCTATTTTCGAAAATCCAAAAAATCAAATTCGAATGATTAACCATTGGGACAATATGTTAGGTGATATTGAACGTGGTTATTCAGGAAATTCAATCTTTTACGATCAAAACGAGTTTACTCATGACGTAGATCGAATAAAAGACTATGCTAGATATCTTTCATCTGTTGGTATTAACAGTTTATCAATTAATAATGTCAATGTTCATCAAGTGGAATCAAAGCTAATTACGAAAGAGCTATTACCTCATGTTGCAGAAATTGCAGATATTTTTAGAGCTTATGGTATTACTACCTATTTAAGTGTTAATTATGCAAGCCCTATTGAAATAGGAGATTTAAATACCGCAGATCCACTTGATTCTGAAGTTCAAGTATGGTGGAGTGAAAAAGTTGCTGAAATTTACGAATATATCCCTGACTTTGGTGGCTTTATTGTGAAGGCGGATTCTGAACATCGTCCAGGTCCTTTTACATATGGTAGAAACCATGCAGATGGTGCAAATCTTCTTGGTCGTGCATTGAAACCATTTGGTGGTTTAGTTTTTTGGAGATGTTTTGTTTATGATTGTCTTCAAGACTGGCGAGATCGAAAGACTGATCGTGCTAAGGCAGCGTATGATCATTTTAAACTATTAGATGGAGAATTTCTTGATAATGTCATACTTCAAATTAAAAATGGTCCAATGGACTTTCAAGTTCGCGAGCCTGTATCCCCATTATTCGGTAGTTTGAAGCAAACAAATCAAGTATTGGAATTTCAAGTTGCTCAAGAATATACAGGTCAACAAAAGGATTTATGCTTCTTAGTTCCACAATGGAAGGAAGTACTAGATTTTGATACGTATTCAGAGGGAAAAGGTTCCACTGTCAAATCTATTGTGAATGGTTCAAAGTATCCATTTCAATATAGTGGAATAACAGCAGTATCCAATATCGGAAATGACTTAAATTGGACTGGGAATACACTAGCTCAAGCCAACTTTTATGGGTATGGTCGTCTAATCTGGGATACTGAACTCTCCGCTGAAGAAATATCAGATGAATGGGTACGTTTAACCTTTGGACATGATGAGCAAGTTGTTGAAGAAGTTAATCAAATGCTTTTAAATTCCTGGCGTATCTATGAAAATTATACATCACCACTTGGTGTGGGCTGGATGATTAATCCAGGACATCACTATGGACCTAATATTGAAGGCTATGAATATTCTAAATGGGGCACATATCATTTTTCAGACTGCCTTGGAACAGGGGTAAACAGAACTGTTAAAAATGGTACTGGATATAGTGGTCAATATTACCCTGAAAATGCAGAAATCTACGAATCTCTTGAAACATGTCCTGATGAATTGTTGCTGTTTTTCCACCATGTTCCATATACACATACTTTAAAGTCGGGTGAAACGGTGATTCAGCATATTTACAATACACATTTTTTAGGTGTAGAACAGGTAGAAAATATGAAGGCACGTTGGGAAAAGTTAAAGGATAAAATAGACACTTACAGATATGAAAATGTGTTAAATCGCTTTACGATGCAGCTTGAAAATGCAATCGAATGGAGAGATCGAATTAATACATATTTTTATCGTCATTCCGGAATACCTGATGAAAAGAAAAGAACGATTTATTAAACGCTAAGTATAAAAATAGTACGATTATAAACACCATCTTATGAGTAGTGAATGACTTGAAAAGTATCACTTTCAAAGGGGTGTTTCTTTTTAAAGTTGTTTTAATAAAAGTAAATTTGATTGGTAAGGATTCTTCAAATCGAAGGTAAAATAATTCGAAGGTAAAATAATCACATCCATACTACCATACTAGTGTGATTACGGTAGGTTGAATAAATTTATATTGAGAGGAAAGATGGCATGATTAATATTGCAATAATAGGTACTGGTTCAATTTCAATTGCGCATATAAACGCTTATTGTCAATTCCGTGATAGATGTAAAATTGTAGCATTTGCAGATATTTATCCAGAAAAAGCAGAATCATATGTGAAGAAGTATCAATTGGAAGCAAAAGTTGTGAGCGACTATAAAGAATTACTAGATGATCCTACAATCGATGCAGTTTCCATTTGTACACCACCATTTACCCATGCTAAGCTTTCAATCGACTTTCTTCTTGCGGGTAAACATGTTTTAGTTGAAAAGCCAATGGCTTCATCATTAAAAGAATGTGATGATATGATACAGGCTGCACAAGAAAGTAACAAGCTTTTATCAGTTGTTGCTCAAAATCGATTTATTAATCCGATCATGAAATTAAAACATGTAATAGATCAAAACTTAATAGGGGAAATTTCACATGTGCAAGTTGATTCCTATTGGTGGCGTGGTTATAGCTATTATGATTTATGGTGGCGTGGGACATGGGAAAAAGAGGGTGGTGGATGTACACTTAATCATGCTGTTCACCATATTGATATGCTCCAATGGACGATGGGAATGCCAAAAGAGGTTGTGGCCGTTGCATCTAATACATTGCATGACAATGCCGAGGTAGAAGATCTATCCGTTGCGATTTTTAAATATGAAAATGGTGGTCTAGCACAAGTGACAAGCTCAGTTGTACATCATGGGGAAGAACAGCAATTAATATTCCAGGGTGAAAAAGCAAGAGTTTCTGTACCTTGGAAGGTTAAGGCCCAAAAAGCGCGTGAAAATGGATTTCCTTACCCCGAAAGTGATACAGATGTAGAATCTAAAATAACGGAATGCTGGGAACAATATCCTGAATTGAAATATGAAGGACATACAGGACAGATCGATCATTTCTTATCAGCAATTGCTAAAGAAAAGCCATTGTTAATTGACGGCATCCAAGGTAGAAATACATTAGAGCTAATTTCAGCAATCTACAAATCTGCTAATTTAGGAACCCATGTACAGCTTCCACTTGCTAGTGATGATCCGTTTTATACGAGAGAAGGAATACTTGCTAATGTAAAGCATTTTAATGAGAAGAAAACAAGTGTAGAAGGGTTTTCAGATACAACAATTACGACAGGGGGAAAGTACGAATAGTAAATAAAATTCCGCAAATTGATCCATCCTGGGCAACTCCTGAGGTTAGTGAGTTGCTCTTTTTTATATTGAATCGTTCGAGTACTTAATCTATAATAATTTTTAAATTACCATACTAGTATGATACATTTGGTATATTAGAGTTAGATCGAATGGGGGGTGGATTGGTGTTTATTGCTAATGATAACCGAAATAATGGTTCAACAAGGAATTATATCTATCATACGTTAAAAGAACAAATAATTACATTAACATTAGAACCAGGAACGAAAATATCTGAAAAAGAAGTGGCAGAGCAATTAAAGGTTAGTAGAACACCTGTAAGAGAATCTTTTTTACAATTATCTCAGGAAGAGCTATTAGAAATTTACCCACAAAGAGGTACTTTTGTTTCACGAATTGATCTATCACATGTTGAAGAATCGCGGTTTGTAAGAGAGAACATCGAAAAAGTGATTGTGAAATTAGCGTGTGACAAATTAACTGATGATGATTTATTTCAATTGCAAACCAATATTGCCATGCAAGAAACGTGTGAAAAAAAGGATAATCATGAAAAGTTATTTGAATTAGATGATGACTTTCATAAAATTTTGTTTTCTGCATGTGGAAAGAATCGAACATGGAATATGCTCCAACTAATGAGTAGTCATTTTAAACGACTTCGGTTGCTGCGTTTGTCCTCCTATTTAGATTGGAGTATTATCATTTCCCAGCACAAACAAATATTTGAATTAATTAAAAAGAATGAACCAGATAAAGCAGAAGAAGTAATGTCGGAACATTTGCGTTTAGTCGTTTTTGAAAAGGAACTTTTAAAAGAACGTTATCCAACTTATTTTAAGTAATGTTAGTGAAGTGTAAAGGAAAAACACGATCAATAATTAATAGGAATTGTTTACGAAATAGGACTTCTTGTTTATGGGAGTCTTTTTTATGCGACCAAAAACTAAGACTTTCGTAATATTGACCTGAAGGAAAGCATTGCTCATTTTGAAATTCACACTATTGAATAGTCGCTTTAATAAGCTAATTTAAAAAATATTTTACCTAGTAAAAAAATGGTTATTTTAACAAAAAATTGTTATAGTAAGGTTACTACTATTTGTTACATAATTTGTAAACGAAGGTCGGGGGCAATATGATTATTGATTCATCAATTTATGAACAAGTGTTTATGCAATCGAGAATCCCACAAATTATTTTTGAGGATGGTTTTCAGCAAATTATTATTAATAAAGCCTTTTATGAGTTTATCGGGTATTCAGATGAAGAGTGGCAAGAGTTATCAATAAAAGACATTTCTCACCCTGATGATTATGAGTTAGATTTAGATCTTTTTCATGAAATGATTACAGGCCAACGACATTACTATCAAATGGAAAAGCGGTATTTACATAAATCAGGGGAAATTGTTTGGGGCTCGTTAAACGTTTCATTTATAAATGATCCAACACAAAAACAACAATGTTTTTTGGCTCAAGTATTAGATATAACAGAACAAAAAAACCTAGAAAAGTTTCTGACTAATAAAGAACAAAAATATAGACTGCTTGCAGAAAATTCTTCCGATGTCATTAACCTTCATTCGATGGATGGACGATATGTTTATATCTCTCCATCAATTACGCAAATTCTTGGATATGATCCTGATGAGTTAATTGGAAAAACTCCATACACACTCATCCATTCAGAAGATATACCTGAAGTTGAAAAAAAACATTCCGATGTATTAACAAATACTGACCCAATCCTTGCAACTTATCGTGCACGTAAAAAAGATGGTACATACATTTGGATTGAAACAAATATGCGTTCTGTCATAAATGAACAAACAGGTGAATCAGAAAGAATAATATCGGTTTCACGGGATATTGGAAAAAGGCTAGAAACGGATAATTTATTAAGAAAATCTGATAAGCTAGCTGTTGTTGGTCAACTAGCTGCAGCAGTTGCTCATGAGATACGAAACCCCTTAACATCTGTAAAGGGATTTATGCAGCTTTTCTCCAATACAAAAGAATGTAACGAAGATTTTATAAAGATTGTGCTTGATGAATTAGACCGAGTCGAAGCGATTATTTCAGAGTTTTTAACAATGGCCCGTCCACATCAAGATAAATTAGAGCTATTAAAAGTGGATGAATTACTGTGGCAAGTGATTCAGTTAAGTCAAACTCAGGCATTATTAATCAACAAAGAAATAAACTATACTGTTAATACAGATATTCCTGTAATAAACGGTGATGCAAACTCATTAAAGCAAGTGTTTTTTAATATTATACAGAATGCTTTAGATGCGCTTGATGAAAAAGGGAGTGTAACGGTTGAACTATCAGCTAGTGAATCTACTCTTTTCATTCAGATCATTGATAACGGTTGTGGTATTCCTGAAGAACGGTTAGCAAATATTGGTGAGCCTTTTTATTCAACGAAAGAAAAAGGTACTGGACTTGGCTTAATGACAAGCTTTAAAATTATTGAAAATCATAAGGGAAAGCTTAAAATTGAGTCTACTGTAGGTGTGGGAACGAAAGTCTCTATATCTTTACCTTTGTAAATGCTAGAGATGCATTCTGTTAGTAAAAGCCTTTTTAAACGTGCTATAGTA
The DNA here is from genome assembly GCF_017497975.1 of Metabacillus bambusae. GTDB lineage: Bacteria > Bacillota > Bacilli > Bacillales > Bacillaceae > Metabacillus > Metabacillus bambusae. Next base: position 83,724 of record NZ_JAGDEL010000001.1, on the reverse strand, counting down.
TTGTTTAAAAGAACTTAGAGGGTGTTAAGATGTATTATGTTGTTTTAGATCTTGGGTGTGCAGAGTGTGGAGAAAGCTCAAATATACTGGGCATATTTACCTCGATTGAGCAAGCTAAAAAAGCTGTCAAAGAATATAAGGAAAAAAATCGATTAGATGAATATTCAGACCATGAATTCTTCATATATAAAATAGATCAATTGGATAAAATTTATCATAACAGTTTTGAACATCTTGTAGATTAAATGAAACAAACAATCTTTTTCATCATATATTGATTGAAAAAGGGGTTTCGCTTAATGGAAAAATATTATTGCTTAAAATGTATGATTCTTAATGATGAAAATAATTCTTGTGTGCAATGTGGGAATCAAGAATTAAAACGTATTACAATAAGTGTGCAGCAGCAACATTCGAAATATATAGTTGAAGAATAAAATGACAGCCATAATCGCTGTCATTTTTTATTGGTGCAGTGATCCACGAGGAATGTGTAAGTAGTTGAGATACTAGCTTAAGAAGGGGAAATGGCTTACTGGAGCGAGCAAGCGGTTACTTTTTTGTCAGCCAACTATCTGAATTGTATTTCTTTTTTGCTCACAACTACTATTTTTAGCTATTTTTATTTCTAAAATTCCATGGTTGAATGCTGCAATAATCTCTTTATCTTCTATTGAATAAGGTAGCGTAATTGTCCTTGCGATTTCCTCATTGTTTTTCTCTTCCTCATTTTCATTACTTACATTAGATTGAACGGAAATCTTTATTTTTTCTATACATGTAGTAATTTGAATATCTTCTTTTTTCTTTGTTTCTCCAAGCTCAGCTTCAATAATAAAATCCTCGCTTGTTTCAAATAAGTCGACTCGAAATGTGTGCTCATCCAGTAAGCTAGTAAACGGGTCAGTAAAAAATTGTGTCATCCATTCTTCAATCCCATTAATATTCATTGGATTTGAACACTTTCTAATATTCATGAAAATTGACCTCCATAGAACTGAAACTTCCTTCACTTATGAATGTTTTTAACCCCTTTAACCAATAAGGTATTCAAGATTGTTTTTTTTGTGAAAGTTTTTGTCCTACGGAAAGGTAATTGGATAGAAAATTGCATAATTTAACTTGGGGAAATAGGTGTTATAAACTAGAGGTAGTGACTTACACAGGATAAGAATTTTATAGTAAAGCTAACGCTAACCAAGAACAAAAGCGCAAGCGCCTTGATCAGCCCCGACAAGCGTAAGATGATTTAGAATAGAATGCTTCAATTCTAAATTAGCTTATGACCTCGAGGGGCTAGGCGTTGGAGCTGGATGCCAAGCGCTTAGCCACAGTACGAGAATTTTATAATTTCCTAAAACGCTAAAAAAAGAAATGGGGCTAGCCCATTCCTTACATATCGTGCCCTTGGTTATGCTTTTGACGGGTATGGTTTGCGTTTTTAACTTTCTTAGAACCATCTAAAGGTTCTGGCTGTCCTGGGTTATCCCCTTTTGGAGCGTTTTTTCGCATATCTTTACCTGTATTTTTATTAGTCATTGTCATCCCTCCTACCATTAGAATGAGTTAAAATCTTAAAAACATTCTTATATTAAAGTGAATATTTTTAGAAATAAGAGGCATACTAACAGATGGTTTCATACATGAATAGAAGGAGTGTGTGGATTTATGCCATATAATAAGGACAAGCAACAAGCTTTTCAAGCAGCACAGCAAGGCGCGACTGAAGCTTTTGATTCGTATGAGAGTATCGTAAAAGATAGCGCTGACTACGGAGCACAGCTTAAACATTTAACAGAAGAAGTAAATGAAGCTTATCAACAAATTAATAATGCACTTGAAAATGCATCTGAAACACAAAGACAACGTCTTGAACAATATCAACAGGATCTCCAAAAAATCGTTAATGATGTGAATCAAACAGACATATAAGCACAACAACAATCTTGTGTTATTACCTCTTCAAGCAAAAACGACGGAGGATCCGTCGTTTTTTGTCGTAAAGAAACAAACATTATATCTTATTGATTTTTTTTACGTTTCTTATTATTCTGTCTTTGCTTAGCTGTTAACGGCTCATTTTGAAGTTCTTCATTGTAGCCTGCACCAACACCTTGAGCACTTGCATCATTCATACCCATTCTCACGTGATTAGCTTTACGTTTAGCCATAAGATCACTTCACCCCCTATAACAGATATCTTGTCTCAAAAAACAACGAACCATTCAGAAACGCTAATTACAAACCAAATTAAGTAAAAAATAATAAAAAATTTTAAAAGTTTTTATGTTATTTTGCTCAAAATTTGATATAGTAAAAAAGTAAAACTAGTACGCTTTCATAAGAAAAACTTATACATATCAATAACATCATTGTTATTTACTTATGTTACTAGTTGTATTAAGATTGAATTGTGCGAAAGTTTAAAAACGGGGTACTATCCTTCGACAAGAGTCGATCTTGATCTTAATAAGGGGGAAATTGTTAATGACTAATCAAGTAACAACAAAAAAAGATGCTTTCCAAGCACGTAAAAGCTTTACGGTTAATGGAAAGACGTACAACTACTATTCTTTACAAGCATTAGAAGATGCAGGAATTGGTAACGTTTCACGCTTGCCATATTCAGTTAAAGTTCTTTTAGAATCTGTATTACGTCAAGTAGACGGCAGAGTTATCACAAAAGAACATGTTGAAAACTTAGCGAAATGGGGAACTTCTGAGCAAAAAGATATCGATGTTCCATTCAAACCATCTCGTGTTATTTTACAAGACTTTACAGGTGTTCCAGCTGTTGTTGATTTAGCTTCTTTACGAAAAGCAATGGCAGATTTAGGTGGAGACCCTGATAAAATCAATCCTGAAATTCCAGTTGATTTAGTAATTGACCACTCTGTACAGGTTGACAAAGCTGGAACAATGGATTCATTACAGTTCAATATGGAGCTTGAATTTGAACGTAATGCAGAACGTTATAAATTCCTAAGCTGGGCGAAAAAATCATTTGACAACTACCGTGCTGTACCACCTGCAACTGGTATTGTTCACCAAGTTAACTTAGAGTATTTAGCAAATGTAGTTCATGCAGTAGAAAATGAAAATGGAGAATTCGAAGCATTCCCAGATTCTTTAGTTGGTACTGACTCACATACAACGATGATCAATGGTATTGGTGTTCTTGGTTGGGGTGTTGGTGGTATCGAAGCTGAAGCTGGTATGCTAGGGCAACCTTCATATTTCCCAGTACCTGAAGTTATCGGAGTGAAATTAACTGGAGAACTTCCAAATGGTACAACTGCAACTGACTTAGCATTAAAAGTTACTCAAGTTTTACGTCAACAAGGTGTTGTTGGTAAATTTGTTGAGTTCTTTGGTCCTGGTGTAGCGCAACTTCCACTTGCAGATAGAGCTACTATTGCAAACATGGCTCCTGAATATGGTGCAACTTGTGGCTTCTTCCCTGTTGATGAAGAAGCACTTAATTACATGCGTCTTACAGGCCGTACTGAAGAGCAAATTAATATCGTTGGAGATTATTGCAAAGCTAACGGTTTATTCTTCACGCCTGAAAACGAAGATCCAAATTTCACGAAAGTAGTGGAAATTGACCTTTCTGAAATTGAAGCAAATCTTTCTGGACCAAAACGTCCACAAGATTTAATTCCTTTATCAATGATGAAAGATACGTTCCATAAACATTTAGTTGCTCCAGCTGGAAACCAAGGTTTTGGTTTAGAAGCAACTGAAATTAACAAAGAAATCACTGTGAAATTTAAAAATGGTGAAGAAACAAACATGAAAACTGGTGCGATTGCGATTGCTGCTATTACTAGCTGTACGAATACATCAAACCCATACGTTTTAGTAGCTGCAGGTTTAGTTGCGAAAAAAGCAACTGAATTAGGAATGGAAGTGCCTAAATACGTAAAAACATCATTAGCTCCTGGTTCAAAAGTTGTTACAGGATACTTAGAAAATTCAGGTCTTCTGCCACATTTAGAAACACTAGGGTTTAATCTTGTTGGTTATGGTTGTACAACATGTATCGGTAACTCTGGTCCACTTGCTGATGAAATCGAAGAAGCTGTTGCAGCAAACGATTTATTAGTAACTTCTGTATTATCAGGTAACCGTAACTTTGAAGGACGTATTCATCCACTAGTAAAAGGAAACTACCTTGCATCACCACCACTTGTTGTGGCATATGCTTTAGCTGGTACAGTTGATATTGACTTACAAAGTGATTCTTTAGGTAAAGACAAAAATGGAAATGACGTATTCTTTAAAGATATCTGGCCTGGAACAGATGAAATTAACGAAGTTGTTAATAAAACTGTTACACCTGAGTTATTCAGAAAAGAATATGAGCAAGTATTTGATGATAACGCTCGTTGGAACGAAATTGAAACAACTGATGAAGCGTTATATGTATGGGATGATTCATCAACATACATTCAAAATCCACCATTCTTTGAAGGCTTAGAAGCTGAGCCTGGTAAAGTGGAAACGTTAAAGGATTTACGAATTGTTGCAAAATTCGGTGATTCTGTAACAACTGACCACATTTCACCTGCTGGTTCAATTGGTAAAGATACACCTGCTGGCCGTTACCTTCAAGAAAATGGGGTAACACCAAGAGAATTTAACTCTTATGGTTCTCGTCGTGGTAACCATGAAGTAATGATGAGAGGTACGTTTGCAAATATTCGTATCAAAAACCAAATTGCCCCTGGTACAGAAGGTGGTTACACAACTTACTGGCCAACTGGTGAAGTGAAATCAATTTATGATGCATGTATGGATTACAAGCAAGATGGTACAGGACTTGTTGTATTAGCTGGTAAGGATTACGGAATGGGAAGTTCTCGTGACTGGGCAGCGAAAGGTACAAATCTGCTTGGAATTAAAACAGTTATCGCTGAAAGCTTCGAGCGTATTCACCGTAGTAACCTAGTGTTAATGGGTGTGCTTCCTCTTCAATTTAAAGATGGAGAAAATGCTGAGGTACTAGGACTTACTGGTAAAGAAGCGATTGAAGTAACAATTGATGAAACTGTAAAACCACGTGATTTCGTGAAAGTTACAGCAACTGATGAAGCTGGTAACAAAAAAGAATTTGAAGTATTAGTTCGTTTCGACAGTGAAGTTGAAATTGATTACTACCGCCATGGTGGAATTCTTCAAATGGTATTGCGTGACAAATTAAAAGGCTAAGCATTATAAAAGGAACGGGTTTCCCGTTCCTTTTTTTGTGTCTAAAAAAGGAACGGGAAGCTAAATTCATTGTTCTTTCTAAGTTTCCGTGATTAAATAGAATTAAGAAAAATGGCATTATGGGAGGTCCGTGTATGTATGATGCTTTTCAGTTAGGACCTTTTACATTACAGTACTATCTTATAGTTGTCCTATTTTCATTTTTAGTTACATATTATCTAATTGAAAGTTTGATAAAAGCATCTCTTGTAAGACATTTTATTCTAAAGCACTTTTGGACAGCTGCTTTACTAATTGTTATGACTTACAAATTTAGTATTGTGTTGTTTCGACCTGATCTCTTATTAACCTTTAGTTGGTTATATGTTTCAGGTGGCCAAGATGGTATTTATTTAGGACTTGCTATTAGTATCATTTATCTATTTTGGATTGGGAAAAAAGAGAAAATCTCACTTAAAGTCTTTATGCACTCAATTATGATCCTGATTTTTACTTATTTAGTTGTATTTCAACTGATAAAAATTATTGTTTTGTCTTTTGTTTAGGAGGTCTTATTTAATCAAATGAAAAAAATATTAGCTATTTCAATTTTAGTTTTTTTAATTGGTTATGCGGTTTATTATGCTATAAATCCCAATGACACTAAAGTGGGTGTTACAGAGGGTAATGCAGCACCAGACTTTGAATTAACGACCCTAGATGGGGAAAAGATGAGTTTATCAAGTCTACAAGGTAAAAAGGTTATTCTAAATTTTTGGGCAACATGGTGCCCTCCATGTCGCTCTGAAATGCCTGATATGCAGAAAATACAAGCAGATTATAATGACGAGGTTGTTATTGCAGCTGTAAACCTGACTAGTTCAGAAAAAAACGTGGATACTGTTAAGGATTTTGTTGAAGAACTAGAATTATCGTTTCCAGTATTATTAGACGAAAAAGGGAAAATAAATAACCAATATGAAGTAATGTCTTACCCTACATCCTATATTATTGATGAAAATGGAATCATTGGAACAAAGTTTGTTGGTGCGATGACCTATAAACAAATGGAAGATTTTCTAGAGCTTAAGTAAGATCGAGATATTTATCTCGGTCTTTTTATATGGCTTTTTTCACAAACTTTGTTGCTATTTATCAAGTAGTGCGGTGGTTGATTGCAGCGAGAGATGCTCGCTTTCCGCGGGGCGGGCAGTGAGCCTCCTCGGCGTAAACGCCTGCATGAGTCTTACCTGTCCCGCTACTCCCGCAGTAGTCTCGCACTTTCGCTCCAATCAACCTTAAGCAGTTTTCGTTTTAAAAGCAACAGTCTCTTAGAAAAGAGCCTTTTATATAGATTATACTTATCACAATAATCTATATCGTGCCACTTTCGTTTATTTTCTAAAAATTGTACTAAATGATTTAATAATTGGACATCCTTTTATAAACATAAGCGGAGGTGATCATGATGAGAAAGAGTAGAAAGAGATCATTTGAAGAATTAGTCTTAGAAAATAAAGAACAACTTTTAAAAGACCAAGAAGCCCTTGAGCGAATTGAGGAGCGCTGGGAGCAAAAAATGCTAAAGAAATTAGATTAACAAGCTTTTCTAGTCATTTATTGTCTTATATAGGGACAACCTATTCTTTGAGGAGGCGATAACCATGACAAATTCAGATATGAAACAATCCCATTATGCTCCAAGTCACATTGGAACAAAGTCAAAAGGATTTGGAAATAATAAAGGCAAAAAAATGCAAGATACATCCGGCAAGCATGCTCAGGTTATGCAAACTAAAGGAGAGTAATCTCTTCTACATTTAACATAAATAAGTGTTTAAAAACTCCTTTTATATAGCAGACTAAAGTTATTGTTTTGTAAGCTAACCATGAAAGGAATGATAACGATGGCAAAACAAAATCGACCAAACCCGGACGATCGTACTGACAATGTAGAAAAGTTACAAAGCATGGTTCAAAACACGATTGAAAACATTGAAGAAGCACAAGACACACTTCAATTTGCTTCTGCTGAAGAACGTGAGAGAATTGAAGCGAAAAACCTTCGTCGTGAAGAAAGTATTAATGCATTGCGCGAAGAAATTAAAGATGAAGCTCAAGCACGTGAAAACGGATATCGTCACGATCAATAAATCAGGCATTTTGCCTGGTTTATTTTTTTGGCTCTTTTCTAAAAGATTGTTGTTTTTTAAATAGTTTCTTGAACAAAAAACGTTTTAGGTTGAATGGAACGGATATGCGAGAATTCCTGCGGGTGCAGCGGGACAAGAGACCCCACAGTGCCCAGAGGATGCTCACCGCCCGCCCCGTGGAAAGCGAGCATCCTATCGCTGTAGTCAACCATTCACCAATACTTGTTAAATAGCAACAAAGTTTGCGAAAACAGCCATTTTTTTAGTAAGAAAATCGATTATAAATCAGGTTAGTTTTTTCTTCAGCCTATACACCTGCTTGGGCTTTTGTTCTTCAATTTCAAATATTTGTATGATATGATTGTTAGAAGAATTTCTAAGAGCTAGAATTGTGCAACAAGGAGAGAATGACATGCTTGTATCAAAGAAAGAAATTGAAATACGCTATGCAGAAACAGATCAAATGGGTGTAGTTTATCATGCAAATTATTTAATTTGGATGGAAGTAGGTAGAACAAAATTGATTCAAGACCTTGGATTTTCCTATGCAGGAATGGAAGAGGAGGGGATCATATCACCGGTAATCGATCTTGAAATATCCTACAAAAAGCCGCTTCGTTATGGTGATACTGCAATTATCCATACTTGGATAGAAGAATATAATGGGATGAGAAGTGTTTATGGGTATGAAATTTTCACTCCTTCAGGAGATTTAGCAGTACAAGCTAAGTCAAGTCATGTTTGTGTCCAAAAGGATACGTTCAGACCTGTAAAATTTCGTAAGCTCTTCCCTGAATGGCATGAAGCGTACGAGAAGGCGAAGAAATAAAATGGCCTTTGGAATTTCGCGCAAGGAATTAGTGCAGTGGAAGGAAGAAGTAACTCGTGGAGAAATTTCATTTTTAACACATTTCTGGCTAGATGACCGATTTCCAGAATCACATTGTGTAACAAAAGCGGGATGTAAGGACCTTGAAAAATTAGCAAACTGGGGAGCACAATTCGGTTTAAAAAAAGAATGGATACATCATAATGAGCAATATCCACATTTTGATTTATTAGGGAAGACACAAGTGAAAGTCTTAAAACATTATGGATTAGATGACCATATTAAACGGTTTAAATTACATACATAGACCTAGATTTCAAGGAAAAGAATCTTCCAAAAAAACCTTACAAATCATTCATTACCAATTAGAGGAGTTACCCTTTTGAGTAACCCTCTTTTTGTCGTTTGTTAAATTACAGATGTTTATCCGAACTTTTGTTTTTTACTGTTTTACTGATTCAATGTAGTTAAATGTTGGCTCATCTACTTCTTCATCAAGTTCTACACGAAGGTTATGGTTATCAAAATACCATAAGTCACGATTCTCAACAAAAAAAGTGATTCCTTTGCTTTTTGCACTAGAACCGATATCTTCAGGCTCTTGCTTTACTACACCTAATGAAAAGCCTTTTTGTACGTTGCTGCATCCTCCATAGCGGACAAAAAATTGTACTGTATCACCTTTTTGAAGTTGTAATTCATCTATATACCAACTTGCAGCCTTTTCATCAACGATTATTTCCATCATTAACACTCCTTCTATAAACGACTAATTAAATACAAGTAAATTATCCTATGATACGTTTTTTCCCTAGAACAGAAGAATAAAACAAAATAGTAGTCCTTCTCTTTATTATAATATAGAACTACAGATAGAACCATTTTTGTATCCGATTGAATATGTTAAATTTTTGTAAAAAAATAAAAACCACAGTAAAAGTGGTTTTTATTATAAAGTATTAAAGACAAACTAAAGCCATTTAACTTTTGGTTCTGTTTTATTTATGATTCTTTTAATATTTGCTCGATGTCGATATATGACAAAGACTGTTAATAGTGAAATCACTATAATTAATGGAATATCTTTTGTAAACAAGCTGTAAATGATTCCATAAACACCAGCAAGCATTGAGGATAACGATACATATTTTGTAATGTAAAGAACGATGAAAAAGAACGCTAAAATGGTTATAAACATAACTGGTGCACTAAATAGCAGTAACCCAGCTGAAGTTGCAACGGCTTTTCCACCTTTAAATTTAGCGAAAATCGGATATGTATGGCCAATAACAGCAAAAACACCTACTAAAAGCGAATTTAAATCACTGTTAAAAAATAGTGACGGTAATGCAGAGGCTAGTGTTCCCTTCAGTATATCTGCACTCGTTACAATAAGTCCTGCTTTTACACCAAGTGTACGGAATGTATTCGTACCACCTAAATTTCCACTTCCATGCTCACGAATATCAATTCCATAGCCTAGTTTTCCAACAATTAATCCTGAAGGAATGGAACCTAGTAAATACGCTAAAATAAAGATAATTGCTTCAATCATATAAGTGCTCCTTTGAATAATCTTCTTATATTCTACCATGAGATGATAGAAAAACTCTAATATAGAATTAAAAAAACATTAAATTCACTTGTGAATCGCAAAAAAATTCAGCGTGAATCTCTACGTATTGGAGAACTGATACAGGATAAAATCAACGCGTTAAGAATAAACTTTAATAGGACTTAAAAATTGTTTATATTGGTCATTGTTGCTATGATTGAGAAAAGGAGCTGGATGTTAATGACGATTGAATATCCAACAAGACAGGAAATTGGCGAGATTTTAAAAAATAGTAAAACAATTGCAGTTGTTGGTTTATCCGATAATTCATCACGTACATCTTACATGGTAAGTAAAGCAATGCAAGATGCAGGTTATGAAATTATACCAGTCAATCCAACGGTGAATGAAGTGCTTGGTAAGAAAGCTGTAGCATCATTAAAAGATATTAAAGGACACGTTGACATCGTCAATGTATTCCGACGCTCTGAGCATTTACTTGATGTTGCTAAGGAATTTTTAGAAATTGATGCAGATGTTTATTGGGCACAATTAGGTCTTGAGAACGAGGAAGCATATGATCTGTTGAAAAAAAACAATAAAACTGTTGTGATGAATCGTTGTATTAAGGTTGAGCATGCTATGACAAAGTAAAGTAAGACCTCATTCACTGTGGTATTTTTTCACCTCCACGGAATGGTACAAATTCAGCGGATTTTTAACGCAGTTTGACCAAATCTACTTATTCTTTTGAATCATGATATTGAGGTATTTTTTACTCCCCATTAAGAATGGGGTGAAAATATTGTGATCAACTTTAGGAAAAATCCTTGTGAAAAACAAGGATTTTTTTATCTTTTACACGAATTAGGTTTGCTAAAAGCAATTTACCATATACAATAAAGCATGGATATTACGTTATTTGCACTATACTAAATAACAAATTATTAAAGAAAATAAGCATTTCTTTAAAAGTGTGGGTTGTCGATAAACGAAATATTGTATAAAATACTAAAACATGCGTTCTTAATTAGAGAGATGATTTGATTGTGTGTCAATTGAAAGGGGTTTAGTCTTTTGGTTAAAAAGCAACAATTTGAATATAATGATGATGCTATCCAAGTACTTGAAGGACTAGAAGCCGTAAGAAAACGTCCAGGTATGTATATTGGAAGTACTGATAGTAGAGGCTTGCATCATCTTGTATATGAGATCGTCGATAATTCAGTTGACGAGGCCTTAGCGGGTCATGGTGACCATATAATTGTAAAAATACATAAAGATAATAGTATTTCTGTTCAAGATAAAGGTCGTGGGATGCCAACAGGGATGCATAAGCTCGGTAAGCCGACACCTGAAGTTATTTTGACTATCCTTCATGCTGGAGGTAAATTTGGTCAAGGTGGTTATAAAACAAGTGGTGGTCTCCATGGTGTTGGTGCATCTGTTGTAAATGCTCTTTCTGAATGGTTAGTTGTAACGATTCAACGAGATGGTTCAATTTATGAGCAACGTTTTGAAAATGGCGGAAAGCCTGTAACAACCCTTGAAAAGAAAGGGAAGACAACGAAAACTGGTACAAAAATTCATTTTAAACCAGATCCAATTATTTTTAGTACAACAACATACAATTTTGAAACGCTAAGTGAACGCTTACGTGAATCAGCATTCCTCTTAAAAGGATTTAAAATTGAACTTATTGATGAACGTAATGATCAAAATGAGGTTTATCATTATGAGACTGGTATAGAGGCATTTGTCACCTATTTAAACGAAGAAAAGGACGCACTTCATCCTGTCGTTTCCTTTGAAGGTGAACAAAATGGAATTGAAGTAGATTTTGCTTTCCAATTCAATGATGGGTATTCAGAAAACATCTTATCTTTCGTAAATAATGTTCGAACGAAAGATGGTGGAACACATGAAGCTGGCTCAAAAACAGCCTTGACAAGAGCTTTTAATGAATATGCCAGAAAAACAGGCTTGTTGAAGGAAAAGGATAAAAACTTAGAGGGCTCTGATATTCGAGAAGGACTTTCAGCAATTATATCAGTGCGAATTCCTGAAGAACTTCTACAGTTTGAAGGTCAAACGAAGGGTAAGCTAGGTACAAGTGAAGCAAGATCTGCTGTCGATGCAGTTCTTTCTGAAAACCTATCTTATTTCTTAGAGGAAAATCCTGATTCTGGGACCCTACTTGTTAAAAAGTCGATAAAAGCATTCCAAGCTAGGGAAGCTGCACGTAAAGCTCGCGAAGAAGCGAGAAGTGGTAAGAAACGCAAACGTTCAGAAACAACGTTAAGTGGTAAATTAACTCCAGCACAATCACGTAACCCTTTAAAAAATGAATTATATCTCGTTGAGGGTGACTCAGCAGGTGGTTCAGCTAAACAAGGAAGAGACCGTCGATTTCAAGCTGTACTTCCACTAAGAGGTAAAGTTATTAATACTGAAAAGGCGAAGCTTGCTGACATTTTTAAAAATGAAGAGATCAATACGATTATTCATGCTATCGGTGCAGGTGTTGGAGCAGAGTTTTTAATTGAAGATATAAATTATGATAAGGTTATTATTATGACCGATGCTGATACAGATGGTGCTCATATCCAAGTATTACTGCTAACCTTTTTTTACCGCTATATGAAACCACTCATCGAAAATGGCAAAGTATTTATCGCCTTACCACCTTTGTATAAAGTAAGTAAAGGTTCGGGGAAAAAAGAAATTGTGGAATACGCTTGGTCTGATGAAGAATTACAAGGTGCCATTTCCAAGGTTGGTAAAGGGTATATGATTCAGCGATATAAAGGGTTAGGTGAGATGAACGCTGATCAGCTATGGGAAACAACAATGAATCCAGATACTAGAACGCTAATTCGCGTTAAAATAGATGATGCTGCGCGTGCTGAGCGTCGTGTAACAACATTAATGGGTGATAAAGTTGAGCCACGTCGTAAGTGGATTGAAAATAACGTAGCATTTGGTCTTGATGAAGAAACAAATATATTAGAAAACGAACATTTATCGGTCGCAGAGGAGGTATAGGTCTTGGCAGATTCAGTAGAAATATTTCGTGATTTACCTCTTGAGGATGTACTAGGTGACCGTTTTGGACGTTATAGTAAGTACATTATTCAAGATCGTGCACTTCCAGATGCACGTGACGGCTTAAAGCCTGTACAACGACGAATTTTATATGCCATGCACGTCGATGGAAATACAAATGATAAGAATTATCGTAAGTCAGCAAAAACAGTAGGGAATGTTATAGGTAATTACCACCCTCACGGTGATTCATCTGTATACGAAGCAATGGTTCGTATGAGTCAGGATTGGAAGGTCCGTAATCTTCTTATTCAGATGCATGGAAATAACGGTAGTATTGACGGTGATCCACCAGCCGCAATGCGTTATACGGAAGCAAGATTATCCGCAATTGCCACGGAGCTACTTCGTGATATTGAAAAAGAAACGGTGGAATTTGTACCGAACTTTGATGACACTAGTAAGGAACCATTGGTTTTACCTGCAATGTTCCCTAATCTATTAGTGAACGGGTCAACAGGAATTTCTGCAGGTTATGCAACAGATATTCCTCCACATCATTTAGGTGAGGTCATCGATGCAGTTATTAAGCGAATGGATAAACCAAGCTGTACTGTTGATGAATTAATGACAGTAATAAAAGGCCCAGATTTCCCAACAGGTGGAATTATTCAAGGACTTGAGGGAATAAAAAAGGCGTATGAAACAGGTAAAGGTAAAATAATTATACGCGGGAAAGCAAGTATAGAAGAAATTCGTGGTGGAAAACAACAAATTGTCATTACGGAAATTCCTTTTGAAGTGAACAAAGCAAATCTTGTGAAACGTATGGATGAATTCCGCATTGAACGTAAGGTTGAGGGAATCGCTGAAGTACGTGATGACACAGATCGAACTGGTTTACGAATCGTTATTGAGCTGAAAAAGGAAGCAAATGCTGAAGGTGTATTAAATTATTTATACAAAAATAGTGACCTGCAAATTACGTACAATTTTAATATGGTTGCAATCCATAACCGTAGACCAATGTTAATGAGCTTGCCTTCCATTCTTGATGCGTATATTGGTCATCAAAAGGAAGTTGTATCAAATCGTTCAAAATATGAACTTCGTAAAGCACGTGAGCGGGAGCATATTGTTGAAGGATTAATAAAGGCATTATCGATTTTAGATGAAGTGATCGCAACTATTCGTGCTTCAAAAGACAAGCGTGATGCTAAGGATAACTTAATTCAAAAATTCGAATTTACTGAGCCACAGGCTGAAGCAATTGTATCCTTACAACTTTATCGTTTAACAAATACAGATATTACCGCATTAACAAATGAAGCAGAAGAACTTGCAAAGAAAATCGAGGAACTTTCAAGCATTCTTAATGATGAAAATGTTTTACTAAAAGTGATTAAAAATGATTTGAAAAAGGTGAAAAAGACCTATGCGGATGATCGTCGTTCTGTCATTGAGGCTGAGATTGAAGAAATAAAAATCAATCTTGAAGTTATGATCGCATCTGAGGATGTTATTGTAACGGTCACAAAGGACGGCTATGTGAAACGTACGAGTCTCAGGTCATATGCCGCATCTAACGGACAGGATTTCGGGATGAAGGATAGTGATAGATTGCTTTCTCAAATCGAAATAAATACAACCGAAGTCGTCTTACTCTTTACAAATAAAGGGAATTACTTATATTGCCCAGTGCATGAATTACCTGATATACGATGGAAAGACCTTGGTCAGCATATCGCAAACATTATACCGATTGACAGAGATGAAGTCATACTAAAGGCAATACCTGTCAAGGATTTTGCTGAGAATTATTTCTTAACCTTTATTACGAAATCAGGCATGGTGAAAAAGACTGAGTTAAGTCAATATAAAGCACAGAGGTATTCAAAACCACTGGTTGCTTTAAATCTAAAAGGTGATGATACACTAATTGATGTCCATTTAACTTCAGGACAAAATGATTTATTCTTAGTGACACAGTTAGGGTATGGTTTGTGGTTTGAGGAAGAAGAAGTAAGCATTGTTGGTCCAAGAGCTGCTGGTGTAAAAGGGATTAATCTAAAACCAGATGATTTTGTCGTTAGCGGAAAAGTAATCGAACGTGATAAAAAAGCATTTTTAGTTATTGCCACTCAAAGAGGTGCAGTAAAGAAGATGAATGTTTCTGACTTTGAAAAATCATCACGTGCTAAACGTGGTTTAGTTATGCTTAGAGAATTAAAAAATAATCCACATAGAGTTGTTGGAGCAGAAATTGCTCAAGACAAGGGCGAGTTTTATCTCGAGACAGAAAAAGGTGTAATTGAATGTATCAATCTTGCATCATTAAGACCTAATGACCGATATAGTAACGGTTCCTTCGTTATTGATGAACAAGATGCTGGTTCTGTCACAAAAGTGTGGTTAACACTTGCTGACGAAAAAGATAATCATTCATAAAAATAGGGCTGATCCATCATTGGATCAGCCCTAATCTTTATTTCACATGATCATTTTTCAAAACTAATAAAGAAATCTTTACTTTTTTTGAAAATAATCTGAGAATGCGTGTATGATTTCTATCCCTTGATACGTGAATAGACTAAGTGCAGTAATTGAAAAAGCAACAACTGGAATCATTCTTAACCAAAACATCATTTATAAAACCTCCTATTTAATATTATTAGGTAGTAAATAAATGATTTCTAGAAAAGTATGATGATTGATAATAAACTGAGTAAAGGAAATGTCTTATTTTCTGATTAAATCTTATAGTTGAAAAGATCAATAGTGTTATGATCACTATAAGTAAGATTAAAGGATCCTTTACTTGAATGCTGTCTAGGTGATTAAAATGCTTTTGATCATCCTCTTGGAGATTAATTGTAGCTAAGGATGCTTCCGTTTCAACGGCTAACACTTTTGCTTGATTAATAGGGTGATTTAAGTGAGACATTGAAACAATATGAAACCCTACAAACACTAACAAAAGCATCATAATCGATTTAATCAGCAAGCGAAGTTTCAATGATGTCACCCCTTTGCCGTGTAATAGATCTATCATAATCCTTTTTTCCACATTTGAATAGTATTTTAATTGTCTAAGAAAACCTTTTTTTGTCGGATTAAGAGTGTAAGGGTTTACTTTTTTCGGAAGACTCTGTTAAGAAATATTGATAATAGGAGGGATTCACATGACAAAGCAAAAATTTATAGTTACAGATACTGCATATGCCACTGAATTTGATGCTAGCGTTGTTGCCAATGAACGAGCTTGGCAATAACAACATCTATATTAGGCTTAGGGAAGATTGTTTAGAGTCCATTTAAGGCGAAAAGTCCTATCATTTATTCAATAAATGGGTTGCTTCGGTAGCTCTTTATTCTTATTCTACTTACAATGCAGCTTAGAATGAATAGGTTATGCTACAATTTAAATAAGACATGTAAAATTTAAATTCTGGACTATAGACAAAAGCTATTAGATGGTAAGGAGTAAGCTTTGGATAAAAAAGTTAAGCAACTAATGAGGGATTTACAGCAATCAACATGCTATCATATATTTTACTGTTTTAACGATTTAGAACGCTATATAGAAAATGCAGTTTCCTACATCTGCTCTGGAATCGAGCAAGGGGATTATGTTTTTGTTATCGAAAACGAAAGGATATTTCCATTACTATATAAGAAAGTAGAACCTTTATTAACTAAGGTACAACTGGACAAAATTAAGCATGTTAATAACTTTGATTTTTACTGTTCACATGGAGATTTTCATCCACCTACTATTGTTTCTTATTTTTCAAATATGTTAGAGACTTACATAGAAAAAAACGCTTCCATTCGAACTTGGGCTCATGTAGAATGGGGAGATCTACAGGAAATAACATGTAAAATAGAACAATTTGAACAAGTAGCTAATAAGGCGGTACAATCGATGAAGGTTATTTCAGTTTGTGCATATGATGAAGACAGACTAACTGAATCACTTAAAGCTTCATTAATTAGTTCTCATGAGTATACTTTAACAGATAGTGAAATCATTACTTTTAATAATTGACCAACTAAAATAACATTACATAATCTAATAAATTGTTTTTTTTCGCAAACTTTGTTGCTATTTACCAAGTAGTGCGGTGTGGTTGATTCCGCTCCAATCAACCTTAAATAGTTATCGTTAAAAAGCAACAATCTCTTAGAAAAGTGGCAATAAATTAATTTCTGAACTAAGGAGTGGCGGTGCTGAAAGAAGGCATCGTCTTTTTCTTATTAACGAACAGGTCAGTTTAGATTCATCAAAAAAACATTTTTAAAGAGGTTTTTTCGGATTAAAAGAGAATTTAATACTAATCCAGATGATCCTACATAGATAGCTTAAATTAGTGAGGTTTTTATTTACAACAGCAGCTTTTAAACAAACATAAGCAGCTATATGTTATTGAAGGAGATAATAAGAGTATCTAGGGGTTAATCAATAAAGGAGCAGTTTTATGAATTTTAATATGAAAGAAGCTATTGAGCTTCTTGAACGTACACCACAAACATTAGAGTGTTTTTTATCTGGTTTAACTGATGGTTGGTTGCAATGCAATGAAGGTGAAGGAACCTGGAATGTCTCTGAAGTGATTGAGCACCTTATTGATGCAGAGAAAAATAATTGGATACCGAGACTAGAAATTATTCTTCAGGAGGGTGAAAGTAAACCATTTCCACCATTTGATCGTAATTCTCACTTAAATCAAAGGTCTGAAAGTTCGATTGAACAAAAGTTGCTTGAATTTAAAACGATTAGAGCACTAAATATAACTAAACTAAAGGTTCTTATTGAAGCTGAATTGCAACTTGAATTAGCAGGTTCACACCCTGAATTTGGTTTAGTTAAGGTAAGTGAATTGCTTTCTACGTGGGTGGTTCATGATTTAACCCACATTGCTCAAATCGTTCGGGTCATGGCCGAGAGATACAGAGAAGACGTTGGGCCTTGGAAAGAATATTTAGGTATATTGAAAAAGTAATGATCAAATGAAAAAGCTCTTTTCTCAATGAGTGTTACTTTAAATAACCTGGGTAAAAATTACTTTTTATGGTAAAATTTTTACAGGGATTTATTAACTAGGCTGTTTTCGCCAACTTTGTTGCTATTTACCAAGTAATGGAGTGTGGTTGATTTCCGCTCCAGTTGCTCGCTTTCCGCGGGGCGGGTGGTGAGCCTCCTTGGCGTAAACGCCTGAATGAGTCTCACCTGTCCCGCTGCTCCCGCAGGAGTCTCAAACTTCCGCTCCAATCAACCTGAATTAGTTTTTATTTTAAAAGCAACAATCTATTAGAAAAAAGCCATTAACTAAAACACCCATTACTTTATTTAAGATAGGAGTGATATTTTTGATTAACAAAGTAGGTCAAATCATGCTTTATGTAAATAACCAAGATGAGGCAGTGAAATTTTGGGTTGAGAAAGTAGGGTTTAGTGTAATAAGTGAAGATAATAATGGTCTGGGAATGAGATGGATTGAAATTTCGCCATCGAAGGATACAGAGACAAGTATCATTCTACATAGTAAGGAATTAGTTGCTAAAATGTCACCTGGATTAAATCTTGGTACACCTTCTTTAATGTTTTTCACAGAAACCCTTGAAGAACTATATAAGGACTTTTCTAATAAAAATATCACAATCGGTGAAATTGTAAATATGCCTTCTGGAAGAGTATTTAACTTTTCAGACAGTGAAGGCAATTACTTCGCAGTCATGGAAAAAAGTTGATAAGATACTACTGAATGCTTGCCAAAATCAAACTCTATCTATGGTAAGAGGTACAAAAAAGAGGCTGACTTAAAAGGGTCTGACACCTCCCAACATTACTAATATATAGTAGCCTTTAACGTATAAGGTGCTATATATTGTGTTGGAGGGGTCTGACCCTTTGGTTTTGAGTCATCCTCTTTCGTTGCTCCATTATAGCCCACAATAGTTGCAGGTAAATTTAAGTAAGTTTTTGAAAAAGTTAAATAAAAAAATTCAACAAAGCTTATTAAAGTTAATCGGCCTTCTTCGTTAAAGGAGAAGGGGCCGATTAGTGTTTAAAGAGTTTACACCTGGAATTCAAACTGCTTAGAATACAGGTGTGCATACGCTCCATCGCGTGCAAGTAATGCGGTGTGTGTACCTTGTTCCACAATACCGTCCTCCGTTAAAACGATAATCCGCTCAGCGTTGCGGATAGTGGAGAGGCGATGGGCAATAACGATAGTTGTACGTCCCTTTGCTAACGATTCTAGTGATTCCTTGACGATGCTTTCACTCTCGTTATCTAGTGCGCTCGTTGCCTCATCAAATATGAGAACTGGTGGATTCTTCAAGAATACGCGAGCGATACTTAATCGCTGCTTTTGACCACCAGACAGTTTGACACCTCGTTGTCCGATCTCGGAGTTGTAGCCGTTTGGCAAGTTCATAATAAAGTCATGGGCATTGGCGTGCTTAGCTGCCGCGATAATTTCTTCATCATTCGCTGATGGATTTCCATAGCGGATATTTTCTGTCACCGTTCCTGTGAAGAGGTAAACATCTTGCTGTACAACACCAATTGTTTTTCTTAAGGACTGTAGGTCGATATCACGGACGTTGATCCCATCTAGTAACACTTCCCCATCAGTCACATCATAAAAGCGAGGGATGAGCGAGCATAATGTCGTTTTTCCCGCACCAGACGGACCAACTAATGCAACGTATTCTCCTGGTTGTACACGAAGTGACAGGTTTACTAAGACATTGTCTAATTGATCTTCGTATCGGAAGGTAGCTTGCTTGAATTCAATTTCACCATGTACATCATTTAGGGTAATGGCATTCAGGTTGTTTTTGATTGCCGGCATTAGATTCATGATTTCCATAAAGCGCTGGAAGCCAGTGATTCCTTCTTGAAACTGCATGCTCATATGAGTCAGTCGTTGAATTGGTTCAATCATAAAGCTGATATACAGTAAAAAAGTGATCAAATCTGCTAAATCTAACGTTTTTCCCGCGATAAGAGCACTACCAAAGATGACCACTGTAATGGTAATAAGTTGGATAAACGTTTCAACACCATTGAAAAAATACGCTTCAGCCTTGTACGTTTTTTTTCGGCTATCAAGAAAACGATTATTTTCTCGGTTAAACTTCTCGATCTCGATAAACTCGTTGGCAAACGATTTTACTACGCGGATTCCTGATAGACTATCCTCAACCTGTGCGTTTACGTCTCCAATTCGTTCTTTGTTTCTTCTTAATGCTTTATTCAACAGCTTATTAAAATACAATACAAAGACAATTAAGAATGGTAAAAAACAGAATACGGCGATCGTTAATGGTGCATTAATAAAGTACAAAATGACGAATGCTCCAATAAAACGGACGAGATATTTGACATAGTCTTCTGGACCGTGATGGTACAGCTCGGATAGCAGTAGCAGGTCGTTCGTTATTCGAGACATGAGCTGACCTGTCTTTTCCTTATCATAAAAGCTAAAGGAAAGCTTTTGCATGTGCTCGAACAGCTCGCTTCGCATATCACTTTCCATACGAGCACCAACTTCATGACCTTTGTAGTCCACAAAGAAGTTCCCGATATTCTGGATTGCGACTAAAACAAGCATTAGCCCACCAATCCAATACACTTTACTTAGCGCAGTGGACAAGTCACCTGCTAGAACATCTTTCGTAATATACCGAACGAGCAACGGAAACACCAAAGTCACAACAGAAACGATAAAAGCGCACACCAATATCGAAAGAAACAACGTTAAATAAGGTTTGTAATATGAGAAAAATTTTTTAAATGGAAAATGCATGATTTACCCCTTTATGTGTTATTTAAATGAACACATATAAGGGAGTACACCGTTAACAATTTAAGAAAGTGTTCCACCCTTATATGTTTGTACGGTTTGTTTTGTTATGTTTTTCATGTAAATTTCCTCCTTTTCGTTGATGCTTTTATTGTAAGCGATTTCTTATAGTGGTGAACAGTGTTTTTCTGTATTTTTTAGTTGCTTTTATGTTGTTTGAACATACCTGCAAAAAGAAGATACTGTCGGGTGCTTTTTCATATGAAAAATTAACATTTTCCGTTAACAAAGCCCATTTGAAAAAAACCGATCAACCACATTATTTCGTGTGATCGATCGGTTTTTTTGGAATAAAATCAAAAATTTCGTGAGTCTCAAAGCTATCAACTAAGCGATTTAACCAGCCGTAGTATTCTAACGATTGATGAAGCTTCTCAATGTCACTTTTTATTTCATTTATAAACTCTTCGGTGAGTTCTGGCTTTTCAAGGAGTAAATTAAGTTCTCGTAACGATTTCTCAATTGCAGAAACATTAATTTGTACACCATTTCTCCATTTTATTGTGAAAAAATCAATAAAGGTTTGATACCAATCTTCCTCAGCTACGTATAAATCCTTGCGATTACCTTTTTTCCAAACCTTGTCCACCATATGTAAATCCATTAGGTTCCTAACAGAAGTACTCATACTTGTTTTACTCATACCTAATTCATTTTTCATTTCATCTAAGGTCATAGGCTGATTTTGAAAGTAAAGTAGCCCCCACAATCTTCCTACTGAAGGTGTTACACCATATAAGTTCATATTTTGAGAGATTGCTTCAATTACACGTTCGCGAGCTTTCTCAAGTTCTTCTTTACTTTGCAAACCCTGTCACATCCTATTAGCTAATGTATATATACAGACTACATTTATATGATTTGATTGTAAAGGCAATGAAGGAAAAGGAAAATGGAGGAATTGTAAGTATATAGAACGTAAAGTACGTACAGTATTTTCTGTACGTACTTTACGGAGTTAAATGAGCTTATTTGCGCTTTGTAATCATTTTGTACTATTTCTATAATTAATAAGGCATAGTGTTCGTGACAATAAATCATTGAAGGGAAGGATTAATTAATAATAGATGGTTAGTCGCGCTTTATATGAGTCAATAGGTAGAGGTGGAAAAATGAATAGTAATGAACGTACGGTAAAAATCACTGTTCGAGAAGTATCGAAAATTTTTGGGAAAAACACTAAAAAAGCTGCTCAGCTTCTCAAACAAGGAAAATCAAAGCAAGAAATATTAAAAGAAACAGGTTCTACTGTAGGTGTTAATCGTGCAAACTTTGAAGTCTATCCAGGCGAAATATTCGTTATTATGGGACTTTCCGGTAGTGGTAAATCAACTTTAGTTCGCATGTTTAACCGATTAATAGAACCGACAAGTGGTCAAGTATTAATTGATGGGGAAGATATTGTTTCAATGAGTAAGGAAGAATTACGAAATGTCCGTCGTAAAAAGCTAAGTATGGTCTTTCAACGATTTGCCCTTTTCCCACATCGAACAGTTTTGGCTAATGCTGAATATGGACTAGAGATTCAAGGTGTTAGCAAGGAAAATCGTAAGGAACGTGCATTAGAAGCCCTTAAGCTTGTTGGTCTGGAAGGATATGAACATCAAATCCCAAGTCAATTAAGTGGTGGTATGCAGCAAAGGGTCGGACTTGCTCGTGCATTAGCTAATGATCCTGATATTTTATTAATGGATGAGGCATTTAGTGCACTTGATCCACTTATTAGAAAAGACATGCAGGATGAATTATTAGAGCTTCAGTCAACTATGGAAAAAACAATTATCTTTATCACACATGATCTTGATGAGGCCCTACGAATTGGTGACCGAATCGCTTTAATGAAGGATGGAAATATTGTTCAAATTGGTACACCAGAAGAAATCTTGATGAATCCATCTAATGACTATGTAGAGCGATTTGTTGAGGATGTCGATTTATCAAAAGTATTAACTGCTGGTCATGTTATGAAGCGGCCAGAAACGATTCAACTTGAAAAAGGAGCTAGGGTTGCTCTTAAGGTGATGAAAGATAACGGAATCTCTACTGTTTATATTGTTGATAAACAAAAGAGATTAATAGGAGCTGTAACTGCTGCTGATGCAAGAGATGCGGTAGAAAAAAATCTGACTTTAGCGGAAGTGCTAAATAAAGATGTAACGACCGTTCAGCAAGATACACTTCTTATAGACCTATTTGATGATGTATCTATGGCAACGATCCCTGTAGCTGTTATTGATCAGGACAAACGACTAAAGGGTATTGTCATAAGAGGAGCAGTTATTGGAGCATTAGCAGGTAATGAGACGTACATTAATGACATTGAATACAAAGAGCTCCCTGCACAAGTAGAAAGGGAGGTACTCTAAGATGGATGAATTATTACCAAAGTTGCCTATAGCCAATTGGATCGACATGATCATCGAATGGCTTGTTAATCATTTTGAACCTTTCTTTGAAAGTATCGCTACTGGGTTAGAGTTCTTCGTAGATGGAATCGTTCTAGGTTTAGGTATCATTCCAACGATTATTTTAGCAATTATTGTTAGTTTACTAGCATGGAAGGTTTGTAATTGGCGTATCGCACTATTTTCATTAGTAGGATTATTATTAATTGATAATCTAGGATATTGGGAAAACATGCTAGACACAATCGCTTTAGTCATTACATCGGTAGGTATATCTATAATTCTTGGTATTCCGATTGGAATATGGGCATCTCAAAGTGAGACGGTCGGCAAAATAGTGACACCAATCCTTGATTTTATGCAAACAATGCCTGCATTTGTTTATTTACTACCTGCAATCTTTTTCTTTAATATTGGCGTTGTACCAGGAGTGGTCGCATCCGTTATTTTCGCAATGCCTCCAACTATTCGCTTAACAATTTTAGGGATTAAGCAAGTACCTGAAGATTTAATAGAAGCAACTCAAGCATTTGGATCAACAACAGCTCAAAAATTACTGAAGGTACAATTACCATTGGCATTACCAACAATTATGGCTGGTATAAACCAAAGCATCATGCTTGCTTTATCGATGGTAGTGATTGCCTCAATGGTTGGCGCACCAGGCTTAGGTGCGGACGTATATCGTGCCGTTACACAATTACAAACTGGAACAGGTTTTGAAGCTGGTTTGGCAATCGTAATCATTGCGATTATATTAGACCGGATAACTCAAAATATAGGAAAAACAAAAAAAGGGGGAACAGCTTAATGTTTACAAAATTTTCAAAAGTAACATTAGCATTAGGATTATCATTGGGTTTAGCTGCTTGTAGTGGCGGAGAGGAAAGTAGTGGGACTACTGATTCTGGTAGCAACACAGCATCTCTTGGAGAGAGTGTAGAATACAAAATTACGGGTATTGATCCTGGTGCAGGAATTATGAAAGCAACTGCAGCTGCGCTTGAAGAGTATGAGTTAACAGATTGGGAGCTTATTGAAGGATCAGGAGCAGCAATGACTGCATCTCTTAAAAAAGCTTATGACGATGAAGAACCGATTATCATAACAGGTTGGACGCCACATTGGATGTTTTCAAAATTTGATTTGAAATACTTAGAAGATCCTAAGGGTGTATATGGTGAAGCAGAAAATATTAATTCTATTGCACGTATTGGATTAGCTGAAGATCTACCGGGCGTTCATAAGGTATTAGATCAATTCCACTGGACACCAGACGAAATGGGCGTAATTATGAGCAATATTCAAGATGGAACATCACCTGAAGATGCAGCTGCTGCTTGGGTAGAAGAAAATACTGACAAAGTAGCAGAATGGACGAAAGATGCACAAAAAGGTAATGGAGAAGAAGTGAAATTAGCTTATGTTGCATGGGATAGTGAAATCGCAAGTACAAATGTTGTCGCAAAAGTACTTCAAGACTTAGGATATGAAGTAACACTAAGTCAAGTCGAAGCAGGTCCTATGTGGGCTGGTGTAGCTGATGGTAGTATTGACGCACATATCGCAGGTTGGTTACCACTAACTCATGCGGATCAATACAAAAAATACGAAGGTGATTTTGAGGACCTTGGTGCAAACCTTGAAGGTGCAAAAACTGGATTAGTTGTTCCTGAATATATGGACATTGATTCAATTGAAGATTTAAAAGAATAATCTAAAAGTAACACCCACGTACATTTTCATAATACGTGGGTGTTTTTCATATTGTTTAGCTATTTATATTTACAAACTTTTATAGTTGGAGCAATATAGAAATAGACTAATATAAAGAGGTAAAACAAATGTTTGTAATTGAAAATTTAATTTATAAAGACATCTTACTTATAGACAGGATGGAAATCCCTGCTAATAAGATTACTTGCCTTGTTGGTGAAAGTGGAGCGGGTAAATCAACATTATTAAAAATGTTAAATATTATGCTATCACCAGATGGAGGGGAGATTTATTTTAAGGATAAAAATATAAAAGTTGCTGATCCAATACTACATAGAAGAAAAGTTGTCATGCTAGCACAGCAACCTACCATTTTTGAAGGAACAATTCGCGATAACTTAAACATAGGGTTGAACTTTTCAGAGAAAAAGCTGAAAGAAGATCATGAATTGAACAAGGCTTTAGAAATTGTGCATTTAAATAAAGCTTTAAATGAAGATGCTGGTACTTTATCAGGTGGAGAAAAACAACGACTTGCTTTAGCAAGAGTGTATCTAATGGAACCAGAAGTATATCTGTTAGATGAACCAACAGCAGCTCTTGATGAAGACGCTGAATCTGTAGTAATGGCCAGCTTTATTAAGCAGGTTAAGCAAAACGGCCAATCCGTTATTATGATCACACATTCACAAAAGATCGCAGCAAAATATGCAGAAAAGATGATAACACTAGAGAAAAGAGCAGTGGACAGAGGATGAATAACGTCATACGAGATATTGAATTTTGGCGATTAGTTGCCGGCTACCTCTTCATTTTATTATTAATCGCATTTGTAAAATGGCGTGGTCTAAAACGTGAAAAACGAATTATCATCTCCACAGCAAGAATGACGATTCAATTGATTTTAGTGGGATATATTCTTACCTATATATTTGAACAACCAAATCCATTTCTAATTACATTAATCGTTTTGTTAATGCTTTGCTTTGCCGTGTACAATACATATAAACAAGTAGCCATACCTATTAACAAAAAACTAAAGAAAATTATTGCTATATCTATGGTATCTGGTTCACTTGTTACACTCATTTACTTTAATTTTGTTGTTATTCATTTTCAACCTTGGTATGAACCACAGTATCTTATACCAATTGCAGGGATGATTATTGGCAACTCAATGACAGGAATTACTCTAGGTGTAAAGAATTTAGTTGAAGGGATCCAAAGAGAAAAACAGCTAATCGAAGGTGCTTTAATGCTAGGAGCAAAACCAGAGGCAGCAACAAAAGCAGTTGTGAATTCTGCATTCGATTCAGCCATTTTACCAACCATAAATAATTTAGTTGGTATGGGGATTGTTTTTTTACCTGGTATGATGACAGGACAAATATTAGCAGGGATTAGCCCATTAATTGCAATTGAATATCAGATCGCTGTTTTACTTGGTATTACTGGAAGTGTTGCACTAACAGTAATGATTTTTACATATTTTGGATATAGGACGTTTTTTAATGAGAAGGCACAGTTTAAGGATTAAGAATAAATTCCCCTCAGGAAGTTTTCATTATTATTTCCTGAGGGCAACTGTAGTTCTTCAGTCAAGTTAGGAAAGCACCAATTAGAATTTTTAATAATGGTCATTTCATTCTTCAATAAGCTTGTGTATGTTGAGCACGAAGTTTAATCTCATCAAAAAACAGCCTTACTCTGTTATAGTAGTGAGTAAGGCTGTTCATCATAAGGTTTTGTCATAGAAAAGGAAAGCAAGTAAACGTAATAGTTGATTTAACGGATAAATAGGATAAAATGCTAAATAAGATTTTACCTGACAACAAAGGACGTGTTTAACTATGATTACTGAGAAAAATGTCACCCTTTATTTTGTGAGACATGGGGAAACTCAATATAATGTTGAAAAGCGGATGCAAGGTTTTTGTGATTCTCCGCTTACTGAAAAAGGTATTTCACAAGCAAAATCAGTTGGAAAAGGCTTATCAGATATCCACTTTACAGCTGCTTACTCTAGTGACAGTCAGAGAGTTTTAGATACTGCCAAATATACTATTGGAGAACGAGATATTCCGTTAACTATTGATAAGCGACTCAAAGAAATGAATTTTGGTGTTTTGGAATCGTTAGTAGAAGAGGAAATCCCAGCTTTATATGGCAATGTACTTGAAACTTTATTCAGCTTAGATTTAGATGCTTGTGCTCCAGAAGGCGAGACTTATGCACAACTGTTTAGAAGAACCGAAAGTGCAATTGAAGAAATTGTCAAAATGCATGCCTCCGAGGGAGGAAATATTCTCATCTTTTCTCATGGAGTAACAATAGGCAATTACATCGTACAAATAACGAAAAGCAGCGAATTTGCAGTGCATGAAAATTGCAGTGTTTCTGTTGTCAGTTACTTGAATGGTAAGCCACAGGTTGAAAAAATTGCTGATACTTCGTTTAGAGAAAAAGGTAGTCAGTGCTTAACAAATGGATAAGTCAGTTTCTTTGTAGTTTTCATGATACAAAAGGAGAGAAGGTAACAGTCTGAGTACCGCTCTCCTTTTTTCTGTTAATCTCTTAAATACCTATTTAACTGTACTTATCTAGTTCCAAATTAGACTATGGTGTCTTTCACTGATAACCGACTATCCTGAGAAGTTTTTTTTATTTGTATTATTCCTTAAAGGCTCTACAACAATGAATTGATATAAATAATTAAGAAGTGCTACAAATAAACTTAGATAAAAGAGATGGCTCCTTTTCATCCTAACCATTTTATAAATTTTAAATTTTTCAGCAAGGGTTGTTAAAGGATAAGCAAATAAATAATCGGCAAAAACATTAGTAATTATATAAAGCCAAATTTTTTTATAAGTTAATTTAAATATCCATAAATTTATTGTGAAAAAAAGCCCAAACACAAATGTTATATCAGTAGATAAACTTGGGAAAATTGGTTTTTTTACTATCCACCATTTACGGCTTTTGGACAATTCACTTATTAAAGATATTAACAATGAACTAAAAGTAGCAGTAGGTAAAAATCTTCGGAATGCCTCACTTCCAAATAATGAAAAGGTAAACCATGGAGCAAAAAGTAAGACAAACATCTTCCAATTTTTCATAAAATAGTGCCTCCGTGAATGATTATAATAAAATACTATTTTTTATTATGGTATTAAATGCATTAAATATACTTAAATAGATCGTTACTTTATAAAAGTTATCCTTCACCTATAATTAAGTAAAAAGTCTAAATAGCTTGGGTTGCCAAAAACTCTGCATTTAAAGCCTTGCCTAATTGGCCAGCAGGGAGAGGTAGAGTGGTGTTCAATATCAAATGGAGTAAGGATTATTGTACGAAGGAGAAGATAAGTATAAATATTGAATATTCCTTTACAAGAATATTCAATATGAGTTATATTCGTATTGGAAGGAGAAGGTAATATGGGTGTGAAAATCACAACAACTTTGAATGCGCTTGCCGAGCCCAACCGACTACAAATTGTTGAGCTTTTGCGTGATAGCCCTCTCACTGTAGGGGAAATTGCTAAACAACTAGGACTTCAACAGCCACAAACTTCCAAACATCTCCGCGTACTCAATGAATCTGGACTAGTCGAGGTGCATGCAATTGCTAATCGGCGAATCTACAAGCTGTGTAAGCAGCCATTCCAAGACCTAGATTATTGGCTTGAGTCTTTCCAGAGTGTCTGGCATGACAGATTCGATCGCTTGGATAATTATTTGTGTGAAATGCAAGGAAAGACTGATTTGTGACAAAAAGATTACTACTTTTCAAGAAGTGACGACTTATTACACAAAAATAAGGAGGAATTGAAATGTCTGAAAACAAAGTAACACACAATATGTCAACTAACGTAGAAGGGCGAGTTCTTTTCATAGAGCGAATCTTTAACGCGCCACGAGATATAGTATTTAAAGCATTTTCTGAGCCTGAGCGCTTGGCAAGTTGGTGGGGACCAATGGGATGGCAAACAGAAAATAGAAAATTTGAGTTTAAGCCTAACGGCGTTTGGCATTATTGTATGCGTTGCACAGATGAGAAGCAAGGTGAGTTTTTTGGACAAGAATCTTGGGGTAAAGCTGTCTATCAAGAAATTATTCCGCCTGAGAAGATTGTCTATACAGATGTGTTTTCAGATCAGGAAGGCAATACTGTCGATGGAATGCCAGAGATGCTGATTACGATGAATTTTGTTGAACACGAAGGAAAGACGAAACTTATTACGAGTTCTCAATTTGCTTCAATCGATGCTCTTCAGCAGGTAATAGACATGGGTGTGATTCAAGGAATGTCCTCGCAATTTGACCGCCTCGACGACCTACTGATAGAGCTACAGTAGATCTGATAAAAAGAATTAGGAGTTGTTAAGGTAACCCCTAATTCTTTTTGTAAAAGGGGATATTTTGAATAAGTACGAAAAAGTTTCAACAGTATTTGATCTTTACCAAAGAGGCTCAATTCCATAACAAGAATTGTGCTCTTTTTTTTATTATAAATACTCCTATTAACGAGTTTTACTATATTTGGTATTATTAGAGAGATATATAGTAGGATTATTGAGTGTTTAGAATAAATTTGGTAGTACAAGTATTGAAAGGGGAATGCAAATGAGTGGAGAAACACTTCCAGGTTGGTTTTGGTTTATATATTATTTATTTTTAATCGTTACACTTTTTGGTAGTAGCATTTCAATATGGAAAAAGAAAAATGTAGGGTTGTCCGTTTTTACGGTATTTATAACTATTCTTACGCCTTTACTATTTTTACCTTTTAGTATTGGAAGAACAAGGGGAAATGAATTCGAACATTTAATCTCACAAACTTTACAAGCTGATATGTTTGCCATTTTATGTTTATTAGGATTCTCCTTAATAATTTTTTGGTGGGTATTTTTTATAATAACACTCAAAAATCCAACTAAAATAAGCAATTAATAAGAATTGATTGGATTACATAACGCAAATTTTCTAATTCTTGTTTGAAGTGTTCCATACTCTTAAATTCTTTAAGATAAAGTGTGTTTGAGTTTAATACTGTAGTTGTTGTGGTAGCTACTTTTTATATTGAATAACGTGGAAGTTATTGGAAGAACAGGGATGAAAATATTAAAGGTTTTTATTTTTTTTTTGAGTGAAATTGTGAAGGATTAAGGAGTGGTTGCATTGGCTAATAAATATTGTCCTATATGTGAAGAAGAAAACGGGTGTATGATAGGTGCTGGAGAAAACGGTAACTGCTGGTGTAACCTAGAAAAATTTCCAAATGAAATCTTTGAATTGGTTCCTTTGGAAAGTAAAAGAAAACATTGTATATGTAAAAAATGTTTAAATAAATTTAGAGAAGAGCAGAAAATGAACAAAAAATATGAGTGAACTCTACAAGGATTATACGCAATAGAAGACAATCTGCTTATTGAACTGATCGGGTGCGATTGTTTGGGAAAATAAAAATGGAATGATTTTTTGTTAGAAACTATAAGTTATTTACCAATACTCAATTAGTTATATTAATAAGCTAAAATAATATGTCAAAATTCAGTAATTTGATTCTTTTTTTGTTAAAACTGCTTGGAATAGAATTTCCCTTCCCCATTTCTTTCTGACTTATCGACCATTTCCTTTAACTAGATGTAGCGATTAATGAAATGATTATTTTGTCCAACAATTCAAGAGCTCTAAAAGAATACTTTTGTATTGAAGTTACTCCACTTTTTTTGGGGATGCTTTTTCATTTCCTTATACTTTGCAACTAAAGAAAGATTGAGAAATTATATTCAGATACATTTGAAATGGGGTTTATTTTCAGTTTGGGAAGAATTGTACTTAAACAAACGTTGCAAGAGTTGAAGATAAATGTTAGTGAGAGCTATTTTTTCTTTTTGTAAAGTCGAAGGAATATTAAATTAGATTGGTAGATTAACTTGACAATTTCATCCAACTTAAATATAATTTAAGTAGTTAAGTAATTACTTAACTACTTATAAGGGAGGGAAGTATTGATTGTCCATAAATGAGTTGTTTAAGGCATTGTCTGATGAAAATAGAAGAAAAATGTTAGACCTTTTACGAAATGGAGATTTGACTGCTGGAGATATTGCTAAACATTTTGAAATGAGCAAACCTGGAATATCGCAACATTTGACGGTGTTAAAAAATGCTGATTTAGTTTATGCCATTAAAAGAGGTCAATATGTTTATTATTCTTTAAATTCAACCGTTTTCCAAGATATTATGAAGTGGATTGTTCAGTTTAATTTTAATAATAAGGAGGGAAATTAATGTTAAAGGTAATTTGTATAATATTTTTAACCGTTTTATCTTTTGGCGTAAGTCTTTATTTGTCTTTTACGAATATAACTGTCGATGAAGCTATATATGGAACAAGGGAAGTAGTATTATTTATTATTCCATTCACAATGCTTATAGTTAACAGTAATATTTTCATTCTTCCAAAACTGATTAAAAAACAAGGTTCTTATTCTCGTTATAAAAATGGGTTCGAAGCCATTTTTCTATCACTTTCAATCATTTTATTTATATTTCATTGTGCAATACTCCTGATAACAACAGGGACAGAAATGAACCTACTCTTATTAGTTCCTATAAGTGTTGGATTAGTATTGATTACAACCGCTAACACTCTTCCAAGATTTCTACTTGAAATAAATGAAGATTCCTCTCAAATTTCTAAATCAACCAACCAAGTGTGGAATATTGTTATACGCCCATTTTCTTTACCGATATTTATTGGGGGTACACTAATGTTGTTTTGCGTTTTTCTTCCAGGTAACCTGATGCTTGTTAGTTTTTTCTCTATTCTTTTGCTTACATTACTCGTATCGATTTTTCGTTCATACAGAGCATATCAAACACAAATATATAAATGATTATAAAAGGTAGGAGGGGATTATTTGAAAATAGAAAGAGTTTGTTCAGAATGTGGGTCAACAAAAGTGTAAACTGGTAAATTTAAGGGTTATGGAGCTTTGTTTAAGAAAAGAACAGTAGTTAAAAGTTCCCCAGTTGATGCTTGCTTTTGTGTGAATTGCGGTTTTATATTACTTCTTAAGGTTAGAAATCCAGAAAAGATTGTTTAATAAGTCTTATACTACAAACGGAGTGCATTATTCAAGTAGGGGTAATGCACTTCTTAATGAACTAAAATTGTGATATTTTTATTATTTTAAGTATGATTTTAAAACAAAGCCCCCTTACTTTTATGAAGCAGTAAGGGGGTGTTTCAATTTTATTTATTCTTCGTGTTTTAATATAATACGTTCGTTTAATGGTTGAATATCACGATTGTTACTATTGTAATAACTTTGGAAAGCGTCGATTTGTGTTTTCGAGATTTCTACTGGATTTTTCATGACATACCATTCCACATTTTCTGAAAGAGGGGGAGTAGTCAATGAACCAAGGTAGTGATAATAACTTTTGTTAGTAGGAAGCATAGCGGCAATACTGATTTCACCAACATCAGTGTTTTTATCACCTTTTTTAATGCTATCAATCACTTTTTTAAATCCTTGGTTTTCTGCACCTTCATTGAAGAACACACTAATAACAGCTATTCGACCGTTTTGTGCTTTATTTACAAAATGTGCTTCAATTGGATATTGCTTACCATCAAGTTTATGCTCACTAGGTGCATGAAAATGGAATTGTGTTAAATCAAAGTTACGTCCATTGATTTTTGCTGTTCCAGTAGCGTCTACTTGGATACTGTGACCATTGTCCACTTCATCAAGTACAGCATTATTATAGTTAAGTTCAATTACTCCACTGTCTTTCATTGCCTGTGTCTTAGTTGTGTTAATGTCGATTGGTGATTGTGTATCGCCGGATTCAAACGCCCAATTTTTTTGATCTGTGTAATTCACTTCATCTGTTGCTACCTTTTCTTCTATGTCTTTTTTGTTAGTTGAAGTTATGTTAGTACATCCTGTGATAAAAATATCATCATTTGCGCTGAATAATTACGAGAATAAATGAAAAAATAGTTTATTCTATTCAAACGATTACAGATAAAAGTCGAGCGCATTAATACTATTGATTCAGGAGATACTATTACATAACAAAGGAGGTACTATATGGATAAAGAAATAGAAAGAATGACCAGTACATTACATCAAATGGAAATGGACTATTGGATTCACCAGGATTTATTCCATTTTCATTGGTGGGTTATACTAATCATGAATGTAATCTTTCTCATATTATTTCTTTTCTTAATAGATCGACAAAGAATTTTACTGATCACATTGGCATTTATAATTAGTTATGTAATCAATACTATTTTTGATGATATCGGAGAATACTTCCTATTATGGAGTCATCCTCATCAGTTAGTTCGCTTTCTTGCACCAATCGCTACAGTAGAATTTATTATTATTCCTAGTATTATAGCGTTAATGTATCAATTCTTTAGTAGGTGGAAGTTCTTTTTTATTGCAAATTTTATTGTTGCAAGTTTAATCTCTTTTATTGTACAGCCAATCTTTGTTTATATTGGTCTCTATAAATTACACAATTGGACTTACTTTTACTCATTAGTAGTTTTGTTCGTGATAGGGGTTGTTGTAAAGATCGCCGTGGACTTTATTGAAAAGAAACAACTTAACCATCTTTAAACAGATGTTTTTCATTTTTGCTAAAACTAACAAAATTATTTTTCATTATATACCTTACGAAAAGTAAAAAAACTTTGGGTTTAAATCCAAGGCTTTTTTACTTGACGACAATGGCAATAATGAAGCAATGGAATCACTTCTGTATTGAAAAAAACCGCAGAGTATCAAATCTACGGTTCAGCTTTTAATGATTAAGATAAGAGAAGGTATTAACCCATTTATCTATAGAATAAAAAACTAGATGTAAAATAATTTCCATCTTATGGAAACTAATTAATAAATACCTTCCTTCTCCAAAATGGAAAGTGCTATCTTAGCAGCAGAGCTTCCACCTGCTTGCTTATCACCTTGAATATGAACAGCAAAGAAAAAAGTATTATCGATAGTTTCTACATATCCTACAAACCAACCTTCAATGAATTCTCCATTTACATCTATGGTTCCCGTTTTTCCAGATAAAAGTTTACCATTTGATTCTTCTATAAATAAGGAGTCTTTCACAGTTTGAATATTGGCTTGTTCAAAAGCGAATTCATTATCATAAAACTTTTTCAACAAATCTACCTGTTCAACAGGAGAAATTTTTAGAGATTCATCTATCCAATAATTAGTTATATTGCCTGATAAATCGCCATTTCCGTAATTGATCTGTTCATAGTAATTTTGCAATTTCTTTTTGCCCATTTGTTGGTCAAGATTTTGAAAATACCATGTGACGGAGTTTCCCATAGCAGAGAATAAATCTTGGTCTTGATTCCATTCTTCATACGGATGTAGAGTTTCATCCCAAGGCATTTGAGAATTGTATCTTGTAATAATCCCAGATTCTAACGCAAACAATGCACTGAATATCTTATAAGTGGAAGCAGGTGCGAATCGTGTAGTACTTTCTTCTGTATTATGTATAGTGTACTTTTTTATTTTGGAATCATAAAGTACAAAACTCCCTGAAAATTCATCAAAAATACTACTGTAATCTTTGTTCACTAAATTAGTATTAGAAAAGGAATGTATTTCTTTGTTCACAGCCAATACCGATAGCGATGGGATACTAATCAAAATGATTGCCAGAACAATGATGAATACTAAAGCACTTTTTATCTTTAGCAGAGGAGGTTCTATTTGGAAATTTGCGATTTTTACAATACGCCTTTTTATATGTTTGTAGGAGCTGCTGATTTCCGAAGCAGCTAACAAAGATGATGTTCGTTGGGATAGAGAAGCAAATCTTAATATTACCTCACCATATTTGAGATGTGATTCCTTATCCAGCGTTTTTAAAACTGCATAATCGCAAGAAATCTCCATTTCTGTTTTCATTTCTCTTAAAAAATACCATACGAGTGGATTAAACCAATAAACTGTTCTCGACATACACATGATATAGTTTACTAGCATATCTCTCCGTTTACAATGGTACAACTCATGAAGCAAAACACATTTCATTTCGTCAGTAGAAAGCATTGAAATATCTTTGGAATGATAATATATGGTTGGAAAAGTCCAAAGGTAATAGGTGATTTTATTAAGGAGGAATAACCTAAAACAATCTTTTTATGAATATGTAATTCCTCTTTACATGAATTAAAAAGTGTTGATAGCTCTATATTTCCAACTACTTGTAAGCTCTTTTTTATTTGGCTAATTCTTAGATTGCTATATAAAGTAGCAAAGAGCATAATAATCATTCCTACTATCCACACTATGAAAAAGATAGAATCTATCATTTTGAAGGACGAATGGTCAATTGACATAGAAAAATCTTGTAGCAAATTTGCACTTTGAACAGTTTCTTGCGTTGTTCTTGAAGATTGGATATCAGATAATTTTGCATGGCTTGTTCCAAAGTTTATCATCCAGTCAAAAAAAGAATTTGTGTTAAGAAAATGAAGGGGGATAAATGGAACAAGTAATGTTAAAAGAGAAATCACACTGATATGATAATTGGTGTTTACAGTAATTTGAACCTTTAATATTATTTTTATGAGTACGACGATGCAAAAAATCACAGCCAATATGATATTACTGATAAAAAAGAGAGTAAAGAAGGAACTGCCCATGTGATTTCCTACTTTCTGTTCTTTCGGTCTTCTAAAATTTGATACAATTCGTCAATTTCATTATCTGATAGCTTATCATTTTCCAAAAAGTTTAATACCATTGAGTTAAGAGTGCCATTATAAAAACGATTTAAAAAACTATTGCTCTCAATTTCTAGATAATCACTTTCAGCTACATTTGGTGTATAAACGAATACACGGCCATCTTTAGAATGATTCAAAGCACCTTTTTTTATTAGCCGTAACAACATCGTTTGAATTGTTTTAGGGCTCCATTCGCTAGTTCTAGATAACTTTTCAATAACCTCATTGGTATTGATAGAAGGATGTTTCCAGATTATTTTCATAACTTCTAATTCTGCTTCTGAGATTTGGGGTATTTTTTTCATATAAACCATCCTAAACTTACATTTGTAATAATTTAATTATATTGTTCGTATTTTAAGAAGTCAATGAATGAAATAATAAAGCAAAAACCTTTGACTTGGCTATAGTCGATAAGGTGAAAGTCCTAAAATAGTGAAGACAGTAGTAGCGGTAGTTTAAGACAAGGAAATGAGGGGCGATCTGTAGTCTGAAGAAAGTTGATAGCAAAATTTAAAAGAACTTACAAATGTAGTATTTTGGTTATCATTGTTATCACTTATAGATATGAGTAATCATTTTACTAGGTTTAAAAGGGTTGACTTAAAAACTTACATGTGTAATAATTCATAAAAATTACATTTGTAAGTTTTGTTATTTAATAAATGGTAAACAGAAGGCTGTTTTTCATGTTATTCCCGGAATAGCAGTAGACTGCTATTTATAGGGGAATTGGAATGTGAAGGGGGAAAACTCATTTAAGAAAAATAAAACCATTAAATAATTATGAAGTAGAATTCCATGGGATTGAGCGAGTTATCAGGTTGTTTTTTAGGGGCATTTTTAATCGAAGTATTAAAAGAATACATAACCGTTGAAGACGTTGTGACAAGATATACAAATACTTTTAGAAATTGATAAGCTCATAGAAAGGTGAAAATGTGTCATATGGTACATGAACTCATGCTAATAAACATATGATATTCATGCTTTTTTGCAAAGTTTTGACTTTA
The DNA here is from genome assembly GCF_017497975.1 of Metabacillus bambusae. Lineage (GTDB taxonomy): Bacteria > Bacillota > Bacilli > Bacillales > Bacillaceae > Metabacillus > Metabacillus bambusae. The sequence goes on along the minus strand of NZ_JAGDEL010000001.1, from coordinate 47,137 downwards.
AATCTTACAAGTGTAAGTTTAAGGATTCGCATTCTATACTCTATAAAACAAAACTATAGCTGGAAAGACGACTACATCAGATCACCAGTTACGGTTAATTAAGGAAAGTCGAAAATTCAATGGTTGAGAGCTTGAAATATAAAAATTATGAAAAAGGAGGAGGCAGCTTTGAAAGAACAAAACTGAAATGCATCTGAATACCGGAAACTTAGAAAGTTAAGATATGTTCGGATTAATGTTTTCTTTTTTCTTGTCTTTTTACTATTCGTTGCACTTGTTGTCCGTTTAGGAATCGTTCAAATTGTACAAGGGGAAGAGTTTTCAAAAGAAGTTTTAAGAACTGAATCTGATTATGCAAGCCTTCCAGCCCCAAGAGGGAAAATGTATGACCGTTATAACCGAGTAGTGGTGGATAACAAAAGTGTTCCAGCAATCACATATACAGTTGACAAGACTACAAAAGCAGCAGCAGATAAGATAAATACAGCAAAAAAGCTTGCAGAGTATATCAGTTATGATGCCGAGTTTTTAAAGGAAGAGCTAAAGGATCGTGATATTAAAGATTATTGGTTAGCATTAAACTCTGAAGAGACCAAGAAACTGCTTTCTGAAAAAGAGTTAGAATTAGAGCCAACTAAAGCTTACAGACTACAAGTTGAGCGTGTTCCAATTGAGGAGATAAAAGCAATAAAAGCAAGTACTAAGCAGCAAGAGCTTGTTTTTATTTACACGCGTTTTTCTTCAGGTTACCAATATGAACCCCAGATTGTAAAATCAACAAATTTAACTGATACGGAAGTAGCTACTGTTGCTGAACATTTAGAAGAATTACCAGGGATTGACGTTATCACTGATTGGGACCGTTCATATTCATATGGTGATTATTTAAAGACAATCTTTGGTGGGCTAACCTCACCTGAACAAGGAATTCTTGAATCACGAGAGGATTTTTATACGGTAAGAGGATATGCTCGAAACGAACGTGTAGGAAAAAGTTATCTAGAGTACAAGTATGAAGATTACTTAAATCCAAGTAAAGCAAAAGTGGAATATATTTCAGATAACAGCGGAAAGATTGTTTCTGAAAAAATTATAGATGAAGGACAAAGAGGTTATGACTTAAAGCTTTCATTTGATATGGAGCTTCAAATGAAAGTCGAAGAGATCGTAGAGGAAGAATTACGTAAAGCTAGTGGAGGCCACTTTTTAATGGATCGCGCATTTGTCGTGATGATGGATCCCTATCAGGGCGATGTTTTAGCGATGGTTGGCAAGCAACTTGATCCACATAACCGTAGTAAAGTACTTGATTATACGTACGGTGCTTTTACTACACAGTATGAAGCAGGATCAACTATAAAAGGTGCAACGGTTCTTGCTGGTTATCAGGATGGAATGCCACATGGTCAAACGTATTATGATGCACCGATATATTTAAAGGGCACACCTGAAAAGAAGTCATATAGTGCTTATCCTTTAGGACTAATGACTGATTTAAGTGCATTAAAGCTATCATCAAACGTGTATATGTTTTATGTTGCGATGAAAATTGCTGATATCACTTATGTTAAAGATGGGCCATTGAATGCAACATCAGAGGATTTCCAGAAGCTAAGAAATTATTTTGCGCAATTTGGTTTAGGGGTTCCAACTGGGATTGATTTACCACAAGAGTCATCTGGTTTGCAAAATACACCCGATGAGGCAGGGAAGCTTTTGGATATTTCGATTGGTCAATTTGACACGTATACACCACTTCAATTGGCACAATATGTTTCTGTGATAGCAAATGGTGGATCACGGATTCAGCCTCGAATTGTAACAAGTATACATGCACCTGTTGAAGGTTCAGAGCTTGGGCCAATTGTTGTTGACAAGGAAGCAAACGTTTTAAATAAGGTTAATAACACAGCAGAGGATTTAGAGCGGGTTCAACAAGGATTTAAGCTTGTCGTTACTTCTGGAACTGCTAAAGGCAAATTTTCACATGATGTTGCTGGTAAAACAGGAACTTCAGAAACAGTCTATTATGGAATAAAACGTGAGTACTGGGGAAAAGAAACGCATAATTTAAACTTCGTTGGTTATTATCCTTCAGAAAATCCAGAGGTAGCGTTTAGTGTTGTTGTTCCATGGCTTAGTAATGATAGTGATCCAATAAATAAAAAGATTGCGAATCGAATAATTGAAGCCTATGTGGACTTACAAAAGAAATATGTAACAACTACTGAAATTGAAAAGCAAGAAGAAGTAAAATAAAGGAATAAATTGATTAGGGAATTCAACCCAATTTTACATATATTTAACTAACATTTGGTGATAATTAAAATTTTGGAAAGAGGTTAGATTTTAATGAAATCATGGAACACAATTAATATTAAGTTTAAAAAAGTTGTACCAGTACTATTTCTCTCTTGTGTAACGCTTGTAGGTTGTTCAGGTGATAACAACGATTCTACTCAACCTCAACAAAAAAAACAAGAAACTGCAATGACAGATGATTTTGCGAAACTTGAGGATAAATTTGATGCTAGACTTGGCGTCTTTGCACTGGACACTGGCACAAACCAAACCGTAACTTATCGATCAGAAGAACGTTTTGCATATGCATCTACTCATAAAGCTTTAGCTGTAGGTGTACTGTTACAACAAAAGTCAATAGCAGACCTTAACCAAAAAATTACCTATACAAGTGAAGACCTTGTAAATTATAATCCGATCACAGAAAAGCATATTGATACAGGAATGACTCTTAAAGAGCTTAGCGATGCTTCTCTTCGATATAGTGACAATACTGCAGGGAACCTCATACTTAAGCAAATTGGCGGACCTAGTGGGTTTAAAAAATCACTCAGGGAGATTGGTGATAATGTTACCAAACCTGAACGTTTTGAGCCAGAGTTAAACGAAGTTAATCCAGGAGAAATTCATGATACTAGCACAGCAAGAGCGCTTGCTACCAGCCTCCAAGCTTTCATAATCGGAGACGCACTACCAACGGAGAAACGTACGATTTTAACAGATTGGCTTAAGAGAAACACTACTGGAGATACATTAATTCGAGCAGGAGTACCGAAAGGTTGGGAAGTTGCAGATAAAACCGGAGCAGGATCATATGGAACGCGAAATGACATTGCTATCATTTGGCCACCGAAGGGAGATCCTATTGTTCTTGCAATACTTTCTAGTCGCGATAAAAAGGACGCTGATTATAATGACAAGCTTATTGCACAAGCAACAGAGGAAGTAATCGAAACTCTTAAAATAAACCATAACTAGGAAAAGGGTGAAGTAATACAATTAATTAAACTATGTAAGGAAGGACAATACCTTGCTGAATTTACCCCTCAGGAAATAATTCATTAATATTTCCTGAGGGGGATGATTTGTTAGTATTGAGCTAATTAGAGATGTAGCACTTAAAATTTGAAGATCCTTTGTAATTTAAGAAAAGATAATCTAGAAAAAATATCATCGTAAACATAAACATTAAATTGAATCTATGTATTAATTGATAAAAAATATTAAAAAATAGATATTCTTGTTAAAAGATAAATTACGTCTCAATAACTTGAGTAAACTTAGGTTATGAGATGTAATTTAATTCAAACCATTAACTTCCTAGAATATATATTATGTAAACTAAGATTTTAAAAATGGTCATTAAAGACCATAATTACTCATTATGATCTTTAGGTAAATCCATTCTGTCAACTGCACTCCTTAAATCATCATTTCTAATATGCGTATAGATCATCGTCGTTTGGATCGATGAATGTCCTAATTGTCTTCTAAGTTTAGGTACATCATTAATCTCTGAATGATATCTTGTTGCAAAAGAATGTCTTAATTTATGTACTGATAAGGCCGGTTTACCGAAAGCAATCGCATATTTTTCGATAAGTTTTTCAATTGAACGTCCGGTAAGTCGTCTTGATTTTCCTTTTGGTCCCATGGGGGCTGCAACAAATAAAGATTTGTTATTTTTCTCAACACCATACCGACTTTCTCTAATATTAAGGTATTGTTGAAGGTCATCCATGGCAATTTTACTAAAGAATACATATTGTTCTTTATTTCCTTTTCTTATTACGCGTGCAGAATATTTGCTGAAATCAATATCATCGATATCAAGGTTTACGACTTCTGAAAGTCGAAGTCCTGACCCTAAAATTAAAGATACGATCGCGGTATCACGTTCCTGATTTAATTTATAAAAGTTAAGTAATTTTTTATTATCCTTGAAGATTTCTCCGTAATCATGTGCTACAAACCGACGAAATTTTTCATATTCATCACCAAGCAAAATCTTACCTTCCATTTTGTTAGCAGTCGTTTCCATACTTTCATTTAGTTCATTAAATTCAATTTTTGCCATGACATTTCGCTGAAGATAAGGCTTTAAATCTCTAGTTTCTGCGATGTTTTGTAGATAATTAAACAGTGATTTTAAGGCTGATAGCTTACGATTAACGGTGATTTCTTTGTTATTTAATTCGTATTGAAGAGCATACAAAAATCCTTCCACTTGTTGCACAGTCAATTTTTCTAATCGTTCTAATGGAATATCCTTAACTGCACCTGAAAATAGTTGCTCTGAAATCATCCAGTTAAAAAAGATTTTATAGTCATGACAATAATTAAGTAACGAAGCTGCAGAAAGTTTTCTTCTTTTATGATCTATATACTCTGCAACATACCATGGCAATTCCTTGAGAATAGATTGTAGTTTTTTATATTGTTGTTGCTGGGACTCACTAGCGATAAAATTCCACCTCGAATTCAGTTATTCTATATTTCTATTTTAAATTTTTTAGATTATTACGTCAAATTTATATTTTACGTAATAATCTAAAATCATTATTTAAAGATTTATTTATCTTAAATTTTCATAATTTTTCACGTCATGCTTTTTTCTTTTCAAAACAGTGATACATACTTTTTTGTAATTCTACCTTTTCAGGAAAAAATAAAGAGAATTCTTCAACTAAAGTTAAATTAAACAAAAACCCAAGAATGAACACTAATTTTAGAACAAATTATAACAATAAAGTTTACCCCTATTTTCAATTTAATTGATATCGCTCCCTCCTGCGACGCTAAATATGAAAAAAAAGTCGCCTCAGCTTATTTTAGTAGTAGTATTATTATTTAGATGTTTACTACCTATTACATTCAATATTTCTCTTTTCTATTGTGGTGTTTGTTATGTTTGTTTTTTCTTCTATTTTTTTCATTTCGATTCTTTTTATATACATTTCAATCCCTTCTTCTAACCTATTCGTAAAATCGATAATTTTCTATTTTCCTTTTTTCTAAAATTTCTTTGGCATCATCCCTGATTGTTGCTCTTCCAAATAAACACCTTCATCAATCATAGAATCATAAGCAGTAATAAAGTCTTCTCTGTGCTTCTTAGCGGTTATTTTTTATGTTTCTTTTAAAATTTTAAAACTTAAGATTAACCAGCCGCGAAGAAGGGAACAAGAAAACATACAATCAGAAATGAATGAGGTGAATGTTTTGAAGGATACAATTCTTCTTTACGGCAAGAAAATTATGAAAGAATTTAAGGAGGATAGAGTAACAGGACTAGCAGCCCAGCAAGCCTATTATTATTTTCTCTCACTTATCCCTATGCTGATTTTATTAGTCTCGATAGTTCCATACTTGAATATTGAAGCAAAAAGTGCTTTAGGTTTTGTTGATCATGTTCTGCCCTCAGAATCAGCTCAGTTGATAAAGGATAATATTCTTAATATTATTAGTAATAAAAGTGGCGGTCTCTTGACTTTTGGTATTATCGGATCGCTTTGGTCTGCATCAAGCGGTATGGATGCTTTTATAAAGGCGATGAATATTGCTTACGACGAAGAGGAAACGAGATCATTTATAAAAGTAAGATTGATTTCAATTTTCCTGACGATTGGATTGATTTTATCCATTGTGGTTGCGCTTATCCTTCCAATATTTGGACAAGTTATTATTGATATGCTTCAATCTTTTATTCAAGTTTCTGATCGATTTGAGATCACTATTGACCTATTACGATGGGGAATTGCTGGTATTGTCATCATTGGCTTTTTGATGACATTATATCTTGTTGCACCAAATAAGAGGTTTCCATGGAAGCATGTGATTCCAGGAGCTGTTTTTGCGGCAATTCTATGGCTGGCTGGTTCGTTAGGCTTCTCATTTTACGTCAGTAATTTTGGAAATTATTCTACCACTTATGGTAGTTTAGGGGGAGTAATAGTTTTATTGCTTTGGCTTTTCCTAACAGGTCTTATATTTGTTTTAGGTGGGGAAATTAACGCTGTATATCATCGTCAAAAGAGCCAGGAAGTGGATGCACAAAAGACAATTTCATATTAAAAGATAAAGAAATGTTGTTCTGCTGTTTTCACTATATCCTTAAGATATTTTTTTGATAAACAGTGATACATTAATATGGTTATTATAAATCTTACATTTTGGGGGATTTTTGTGTCGCAAATCAGCGAATAAAAATCCCCCAAAAACGTATAAAACGTTGATTTATAGGGATTTAAAATGGGAGTCTTTTATGTCGCTTTACATCTCTTCAGCAATCTTATCTCCTAAATTTCACATAATTGATTCTCTTGATATTCTGAAACAACACCTATCTTATAAATTGCAAAACTGCAGTTAAGGTCGTCTATAATGATATTAACTACATAATAAAGAATCTCCAACTAATTTACTATCGCTAGATTTTTAATCACTTTAATCTTCTCACTAATTTTTACAACTTCCCCAACAAGCACAGCAAAAGTAAACCTACAGTTAAAATGGTTGTTAGCTTTTATTAATGTTTTTACTTTACCCACTTTACGTTTTCCTTTTTCTCCTCATTTACCAAAAGTTGAAAGACATCAGGTCTTGAATAATGACCAACCACATCAAAGTCAAATTGACTAAAAGCAATATCTCTTAAATCAAGATTTGCTATTAGTATTTCTACTTTACCAAATACGGGTTCTTTTATATATTCTCCTAGTGGACCAACAATCGCACTTCCTCCTGGACACATTTCTTCTTGAGAAGATACTAGGTCATCATAACAGGCTAAATCAGTTGGATACATATCCTTATTAACATATTGATTGCATGATAAAACAAAGCATCTCCCTTCGGCTGCTATATGACGAATTGTTGATTGCCACAATTCTCTGGAATCTGCTGTTGGAGCAATATAAATTTGAACCCCTTTGGCATACATAGCTGCTCTGGCTAATGGCATATAATTTTCCCAGCAAATCAATGCTCCTATTTTGCCATATGGTGTATCGAAAACAGGTAGTGTGCTGCCATCTCCTTCGCCCCAAATTAATCTTTCTGAACCAGTCGGCTTTAATTTACGATGCTTTCCGAGTAATGTACCTTCTGGACTAAAGAATAATACAGAACAATATAAGGTACCACTACTGAGCTCGTTATCTCTTTCAATTACGCCAATAATAAGATAGACACCAGCCTTCCGTGCTGCTTCCCCTAACTTTTCAGTTGTTTTACTCGGAACCGGAACTGAATTTTCCCAATAACGAAGCCAGTCTCTTCTGCCTTCTGAGGAACGGCTTCCTACCTTTGCTCCAAAACTGAGACCTCTCGGGTAAGCTGGGATAAAAGCTTCAGGAAATACAACAATATTTGCTCCTTTTTCTCCTGCTTCAAGTGTTAATGAAATTGCTTTCTCTGTACTAGCTTCTTTATCCATAATGACAGAAGCAGCTTGGACAACAGCTACTCGTACATTAGAACGTTGTTTACTCAATTTAATCACTCCTCTTAAAAAGCCTATTATGTTTGTAAAATATCGTTTAACTTACTCCTAATCAGCTAAAATAACATTAATCAAGGCATGAACTTTCTACAAATCTCTTTATTCTTTTCATAGCTTCACGTAAAGCTTCGATTGAAGAAGCGTATGAACAACGAATATGGCCTTCTCCACCTTCACCGAATACATTACCTGGTACAACTGCGACTTTCTCCTTCATTAAGAGATTTTCTGCAAACTTCTCTGACGAAAGTCCTGTACTACGTATAGATGGAAAGACATAAAAAGCGCCTCCTGGTATGTGACAATCTAAGCCCATTTCATTTAAGGTATTTACAACATAATTTCGACGTTTTTGATAATTTTTTCTCATTTCCTGAACATATTGTTGGCCATTTTTTAGTGCTTCAATGGCACCATACTGTGTTATTGAAGGTGCGCATAGCATAGTGTTTTGATGGATTTTTAACATTTCTTGACTGAAACCCTCTGGTGCACATATGAATCCTAGTCTCCATCCTGTCATAGCAAATCCTTTAGAAAAACCTGATATAATAATGGTCCTTTCTCTTAATCCGTCAATAGATGCAATAGAACAAAATGTTTCATCATATGTTAGTTCTGCATAAATTTCATCTGTTATAACTAGTAAATCATGTTCAATTAGAATCTCTGCTATTTCTTCTAACTCATCTTTATTTAGAAAGCTTCCTGTCGGGTTATTAGGTGTACAAAGAATCAGCGCTTTTGTATTTGAGTTAATGGATTGTTTAATATGCTCTGGCTTTGGTTTAAAATTTGTTTCGATGGTTGTTTTTACTGGCACAGGTATTCCTCCTGCCAATGTTACTAAAGGTGCATATGCAAGGTAGCTTGGTTCAATAACCAGCACTTCATCACCTGGATTTAAAATCGTACGCAATGAAAGATCAAGTGCCTGACTTCCCCCAATTGTGCCAATGATTTCCGATTCCGGAGAGTATGAAACTTGAAAACGACTATTCATGTAATACGCTATTTCTTTACGAAGTTCCATTAAACCCGCAATCTCAGTATAAGATGTATAGCTCTTTTCTAAAGACCTAATAACAGCCTCACATATAGACCAGTGGGTGACAAAATCAGGCTCACCTACCCCTAGTGAGATAACACCTTCAACACGATTCGCCATATCAAAAAAACGGCGAATTCCAGAGGGTTTAATTTGTTCAACCCTAGAAGATAGATATGACTTCAATGTTCTTCCACTGCAGAAATCATCCTCATCAATTATCCTTGTTATTTTTTTAGTATTCAGAGAAAAATCTTCCAGTTTCATCTATATTCCCCATTCTAAAATGACCGATTGAATTAATTAATATAAATGATAGAAATAAAGGAACCCTCAATATTGTAAGACTCTAGAAAAGGGCTCCTTGTACTTCTTACTATTTATCCATTAGATATCCTGTCTTTTCATCTAATCGCCTTATGTTTCTTTATAACCCTTAAGAATTTCAGTTCTTGATCCTCGGCACCTTGAACTGGAAGCCCAGCTTCAATATTCTTTTTTGTATACAGCAAATTCTCTTCAGTAATAATCTCTCCAGGTATAAAGATTGGAATCCCTGGAGGATAAACCATGAGGAATTCTGAAATTATTCGTCCTTTAGACTCTTCAAATGGAACGAGTTCAGTATCTGCATAAAATGCCTCACGTGGTGTTAAAGCCAAGGGTGGTATTTCAGGTAAAATAACAGAGACGTCTCGCTTAACAACACTCTGATCGATAAATTCATTTGAGAGTTCGTTTAGTGCCTTTACAAGAACCTTCAAATCTTCCTCAGTATCTCCTGAAGTAACAATACAAAGGATATTGTAAAGATCAGATAGCTCTACTTCTATATTAAATCTTTCACGTAACCATTTTTCAGCATCATAACCTGTAATTCCAAGTTTTTTTACTGAGACTAAAAGCTTAGTAGGGTCCATAGCAAAGGCAGATCCTGTTCTTAGGATCTCCCTGCCAACACAAGAAAGGCAATCAATTTTATTAATGGAATTTCGTGTCTTCTCAGCCATTTGAATCGTTTCCTCTAGTAATGCCATCCCCTCTATAGCTAATGACTTCCTTGCTGAGTCCAAGGATGCTAACAATAGGTATGATGTTGACGTTGTAGTCAACATACTTAGAATCGATTGGACACGAGCAGGTGAAACAAGATTTCCACGAACATTTAAAATCGAACTTTGAGTTAATGAACCACCTAGCTTATGCACGCTTGTTGCAGACATATCTGCCCCTGCCTGCATCGCAGAAAGAGGAAGCTCATTATGAAAGTGAATATGTGCTCCATGGGCTTCATCTACTAGTACTGGAATGTCAAAAGAGTGAGCAATTTTTACAATCCTTTTTAAATCTCCTGAGACCCCAAAATAAGTAGGGTTTATAACAAGAATGGCTTTCGCATCTGGGTTTTGTCCTAATGCCGTTTCTATTGCTTCTGGAGTTACTCCATGTGAAATTCCTAAAACAGGATCCACCTCTGGATGAATAAAAATTGGAGTTGCCCCTGAGAATACAATACCGCTCATGATTGATTTATGCACATTGCGCGGCACAATAATCTTGTCTCCTGGTTCACAAACAGACATAACCATTGTCATAATTGCGCCACTAGTGCCTTGTACCGAAAAGAATGTATGATCAGCTCCAAATGCCTTTGCTGCCAAATCTTGTGCATGTTTAATGATACCTTGTGGCTGATGAAGATCATCTAAAGGCCCAATATTGATCAAATCAATCGATAAGGCATTTTCTCCGATAAATTCTCTAAAATCTGGGTCCATCCCCTTTCCCTTTTTATGCCCTGGTATGTGAAATTGTATTGGATCCTTCTTTGCGTGTTCCATCAAAGCTGTAAATAATGGAGTATTTGATTGAGAATACACGACATATACACCTCTTTTTCTTAGTTGTTAAGTGAAATTCCCTTTTTGTTGGGTCTCTTTGTTTTGTTTAAAGCTGGGACATCTCAGTTTTAATCAATATTATCGTGTAAGGTAAGAATTTAATTAAATCCAATTCAGAATGATATAATAATGACTATTTCTCGTTCTTTCTATTGCTTAAGGAATAATGAAAACAAAACAATGAAAGTTACTGTTCATTTAAGATTGATTGAATGGTTTCTAGTAATTTTTTATTTTCCTCGAATGTCCCTATTGAAATTCTTAAATATTCATTTAGTCCCCACGTAGCTCCTGATCTTACGATAATTCCATTTGCCATAAGTTGTTTATATACATGCTCTGCATAAGGTCCAAATTGCACTAAGACGAAATTACTCATACTTTCTATAAAATGTAATCCTAGCTCATCAAACGTTTCATACAATTGTTTACGTCCGTTTTCGTTTATCTCTTGGGAAGCCTTAAGATGTTTTTGATCTGACAAAGCTGCAACAGCGGCCACTTGAGCTAATGAGTTTACATTAAATGGTTCTTTCACTTTCAAAATATCTTTTACAATTTCTTGAGAAGCTACCCCAAAGCCAATACGGACTCCTGCTAATCCATAAATCTTTGAAAAAGTTTGCAGTACAATGATTGGGTAATCTTGTTGAACAAATTCTATACCATTAGAATAGTCTTCCGCTGTTGCAAAATGGGAATAGGCACCATCGAAAACAACAAGAACATGTTTTGGTATGGATTCAAGTAAAGAATTTAGCTTCGCTTTTGATAAATATGTCCCAGTAGGATTATTCGGTGAACATATATAAATGAGTTTGGTCTGTTCAGAGATCCTAGATAAAATAGCGTCGATGTTAAATTCATAGTTTTCTCCAAGAGGTACCTGTATAACTTTGGCACCCATTAAGCGTGCACCAAAATCATATTCGCTAAAGGAAGGAGAAGGGACAATTATTTCATCATTAGCTTCTAAATATGATTCTGAAATAAGGGTTATCAGTTCGTCAGCACCATTTGTCATAATAAGTTGTTGTGTTTCAACATGTTTGTTTTGATAACATCTCCTTTACAGCTGAAGCATTAGCATCCGGGTACCGATTAATATCAAGGATACCTTTGGAAATAGCTTCAATAGCCATAGGTGATGGCCCGAGTGGATTTTCGTTTGAAGCTAGCTTAATCACCTTATTTATACCTAATTCCTTTTGTACTTCCCTTATAGATTTACCAGGGGAGTATGGTTGAATCAGCTGTAATGCTTTACGCGGTTTGATCTTTTGGTTATCTAACATTTTTTTATCTCCCTCATTTAATAGTTTCTACAAATAAATTCTTTAAGACATAAAAACTAGTACTTTTTATACAATTTACTTCTACCATTTCTCTATCATAAGGAATTACAAAGAAAATAGACCATCCAAATGAAAGGTATTTTAGCCATCCAGTTCAGTAAATGTTAATATGGTTTTGGCTTGTTAAAGATTTTAAAAGCAAAAAAATTTCAAATTTACAAATGAACGTGATAGATTGTTTTATATTTAAATACATCACATTCTCTTTTGACTTTACTATCGCACTATAAAATCACTTAAGTAATTCATTAATATTTTTTAATATGATAAAAATGGAACTCCTTTCTTTCAGTCGATAGATTAAAATCGATAAAAAAACTGCAAATCCAATAAGGATTCACAGCCTATTTTTCCTTTTCTATTCAGTTACAATAGCAAAACGTTCATTCACGTAAATATATGACCAAGTTAATTTATAAAATTTATTCTATACTCCCAAATTACTACCCATGATTCGGGAAGTAGGGAAATAAGTTCTTTTTATACTAAATCCCCTGTTGCTAACATAGAATGTTTTTGAAGGCTATCGGATCGTAGACGATACGCGACTATTTTCTTCTTGTATTTTTTGACTACATCAACACGATCAGTGTAAATGTACACAAATAACCTAACATTGTTTTTGCCTCTCTTAGTGTCAATGACCACTGGAGTTACACTGTTTTCTAGTGGTGCATAATATCGCTCTAAATATAACGCTTCGTTAAAATCATTAATAACTTGAATTTTGTCTTCACCTTCCAAGTGTTTTCCATCGATGGTTACGGTGGCAGTCTCGTCACTAAGTTTTAAATGCAATTCAAACTTACTGATAAGCAATTCCACAACACCGGTTGGGAGACACGTCACTAATATTTTAAGAAAAGCCGCAATAATCAACAAAAGTACAAAAGACCATGTCATAATTTTTCATCTCCGTTACATTCTATTTTAATTTTATTCCATAACGCATATTATCAATGCATTGATTGTTTATTTTTGTATCTAGATGAAACTTGATAATCTTGAAGTCTACCTATATGTATTAAACTGTATACCTTGCTCTTTAAGAATTCCTTTTTATAATAAATAGATTTATATAATTATTAACCATCCACTTTTATTCTTTTTTAACCATCCATTATCCAAAGTAATTCTAAATACCATCAAAACCCTGATGGTATCCGGTTAATATGATAATGGGATATGCATGGTAAAAATGTGACGTTTTATTGAAATAAAATAGTGATTAAGTACATAATGTTCTGTTACTTTCTTTTTGACATCGTGTTCATCCCTACTATAAATGTGTTCCTTAAAAAAGATCATAGATAAACTCAATAATTCATTTGAATTTGTCTACAGTCTGTGAGTCAGTAAATTAAAACACAAAATAAGAGTTTAAAGTTGATATAGACTTTAAACTCTTATTTTGTGTTAAAACATATAACTTGTTTGCACTTGGAATAATTCATTTATTCACATGAAATAATTGATGAATATTGAACACTTAAAGTTATAAAACTTCAAGTGTTTTTTCATAGAATTGTGACAATTCTATAATCATTGCTCCCATTCTCTCATGCTTAGGGGAAAGGTACCTATCTACATTTTGTTCGATTAAAGCCTCAGCTGTTACTTTTCCAACAGCAACAGCAATAGTATCCTTTTTAAAAACTTCTAATATATCTTTTAGGTAACCTTTTTTTCTTACAAAATCAAATAGTGAACGAACTTGTATAGCAGTTGTAAAGCAGACAGCATCTAATTCATTATTTAACAACTCTATACAAAGTTTCTCCAATATCTCATTTTCGGGAGGAATGTGCTTGTAAGGAAGAATCTTTAATACAGATGCCCCTCTGTCCTCAAGAAACTTGATTAATGTAGGAGCATCTTCACCATGCAGCTGCACCATTACCTTTTTATTTGAAAAATCAAAGTTATCGAGAGATCGTATTAAGCTGCGATTTGTACCGTCTTCATCAGATGCTAAAGGTATTATTCCAAGTTTCTTAAATGTAGAAAAGGTTTTATAACCTCTTGTAGCTACATTAGCATGTTGGATAATAGTTAAAAATTCTTGTTCAACATTTAAATTTTTGGCTAAATTTAATAGCGTTTCTGTTCCAATACCGGTTGTGAAAATTACCCAATCAGCACCTTCGCACACAAACTTTTGTAAGTCTGGATTAAGTTCCTCCTCCGCTAAGAGGACGGTTCCTTGTAGGGGACGAACGACAGGGGTGCCTCCCTGTTTCTGAATTAATAAACTAATTTCTTCTATCTTGCGGCTACCGCCAATAGCAATTCTCTTTCCTGTTAATCCTTTTCCCATCTTTTATTCCTCCTCTCCACCAATTAGAGCTTCTCTATTTACAATCATTCCTTAATATCCTGTTTAAAATGATTTAGTGATTCAGCAAATCTTACGATTCCTTTACGCATCAAATCTAACTGTCCTCGTCCATATGTAAATCGTATATAGCCTTTATTAGATCCTAAGATACTTCCAGGGACAAATGCAACTCCATTTTTAATCGATTCTTCAAGTAATTTATGCTCATTTAACGCTGGATCTACTTTACACCATAAGTGGATGCCTCCTTCTGGTGTTAGGAAATCCACCTCTTCCCCCATAATTTCCTTTAGACTTAAAATAAGCTCGTCTCTACGAAGTTTAAGTTGCTTTCGGATCATATTTATATGGGAGTTGAAATATTCTGATCCCAAAAATTCATTTGCAATCCACTGAGGAAATACACTATGTCCAAAGTCTACTTGCTGTTTTGCATCTGCAAGACGTTGAATCACCTGTGGAGGGCCAATAATCCAGCCAATTCTTAATCCGGAAGCAACAATTTTAGATAATGAACTAATATATAGGACATTTCCATTTTCATCAAGCGATTTAAGAGTCGGATTGACTTCGCTATTGTAGGACGTCAAACTGTATGGATCGTCCTCAATGATCGGAATACCGTATTCAGTAGATATCTCCAAAAATTTCTTGCGTCTTGAAAGGCTGAGAATAGTCCCTGTTGGATTTTGATAATCTGGATTCAAAAAGACCATCCGAATGCGATGCTTTTTATGCAATGACTTCAAATCTTCAGGATTAGCACCGTTTTTATCAACTGGTAAAAGAAAAGTTCTTAATCCAGCAGATTGAAATAAAGGTAAAGAATAAGCATATGATGGATCCTCTATTGCAACTGCATCCCCTGGTTTAAGCAAGCACTCTACAATTAAGTGAAGTGCTTGTTGTGCACCAGAAGTAATAAGAACGGAAGAAGGATCCGTAGCAATGTTTTTGTGTTCTTTAACATGAGATACTATTGTATTTCTAAGGTCTTCATTTCCTTGTGGGTGATCATAACCGAGACTTCCGCTGAAAGATTGAGTGGACAATATGTTTTTAAAATGATTATGGGGCATTAACTCAGGTGATAATTCTCCACTTGCTAAATTTACTAAATCATTTTTTTGAATTTCTAATCGGATTCTCTGTACAAGTGGAAGGTTTGGTAAAAACGAGCCATCTTCCACATAGCGACCCCAGTTTGGGATACGTTTTTGAGAAATTCCCCAAATATCAGTACTTACCCTCGTACCGCTGCCTTTTTTTCTCTCTACTATGCCAAGAGACTGTAATTCCTCATATGCAGACACAATTGTGCTACGATTTACATTCAACTCTTTTGCTAATGTTCGTTCAGAAGGTAGAACACTATCAGCAGGAAATTGACCAGAGGAAATCTGATGTTCGATATATTCAGCTATTTGTTTATATATAGGTTTTTTATCTGTTCTGTCAGGTTTCCAATCCATTGTTTCCACCCTTGTCATTTTATCTATAATAGTATAATTGCAAACCTTTAAATGATAACAATATAGAAATAAATATGTAAAACCTTACACCTTGTTTAGCATAAAGTGTAAGGTTTTATTTTATCTCATAAATTATCTAAGAGTAATATAAACACCAACAGCTATTATAGATAAAAAGATTACAATAGCATAAATAGAAGTCAATCTTGTTACATTTCCTTTTGCTTTTTTATTATAATCTTTATCATTTTCTTTTGCTGCAAGTATGGTACCTATTAATGCTGCAATAGCCAGAATAACAATTAATATAATTGCAATTGTCATAATTATATCCCCTTTATATAAAGATAATACTTAGTAAATAAATAAAGACTATAGTTTAGTATAGTCCTTAACCTAAATTGATTAACCATCCAATTGAAGATTATCATTACCATCCACTTCGTATTATTCAATTATATAATAATTTGAAATACTCCTTTAGCTAATATATTTCTTTATTGAAGGAACCACTAAAACATGTTCTTTCAAAATCAAAATGTTTTAGAAATAAAATCTAAATAAAGTATTAAAATTTCAAGTCAAAACAAAAAACTTCAAGGATTAACAACACATAATCCTCGAAGTTTTTTGTTTACATATGAAAACGATAATGCATTTAGAAAAGCAATCATTTTTATTCGGTGGTGATAAAAATATATCAGAAATAAAAATTATTGAACTAGTTCATCCACAGATTGTTTTTCATGGATACGTTTAATCGCTTCACTAATTAAGGGAGCAACTGAAAGCTCAACTAACTTATCAATACGCTTCTCTTCAGGAAGGGTTATTGAGTCTGTTACAATTAGTTCTTTAATTTTAGAGTTCTGAATCCGCTCAATTGCTGGTCCTGATAAAACTGGATGTGTACAGCACGCATAAACTTCTTTTGCACCATTTTCTACAAGAGCATTTGCTGCTAATGTAATTGTTCCTGCTGTGTCAATGATATCATCAATTAGAATCGCTGTTTTTCCTTCTATATTCCCTACTATATTCATTACTTCAACAACATTAGGTCTAGGACGTCTTTTGTCTATAATTGCAATAGGAGCTTTTAGCCTATCTGCTAATTTACGAGCACGGGTAACACCGCCGTGATCTGGAGATACGATGACAATATCATCTAATTGCTTATTTAGGAAATACTCTCCCAAAATCGGAACACCCATAAGATGGTCAATAGGTATATCAAAGAATCCTTGAATTTGTGGTGCATGCAGGTCAAGTGCAATAACACGCGTTGAACCAGCTGTTTCAAGAAGATTTGCGATAAGTTTTGCTGTAATTGGCTCCCTCGCTCTTGCTTTACGATCTTGTCTAGCATAGCCATAGTAGGGAATGACAAGGTTGATTGTTTTTGCTGAAGCACGCTTTAAAGCATCTACCATTATTAAAAGCTCCATTAGATGTTCATTTACAGGGGAGCTAATTGATTGAATAATATATACCTCACAACCACGAATACTTTCTTCAATATTAATTTGAATTTCTCCATCACTGAAACGAGTAACAGAACACTTCCCTAAATCAACACCTAGAATTTCGCCGATTTTTTTTGATAGAGCTGGGTCAGAGTTTAAGGAGAATATTTTTAAATTCGAATCTTCATAGTGCTTTGACATAATAAGGTGAAAACCTCCATAAGGTATTTTATTGTAGCGATTTGCATATTCTTATTTTACACTATAAGCAAAACGTTCAATAACTAGTTCTTAATAAATCATACTATAAATAATATAAAAAAGGGATTTTATTTATCTATTATCTCCTTCTACCGAGGGTAAATCTAAATGTTTTTATGACTGCGGTCTAAATCTATGTATTACCCAATATTTTATAAAGAGATGAAGAATATCTTACCAACATTGTATCTTATCTTCATTTTAAAGATAAATTTAATTGAATGGAGTGATCTAAAGGTGTATGTCATTCATTTTTTTGAAGATAATACATTGCATTTAGTTCAGTTAGTTAATACGATTCCTACTGTTGATGAAAATATAAAAATTAAAGGTCGCAAAGGGAAAGTTTTAAGCGTTAGGACGATTGAAGAAAACAAAGTTCATGTTAACGTCTTGTTTGAAAAAGTGAAACAAAACCAACCAAATATAAAAGATACGAAGAAAAAGCGATAATCATTCCTATTTTATAACAATCCTTAAGAACTCTTCCTTTCCTTCATTACATTTAACCATTCCCAATCTGGGAAATTACCTTTAATTAATTGATCGTGCAAATCTTTATCTATCAAACAAATAAGAGATGACTAAAGTAGCGGGATAAAGTCATCTCTTATTTGTCATTATAAATAGTTACGTTTTTTTACCAGGATTCGAGCTTGGCTAATGTTTGCTTCCCAAGTAAATAGCCACCTATTGCGTATGCCTCGCCTCGCTCCTGAATGGCTTCTAAAGTCTTTTGGTGTTCATATATTTGTAAGTCATATGGGTTGTATGGAATTTCTTCGTTGAACGCTTGATTCAAATAAATGGTTGCTTCTTGTAACGCATGATTTCCGCGATTCATTACCTCATAAAAAGAGACAAAGCCATGCATAACACCATTATAGCGGATAGCTTTAACTGGTACACCGTACTCTGCCAATCTTTTACCATATGCTTCTCCTTCATCACGTAATGGATCAAACTCCGCTGTAATAATAAGAGCAGGAGGAAGGTTGGAAAGGTTGTCAGCTTGTAAAGGGGATGTATACGGGTTAGACCACATTTCCTTATTTGGCGTATAATACTTTCGTGCTTTTAACATAACGTTTCTTGAGATTAAGTAATAACCACTGTCGTACATTTCTCTAGAATTAAACGCAACATCTTTAAATGTTGTAAGTGGATAAAAGAGTGCTTGAGATGTTATAGCAGGTCCTTTACGATCACGTGCCATCATCGCAACTACAGTGGCTATATTACCACCTGCACTGTCTCCTACAACAGCAATCTTGTTTGTATTTCCATTAAATGTCTTGGCATTTTCTACAGCCCAAAGCAATGCTTCATAACTATCCTCTGTGGCTGTCGGAAATGGATGTTCTGGTGCTACACGATAACCAACAGAAATGACAACACTACCCGTTTTATTAGCAAGGGCTCGAACAATATTATCATGGGTATTGATATCACCATACCCTTCTAAAAATGCACCTCCGTGATAATAGATGATAATTGGATGTGGCCCAGCTATCTTTGGTTCATAAATACGGATGGGTATTTTAGCACCATCCGACATGGGGATGTACTTTGTCTCTCGATTATAACTTGAGGTTCCAGAAGTAGTTAAAAATTTAGGCGGCTTCATGCCAGATGTAACAAGGTTTTTATCCACAGCATGTAACAACACCGCCGTTTTCGCTGGTACTTTTCCAGCTTCTGTATGACTCCATTGTTCAACAGCAACAATTATGATCATACAACATAAAAGAATCACTGCAATAAATGTGAGGATGAAACTTTTTATTCGTTTTGTCATGTCCTTAGCTGTGAAAAGCTTTACCCTCCTTGATATAAGAAAGTTTTAATAGTTTTGGATGGTTGTAAATAATATATAGGTATTCATTTAACCAGTTATCCAAAGCATGATTCGTTTCGTGTACTATCCATTAGCTCTTACATATGTGTCTGATCATATTATACTAGAATCCTCAATTACCGTGGTCTCTTTTAGACTATCACCATATATTACCTTGTTTGGATATCTCCTAGCCCTTACTAGTTAAGACGATGACCTTAAAATATATTCATATTTTCAAAATGATAAAAGCCTAACTTGATGCATAACACATGCAAGTCAGGCTTCATTCCCATAAAGATTATTAATTTAAACACTCAATCTAAATAGTTAATTAAAGTTAAAGCCAATTAACTTAATCTTTCTTAGTCGATTTCAAAAGTAATGAAACTTCCTCTAATTCGCGCAAACTTAAGTCCTGTTTCCCGTATCTTGCTTTACCATAAGATTCTAATAAGGTTATTAGCTCATTTTGATTTCTTTTTTTATTTATCTCACTTATAATCTCGAATGGTGTATGGGACTCTTTAAAAATAAAACCGTCCTTAACTTTATTTTCTACCAACTGCCGATAAACATAGCGTACTTTTTCGCGGTCGGATAAGTCTTCCCACTTTGGTTTACGACTTAATAAATGGAAAATCAATTCTTTTGCTTGATTTTTCTTACCATTACCCCATTTTTTTAAATTAATAAGACTTTCCTTTTCGTCAAAATATTGGATTCCTTCCTCTTTCTCGCGATGATCTAAATGGAAGATTTGGCTTATAAATTTCAAACACCTTTTAAACCCAACTCTAAGCAAATAACCAAATTTCTTCCCAACGATAATGATGAGAACGACACTTACAATTAGTGCTAATGAATAAAAAGCAAACTGGATAATCTTATCCAAAATGATAGCAATTGTAGATGGCTCTCCTCCCTCTAAAACCGGTGTGGCAGCTTCATTAGGTGGAGGTGTTCCATCAATGGGCTCATCATTTTCAAAGATAGATAGGAAAGAAAGAATCATAGATATGACAGCTACAGTCGCTTTATAGAAAAAGATTTGGATATCCTTAAAGTTGGTTATGATAGCAATTATACTAATAAAAATTAAAATATAAGCTTGATTTTTTTGCTTAATTGAGCTTGTCACAAACGGCTTTTTTTGTTTTGATAAGGTTGAAGATTTTAATGAATTACTATTAGAAGCGAATAATGTGATTACGACCAGCAGAATGCCAGCCCATGTGATGATATTGAGATATGGAGATAAGGGATCTATAAATCGATATAAAAAGTATGCAATAAAGTATATAGGAAACCCAAACATCCATAGTTTAGAAAAAGAGAATAATTTCTCTGCTTCCTGTTCTGCAAATAGGATACTACGGTAAAAAATGACGCAATTACTCATAAAAACAACCAAATAAGATAACACATTATCATAAAAGAGAAGGGCAGAACATGCACTTGTGAGAAGGGTAAATACAAGATAGATTATTCGTTTTTTATCTTGGACAGAGACCCTTAATAAGTAACCAAAAATAAATAGAAGTGGCAAATGAGCAATCCAAAGCAGAGGTCTGGGAACGATATATATGCTAAGTAAAAGAACGAGTGGGAAAAAGAGGATGAATTCACACATGCCTAATACCCATTTCTCTAAAATTGCACGAACTCTATTGGGCATAATATCCACCCTCTCCCTGCATGTTTTTATAATCATTAAGCTGGTCAGTAAGCATTAGGATTTCAATTTTGTTTCCTTGAACTTCAAGCAGTCGGATATTTTCCTGGATA
The DNA here is from genome assembly GCF_017497975.1 of Metabacillus bambusae. Taxonomy (GTDB): domain Bacteria; phylum Bacillota; class Bacilli; order Bacillales; family Bacillaceae; genus Metabacillus; species Metabacillus bambusae. The sequence goes on along the minus strand of NZ_JAGDEL010000001.1, from coordinate 25,867 downwards.
TTTGCCGTTAATAGTGTAGTAATAATAAGAATATCTGTATTTAGACGGTTGTTCATGTCTTCCAGTAAAAAACGCTTAAAGCTCATGCTCCTATCCATGCTTAGCTTGGCCATTGTATCGTATAACTGTGTTAGCTGATGTTTCCCATTCTTCGGCTCAATTCGAACAGATTCCTTTACATTATTTTCTATTATTTCCCCAAATGGTTCAACTAAGTAGGAGTTACACCCAAATCCTGTGTTTATTCCTTTAGATATCGATTCTTGTGCAATAGAAGCAGCATATGATATACCCTTTTCAATTAATAGTGCGTTTTGAATTGGCATCCAAATATCCTCTGTTTCATCAAAGTTTAGATAAATCATTAGGTGGTGGTCAGAGGTGTAATCCCTTTTACTAACCTGTAAGCTGCCTGTCCGAGCTGTTGCTTTCCAATTTACTGAATTCATTGAGTCACCATAAGAATATTCTCGTACACCAGCGTTAACAAAGGGATCATCAATAATCCACCTTCTCACCATAATATTGCCAAGCCAACTATGAGAAGGTAAAGGTATGTCTTCGATTGGTATGATTTCAGGATACACAGTTACGGTGGCTTTTGCGTTGAAATGATCAAAGGTCTCCCCGAAGCCAAGTACATCTCCAAGTGTCAAAGATACTGTTTTAAGCTCATAATATCCCCGTTTATTACAGTAGACTTTATGCCTTCTAGTTATTTTTTGATAGGGCAACAGGCTAAATAAAGTCCGATGAAATTCTTCACTTAGTTCTTCAGTAGAGTTGTCTTGTTTTCTTGCAAATTGTAAATTTTGATCAATTTTTGATTCTAGTCGTAACCATGGTAATGGAAGTAGTTTATTATTTGAGATTTCATCGATCATTTCTATTTCTTCTCCAGCGAACACTGTCTTCTTATTAAAAAAACGATTGTATTGTAAACCTACTAAGCCCCATTTATGAAAAATGAAGCTCTGAATCATACTAAGTAAGCAAGTAATTAAGATAAACCAGGCGATACTCATCTATGATTGAATGCCTTTCATAAGTTCTTTCTCTGCAGGTACTGGTACCGCTTCCAACACTTCATCTAAGATTGAATTAACTTGGCTATTCTTTGCTCTCATCATAGATTTTAGCAGTAGACGGTGCCCTAAAACAGGTTTTACCAATGCCTTTACATCATCAGGACTCACATAATCACGGCCTTTGAGAATCGCATAAACTTGGACAGCCTTTAACAATGCTTGGCTTCCCCGTGGACTAATTCCTAACTCTATTGCTTGATGATTTCTAGTTTTTTCTACTATATTCATGATGTATTGGAGAATATCTTCACTGACATAAATTTTAGAATATAAGTCTTGAGCTGCAACAATTTCTTCCTTATTTATGACAGGGTTTATCTCTTCAAGCGGATTATTTTCTTTAAAACGCTTTAAAATATTTATTCCTTCCTCCTTGGATGGATAGCCTAAGTTTACCTTTATTAAAAAACGATCGAGTTGTGCTTCAGGTAATGGAAAGGTTCCTTGGTTTTCAACAGGATTTTGAGTAGCAATCACCATAAATGGACGATCTAATACATGTGTTTCACCGTCAATTGTTGCCTGTCTTTCCTCCATACACTCTAGTAAACTAGATTGTGTTCTTGGTGTTGCCCGATTTATTTCGTCTGCTAGGACAATATTCGAAAAAATCGATCCTGATCGAAATTCAAATTCTCCCTTCTTTTGATTGTAAAAATTAATCCCTGTCACATCGGTAGGAAGTAAATCCGGTGTGAATTGTATTCGTTTAAATGAACAATCTAAGGATTTAGCCATAGTTTTTGCTAATAAAGTCTTTCCTGTTCCAGGGACATCCTCCAAAAGAACATGTCCAGAAGAGATTAAGGCAACAAGAAGCTGATCGATCTGCTCCTCTTTCCCGATTACAACTTTTTGGATGTTCTCTTTTACTTTAGATGCTACTTCTTGTATATAATTTAGGTTCATTTCACTTTTCCTCTTTTCTTTTTTCATGGTGATCCTCAAGGGTGTAATCATAATAAGCACACCATTATTGAATTTGACGTAATCTTATGATTTCCTTTCGGTAATCAAATACTTTTTAAAAAATTGCGCAATATTCATTTTTTAACAAGAAACTAGTGGGGATAAATACTTGAGGAAGATATGAATTAGCAAAATGATCCGTTGCTTTGTTGATTTATTAATAAAAATCTTACATTCATTTCTAAATATACAATAAATATTTTTATGAAAATAACCAATGCTATTTATGATCATTAAAAAAGGAGAATGATGAAATGGGCAACCAAAGTGATGGCCGACAAATTCGTTCAAGAGCTGAAAAAAGAGCAATTGAAAACGGACAAGATGTTGAAGTGAAGGAATTTTTCAGAGGAAACGGAAGTCAAAATAACAGAATTCCTAATAAAAATAAAAATTCTTAAAGCTTTGTATCCTATGGCAAAAGACTGAACCCTGTATTTATTCAGAGTTCAGTCTTTCTTCTAGTTACCCAGTTAAAATGTTTGGTACCAACACAACCTACTTACCTATTTGACTTATATCTCCTATAAGCGAAATGTTAGAAAAAGTGGCTGTATTATAGTTTGCAATTTCACTCGTATTTTTAGCACCATCTACCGCAAATCCTATATAAACACCTTCACCCATTTTGATTTCTTTTCGACCAACTTCTGTCCAATTTTCTCCATCTTCTGAAGCATACCCTATTAATAGATCACCATTTCTTACAATTTTTAACCAGTATGGAAGTGTTGTCCCATTAAGGGATGGTACGCCAATTTCCTCAGGTCGATCGTTTTCACCTGGTGCAAGAATTGGCTCACCGTTATTAGTTCGCGTAGAAAAATGGACTGAATAAGGTGTATCCTGTTTATCAGCTTTCACCACCGAAGTACTAATGATCGCTGTAGCTGCATCTTTTTCAAGACTATCACGTATCATTAAGCCCAAAATAGCATTGTTGTCAACTTTTGTTAGCGAATCTATTCTTGCAACCAGTTCTGCGTCTCCGGTTACTTCCTTAAAGGCAAAATGAAAGGAGTCAGCTCTTTGATCAATGCTTCCCGAGCCTTTGACTATAAGTCCTTCATTCGTCTTAGTTGTGATTCCTTTTATTAGAACTTTTCCGATATCTTTCGCGGTCCAATTTCCAGATTGATTTACTGTATTAACATGAATTGGCATAGAGGTTGTCTGTGTAGCATTTCCGTTTTTGTCAATTGCTTTTGCTGTTATATACCATGTACCATCAGGGGCATTTTTCCACTCAAAATCGAATGTACCATCAGAAGACTCTCCAATCTTCTCATCATTACGATAATATTCTACTTTGGAAATAGTTCGTTTATCCTTTAGCTTAACTTTCATTCTCACGGTAGAACCTGCTTTATAAATACCGTTCATTTTAGGTGATAGAAGGTCTATCTCTGGATTCTCAGCTTGCATATCTATAAGAACAAGTGAGTTTAAATATAATTCTAAATTCGAATAACCTGATGCTGTAATTTCCTTCCCATCAGCACGATCTTCAGGATTTAATCCATTGGCTTCTTCCCATGTATTCGGTATCCCATCATGGTCTGTATCAACTGGTGCCTTTGCCGATTTTAATTCAGGATAACCGCCTACTTCCCATTCATTATTAATTAATCTACCGGTACCATTTTTAACATCATTAACAATACGCGCATCAATAGCATCCCTACGCGGATATGTTGCACCTGATTTTTTAAGTACCTCTTCATAAGCTTTTTCAGCAGGCTTTATATTTAATGTATCGTGGCCTAACACATCAAAAGGAGTGTCAGAAAAAACGGTACCATCTTTTATTTCTTCTATTCCTAACGTATTATCTTCTGTTACAGCTTTATTTCCATACATATAATTACCGTTTACATAAAACCAGCTAGATCGGCCGTTTTGTCCAGGACTAACCACACGCTTCAGTACTTTTTCATGTGTAGCTGGACCTGGCTTATAATAATTATTGATCACATTATTTTCCTGATCATTCCCACCATAGGTAGAGTTAAATCCCCAATTGTAAATGACATTGTTGACCATATCTGTACTAGAAATCGGATGTAGTTTATTTCCTGAATTCCCCAGTGCAGGAAGGCGACTTGTATGGCTAGCAATTAAGTTATTGGCAAAAGTGGCATTCTCACCGCCCCATATTCCACCATAACCATGTCTTCCTTTCACATGACCTGATATATACAAACTCTCACTAATTATGCTCCACTGTAATGTTGTATTTTCATTTCTATAAAAAGACAGTGTTTCATCAACAGACCAGCTTGTTGAGATATGATCTACTATCGCATCCTTGACATCACGTCCACCAAACGCATCAGGCTCTGAATCAATATTTGTGCTGCCAGGTCTAAATCTCATATAACGGACAATAATATTTTCAGAACCAGAGATATCGGTCCCAAAACCTGCAACAGCAATTCCATCACCTGGAGCTGTTTGTCCAGCGATTGTTAAGTTTTTTTGTTTAATCTTCAAGCTTTGCTTAAGATAAATTGTACCAGATACTCGAAAGACGACAGTTCGATTTCCTTGACTAACTGCATCTCTTAACGTTCCTTTAATAGGAGGATCACCCTCACCATAATCCTCTAAGGTTGTCACTTCATATACGTCGTAGCCACGTCCACCACTTGTATACATTCCCCCGCCTTCAGCTCCTGGAAATGCTAGAATCTTGTTAGCTTCCGCTTGACCTTCTTGAGGAATAAAAGAAATTTCTAACAACCCAAAAAATAATACTACCGTTGTTACCATGAGAGTAAACCTTTTCACTATTCATCCTCCTTTTATGACCTAATATTTATTTATCAGCTATCATTTTTTTGAATTGTAAAAACCTCTAAAGGTTAAATGTTTGTCATTTAATCCTCAACACGACCTTTTATTATTGAACATTACAAATAATTCAATTGGTTTGAGGACATATAATCATTTTTCAAATCCCTAGAGAACAACTAGGTATTGAAAGACTGGATCAAACACGAAAATAATAATGATCAATTGATTCGTTTTTTTTAAAGCAGACTGCCAGGCGGCAGCTCTGCTTTTTTATCAACAATCTATTTGTCAATTTGTAAATGAAGGTCAGAATGCAAAAACTTTATCATTCCTGTGCTGAAAAACCATCTTCGACTTTATACAAACTTCCTATTTTCAAAGATTCACCCGCCGCATTTTGCGAACTATCACCAACGACTTTTACATATACTCGGTTTTCGTAATAACCTGTTGTATTTGTAACATCAAGTAATTTTTGTGGCCATTCTCCTGCCCAGCGATAACCGTCTCTTCTTTCTTGTTCAATTTCTAGAATATTGTGTTTGATTAAACCATCTCTACCTGAAAAGATTGGACGATTGGTGCCGATCTCATAAAATCGATACCAAGTGTTGCTTGCTGTATCAGGATAAAAATACTGCCCTGCCGGATCCCCTGAAACATATTTCATCTCTTCAACTTTTGCTTCTTCAAACCAATTTAAAGCACCATTGATTGCAGACTGAATTTCTATTGAAGGGTTTGGCAGTGCCATCAAATACTGGACAATCCCAACTGATTCGGAACCTGAAAGAGATGGATGCTCATAGGAACGTGCTTCTTTTGGTTCGTACGTAACTGGATCATGTTGTGCACACCATGCTGTTAATTCACCATTCACCTTGATTTGGGATTTTAAAATATAATCCACCCCAAGGTTTAATGAAAGGTTGATCTGTTCTAAAAGCTCCTTATTTACAATATCTGAATTAAATGGATACTTCTTTTGCGAGACCATTGTTAATACATTCATAACACGAACCATCGCATTATCGTTATACGTAACATAGTCCGAGTAGTTACCTCTTGCAGGATATACTTGCGGCCATCCACCGGTATCATATTGAGCCTCAAGTAAATAATGGATACCTTTTAAAACAGAGTCTTTATATCGAATATCACCTGTTTCCTTATACATTAAAGCCAAGAAGAGTATCTCATTTGTAGTAGCATTATTATCAATGACACCCAATTCACCATGTTCAGGAGTATACATTTCGGATTTAGGTTCTTGACCATCCCAATGTCGATTGTATTTATCCTCCATGTTTTTATACCATCCACCATGATCCATCTGCCAGGATAATAGAGCATCAGCCTGTTTACGATCTATTTCTTTATTTCCGGTATAATAGGCAGCATTGAGGTAAGGTATATCGTATGGATCTTCATCTAGTTGCTTCGTGAGTGTACCATCCGTGTTAAATATTTCCTTGGTTTTAATAACCGCTACCGTTTGTTTGTCTTTATTTACTCTTGTAGAAATACTTTCCACTGTCATATTTGGTTTAAGATTGGGATCAAGATCTCCCCAATCATTGGTTGCAGTTTGCAGTTCAATATCACTAGAATTAAAGTTTTTCAGTTTACTATTAAATGTTACTTCAACGGTATTCGGGCTTGTTACTTCACTTTTTATAATGTTTATTGGTCCGTCTGGTACAGCATTTCCTTTCGGAACAATTTTGAAAACGACAGGTTCGGATTCATTTCCCGCAAGATCAATAGCAGTCAGAGTTACGGTATTTAATCCAGGTTCAAGATCTACATTTGAGTTAAATGTATAATCCGAAGAGGCTTGTATTGCCTTCTTATTAACAAGTATAGTACCAGCTTCACTTAACTTACCTGATAGTGGAAACGGATTGTAAATCGTATTGTAGTGATTTCCATTTTTCTCAAGCTTGAGCTCATCTACTGTAATAACAGGTTTGACATGATCATAAACAACTCTTAGGACAGATGGAATACTACGATTTCCATCTTTATCTCGAGCTTGAACAGTGATTAAGTTCAATCCCTCATTTAAGTGAACAGTTGTGTTAAATTTGAAGTCTTCTTGTAGTGAAATTTCCTTCTCATCCACTGTAACGATTGCTTCTTTGTCAACTTTTCCTGTAATTGTAAATTCAGCTTTGTTGACAAAACCATCCTTCTGATCGATCGTAATAATTGGTGGTGCTATATCTGATAATGGAATAACACCTATTCGAGTAGGGTCCCATCCATCCGTTCCTTTCAATATATTTTGAACAGTATATTGATTAGCTTCCTCTGGTGTTAATTGCTTTGTCCAAGGATCACGTTCTTTTGGATTTGCCCCTACGCCTTTGCTATTATATTCTGAATACCTCGCTGTTTTTTCATTTCCTTCATCTCCCCAATTATCCCAACCATCAGATGCAATAGATGCATCGATCTCTGAATTGATAAAAGTAACAGATGAATATGGGCGCCAAGGTCTTCCGAAACGAACTCCTTCTACACCTTCGTCAGCAGTAATAGTAGAATTCAAAAAGACATATCCATATTTACTGTCCTGAGGGGTGCTAGCCGCTGTTAACATTCCACCATCACGTTTACTATGGATTTGGCAATCCTCAAAAACCGCTGTTGCTGGACCAAAGATGAAATCGACATCACCTTCAATATAGCAGCCTTGATAATATTGTCTTGAAAGATGTGTATACAATGTATCTTGAAAACCTAAAAATTTAACGTTTTCAAAGTATGCGCGATCACCCTGAACATACGCTGCAACCGCCTGACCTGTACCTTGTCCAGAATCATTCTGGATGGTTAAGTTTTTAGCAATAAAATCATTTGAATAAATAAATATACTTGAACTTTTTGAGGTGCCTAATGGATTGCCATCAGGACCTAGTGTGTTTGCATTATCACTATAAACAAGAACAGTACCTTCTTTACTTTCACCTACTAAACTAAGGTTTGTTTTACTTTTAGGTATCGTAATTTTTTCACGATACTCTCCATCCTTCAGGTAAATCACATGCCGTTTAGAAGTGTTATCAGGTGCAGCATCAATGGCTTCTTGAACAGTTTTAAAATCTCCACCCTCTTTGGCTACAATTGTTACCTTCGCAGGAGTAACGGCAATAGGAGAGGATTCGAAGCTTTCTCCCTTCTCATTTACAGCTGATATGACATAGTCATAGGTTTCACCATTTTTAACGTTGACATCTTGAAAACTAGTAAGATGAACATTAGTTGCAACTACTTCATATTCTTTGCTATCAAACGAACCACGCTTAATGTTATATGTGTCAGCCCCATTTATAGAAGACCATGTTAATATAACCTGGGTATCACCTGCAGTTGCTTCAATACCACTTGGAATGGCTGGTACTCCATTCTCTGGCATACCAACTGCGCTTATAGGATTGGAATTTGTACTAGTAGCTGTTTCGTTTTTGGCAGCTACAACATAGTAATACCTATCCCCATTTGATATTTCAGTATCAGTATAGTTCGTTTCCGTTACCCCACTTTTGATCACTTCATAGGACATTCCCTTTTCCTTACTGCGTAAGATTTGGTAGGATGTTGCCCCTTTAACTGATGCCCAATTGATTGTTATCTCTCCATTGCCATTACTTGCTGACAATCCGGTTGGAGCTTGAAGTGGAGCCACAGGTGACGCACTTACTTCTTTAGAATTCGTGCTCTCTCCTCCAATATTTTCTGCCGTTACAACATAATAATAATTCGTCCCATTTTCTAAACCTGTATCACGAAAATTAGTTCCCTCAATATTGTCAACAATTGTCTGATATGGTCCTTCTTTATCTGTACTTCGTTTAATAGTATACGTTTCTTTTGGACCGGCATTATTTTCATCAATGCCAAGTGCCCATTTAACTGACTCATCAATCAACTTCCAACCGTTTTCTGTCATATAACCTTCCTGGCCCGCAAATAAAAATGTAGCTACTTGACGTGCTGGTACTGGAACACCCTTCATATTTTTCGAGCCCTTTTCATAGGCGAAAATCGTTGCTTTGCTGTCATCATCTGCTGCAGTTGCAATCACGATCGCTTCATCAGAAGGTGCACCAAAATTGACTTTACCAGATTGAGTGTAAACATCGATCATGCCACTCAAACCAGCAGCAAGTGGATGGTTACTAAGATTAATATTAATCGAGGTTTGGTTATCAAAGCTTCCAAATGCTCCAGAAGTAGAAGCACTCAGATTGACATCATCTAAGACATAAGGTTCTGCATATATTACTGGTACAGGGGAACTCATAAATTTTTCCCCAATGTAGCTTGAGCCTGAGGATTCTCCAATAAATACTAAATCATAAATAGGTGCATCTTCTGTTTTTACTTCGTTATCCTTTTTAAAAGTGACAGTGTATCCAAGTGATTCTAGATGATCGATCGTTTTTTCATCTGCTGAAATTCCTGTACCCACAAATAAAATCGACTTTGTTCGACCAGATGTTTTCCAGCTCAAATCAATCTGACTATCTCTAGGGAGAACCGTTAGATCAGTTGGAGGTGAAGGTGGATTTGGTATTTCAGTTGGTGTAACACTAACTTGGTTTGAAAGTTTACTTTCTCCGACTGAATTTACAGCAGAGACAACATAATAATAGGTTTTATTATTTACTAGTCCACTATCGACAAAGCGTGTCTCTGTTATGTCTGTAGCAATAACCTCGTAAGGTCCGCCATCATTCGTACTTCTCTTGATATTATACGAAGAAGCACCTTTGGCAGGGATCCAATTTAGTTCTGCAACTTGATCACCGAATATTGCTGATAAGCCCTTTGGTGAATCAGTAGGTTCAACATATACTTGTAGATTGTCCCAATACAAATCCCCAACAGATGATCCAGCCGTTTGCGCTTCAATTGCATCTAAACGATCAACCGCTTGGTAAAATGGAATGTTACCTGTATATTTGCCATTTATATAGATGTCTGCTGAATCATTAACTATATCGACTAATAGTTTTAAGTGATACCATACATTTGATTCTAATGGAATATTATTCTCACCCTCATAAGAGAGCTGTTTAAAAGCTCCATCACTCCCCTTATAACCAAGGTTTCCACCTGAAACCTCAAGAATTATGCCTGATTTTCCATTTTCTTTATCTTCTATTCGTAAGGGATATGAATTCCCTACTGCTTTTGGTTCCATCATAGTTAATTCAATTACAAAACTCCCAGCCTGTTGATCGAATGCTTTTGTAACAATTGTTCTAGCTCGTTTAGACGAACCACTATCATTATCAAATACTCGTAACCCTTTAGCGGAAGTGTTTCCTATAGAATCAACGGGTACATCGTCAACAAATACGGCGCTTGTTTCTTCAGTAACTCCCTCTTGAGAGGCACTATGAATATACCCAGCTGGTAAATTTCCAACTGTTTCATTCTCGAAATCATCATTAATAATAGAATTTACAGCTGGTTGATCAACTGTTGCTGCGAAGCTGACTCCACTCTGAAAAGTTGGAAATAGTAGTATTAAGCATAAAAATACACACATAAATTTTTTCATTCATTTCCTCCCTTATTCATCCCGTTCGACTTTTTACCTCTGATTTAATTCGTTAGCACGTCATCTATTTTTATTTAAAAGTGACGAGTTTGGAATTTACCCCCTTCCTTCATCTTAAAGCCCTCCTGTTATTTTCCCGGGCTTCTTCCTACAACACCAAGGTAAGTTATTCTCTAGCATTACGTATACAATCATGCTGTAAGAAACATACTATTAAGTTCTTCGGAAACGCTTACAAACACATGTCTGATATAAAGATTACTTTTTCATATAAATGATTATTGCTCATTCAATTTGTTGTCTCAATTTTTCCTTACACTCGGATCCTATCTAAAATGTTTGGAATTCACGAATTAGGAGCCAGGGCAGATGGGCAAAGGATGGGCACAAAAAGATTTTTGTCCTTAGCTTTCAGCATGTTGCGGGTGATAACCTAGGAGGCTCGACAATAATCCCTGGTAGGTAATTATAAAATACTACAAGAAAGAAACCCCTTGTCACATCTAAAGATAAGGGGTTTCTTGTGATCTATTTATTTATTGATTTTAAATCACTAGAAAGACTCGTTAGATTTTGCATCATTTCTTGAGCGTCTTATTTGCCCGAGGCTGTTCAAGGGGCTTGCGCTTTTGTTCTTTTAGACCTATGAAACGATTTTAAATTCATACCAAAGCAGACATTCATTTGAATGTCTGTATAGTGAATGTCGGATTATTTTTTGATGTAATTCGTTTGGTCATTAAAAGATAAAGTAGAAAAATCCCTTATATTACAATATTTTTTTCGATACTCTAATGGCGTAAATCCTACTTTTTCAAGAAAATACCTGCTAAAATGGGAGCCATGCTTAAAGCCGGATTCTAATGCTACATCTAATACAGATAAATTAGGCTCTGTTTCTAGCAATCTTTTCGAGTGATTAAGACGACAGCTCATTAAAAATTTCATGATCGTTCCACCAGTTACTTCCTTAAAGATATGTGACATATAATACTTACTAACATTAAGACTTTTAGAAATATGATCTAATGTAATGTCTTCTTGGTAATGCTTATCAATCCATGCCGTAATTCTTCTAACATGCAATTCTTTTTCAGTTTCCACATGTATGTGTTTATTTTGATGTGTTTGACTTAGCTCATAAATTTGAAACAAAAGCTGAATCACTAAGGTCTGCATTTTGGCTATATAAAAACGACAATTAAGTGTGGAGTCCTCACATTTATCGGCTTTAATCCCTTCACCTTGCGAAAGTTCAGATATTGCTTGAATTGATTGCTCTATTTGATTCAATAATTTCTGGTCAATATCACGGAATAAGCAATTATTGAACGTTGAAAATGGCTTTAATAACTCTGGAAATTTCAAGGTCGTGATAATTGGCTCCATTACCTCTGATGAAAAATGAACAACACTTCTTTCATACATTTCTGTCGGAAGTGGGTTTGCTCTGTGAAGGGTTAAACCGTTTAATAATATTAAATCATTTGGTTGTAAATGATAAACCTTGTTTTTTATTAAATAATGACAATTACCACTATGAAAAAGATAAATTTCAAACTCATTATGTGTGTGGAAATCATGCATGTCCCAATCCAATTCTGGATCACAATTCTTCCGATAAATCGAATATTTACAGATGTTCACGATTCCACCCCTATCGATATGATATGTTTGGTGCTGAGCCTTCTTGAGCAAAGCCCTGATGTGTAACATACCAGGGCTTTTAAGAAGCGACAGCAATTCTATTTTCCTCTATTTAATCCCTGTTGTGGCAACACCTTCAACAAGATGCTTTTGAAAGAAGAGAAAAATAAGAAATGTTGGTATCAATGAAGCAATCGACATGGCAAACAAAGGCCCCCATGCTGTTACAGCTGACGGATCAGAAAACAATCTTAGTCCAAGAGAAACTGTGAATAGCTTAGTATCATTTAAATAAATTAATGGTGTCATAAAATCATCCCATGTCCAGTAGAATGAGAAAATCGCAACAGTCGCTAGTGCAGGCTTTGTTAATGGAAGAATAATATTCCAGAAAATACCGAATGTGCTACAACCATCAATAATGGCTGCTTCATCTAATTCTCGAGGAATCCCTCTTATAAATTGAACCATTAAAAAGATAAAAAATGGCACTCCTCCTATGAATGCAGGAACAACTAACGGATAAAATGTATTTACCCAGCCTATTTTGTGAAACATAATATATTGTGGAATGAGGGTAACTTGATGTGGAAGCATGATTGTTGCAAGTAGGCAAACAAATAATACACGTTTAAATTTAAATTGGAGACGAGCAAATCCAAAAGCGACTAATGTTGATGAAATCAGGGTACCGATAACAACTAATACTGTGACAATACTTGAATTTAAAAAGAATGTTCCAAATGTAATATCACCAAATCCCGCCCAGCCTAGTGCATAGTTGTCCCATTTGAATTCCGAGGGAAACAAGGAGGCAGCGTTTTTAAAGATATCAGATTCAGGCTTAAGCGAACTTGCTAATGTCCAAAATATCGGATAAATCATCAGTAACCCAAATCCAATTACAAAAACGTGAAAAAAAATGTCACTTTTTGTTTTCTTCATTTTATTTCCCTCCCTCTGATTCGTAATACACCCATGCAGATGAGGATTTAAAAATAAGTGCGGTGAAAACGGCTACAATAATCAATAAAATCCATGCCATTGCGGATGCATATCCCATCTGAAAATGAGTAAATCCTTTTTCATATAAATAAACGGCATAAAATAATGTACGATCAAGTGGACCACCTGCTGTAATGAGAAAACTTTGTGTAAATGTCATAAATCCACTTATCATCTGCATGACTAAATTAAAAAAGATAACTGGTGTTAACATTGGAATCGTAATCTTAAAAAACTGACTAAACTTTGAAGCACCATCAACTGCTGCTGCTTCATATAATTCAGTTGGTATTTGTTTTAAGCCTGCTAAGAATATTAACATTGGGGAACCGAACTGCCATACAACTAAAATGATGAGCGTTGATAATGCATAATCGGGACTTGCAATCCAGTTTTGTCCTTCAATCCCAAAATAGCTTAGGATTCCATTAATAGCACCTTCTCTACCAAACAGCTGCTTCCACATGACAGCTACCGCAACGCTTCCACCAACAATAGATGGTATGTAGTACACCGATCGATATAAACCAACACCACGTCGAGCTTTTACAAAAAGCATAGCCACAAATAATGCAAAAGCTAGCTTTAAAGGGACAGATATAAATACAAATGTAAATGTTACCTTTAAAGACGTCCAGAATCGGGAATCATCTGTAAACATGGTGATATAATTTTGTAACCCAATCCATGATGGGCTTGATAACATGTCATAATCTGTAAAAGATAGATATAAAGATGCAATCATTGGTCCAATAATAAATCCAAGAAAGCCTATTAACCACGGAGAAATAAAAGCATATGCGATTAATTCCTTTTTCCAGCCCTTATGAAGTGCTTTACTTCGTTTTGTGATCTTTTTGTCCGTTAACACACTTGTTTCTGATTGCATTTGGCACCTCCACTGTAAATAAGATTGACCTAATAGGGTTACCCCTCTAACGATTTCTATATAATGTCTATTTTTAAGACTAAGCCATATAAAAATAATTTGAGGGGGTTTACTCTTTTGTTTTGTGTAAATCTTTATTAGGAAATTTACTTATTTTTCGCTAAAATTTTGTTTGCTTCAGCTCGGAATGTTTTTGCCATTTCTTCTGTTGTAAATTCTCCAAAATTCAATTGTTCTGCAAGCCTTGTAAATAATGCGTCTAATTCACCTGCTCCTGATGGCTCTGGCGGATAAATTGGGCTTGAATGTTGTTCTGCAAGTTCAACATAGTCAAACATTTCCCTTGCCGCATCATCGACTTTAGATTTCAAGTGGTCACGAACTTTCGTAGCAATTGGAACTCCTCGCTCGGCCGCTAGAATCTCATTTGCTTCAAGATCGTTTGTAATAAAATCAATGAACTTTGCAGCTGCCTCTTTATGTTTTGATTCCTTTGAGACTGAGAAGAACTGTGATGGTTTTAAATACAGTCCTTCTTTCCCACCAGGAAGTGATGGTAAAAGTGTTAGCTTTAATTCACGTCCTGCTGCACCTTGCAGAGCAACAATTTGGTTACTGTTAAACCATAATGAAGGTGCTTTTTCATGAACAATTAGCTCTTCTTCCAATCTACCTTGAACGGCAGCTGTTACATCTGGTGGTGCTGCTACACCATCCTTTAATAATTCATCCCAATAGTTTAGGAACTCAACTAATAGCTTATCATCTTCATATCCAAGTGCTGTTCCTTCCTCGTTATACAATTCAATATCATGTTGCCTTAAAAAATATTGAAAATTCCATAGAAAGTTTTTAGCTCCTTCGACTCCATACACACCTTCACCGAATTGGTCCTTTAGTATCTTAGCTGCCTCAGCATACTCTTCCCATGTATAACCAGGTTCAAAAGGTTCAACACCTGCCTTTTTAAACATTGCAGGGTCATATGCCATCGCTAAAGCATTCGTTCCTAAATTAACAGCGTAAAGCTTGTCGTCGACATATCCCCCTTCAATATACGCTTCACCAACATCATCAAGATTTAGAGCACCTGAATCCACAAAAGAATTTAAATCCTCAATAAGTCCACGATCTACATATTCCATTAAATATCGGTAATCCATTTGAATTACATCAGCTAAATTCTTTCCAGCTGCAGCCGTCGCCATTTTCTCCCAATATCCATCCCAGCCTGTAAACTCAGGAGTTATCTTTATATTTGGATTTTTTTCCTCAAATAACTTGATTACTTTTTTTGTTTTATCATGTCGATCCTGAGAACCCCACCAAGCAACACGTAAAGTGATTTTATCTCCATCTTCACCTTCAGCTGTTTTTTCTGAACTACATCCTGCTGCTAGTCCTAACAGTAAAACGAGAATTATCATAAATGAAATAAATTTAGAAAATGATTTCATCATTAGAAAACCTCCCTTTTTTATTAAAACTTGTCCTTCTTCAAACTAGAGCACACCGTCATATTGTAATTAGTAAATGAATAATTCGTTAATTAAAGCGCTTTCAAAGTTTGCTAGCGTTTTTTTCAATATATGTAGAAACTAGCATAATGGCTATCCTTTCTCCCCCTAACTTTTATATTTAGCCTAATTATATTTAAATTCATGATACTCTTCTTTTCTGTTCTTGCGGAATTTATAGTGGAAAATTAACTTTAATTGCTGTCTTTTTTTTCATCTACTTGCTTGCAATCATATAATCTATCATATTAAAAGGATGTGATTCAAACAATTAACCTTTAGTACCAGTACTTTTACAGTAGGTTAAATTTAGCCTTTTATCGACATATGCTAATATTGTTATTTTTGGTCAGCAATAAGTAGCAATTATTTAATTATTCGGAAACATTACTAGTATACAATTATTAGGAGGTGATCTTTATTCAAGTCTTCCCACTTACCTGTTCACTAACTGAGTGTGATCAAAAATGTATTTATAAGAACTTTTCACATTGAGAATAAATTAATGTTTGTTCAACAATCTGCTCAAATTAAAAAAGGACGCCTTTTATTTAAGAAAAGCGCCAGGTTATGGAATAAGTAATTCTTCAGTTACAATTCAAATTTTTCTTTAATGATTCGAGCTACCTCTTCCGCACTTAAATTTGTATTGTCAATTTTAATATAATTATTTCTTGTGATTTCTCCTTCAAGAGAAGTTAACCGATGTTGGTCCATAGTAACTCTCAAATTATGTTCTGAATGCTCTATATTTCTTTTCGTAGGCTTATGTTCTAACCTATGTGGTGTTTTGTTTCGAATTAAACGTTCTTCAAAATCAGCTATAATCTCTATAAAATAAATTTCTCCACCTCTTGACTTGAAAATAGAACAAATATGATTGACAAAATCCCAATCTGCTTTCTGGTCAAATGCCCATACATATGTAAATATTATTCCGTATAGATCACTTTTTGCCACTTCTTCAAATATTTCCTGCCGAAACAGATTCACCAATCGATGGAATGGTTTAGTCCCAAAGTCAAAAAAGGGATGGACTAACTCAATCGTCATATGATTATGAAATAGCTTCAAGTCTGTTATTTTTTCTAATTCATGGCCAACAGTCATCTTACCGACTGCCTGGGCACCAAATATTAATACAAACTTCATTACGTCTCTCCTCTCTTGAATTTGTAACCGAATCGTCTACACTCTATTCCTGTACTCTCTTAACCAAGTATTAGATATCTATGGGGCTATTTATTTTCCATCCGTCTATTTCAAAGCCACCCATTTTGTTTGTAATATATTGAACGATTTGCTTATAGCTGTTTATCATCTCTATTTTTGCATTCTTTTCTATTGCTTCAATAAACATAGTACTGAATATTGTGTCGGGGAAAGTTTCTTTTAGATATTTTTTCTTATACTTCGGATCCGTTAGATATGAATGGATTTGATAATGAGGAATGAGTTCTACTCCTAGATAAGTACAATACTGAACAAATAAATTAGATAGAGAATTATAGTATACGAGGTGAAAATCTGGGCTCTGTTGTTCATAACAATTTTGTAGATTATCCCAAGTGTCCCAAATTTCATATTTTTTGACTTCTAATAATACTTGATTAGTGTTTTCATATTTCTTGTTCATCCATTCTTGCGCTTCTATTTTTAACTTTTGAATGGCACCAGACTTATCAAATAATACCTTACCAGTAATAAACTGAACCATAGACATTGTCCTACGATCCCGGTAATCATCTTGAAAATACTTGCGAATTTGTTTTGTTGGGTTTGCAAAATATTCGATGAGAAAATGGTCAATAATTTTATTTCCTCTTTCCCTCCAGCCAACATCATCAGATAAAATGATATGTACGTCTATGTCTGATCGTTTAGATGGATTACCTGTCACATAACTTCCGCATACGAGTGCTGCTGTTACATTGCTTCTGTTTTTCCACTCATTTATAAACTTATGAAGAGCAATTTCCCACATTTCCATTAGCAAACACCTGCCTTTAAATTCATTCTATCAGAAGGAATTCTTTATAACACTTTATATCTTACCTTAAAAACTAAAAACTCTGAATTCAGCCATATTCGTCGAGAAAGCATTATTTTTAAATTTACTTAGGTATTCTAAGAATTATGTGTTATGTTTAAATTAACCATTTTAACACTTGTAGCATGTTGTCTTTTGAGGCTGACTAAAAGTTAAATGTCAATCCATAAATCCGGAAATATGTTTTTTACAGTCATATTTCCGGATTTATGGATCAGGCATTAATTAGTCAGCCTCTTTTTAACGTTATTTTTAAGCAAACAAAAAAGGACTCTTATAAAGAGTCCTTCATCATTACGCTTTGTTTACGTTAGTAGCTTGAAGTCCACGTTGACCTTGTTCTGTGTCAAATGTAACTTTTTGGCCTTCATCTAAAGATTTAAATCCTTCGCCTTGGATAGCTGAGAAATGTACGAATACATCTTCTCCACCTTCGATTTCGATGAAACCGAAACCTTTTTCTGCGTTAAACCATTTTACTGTACCTTGTTGCATGTTTGTTTCCTCCTGGGTGGATTCAATCCACAATTATTACTATAGTTGCTCAATTAGATATCAAAGGCGAAAGTTTTAAAAACTTATTCTTTCCTTACATACCGAACAAAAATAATTCTTTTTTATCTTAACAGATAAATTTTGGTATTGCAAATGGTATTTAATAAAAGCTATTGTTCAGGTTGTAACTAGTTCTACAGTAAAGTAGAACTAGTTACACTGCTTTTCACTTTCTAGTTAAGACATCTACTGACAATTTTCTGTTTTAGATCATTGATAAACTCATCTAGTTTCACTTCACTCGAATCATCTTTCCCATATTGCCTAACATTAACAGTTTGAAGGTCACGTTCACGATCTCCTACAACTAGAATATATGGAACCTTTTTCATTTGAGCCTCTCTCATTTTAAGCCCAAGCTTCTCTTCACGTAAATCAAATTCAACACGTATTTCCGCTTGTTTTAATTGTTGTGTTATTTTTTCTACGTACTCTTTATGCACTTTATTTGATACAGGTATTACCTTTACTTGGACTGGTGCAAGCCAAGCTGGGAATGCTCCTGCAAAATGTTCAATTAAAATACCGAGAAAACGATCGATTGAGCCAAAGACAGCCCGATGAATAACAACTGGGCGCACTTTTTTATTTTGTTCATCGATATAAGTTAAATCAAATTTTTCTGGCATTTGAAAATCGAGTTGAACTGTCGCACATTGATGACTTCGTTTGAGTGCATCTTTAATATGGATATCAATTTTTGGTCCATAAAAAGCTCCATCACCCTCGTTAATATGAAATTCATAGTTTAGTTTGTTTAAAACATTTATTAAAGCAGCTTCCGCTTTATCCCATAAAGCTTCATCACCCATGTAATCATCTGGTCTTGTTGAGAGCTCGATTTCATATTTAAAGCCAAATGTACTGTAAACATAATTAATTAATTTTAATACGGATGTAATTTCATCCTCAATTTGAGCAGGTGTTACAAAGATATGAGCATCGTCCTGGCAAAATGTACGAACCCTAAGCATGCCATTTAGCGCACCACTAAATTCATGGCGATGAACCTGCCCAAACTCTGCCATCCGAATTGGAAGATCTCGATAGGAATGAAGTTTATCTTTAAAAATAAGCATATGCCCAGGGCAATTCATTGGTTTTAATGCAAAACTCTGATCATCCACCTCAGAAAAGTACATATTTTCTTTATAATGATCCCAATGGCCAGAGCGTTCCCATAGCCGTTGGTTCATCATAATCGGTGTACGGACTTCTTTATAATCATATGAATATTGCAGCTTCCTTAAAAACACCTCTAATTCATTTCGGATTAGCTGCCCATTTGCTAAATAAAATGGCATACCAGGTGCTTCCTCAGAAAACATAAATAACTCTAATTCATTTCCTAATTTACGGTGATTTCTTTTTTGTGCTTCATCAACAAAATGAAAATAATCATCTAAAGCTTCTTTTGAAGCAAAAGCTACACCATATATACGCTGAAGAACTTTATTATTGCTGTCTCCACGCCAATAAGCTCCTGATACATGAGTTAATTTAAATGCTTTAATATACTGAGTTGCTGGTAAATGTGGCCCTCGGCATAAATCAACAAACTCACCTTGTCGATAGACTGTTATAACCGCTCCTAGTGGAATATCCTCTAACAGTTCTAGCTTTAAAGGATCATCTGCAAAGATCTCCTTTGCCTTGTCACGTGATATTTCCTCACGGTTAATCTCAAGATTTTCAGAGATGATTTTATTCATCTCATTCTCAATCTTAGCTAGGTCATTAACAGTTAGGTTATTTTCTAAATCAAGATCATAATAAAAACCATTTTCAATAACTGGGCCAATTCCTAATCGCACAACATCTCCATAAAGACGCTTGATGGCTTGAGCTAATACATGTGCAGTTGAATGTCTCATAATTTCAATACCAGCTGATGAATTGAGATCATATAACTCAATATTTGCATTCTCATTGATGCTACGCCTAAAGTCATACAAAGATCCATTTACCAATCCAGCCACAGATTTCTTTTTTAAGCTAGAACTAATTGACTGTGCGATTTCTTCTAAGGATATACCTTTAACATACTTCTTTTCATTTCCATTTGGAAACTTAATAACAACCTCATTTTGACTCATGATTAACCACTCCTTATAGTAACCTTCAAATAAAAAAACACACCCATCCCTCAAAAAAGGGACGAGTGTGTCTATACCCGTGGTTCCACCCAACTTTCCATCAGATTGCTTTCCATAATGATGGCTTCGTTTAAGCTGTATCGTAGCTTGCACGGTATTGAATACTAGTATTTCACCAATACTGCTCCAAGGTGGTAAGCAATTCTTTCGTATTAGGAAGTTCCCAGCCAAGCCTTCCCTCTCTGTAAACCGTTAAGAAATACTCATGTCCTTATCATTGCTTTTAGTATTTAATTAAACATAAAAAAACACACTCAAATCCCTAATAAAAAAGGGACGAGTGTGTTTGATCTCGTGGTTCCACCCAACTTCCCACCACTTTTGTAATAAGTGATGGCTCGTTTTGCTGTATCGTAGCAGCTACGGTATTAATTACTATTGGTTCATCAATACTGCTCAAAGGTGGTAAGTAATTCTCTTGTATTAGGAAGTTCCCAGCCAAGCCTTCCCTCTCTGTAAACCGTCAAGAAATACTCATGTCCTTATCATCGCATCGGCTAATTTTAAATTATTAATTAATATATAGAAATATTTACTAATAGTCAATACATAATAAGAAAATTTTTTGAAAGCTCGAGTCATAGTTAAACAATGAAGTTTTTTCTTTTCAAAACTAGTTCTTTATATTTTGCCTTTTTTCTAATACTGCATCACATGCCATTTGGTACATAATTTCAACACCTGTTTTTGAGGCTTCAAATTTAAAGGTATTATTCAGATCAATACCAATGTTATCCGCCACTTTTATGGCATCTATGTTTGCACCAAGGAAAATGAACTCCCAATGATATTTCTCCTGTTGGTGTTTGATAAGATCTTTTATTTTGTTATAGGTAAATTCACGGCTAGCATTTTCTAAACCGTCCGTTGTGATGACAAATATTACTTTCCCAGGTCTTTCATCTTCATTTGCATTTGATAATCTATAACCTACATCAAGAATTGTCTTTCCAA
The DNA here is from genome assembly GCF_017497975.1 of Metabacillus bambusae. Taxonomy (GTDB): domain Bacteria; phylum Bacillota; class Bacilli; order Bacillales; family Bacillaceae; genus Metabacillus; species Metabacillus bambusae. The sequence continues at coordinate 4,666 of NZ_JAGDEL010000001.1, read as the reverse complement.
CTGCATCAAGCAGTGCTGTACCCCCTCTTACAAAATAATCCTTATCTGTTAGTCTAACATTATTAGTAGTTATGCCATTCCATAAAATCTCATATTTGTCATCAAATAGGACAGCTGTAACAATTGTTTCTCCCGCTAATTGTCTCTGTTTATCAATAAAGGCATTAAATCCACCAACTGTATCGTTTTCAAGCCCTCCCATTGACCCACTACGATTCATATGATTATCATCCTTTCAAAATGGTTCATGATATAATAATAGCTGGGTTCATCCTTGATTTGGTCGCCTATTAAGCGACATTTATGGGAGGAGAAAATATGCTTGAAGAAAAGACTTTAATAGATTTACAGGAGTATATTGAAAGACATCTAAACATAATAGTATTTGATGTTTGTGAATCAGAGAGAATTATTACTAAAGAGATACAACATAACGAAATAGAAGATTTTATAAAGAATAACCGAAAACCAACATTTGCCCAAGTATTGTTTAGCTTTATCGATACAAAAGGATATAGCGATTCAGATATCTACAAAAAAGCTGGAATTGACCGTAGACACTTTTCGAAAATACGTTCAATGCATGATTACCAAATTGGGAAAAAAACCACAATCGCACTGGCTCTAGCCCTTGAACTAAATAAAAAAGAAACCGAAAAACTCTTAAGTTCTGCAGGTTTCTCTTTGTCTGATAATGATACATTTGATTTAGTCATTCAATTCTGTCTAGAGAAAAAAATATATGATATGTATCATGTTAATCAAGCTTTGGATTATTTTAGCTTGAAGCCATTGATTAGAGGTTAAATAGAAGTTCTAGGGGAAGAATTTATGGTGAAATTTATTGAAAGGAATAAAAAGGTGCCGTGAACATGTTTATGTAAACATTTGGTTCTTAGCACCTATTCTAATTCTATTTGTAATACACTTTATCCACATTGTATTTCGCTTGAAGTTTATTAATAATGTAGGTTTCGTAAATGTCTCTCTCCATCGGATCTTCGATCACACATACATCAATTTTGTATACTTCATTTCTATGATTTTTAATTGGTGATACTGTGTCTTCAAGATGCTTTTTGACTCTCTGCCTTAGTTTTCTTGCCTTACCTACAAAAAGCAGTTCATCGTTTTTGTTATAAAACAAGATAATTCCGCCCTTATCTCTTGGAATCTCATGAAGATCAATGAACCCCTCGATCGATTTTATGACCGGCTCATTATCATTCCGTGATTGTATTCTCTCTGTGATTGAGATGTCTGCTTTAGGGATATCAATTTTTATCATAAATTAGCACGTCCTTTTTCTTCTAATTTGTAAATGGTGTTATATGTAAAAAATAAATCATTAACTTCTACTTATATAATTTACAATAATTAGTGATTTATTTGAAAAATATTAAGATTCGATACTTCATTATATTAGAAAATCTTTTTGGCTGTCATAACCCGGTATTTTTATCATTATTGTCGAATTATACTATAATGGAATAATTAAAACTATGTGATTAACTACGCCTAGGAAACAACATAACAAATTAAAAAGCATTTTTTATGCTGGGTTTCATATTGTACCATATAATTTAATACATGTCTTTTTGTTTGAGTTTTACATGTCATAAATTTGAGAAGAAACATACATTTGTTTAACTTAAATGAAATAAAAAAAGACCTACCAATTGGGTAAGTCATAAGCTTTGTTTGTATGCTACCGTATACATATTTTATAGTATACTTACTTTTTGAGTCGAGGCTTATAAAAAGAAGTTAGGAACCATTGTGTATTAGCGATTAACAGTTCATATGTGGTGAAGTAGGTTCTATTTGCATAAATTCAATCCTGTTTCCGTCGGGGTCTTTAATCCAACATTGATAATTATTGTCTTTCCCTTTAGTTGGTTCGACATCTAGGGTAAGCCCTTTCATCTTTAGGTGATTGGCTATTTCGTTAATATCGTTCACCTCTAAGCAAATATGATTAAAACCTATTTGGTTTCTTTCCTCTTGCTGTTTAATTAATCCACCATAAAATAATTCGATAAATTGTCCTGGAGCCACTTTAATATATTCAATCCAAGGCTGATTCTCATCGTCGCGGATTTCGAATGCCCTTTCAAAACCTAAAATATCACAGTAGAATTCAAGTGATTTATCCATGTTTTCTACAGTTAATGCCAAATGTCCAATCCCTTTAATCAAAGAGAACACTCCTTACTTTATTTATTTTAATTGTTTTTTTGGAGTTATTTAAGATAAAATCAATTCGATTCTGTCTTGTATCTCAGAAGGAAGAACGACTTCAATTGCTTTAACATTTTGTTCGATTTGACTTGGTTTACTCGCTCCGATTAAAGCACTTGATACGTTAGGTTGTCTTAAAATCCAAGCCAATGCTAATTCCGGTAAAGTAATTTCCATCTCTTTTGCAACTGCTTCTAATTGCTCAACTTTATTAAAGACATCCTCATTTAGCATCCCTTTAATAAAATTATTAATCGATTGATTTGATGCACGACTATTATCTGGCACTTGACCATTTTTGTATTTTCCAGTAAGAACACCCTGGGCTAATGGAGAAAATACTACCTGCCCGATCCCATATTTTTCACTTACAGGAATCACTTCATTTTCAATATAGCGGTTAAACATGTTATAAATAGGCTGGTTAACAACAATTCGGTCCAACAAGAATTTATCAGCAGTTGCAACTGCTTCTTCAATTTGTGCTGCACTCCACTCACTTACGCCAGCATACAAAATTTTCCCCTGACGAATTAAATCATCAATTGTTTTCAGTGTTTCTTCAACAGGTGTTTCTGGGTCATAGCGGTGGCAATAAAAAATGTCTACATAATCTAGATTCATTCTTTTTAAACTCGCATTCACTTGCTCCATCACATGTTTACGAGATAATCCACGATCATTCGGCCCGTCGCCCATTGGCCAAAAAGCTTTTGTTGTTATAACATAAGATTCTCGAGGGTATTCCTTTAATGCTCCAGCAAGTACACGCTCACCTTCACCCTGCTCGTAAACGTTTGCAGAATCAAAGAAATTAATCCCTAGCTCATATGCCTTATGTATTGTCTTTTCCGCAACATTATCTTCTACTGATTTGCCATAGGTTAACCAGCTTCCTAAACTAATCTCACTTACTTTTAACCCTGTTCTCCCTAGGTTTCTATATTTCATATTAAAATAGCCTCCTAAAATGTTTTATAGATTCTAGTTGTATTGTACTGGAAGTGATCAAGCATTTAAAGTACTGAAATTATTTAAAGATACTTACAAAAAGGTTACTTAGTAACCTATTACATTTGCAAATTATTTGGTTAAATTGCAAAATTCCTCTTTAGATTTGCAAGATTATTTGGCCAAGTTGCAAAAACCCTCTTCCAATTTGCAAAATTAGTGGCTGAGATTGCAAAATCCCTCTCCTAACTTGCAAAAATATTATGGAGATGATTTTGAAATGAAATCTAGCTAGATGCTAAAATTTTAAACTTACCAACTTTAATATAAGCAAAAAAGGTGGGGACTCCCCACCTCTTCTAATCTTTCATCGTTCCTGTCTTTGAAACGGTTTCTTCTAGTGATCTGTCAGTAAAATACTGAGCATGTAAAAACTGTCCGCTCTTTTTATCATATACAAAAGCACCTATTTAAATTTCCAGAATAACGCTTAGGCTAAGTGCCTATTTTAAAGTAAATAATCACCTACCTATTCCAAGAATGAATATACTGTATGTGCCATTAGGAGGTGATTAACATAAAAGGATTATTTAAAGATGATCCCTCATATCGGTACCAACTTCAACACTGGAAAAGAACAGCTTTAGAAAAATTCGAAGAGAAAATGAAAGATAAGGAACGGCCATTTCCATGTATCCCAGCTACAATTGGATTCTCTACAAACCAACTACGTTATGGATTTGTAGGTGATCCAAGGGCTTCTTCAACAATCGATGAAGTTGCAGTGCTGTTAAGTGAATACACTCAACTATCAAAACAATTTGGTAAATTCACTTCACTTATTGTATTCTATGAAACAACACAAAATTTGCTCGAAACATATTGTGTTGAACAATATGAACAGCTATTTTGGGAACATTTAAGTGGGATAAGTAGAAAGGACAGAGAGGAATGGCCGAACCATATCCCAGTTGATCCGCATAATCCCATTTGGGAGTTTTGCTATAATGGAGAGCAATATTTTATATATTGTGCCACCCCATCACATCAAAAAAGACAAAGCAGATATTTTGACTATCTTATGCTAGCGATCACTCCAAGATGGGTTCTACAAGAATTTAATAAGTCTAAAACCTATGCAAAAAAGATAAAATCACAAGTACGAAAAAGGTTGAAAAATTATGATTTCATTGATATTCATCCTGATCTAAACAGCTATGGCAAGAATGACAATTACGAGTGGAGACAATACTTTTTACGAGATGATGAAACAACATTGTCCAAGTGTCCTTTTCAGCGATTTTTGAGTAAGATTCTTGAATAACTAATAAAAGCGCAAGGTCCATCTGAAGTGACCCCATAAAGTGAGACAAGGAAAAAACACCTCCTGAGTCGTATTTAATCAATATGATTCTAGCGGAGGTGTTTTTCTTATGGGTACAAGAATCCCTTATCCAGAGGAAATTAAATGGAA